>CAWJJC010000012.1:0-256621 GCA_963843145.1 uncultured delta proteobacterium
GATACAGCCAATCGAGGGCCAGGTTGTAGGCATCCACCAGTTGCTGGGGAGGCTTGCCGACGGCGAAGGTGCGGTAGTAACAGATATGGTACCCATTATAGGTGGTGTTATAGACATCCACGTAAACGATATCGCGGGGCCGGATAATCCGGTCGGTCATGTACCGGGAATTGGGCCAACTGAAGGGACCCGAGGTTACCAGCATGCCGGAATAGACCTCTCCACCCAGGTCATAGGCCTTCTTGTGCATGGATCCCATGATCTCGTTTTCTTTCACCCCGGGCTTGAGCATATCCTTGACGGTTTGCATCTGGGAGTCGCCGATGGCCGCGCAAATCCGCAGGCACTCCACCTCGTCCGGGTTCTTGATGCTCCGGGCATCAAACATCAACTCGGTGGCCGGAACGACGTTAATCCCTTTGGCCTGAAACCCTTCGATCAGACCGGGATCCCAAACATCCATGGCCAGGGTTTCCTTGGCCAGCCCGTATTCCTTCAGGTCGTCGATGATCTGAGTGACCAGCTTGTCTCTCTGGGCCTGGTGGGCCGATCGACCCATAATGACGCTGCTCCAGCCGCCGCCGGTGATGGCCACTTTGACCTTATCCAGCCAGGGGGCCATCTGGCGGGTGTGATAGCCGATCTCCCCCTGTTCGTAGAGGATCGGCATCTTGGCGGTGACGGGCATCATACAATAACGCAGTCCCGAAGACGGGGTAGTCCACGCCGGGGTCCAGGTGCCGGTGATGTACCGGGTATTCCATTCCTGAATCGATAAAATCGCCCCAACCTTGTAGGCCTTCAGGGCCTCCCGGGTCCGCTCGACGCGGTATTTCCTCATCCGGTCATAGTCGATCCGACTATCAAAATCCACCGCCTGAGTGCCGCCACCCCGGTAGGCTTTGTAATCGGGAATCATCGGATACTCAAACTTCATGGGGGTATTCGCCGGTTTGAATTTTTCGGCGAATTCCCTCATCTTGGCCGCGCCGTCCCAGGTAGAATATTTGGTGTGAACCGCATCAATACCCATCGTTTTTCCTCCTTTTTTAGACTAGGATTACATTCAGACCGCTGTGGATAAAACAATCTGCCGCTAAAAAAATTCCTGCCGGATCAAAGTGTACGACCACCTCCTTTATAAAAGATCACATATATGATATTTCTCCTAATTCTTCCTTAAAAAACCCGGGCCGCCAGACCTGCGGTTCCCGAGTCGCGTCGTCCTATTGCCCCGGGGTCGAGGATTTCGCGCGTACTCCCAGCACGTTCTAAACCGCCAGGTATTGGCAGGCGATCTCTTCGTCGTTCAGAATAGCCTGGGCATCCCCCGAGGTTTGAATCCGGCCTTCGTCGATGACATAGGCCCGATGGGAGATGCTCAGCGCCATTTCCATATTCTGCTCCACCAGCAGCACGGTCACGCCGCTGCGGTGGATGGTCTGGATAATCTCGGCGATCGTTTCCACCAGCAGGGGCATCAGGCCTTCGGTGGGTTCATCGATCAGCATGATTTCCGGATCGGTAATCAACGCCCGGCCGATGGCCAGCATCTGCTGTTCCCCGCCGCTCAGACTGGTCCCCTCCTGCTTCAAGCGGTCCTTCAGTACGGGGAAATAGTGGGCCACCCGGTCGATCATCTCCTCCTCCCGGTTGAGGTTTTTACTTTTGAGCAGGGCCAGTTTCAGATTTTCCCGGACCGTCAAACCGGGGATGATGCGGCGCTCCTCCGGAACGTAGGCAATGCCCTTTTGAATGATGCGGTGGGTGGGCAAAGCGCTGATGTCCTCATCGTGGAACAGCACCTGTCCGGACTTAACCGGGGTAATGCCCAAAATGCTTTTCAGGGTAGTGGTTTTGCCCGCCCCGTTCCGGCCTACCAGGGTGACGATTTCCCGGCTGTTGACCTCTAGCGATACCCCTTGGAGGACGTGGCTCAGACCGTAGTAGGTGTCTATGGCATTCAGCGTCAGCAACATAAGATAACCTCGCAAAAAGTCGAAAAGCGACTTTCTGCTCGGCGAGCGGATCCCGCCTTAGGCAGGACTCCCCCGCCATTTGAAGTGAATTGAAATGGTTTTATCCCCTGCCCCAGCCCGGCGCTTAACCCCGCCTTCGGCGGGGCGGTCTTTTGCGAGTCCGTCACAGAAGCCCCCCGGTTTCAGCATTTGATGCCTCCTAGATAAACCCGGCGTACCTCTTCGTTGTTGCGGATATCATCCGGGGTTCCCTGGGCGAGAAGTTTTCCGTAATGCAGGACAGTGATCGTATTGGAAACCTCCATGACCACCTTCATCTTGTGTTCCACCAGGACGATCGTCAGGCCGGCGGCTATCTTTTTAATCAGTTCGATGGTCTGCCGGGTTTCATGAGGGGAGAGGCCGGCGGTCGGTTCATCCAGCAACAGCAGTTTGGGTTTGGTGGCCAGCGCGATGCCGATTTCCAGCCGTTTCCGGTCGCCGTGGGAAAGGTTGGCGGTCGTCTCCGCCTGGAAATCGGCCAGGCCGATCAACTCCAGGATGGCCAGGCTTTCCTCGACCAACTCCTTATGGGCCAGGGCCTTGGACCAGAGGTTGAAGGTCGTTTTTCGTGACTGGGCGGCTACCCGCACATTTTCCAGCACCGTCAACATGGGGAAAATATTGGTGATCTGATAGGCCACGGCAATCCCCAGGTGGGAAATCTTGGTCTGGGACAGGGCGGTAATGTCCTGGTCGATAAAAATCACCTGCCCGCTGGAAGGTTTGATTTCCCCGGTAATCAACTTGAAAAAGGTACTCTTGCCGGCCCCGTTCGGACCGATGATCGTCTGCAGGTCACCTTTCCGGATAGAAAAACTGACGTCGTTCACCGCCGCCAGGCCGCCGAAATTCTTGGTCAGGTTGATGGTCTTTAGCAAGGCTTCCATGGAACCCCGGCCCTCCCTTAGTCCTTTTTACGAGTGGAAAGGTTCTTGACGGTACCCCAGACCCCGGCGGGGAAAAACAAGACGCAGAGGACGAAGATGACCCCCAAAAAGATCATCCAGTTGGAGGTCAGGGCGCTCAACATATCTTCCAGGTAAAGAAAAATCCCGGCCCCGATAAAGGGCCCGATAAAGCTCCCCATGCCTCCCAGCAGCGTCATCATGACCACCTGGCCGGAGGTGGTCCAGTAGAGCGCGTCAATGCCGACAAAATGCAGGTAAACGGCGTGGAGTCCGCCGGCCAACCCGGAGATGGCCCCGGAAATCACAAAAGCCAGCCAGCGGACATTGGTGGTTTCATAGCCGCAGCTTTTGGCCCGGGGCTCATTTTCCCGGACGGCCTGCAACACTTGTCCAAAAGGGGACTCCAGGATGCGGTTCAGGGCCAGCAGTGAAAGGATGACAAAGAAGAGCACAAAGAAGTAAAAACGGATGGGTTCATAAATATTCAGATCGTAGCCGAAGAGGGTCAGGGGAGCCGCCGGGAGGTTGCGCAACCCGTTGTCGCCTCCGGTCAGATCCACCCACTGGAAGGCCAGAAAATAGATCAACTGGGCGAAGGCCAGGGTCAGCATGGCGAAATAAATGCCCCGGCGCTTGATGCAAAGATAACCCAGGACAAAGGCGGTGAACGCCCCCATGACCATTCCGCTGAAAATTCCAAACCAGATATTCGGCCAGAGTCGAATGAGTACGATCCCGGTGGCATAAGACCCGACCCCGAAATAGGCGGCATGGCCGAAGGACAGCATTCCCGTGTACCCCAGGCAGACGTTGAAACCGAGCGCGAATAGTCCCCAGATAATGATCTCCGTAGCCAGGGCCTTATAGGGCACGATAAAGGGAATGATAAAAAAGAAAAGGATGATGAAGACCAGAGGATGGTTGGAGAAAATCCCCACCACTCTCGGCCACGCGCCTTGTTTCTGCACCTGTTCTTCCATTTTTTTCCGCCGGGAAAATCGGTTAATCGGTTAACGGAGCGCTGCTCTCCGGATTACTCCAGAAGACCGGCCCTGCCAAACAGGCCGCTGGGGCGGATCAACAGCACCACGGCCATGACCAGGAAAATAACAATATCCGCCATCTGGGGATAAAAGAGGGTGGTTATGGCAATGGCCTCTCCCATAATGATCCCGGAGAGAATCGCTCCCTTGAGACTGCCCATGCCTCCCACCACCACCACCACGAAGCATTCCACCAGCATCGCCAGTCCCATTTCCGGGAACACACTACGGATCGGCGCCGCCAGGATTCCGGCGAGACCGGCCAGGGCGGAGCCGATGCCGAAGACCAGCCACCAGATGCGGCCCATGTCGATACCCAGGGCCTTGACCATCAGCGGGTCCCGTGTTCCGGCTTTGATGATCAAACCCAAGTTGGTCTTTTCCAGGAAGTACCAGAGGACGAGACAAATGACGATGGTGATGGCGATGACAAATACCCGATAGGCCGGGAAATAGAAGATGCCGAGAATTTCAATGGGCTGGCTTAAGGCCTCCGGAGCCTGGAAGGGATAATCCGAAGTCCCCCAGAAAATCCGGATGATTTCAATCATGATGAATTGGAGACCGAAGGTCAACAGCAGGGGATAGTTAATGTCCCGGCCGTAGAGGGGACGGATCAGGGTCCGTTCCACTAAGAGACCGTATCCGCCGATGACCAGCGGGGCCACGATCAGGGCCAGCCAGAAATTGCCGGTCAGGGCTATCGTCGCCACTCCGGCATAGGCGCCCCACATGTACATGGCCCCATGGGCAAAATTTACTACTGTCAGAAGCCCGAAAATAATCGAGAGCCCCAACGCCAGGAGTACATAAAGCATCCCCAGGGAAAGGCCGGTAAAAAGCTGCATGACAATAGCGGTCCACTCCATCGACGCGAATCCTCATGTTGTTTCCCGCGCCCCGGTCGGGGCGCGGGATCGTCCGGTTAAATTACTTTTTTTCGATCAAGCCGCTGCGGATAGGCTTGTTCGGATTTTGACCCACCTCGATACAGGTTCGCAGCAGACGCTCGTTTTTCCCCGACACGGTTTCGATGATCTGAAACACATCGTACTCGGCCTTGGCCTTTTTGGACTTGATGATAAACACATCCTGCTGCGATTGATGGTCGCAGGGCCGCCACCACTGCTGGCCTTTGTAATTGTCGTAGGTCCGCCCCTCGATGGCTTCGGCCAATTTAGCCGGATCCAGACTGCCGGCCCGATTCACCCCTAAAAGGACTTCTTTCACCCCGCTGTAGGCATAGCCGGCATAGTCGATGGGCGGCCGGTTGTTGACTTTTTTAAAAGCGGCCACGAATTCCTTGGCCGTGGGGTGGTTCATTTCCCAATAGAAGGAGGCGCCGCCGATGACCCCGTCAAAGGCCTCCTCGCCGCCGCCCAGCCGGGAAGACATGAGCAGGATGGGGCAGACGATCTGCATTTTTTTCTTGAGGCCGAAGGCCGTCGCCTGCTTGGCCGAATTGATTTGATCCTTGCCGAAGTTGTCCAGGAACAGGACGTCCGGTTTGGCGGAGAGGATACGGGGCATGTAGGAGGAGTAGTCGCTGGTGCCCAGGGGGTGCTTGGTTTCCCCGACCGATTTGGCCCCGAATTCTTTTCCCCGGCGGATGAAGCCGTCGGTCATCTGCCAGCCGTAGGCGTAATCCGAGGTCAGGAAGTACCAATTTTTGCCAAACTTCTTGGCCACGTATTCCCCGACGGCCTGGGTGGTCATGTGGGGATCCATGGCTTCGTGATAGGTGTAAATGCTGTTGTCCGGCCGCTGGGTGATCTCGTTGGCCTGGCTGATGGACACATAGGGGATCCCGTGCAGCTTGCACTGCTCGTTGACCGCCAACTGGTTGGCGGCGGACAGTACCCCGGACATGAGGTGAACGCCTTCGCTCTCGATGAGTTCCTTGGCCCGTCGGGCCGCCTCATCGGCTTTCAGCTTGGTGTCGCGCACCAGGAGTTCCACTTTGCGCCCCAGGACCCCCCCCTTGGCATTGATCTGGGCGATGGCCAGCTCCGCCCCGGCCTGTTGGTCCTTGGCCTCGGTCCCGTAGGGTCCGGTCAGGGGAATAGGGAATCCCAACTTGATCGGACCGCTATCCTGGGCGTGAGCCCGGCGAACGAAATGAAATCCTCCCAGGAGCGCCGAGCCCGTGACGATGCCGGTGGTCTTGATGAACGTTCTTCGATCCATGCCGCTGCCTTGAATTTTTTCTTCGGACATGATCCTCCTCCTTGCTTAAGGGTTAATAAAAAGGAACGGTGCCTTTAGCTGGTCTACGGGGGGACCGTCAGTCCCGGCGGAATCCCGCCGGCGGTCAACCCCGTTGATTACTCTTCCAAGATGGCCACGGCCCGCAGGGGCGCACCGCTGGCACCCACTAACTTGAGGGGAAACCCCGCAAACTGAAACCGCCGGCCAACGAGCTGATCAATGTGGGTCAGGTTTTCTATGTGGTAATAATCCAGTTCTTTGGCCAGGACATGGGCCGGGTACGTGGGATCGATATCGATGGTGATGGCGTCCACCCCGATAACCCGGACGCCCTGTTCATATAAGTAGCGGACAGCCTCGGCCTGGATGGGGACGATATGGGAAAAATACCGGGGGTCTCCCCAAAAGCGGGAGGCCCCGGTGTGCATCAGGACTACGTCGCCGGGATGAATGACGGCCCCAACCGCTTGCAGCGCCTTTTGGAGATCTTCCGGGCGGACGTATTCCCCGGGCGCTTTATGAGAGAAATCCAGGGCCACGCCAGGGGCATAGCAGAGCTCTAAGGGGATTTTTTCGGCGGTTAGCGGTCGCTGTCCGAAATGAACCAGGGCATCGATGTGGGTGGAGCAATGGTCACTGAAAAAAACCGAGCAGGTGGTATAGAGGCGATCCATCTTCCCCTGCCCCTGCACCCGGGCCGTCTCTTCATAGGTGTTCCAGGTGTTGATCAACGTCTTGGCCAGCCCGGGATAGACCGGCTGGCCGGTTTCAATCGGCTGGCTTAAATCAATAATTCGGGACATGACTCAGCTTCCTTTCCCCGGTAACCTACCGGGTCGGCGTTAATTCCCCGTAAATAAAAGAAAACGCTTTCCAGCAGGAGGTGGATGCTCCGGAAACGATGGCCTCTCAGTAGATATGCTTACTCCTCTTCCAAGGCCTCCTCGATAGTCTTTAAGCCATTTTTTAAGTGGCTCTTCAGGGATTTCTTGGCCAGGGTCGGGTCATTGTGGCGGATGCTTTCCAGGATCAAAGCGTGCTCCTTATTGGCGTGATCCACCGCACGCTCACTATCGGAAAACAGGCGAAGATAAGGCCCGGTGCTGTTCCATAAACCCTGCAGGATTTGGAAGAGGCGCGCCGATCCGGACATTTCATTCAGTTTCATATGAAAGGCCCGATTCAGGTTAAACCATTCCGCCCCCCGCACCCCGTTGCGGACCATCTGCCGATGCAGTTCCTCCAAGCGCTTGAGGCCCGCCTTATCCTGGTGTTCCAGGCATTTCAGCAGGGCGATTTCCTCCAAGGGGAGACGAAGGGCGTAGATTTCGTGAAGCTCTGTCCGGGAGAGTCGATTGACCAGAATGCGTTTATTGGATTGAAAGGTGATCAATCCTCCAGCCTCGAGCTCCCTCAGGGCTTCACGGACCGGCATGGTGCTGACGGCCAATTTTTCAGCGATTTTGCGGATGTTGATCTGTTCCCCGGGCTGGATTTCCCGTTCCAGAATGGCCTGGCGTAAGGTCTCCAGGACCATCTTCTGGAGAGACTGTTTTTGAATGGGCGTCCCTAAGATCATAAGCGCACCCTCGTTTCTTCGGTCGGGGAAAGTTCGATTGGACGGCGGCCAGTTAACGATGACCTCTCCGTTGGTTGAATTTAGGATATATCATATATTTTGTAAAAAGCAAGTAAAAAAATGAAAAATGCTCGACAAACGGAAAGAAGTTGAATAGATTGAAACAAAATAGATTTTTCGCAAGCTTTTGATCAAGAAGGAGGGCGCGCATGATGAAAATTGGTTTTATTGGTTTAGGCATTATGGGCCGGCCGATGGCGCACAATCTTTTGCAGGCCGGCTATTCCCTGGTGGTTCACAACCGCCGGCAGAGCCCCGTGGAAGAATTGGTGCAGGCCGGGGCCGAGGCGGCCGTCTCCTCCCGGGAAGTGGCGGAAAAATCGGAAATCGTCATTACCATGCTACCGGATTCCCCCCAGGTGGAAGAAGTGGTGCTGGGTAAAAACGGCATCCTGGAGGCGAAACTGCCACCGGGGTTTATTCTGGTGGACATGAGTTCCATCGCCCCTTTGGTGGCGCAGCAGGTCGAAAAAACGCTGGTCTCCCGGGGGGGGGAGATGCTGGACGCCCCGGTCTCGGGGGGCCAGCCCGGGGCGATCGCCGGGACCCTGGCGATCATGGTCGGGGGCAAACCGGAAATTTTTGAGAAAGTAAAACCCCTCTTTGAGGTGCTGGGCAACGGGGGGACCCTGGTGGGCCCTATCGGCGCCGGGAATATCACCAAGCTGGTGAACCAGATTATTGTGGCCATCAACATCGCGGCCGTTTCCGAAGCCTTTGTGCTCGGCAAAAAGGCCGGGGTTAACCCCCGGTTGATTTTTGAGGCCATTAAAGGCGGACTGGCCGGCAGCCAAGTGCTGAATGCCAAAATGCCGCTGATGCTGGACCGTAAATTTGATCCCGGGTTTCGGATGGCCTTGCATATCAAGGACCTGAACAACGCCCTGTTGACCGGTCACGATATCGGAACACCGCTGCCGCTGACCAGCCAGGTGATGGAAATTATGCAGGCGCTCAAAGTGGCGGGGGAGGAGGGCAACGACCATTCCGGACTGGTGCGCTTTTTTGAGCGGCTGGCCGGGGTGGAAGTCACGGAGTAGACCGCTTCAAACCGGAAAATCCACTCGTTAAAAAATGCACCAACGTGGCCGAAGTCACTCTTCGCGCCCTGCAGGAATACGTGCGGGAGGTGAAAGAGGGAAAATTTCCCACCGAGGAACACTGCTACCGGATAGTGGAAGGGGAAGAACTAAAATTTCTGGAATCAATGGCCCAAGCTTGAATCATCATTGAGACCACCAGGCCGAAAGTGGAACCTGGACCAATTTTGGAAGTCTGAAGGCCGTTCAGCCGAATGGCCTTCTCTTTTGACGGAGATCAGGGACCGAAGGCAAAACGAGGAGACAAGAAGGAAAGGTCCCTGTATGCTGGATCCCCCCATCTTCCATGAACCTCCGAACGGACTCCACCTACAACTCTTCCACCGAGACCATTTCAGAAATCAACGATTATCGTTTGAACTCTGACTGAAAATGGCCCTGTTGCTTTGACCCCTTAAACCTCGAACAACAGGCGGTATCCCTTTAAAGGAATATTTTTGGGGAAGGGGAGATCTAACTGACTTGGCTTAATCATTTCGAGATTAACGGCAGATAAAGCCAAGGAAAAAGCGCCCCATACTCCACCGCGCCGATGTCGCAGGCCGGACCCACCGGCCGAGCGGCGCCGCGCTGGTCGGTGGGTGGGCAGCCGGACCCGTGGTCAATGGCGGGACTTCCGGCCTGAGGCAGATGGGTCAAGGTGGGCCCTCCGTTGTTGGTCAGTGGACCGAGCAGCGGGTTTTTATTGAGGTCGGTACCCTGGTTCAAGAATCCAAGACAAGAGTCGTCGCCGGACAGGTTGAAACCAATGGAAGTAATGGAAGTCACACTGGTAGACACTTGGAAACAGTTTCCACCTTTAGGGCTGTCGGCTACGATAGAGTTCTTAAGCGTAAGGATCCGGCCACTTATGGAACTATTGTGATAGATACCGCCGCCGAGAGAGGCCGAGTTGCCGCTGAGAGTAACGTTGGTTAGGGTCGTCGTGCCGTTACCGTTCCAGACACCACCGCCGTTACCGCCGCCGCCAACACTTGTCAAGTTGCCGCTGAGGGTGACGTTAGTTAGGGTCGCCGTGCCGTTGATGTTGTAGAAACCACCGCCGTCACCTGCCTCGTTGCCGCTGAGAGTGACGTTAGTTAAGGTCGCCGTGCCGTTACTGTTCCAGACACCACCGCCGTTACCTACTACAAAGGGTCCGCTTAGAGCCTTGTTGCCGCTGAGAGTAACGTTGGTTAGAGCCGTCGTGCCGTTACTGTTCCAGACACCACCGCCGTTACCTCCTACTATGTTGCGGCTGAGGGTGGCGTTGCTCAGGGATACCGTGCCGTTGTCGTTGTAGACACCACCGCCGCCGCCAAGGGCCGTGTTGTCACGAAGGGTGCTTCCGTTGAGAATGACCGACGAATTGAGGAAGTTGTAAATTCCGCCGCCAAGTCGAGCATCGTTGCTGGAGAGGTCGCTGCCTTCAATCGTCACCGGGGCGCCATCCCAGGCCAGGATCGCCCCGCCCCAGCCGTTGGTCGTGCCCGTGGCGTGGTTATCTCGCAGCACGCTATTTATAATCGTCGTTTGCGCCAAGGCAAAACGCGGATACAACGCGCCACCGTTGAGCGCCCGGTTGCCCGCCAACAGGCTGTTGGTAATGGTCAGCGGGCCGGTGCTGACTATCGCGCCACCGCTAAAAGCAGCCTGGCTGTCTCGGATGGTGCTGTTTTCCAGGGTCAACGTACCGCCGTCACCGCCATTGTCACCATTGTAGATTGCCCCGCCATTCCCGCTGCTGGAACCGTTCTCCAACACGATATTGCGCAGCGTCAGCGAAACTCCAGGGCTTACTAGAAATAATTGATGATCATTCAGCCCGCTAAGCGTGACCTGTCCGCCGCCGTCAATCGTCGTGTCGGCGCGGATGATCTGGGTACTGCTCAGGTTGATCAGCTTCGTGCCGCAATTAAAGGTAACAGGCCCGCCGCCGGCCAGCAGGTCGCCGAATTGGGTGTCGTCGCTGCAATTGGTGACCACACCATCGGCCAGGACAAGCGAGGCTGGCGAGGCCATCAGCCACAAGGCCGTTAAGCCAAACACAAGCACCAGACGAACCAATGAGCCGCGCATGATCCTATGCCTCCTCGAAAATCGACCGCCCTCGACCGTCGGACGGAAGTTTAATTTTATTCCTTTATACTCCGTGTTTAACATAATTAGAGTTAAAATCAATATAGGGTAAATAGCGTATTTTTTAGAGGGAAAGACTGTATTTTTATGAGGTAAAATTCCACGCAACCTAACCCTAAACATTGCCTAACCCGAGGAGGTTGCAGATCCAAAAAATTAAGGGTGAATTTTCCTTGAGGCGAAGTCCTGCAGGAGCCTAATTATCCCACCGCCTTATTAACCAGTACCTTTAGAAATCTTCCCTATTGAGACCCCATAGATCTATTGTGATCCTTCCCTAGCGGTTCCGTTCTTCATGCGTCAATCCAAAATTGCTCCCAAGGCTTCGGATAGCTGCATTTTTTTCTCTTAAGCAACTTTGGATTGACGCTTATTCGAAATGTGCTATAAAATTAAAAAACGGGCGCTGTCCCTAAATATTACCCATGGCAGATACGAACCATCAGGGCGAACTGAATCGACTTTCATTGCCTTGTTTGAAACTTCCCGTCGTCTTCCGCGATTCGTCACTTGATACCAGGCGCCCGGATATTCTATTTTCAAAGGTCGGGACATAACCAACCATATACCACAAATCCTTCTTAAGAGCCAAAAGCGAAATTGACCTCTTTTATCATGTCGGTTATCCTTCTTGGCGCAGTAAACCACCTTGACCTCATCAAAAAAATAAGGGGTCCGCATCAAAAGAATACTATTTTTACCCCATTCCATTCTTCCGAAAATATTAGTATTTTCAATTTTGGGGGCAAGTCCTTCAACCCTAACCCAAAATGCTTTGCCTTAAGTTTACAGGTCCTTGCGGAGGAATGTTTTTATGAATACTCGTAGATATCGTGACCCGAATAGTCTGTTTATAATTCTGCCTCTGATCTGGGGGACCATCTTGGGGTTGTGGACCACCCCTGGTTCGGCTTCGCCAATCGAAAATTCAAGGGATGTCAAATTATCCCGCCCACCACTGCGATTTGAGATTAACGAGGGACAAACCCACCCGCAGGTTCAATTCACCGCGAGGGATCGCGACGGAATCGCCTTCTTGACTCCCGGCGAAACGGTATTGCAGATCTCCAGGAGAATGGATCGGCCGGATTCCGGCCCCGAATTGGGAAAGGCGGCCGGTCCATCGGTGGGGCCGACCTTTGAATCCTTTTATATTCGTTTAAAAATAGAGGGCGCGAACCCGAACTCCAAGGTAACTGGAATAGAGCGGTTGCCGGGGGTGACCAATTACCTCATCGGCGATAACCGGCAGAACTGGCGGACCCAGGTTTCCGGCTATGCCAAAGTCAAATACGAGGAGGTTTATCCCGGGATCAATCTGGTCTACTACGGAAACTATGAGGGCCGCCTGGAGTATGACTTTATCGTGGCGCCGGGCGCGGATCCCAACCGGATAATTCTTTCCGTCGAAGGCGCACGGGACGTAGCCATTGACCCGTCGGGTGATCTGGTCATGAGCACCGACCTCGGAACGATACGCCAGCAGGCCCCCAGGGTCTATCAGGAGATAAACGGGAAGCGGCAGAAGGTGGACGGGCGATATAGAATAACTGACGGCGAGGAGTCCACCAGACGCAAGATTTTGGCCTTCGCGCTGGGGGGTTACGATCGCAGTCGGCCGCTGGTGATAGACCCGGAAATCGTCTATGCCACCTACCTCGGCGGGTCGTTGACCAGCACCGTGGCCAACGAAGGCGCCCGGGGTGTGGCCGTGGACAATCAAGGCTCGGCCTACATTGTGGGAACAACCATATCGGCGGATTTTCCGACCCTGAATCCGGCGCAGAATGCGCTGCAAGGGTTCAGCAACGCCTTTATAACGAAACTCGACTCTAACGGCCAACTGATATATTCGACCTATTTGGGAGGCAGCGGGTACGACGAAGGTACCGTCATTAAAGTCGACGAAACCGGTGCGGCCTACGTGGGAGGTACCACCTGCTCTGCGAATTTCCCCACGGTCAATCCGATTCAGGGAGACTATGGCCTCAACTGTGACGCCTTCCTCGCCAAGCTGAGCCCGAACGGGTCCCAGCTCGTTTATTCCACCTATCTGGGGGGAGCCGACCGGGAGGGGACGGCCGATCTGGCCCTGGATGCGGGGAAAAATCTGTATGTGGTGGGCAATATCTCCCCAGCATCGGGGGGCCCGGCCAACGATTTCCCGACCGTCAATCCCATCCAGGCCACTCATGGCGGGGGCTTCAGGGATGGATTCATGTCGGTCATCAACGCGGCCGGTTCGAGTCTGCTGTTTTCAACATATTTAGGAGGAAATGGCGACGATTTTTTCCAATCGGTTGTTCTCGACCCGGGTAACAGTAAGGTCCTATTGGCAGCGGTATCAAATTCGACTGACCTTTTGCTGGGAAAATCCAAGGCCGCCCTTGGCCAATCGGAGACTTCCTCCGATATATTGGTGACCTTATTAAAAACTGATCCCAACAACCCGGCTTCAGGATTCACTATGGCGGCGCTTACTAGTTTTGTTTTAATTTCTACCTCCCCGGATTCTTCCCTCCGCTTTATACTATTTCCTTTCCCTACCCCTTATTGGTTCTCGAAAGCCCGCTCCGATATAGCCCCGAACCAAACCAATCTACCGCCTGGACAAGGCCCCCAACTTCAAGCCGGTGGAGGATTGGATATCCGGCTGGATTTTCTAGATAAAAGTTTGAATATAAGCCGCACTGTTTTCTTTGGAGGGAGTAACGAAGAAACAATCAGTGGATTAACGACCGATGTCCATAGTGCAGCTTACATAATTGGCCGGACGCAATCGACCAACCTGCCGACCGTCAATCCCATCCAGGCCGCTCACTCGGGGGGCGACGCTTATGACGGTTTCCTGGCCGTGTTCCACCCCTTGACCCTGCAGCCCATATTCGCCACCTACCTGGGTGGAATCGGGGTGGAATTTCTCAACGGCATCACCGTTGATTCCCAGGGTTTTATTTACATCGTCGGTGAAACCTGGGGCAACTTCCCCACCCCTACTCCCAACGCCATCCAAGACCAGCTTCGCGGGAGGACCGACGCCTTCCTCATCAAGATCTCGCCGGTCACCATCCCGCCTATCTTGCGCATATTTCTTCCTTTAATCCAGAAATAGCGGATCAAAAGGATTTTTACCCCATCAAGAGCAAGGGTTTGGGGGGGGTGGAAGAATGATTTTCGATTAAAATCTTTCAAAATGAACAAAATGTCGCAAGCAAGATTACAGGAAGCTACTTAACAAAAGTGGTATAGCCGGGGATCGTCGCACCACTAGCCGCAAAGGAACCCGAGGTTTGGAATTTAGGGGCTGGGGAGATCACCTTCCGGCTTTTCTATTTTGGTGGGACCAAGCCGAACCGGGCAGGAAAGAAACCCCTTGGCCGGGTCCGGGGAAGTGGGGATAGAATGGGGGTAACTTTTAAGACACCGGACAAAAAGAAAAGGGATTAATGCCTTAGACAATTGTTTTAATTATCTCAAATGGCAATAAACAAAAATCTAACCGATGGATTATTTTTCCGGGGGACCTCCCGCATCCTTTATGGCCCAGAAGACTTTTTCCGGGTCGGCCGGCAGGGAACGGACCCGCCCGCCGCAGGCGTTGGCAATGGCGTTGAGAATGGCGGGCGTGGCCGGGATGTTGGGCATCTCTCCGATTCCCTTGGCCCCGTAAGGGCCATGTTGATTGGGCATCTCCAGGATAAGGGATGTAATTTTCGGGACGTCCAGGGAAGTGGGGATCAGGTAATTCTGTAGATTCAGGTTCTGAATGACGCCTTCCTTCAAGACGATCTCTTCCATGAGGGCGTAGCCCAGCCCCATGGCCACGCCGCCCTCAATCTGGCCTTCCACGGCCTGGGGGTTGATGGCTTGGCCAATATCGAAGGCGGCCACATAATCCGTAACTTCCACCTCACCCGTCTCCACGTCGACCACCACTTCGGCCATATGGGTGGAATAGGTATAGACGAAATAAGGATTCCCCTGGCCGGTTTCCGGATCCAGGGTGGCCATGGGCGGCGCCCACCAGCCTTGCCCGATTAGACGTTTGCCCCGGGTCATGGCCCGGGCCGCAGCCTCCCGGAACAAAATGGACCGATCAGGATTCTCCCGATTAAAGATACGGCCTTCTCTGGCCACCAGCCCATGAGCCGGAATCCCCAACAATTCGGAGGCCGCCTCGAGGATGGATTCTTTGACCTGCCGGGCCGCCATAATAATGGCATTGCCCATCAAGGTGGTGGAGCGGCTGCCCACCGTCGGCCCGGATTCCGGGACCAGATCCGTGTCCGGTGTCACCAACCGAACCTGATCCACGGAAATTCCCAATTCTTCGGCGCAGATCTGGGGCAGGACAGTAGCTGACCCTTGTCCCATTTCGGTGATCCCGCTGTACAGCAGGACCGATCCGTCCTCATGCACATAGACATTGGCCCCGCAGCCGTCGCCGGCGGTGCCGATGCTGGTTCGATACCAGCCCATGCCGACCCCTACGCCCCGCCGCTTCGTTTTGTCGGCGTCGATATAGCCGGCCTCCCGGGAGCGTTTTTCCCAGTCGAAGGACCGGGCGCAGGCTTCCAGGGTTTCCCGCAGGCCAACGCTCTGGTCCAGCACCTGCCCGGTGGCGGTGGCGGAGCCTAGTTTGAGGGCATTTTTGCGGCGGACTTCTAAAGGGTCCAGCCCCAATTCCAGGGCTAATTCATCAATGATCTGTTCATGGGCAATATGGACCTGGGGGGCGCCAAACCCCCGCATGGCCCCGCCATAAGGATGATTGGTAAAGGCCAGATAGGCATCTACTTTTACGTGGGGTATTTCATAAGGCCCGGGCATCATGATCATCGAATGGATGTGGGACCCTCCGGCCGGAGGAATCACCGGCCCCAGACTGGCATAAGCCCCCTGTTCGTCATAGATGACCCCTTCAAAGGCCGTCAGCGTTCCATCTTTTTTGGCCCCGAGCTTGATTTCCATAATCATGGGGTGGCGTTTACAGGTCTGAAGGGTGATTTCCTCCCGCTCCAGGGCCAGCCGCACCGGCCGCCCGGTATGCCGAGCCAGCACCGCCGCCCGGCAGCCGATATCGATGGGAGAATCCTCTTTCCCTCCGAAACCCCCGCCCAGGGGCGCCTGGCGGGCGCGGACCCGGTTGACGGGCACGCCCAGGACAGCGGCCACATTGCGGCGGGTCGTAAAGGGGGCCTGCATGGGTCCTTCGACCAGCATGGTGCCGTCCGCCTGGGGGACGGCCATAGTCACATCCGGTTCCAGGTAGGCGTGCTCCAGGAAAGGCACCTGATAGGTGCGTTGAATGACCACCTCGGCTTCGGAGAACCCTGTCTCCAGATCTCCTTTCCGGAGCTTGTTGTAGGAAAGCAGGTTGCCGCGCTCATGAATCCGGGGAGCATCTGTTCTTCAAGGCCTCCCGGGGGTCAAAAACGCCCGGCAGGAGTTCATATTCCACTTCGATGAGCTCCAGGGCCTTTTGGGCGATCTTTTCGCTTTCAGCGGCCACCAGGGCTACTGCGTCGCCCACGTAGCGGACCTTATCCCCGCAGATCACCGGCTGATCGGGAATGATGGCTCCAAACCCGTTTCGGCCGGGCACGTCCCCGGCGGTCAGGACCGCCGCCACGCCCGGGAGCTGCTGCGCCCGCTCCACCTTAATCGATTTGATCAACGCGTGGGGGTGAGGACTCCGCAGTATCTTCCCATGCAGAAAACCCCGTTGGTCAAAATCTCCACCATAAGCCAGCTTCCCCGTGACTTTTAAAGGGGCCTCGGTGCGGGGCAGCGACCGTCCGGCCACGGCCAACTCTTTTTTGGGAGTTTGGAGCAGTTTCTGAAAATCGAACGCTTCCCTGGTTAAAACCCGGACTTGCGGTTGGTCTTCTTTTTTGGTGCCCATACTTTACTCCTCACTTAATTTCCTGACATCCGCCGCCGTGTGGATCGCCTGGACGATCTTGTGGTAGCCGGTGCAGCGGCAAAGTACCCCGGAGATGGCTTTTCTAATTTCCGTTTCATCGGGCCGGGGACTCCTGTCCAACAAGGCCTTGGCGTTCAAAATCATACCGGGGGTGCAAAAACCGCACTGGACCGCCCCCTGATCGATAAACGCCTGCTGCAGGGGATCCAGCGATCCGTCTTGGCCGCTGAGACCTTCGATGGTGACTACCGATCTTCCGCCGACTTTCAGCGCCGGCAAAATGCAGGAATTCACCGGGTCATTGTCCAGCAGCACCGTGCAGGCCCCGCATTCTCCTTCCCGGCAGCCGATCTTGGTCCCCTTGAGGCCTAATACCTCCCGGAGCAGATCCACCAGCAGGGTTTCCGGGGGCACCTTAACGGCGACCTCCCGGCCGTTCAATTGGAACACCAGATCTATTTTTTTCATCGTCTTCGCCCCTCAGTCAACGGAAAAACCGGCCTGTTCCAAGGCCTTTTGTACGGATCTCCGGATAAAAACCGGAATCATCTCCTGCCGGTAACTGCAGGAGCCACGCAGCAGGCTGTCCCGAGGAAGGCACTCCCGGACGGCCAAGCCCGCGGCTTCTTGGATGGCCTCTCGGGTCAGGGGAGCCCCCCGCAGTTCGGCCTCGCTTTCCCTGGCCCGAAAAGGAGTGGGGGCCACCGGTCCCAAGGCGATAGCGGCTTGCTTAAATACCCGGGCGTTCGAATCGACGGTGACTACTGCCGCGACCACCAGGACCGGCAGGGTGAATGCCCGACGCTTGCTTAAACGCAGGGTACACCCGCCCTGGTCCGGCTGCAGCTCCTGAAAACGGATGTGGGTTAACACTTCCCGACTGGGATCCAACACGGTTTCCCCGAGGGAAACAAAAAACTCGGTTAGGGGAACCACCCGTTCTCCTTTTTTCGAGGCAATGGTTACCGAGGCCTCCAAAGCCAGCAGGGGGATACTGGTATCCGCGGCCGGCCGGCCGCTCACCAAATTGCCGGCCAGTGTGGCGATGTTTCTAATTTGAGGAGACCCCACGGCCGCCGCCCCATCGGCCAGCAGGCCGGCTTTTTCCCGGATCAAAGGAGAACAGGCCACCTGGCCATGGGTGACCAGACCTCCCAGGATAATGTGCCGGCCGTCCTTTTGGATGCTGTTCAACCCGGGAAGGCGACTGATATCCACCAGGGCCTTGACCTGCAAGTCCCGGCGGCGCAACTCCGGGATAACATCCGTACCGCCGGCTATGACCCTGGCCTTTCCCTTATAGTGGTCCAGCATATCCAGCGCTTCGGCTAAGGAACCGGGGAATAAGTATTCCTTAACCGGGATGTCCCGGGCCCAATGTAAATCTTTAAAAGCAGGTTCCATAAGCCGCCTCGTCTAAAATTGGTTTTAGCTGTTGATTCGCCGTCGTGACCCGTGAAGCGATCAGGACGCTTCCAGGTCGCTTCGGGTTTTCTCAATCAACCGGCGCATTCTCTGGTTATGTTGAGTCATAACCTGTTTGGCCTCCAGCGCGTCTCGGACTTTAAAGGCCTGCACCAGGTTTTGATGATCTTGATAAAGCTCCCCCAGAATGGAGGTGATATCGCAGACCAGGGGACGGGACCGGCCTTTGATCTGTTCCAATTGTTCTTTCAGCAGTCGATTGCCGCAGGAATCGTAGATAATCTGGTGGAAGTTAAAATCCGAAATGGAATAGGGCAACAAAGCTTTCTTCTTGATTATGGCCGCTTGTTCGGCCAGGGTCTTCCTTAAACTGGTTAAGGCGGCGGCGTTGATGTTTTCCGCCGCTAGTCCGGCAGCCAGCCCTTCCAACACCTCTCGAACCTGGTACAGGTCCCGGGCCATTTCCAAAGTCATCTCGGCCATCCGAATCCCGCGATTGGGGAGATGGGTAACCAGCCCCTCCGCTTCCAATTGCTTCATGGCCTGTCGGATGGGGGTTCGGCTCACGCCCAATTCCTTGGTCAATTCCTCGACATTGATCCAAATGCCCGAAGAAAACCGCCGGGCGGCGATCATTTCCCGCAAGGCCCGGTAGGCTTGCTCTTTTAAGGTCAGACGATGCAAGGTGGTAACTGGCAGGATCTCCTCCGAATCTTTGACTATTTATCATCTGTGTTTTTAGGGTATGCGGGCGATGATCGAAAGTCAACAACAATTTTACAAATTATAAAATATTTGTACGATTTTCTTAGGCCCACGAAGGCCCGTCGGTCAGGGCCTTCTTCCGGCGATGAAATGAAAGACTTGTCTGATACCTACATCGAGTTCATAATGATTAAGACGCTCTGGAGGGCGCAGCTTAAATCGAAGGGAGAATCCGTGGACTCGACTTTTCTGCTCTTCCTGGCCCTGGCCGCTCTGGTTATCATTCTGTTGCTTTTACTCGGCCTGTTCCTGTTGCCCCGGCTGATGAAAGGCCTGGGCGGCCGGGGAGGGGGCTGGTCTAGCCTGGCCGAGGCCTTTCCAGCCCTTTATACCCCCGAGGGGGCCTTGTCCGTTAGGCAAACCATCCAGGTGAGGCGGGTGGTCTACAAAAGATGCGCCACGGTGGGGATCACCCCTCAGGGGCTTTATCTGGAAGTGAAAATCCCTTTTTTCTCCCGGCTAAAACCGGTGCTCATTCCCTGGGATAGGATTCAGGGGGTAAAGGAAGAGAGCTTGCACTGGAAAAAGACGGCCGTCCTTTCTATAGGGCAACCGGAAATCGGAACGGTCAGTCTTTTTTTGGATTTGTTCGCGCAGGCCCGGCCTTATCTGGATCCGGGGCTCTTGTCCCCCACATCCTGACCTGGGAAACAGAGGATTCCATCGGCCTGGCGAAGGCGGGAATTTCGATTCGATGCGATTAGGGCGAATGGAGGCTGGATTCCCGCCTGCGCGGGAATGACGGGCCGGATGCTTTTGAGCAAGGGGATACCCCTACCGTAAGACCAAAGCCCCTGATTCAATGACCGGGTAGGACCAGCACCTTGGCCCCGCGGATCTTCCTTTCTTTCAGTTCCAGCAGGGCCGTATTGGCCTCTTCCAGTTTATATTCCTGGACCTCCGGACGGAGGGGGATCGCTGCCGCCAGGGACAGGAATTCTTCCACATCCTTCCGGGTCACGTTGGCCACGCTTTTTATTTCTTTTTCCAGCCAGAGGTGTTGAGGATAATCCAGCTTCAAAAGTTCGTTTTTGTCCGCTTCTTCTTTTCGAATGGCATTGACCACCAGTCGGCCGCCGGGCGCCAGGTTCTTCAGGGCTTCGAGGATGGGCTTCCAGGCCGGCGTGGTGTCGATGGCGGCCTGCAGTTTCTCCGGACATTGCTCGTCGATCCCCCCGGCCCAAACCGCGCCCAGTTCACGGGCAAAGTTTTTTTCTTTATCCGTCCGGGCAAAGACAAAGACTTTGGTCTTGGGGTAGGCCTGGCGGACCATTTTCAGCACCAGGTGGGCCGAAGCCCCGAACCCTACCAGACCCAGGTTCTGCCCATCCCGGATGCCGGTCAGACGGAGGGAGCGATAGCCGATGGCCCCGGCGCACAAAAGGGGCGCCGCCTCCACATCCGAAAAAGTCTCCGGAATCGGGTAGGCAAAGGTTTCCGGAACGGTCAGGTATTCCGCATAGCCGCCGTGGGCGTCCCGTCCGGTGGCTTTAAATTGATCGCATAAATTTTCATTTCCGCTGAGGCAAAAGGAACATTTTCCGCAGGCCGAATAGATCCAGGCCACCCCCACCCGATCATTGATAGTAAACCGAACGGCCCCGGCCCCGGATCCGGCTACCCGTCCCACTACCTGATGGCCTAAAATAATCGGCAAACGCGGCGGGGGGGTCCGTCCTTCGATCTCATCCAGCTCGGTATGGCACACCCCGCAGGCGGACACCTTGATCAACAACTCTCCGGGCCCCGGCGATGGGTCAGGCCAATCCATCAAAACCAACGGCGACCGGTTTTTCCGGATATCACCCAGTTGTTTCAAGATCATGGCTTTCATGGTGAGACCAGTTTCGAGCAAAGCTCGGCCACGGATTGCACTCTGGCGAACAGCCCGTTAAGGGCGCCAAGAAAGGCCATTTGGACGCTTTCCGCAGGTATGGTCACCCCGCCGAAGGATAAGTCTTTGGTAGCGCAGGCGTCCTGGGCGAGAAAGCATTCGAAGCCCAGATCGGCAGCGGCCCGGATGGTGGAATCGACGCACATATGGGTCATCATCCCCCCGATGACCAGTTGCCCGACGTCGCCCCGCCGAAGATGGTTGAGCAACGGGGTCCCGCGAAAGCTGTTGGGAAAATTCTTTTGGATCACGATTTCGTCTGCGCCGGGAGCCACGCTCGAATGGATTTCGACCCCTCCGGTGTGGGGCAGGAAAAAGGCAGCCCCCGGACGAGTGGAAACATGCTGAATGTGAATGACGGGAAGAGCTTTCCCCCGGAAGGCCCGAAGCAGCCTGCCGGCTTGGGCACCGGCCTCCGGGCTGCCGACCAACTCCATGGCCCCGCCGGGGAAATAGTCGTTCTGGATATCGATGAGTAACAGGGCTTGATTCATAGGGAACTCCTCGCTTTGAACGGCCGATATTCGGCGGCCTTAGGAGGCCAGCCCGGGAGGGGCGCGATCAAACCAGGGCCGGGCGCGCTCCAGTTGCCCGGCCAGGCGAAACAGCGTCGCTTCATCCCCGAAGTGTCCGACAAAATGCATCCCGATCGGGAGGCCGGCCGCATTCCAATACAACGGGACCGACATAGCCGGTTGGCCGGTTACATTGAAGAGCGGGGTGTAAGGGATAAATTCAAAGGTCTTGGCGGCCAGCGGTTTAAGGACCTTGGGAGACTTCAAGAGCCAGCCCGCGTTGAGCCTTCCGAGCAGGTTTAAGAGCAGACGCTCGCTGCCGGAGGGCTGCAGCGACCCCGTGAGCACCGGAGGCTGGGCCAGCGTGGGAGTGAGCAGCAAATCGTATCGTTCGCAGAAACGGCCGATTTCGCGGGCGGCCACCTGCAGTTGGCGTGAGGCCTGGGCATAATCCGAAGCGCTCAGTGCCCGACCCAGGAGACCCAGGGCATAGGTGGCGGCCTCAAAGTCCCCGAGAGACGGGCGATGTTTGGCCAGGCCCGCCGCCCATTCGATGTCGACGCGGCACTCGGCGGCCACGATGGTGAGAAAAGCGACGGCAAAAGCGTCTTCGTCAATCCGGGGGGCGTCCTCGATCAATTCATGGCCGAGTCCCCGCAGCAGATTTACTGTGGACTGCAGGCCCTGGAGGCAGTCGGCATGAACCTTTTTCCCCAGGAAAGGGCGGGAAGTATAGGCGATGCGCAGCTTGCCGGGCTCCGCGGTCACTTCATCCAGGAAGGGACGGGCCGGCGGCGGGGCCGTATAGGGCGCACCGATGTCGGCGCCGGCAGTCACGTCCAGCATGGCGGCGCTGTCCCGGACCGTCCGAGTGAGGACGTGTTCCACCACAAATCCCCGCCAGATCTCGCCGGCGTCCGGCCCGGTGGGATTGCGGCCTCGAGTGGGCTTTAGCCCGAAGACTCCGCAACAGGAGGCCGGAATACGAATGGACCCACCCCCGTCCCCGCCACTGGCCAGCGGTACTATCCGGGCGGCCACGGCGGCGGCCGACCCGCCGCTCGAACCGCCCGGCGAGCGGCCGAGATCCCAGGGGTTAGACGTAACTCCCGTGGCTTCCGGTTCGGTGTAGGGTACCAGACCGAACTCCGGAGTATTCGTCTTGCCTAAAATGATGACACCCGCCGCCTTGAACCGCTCAACCAGTTCGCTGTCGTGCGTTGCCGGCATGTTTTTCAGCAGGCGGTTGCCGCAACCGGTAGGCACCCCGGCCACCGTGGCAATCAGGTCCTTCAACAGAAAGGGGACCCCGCGGAAGGGGCCGTCCGGCAGTCGGCCTTGGGCGGCGGTCCGGGCCTGATCATACAGGGTATAGACCACGGCGTTAAGCCGGGGATTATGCCTTTCAACGCGCTGGATCGCCGCTTCGACCAACTCGCCCGCGGTAACCTGTTTGCTGCGGACCAATTCGGCCAAACCCAACCCGTCGTACTGTTCATATTCCAGAAAACCGTTCATTTCGTTCTCCGGGTATTGGAATCCTTTCGACTTCTCGTATAATCGTCGTAGGTGGTGCTGTTGGCATTGTCCAGACACTTCTGAAGCTCACTTTGGCTGAGATTCCGGTAACATTCCTGGCGTTGCTGCTCCTTGAATCCTTCATACCAGGCCCTAGAGGTACAGCCCTGAATACCCCAGCAGGCGCCTGCCGCCAGTAATAGCCAGGTTATTTCTTTAATCATCGGTCCTCATTTCCTTGAAGAAGTTTCAGTTAAATAAACTAATTTTCTGTTGAAAAATATGATACAAATTATACTATTGTCAAATAAATACTTGAATAGGGACTATGATGGGCCATTGGCAGCACCGGCCGGAACCGGCCTGGAAAGAATTTCATTTCAATCAGCCCTATGAAAAAGGTCTGAACCGACTCAAGGAAGAAGTATTGGAGAAGACCGACTTTGACCCGGCCGTTCTCTGGCAGTGGGGAACCATGCAGGCCATGGCGGTTATCCGGATACTGAAGGATATTGAAGCCCGTTGGGGGGCCGAGGGGCAGCAGGTGGTGGCCGAGTCCCTGAAGCAAACCGGTCTCGATATTGGGCGGCAGGTTCTGAAAGACGCCGTCCGACCCGAATCTATGTCCGAAGCGGAGTTCATCAGTTTTTTCGCCACGGTCATCAACCGCATTGTTTACGCCTCGCTGGAGGCCCCAAAAATCGACTCTCCGGAACAGGTCAGCTTCGACATTCTCTGGTGCCCTCACCAGGATCACTACCGACCCTTCGACTGCCGGGTCCAGCGCTACCTGGTCCAGGGGATGCTCGACGCCCTGGAGGAAACCGGGCTGGTCCAGGGATTCCAGCTCCGGTTTGACTGTACCATCCCGGCCGGGGCCAAAACCTGTCATTTTACTATCTGGCGAGGGAGCGAAGAGGAGAAAAAGGCCTGGGCCGAGTATACCCGTCAATTGGAAGTCCAGGCCCTGCGGCGAGCTTCCGGGGATAAGGAGTAACTATCCGATCCCCTGGGGGCCGGCCCGGGGATAACCTGGAAGAGCATTAACGTCCCAAAAATTCGAAGCACGAAATCCGAAACTCGAAACAATACCAAATGATCCCACAGAATCGAAAAGACCAAAAACTCTATGATTTGAGAGCAATGAGAAATTGGAATTTCGAATTTGTTTCGGATCGATATTCGCGAATTTTCGAATATATCCCTCCGGTTTACACTCAGAGCCAAATATCTAAAATTCGAGGCACGAAATCCGAAATTCGAAACAAGGTACCATGATGCCAAACGAATACCAAACAACTGAGGTGATTATCATCGGCGCGGGGCTGGCCGGGATGATCGCCGCCTGCGCTGCTGCAGCCGAAGGTGCCGGGGTGTTGCTCCTGGACCGCAGTTCCCTGGGGGCGGGTACCAACTCGGCCCTGTCCAACGGGGTCTTTGCCGGTCCCACCTCCGCTTATTCGGAGGAAGCCTACGTGGAGGACACCCTCCGGATCGGCCGGGGCTTGAACCGAAGATCCTGGGTGGAGCAGGTGGCCCGGGAGGCGCCCGGGGCCATCGAATCCCTGAAGGCCTTCGGCCTGGAGATCAAACTTTTTAAAGACCATTTTTCCGTCCAGCCTTCCCCTCCCGGCACCATCCCGGGGATGACCCTGGTGCGGAGGATTGCGGAAAAGGTCAAGACCTTGAATCGCGTCCGGATAATCAAAGGGTTACAGGTTACTGAAATTTTAACCGCTGATGGCCGGGCCGTGGGCGTCAGAGCACTGGACGACCAGGGACACGAAAAGGCTTTCTTTGCCCCGGCAACTATCTTGGCGGCCGGCGGTTTCGGCGCCGTCTATTTGCGCAACGATAATCAAAAAAGCACGCTGGGACAGGGGCTGGCCCTGGCCGCCCGGGCCGGCCTCGAGCTGTGGGATATGGAGTTCGTCCAGTTTTATCCCCTGGTGCTGGCCCAACCCGGGCTCCCCTCCATGCTGCTTTACCCGCCGTACCCTCGGGAGGCCCGACTCGTCAATCAGGCCGGCCAGGACCTGCTGGAAAAGTTTGGTATTCAGAGCCTCCACGAAGCCATCATGCAACTGCGGGATACCTTTTCAGTCAAATTGTTCGAAGAGCTGCAACAGTCCGGTACCGTTTTTCTGGATTACCGGGGGGTCTCGGCCGACTCCTGGAGCAGGTTTCCCCTGACCTTGCTCTCCCGGTTAAAGTATGACTTTCAAAACAATCCCTTCGCCGTCGCCCCGGCGGCCCATTTCTGCATGGGAGGACTGCGAACGGACGGGCGGGGCCGGACGGATTTAGCGGGCCTTTTTGCCTGCGGGGAAATGGTCTGGGGCTTGCACGGGGCCAATCGCCGGGGAGGCAATGCCCTGACCGAATGCCTGGTTTCGGGAAGGCTGGCGGGATCCCAGGCCGCTGTCGAGACCTTATCTTCCCCTCCACTCCGGAAGAGGATGCCTCCCATGGAGGACGGTTTCGTCTCTTCCCCGGTTTCGGCTTTCGAGGAAATACGGGCTTTCCATCAGACCCTCAAAGAAATCGCCTGGCGCCAGGCCGGCGTAGTTCGGAGCCGAAACGGTTTGACGGAAGGACTGGCCCGGCTCCGTAAATTGGAGGAGGGTTTAGCCGGGCTCAAACCCGGGGCCGTTCCGGAGCGAAAACGGCTGGAGGATCTGCGTAGCGCCGTGTTGGTGACCCGAGCCGTTCTGACGGCCGGTATAGCGCGGGAGGAGTCTCGGGGCAGCTTTATCCGGAAAGATTTTCCGGACGAAGATAATCTCCGCTGGCGGAAAAATTCCCGCCTGACCTACGTGCCGGGAAAGAATGATTTTAAGCTGGTATTTTCTTAACGAGTTCGGTTGGGCGGTGAGCAGGACTGGATTATCTTAAAGCGAGTCTCTTACATATTGTGGCGTATGTGCACGACTTCTCCGTCTTTAACCACGTAATCCTTGCCTTCCAGCCGCAACTTGCCTTTGTTTTTGGCCTGATTCAGCCCGCCCAGTTCAATCAGTTCCTGAAAAGAGATCACCTCGGCCCGGATAAATCCCTTGGCCAAATCGGTATGGATGGCCCCGGCCGCCTCCACGGCCGTGGCGCCCTGGCGGATGGTCCAGGCCCGGACTTCATCCTCCCCCACCGTAAAAAAAGAGAGGAGTCCCAGCAGGTCATAAGAGAGGCGGATGGCCCGATTTCGAAAGAGTTCCTGGAGACCGTATTCTTCCATGAACAGGGTTTTGTCTTCGGACGACAATTCGCTGAGCTCGCTTTCCAAACGGCCCGGAAGATTGATCCGGGCGCTCTTTTGGTGGGGGTACTCCAGGTCCGGGGCTTGGCCGTCATCGCCGGTATTCAAAACGACCAGCACAGGTTTCAGGGACAAAAGTCCATAGCCGCGCAGAAGTTTGACCTCCTCGGGGGCCAAGGGCAGGTCGCGAAGAGGCCGCTCGTCCTCCAGACCACGCATTACCCGCGTCAGGAGTTCTTTTTCCCTGAGGCCTTGTTCCTTGTCCTGGGCCCCCTTCTTCAGTCCCTCGACCACCCTTTCCTGCCGCCGCTCCACAGCCCCTAAATCATGGAGCAGGAACTCCGTATCCAAAACGGACAAGTCCCGGGCCGGGTTCAGGGTCCCACCACTGAAGGGGACGGAGGGATTTTCAAAGGCCCGAACCACGTGAATAAAGGCGTCCATCTGGCCCAGAAGATTAATAAAGGGGCCGGGCAAGCCTTTTTGACTGATCCCCTCCTCCAGCCCGGCAATGTCGGCGTAGGTCACTTTGGCGTAGGTTTTTTTTAAGGGATTAAAAAGACGCACTAAAGCGTCCAACCGTTCATCCGGTACCTCGGTTAAGGCCGAGTGTACTTCCAGACGTCCGGAGGCAAAGGTCGATATCGACTTCTGCCCTCCCGACAAGGCCCTGAACAGGGTCGTTTTCCCACTTTGGGGCAATCCAACGATTCCGATTTCCATGAGTTAACTTATTCCCAACTCGCCACATCCTTGTCTTCTCCCTCCCCACCCGGCTTGTCGTCCCGGCCGTAGGAGAAGAGATCATATTCACCGTGGGTGCCCGGGTTCTGGTAGTGGTAGGCTTTCCCCCAGGGATCCAGGGGTACATTTTTTTTCAGGTAAGGGCCTTCCCATTTTTCAACCCCGGGATTGGTAGACAGGGCGTTCAACCCCTCCTGAGTAGTGGGATAGGAGCCCACATCCAGGCGGTACTGGTCGAGGGCCTGGCCCAAAAGCTCGATTTGAGCTTTGGCGGCCGCCAGTTTCCCCTTGCCCAGCTTAGGAAAAAGCCGCGGAGCCACCAAGGCCGCCAATAGGCCGATGATCACCATCACCACCAGCAACTCCACAAGAGTAAAACCTTTCTGGTTTCTTTTCCGCGTCATTTTTGGGATCACAGTTTCTCCTATTCGCTTAATAAATTTAACTTAAACTATAGCAAGAACCCGAATAAATTCAAATAAAAATCCTAACCCTACTCCTTTTCGAAAAGCCGATAGAACCCTGGCCCACTAGGCCATCAGACAGTAAAATACTGTAAATTAAGCTAGTTCCATTCAAAGGCTTTCGCCGGGGTGGCGAGTTGTTGAACCTTTTAGGTCAACCGCCACCGCAATAGTCGTTTACTTTTTTCATTGTCAATCCTTCTTTTTTTCTTTATAGTTACGGTCTATTAGGTTTGAAAAGCAGTTTTTCGGCTTGCGTTGAACCGGTGATAGGACTTTCGGGCCCTTCAAAAAAACCATCGACAACGGAAAATCAGAAAAAAGGCAGCACCAGAGGGAGTCGTTTTTGACTAATAGTTTCTCCAGGTTTTTTTCGAACCTGGTTATTTTTTTATTTTTTGCCGGCCTGGGAGTTCTCAATGGAATCGCCCAAGCCGAGCCGGTTTTGGTCCCGGCTCCGCGATCGATTCCCCCGCGCACTTTAACTCAGGCAGTCGTTCCCAAGCCCAGCGATCAGAACGGCCACCCGGGTTCGACCGGTGCCCAGGCCGTTCCTCCGGCGGGTTCCCAGATACCGACCTCGCCGGTGCCCGCGGCATTGCCTCCAACTTCCCCTTCCCCGGTCCCTTCCGCGGCGGCGCAGCCGGGAGTCACTCCACCGCCGGCCCAGCCGGGAGTCCCGTCTTTGCCGCCGGAATCCGGAAAGCCGCCCCTGACCACTCCGCCGGGGCCCCTCCCGGGAGGACCGCCGGTAACCCCACAGCCTCTGTCCCCAGCGTCCCGGCTCCAGCAGCAGCTACCACCGGCGCAGCCCGGTCAGCCTTCCTCCTTGAATAGACCGGGTGTCAAGCGGGGCGAGGTCAGCTTTAACTTTGACGACGCCGATGTCTTCTCCGTCATCCAGACCATCTTTGGCGGGGTTCTCAAGGTCAATTACATTATCGATCCCAAAGTCAAAGGAAGGGTGAATTTTCGATCCGTTTCCCCGGTCCCGAAAGAAGACGTCATGCCTCTGATGGAAGTCATCCTCCGCCTGAACGGGATCGGAGTGATCGAGGACGGCGGCCTTTATCGTATTATTCCCATCGCCGATATGCCTCGGGAACCGGCGGCGGTCGGGATCGGGCGGGATGCGGGAAAAATCACCGTTGCCGGCTTGGGACTGTTGCAGGTAGTGCCGCTCAAATTCATCCCTTCCTCAGAGATGATTCGGGTCCTGACCCCTTTCCTGTCCACCAACGCGGTTATGGTAGACGTGCCCAAGATCAATTATATTATCATCGTGGACACCGACGCCAACATCAAACGCCTTCTCCAACTGGTGGAAATATTCGACAGCGAGCAGCTCAAACAGATCAAACCCCAGGTCTTCGTTTACCCGGTTCGGAACGGAAAGGCCAAGGACGTGGCCGCCCTGCTTCAGCAAATCTTCTTGGGGGGCTCTAAGTCTCCCACCCCCACTCCTTCCAGATCAGCGACTACTCCCGCCAGGCCTACCGTCCCCGGTCAACCATCCCCCGCTCCTACGCATACACCCTCGCCGCAGATTTCCCTCGGGACTCCGGGCGGAGGGGAATCCTTGGTCCTGGACATTACCCGGATCATACCCGATGAGGTGACCAACACCATTGTTATATTGGCCACCCCGGATGATTATGCTTTGATGTATGATACCATTCAAAAGATTGATATCGTTCCCCGGCAGGTGATGATCGAGGTGATGATCGCCGAAGTAACTCTGGGAGACGACTTACAATTTGGCATTGAGTGGTCACTCAAGAACCAAATCGATAAGGGATTCGCTAGTCTCGGTTTCAGTAATACCAATCTTGACCCCACCAAGCCCGTGGGCTTTACTTTTTTAGGAATTGACCGGACCGGCCTGATCCAGGGGTTTCTGCAGGCCCAGGCTTCGGAATCCAAAGTGAACGTCTTGGCTTCACCGCATATTCTGGCCGCCGACAATCGGGAAGCGCGCATTCAGATCGGCAACCAGGTACCCATCGTGACCTCTGAAACGCCGGTGTCGACCACCGGCACTGTCGGCACCTCTGTTTCCCGAACTATTCAATACAAAGATACGGGGGTCATCCTGAAGATAAAACCCCTGATCAATGAAAGCGGATTGGTCAGCCTGGATATTTCTCAGGAAGTCTCGGATTACTTTCTGCAGAACATTTACGGGAGCGATTACCCGGTGATAACCAAAAGGGAGGCCGTCACCAACCTGGTGGCCCAGGACGGAGATACCATCGTAATCGGCGGCCTGATTCAGGAGAATTTTAATCGGACCAGGCAAGGCCTCCCCTTATTAAGCAAGATTCCTCTGCTGGGATGGCTTTTCAGCAATACCTCGGATACTAACAAGAGGACCGAGATTATCATGCTGCTGACCCCCATGGTGGTAAAAAATCCGGAAGAGGCCAAAAACATGACCAACATCTATATTCACCGGATGCAGGGGCTCAAGAAGGATCTCAAGTTGGAAAAGATGGAGTGGTACAAGAAAATCAGCGGCACCAAAGCCGAAAAAGCGCCGGAGCCCTCGCCAAAACCTCAAGAGTACACCCCGCCGGTCAATCCCTAACGGAAATTCCTATTCATTCTTTCTTGACGCTTCGCCCTTTTGGGTGGGTACTCCCGCCTATCGGGTCTGGCCGTCGGGCCTCGGTGTAAGGGTTTTCCCTCGGATTCGCTAAGCCCGACATTTGAACCAAAAATTAAATAAATTTTGGTTAAGGATAGGGCCTGACCGGGGAAGACGAAGGCGCCGGATACGGGGTTGAAGGCACCGGTCGGTATCGAGGCCTTGAGGGGGTGAAGGCCCCTGAGGTGGCGGGACTGACAGCCGGGGTCCCCGATGAAGGAAGACCGCTCATTGCTGCCGGGGGAGTTTGCCCGGCGGTGGAAGGGGGCGCCGGCGAGGCGACCGGTCGAGATCTGGTATTCGGGCCCGACGGGGGGGTCCCGGGACGGGAAGGAGCGGGGAGCGTCCCCGGACGGGAAAGAGCATGGGGCGTCCCCGCCGCGACTCCGGGGGCGGGTTTGGTATGATCCGGGATACCTTCTCTGGCCTTGGGGGCCTGGGCATCGTTTAAATAAACAGTCACGGTCTCTTCCCCCCGGTTCATCACCACCCGGTCATTGAAAAGTTCCTTCAAGATATATCCGCTCAGGGATTCCCCCTTTTTTAGGGCAGTCTGTCTCTTGCCTCTACCCGGGGTCATTACCGGGGGGGCTTTCTTGTCTTCCAGATAGGCGATTCCCAGATCACTGGTGATCAGGGTCCCGAATAGAACAAATTCCGGTTTCGGCAAAGGGGCCTCGGCCTTTTTCTCCAGGGGTATTTTTCTGTCGGGATGAAATAGATTTTGGTCGGCGATTACGGTGTATCCCATGGGATCAAGCGTCTGTTGAGGTGGCGGTTCCGTTTCAGTTTTTCCTGTGGCCAATGGTTTAGCCGGAGGAAGAGAGTAGGCTACCGGCATATCCATTAAGGGAAACAAGAGGAAGTAGGCAAAATACAGGATCAGGACCAACAGCCCCAGGTTAATCACGTTGATGTTACGTAGAAACTTATTAGACATCATGCCTTAACTCCCGTAGAGGGCCGCCACGTCCAACTTAACCACCAATTCCCGAGGCTCTCTTAAATTACGGACCCGGGAATCCACCTCCCGAACTACCAGGTAAGGGGTTCGGGATTCAATAAAAAAAAGGATGTCCCGCAGGGCGGCCGAATCCGGCACCACAATATCCAAGCTCACGTTAATCACTTTGAATTTCCCTTCCCCTTCCGGTTTGGCCTTTTTAGAAGGAGGCGGTTTCTTTTCTTTAGCCCCGTTCGCCGGTTTTTCAGCGGCCGTGGGTTCCTGGTAAACGATATCCTCCACCTTGCCCACCCGGGCGCTGGAGACGGTACCGCCGCGATTGGTGACAATGCCCTTGATAGTGTCTTGCAGGGCGGCGGAGGCCAAAGAGGGCATCTCCCCGGCAATGAGTTTGGCGTTGTCGGCCTTTCTCTGTTCCCTGAGCCTTTGGAGCTGATTTTCCAGGCCCGCTTTCTCGGAAATGATCGTCAGCGTTTTTTTCAAGGTCTTAATTTTGGCCGCTTGTTCTTCTTTGATGCCTGATAAATCCTCCTGAATCCGCAGGTAGCCGTATTCATAAACCACCCCTCCGGCCAGCAACACCAAAACCGGGATGGCCATTAGCAGCCATTTGCTTTTAGGCATCTTATTATCCCTCGATCTCCATTTTGATTTGAAACCGATCTTGATTCAGTTTGGGGTCCCGATAGGTGGGGGAAGCGAATTCCACTTTCTCAAAATAGGGAGAGGCCTCCAGTTTCGGTACCAGCAAGGTGGCCGACGGGGCGTATCCTTCAATATTCACCTGTTTTTCGGAAATCCGAACCCGGGTTAGCCAGGCATCTTTAGGGATGACCACGGTCAATTCCCTCAAAAGATTGATAGCCATCCGTCGAGAATACTTAAAATCACTGATGATGTTTCGCTCTTTGGTAATGGCAGTAATTTCTTTTTTAAGGGCCTCAACCTTTTTTACTTCTCCCTTCTTCTGGATAATCTGCTTATTAATCAGGGCCAGTCGCTGGGTTTCTATCTTGACCGGGGTAACCCAGTAAAAAGCGGTCATGACCATTAAACTCAGCAGCAGGGGAATGGTCAACCAGAAAGGGGTCTTGACTCCCGGTCGGACCCCCCTGGTTATTAGATTCAGGTCATCCGCCCCCCTCCAAAGAAAGGACAGCCATCCGCCTAAGGCCGGGTAGGAAACGTTCCGGGGGGTTCCGGGTAAAGACAGACGCAGGTTCATTTCGTCAGAGAAAACAACCGGCCGGGTTAGGCGCAGCTTGAGCATTTCCTTTAAGGTCGGCTTGGGTTCCGCGAAGTGAAAAAAAACCGGTCGGGGAGGACTGGCCAAGGCTTGATTCGGAAGCAGCTTTTCCAGCGTATCCGCCAACTGGTCGGTTTCAGTTTTCTCATCTGCTGAATCAAAGCTTCCCGTCAGGACAGCGGAAATACCCCGCTTCTGAAATAGGGCGCCTTCATAGCCCTTTTCTTGGACTTCCAGATAGCAGGCCTCCGGTCCCAGGGCCTGATAATGCCAGAGGGTCTCCATTCCCACCAGATGCACGGTCAGGCCGCCTACCCGAAGCCCTTTTCCCCGAAAGGTCTCCAGGTAAGGGTCGATCCGGTCCGCCCGGGCCGCGATGACTAGCAGGGAGATCTTTTCTTCATTCCGGGATTGTATCTTAAAGTCAAAATATACTTCCTCGGGGGTAAAGGGGGTGATCCGATCCATCTCCGAGGCCACGACCACAGGCAAGTTCTCCAGGGTGCTGACCGGGAATTCCACGGTTTTGATGACGGCCCAGGATTTGGGTACGGATAAGACGATTTCGGTTTTCAGGGCGTTTCGTTCGGTGAGGTATACGGCCACCGAAGAGGCCAGGGCCTCCGGCGGCGGATAGCCTTCCTCTTCGTAGGACAGGGATCGTTGATCTCTAATTTTCAGACGGGAGAATAACCGGGTCCCCAGGACCAGGGCGGCGCCCTTCGCCTCGAGGGCCACACAGAGCATTTTCCGGTAGGCGATGGTCGGGTCCGCCGGACTAAAGGACAGAATCCGCCAGGCATAATCCCCGATCCGAGCCAGCAGGGATCCAACCTTGGTTATTGCGGCCGAGGCCTTAATAAAATTCAATTCCATGAGTGATTATTTCGAAGCCCCTTCTTCGGCCTTTATTATAACCGGATTTTTGTAAGAAAGGTAGCGATATTGGTTGTTCCCTTCCAGGGTCACTTGGGCTTGGATCCCGTACCCGGCCTGGCCGTCTTTTTTGTAGCCCCGGGATTCGATGGTAAAGGTATTGCCCACAGCCACGGTCACATAAGGGGCCATCTGGGCTTGGGCCTCGCCCAGCAGACCGGCGATTTCCTGAAGGCTCTTGATCTCCTTTTCCTGGCGGTAGGCCGCCACCGCCTCCGCTATTTCCGGGGTCATTCCCGGAAGGGCCAGCAGCACCGGTTTGGTGGCGGCATTTAGATTAATTTTATTGGTCTTGGCCTGGACGGTTAGAAAATCGACCAGCCCGGGTTTTTGGTCATTCCCGTATAAAATCTCTGCGGTAACCCCCTTTACCAGAATCAGTTCCTCCACGGTGTCAAAATTGCCGTTCTTGGCCTTATAAGGGTTGGGGAGGGACTGATAATAATCACTTTCCGCCCCATGGAGGCGATGAAAATCGTCCGGGTCTTTCCAGTCCAGGATAGAATCCACAATGGTATTCACCAACAAATCCTTGTCCTCACCGGGCAGGTCCAGGCTGTTCAGCAAATTTCGTAAGATTACCTCGGGTGCCAGATTCAAGTCAATCTTTCCCGACTCATCCAGCAGGCGTACCCGATAATATCCCCCTCCCAGGGCGTCGACCTGCTCGGTCCCGTCGATCCTCCAGGGCTCCTGTTCTTCCTCTCCGAGGTTTTGGGGGTTCTGCTTTCGGTAAAAGAGCTCCACGATGGCCCGCTCGATCCCCGCCTCGGCCAGAAATTTGTTCTCCCAGCCTTCCTTGAAGGCCCGGCTGGAAAAGGATTCCGTTCGGGCCAGGTAGGAAAAAGAAAAGACAATCACCATCAGGATGGTTAAGATCCACAAGACCATCATTAGGGCAAAGCCTCTTTGTTGGAAAATAATCGAGCGCAAGCAATCACCTTATTTTCTTTATCTTTTTGCAGGCGTCACGGGTGCCACCGGGGCGGCCGGAATGCCCGGCATGGCAAAGGGGAGTGCCGGGGCGCTCAGGCTGCCCCGCCCTTTGAGCGGTATAATCCAATCCAGGGCACTATGCTCCAACCGCACATGGAACTTGATTTTTTCCAATTGATCCGTGGTGGCCACGGCGGTGTCATCCACCCATTCATCCACCCAGCGGCCCGCTTCATCTTTCGGGTCTTTGGAAGTATCTCGGATGAAATATTCAAAATAGAACTCGGCGACCCGGTCCAGCATTCGGGTTTCCCGGCTGTTTTCCTGGCCGATGATATTTTCTTTAACCCACAAGGTCTGGCGACCGTCGGATTCCTGGGAAACCCGGTAGTGGACGACCACGTATCCTTTTTCACCTCCCCAGATGGAATAATTGGTGGCCATATCCAGAAATGTTCTCCCCCCTCGAAAATAATACTTCTTCTCGGCGTTTTCATAATAGGTCAGGGGGATCTCCGATTGAATCTGGGATTCCAGGATCGTGATGGCATTCCGGATCCGCTCCAGCGATTCCGCTTTTTTCTCGCCGGCTTCCACCGACCGGAACCCGAGACGCAGGGCGCCCACGACAATCAAGATGATCATGGAGATAATGATCACGGAGAGCAATAATTCCAGGAGAGTAAAACCCGGGGGGCCTTTTTTTCGAGCCGGGGAGAGGGTCATTGAAGAGCCCATTAAATTTCTTTCTTGACCAACTTCAGCGTTTCAAAGGTCATGGACCGGGTCCGCTTCCCCTTGGTCCACTGAATGGTTAGGGCAATATCCAGGAGTTTAACCGGGAGCAGTTCCGTTCGCTCCGCCAAGCTCTCTTTGACGGCAATATCCAGCCGGTACCCCTCAGGGGAGATCTCGGTCCAGGACTTTTCATCCAGATCTTTATCGTCCAGCAGGGCCCTCATTTTAGCGGCCCCCTGGAGCGAGGCCGACACATAGTCTTCCGAGGCGGAGAGGGCCTGCAGGTTGGCTGAAAATAATTGGAAAACGACCGTAACGGCGATCCCCAGGATCGCTAAGGCTACCAGCACTTCCAAAAGGGTAAATCCCCCATCCTGTTTCAAGCGGGTCTCCGGAGAAGGGGTCATGTTTAGCGAAGCACCACGGAACCGACGATGGGGTCCAATTGAATCTGAATGGTTCGTTTCTTAGAGGACAAAGAGAAGGTCGCTCCCTCAAGCCCCCCCTGGCTCTCTACCACCAACTGATATTTTCCGGTATGGATTTCCCCCTGGTAAGGATCCACGATCTTTAGGACCAGTTGGGCCGGGATTTTCTTGGAAGGGTGCCCGCTCAGACCGTATTCCCGCCCGTCCAGATCAAAGGTCAGCACCTGCCGGCTATCGCTGATCCGGGCCAGGGATCGGGCGTAGCGGATGGTGGCCGATATCTCCCGGGCGGTGGCCGTTAACCGCCCGGAGGCCAGGGTCTGGGCGAAGAAAAGGGTCGTTAAGCCCAACAGGAGGGTCGCCAGAAAAAGGACGATGGTGATCTCGATCAAGGTAAAACCGTTTTTATTTTTTCCGGGAGACGTCAATTGTGATAACCTCGCAAAAAGTCCAAAAGCGACTTTCTGCTCGGCGGGGGAGGGCTTTCCCTCCCCCGCCATTTGAAGTGAATTCAAATGGTGCCACCCCTACCCCAGACCGGGGCTTAACCGCCCTCGGTCTGTTGACGGACTTCTGGCCAGTCCGTCAATGGTGCTAACCTCGCAAAAAGTCCAAAAACGACTTTTCGCTAAAAGGGCAAGTCGGTAATGGAGAAAATAGCCGTCAACATGGATAGGACGATAAAACCGATCACTATGCCCATCAGCAGAATAAGGGCCGGCTCCAAAAAACTGATGAAGCGTTTGACGGCCACCCGCAGGCTTTTTTCGTAGGTGGCGGCCACCTTCATCAGCATGGTGTCGAGTTGTCCGGTTTCTTCTCCGACCTTAACCATGGACAGGGCCAGCGGCGGGAGGACGTTGGCCGCGGCCAGGGGAAGGGACATGCCCCGTCCTTCTTTAACCCCTTTGGAGACGCGATCGATAGCCTCGGCAATTACCTGATTGCCGATAACCTCTTTGGCGTTGTTCAAGGCCTGTAACAGAGGGACCCCGCTTTTCAGCAGCGTCCCCAAGGTCCGGCAAAAACGGGCCGTTTCCAATTTGGTGATTAAGTCCCTTAATATTCTTAATTTAAATCGATCCCAGCGCAGCCGTCCGGCGGGGGAACCGATATTTTTTTTGAAGAGGATCCCCAGGGTAACGGGGACCGCGATCATCAGCCACCAGTAATCCCGCAATCCCTGACTGAAGGCCAGCAATACCTGGGTCGGCAAAGGCATGGCGCCCCCCAGTTCCGAAAAGATCACCGAAAATTTGGGCAGCACGTAGGTCAATAATACGATGATCGATAGGCCGCCGGTTCCGAGAAGGATCAGTGGGTAAATCATGGAGGAGAACACACTGTCGCGAAGCTCCTTGCTCGTCTCCAGAAAATCGTTCAATTTTTCCAGGACCGCGTCCAATACCCCGCCCGACTCTCCGGCGCGGACCATATTGACATAAAGCCGGGAGAACATTCTCGGGTGGCGCTGCAAGGCGTCCGAAAAGGAACTGCCTTCGCGAATGGATTTCAAAATGCCCTGGACGATGGCTCGGGTCTCCGGTTTTTCCAATATTTCAGCCAAAATATTAAGACTTCGATCCAAGGGCAGGCCGGCGTTGAGCAGGACGGACAATTCCGTGGTAAAGGTCAATAAGTCCCCCTTGGCCGAACGCCAGGAAAACTTTCTTTTGAGACCTTCCTGGGCGCTGGAAATCTTAAGGGGGATTAAACCGGAAACTTTAAGCCGCTCCAGGGCCGCCTTTTGATCCGCCGCCTCAATGGCCCCTTCCAGGATTTCTCCTTTCAGGGATGTCGCCCGATAGGAATAAATGGCCATTTAGATCTCTTGGGTTACCCGCAGGACCTCAGCGAGTGTACTTTTTTGAGCCCGGACCTTATCCACCCCGTCTTCCAATAAGGTTCGCATCCCTTTATTTCTGGCCACTTCCCGCATTTCGGTGGCATCGGTGTGCTTTAAAATCAGACGGCGGATATCCTCGTCCACCACCAGCAATTCGAAGATCCCGATCCGACCGAAATAACCGGTAAAGGAACAGATTTCACACCCCCGGCCGTGGAAGGGCGCCATGGTCTGATCGGAAGAACCTAAAAATTGAAGTTCTTCCGGGGTAAAAGCGGTGGAGTCCAACTCCTGGCAGTGGGGACAGATGACCCTGACCAAACGCTGGGCCAGGATTCCGCGGATGGTGGACGAAAGGAGAAAATTTTCCACCCCCATATCCAGCAGCCGGGTGATGGCGCTGGGGGCGTCGTTGGTATGCAGGGTGGAGAAGACCAGATGCCCGGTCAAGGCCGATTGAATGGCAATCTCCGCGGTCTCCAGGTCCCGGATTTCTCCGATCATGATGATATCCGGGTCATGGCGAACAATGTGCCTCAGCGTAGAGGTAAAATTCAGACCGATCTGGGACTGCACCTGAATTTGGTTGATCCCCTTGAGCTGGTATTCAATCGGGTCCTCCACGGTAATAATTTTTTTATCGGGGGAATTGATCTTATCCAGTGCCCCGTAGAGGGTAGTGGTTTTCCCGCTGCCGGTAGGACCGGTAACCAGAATGATCCCGTTGGGCTTCTTGATCAACTGATTGAAGGCCTCCAGGACCGATCTCGGGAATCCGAGTTGATCCAGGTCGATCACGATGCCCTCTTTGAGCAGAATGCGCATCACCACGTCTTCCCCGTGCAGGACCGGGATGGTGGAAACCCGAAGGTCGATTTCTTTTTCCGCCACCCGCAGTTTGATGCGTCCGTCCTGGGGTAGCCTCCGCTCGGCGATATTCAATTTGGCCATGATCTTGATCCGGGAAATAATGGCGGCCTGGAGCTTTTTAGGCACCGCCTCGACGTCGTGGAGCACTCCGTCGATCCGGTAGCGAACCTTTAATTCATCTTCGAAAGGCTCGATGTGAATATCGCTGGCCCGGCTCTCCACGGCCCGGGTGATGAACATATTGACCAGCTTGATGATCGGGGCTTCCGAAGCCAGGTCTTTAAGATGACCGACATCCTCCTCATCCTCCCGGATAAATTCAAAGCCCCCTTCCCCCAAATCTTCGATCAGGCGATTGATATTCTGAGGGTCCTGACCATAAAATTTCAGGATGTAATCGTTGACGACTTGGTCTTCTCCCAAATAGATTTGGACTTCAGCCCCGGTAGCCACCTTCAAGGCATCGATGATATCGGGGTCCCCCTGTGAGGCTAGAGCCACCTTTAAAAGGTTATTCTTAAGTTCCAAAGGAATGACCTGGTTTTCCCGAATAAAACGGGAAGAAAGGCCGTTCAGGACCAGGGGTACCTTCGGTAGCCGATCCGGATCTAACGCTTGGATGGCGGGCGCCATTTTAACACCTCGTTTGGGTTTGTGCCGGAATCGCCAAAAGGGGCTCCGGACTATTCAAAATATTGGCCTTCCCGCCCCCGAAAGCACTCGCTGACGAAAAAACCCTTAATATCTTTGATGAATAATATACCACAGAAGAACGGGAGATACAACCTTGAGGGACGGGTAGAAAGCCCGTCTCCAAGAAGGGTTCGGGATGACATCAAGGGACTTTTCGCGGGCTTGTCAACCATCAGAGGGCCCCTAAACTTTTTATTGACATCCCCACTAGTCTATCCTATTTTCAAGCCTCAGTCCTGAGATTTTCAGGGTTTCGACCCTCGCCCATACCGATTTTTTATGGTCAGCCATTTTTATTCCCTCTAAGGAAAGGAAAGGTCCATGGATTATTCGTTAACGATGGAACAGGACATATTGCGGAAATCGGTCAGGGATTTTGCGGAAAAGGAGATTAAGCCCCGGGCCCGGGAGCTGGACGAAAAAGAGGAATTTTCTTATGAAACCTGCCGGCAGATGGCCAACCTGGGACTTTTCGGCATGTTTGTCTCCGAGGCCTATGGCGGCCAAGGCCTGGATTATATTTCCTATATTATTGCCGTGGAGGAAATCGCCCGAGTGGACGGCTCCCATGCCGCCACTATCGCCGCCGGCAACTCCTTGGGAATCGGCCCGCTGTATTATTATGCCAGTGAAGAACAAAAAAGAAGATACTTGCCTAAACTCTGCAGCGGCGAGATGCTCTGGGGGTTCGGACTCACTGAACCCAACGCCGGATCCGATGCCGGAAACACGCAAACCACGGCGGTCCTGGACGGCAATGAATGGGTGATCAACGGGAGCAAGATTTTTATTACCAATGCCTCCACCGCCATCACCGGCGGGGTGACCGTTCTCGCCCGGACGGGGGCCCGAGAAAATGGAAAAAAGGAATTAAGCTGCATCCTGGTGGAAACCGGCACCAAAGGATTCGAAGCGCGACCCATGCATGGAAAACTCATGTGGCGGGCCTCCAATACCAGTGAACTCTATTTTGATGATTGCCGGGTCCCCAAGGAGAATATCCTGGGCCCTCGAGGGGATGGCTTTCATCACATGCTGGGGACGCTGGACGGGGGCCGACTCAGCATCGGCGCCATGGGCCTGGGCGGCGCCCAGGGTTGTTTTGACCTGGCCTTGCGCTACGGGCACGAGCGGGTCCAGTTCGGAAAGTCCGTCGGTTCTTTCCAGGTTAATTCTTTTAAACTGGCCGATATGGCCTTAGAAATCGAGTGCGCCCGTTTGTTGCTTTATAAAGCCTGCTGGCTTCGGGACAACCATAAACCCTTCGCCAAAGAAGCCGCCATGGCCAAGCTCTATTGTTCCGAGGTCATGTACCGTTGCGCCAACCATGCCGTCCAATTGCATGGCGGCTACGGCCTGATGAAAGAATATGACGTGGAGCGTTTTTATCGGGACCAGAAATTATTGGAAATCGGGGAGGGCACGTCGGAGATTCAACGGCTGGTGATCTCGCGACTGATCGGAGCCATCTAGAAAAAAACAGGGCGATGAAAAAACCGCTCATCGCCCTGTTTTTTTCTTAAAGTTACCCCTCCGGGGTAGGGGCGGTCAGTTCCTCTTTTTCCTGCTTCATGGCCTCCCGCCCGGCGTCAAAGGCCGAAGACAGGGCCGACTTCTTCTGTTCCATGAACTCCTTGCCTTTCTCAATATAGACGGACGCCTTGTCCTTCCATTCATCGGAAAGGTGGCCGGACTTGTCTTTTACTTCCTCCGCCAGGTCACGAATCTTGTTCCGGGTCTGCCGGCCTTCCCAGGGGGCGAAAAGTATCGCTACCGCGGCGCCGACTACCCCTCCCATAATAAAAGATAAAATCAAAGAACTGCCGCAACTCTCTCTCATATCTTCTGCCATCTCCTCATCCTCCCTTTTTTTTATGTTTAAAGAACGTCTTGCCGGCGGCCAATACTCCGGCGGACAGGCCGGCCATATTGATCAAGGGAGACGCCACCCCTCCCTTGATCACCCGGTTGATCGTGGATACAAGCCCGGCCGATTCGGCTATGGCTTTAAAAAGGGGCTCCGTCTGTTTCACCCTGTCCTCCACCTGAATCGTCAGGCGATTTATCCCACCCGAGACCTCTTTCAAATTGCGGACCAGCGGGACTATTTCCACTTCCAGGGATTTCAAGGTAGTTTCCAGGTCCTTGGACAATTTTGTCAATTGAATCAAGACCCGAATAAGGAAAAAAGCCACCAGGGCCGCTACGATCAAAAAACCCCAACTCACCCAATCCTGCAAGGAAACCCCTCCCTTCTCTGAAATCCCCATGCCCGGCGGCTGCACTCGGAGCAAGAAAAGGGGAAATCTATTTGTTTATAATAATAGCCTTTTTTCTTGACAAATGCAATGGCTTTAATGCCTGTTAGGCAAATAGCGGTTGACTCATCGATTCTCAGAACCCGGAGTTGGAGATGGTTGCTTCCTGGATAGCGTCCACCAAAGCTTTTCTATTCGATTTTGACGGGACCTTGGCCAGACTGAATATCGACTTTCAAGCCCTTCGCCTGGAAATCCTGGCTTTGGCCCAGGACTTCGGGCTTAAGGAGCCCATCCTTCCGGACCCACCCTATCTCCTGGAAATGGCCGGCTCCTTAAGTGCCGAGTTGGCCGTCCGAGAACCCGGACAGGCCGCCGTTTTCCTCAATCGCTCTCTGGCGTTAATCGAAGCCCGGGAAAGGGAGGCCGCCGCCCCGGAGAACCTCTTTCCCTGCACCCCCCGGGTCTTAGCCGGTCTGCTCCGGGAGAACTTCCAAGTTGCCATTCTGACCCGCAATTCGGGGGCTTCAGTCCGTCAGGTTTTTCCGGATATCGATCGCTATTGTCACCTTTTTTTGCCCCGTGAAGCCGTACCCCGGCCTAAACCCGATCCGGGACATCTCCTGGCGGCCTTGCATCGTTTCCAGGTTCCGGCCCGAGAAGCCGCGATGGTGGGGGATCACCCTCTCGATATCCTTTCAGGTAAAAAAACCGGCACTCGGACTATCGGCGTGTTGACCGGGCGGACGGGTGCCGCGGAATTGGAGGCCGCCCAGGCCGATATCGTCCTGTCCGATGTGGCGGAACTGCTGGGGTTATTAATACGAAAATAAAATGCCAAACCAATCGGCGTTCAGATTGAGTCGGCCTCAACCTTCTTTGTCATTCTGAAGGAGCGAAACGACTGAAGAATCCCTCTGAAAGAAATGACACGACGCCTGAAGGATACCAGCGCTAACAACCCATCGAAACAGGTGAAAGGTGATTAGAGTCAGGACGGGATTGCTTTCTTTAAATATGTCGAAAAACTTTACATTTTTTATTTTTTAATAATTTCTAATGATATAAAGAAGATATAGGATTTTTTTAATAATATGTCGGAAAGTTTTACATATTCTACTCGTCAGAGTTTTATGGTTATAATATAACATATTGAAATAATGAATGAATGTTATATTAAAATAATTGGCAAGAATATTGCAAAAAGATAAATCGGATAAGTCGTATTTAGCCCCACCTGATATTCTTCATAACATCGAAAATAGAAAAATGAAAAGAACCTTGTTGTTATCGGTATTTTGTGCGTCCCTTGTGTTGACATGGGTAACCATCGTAAAGGTTATTTTTTGACGCTGCCAAAACTATCTCGTCTGCCATTTTTGGGAGTTCCACTTTCCAAAGTCGTATTCGATAGCCGTCGCTCCCTCCGCTATCGGCGGTGATTAACAATTCGGTCGCCTGGGGATATAATTGCCGACCCTCATGCCGCCACCATTCCCGAACGACGGAGATGACCGGGTTCCCTCTGGCCATAGTCCGTCGTACTTTGTTATTGATGTGCCTGAATTGCTCGTCGCGGTCAGGATGATCATCGCCTTCTTCGGTCTTCCGGTTCCCCTGAAGACTGTAATTCATGGACCGCAGTAATTGAGCAACCTTCTCATGACTGATCGGGTGGTCCTGCAGACCAAGCTCCCAGGCCAACGTACGGGTACTTTTGCAGGTCCAGCGTAAAGGTGATTCCGGTATCCCCTGAAACAGGAAAGCATTGATGAGTAGCCAGGAAAAGAAAACCATCCTGCTCGTTGAAGCCGATGTTTTTCTCGCTATTTATGAGGCGCAGACGATGGAGGGCTTCGGATATCATGTTATCGTCGCGACCTCCGGTGAGAGGGCCGTGGAAATTGCAGTCGGCGATGAAAAGATTAGTCTCATCCTCATGGACATCGATCTCGAGGGGCCAATCGACGGGTCCGAAACGGCGAGACAAATTCTCAGGAAGAGGAATATCCCCATCATATTTCTCACTTCCCATTCGGAAGAAGAATATGTCGACAAAGTAAAAGAAATCACCCGCTATGGATACGTGATCAAGGATTCCGGTGACTTCGTGCTGCGTTCGTCCATCGAGATGGCGTTTGAGCTTTTTGAGGCGAACAAGAATTTACAATTTAAGATGGCGGCGCTGCGAGAGAGCGAGAAAAGGTACCGAGAGCTGTATGATTTTTTGCCAATCCCGGTCTATGAGATGGATTTGGAAGCTAATATTACTTCTGCTAACGAAGCCCTGTGTGACACTTTTGGCGGTACGGAAGAGGATTTAAAAAAAGGTTTCAGCGCCTGGCAGCTTCTTTTACCTGAAGAGATTGAAAAATCCAAACAGAACATTCAAAAGCTGTTAAGGGGGGAGAAAATAAAAGATACTGAATATACTTTAATGCGGTTAGATGGATCGAGCTTTCCGGCCATGATAATTTCAAGTGTCATTTACCATAATGGCCTTCCGGAGGGAGTCAGAGGGGCTATCGTAGATCTTACCGTGCGCAAGCGGGCCGAGGAGGCTAAGGAGGAAGTGGAGGCCCAAAACCGTCAACTCGAGAAGGCCGAAAGCCTGGGCCGCATGGCCGGCGCCATCGCCCACCACTTTAATAACCAGCTCGGAGTAGTGGTGGGAAACCTGGAATTGGCCCTGATGGATCTGCCCCAGCATGGAGGTTCGGTCGAGATGCTGACCGAGGCCATGACGGCCGTCCACCGGGCGTCGGAGGTAAGCGGGTGGTTGTTGACTTACCTCGGACAAACATCCGGCCAGCGTGAACCCTTGGATCTTTCCGAGATCTGCCGTTTAAGCCTGCCCTTGCTCCAGGCCGTCCTGCCCAAAGATGTGGTCTTGGAGAGCGAGTTACCCTCCCCCGGTCCAGCCGTCAGCGCGAATGCGGACCAGATACAACAGGTGCTGACCATCCTGACCACCAATGCCTGGGAGGCTATAGATGACGGCCGGGGCGCCATTCACCTGATCGTCAAAACGGTTTCACCGGCAGACATCCCCAAATTGCACTGCTTCCCCATCGACTGGCAAGCGCAGGACAATGCTTACGCCTGCCTGGAATTGGCAGACTCCGGCGGTGGGATAGATGAAAAGACCATCGAGAAGCTCTTCGACCCTTTTTTCTCCACCAAATTTACCAGTCGCGGTATGGGACTGGCCGTTGTTCTGGGGGTGGTACGGGCACACCGCGGAGTCGTCACCGTGGAGAGCGAACCGGGCCGAGGGAGCATCTTCCGGGTCTTTTTGCCCCTCTCTGCCGAAGAAGTCCTCCGCCGGCCGGAAAAAGCGGCTCAAACCCCGGAAATTCAAGGGGGCGGACTGTCAGTGGGTCAGGCCCAGGCGGGCACGGTGCTGCTGGTGGAAGACGAGGCGGAACTGCGCAAAGGTGGTCACGATCATGCTCACCCGTCTGGGTTATACTGTGCTGGCAACCGAGGATGGCGTCGAGGCGGTGGAGGTCTTCCGGAAGCATCAGGACAAAATCCGTTGCGTACTGTCTGACTTGTCCATGCCGCGTCTGGACGGTTGGGGGACGTTGGCGGCCCTGCGGAAACTCGCGCCGGATATCCCGGTAGTCCTGGCCAGTGGCTATGACGAGGCTCGGGTGATGTCCGGAGACCATGCCCATATGCCCCAAGCCTTCTTGAGCAAGCCGTTTGGATCCGAGGAGCTGGGCGAGGCGATCGCCAAAGCACTGGAAAAGAAGGCCTAACCAATCAAAACTCAAATCCATTAAGCCGGCTCTCGATTATTATCCTTAACCCGAATAACCAGGGATAGCCGGAGTCGTTTCTTACCTCATGAGTCCGAACGTTTACGGCTTCAGATAGTTATTTTCGTGCCCGTTAATGGATCGGCGGTTGCGGATTTTTTTCTTCGGGAAGCCCGCGCCGCCGCGTCTGCATCTGCAGGTAGCCGTCGCTGAAGGGGTAGGGACCGCCTCTAAAATGGGGACAGGGGAATTTGTCGCAGTCGCGCAGACAGTATTCCACCCTGCGCTCCACCGCGCAATTCAGAATGGGGCAAACCCCGCCGATCAGCCGCAACTGGGCCACCAATTTCCGATTGGCCTGCTCCGATCGACCGGATCCGCAGGGGCTGCATTTTCCTTCCGCAAAGAGTCGACAGGTCAGGCAATTGATGCCGCAGGCCCCGGTACCTTCCATTTTTTCCTCCTAAAGGGAACAGACCGCTCGAACGTAATAGTGGCAGGTAAAATCCTGCCAGAAAACAAACCCCAAGTCAATGCTGACAAACCAGGCGGCGTTGAAAGAACGGCGATCGGCGCTCCAGAGGCATTTCTGAGCGGAATCGAAAGGTAGGGCCAGGCAGTAGGCGTCGACCCCGGGAGTTTCAGTGGTCAGGGAACACAACTCATCTACCGTGGGGAGGCGCCAGTCCGACCGTCCGGCGAACCGGTCCCGGTTAAGCCCCTGAACATAGATCCCGGCCTCCGGCCAGGTCAGAGGGTATTCGGAACCGGATTGTTCCCAGAGCAGATCATGAGACCGATCGGCCACTGTCCCGTCGTCCCTTTTCTGCCAATCCGGAGAGGAATAAGACCGGGGCCGCCACAATTCGTCCATTCCAAAAATGGCGCGGGCCTCAGCCGGACGAACCTTGATCGGGTTCCGGCGTAACGGAAGGGAAGGCCTAATTTTCAGGGGCTGCTCATCCGGGACGGGCGCCGGGCGACAAGCCTTCTCCCGGACGGTCTCCCACTGAAGTCGCAGTCGCTCCAATTCCTCCAGCATTTCCCCGGCCGAAACAAATCTATCTTCCTTTTCTAAAGCGGCGCCTCTCAATAAGAAGGCGTCCCAGTTGGAATCCAAATCAGGATGGCTGCGGCTCGCTGGCCGACGGTCTTCCGAGGGAAGGCGGCCGGTGGCCAGACGGTACAGCGTTACCCCGACCGAGTAAAGGTCGGCCCGGACATCTACCCGATCCGGGTCCTGCTCCTGTTCCGGAGCGGCATAATAGGGGGAGCCAACCTTCAGATTGTCCGGAGCCGGCAAAGTTTCTCCGCGGAGCAAGGACAAACCGAAATCGCCTATTTTTATGGTGTCCTCTTCGCTAATCAGGAAATTGAAGGGCTTCAGGTCTCGGTGAATGATCCCGGCTTCGTGGAGGCGGGCCACCCCCTTTAAAATATGCCGGCCATAATGCAAAATCCGGTCCGGTTTCAGCCGGCGTGTCGGGTTCTCCACCTCTCCGGATTCCCCGATCAGTGTCCCCAGGTTGTTGCAATAATATTCCATGACAAAAAACGGCGTTCCCTCAACCTCATCAAAATCCCAGACTGCCAGGAGGTTGGGATGACGCAGTCTGGACATGATAACGGCCTCGTTGATAAAGCGTTTCTTCAGCTCCTTTTCTCCCAGGAGGCTGATCAGAATCGGATGGGGGTGAAGTAGTTTCAAGGCCATAATTTTTTCGATTACCGGCAGCCGCACCTTGTAAACCAGGCCCATGCCGCCGCGCCCCAAAAGCCCACAGATTTCATATCGTCCTATTCTGCGCATTCTATTTTCTTAGGCCTGGTTTAAAAAAGTCGCCGGGCGTTGTATTCCGGAAAATCCAGGCCCAGAATTTTTTCGGCGGTTCTGGCTATGTTATAGGTTACGTAGCGCAGTTCGAGGGTGGAGGAGCGACTATCCCAGATCACATACTTGGCCTGGTTGTTGCCATCCCGGGGCTGGCCCACGCTCCCCACGTTGACCAGATATTTGACCCCCTCGCGTAGGGGAAAGAGCCCGCGTTTGAAAGGGAGGTTCGTGATGCCCTGACCCTCGGAGGCGATGAGCTGCAGGTCGTGGGTGTGACCGATAAAGCATATCCTTTCCGGCAAGGCCGCCAAAATTCGATGGATTTCCTGGTCGGGAACTTCGTAAAGATAGGTGGTGATCGAATCGGGCGGAAAGCCGTGGACGAACCGGCAGTCCTGGTCCAACAGGAAGGGGCGGAGCCCTTTGAAATAGTTCAGTGACTCTTCCGATAACAAGCGCCGGGTTATCCGTAAGGAGATCCGGGTGGGCTTGTTGAACCAGCCTAGATAGCTGGGATCGACCAGACCCAGTTCGTGATTGCCCATGACCACAGGAATTTTCAGCGCCCGGATTTCCCGAATAACTTCCTCCGGTTCCGGTCCATACCCCACGCAATCGCCCAGGCAGAACAGGGAATCAATCCGGTTTCGATCCATATCGGCCAAGACTTTTTTGAGGGCTTCCCAATTGCCATGAATATCCGAGAAGACGGCTAACCGCATGGTTTATATTATCCCAGAGAACCCTTAAATGGTATCAAAAATAATGGAATCTTTGGTTAGAAGGGGTTCCAGCAGAACGGAGTGTTGGCCGAAGAAAGACATGGCAGGGGAGTGCGCGTTCAGTGTATAATACCTTAGGCGGATTCCCCGGCCCGTTTGAGAAAGGATGGTTTATTATGAATAAAATGCAGCCCCTTTACTACCCTCCCCCGTATCAGGATTCCGCCGCCTACGGGCGGCTGATTTTGCGGGACGGTTCCACGGCGTCTATTCACGTCGCCACGCCAAAAGACCAGCAGGCCCTTCGTGATTTTTTTGAACGGCTTTCTCCGGAGTCCCGCTACCAGCGGTTTTTCAGTTTTCGTTTGCCGGACGATCAACTCATTGCCACCTTATGTGATTCCTCCAATCCTCGGGAATGCCTGACCCTGATCGTCACCCGGATCATCGAGGGCGCCGCCCGCGTCATCGCCACGGGGTCCTATGTTCTGGCGGAGCCGAAAAAGGCTGAGGTGGGGGTAGCGGCCGCCGATCAATTCCAGGGCAAAGGTCTGGCTACGCTGCTCTTGGAGCGGCTCTCTCTGCTGGCGGTCCGCAACGGCATCCTGCGCTTCCAAGCGGTGACCCACGCCGACAATCGGCGTATGCTGGAAATATTTCAACATTCGGGTTTTCTTTTAGAGCAGCAGGCCAACCAGGGCCTGATCGATATCGAGCTCTCGGTCCAGTCCGGAGAGGACAGCGTGACTCGATCGGAATTACGGGACCGCGTTTACACCACCGCCTCCTTGCTTCCTTTTTTTCGTCCCAATGCCGTGGCGGTGATCGGGGCCTCCCGGAGGGAATCCAGCCTGGGGTTTATGGTGGTGGAATCTCTGATGACCAACCGGTTTCAAGGTCCGGTGTATCCGGTGAATCCCAAGGCCGAGGTGATCTACTCCATCCGAGCCTCCCATTCGGTCCGGGAACTGCCTGAGCAGGTGGATTTGGCCGTGGTGGTCGTCCCCAAGGAGGCGGTTTTGCAGGTGGTCGATGATTGTGCCGCCCTCGGGGTGCGGGCCTTGATCGTCATCACGGCCGGGTATGCCGAAGAAGGTGCTGACGGCCGTCTATTGCAGGAGGCCCTGGTGGAAAAAGTCCGAGGCTACGGCATGCGCCTGGTGGGACCCAACTGCCTGGGGCTGATGAACACCGATCCTGAAATTCGAATGAACGCCTCCTTTTCCCCCATTTTCCCTCCGGCCGGGAGGATCGCCATGTCTTCCCAGAGCGGGGCCTTGGGGCTGGCCATCCTGGGGTTTACCAAGCAATTGAACCTGGGGCTTTCCAAATTCATTAGTATCGGCAATAAAGCGGATGTTACCGGGAACGACCTCCTTCAATATTGGGAAGGGGACCCTCATACCGATGTGATCCTCCTCTACCTGGAATCGTTCGGTAATCCCCGCCGCTTTGCCCGAATTGCCCGCCGGGTCAGCCGATCGAAGCCCATTGTCGCCGTAAAAAGCGGAAGGACCACGGCCGGGAAGCGGGCGGCCGGATCCCACACTGCGGCACTGGCCGCCAGCGAGGTGGCCGTCGAAGCCCTTTTCCACCAAACCGGAGTTATCCGGGCCGAAACGCTGGAAGAGATGTTCGACCTGGCGGCCGTTCTGGGCAGCCAACCGTTGCCTCCGGGCCGGCGGGTAGCCATTGTCACCAACGCCGGAGGCCCGGGGATCCTCTGCGCCGATACCTGTGAGGCGGGGGGAATGAAGGTGTCGGAACTTACCGGAAAAATCCAGGCTGAACTACGGGCCGCTATTCCCAAAGCCGCCAGCCTCGGGAATCCCGTCGACATGATCGCCTCGGCGACCCCCGAAGAATATCAAAAGGCCATTGAGGTGTTGCTGGCGGCCGAGGAAGTAGATGCCTTAATCATCATTTATATTCCGGTCATCGCCCAGACCGAAATCGTCTCCCGGGCAATTTATCGAGGGGTCTCGGCCGCCCGGGCCGCCGGCGTCGTCTCTAAACCGGTACTGGCCTGCATGATGGTCGGAGAGGGGTTGACCGGGTCCCTGAAATTTGAAGAGGAGACCATCCCGACCTTTGCCTTTCCGGAAGCGGTAGCCCGGGTCTTAAGCCGGGTGGCGGCGTATGGCGAATGGCGCCGTCTGCCGATAGGCATGTATCCGGATTTTGAAGACCTGGAGGTTGAACCGGTCCGGGCGATCTGCCAACAGGCTATCCGAGAGCGGGGAGCCGGCTGGCTCACGGCCGAAGAAATCCAAAGGATTTTTAAGGCGGTCGGGTTGCCGCAGGCCCCCGGCGGATTGGCCCGAACGGCCGAAGAAGCCGCGGAGCTGGCCGAAAAAATGGGGTTTCCGGTGGCCGCCAAGCTGTCCTCACTGGAGATCGTCCATAAAACCGAAGTAGGCGGAGTCCATTTGAACTTAGCCGATAAGGCCGCTGTTCGAGAGGCTTTTTTATCCATACAGTCGACCCTGGAGGCCTCCGGAAATCTTCAGGCGCTGGAAGGTGTCTGGATTCAGTCCATGATCTCCGGAGGGGTGGAGATCATGGTGGGCGTCACCGAAGACCCGGTTTTCGGTCCCCTGGTGGCCTTTGGGCTGGGGGGAATTCATGTCGAAGTTCTGGGTGATGTGCGCTTTCGGGTAACCCCGCTCACCGATCGGGACGCCCGGGAGTTGGTCCGGGAGATCCGCGGATTTAAGCTCTTGACCGGCTACCGGGGGAGTCCGCCGGCGGATATCGAGGCCTTGGAGGAGGTCCTGCTCCGGGTGTCGCGTCTGGTGGAAGAAGTTCCGGAAATAACGGATTTGGATTTGAATCCCATCTTGACCCGGCCTCCCGGCGAAGGCTGCCTGATCGTCGATGCCCGGATTCGGGTGGAGACCAGGCCCTAACAATAATTCTTGGCGGGCTCGCAAAAAAGTCCCCAAGGCTGTCATTGCGAGGAGTGAAGCGACGAAGCAATCCCCAAAAATCAACTATTTTTGGTTAGTGCTTAGCGCGGTATTGGCCGGGCTCTTTCCTGCTTACGGGCAGGCCCTGCGCCAGGCCACTTTTATCCCTCAATGGATCCCGCAAGCCCAGTTCGCGGGATATTATGTGGCCTACGAAAAAGGGTATTATCGAGAAAAGGGGATCGATCTTCAGCTCCTCAAGGGCGGACCGGAACGGCCTCCTTCGGAATGGCTGGAAAAGGAGTTTTTCATCGAATTAAACGGAGGTAGGTATGCGAAAACGAATTCGGAAAAAATTATTCTTGGGTGAATTTCAGGAGTTTGGATTTGAGGTGCAGTTTCGTCTCCCGCCCGACCTGAGCGATCAGGACCAGGAGGCTTTTTTCAACGCCTTCTGGACCGAGGCCATCGATGGCCAGGGCTTAATATTCGACGGCGGTTGCGGCCTGGACTGGGATATCTTTATCACCCTGGCCGACCGGGGCTCGACCAAAGAAAGCCACCGGAAACTGGTCGAGGAGTGGCTCCAGAAATCTCCCTTGGTGTCGGAAATAAGGATCGGACCCCTGGTCGATGCCTGGAATTAATCGGAACTTGATATGTTTTAATTCTATCTGTCGTAATCCCGATCGGTTATTTTTATTCCTTTTTTTCTAGAGCTTCAACCATACTGAAAAGGCCACTGTTCGTTTCGCCACCGGAGGAATATGCAAAAAATGCATATTGCTTTCTCCATAAGGAAAGAGGCGTGAAGTTAAAAATGGCAGAGAAGAGCACATGACCGACGGTTTCAAAGACATCGAAAAACTTGAGACCGCCCTTTGGGAGGCGGCGGACAACCTGCGGGCCAATTCCAAGCTTACTTCCAGCGACTACTTCATGCCGGTCTTGGGGGTGATCTTCCTCCGTCACGCCGCGAACCGTTTCGAGGAGGCCAGACGGCAGATCGAGGAGGATCAGGCGGCCGGCCGGATGCCCAAACGAAAAGTGGTGCCGGCCGATTATCTGCGCCGCCGCGCCCTCTGGCTTCCCGAGACCGCCCGTTATGACTGGATCATGGAGCAGGCCGCCGTCGGCGGCAGCGACCTTCCCGGCCTGGTGTCCGAAGCTATGACCGCCATCGAGGAGGCCTTCGAGCCGCTGCAGGGTGTCCTTCCCAAAGATTACGGGATCTTCGAGCCCAAGGTGCTGGAAGACCTGATGCGGCTCTTCAACAGCGAACAGATCAAACAGGCCACCGGCGATGTCTTCGGCCGCATCTATGAATACTTCCTGGCCAAGTTTTCCGTCCAGAAAGCCCACGATAACGGGGAGTTCTTCACCCCCTCCTCCCTGGTCCAGACCATCGTCAATGTCATCGAGCCCGATCACGGCACCGTTTTCGACCTGGCCTGCGGTTCGGGGGGCATGTTCGTCCAATCCAGCCACTTCATCGAACAGGAGGGCGGCGATACGGCCAAGAAGGTGGTTTTTTATGGCCAGGAGAAAAACCGCGACACCATCCGCATCGCCCAGATGAACCTGGCCGTCCACGGGCTGGAAGGGAAGATTGCCGAGGCCATCACCTATTACCAGGACGAGTATGCCCTGGCCGGCAAGTGCGATTTTGTGATGGCCAATCCGCCTTTCAATGTCGATCTGGTGGATGCCGAACGGATCAAGATCGACCCGCGCCTGCCTTTCGGGCTGCCGGGAGTGAACAAGCAGAAGAAGGTCTCCAACGGGAACTATCTCTGGATTTCCTATTTCTGGAGCTACCTGAACGAAAAGGGCCGGGCCGGGTTTGTCATGTCTTCCCAGGCCTCCAGCGCCGGGCACGGCGAGAAGGAAGTCCGGCGAAAGATTATCGAGACCGGAGATGTGGACGTGATGATTTCCATCCGCTCCAATTTTTTTTACACCCGAACCGTCCCCTGCGAGCTGTGGCACTTCGACCGGGCGAAGCCGCCTGAACGCAAAGACAAGGTGCTGATGCTCGATGCCCGGAATATCTACCGCAAGGTCACCCGCAAGATCAATGACTTCTCTCCGGAGCAGATGCGTAACCTTTCGGCCATCGTTTGGCTCTATCGGGGTCAGTCCGATCGGTTCCTGGCGCTGGTGAAGGATTACCTGCATTCCGTTTGTGACGAATGCGCAGCCATACCGGATAAACTTGCCGACTTTGAAAAAGAACTGGCCGATCTGGACGGGCGTATTGTGATTCTCGAAAAGGCCGTTGAAGAAGCCGATTCCGTTGAGGACGAGAAGAAAAAGACCCTGGCTGAGGCGAGTACGGAACTCCACGAAACTGAAAAATCTTACGAAATCGACAGGAACAATCTGCTGGCCGATCTCCGGGGTTTCCTTAAACGGTTTGCCGCACCATTACCGGAAAAAAATGAATCGCAACACAAAGCCCGACGGATATTCGAACCGATTGCCGAACGGATCAAGGGGCTGATCAAGCAGGTGGATCTGCTCTACAAGTTGGCCGCCCGGGTGGCCGATCTGGGAACGGATCTCCCTCTCCCTTTGGGAGAGGGCCGGGGTGAGGGTGGAACGGCAATCGATATTCGTTCTATCCGGCGTTCCTTGAAGCAGCTCGACGAGGGGCGAAAGGCGGCCGTCGAACAGCTCAAGCAAGCCGTATATTTTCACCGACAGGTGATCTGGCTGCAGGCCCGCTTCCCCAAGGCAGAGTTGGAAGACGTGCCGGGGCTCGTAAGGCTAGTGGATGTCAAGGAAATAGAAGCGGCCGACTGGAGTCTGACCCCGGGCCGATTTGTAGGCGTGGCGCCTTCAGAAGAGGACGAGGATTTCGATTTCGAGGCCACTATGCGAGACATCCATAGCGAGCTGGCCGACCTCAACAAAGAGGCGGCGGAGCTGGCAGCAAAAATCCAGGCAAACTTTGAGGAATTGGGGATATGAGTGGTCAAGTTTGGAGCACCGTTCGTCTTGGCAACCATTGTTCGAAAATTGGAAGTGGAGTGACGCCAAGAGGCGGTGAATCTGTCTATCAGGAGAGAGGAGTATCCTTGATTCGGAGTCAAAACGTTTATAATGGCCATTTCTTGACCGATGGGCTCGCGTATCTTGGGGAAGATCACGCTGAACAACTTAAAGGGGTGACCGTTGAAGATGGCGACATTTTGCTTAATATCACGGGCGATTCTGTCGCACGATGCTGCCGAGTCCCTGAAGCCATTCTTCCCGCTCGAGTAAATCAACACGTTTCCATAATCCGCCTGAAACCTGAAGACTTCGATTCTCGCTTCGTGGGTTACTTCCTCATCTCTCCCTTTATGCAAGACACAATGCTGTCTTTTGCAGGAAGCGGCGGCACTCGCAAGGCCCTTACCAAAGAGATGATTGAACGCTTTGAGTTGCCAAAGCCTCCGCGACCAGTGCAGAAGAAAATCGTCGACATTCTCTCGGCCTACGACGACCTGATCGAGAATAACCGGCGGCGGATGGCGCTGCTGGAGGAGGTGGCGCGACAGCTTTATCAGGAGTGGTTTGTCCGCCTCCGCTTCCCCGGCCACGAGCACACCCGGATTATTGATGGCGTGCCGGAAGGGTGGGAACGAAAAACTGCCTTTGATTCCCTTCAAATTCTGAGTGGTGGAACTCCCAAAACAACTGTGGCAGATTATTGGGGTGGTGAGATCCCCTTCTATACCCCAAAAGATGCTGTTAGCGGTGTTTGGGTAATCGATTGTGAACGAGGTGTAACGGAGCTTGGGCTTAAGAACTGTAATAGCAAATTATATCCCAAAGAAACTGTTTTCATTTCGGCACGTGGGACAGTAGGAAAAATCAATATGGCGCAAAGGCCCATGGTAATGAGCCAATCCTGCTACGCATTAATCGGTAAAAACGGTTTGACGCAACCATTCGTCTACTTGTCAATGGAAGCCGGGATTGACGCTTTGCGTCAACAAGCAGCCGGGGCAGTCTTTGATGCTATCATCGTAGACACTTTTAAGCGTATTGACTTGATTGTTCCAAAGAGGAAAATTGTATCCCAGTTTGATTTAATCATTCGACCTTTACTGGACCAGTTGGAGAACCTAGCCATTCAGAACCTAAAACTACGTACCGCCCGTGATATACTTCTCCCTCGTTTGATGAATGGGGAGATTGTGGTATAACGCTGTTACTGCTGAAGAAGGATGGCGTCTATGAATAACCTATACAAGCTTAAAATTGAGGGGTTCAAATCTATACGAAATCAGGAGCTTGAGTTTGCCCCCCTTAATGTTTTTATCGGCGGTAACGGGGCCGGCAAATCCAATCTAGTCAGCCTATTCCATTTCCTTCGGCGGATAGTCGACCAAGAGCTTCAAACATATACCGGTGAAGCAGGGGGGGCTAACGCCATACTTTACTTCGGTCGAAAGAGGACCGAAAAAATCTCCACGAGAATTGAATTCCGGTCGGGCAGCGATGCGAATATATATGAGTTTATTTTAATTCCAACGGATGAAGACCGGTTCATCTTTGAAAAGGAAAGCACTTATTATTGGGCAACGAACCGATATGATGACCCCTACTTAGCCAATTCTTGGAAAGGTCACAAAGAGGCTCGAATTACCGATGAGAAAAATCCCGTCGCCGCTTATGTACGTAGCCATCTGGAGAGCTATCGTATCTATCATTTTCATGATACCAGTCCTTCCGCTTTGGTAAAACAGACCGGGGATGTGGCCGACAATCGGTTTTTGCGCCCCGATGCAGGCAATCTCGCCGCCTTCCTTTATAGGCTTCAGCAAAAACAACCTGATCATTTTGAAAATATCGAAGATACGATAAGACAGGTGGCGCCTTTTTGGGGCCGTTTCAGGCTGGAACCTTCCCTCTTAAATCCTGACAAAATTCGTCTCGAATGGGAAGAAAAGGGAAGCGATATCTATTTCAATGCCTCAGCGCTCTCCGATGGCACCTTGCGGTTCATCTGCCTCTCGACCCTACTCCTTCAGCCGTCCCTTCCTTCTCTCATTCTCATCGACGAGCCGGAGCTGGGGCTTCACCCGGCTTCTATTCAGGTGCTTGCAGGTCTTCTTCAGTCTGCCGCAACCAGGACCCAATTGATCGTAGCCACCCAGTCAGTGACCCTGATCAATCAATTGCAACCGGAGCAGGTGTGGATAGTGGACCGGGAGGATGGCCAGAGCGTTTTTCGCCACTTAAAGTCGGCTGACATGTCGGAATGGCTCGAAAAGAATATTGCGCCTCCTCCCGGCATACCAGAAGACCGTTCATGGTCCACTGGTAACCAGACGCATAGGTTTGGAAACATTACGACGCGAATGCCGGCACTTCAACGACTGGCTTTTAAAGCTTGAAAGTATTTAGGATCAAAAGTCTTAGATGATCACCGACATCAACAGCGAAGACCGTCTGGTCCAGCAGACGTTTGCCGAGCATCTGCACGATGAACTCGGCTGGGACAGCGTCTATGCCTGGAACCAGGAGACTTTCGGACCTAACGGAACCCTCGGGCGGACCAGTGAACGCGAAGCGATTCTGATGGGTGATCTGCAAAGGGCGTTGGTCGACCTAAATCAGGAATTGCCGGAAACGGCCCGGGATCAGGCGATAGAAAAACTTACCCGAGTGAACTATTCCCGATCGCTGGTGCAGCATAACCGGGAGTTCTATGGTTTCCTCCGAAATGGCGTCCCGGTGGATTGGCGCGGTGCCCAAGGGGAGACGAAACACTCCCGGGCGCGGGTGATCGATTTCCGGAATGCGGACAACAACCGGTTTCTCGCGGTTCGGGAACTAAAATTCCAGGGAATGCGGGTCCCCCACTATAATGTCCGGGCGGACCTGGTCTGCTTTGTCAACGGCTTACCGGTGGTTTTCATTGAGCTGAAGGCAGTTTACCGGAACATCCGGCAGGGGTTCGACAATAACCTTTCCTGGTACCTCGACCCGAACGTCGTTCCCCAGGCTTTCTATCACAACGCCTTTCTTATCGTCAGCAATGGTGATCATGCCCGTTATGGATCTATAACCAGCCGCTGGGATCATTTTGTCGAGTGGAAGCGAAATTCAGAAAATGAAAAAGGCCGCATGGAGGCCGAAGCCCTGCTGGAAGGGATGCTCGCCAAGGAGAATTTACTCGATATTATTGAGAATTTTATTCTGTTTGACGACAGTCGGCCCGGCGGAACCCGGAAGATCATCGCCCGAAACCACCAGGTGCTGGGGGTGAATAACGCCGTCGCCTCGGTCCAGCGGCAGGAAGACCTTAAGGTGGAGTTTCCAATGGACCGAAGGCTTCTTTCTTATACTTATACCGTTCCTGTATCCGAGATAAAAATCGCCGCGGAAGAAGGTAAAGGAGGGGGCTCCGCATTGATCCTCAAGGATAGAAACCTGGAGGAACTGCCCCTGGTGAAGCGGGCGCATCCGGACCTTGGCCGGTTGGGGGTTTTCTGGCATACCCAGGGCAGCGGCAAATCCTATTCCATGGTATTTTTTACCGAGAAAGTCCGACGGGTAGTACCGGGGAACTTCACTTTTGTCATCATGACCGACCGGGATGATCTGGATGATCAGATCTGGAGGACCTTTATCGGTTGCAGGGCGGCGGATGAGAAGAATCCGCGAGCCAAGTCTGGTGACGACCTCAAAACACTCCTTTCTGAAAACCATCGTTTTATTTTCAGCCTGATCCACAAGTTCAACCAGGAGGTTACCGAACCGTATAGCGACCGGGACGACATCATCGTCATCTCGGACGAAGCCCATCGGACCCAGGCCGGGAAATTTGCCCGCCATATGCGATTGGCGTTGCCGAACGCCTCTTTCATCGGTTTTACCGGCACCCCGCTGTTCAAACACGACCATTTGACCAAACGCATATTCGGAGGATATGTCTCGCGCTACGACTTCAAACGTTCTGAGGAGGACAATTCAACCGTCAGGCTGGTATACGAAAATCGGGGAGAGAAGTTGGGTATTGCCCGTCTCGACCTGAACGATCGAATCGCTTCGAAGATAGAGGAGGCGGAGCTGGATCCGGATCAGGACGCGTTGTTGCATAAATTGCTGGGTCAGGATTATGAGGTCATAACGGCCGATGATCGACTAGATAAACTGGCTAAGGATTTTGTCGAGCATTGCTCCACCCGGTGGGAATCCGGCAAATCGATGCTGGTTTGTATTGACAAGATCACCTGTGGCCGGATGTATCAAAGGATCAGGCCCCGCTGGGAGGCCAAACTGACGGTTCTTAAAACCGCTATCCGGGAAAAGGAAACGGAATTAGCCAATTGTTCGGACCCGGACGAAATACAGCGGATAGACAGGGATCTTGAAAAACTGCGGGGACAAGTGGGTTGGATGGGGACCACCATCATCGAGTTCGTCATCAGTGAAGCGCAACACGAAGTGCGCGATTTTAAGAAGTGGGGGATCGATATCATTCCTCATCGGGAGGTTATAAAGACAGGTTTCCAAACGCCGGACGGTAAGCGGGTGGCCGTGGATGATGCCTTTAAAGATCCGGAGCATCCTTTCCGAATCGCCATCGTTTGCGCCATGTGGCTGACCGGCTTTGACGTGGAATGTCTGTCCACCCTTTATATCGACAAGCCCATGAAGGCCCACACCCTGATGCAGGCCATCGCCCGGGCCAACCGGGTGTATCCGGGGAAGGACTGCGGCGTGATCGTCGATTACAGCGGAATGCTCAAAAGTCTGCGGGAGGCCTTGGCCCAGTATGCCTTGGGAGACGATGAGCAGGAAGAAACAGGAGGTGAACTGGTTGCCCCGATTGAAGAACTGGTAATGGCCCTGGTTCAGGCGCTGGAGTCGGCGGAAAATCATCTCCGGGCCCTGGGGTTTGAACCAACAAGGCTGAAAGGGGCCAAGGGATTTGATCGGATTCAGGCTCTACGTGACGCCGTGGAAGCCCTTTATTCATCGGACGAAGCCAAGCGCCGGTTTGAAATTATGGCCCGACAGGTCTTTATTCGATTTAAAGCGTTGCTGATGGAGCCCAGTGCCTTTCCCTATATCGAACGGCACGATAATATCGAAACGATCTATAAAAAACTGGAGGAAAAAAGAGATACGGCTGATGTAACCGAGATTTTGAAAGAACTGCACCGGATCGTCAACGAAGCCATTCGGGCCCAGGAACCGGGGGGTGATCATGCCGAAGGGTTGACCGTGGACCTGAGCCGGATCGACTTTGAAAGGCTGCGCGATGAATTCGCCAAAAAGGTAAAACGAAAAAATACCGCCTTGCAGGACATCCGGGAGATTGTGGAAAAGAAGCTCCTGCAGATGATGGCCCGAAATCCCCAACGGATGGACTATTACAAAAAATATCAGGAGATTATCGCTGACTATAATAGAGAAAAGGACCGGGTGACCGTAGAGGAGACCTTTGCCAGGCTATTTGATCTGGCCAACAAACTGGATGCCGAACAAAAGCGGGCGGTTCAGGAAGGGTTGAGTGAGGATGAGTTGGCCTTGTTCGATCTGCTTTTTAGAGATAATATCGGAAAGGCAGACCGGGAAAAGCTCAAGCAGGCCAGCAAGACCCTCTTGGTTTCGCTCCAGGAATTGATCAAGCCTATGCCGACCTGGACGCAAAACTCCCAGACCCAAGCGGAGGTCAAGGTCATGGTCCTCGATACCCTTTGGGAAAAACTACCGCGGCCGCCCTTTACTGAAGAGGATACGGAAATTCTTTCCGAAAGAGTATATGATTTCGTCTGGCAGCAGAGTGCGAGGGGACGGTTCATGGAAAATATGAGGGCCGCTTAAGGACTTAGAAAATGGGGCTATTCCGGGTTCTCCAAATAAATTTCGATAATCAAAACAAGAAGTTGACAATAATGGCAACCTGTGCAAAAAAAGCACAAGTTGTTTGAATGGACAGCCGTTCGGCGCGGTAGAAATCGAGCTGGGCAATCCGGTGGTCTTAATCGTCCCCAATAATTCCGGGAAGACCTCGGCCTTGCAGGCCCTGGCGCTTTGGGAGATCGGCCCCAAGAAATGGAATGAAAAACGCAAAGACAAATCGGCGAGGCGCACTCCAAACGAAGGGGGGGTATTTAATTGGTCAATGAAGAACTGCTAAAGATTGTCGTAAAGCGATTGGCGGATAATTTCCACCCCCAAAAAATAATCCTTTTTGGATCCCAAGCCAAAGGAACGGCGGATGATCGCAGCGATGTTGACCTTCTGGTCATCTGTTCGATCAAAGGGCCCCGAAGGGGGAAAATGGTGGCTATGGATCGTTCCCTGCGGGGGTTGGGGTTGGCCAGGGATATTATTCTTCTTACGCCGGAAGAGTATGAGCGGGACCGCCTCATACCGGGGACCATCGCCCGGCCGGCATGGCAGGAAGGGAAAGTTCTGTATGAATCCCAGTGACGAAGAAATCCGCTAAGAAAGTCAAAAAATGGATGGGGTTTGGGGATGAAGACCTGAAGCTGGCCCGCCATGCGCTTACCTTGTCGAGCGGAATTCCCTTATTAACACGCTAATTCAAAGGCATTTCTCCATATCTATTTGAGGTTTTTTTATGCTAACCAAATTAACCATCCATAATTTTAAGCGGTTTGGAGCGGTTGAAATCGAGCTGGGCAATCCGGTGGTCTTTATCGGCCCCAATAATTCGGGGAAGACTTCGGCCTTGCAGGCCCTGGCTCTCTGGGAGATCGGCCTTAAAAAATGGAATGAAAAACGCAAAGGCAAATCGGCGCCGGAAAAGCGGCCGGGGGTCACCATCAACCGGAAAGATCTGGTCTCCATCCCCGTTCCGGATGCCAACCTGTTGTGGCGGGATCTGCACGTTCGGGATGTTCGGAAAAGTGAAGGGAAGCCTCAGACAAAAAATATCCGGATTGAGATTATCGTGGAAGGGATTACCAACGATAAATCCTGGATCTGTGGGTTGGAATTTGACTATGCCAACGAGGAGTCTTTTTACTGCCGGCCGCTCCGGTCAGGCGAATCGGAGGGCGAGCCGGGCCGCATGGTTATTCCGGACGAAGCCGAGTTGGTGCAAACGGCCTTTCTGCCCCCCATGTCCGGTTTGGCGGCCAATGAAACCCGTCTGGATGACGGGGCCATTAATGTCCGGGTCGGGGAAGGAAGGACAGCCGAGGTTCTGCGGAACCTTTGCCATAAAGTTTTTGAGCGTCAGAACGATTGCTGGGACAGGATGGTCGGGCAAATCCAGTCACTTTTCGGAGCGGACTTGGATGTCCCCCAATATATTCCCGAACGCGGGGAAATCAAACTAAGCTACAAAGAAAATGGAAGATCCTACGACTTGTCCTCTTCCGGCAGAGGGTTGCAGCAGACCCTTCTGCTTCTGTCTTATATGTATGCCAACCGGGGTGCCGTTTTATTACTGGATGAACCCGACGCCCATCTGGAAATCCTCCGCCAGCGGCAGATTTATCAATTGCTGGTCGATGTGGCCCGGGAAAACGACAACCAGATCATCGCCGCCAGCCATTCCGAGGTGCTGCTTAATGAGGCCGCTGAAAGAGACGTGGTGGTGGCCTTTGTGGGAACCCCCCACCGGATGGATGACCGGGGCAGTCAGGTTCTGAAGGCCCTGAGGGAAATTGGGTTCGAGCATTATTATCAGGCGGAACAAACCGGATGGGTCCTTTATCTGGAAGGCTCTACGGACCTGGCCATTCTCAGGGCTTTGGCGGAAAAAATCGGCCATGAGGACGCGATTCGAGTGCTGAACAAACCATTTGTCCACTATATCCGAAATCAGCCGCAGGAAGTCTTAAGGCATTTTCACGGCTTAAGGGAAGCCACCCCAAAGTTAAGGGGTGTGGCCATTTTTGACCGGCTGGATCAGGAAATTCCCGCTATTAATGGAGTAGAGTGCCTGGAGTGGCGGCGAAGAGAGATCGAAAATTACCTGTGCTACATAGAAACACTTTTTGAATATGCCAAGGCCACGAGCCAAGTCGATTCCATCGGCCCCCTTTTTGCCGCCGGTGAAGCCTCCCGCCGAATGAAGGCGATGGAAGAGGCCATAGAGGAAGTCACCCGGGCCATGGAGACCTTTGGCAAAGGTTCCCCTTGGGACGTTAATACCAAGGTCAGCGACGATTTTCTGGACCCCCTGTTCAGGTCTTATTTCAGGAGACTGGGGCTCTATAATGTAATGGCCAAGAAAAATTTCCATGAACTGGCTTACTTTGTCCCGGAGAATCAGATTGACCCGGAAGTGAAAGAGAAGCTGGATGCCCTGGTCAAAGTGGCCAATTCAGCCAAGCCGTTTGAAAACTAATAGAAAATCTCTACTGACTGATTGTATGGATGGAAAATACTGAGAATCTCAAAAAGCAATTGAATGAAGCCCTGAATGAGTGCGCTCGCCTGAAGGCTGAAAATGCCCGGTTGCGCCGGAGGCTCGGTAGTATCCCGGAAGAGGAGGCTTCAACCTCTAAAAGTACTCTGGCGGAACCCAACCTGCCTTTTGCCCCAACGGCTTTTAAGATCACCAATGATTCTCCATCGAAAGACAAAATAGCCCTGTTTAGGAGTCTTTTTCGCGGACGGGAAGATGTTTATCCGGTTCGCTGGGAGCGGAAGGACGGCCGGTCCGGGTATTCTCCGGCTTGCGTTCTCGAATGGAAAAGGCCCCTGTGCGGGAAACCGCTGGTAAAATGCGGGGACTGCCGCCATCGAAAATTCTTGCCGGTTACTGAGGAAGTCCTCCACCACCATCTTATTGGGAAGCACACCGTCGGGGTGTACCCCATGCTTCCGGATGAAACCTGCTGGTTTCTGGCCGTCGATTTCGACCGGAAGACCTGGCAGGAGGACGCCCGGGCCTTTCTGGCCACCTGCCATAAGATGGCCATACCGGCGGCCCTGGAAAGGTCCCGCTCCGGGAAAGGGGGACATGTCTGGCTGTTCTTCCAAAGCCCGCTTCCGGCCTCCCTGGCTCGAAAATTGGGCTGCGTGATTCTGACCCGTACTCTGGAGGAACGGCACCAACTCGGGTTGGATTCCTATGACCGTCTTTTCCCCAACCAGGATACGCTGCCCAAAGGCGGATTTGGCAATCTGATCGCCCTTCCTTTGCAGTGGGGCCCCCGGGAAACGGGGAACAGTGTTTTTTTGAATCCGGATGGGGACCCCTATCCGGACCAGTGGGTTTTCCTGTCCGGTCTCGACCGGCTTCCGGGTGAGACCGTGGAAACCCTGGTGGGTGAGGCCTCCCGGGCCGGGGAAATAATATCCGTTCGACAAATCCCGACCGATGAACAGCTCGATGAAGATCCTCGGCCAGAGTTACCTTCCGGAAGCAGAACGGCAAGACCCCCGGCCGGACCTTGGCCGAAACAGATCCGTCTGGTGATCAGTGATTTGATCTATATCGAAAAAGAGGGTTTGCCCCCGTCCATGCTCAACGCCCTAACCCAGTTGGCGGCCTTTCAAAATCCTGAGTTTTACCGGGCGCAGGCCATGCGCCTGCCGATCTTTAATATTCCCCGGATCATTCGCTGCGCGGAGGATTTTCCCCAACAGATCGGCCTGCCCCGGGGATGCCTGGAAGAGGTGTTGCCGTTTCTTTAATGACGGCGGCACCACCGTGACGATCGACGATCAACGAAATGAGCCCACCCCGATCAGGGTTCATTTTCGCGGGGAACTCCGTCCCGAACAGGAAGAGGTGGCTAGAAACATATTGGGCTATGAAAATGGGATCCTTTCCGCCCCCACCGCCTTTGGTAAAACGGTCATCGCGGCCTGGGTCATCGCCCAGAGGAAGGTCAGCACGCTGGTTCTGGTCCATCGAAAACAGCTCCTGGATCAGTGGCGGGATCGATTAGCCGATTTTCTGGATCTGCCCAAAAGTGAAATCGGTCAGATCGGAGGGGGAAAGGGACAACCGGCCGGGGTGATCGACGTGGCGGTCCTACAAAGCCTGGTTCGAAAAGGCGTGGTTAAGGATATCATTTCCGAATATTCCCAGGTTATTGTGGACGAGTGCCATCATATCCCGGCCTTCAGCTTTGAGCAGGTTTTAAAGAGGGCCAGAGCCCGATTTGTCCTGGGCCTGACGGCTACCCCAATCCGGAAAGACGGCCACCAGCCCATACTAATGATGCAATGCGGTCCCGTACGGTATAAGGGGCAGGCCAAAAAAAGCGTTCAGGATGATCCCTTTGAGCATGTGGTCCTTCCTCGCTTGACCGAATTCAATATACCTCCCAATAAAGATCTGACCATTCAGGAAATCTATAACGCCATGCTGTTCGATCAGGCCCGAAATGACTTGATTTTCGATGATTTGTTAACCGCCCTGGAAGCCGGCCGATCGCCTCTTTTGTTGACCGAACGAACGGAACATCTCGACCTGCTGGCCGGAAGGCTTAAAAACTTTGCCAGGAATATGATTATCTTGAAGGGCGGCATGGGGAAAAAGCAACGAACCGCCATCAACGATCAAATGAAGGCCATCCCGGACCGGGAAGAGCGCCTGATACTGGCCACCGGCCGGTATATCGGCGAAGGGTTTGACGATGCCCGCCTGGACACGCTGTTTCTGGTCATGCCCATCTCCTGGCGGGGCACCTTGCAACAATATGTGGGACGTTTACATCGCCTTCACGACAATAAACGGGTGGTCCAGGTTTACGATTATGTGGATAAAAAAGTCCCGATGCTGATGCGGATGTACAACAAGCGGCTGATCGGCTATAAGGCCCTCGGCTATAAAATGGAAAAACCAAGTGGCCGGCAAGTTTAAATGATTGCATAGACCAGGGTTGATAGATTCTGCCTTTATAGATATAATTATTCTGAAGAGGCAATTATTCCCTTGGAACAACTACCAACACTAACTCCGGTTTCCGCACCGACTTCCTGCTGACCCTCCAAGGCCCCGGCTCAGGTGAGCCCGCCCCGGATGGATCAGCCGTTTGTGATCGGCCGGATCAATACCCTCAGCGGTGAGGTGCCGCAGGTTTCATCCGATCTGACCTCGGCCGATCGCTGGGGCGCGGTCAAGGCCCGCTGGGGGGTGGGGCGGATGCATTTCACCGTCGATCCCGGGCTGTATGCCCTGGGAAATCCCAATGGAGAATCTCCGGTCCTGGTTACCGCCAATTACAAAATGAGCTTCGACGCCCTGCGGCGGGCCTTGCCCGGTCTGGAGGCCTGGATTCTGGTTTTGGACACTAGGGGAATCAACGTCTGGTGCGCTGCCGGCAAGGGCACCTTCGGCACCGGGGAACTGGTCGGGAGGATCCAGGGGAGCGGTTTAGAAAGAATCGTTAAACATCGAAAAGTAATTTTGCCGCAATTGTCCGGTCCGGGTGTGGCCGGTCATCAGGTGAAAAAAATGTCAGGCTTTCAGGCAGTCTTCGGACCCGTCCGGGCCCAAGACCTGCCCGCCTATCTTTCGGCCGGCTGCCGGGCTACCCCCGAAATGCGCCGCAAGACCTTCACCCTCCGGGAACGGGCCGTCCTGATCCCCGTGGAGCTGGTGCAGGCCTTCAAGCCGGCCTTGCTGGTCATGCTGGCTTTTTTCCTGCTAAGCGGTTTCGGTGGAACGGGCGGATATGGAACCAACCTCGGGCATCAAGGACCCTGGTCGGTCCTGGCCATTCTTTCGGCCTTGTTGACCGGCGCCGTATTGACACCCCTGCTGCTGCCCTGGGTTCCCGGCCGGGCCTTTTCACTCAAAGGCTGGATACTTGGTCTGGCTTCAGCCTGGGGCCTTATACTCTTAAGGGGGGTTTCTCTGGGAAGCGGATTTCATCCGTTGGAAGCCTTGGCCTGGCTGCTCCTTTTGCCGGCGATTTCGGCCTACCTGGCCATGAATTTTACCGGGGCCTCAACCTATACTTCTCTCTCCGGGGTCAAGAAGGAAATGCGCTGGGCCATGCCCCTGGAAATCGGTTTTGGTGCTGCCGGTTTAATCTGTTGGATATTGGCGCGATTTTAAATTTAAAAATTCATGTCATTGCGAGGAGCGAAACGACGAAGCAATCCCCGAGTCAGCTTATGGCGTTCCCTAAGCTCGCCATGGAGATTGCTTCCCCCGGATCGAGTCCGGGGTCGCAATGACATAGGTGATTTATTCTCGGATTAAGGGTGAGACTTTATGGCGGAATTGATTTATCTCAAAAATGTGGTGACCCTGCGACTGGACCCGGAAAAATGTACCGGCTGCGGGACCTGCCTGGAGGTCTGCCCTCGACAGGTATTTTCTTTGAACGGGAAGAAGGTCCGGATTGCCAACCGGGATGCCTGTATGGAATGCGGCGCCTGCGCCCTGAATTGCCCTTTTGAAGCCTTGGCGGTCGAAGCCGGAGTAGGTTGCGCGGCCGCCGTGATCAATTCCGCCCTGGGCCGGACCGGCGATTCCTGCTGCTGCGTTATAGAACCCAAGAAATCCGGATCCACTCAGGGGACGGAAACACAAAAACCTTCCTGCTGTTGAATCTCCATTGAACGCACCACCCAGAATAAAATGAAAAGTAATGAAGGGGGCTGAATGCTGACGGTCGTTCTTTTATGTCTGAATCTGGTTTTGCTCTTGGCCGCTGTTTTTTTTACCTCCGAAAGCCTGCGGGAAAAAGAGCCCCGGGCGCCTAAATTCGGGATCGCCGTGGTCTTTTTCCATCTGGGGTTGGCGGTACTCATTCTGACTGTCCCGCCCAGTCGACCATTCCTGGCCGTGTTCTTCGGAATCCTGGTATTCCTTTTCCTTCTTTTCCTGATACCGGGAAAATCCAACCCCCGGGCATTGAAAGGGGCCGCAGGGCATATCGTCGGTCCGGTGACCCGTTTCGACGAGCGGGATATCGTCTTCGCTCGTAATCGTTCCCTGCCGCCGGATTCCGCCATGTATCGACAATATTATGATCAGCATCCGGACAAGGAAGAGGTCGACGCCCGGAGGCGGGAACGGGGTGGTCCTATCGGACGTCCGGGATCCATCGACAACGGGTATCCTCCCAATGTTTCCATGATCCTGGCTTCCTTCGCCCTCCCGGGTTTCCTGGCCGGCCAGGCGCAGGTGACGCCTGATCCTGCCAAGGCTCCGGTATCGCTGAATTCGAAGGAAGCCTCCGAAATAGTCAAGGGATTTGCCCGCCATCTGGGGGCCGCGCTGGTTGGGATCTGCCGGGTAAACCCCCTCTGGGCTTATTCCCACCGGGGAGAAATTTTTGATAATAATTGGGAGGATTGGGGGAAGGAAATCGGCCAACCACTACCCTATGCGGTAGTCATCGCCACGGAAATGGACCTGGAAAATGTGGGCGCCGGTCCTCATACGCCGGCACTGGTGGAGAGTTCGGCTAACTACGCCTTAGGAGCCTATATCACCACCATCCTGGCCCAATGGTTCGGAGGCCTCGGCTACCGGGCCGTGGCCCACCATAACCGACACTATGATTTGCTTCTGGTGCCCCTGGCCGTTGATGCCGGTCTGGGCGAACTGGGACGGCACGGCTATTTGGTGGCGGATCGCCTGGGTCCCCGGGTTCGGCTGTTTGCGGTGACTACGGATTTGCCCCTGCAGCCGGACCTTCCCCGCGATAAGGGGATCGAGGCCTTCTGCCGGGCATGTAAGAAGTGCGCCACCGCCTGTCCGTCCCGGTCGATCCCCCTGGAAGGGATGACCGTTCAAAACGGGCTGGAGCGGTGGAAGCTCCAGGAAGAGACCTGCTTTGAATACTGGGGCAAGGTCGGCACCGATTGCTCGGTCTGTATGGGGATCTGCCCCTTCTCGCGACCCAACCGCTCTGTCCATAAGATCGTCAAATGGTTGCTGCCTCGGTCCTGGCTGGCCCAGACGGATTCTGCCCCATCTGGATAATTGGGTGTATGGCCGGAAATGGAAACCCAGAGCGGTGGCGCCCTGGGTGCAATATTCATCTGCCCGATAATGTTTTAGCGAAAAAAAACGGAAATCAGTCCAGTTTTATTGGGTGTCCCCACAGCTCTAAAAATTCTTCGGGAGATCTTATTTTAACTCCACCATAATCCCCTTTGGGAAAATGCTTTTTATTGGCCGTTACCAGGATCTCCGCCCTGGCGGCCAGGGCTGCCTCCAGAAAAGGGTCGTCATCCGGATCAGGAAGATATATCGGCAAAGGGGCGGCGGCCACTGCCAGGCCCTCCTCCTCTATTTGGTCAAGAAAAGCGGTTACCTGGCTTTTCGAGAAACCAAATTTGGGACGGTTTAGGACATCGCGATATTCCGCTATGGTCCGAAGGTCATAAGCGCATCGAATCCGGCCGTCCGCTGCCAGTCGCAGGATCATCGCGGATTTGCCGAAGGGCCGTAAAATTCCGGAAACGACGACATTGGAATCGAGGACAACGATCACCGTTTCCGGCCTTGGCGGACGGCTTTGATTTCCGCCTCAATTTCCGATCCCGTTAAACGGTCCAACCCCCGATCGAGCGATTGCTGCTGCATCTCTTCCAAGGCCATTAGTGCCCGACTCCGCCGGAGAGCTTGAAGAGTTTTTTCCAGCGTTTCTTCGGTAACCCCGGAAAGCAGGGCCACCGGCTTCCCGTTGGAAGTGATGACCACCTCTTCCTTCCGGATTTTTTCCCAGATTTCCCTGGGCTTGGTACTTAATTCCCGCACCGTTATGAACTGCATAGGATAACCTCACAAATAAATGTTAGACAAAATACTATCAATATATCTGATAATTGTCAATCATTTATTAACTTTAATCCTCGGGAAAATGGTCTGCGATTCGGGACGAATCGTTACGTACCGAAAATGGGGGGGGGATCGTCAGAGGACTTCAGGATTGACGCTATAAGTCGGAAAAGCCTTTTTGCCGCCGACCTAGGCGGACAGCCTGGCCGGTCCTTCGGGTAATAATACTTCCTCTTGAAATTCAACGGGATATTAGCGGTAGCGAGCCTCAATTTCGTCCCGTTCGTCCGGCGTCAGGGATTTCAGATAAGATTTCCAGCCGGGACACCAGCGGGTGTGCCATTTCCAAAATCTTCCTAACAGAGATTTGGGGTTGGCGTCATGCCGGGCACGGAGCCGGCAGGTTTCACAGGATTTCATTTCTCCTCCCAAGGCGAGCGGTTCGGATAATTGATAGACCCGGAGGGAGTCCTCCGGGTCTATCCTCTTTGATTAGGTCGGCGGGGGGCTGAAGTGACAAAAGCCGAAGTTGTCTTTAGCTCTAGCCAAAAATTTGAAAAATTTTTGGCTTAGGGATTCTTCTTTAACCAATCCTGGCAGAATTTCAGCGCCTCGTCTCCCGGAAGCCCTTTAGCCTTCATTCTTTGCACGTATTCGCTGAGGATCGGCTGCACCAGTTTGGCCCAGCGTTCGTCTTCCGCTTTGGAAAGGGATATGACCTGATTGCCCTTGGCCTTGGTGGTTTCCAACCCCGCCTTGTCGAAATCGTCCCAGGCTTTGCCGGTTTTTTCAATCCACTCCTCATTTACTTTCTGAATGGTGGCCTGAACCTCCTTGGGCAGGGTGACCCATTTTTGCTTGTTCATGATTACCGCAAAGGCAATGGAGTAGGCTGAACCATAATTCAACGTGGTGGATTTGATCACTTCCGCGAATTTCCAGCCTTTTAAGGATTCGAGCGGACACATGACCCCGTCAACCACCCCTTTTTGCAGGGAATCGTAAGTCTCCGGCATGGGCATGGCTACCGGGGTTCCTCCTAAATGGCTGACGATTTTGGCGCTGGTGCCGGTGCAGCGGATCTTCAGGCCCTTTAAATCCTCCAGTCGGGCTACCGGCTTCTTGGTGTTGAGGAGGCCCGGGCCGTGGGCGTGGAGATACATGACTTTGGTATCATCAAATTCCTTGGGTTGAAACTTTTGATAATAGGCGTTGATCAAGTGGGTGGCCTGAAGGCCGCTTTTATAGCCCAGCGGCATATCGATCACTTCCGTCAAGGGAAAACGGCCGGCCGTGTAGCTGAGGACCACAAAGGCCAGATCGGAGATGCCCTTGACCACGCCGTCATAGGCCTGATTGGCCGGGGTGAGCGTACCTCCGGGGAAATAGGTGAATTTGACCGCCCCCTGGGTCCTTTTTTCAATTTCCTTGCCCCATTCCTGGACCAAGAGGGTATGTCCATGCATCGCCGGCATGAAAATGGAATAGGTCAGTTCCACGGGTTTACCCTGGGCGCCCGCGAAATCGGTAAAGAGGGCGCCAAACAAAAACAGCACACCTGCGATCAAACAGAACCCTTTTTTAGCCATGATGATCCTCCTTGGTCTTTAACGGTTTTTTTGGTATCCTATCTTGAACCCGTTTTTTTTCTTTAACTGCCGAGAAGGAGATTGTAGTCCAGATGACCCGAATTGTAAAGTCCGCCTGCGGAATGTGTCAGACCGGCTGTGGGATCCTGGTTCAATTGGAGGGAGCACAGTATCCAAAAGATCAGCGGAGACCCCGACAGCCCTATCAATAAAGGACGTTTGTGCCCGAAGGGGGAGGCCTCCCTGGAATATCTTAATTCCCCCGGTCGGCTGAAAAAACCCCTGAAACGCTTAGGGCCAAGAGGCGGCGGTTCCTGGAGGGAAATTTCCTGGGATGAGGCCCTGGATACCGTAGCGGAGAACATCCTGAAAACCAAGGCCGCCTTCGGCCCGGAAGGGCTGGTCTTCATCCGTGGTTCTTTCAAGGGGGGGTATGAGGGGGCTCATCTGGCGCGGTTGGCCAATGTGCTGGGGGCGCCCAACGTGGCTTCCATGGCCCCGGTCTGCTATATCCCCAGGGTCAACGGCAATCAACTGACCTACGGGTTTGAGCCGGTGCCGGATTACGCCTTCCCGCCTGCCGCCATCCTGGTCTGGGGAGCCAATCTGGCGGAAACCCGGATCGGCGAACATCAACAGATGATGGAGGCGCTGGACCGAGGGGCCGAGTTAGTGGTGGTCGATCCCCGGCGGACCCCGCTGGCGGAGCGGGCCGCTGTCTGGCTGCAGCCCCGCCCAGGCTCCGATCTGGCTCTGGCCCTTTCCCTGATTCAGACGATCATTGAAGAGGGATGGATGGACCGGGCCTTTGTGGACCGCTGGTGTGCCGGCTTCGAAGAATTGAAGGCCCACAGCCTCCGTTTTTCTCCGGAAGCCATGGAGTCCGTAACCTGGGTAAAACCGGATCGGGTCCGGGCGGCCGCCAAGTGCTATGCCACAGCCAAGCCCGCCATCCTGCAGGCCGGAAACGCCATCGATCACAGTCCCCATAATGTGCAGACCGCCCGGGCCCTGGCCATTCTTCGGGCCCTGACCGGGAATTTGGGGATCCCGGGCGGGGAAGTGCCGGGTGTTTCCCCGGGAGTCCTGCCGATGGGGTCCCCGGTTTTTGATCTGCGGGAAAAACTCCCGGCGGAGATTCGGGACAAACGCCTGAACGCCCGGGACGGGCTCTTGCCGAATATTTTTTATGCGCTGCCCCAGTCCATCGTCCGGGCGGTCCTGGAGGAAGACCCCTATCCGGTCCGCCTGGCCTATGTCCAGGGGTGCAACCCGCTGCTGACCTACCCCCAGGCGGGACGCGTCTTTCAGGCCCTGCAAAAACTGGATTTCCTGGCCGTAGCCGATTTTTTCCTGACGCCCACCGCCGCCCTGGCCGACGTAGTTCTGCCGGCGGCTTCCTATCTCGAAGTTGACGCCGTCATTGCCCCGCCCTATTACCCCGTGGTCCAGGTTCAGCAAAAAGTGGCCCAGGTGGGCGAATCCCGTTCAGACGCGGCCATTATCCGAGGGTTAGCCAAACGGTTGGGTCTGGGGGAGTTCTTTTGGGAATCCGATGAGGAGAGTCTGGACTTTATTTTGAAACCGGTCGGGCTCCTTTTCCAGGAGTTCCGGCAGCTCGGGGCGCTCAGCGGGCAGAGATCCTTCCGTCATTACGAAAAGCAGGGGTTCGCCACCCCTTCCGGGAAGGTGGAGCTTTTTTCAGGTAGATTGCAGGATTGGGGGTTTGACCCGCTGCCCGTTTATCGTCCGTTGCCGGAAACACCGGACGGGTCTCCGGAGCTGGCCGGGGAATATCCTCTGGTCCTCACCTCCTGGAAGGTGGGCGTTTTTCGTCATTCCGGGGGACGGCAGATCGATTCCCTGCGGCGATCCCATTCGGAAGCCGTGGTCTGGATGCATCCGGAAACGGCTGAAAAACTGGGAATTTCCGAGGGTGACCGAGCGGCGATCGAGACCCCCCGGGGCCGCATAGTCCAGCGGGCCGGACTTACCGAAAAAATCCATCCCCGGGTCGTCGGGGTGGATTATGCCTGGTGGTATCCGGAGCGCGGGGTGGAATCCCTCTTTGACTGGGACCAGGCCAATGTCAACATCCTCACCGACGATCAGATCCCTTCCGCCAGCGAGATGGGCACTCCCCTGTTGAGAGGGTTCCTCTGCCGGGTTTACAAGGTGGAAGAAGAGCCTTCCTGACCCAGACCGTATTCCCGGGCGGCCTCGATCATGGCCCGGATATTCTCCTCCGGCGTCCCTGGGGGAACGCTGCATCCGCTCATGAGAATGAATCGTTCGGTCCCGGCCTGCCGGAGACAATTCCAGGTATCTTCCTTAACCGTTTGGGTGGATCCCAAAAGAAGGGAATTCACCGGGTCGACGTTTCCCCCCAGCGTCATTCTCGGACTGTCCGCCCGGGCCGTCTTCAGATCCATGCATTGATCCAGGCTCAGTACCTCGGCTCCGGTTTGGGACATGGCCCTCAACAGGGATGAAGTGTCTCCGCAGATATGAAGGATACAGGGCAAGTCGATATTCCGCATGATTCGCTGGAGGCGGGGAAGGACCCACTCCTCAAATAACCGGGGGGCAATCATGGAAGCCGAAGCGGTGGGCTCGGGGATCAGCAAAAAGCGGGCCCCCTGATCCCTGAGGGCCTGAGCAAAAAGCAAAAGGAACTCCGTGACCCGATCCAGTAGGCGGTTTAGAACCGGTCGGTTTCTATAGAGCATCCGCATAATCCGATCGGTTTCGAACAGGCGGCAGGTGGAAGTCAGGGGCCCTTCAAACAGTCCGATAAAGGGGACCCGATCCTGGCCATATTCCGCCAGCAGGCGGGCAGTCTGAAGGATTTGCGGCAGTCTCCCGGAGTTTTGCGGATCCGGGAAGGCCAGGCCGTCGACCTGTTCAATCGTTTCGAGGGGGATTTGCAGCGGTTGGGCTAACGGGCCGGATTTGGTAAAATGAACCGGACAACCGAAGGCCTCGGGAATATGAAGGGGATCCAGATGCCCGAAGAGCCCGTCGAAGCCGAGCGTTTCCTGGGCTTTGATCTGCACTTCCGCAATCCGCTGGGGATCCCGGTAAATTTGGGTCGGCGGGTCTTTTGAATATTGGGCTGCAACCCAACCGGCGAGGAAAGGCAGTACCGGAACATGGTCTAACGGCCGGGTATGGAGGGCGTCGCCCATTCGATTGGAGGCGGAGTAAGGCATCTTTGGAAAAAAGAAAACTATTCCACGGGCTTTCTTTTAAAGTTAAAAAAGCGGCCGAGTTTCAAGTGAGGGGAGGAGCAGCCGGAATTATTTTTTAACCGGCGGCCTCTTCTTCTTCATCGGTGTGTTGCAGCACACCAAGTCCATGGTGGCGCAGCCGCAATCGTCCACTACGGAAACCACCAGCCCACAGGCTTGGCAACCATATTTGGCCCCTTTGCGGGTAGCGGCTTTCTTAGCGGGTTTGACGACCTTTACGGTTTTGACCGGTTTCGCGGCTTTAGCAGGTGCCGCTTTCTTGGCTGGGGCTTTGAGGGCTTTCTTGGTTGGGGCTTTCTTGGCAACGGCCATGGTTTCTACCTCCTGATAAAGTTTTTTTGGTTTCGGTCCGGGCGGTAATACCGAAGGGACCGGCCTATTTTTATAAGATTAAATAGGAACCCCGGGTTTTGTCAATTAGAAAGTTGAAAATAGAAGACGAAGCCTATAAAATAATTGAATGAAAACCCAACCCCTATTAGTTACCGGGTCAACCGGTTATGTGGGCGGCCGGCTGGTGCCTCAACTGCTGCAGGCGGGGTACCGGGTGCGGGCGCTGGGGCGTTCCCTTTCCAAACTGAAAGGACGTCCCTGGGGCAACCATCCTCTGGTGGAGTTGGCCCCCGGCGACGTGTTGGACCGGGCTTCCCTGGTGGAGGCTTGCCGCGGTTGCTGGGCGGCGTTCTACCTGGTCCACTCCATGATCGCCGACCCCAAAGGCTACACCGAGACCGACCGGACAGCCGCTCAGAATATGGTGGAGGCGGCGTCCGCCACCGGTCTGAACCGGATCATCTATCTGGGAGGCTTGGGCGGGAAGGACGATCCCCATCTGAGCGAACATTTACGTTCCCGCTACGAAGTGGCCCGCATCCTGCAATCCGGCCCGGTCCCGGCCACCTTTCTCCGGGCGGCCATGATCCTGGGCGCCGGAAGCGTTTCCTTTGAAATTCTCCGCTACCTGGTGGAGCGGTTGCCCATTATGATTACCCCGCGCTGGGTAGACACCCGGGTTCAGCCCATCGGCATTCGGAATGTCCTCAATTACCTGCAGGGCTGTCTGGAGCATGAGGAGGTCCTGGGACAGACCTTTGATATCGGGGGTCCGGAAGTGATCAGCTACCGCCGGCTGTTTCAAATCTACGCCGAAGAGGCCGGCCTGCGAAAGCGGATTATCCTTCCGCTTCCTTTTTTTACGCCCAGCGTGAGTTCCTACTGGATCCATCTGATTACACCGGTTCCTTCTTCCATCGCCCGGCCCCTGGCCGAAGGCCTGCGCAATGCCGTCACCTGCCATGACAACCGCATCCGCGAGATTATCCCCCAGGAGCTGTTGGATTGTCGTCAGACCATCCGTCTGGCCCTGCAGCGGATTCAGCAGGAGCGGGTCGACACCTGCTGGATGGATGCCAGTGCGGCCATTACCCAGGAATGGATTTATTGCGGGGACACGCCTTATGCCGGGGGGACGACCCTGGAGCTGGGATACGCCATTCAGATTCAGGCTTCGCCGGAAGAGGTCTGGAAACCGTTGGAAAAAATCGGCGGGAAAACCGGCTGGTATTTTGGAACCGGACTCTGGAAAATCCGGGGCTGGTTCGACCGATTCACCGGCGGGATCGGATTCCGGGCCGGACGACGCCATCCCTCGGAATTGCGGCCCGGGGATGCCCTGGACTTCTGGCGGGTGCTGGAGGCCGTTCCGGGGGAACGCCTGCTGCTCCTGGCGGAAATGAAGGTCCCGGGGCAAGCCCTGTTGGAATTCAAGATCAAGCCCCTGGCCCATGGGGTTACCGAACTGCAGCAGGTGGCCCGTTTCCTGCCCAAGGGGCTGGGTGGGATCCTCTACTGGTACAGTCTTTGACCCCTTTCATCGCCTGCTGTATCCCCGGATGCTGAAGGCCATCGCCCGCTCCATCTCCCGGCCCATAGTTCAAGGGCCCGAACGGGTGGCGGGCCGGAAAAATATCCCACCCGGGAAGCACCGTGAGAACTAGCGCCTATGCATCCGGAACGTTTTCGTCTTCTTAAAGAGGGCCCGACTGGAAAAGGACCGGTTATTTATTGGATGAGCCGCGACCAGCGGACCCGGGACAACTGGGCGCTGCTTTATGCCCAGGATCTGGCCGTTCGGGCCAAGGCCCCTCTGATCGTGGTCTTTTGCCTGGTTCCGGAATTTCTGGGGGCGGTCCGGCGTTCCTATGTCTTTATGCTGGAGGGATTGCGGGGGGTGGAAAGCGACCTGCTAAAGCAGCGGATAGCTTTTCACCTGCTCCAGGGAAGCCCGGAGGAGGTGCTGCCGCGGTTTATCCGGAAGGTCCGGGCCGATTCCCTGGTTACGGATTTTGATCCGCTGCAAATAAAGCGCCTGTGGAAGTCAAAAGTTGCCCGGACCATTGAGATTCCTTTTTACGAGGTGGACACCCACAATATCGTTCCCTGCTGGTACGCCTCCCCCAAACAGGAATACGGGGCCTATACCCTGAGGCCCAAGATCCAGCGGGTTCTGTCCGAATTCCTCGACGACTTTCCCCGTTTGAAAAAACATCCTTTTTTCTCGAAAGAAGCACCGCCGGAAACCGACTGGCCCCGGGTGATGAAAACCCTGACAACGGATCCCGCGGTCACTCCGGTGAACGACTTCCGTTCCGGTGAAAAGGCCGCCCGCCGGACTTTGAAGGCCTTCATCGAAAGCAGGTTAACCTCCTATGATAGCCACCGCAACGATCCCCTGAAAAACGGGCAGTCCGGCCTTTCGCCTTACCTTCATTTCGGCCAGATTGCCGCCCAGCGGGTTGCCTTGCAGGTCACGGGTTCGGCCGGTCCGACTGAGGCCCGAAAAGCGTTTCTGGAGGAATTAATTGTGCGGAAGCGAATTGTCGGATAATTTCTGTTTCTACAACCCGCTCTATGACCGCGTGGATGGCTTCCCCGCCTGGGCCCGGACCACCCTGGACCGGCACCGACGGGACCCGCGGGAGTATCTGTACACTATGGAGCAATTCGAGCAGGCCCGGACCCACGACGACTTATGGAACGCGGCCCAGCGGGAAATGGTCCAGACCGGCAAGATGCACGGTTATCTGCGCATGTACTGGGCCAAGAAGATCCTGGAATGGACGCCCTCACCGGAGGAAGCCCTGAAAATCGCCATCACCCTCAATGACCGCTACGAGCTGGACGGCCGCGACCCCAACGGCTACACCGGAATCGCCTGGAGCCTCGGCGGGGTCCACGATCGCCCCTGGGGTGAACGCCCGATTTTCGGAAAAATTCGTTATATGAGTTCCAACGGTTGCAAATCCAAGTTTGACGTGAAAGGGTATATCCAAAAGCAATCCATCGACCAATAGCGAGGTTAAATGGGGATGGGATCAAAAATTAAAATAGGAATCAGTTCTTGTCTGTTGGGCAATGCCGTCCGCTACGACGGCGGTCACAAGGGGGACCGATTTTTGACCGATACCCTGGGCCGGTACGTGGATTTTGTTGCCGTCTGCCCGGAGGTGGAAGTCGGGTTAGGTATACCCCGGGAAGCCATGCGGCTGGTGGGGGATTTGAACCATCCGCGCTTACTGACCATTCGCAGCCGGATCGACCATACGGAACGGATGACGGACTGGGCTAAAAAACGGGTGAAGGAACTGGAGAGAGGAAGATTTGTGCGGGTTCATCTTTAAGAGCGATTCCCCCAGCAGCGGCCTGGAACGGGTGAAGGTTTACGATCGAAAGGGGATTCCGGTAAAAAAGGGGGTGGGTCTCTTCGCCCAAGTGTTTATGGACCATTTTCCCCTGTTGCCGGTGGAAGACGAAGGGCGCCTCCATGATCCCCTGCTGCGGGAAAATTTTATCGAGAGTATTTTTATCTGGAAGCGTTGGCGGGAGATGGGCGAGCAAAACAGAGGCAAGGGCGGATTGGTCGATTTTCACAGCCGTCACAAACTGCTGATCATGGCCCACAGCCCCAAGCACTATCAGACCCTGGGGCAATTGGTGGCCCAAGGCCAGGGGCTTTCGCTGGACGATTTGCTTCTTCGATACCAGCAAACCCTTTCCTCGGCCTTAAGGCAAAAAACTACGAACAAGAAAAACGCCAACGTGCTGCAACATATTTTGGGATATTTTAAAAAGGATCTTGCTCCGGATGAAAAGCGGGAGGCGCTGGAAGGGATCGAGAATTACGTGCGGGGGGTCGTGCCCCTGATCGTCCCGGTTACGCTGATGAATCATTATGTCCGCAAATATCAGCAGCCGTATTTAAAAGACCAATATTATTTGAATCCCCATCCCCTGGAATTGCAGTTACGAAATCATGCCTGAGACCGGGGGGGAGCGAAAAAATTCAGACCTGAAACTCCAGAACTTCCTGAAATCGGGACACCACGATATAGTTCGTCTATTTTTATTTTGATCAAGGCGCTGTCCGGGGCATCGACAAAAGCCGAGAGGTGAGGGTGTTTGGCCAGGAAAAGCTTCCTGAACGAAGGCCTTTCTTCCGGGGAGACTTCCTGGGCTGTACCCAGAGCCGAAACCGAAAAGGCCTCCTGAAAATCAACGGCCCTGTTGGACCGGTTGTCCATCAGCAGGGAAACCCGGCCGTCAGCCATCAGGTTATGATATTTACGGGTTTTTTGGAAGGTTGTTAGCACCAAGGTCGTCAAGTCCGGTGTGGCGGCGAAGGCCATCAGGCTCAGGTAGGGGCGCTGAACCTCGGCAGTGGCCAATACCGCCAAACCCTGCCGGGCGAATAATTCCCGGACCTGGTTTTTGGAGTTGAGGACCCTTGCCTGAAGATTGTCGTCCGACACGGCTTTATCCCTCTTGTTCATCAATTGTTAGGGATAAATTCTCAGATTGAAATGTATAGGCACCTGGCGGGGTTGAGCAGAAGCGGGGACGCCCCGCTTCTGCTCAATACTGCTTATCCCATTTGTTGGCAGGAGGGTTGAAACCGGCAAGGTCTTCCGGCGGCGGTCCGATTCCCCCTCAATTAAAAAGGTCGATCTGCTTTAGGCCCCAGGCAAACTATCCATTCGATGCGGGCTTCGGAGGAAGATGCGGCTTTGGGAGCTTTAAACCCCTTTGCCCGTGGGCTTAGCTTAGGCCGATTAAGCGAAAAATGATAAACGTGTTATTTCTTTTTTGGCGGAACGACGGCGTCCTTGAAAGCTTTGGCCATGCGCATTTTAATAACGGTCTTGGCCGGAATTTTGATGGGTTCGCCGGTTTGAGGATTCCGACCGGTACGGGCTTTGCGTTTGGAAAGAACGAGTTTGCCGATGCCGTGAAGCGTAAACGCCCCGGTTTTCTTGGTTTCAGTGACAGCCAGGCTGGCCAATTCATCCATGACGGCATTGGCCGTGCTTTTGGTTAATTGAAATTTTTCGGCGAAATAAGTCACCGCTTGCGCCTTGGTCATGGGTTTTTTGGGGGTCGCCATACTTTTTTCCTCCTTTAATGGGATTTAGGTATTAAATAGTTGAATTTTATAATGGGAAAAGCCGGTTCGGTCAAGAAAAAAATAGAACGCGGGCAGGAAAAATGATTTTACTTCAACCGATAAACTCGAAGATAATAGCTGAATGACCGCGAATTCGGATTTGGAAGAGCAACCCGTCACCGGCATTCTCTTGATGGCGGGTTTGGCGAGCCGCCTGGGTTTTCCCAAGGCCCTGCTGCCTTATGGGCGGAAGGTTCTGATAGAGCAGGTTTTAGAGCAGACCCTGGCGTCCCGATTGGACCGGGTGATCCTGGTCCTGGGCTGTCAGGCGCCTAGGATCCTTTCGGCCCTTCGATCTTTTGCGAGGACCCCCAGGCTGGAAATCGTGGTCAACCAGCGGTACGACCGGGGTTTAAGCAGCTCTATCCGGGCCGGGTTGCGGGTTTTGGACCCTTCTTCCCGCGGGGTGATGTTTATTCTCGGGGACCAGCCCCTTTTGAGAACCGCAACCATTGATCGTCTAATTCAAGCCTTCAGGAGGAACCAGCTTCCTATCGTGGTTCCGCTTTATGGCGGGCGGCCTGGAAACCCGGTCATTTTTGGGCGGGCATTGCTTCCCGAGCTGCAACGCCTGCGCGGCGACACCGGCGGCCGGGAAATTATCAGGAAAAATCCGGATCGGGTTCTGACCGTCCCGATACGGCCCCAATATATCGGCTGGGATGTGGACACCTGGGAGGATTATGCTCGGACCCGGAAGTTTTTTTCTCCCAGCAATGAAAAACCGATTTTCAGAGGTGACTCCTGATCAGGATATTTTTTCTTTTAATCCGGAGGCATTATTCCCAGGCCTGGAGGCAATCGGGATTGACGATCCTGGGACTGGGATTAGGCGTTTCCGTTTTTATCAGCATCCATCTGGCGGTGGGCGCCTGCCTATCCTCTTTCAAAAGTACCGCGCAGGCCGTTTCCGGATTGGCCCAATGGCAGATTATTCAAGAAGGCCACGGGTTGGATGAAAGGCTTTTCCCGGTCATCAAGGCCCATCCGGCTGTACAGGCGGCCGCCCCGGTAGTAGAGCTGCAGGTCCCCCTTCAAAATCATCCCGGCCTGGTTCTCTGGATTATGGGAGTGGATTTTTTCAATGAAGCCCAGGTTCGCACCCACGCCCCTTCGCTGACCTCTTTGCGGGAACCGGATTTTTTGTCCCTTATCCTTACCCCCCGGGCCATCGCTTTGAGCCGGGATCTGGCCCGGCGGTTGACTATCCGGCCGGGTTCATCTCTGGGTGTTTTGATCAACGGACACCCCCAAACCCTTACGGTGGCCGCCTTGATCGACCCGGAGGGTCCGGCCCGGGCCCTGGGAGGCCATTTTGGAGTAATGGATATCGCCCAGGCGCAAGAAATAATGGGGAAAATCGGGCGACTGGATCGTATCGATCTGGTTTTGAAGCCGGAATATCCGCTGGCCGCTACAATCGAAAGTCTGCAAAAAATGCTGCCTCCCGGGGCCTCCCTTCTTCAGCCCTCGGAACGCCAGGCGGGTACGGAACGCATGGTGCGCTCCTATCAGCTTAACTTGCTGGCCTTGAGTTTCATTGCCGTCCTGGTCAGCATGTATCTGATGTACAATGTGACCGCGCTTTCGGTGGTCCGCCGCAGGAAGGATCTGGGGATCCTCCGGTCCTTGGGGATGCTGCCGAAGCAGATTCTGCATTTAATTCTTTGGGAGTCGGCCGGATACGGGCTGCTGGGGGGACTTTTGGGCATCGGGGGCGGCTATCTGCTGGCCCGGGCGATCCTGGGGACCATCAGCCAAACCATCAGCGACCTCTATGTGCTGGTGGGGGTAACGGAAATACCTTTTAGGCTGCCGGAAATGGCTTTGTTCCTGGTGGGAGCCGTTGGGGTGGCGCTGGTTTCGGCCTACGTCCCGGCTCGGCAGGCCTCGCGGTTGCAGCCCCGGGAGATCATCTCCCAGGGGCCGGGGACCCTCTCCCCACCGCGATCCCGGAAGGGAAGTTTTTTTTGGGCCGGATCGTTCTTGTTGATCCTAACCGGTTTACTCCTTTTTATCCCGCCCTGGCAGGGGTTGCCCCTGGGGGGCCTGCTGGCCACCCTCACTTTGATCCTGGGATTTTCGTTATGGCTTTCCCCCGTAACCCATAAAATCCTGACCTTCATAACTCCGGCCCTAGCTAAATGGAGGAAACGCCGGAACTTTCGGCATTTGGGCTATCGCTATTTTGATTATGCCCTGGGAAAAATGGCGGTCTCGATGGCGGCTTTAATGACGGCCATCGCCATGCTGATCAGCGTTTCCATTATGATCAACAGCTTTCGCCAAACGGTAGACCAATGGATTGATCAATCCATCAGCGGGGACCTGCTGGTCGGTCCGGTTTTCCCCTCCAATCAGGGCGATTTTCAGTTTTTAGAGCCGGAGGTCATTGCGGGGATCGAAAGGCGGGCGGAGGTAAAAGATATTTACTACTATCGAAGCGTTCTGACGGCTTCCCAGGGCCGGCCGGTTCGCCTCTGGGCCGGTAATTTAGCGGTCATTAAGCGGTACAGTCGGTTGGCGTTCACCGCTGGAAATCCCGAAGAGATCTACCGCCAGGTCTTATCCCGGGAGGCAGTGATCCTCTCGGAGGTTTTAGCCAATCGGCTAAAGGTCGGGCCCGGGGACTCGATCACCCTGTTAACCGCCTTTGGGCCTCACTCCTTTAGGATCGCCGGGGTTTTTTACGATTATCGGACCGAGGGAGGCGGGGTTTGGATCGATCGGGCGGTTTTTTTAAAATGGTGGCAGGATGAAAGGGTCAACGGGGTGCGTCTTTATTTAAAGGATCCCGGCCGGCTGTCCCAGGTCCGGGAATCGTTGTTAAAGCAGTTCTCCGACCGCTATGAACTGGTGGTTATTTCTCACCGGGAGCTGCGGGAACAAATACTGCGGATTTTTGACCAGACTTTTCAAGTTACCTATGCCCTGGAGGCGATCGCCATCCTGGTGGCCTTCCTGGGCATTATCCATACCAGTTCCATCCTGATTCTTTTCCGGGAAAAGGAGTTCGGAATTTATAAAGCGCTCGGGGCATCGCCCGGGCAGGTCCGAATGATGGTCCTCACGGAAACCGGGCTGATGGGTTTTTTTTCGTTTCTCTGGGGTGGATTGTCCGGGACCTTATTGTCCCTCATTTTGATCCTGGTGATTAACAAGCAGTCCTTTGGCTGGACGATTCAATTGCACTGGTCATTAGGGGTTTATGGGCAGACCCTGATCCTCATCCTGATCAGTTCTGTCTTAGCCGGACTGGTCCCGGCTTCCATCGCCCTGCGAACTAAAATGGAACAGCAGATTCGGGATGAATGAGTACCTTTGGAAAACCCTTTCGCCGAGACCCGGCGGCCATACCAGATCTGGGGGGTACCCACCCAAAAGGGCGAAGCGTCGAAAGAATAAAGGATCGAGGGAATAACTAAATGAAACGGTGGGGAATCATTGGCTCCATTCTTTTTGTGGGCCTCGTTTGGCCCTGGCTAAGCCCGGGGCAGGACCGAGCAACCGAGGGGTTCAAGCCGGCCTTGCCGGGGAGGGCCTTTGTCTTTCCCGAGGATCACCGGGTCCACCGGGATTATAAAACCGAATGGTGGTACTATAACGGCCAGTTGCAGGACGCCGAAGGTCGTCGTTACGGGTATCAACTGACTTTTTTTCGTGTGGGGATAAGACCCGGTCCGGTTTCCAGCCAGGGATCCCGCTGGCGAGTTCGAGAGGTCTACCTGGCCCATTTGGCCGTCACCGATGTCGATCATAAAAAATTTTCTTATGCCGAAAAAGTCAGTCGGGGGAATTTAGGGTTAGCCGGAGCGGAAACCGGACGCTATCGGGTCTGGATAGAGGATTGGAGCGTGGGCGAAGAGGGGAAGGCCCAGGTTTTAAGAGCCGGTGACCGGAGTTTGGGCTTGTACCTTCAGACTTTTCCGGTGAATCCACCCGTGATCCATGGGACGGACGGCATCAGCCGGAAAGGGGCTGGAACCGGGCAGGCTTCCCATTACTATTCCCTAACCCGAATGGCCACCCGGGGGCAGATCACCCTCAACGGGAGGTCGGTTAAAGTTCAGGGGCTTAGCTGGATGGATCACGAGTTCGGGAGCAACCAGCTTCAGCCCGGCCAGATCGGCTGGGACTGGTTTTCCTTGAACCTGGGGGATCAGGCGGAATTGATGCTCTATCAAATTCGAGAAGGGAATGGACAAATCGGTCCGTATTCCAGCGGAACAATGGTCTCCAGGGGCAGGATTCTCCAATCGTTATCCCGGCAGGATTTTTCCATCGAGGTGCTTAGGACCTGGAAAAGTCCCCACAGTCAGGCTACCTATCCGGCAGGCTGGCAGATCGCTATCCCCCGACAACAGCTAATCCTGCGGTTGACGCCGGTATTGGACGACCAGGAGTTGATGACCATGAAAAGCACCCGGGTGACTTACTGGGAGGGCCTGGTGGACGCGGAGGGAACCTATCGGGGACAGCCCATCAAAGGCCAGGGCTATGTGGAGATGACCGGATACGATCGGCGTTTCGCGCCCCGCTTGTGACCAAAAAAAGCTTGACAATTAAGGTAGTTTAAATAAGATGAAACCGTTCAAAAAGACGGTTGAAAAGGTCAAAAAGCTCTTCGTGAGCTAAATAATCAAATCATAATGCGAGTGGAGGTAAAAACCTATGTTAATTAAAGGGTGGATGACCAGCGATGTCATGACCATTGATGAAGACACCTCGATGATGAAAGCCTCACAAATTATGAAGGAGAATAATATCCGCCGGCTGCCGGTCATGCATAAAGGCAAGTTAGTGGGTATGATTACCGACCGGGATATCAAGGAAGCCTCTCCCTCCAAAGCCACCACCTTGGATGTCCACGAACTGTATTATTTGCTCTCGGAGTTAAAGGTTAAAGACATTATGAGTAAAAACGTCTTCACCATCGGTCCGGAAGAAACGGTGGAGAAGGCGGCCGTGAAGATGCTGGAGCACCGGATATCCGGACTTCCGGTGGTCAACGATAAGGGGAAGGTCGTCGGGATGATTACCCAAGGGGATATCTTTAAAGTCCTGGTTTCGCTGACCGGGATTTATCGCGGCGGAATTCAATTTGCCTTCAATTTAGAGGATCGTCCGGGATCGATTAAAGAGGTGGGCGACCTGATCCGGAAGCATGGCGGAAGGATGGTCAGCATTTTAACCTCTTACGACATGTGCGATGAGGGCTGCCGCCATGTCTATATCCGGATCAAGGATATTCCTGAGGATAAACTAAAGGCCTTGACCGATGATTTGGATAAGAATTTTATCCTCCTCTATACAGTTCAGGATTCGCTGAAAGACGTCTAATTTTTTAAAAATTTATTTTGAGCCCTGAGCCCCGTATTCTTTCTCTGGAAGAAGAATACGGGGCTTTGTTTTTTAGGGTATCCAGGAGACGGCTCCCCCTTCGACCGGCAGGGCATCCTCCGGAGCCTTAAAGGCTTCCAAAACAGTGTTTCCTCCCACTCCCCGCAGGGGTTGGAAAACGATCCCGGGCGGGACTGGAAATTCTTCGGCCAGGGCATTGGCCAGCGCTTTTTGAAAGAATTCCAGGATGATCGGACTGGCCGCCTGGGCTCCGGTCTCTCCGGCCCCCAGCGTGGCGAGGTTATCCAGACCCACCCAAACCCCGGCGGTCACCTGTGGGGTGAGGCCCATAAACCAGGCATCCCGAAAATCATTGGTTGTGCCGGTTTTCCCGGCCACCGGTCGGCCCAAGGCCTTCAGGCGCCAACCCGTCCCCTCTTTAACTACCCCCTCCAGCAAATGCGTTATAATATAGGCGGTGTTGGGTGCCATGACCGGTTCGGGTTGAGGCTGGTGAAGGTAAATAACCCGGCCCAGATGATCCATGATTCTGGTGATATAAAAGGGGAGCACCCGATTTCCCCCATTATTAAAACAGTTGTAAGCCGTGACCATTTCCGCCAGGGAGACCCCCGAGGAACCCAGGGCCAGGGAAAGATTGGGATAAAGGGGCGAGGTGATCCCCAACTGCTGGGCATAGCGAATAGCATACTCCACCCCAATGCGCTGGAGGATGCGGATGGAAACGATATTTCGCGATTGAATCAAGCCGGTGCGCAACAACGTCGGTCCATTAAACTTATGGTCGAAATTTTGTGGTGACCAGGGGTTGCTGCCTCCGAAGACCAGAGGGGTGTCCATCAGGACCGAAGCCGGTGTCAGGCCCTTGTCCAAACCCGCCGCATAGATGATCGGTTTAAAGGCCGAACCGGGCTGCCTCTTGGCCTGGGTGGCCCGATTAAACTCGGTCTGTCTGTGATCTTTTCCGCCCACCAGGGCCTTAATCGCTCCGGTGGTCTTGTCGATACAGATCAGGGCGGCCTCGACGGGATTTTGTTCGGCCAGGGACAGATAGGGCTTCCCTGGATCTACCCGGAAATTCAAGACATCGCCTTCCCGGAATAAATCGACACTCCTCCCGCCGGCGGTTGATTCGTCATCCGCAGAAGAAATTTTGGGTTCCGCGGTCCGCTGGGGCAGCGGGAACACCCCCCACTCCCGGCCAAGGCACACTCGGGCTGTTTTCCCGATCGGATCGATTTGGACGATAATGCCGGTCCGCAGCGGGCCGTTTTTTTTCGAACCGTTTGCCGGTGGGCGAGCCAACTGCTGGCAGTAGGCCTCGATCTTGTCGGGGGGGATTTGCCGAAGCGGTTTGGCATAAAGGTGGCGCAAGTAAACCGCCCGAGTCCCGTTCTCCACCGCTTCCCGGGCGGCTTTTTGAAATCCGGATTCGATGGTGGTATAAATGGTGAGTCCGGCTTGCAGGACAAAATCCGAGCCGTAGTTCTGATATAGAAATTTGCGGACCATGTCGCTGAGATGGGGGGCGACGGCGCCGATGCTATCCGACTCGCGGGCAAAGGTCAGGGGAAACTGCTCCGCCTTTTGCGCCTCCTGGGAGGGCAGAAAACCCTCCTCCACCATTCGTTTTAATACGTAGCGCTGTCGATCCTTGGCCCGCTGGAAATTCAATAAGGGCGAATAGCGACTGGGCGCCTGCGGGAGGCCGGCCAACATGGCGCTCTCGGCCAGGTTGAGCTCCTTGGATTTCTTACCGAAATAGGTCTGGGCGGCCGCTTCCACTCCGTAGGCTCCGTGTCCCAGGTAGATCTGGTTGAGATAGATATAAAGGATGTCCCGCTTGGATAGATTTTGATCCAGCCGGTAGGCCAGGAAGGCCTCCTTGATTTTTCGGGAAAAACTTTTCTCCGGGGAGAGGAGCAGGGACTTGGTCACCTGCTGGGTAATGGTACTGCCACCCTGAACAATTTCACCGGCCCAGATATTTTTCCAGAAAGCCCGCAGAATGCTTATAAAATCGAGTCCTCCGTGCTGAAAGAAACGGGAGTCTTCCGAGGCGATAAAAGCCTGAATAAGCTGCGGAGGGAGTTCGGTGAGCGCCACCAAGATCCTTTTTTCTTTATAGAGAAAGCCGATCGGAGCGCCATCGGCCGCCAGGATCTGGGTAGCCAAAGGAGGCTGATAGTCCTGCAGGGAGCGAATGTCGGGCAATTGATAGACCAGCAAGAGGTAGTACAGCCCGGCCAAGGTAAAAACGGCCCCGAAAAAGGCGGTAATAAAGAACCAAACCTTGAGGACCTTAAATCTTGATGATCGGGGGGGGCGACGCGCTGGTTTGCTAGGCATAGGATGCGTTTGGTGAGGGTCGGTTATCCTTCGGAAATCAAGACAATAACGGGTTGTTCGCCCTTTTGGATGGACGGGCACGAAAGATGGAGGTTTGGTCCGAAATCGGGCCTTCGTGGCCGCCGGGTCTCGGCGAAAGGGTTTTCCTCATTGCTTTATCGGTTCTAACCCGGCCCCCATGTTTTCAAATCTTCCCGGAGGCAGGGCCAGCCTAACAGGCCCTCAAAGTCTCTGAGTTTGGGCCTGCGTTGAATAAAATTGGTCAGTTTGGCCCGGAATCGAAGTCCGGAGTACCTCTGGAAAACCCTTTCGCCGAGACCCGGCGGCCATACCAGATAGACGGGGGTACTCACCCCAAAGGGCGAAGCGTCAAATAACGATATTGTCTGCCGGAGCCCAATTTTATCGAAAAGAAGATGGGTCCACTAAAGGCTATTATAGCTGGACGAGAGGGTGGGATCAACTGTAAAAGCCCGGACCCTGGAACCGACCGGAAAGGTCAATCTCCTGAAACAAGGTTGGCCGGCATGATTGAGTCGGTCAAAAATCGAAGAGATCCGGCACCCGAGCGATCATCTGCTCCAATGGTGTTTGATTCCCGGATTGGAGCAGGTCCCGAACGAGGGTGAATTTCAATTGGACTGCTTGGGAAAGACCAAAGATTAAGGCGGCGGTTAAAAAACTCATATCCCGGAAATAGCCTTCCTGAAAGTGCCGGTGCCGTGGATTCAGTTCTTGGGACCAGCCTTCAACCCGGTCGGCGGCTTGGAGCAGGTCTTCATCGGACATCTTCCGCGGCCCGATGGTTTCCACGGCAGTACAATAAGCCACCTGATGGCCGGTCACCTCTTCGGGCAGGGCAACCCCCAGGTTCCTCCATTGTTGAACCACGTTTTTTTTTATCAAGCGGGCCTGATGCGCTATCTGCCGATAATGGCCCTGCGACCAGAGACCATAGGCCCGGCAGCCGAAAAATCGACTGGGATAAATCAGGCAATCCCGGTCTTCCAGGAAGGGGCAGCCGATAATCTCGGCCGGGTTGATAAAAAAATAGCGGCTGATTTTTTGCGTAAGCTCCCTCCGCCGGGCGGGGGGGAATCTTCTGATCTGGTCCAGGACTTCCAGGGCTTCCAGAAGGGACATTTCCGGCAGGAGGGAACAGCACAGGGCGCGGCGTTGGCAGGACGTATCCGGCAATTGGGAATAGATATTCCTTAGATCCTGCCGCTGTCCTTGAGAATTGAAGATCAGTTCCCGCAGGTCCGGGATAGTCAGGGGAATCACGGGTGGTCTTTAATAACCCAGATTTTCCCCCACCAGTTTAACCTGGAGTCGGTCTTTCACGGCCTGGCCTTCGATAATGGACCACATGTTGCAGATACGGGTCGGGGTGTGGCAATCGCTGCACAAGCCGGTCTCTTTGCAGGGGTTATTGATATTAAGCCGGATGCAATTCATGGGGGCGGCCACCTGTTTGGTCCGGTCCATGGCCTCTTGCAGGGTCAGGGCCACTTTGTTCATCCCGACTACTAAGATGACTTTCTTAGGGCCAAAGGTCATCGCCGCCACCCGGTTTCCCATGCCGTCCAAGTTCACCAGCCTTCCATCCAGGGTAATGGCATTGCTGCTGGCGATCATGAAATCGGCGGTCAGCCCCCGGCGGCGCATCTCGAGGCCTTCTTCCGGTGAATATTCCGGAAGGTAGGGGTCGATCACGGTAATTCTGGGATTGGCCTTCAACCGTTCCCACAACCCCATTTCCACCAGGGATGTGGACCCGCAGCGGAAGACCGAGGAACCGTCCGGGATCAGGGCCGCCACTTCCTCCCGGGCCTGGGCGATGGTTGGGGCGTAGCTCCCGGCCATACGTCGTTTTTCCAGAGCCTTGATAATCTGTTGCGCCAACTTTTCCTTAAAAATTTCTTGCGGAGTCGCCATAATGTCCTCCTCTGTATATGATTTAATTTTTGGTTAAAACTCGAAATCCGAATTTCGAAATCCGAAACAAATTCAAATGATCAAATTTCCAAAATTTAAAATATTCCTGTTTTGATCATTTGGATTTTGGACCTTCGTGCTTGTTTCGGATTTCGTGCTTCGGATTTCGAATTTACAGATCCTCTTGGTCAAAGATTAGAGAAAAATTCTCAGATTAATATGTGTAAGAATCTGTGGGTTGACGGGTACCTCAAACCAAGTTTCCCAGGCGTTCCTGAAGATCGCGGCGGTGTCCTTTTTCTTCTTCGATAATGAGCCGGAGATCATCACGGCCCTGGGCCATTTCAACAAATGGCTCCAGCATTTCGTAAAAAACAACCGTGTCCTGCTCGAACTCCGCGGCTATCCGCATAACGGCTTGGAGATCCGGAACCCGGGCGAGATCCAGGTCGTCCAGAGAAAAGGCCTTTTCCCCCAGGATGTTCTGAAACAGCTCCCGGCCCATGGCTTCCAAGTTCTTGTCTACCGGTATGGTCCCCACCCGGCTTTTAAGATCGGTGAACCAGCGCTGATGCTCCAGTTCCTCATCCGCCAGACGGCCGAGCAGGTCCGCCAGGAAGGGATCGGAGGTCTCTTGCTGAGCCCGGCGATAGGTGCTTTCCCCGTTTTTTTCAATCTGTACGGCAATTTCAATAATTTCGGATAAAGTAAACATGGGATCCCATCCTGCGGTTAAACGATTCACGGTCCAACAATAAACCTTGACAGGTAAAAGGCTGTTCCACTAAATTTATTAAATATTTCGAATGGTGTCAATTCATAAACCGGGAGTGTTTCGGTTCCCGGGTTTAAGGGTTAAGGAGAAATTCATGGATCCATTAAGTCAGATAACCATCCTTTCATTAGAACAAGCCACGGTGCTGCCCTATTTGACCTTCCGGTTGGTCCAGGACGGGGTCCAGGTGATCCGCCTGGAGCATCCGGTCTTTGGAGACCCCAATCGCATGGTGGGGGATAACGTCCTCCAGGAAGAGCGGATGTTCAGCTATTTTATGGCCATTAATGCCGGGAAAAAGGCCCTGACCTTAAACCTGGGCGTTCCGGAGGGCCAGCAGATTCTAAAAGACCTGATTGTGAAACTAAAGGTCGATATTTTTGCCACCAACCAGCTTCCCCGAAACTACGCCAAGCTAGGCATCGATTACGAAATACTCAAGGCCGTTAAGCCGGATTTGATCTGGCTGGGAATCACCGGGTTCGGCCCGGACAGCAACGAGGCGGCCTATGATCCGATACTACAGGCCCGGGGCGGCCTGATGGAGCTGACCGGGGAAGCGGACGGGGAACCCCAGGTCCTGGGCATTCCGCTTCCGGATATGGGGGCCAGCGAACACGCCTACGGCCTGCTGATGAAGGCCCTGTTTCGTCGACAGGCCACCGGACAGGGCAGCCGGATCGACCTGTCCATGTTCGAAAGCACCGTCTCCTGGCTGACCGTGCCCATCACCCTGAGCCGGTCTTTCGGCAAGAAGATCACCCGGCGGGGAAACACCCATGAGTTCTTTGCCCCGGTTTCCGTCTACCCCACGGCCGACGGCTACGTTTATGTGGCCGGAGGCAACGACAAGCAGTGGAATGCCCTGACGCAGTTACCCGGTTTCGAAACACTGGCCCAGGAGGGCTACCGGAAAAACGCCGGCCGGATCGCCGAAGTAAAGAAGCTGAATCAGGAGATCAGCGCCATTACCCGAAAATTCGAGAGCACCAAATTAATCGATCTTTTTAATCAAATCGGGGTGCCGATTTCCGAGATTCATGGTATAGACCAGGTGGTTCAGGACCCCCTGGTCGCTCGTAATTTGTTGCGAACCAAAGATCCGAAGACCGGAATGGAAATCACCCTGGCCCCGCCGCCCCACATGACCGAGTACCTGAAATCCAGCGGCGGTCAGCTTTCCTTTCCACCCCGTTTCGGGGAACATAATGGAGCGATTTACGGGCAGGTATTAGGCCTCGTCCCGGACCAAATAAATGAAATGAAAGAAAAGGGGATCATTTAATCCATGACCACTGAGAAGAAAATCAATCGAAAAATAAGGATCTTGATCGCCAAGCCGGGATTGGACGGCCATGACCGGGGCGCCAAGGTAATGGCCCATGCCCTGCGGGATGCCGGGATGGAGGTAATTTACACCGGTTTGCACCAGACCGTGGAAAGCATCGTCCAGGCGGCCCTCCAGGAGGCGGTAGATGTGGTCGGCCTATCCATCATGTCCGGGGCCCATTTGCCCATCAGCAAAAAACTGATGGCCTTGATGGCCGAGAAGGGTCTCCAGGACCGCTTGGTTCTGGTAGGCGGGGTGATCCCCAAGCGGGACATTCCGGCTTTGAAGGATCTGGGGGTGGCCGGCGTGTTTCCCGGAGGGACGCCATTCAAGGTGCCGATCGAGTTTATTCGAAGCAGTTTAAATTAAAACGAAAATAGGGGAGGATTTGGTTCCCCTCCAATCGAGCGGCTAAAATCACCTTGCCCCGATCTTTATTTTATATCCCAAGGGCATCCATAACGCTGGTTCCGCATGTCCGAGCCTCATAAGATCCGCCTGCTGGTCGTTGACGACGAAAAAAACCAACGGGAGTTGCTGCAGGGTTTCCTGCAAAAAAAAGGCTACCCTGTCCAAGCGGCGGAAGGCGGGGAGGCCGCGCTCGAATGGCTGAAAGAAAGCGGCTGTGAAGTGGTGTTCACCGACCACAAGATGCCCGGCATGGATGGAACTACTCTGCTCCGGGAAATCAAAAAACGGCATCCTGAAACGGTGGTGGTCCTGATGACGGCCTACGGCACGGTGGAGAAGGCCGTCGAGGCCATGAAAATGGGCGCCTACGACTACCTGACCAAGCCCATTGATCTGGACGAACTGTTGATCTTATTAGGGCGGATCGAGAGCAGCCTGCTGCTGACCTGGGAGGTGAAGCAGCTTCGTCAGGAACTGAAAACAAAATTCAGCTTTGAAGGATTGATTACCCAGAGCGCCAGGATGGAGGATGTCCTCTCCCTGGTGGCCCGGGTAGCCCCCAGCCAGTCTACGGTGATGATCCGGGGGGAGAGCGGGACGGGCAAAGGGCTGCTGGCCCGGATCATCCATTACCATAGCCCCCGGTCTTCCGGTCCGCTGGTGACCCTCAATTGCGCGGCTATCCCGGAGAACCTCCTGGAAAGCGAGCTTTTCGGCCATGAAAAAGGGGCGTTTACCGGCGCGATTTCCCAGCACCAGGGAAAATTTGAACAGGCCCACGGGGGGACCCTATTTTTGGACGAGATCGGCGATCTTTCCCCGGTGCTCCAGTCCAAGCTGCTGCGGGCCGTTCAGGAGAGGTCTTTTGAGCGGGTGGGGGGCAGCAAAACCATCGAGGTGGACGTCCGGCTGATCTCGGCCACCCACCAGGATCTGGAACAACTCATCCGGGAAAATCGCTTCCGGGAAGACCTTTACTACCGCTTGAACGTGGTCTCCCTCTTCCTCCCGCCTTTGCGGGAACGGAAAGAGGACATCCCCATCCTGCTGGATCATTTTCTGAAAAAATTCGGCCGGGCCAATAGAAAAGAGAATATCGAAGTATCCAAGGAGGCCCGCGACCTGCTCCTGCGCCACGATTACCCGGGAAATATCCGGGAACTGGAAAACCTGGTTGAAAGGGCCGTGGTCCTGGCTCGGGACAATCTGATTACTTCCCGGGAGATCCCTTTCCATTTAAAGGAGGGCCGGGATGAGTCGGAGTCACCACCCCCATCGTCCTCCGATCTCCCCCTGATGGAACAGTTGGACGCCCTGGAAAAGTATCTGATCCGACAGGCCTTGAATGAAACCGACGGGGTCCAGACCCGGGCGGCGGAAAAGCTGGGTATCAGCGAACGGGTGCTGCGTTATAAACTTAAGAAGTACGGCATTTGAAATGAACGTCGAACATTGAACATCGAACGTCCAACATCGAATGAAAAACAAAACCCCATGGAGAAATACCTGCGATCAACTGAAATCATCGACTGGACCCAGACGGACGTTTCCCGGCTGGCCGGTTCGCTGGCTGCTCAAACCAGCGATGAAACAGAAATCGCCAAGCGGTGTTTCGAATGGGTGCGGGATAAAGTTAAACACAGCTATGACTACCAATGTTCTCCGGTAACCTGTTCCGCCTCCGAGGTCCTTGCGGCCGGAACGGGCTATTGTTTTGCGAAAAGCCATCTCCTGGCTGCCATCTTAAGGGCCAACAGTATTCCCGCCGGTTTCTGTTATCAACGCTTGAGCCGTGACGACCAGGGTCCGCCCTTCGTGCTGCACGGCCTCGTTGCCGCTCGTCTTCCCCGGTATGGCTGGTATCGGATGGACCCCCGCGGCAATCGGAAAGACATCGATTCTCAATTTACACCACCGATCGAGCGTTTGGCCTTCCGTCTGGGCCTTCCTGGAGAGGCCGACTTGCCTGAAATCTGGACGGACCCCCTGCCGGTAGTGGTTGAGGCCCTTCGGTCCTACCCAACCTGGGATGTCCTCTGGGAAAACCTGCCCGACATAGAATTGCTGCCGGGACTCGAACCATCCATTGCTTCGGTGGGAAAAGAGCCAGCAGAGCCTAACGGTGACCTGCAGCGGGTCCTGGTAAAAAGGGTTCACTCCCGTTGAGCCGTATGTCGATGAAGATGAGATACCCTTTGGCCATTGCCGTGATCATAATAGGGGCAACCCTCGCCTATGGCCAAACTTTTCCCATTCCTGAAAGCCTGGTCAACAGCGCTTTTGCCGGTCGCCGGGGAGCCTTCGTCCTCATTGACTGCTCATCCGGAGCAAGCAGCGATTTCCGCCCGGAGGCCTCATCGGAGAAACTGGCCCCTTGCTCGACCTTTAAGATCTGGAACACCCTGATAGGCCTGGAGAGCGGAATACTATCCACGGCGGAAGAAGCCTTTTACCAATGGGACGGAGTAACCCGTCCTATCCCTGAATGGAATCGGAACCTCACCCTGAAGGAAGCTTTCCGGGCCTCCTGCGTGCCGGCGTTTCAGAATTTGGCCCGGCAGATTGGACCCCGCCGAATGCAATTGTGGATCAACAAGATCGGCTATGGGGACAGAGATCTATCCGCCGGAATCGATGTCTTCTGGCTCCCCGCTGCGGGAAGAAAGACGATTCTGATTTCGCCAAAAGAGCAGGCGCAACTGATCGGCAAGCTGGTCTCGGGCAAACTTCCCTTTTCCGCGAAATCCCTGGCAGTGCTCAAGGATATTATGCTTATTAAGCGGACAGGCCACGGCATTCTTTACGGAAAGACCGGGTCGGGCGCTGACGATAATGGAACATACGCCTTGGGATGGTTTGTTGGCTATGTGGAAAGCCAGGACCGGACCTATGCCTTCGCCTGCGCGGCCAAGGGAAACAACGTCATGGGCAAGGACGCTCGCGACATCGTTGAGAGAGTTCTGGAAGGGCAAGGGCTCTTGTAGATAGACCTTATTCAAAATTGATATTGACGGCATCGTAACTTCCTGATATTGAAAGGAAACTATTCAATATAGGATTAGCGTCGCCTACGGCAGCGCCAACCAGGCCATCGGACAACGATGTCCCTGGGCCTCTTGGACCTTCGGCCCCCTCAAGCTGCGGGCCAGGGGTCAACGCCGCATTAGCAAAGGTAGAAAATGAGTAGGTATCCGATACGATTGACACAGTTAGTTCACGAAAACCTCTCTGTCATTATGAGTTTCGTTTACTCGCGCGCTCCGCTGACTGATCTTATGCAGAAGAATTTCATAGGGGAATGGAAATACTTGGGAAAAGCATTATTCGAAGTAGGCGAGGAGAAAGCTAATCGAGCCATTACTGAGCTTGCATTATTATTGAGAATTCTTGACGATGAGGAGAAGATAACAGACTACCATAAGCAAATAGGCGTGAATTGGAAATGTGGCAGTTTAGTACTGGAGAATGACGAAAGAATTGATTTGTCGTTCCGCGAGTTCTCGAACAAAATCATACATGCAAAGACGTTCGCTTGGGAGTACTCGGTGGGCGAGCCTCCCTTATTGAAATGTTATGCCAGGGAAGATGATAAAAGAAAATGGAAGATGGCCGAGGTGGGCTTGGTTAGCCTCGCAGGTTTTTGTGGACAGTTTATGAGCTAACATACTGGTATGACTTGTGATCAAGGCGTTCCACCGGATCGGCATGAAAAGGCGCTTGCCTCCCGCTGAACTCCGCATTATACGTTTAAAACGGCCGTATGGAGAAAACCGTTCATAAATATATTACTGAACTTGCCACAGAGTCAAAATGCCGGTTAACGAGACATTTTGCAGGTGAGGTTGAGGAGTTTGCATTTCTACTCGGTAAAACTATCACCATATTGCAGAACTACAACAAATCTAACGTCTTAACTCCTGACAAAACTCCAAAGTCAGAAGCATATAATATCATGCTAAAAGGTACCAATGCTCTGATGGCTGGTTTTGAATTGGTCACCGGTGGGTATTTGTGGGAACCCCCGATTCTTTTTCGAAACGCTTTAGAAGGGTTTGCGTCTGCTTGGGATATAGTTCACAATCCGAAAAGATTTGAACTCTGGGTGAAAGAGAAAAAATTTAATTCTACGGACAGTATTTCGAACCTCAAAAAATCCATTGAACCTGTAGGGCAAATGTATGGATTTCTATCCAACATGTACACTCATTTGAGCCCTATAAATGCGACTCCTCCATTAATTGAATCGGACGGTGTTCCGAAACCACAATTCTTTGGCCAAATACCAGTTGGTAAGGAAAATATTCGAGTCGGAGAAGTTTATTTTGCATTAATGGTAGCATATATTTGTCTCCAGTTGACAGAATTGACCTTTCATCAGTATTCCCCGGAATTGGAAACGATAGAGAAAATACCTGGCGAGGATTTTGTTAAAGTGAAGGTCAGCGACAGACATCGGAAGTTTGTAAATGCAGCCATGAAACATTTCCAATCGATGGTAGATGATCCTGAAAGTTTTATTTAACTGAGACACAAAATACGTATAACCTTGCTGCTGCAAGGGATGCGCAAAAACAGCGCGCCCCTGAGCAGCCCGTTGGCGCCGCCTGCGGCGTCGCCCCCTCGGCTCCATGTCCCGGTCGGCTCCGCCGCTGGCTGCGCCAACCAGGCCATTGGATGCCGATGTCCCTGGCTCGCTTGGGCCTTCTGCCCCCTCAAGCTGCGGGCCACGGGTCAACGCCGTATTGGGAGGCAGCGAGTCTCGGCGTGGCCATCGTGCGCAGAACGCTCGTTCGACCACAACCAGAGGGATTAACGAGTGTCGAATGACGATCTCACCAAGATAATTTACAGCAGGACGCCGGAATCCGCGGCCATGTTGGCAAACGTCAAACGAGTAATACGGGACGTTGTTTCTAAATTGCATTGACAGGGCCAGTGAAATGCAATAAAGTTTCAACATGCCTAGACAAGCACGATTAGACGCTCCGGGGGTTCTGCACCATGTCATGGCCCGAGGGATAGAAAGAACCAAAATCTTTCGAAACCCGGAAGACCGGGAGGATTTCCTATCGCGTCTGGAGGAAAGGGCTCGCGCTGGGGCGTGGGTGGTCTATGCCTGGGCGCTCATGCCCAATCATATGCATTTATTGGTTCGTACCGGTCTCCAACCTCTCTCCACGAATATGAGAAAAGTGATGACCGGATATGTGGTAAATTTCAACCGGCGTCATAAACGGTTTGGTCACCTTTTCCAGAATCGCTATAAATCCATTGTCTGCGAGGAAGAGTCCTACCTCCTGGAGTTAACGCGCTATATTCACCTCAATCCCCTGCGTGGAGGAATGGTGGCTGATTTGCCTAAATTAAAGGAATACCCTTGGACCGGGCATTCGGCTTTAATGGGGAAATTAGGGCGGGACTGGCAGGACACCGAATCGATTCTTGCTTTTTTCAGCCCAAAATTGCAAAAGGCGCGAGCGGAATATGAGCGCTTTGTGGCTGACGGAGTCCCGATGGGCCGACGGTCTGATTTAGTTGGCGGGGGGTTGATCCGCAGCGCCGGCGGTTGGTCCCAGGTGCTGTCTCTGCGACGGCATAAACAGCGTATGGCCTCGGATGAGCGAATTCTGGGGAGCGGGGAGTTCATTGAGGAGGTCCTGTCCCAAGCGGAGAAACGGTTAGAGGAAACGCTCCGACTCAAAGCTCGGAAGGTTGAACTGGGTACCCTGGCCTCCCGGGTTTCCCGATCAGAAGGAATAGATTGGGACTTGGTTCGGTCCGGAAGTCGAGCCGCTGAGGTAGTGAAGACCCGAAGACTTTTCTGTCAACTGGCAGTCAAAAAATTAGGATATTCGGGGGCGGAAGTAGCGCGCTACTTAGGAACAACGACGTCATCCGTTACCCGGTTGGCAAACGCCCCGGAAATGCCTGGCCTCTGTTACTCGAATTATGCAATATAGAACCAACGTCCCATATTCACGGGTTTGTGCCGGAACGCTGGATTGAATGTTTCACTAAAAGGAGGTTATCAAAATGACTACTGTGATCGGGGTGCATGATGTGGATGACGTCGCTCATTGGCTGAGTTCGACCAAACGAGCCGAGTTCTTCCATGCGCACGGGATGACTGTAAGGACGTTCGTCAATCCCGGACGGAGTAACCGGGTGGGGGTGATAATCGAGAACGTACCCAGTCTCGAGGTTCTCACTGAAGCCCTTCAGGGTGCCGATGCGGCCGAGGCAATGAAGCACGACGGCGTTCATCCGGAAACCGTGGAGCTCTTCGTAGCGTCGTAGCCATCCGGCCTAACAATCGCATACAGTCGACCCGAAAACCGCTGCGCGGGTATCGGTCGACCGATGTGTGGCGTTGGCGCCGCCTGCGGCGTTGCCCCTATCGGGTCCATGTTCCGGCCGGCTCCGCCTACGGCGGCGCCAACCCGGCCATTGGACACCAATGTCACTTGCTTGCATGGCCTTCTGCCCCGCTAGCTGCGTGCCACGGGCCAACGCCCCATTACCATATACCTTTGAAGGTCTATTTTTTGAAAACTTATTTTGGACGAGTGTGAGATGAACCCTATCTGTATAGTAGACGATGAATCTTCCATCTGTTCCACAGTAGCGAGCATCCTGAAGGACGAGGGGTATCAGTCCCTCATATTTCCGGATGCGGAGAAATTCTGGCAGAGGCTTGATACAATGGAGCCCGCTCTCGTCATGCTGGATATCTGGCTCCCAGGCACAGACGGTTTGCAGCTTCTGAAACGTCTGCATGGCCGATTTCCCGCACTCCCCATCATCATGATGAGCGGACATGCCGGCATCGAGGCAGCGGTTGCCGCCATAAAGGCCGGTGCCTACGATTTTTTGGAAAAACCGCTGCATATGGAGGTATTACTCGACAAGGTGAAGTCTGCCCTTAAGCATCGACCTTCTATGAGTGGCGCGACCCTGCCTTCGGATACGAGGCTTGAGATCGTCAGCGCCGACCTTTTGATGCCTCCAGGCATGGTGGAGGCGGTGGATTCCCCCGAACCTCAACGCACTCTCAGAGGGAATGTTGTCCTTAACGGTATAGGGCTTCTGAGCGGCCGGAACACAGGTATCATTCTGAGCCCCCTTGGGACCAATGAAGGGATCGTTTTTCAAACTCTCGACGGTCAAACCATTCGTGGACATATCACCTCCTTAGAAAATTTCCCCCAAACTGTTTCATTGAAGACCTTCTCTGCCAACTCCACCACCCTGGACAACGGCAGGCAGCAGGTGCGTACGGTTGAACACCTGATGGCGGTTCTTTCCATGTACGGCATAACCAACGTGCTCATAAAGGTCGACGACGAGGTGCCGAACATAGACGGCTCCGCTAAGGACTTCTGTGATCTCATATTACAGGCAGGGATAGAAGAACAGCGAGCATTCACCAGGGTTGCTGTCATCCGCCAGAAGCTCGGAGTGGGAAACGAGGAGAGGCATGAAAAGCATCTCTATGCGGAGCCTTATGAAGGGTTCGAAATATCGATGAGGGTTGATTACCCCCCACCCATAGATGAACAGATTCTCACTTTTAATCCTGAAAAAGAATCTTTTGCAAAAGAAATAGCCCCTGCTCGCTCATTCAACACTTTTGAGAATATCGAAATAGCTCAGAAGCTTGGGAAGGTCGGAGGCGGGTATCTCCATTCCCATATCATCATGTACGAAGGCAAGGTTATCAATACGGAGCTCCGTTATGCCGACGAGTTCGTGCGTCACAAGATATTGGACCTGATCGGAGACCTCTACCTCCTCGGCTTCCCCATCAGAGGACGTATTACCGCCAACATGACCTCTCACAGTTACAATCAGGCCCTAGTGGAACGCTTGTACCAGGCTATCCAAAGCAGCTCCAGATGAAGGTGATAAATAACTTAAGCGGAAATATGCAGCAGGAAAATACAGCAAAGAATAAAAAAGTCCGTTAACAACTCGTTCGAGCCGATAGTCCGGCTCAACTCATCGGTTGCGCCACCTGCGGCGTCGTCAAGGCGGCGTTGCCCCTCTCGGGTCCATGTTCCGGTCGGCGCCGCCGCTGGCGGCACCAACCAGGCCATTGGACACTGCAGGAGAGGAGGTGTTTTCAATGAAATATCGTGAAATCTGGCATGAAATGATCATCAAAGCTACTCCCAGCGAGCTTTACCAAGCTTTGACCGATGTGAAAAAGCTAGCGCATTGGTGGACCACCGAGACGCGGGGCGAATCTGCTGTCGGAATGAAACTGGAATTCTGGTTTTATGGAAAATTCTTAAAGGAGATGGTTGTTACCACTCTGAAGGCTGATGAACTCGTGCGGTGGCGCGCAACTGAGCGGAGCGATCCTGATTGGGTCGACACCGAAATTGAATGGAAAATCTTCCGCGAAGGCGACAAAACGTTTCTTCACCTTCGCCACTCAAAATGGCGCGAGGATGCCAAATTTTTCCCTCAGTCCTCAATGCACTGGGTGCTTTTCATGCTTAGCCTCAAGGAATTTGTCGAGACGGGCAAAGGCCGTCCGCATCCTTATGACATGCCGGTGGGCCTATAAAGTCCTTCTGAAGGTGTGTAATTGACAAAGGTGACAAAGCAGAATAGCCCAACTTGCCGTTGGAGCCGGCCTCGTACCTTGGCGGCTCAACTCTCCGTTATACGAAATAGCAATATCAATATGCCCGATGACGGACAGGCAATAAGGTTCTGCAATATGCCGGAACCGCGCGAAGTAATGAGGTGGTCATAAGAAATGGAAACTGAAGTGAAACACCTGGAAGATGAGCAACTGGCAAACGGCGTTGTGGTACGTTTTTATGATGAATCCCGCAGGGTGGCCGGTGATCGCTGGCAGGTTAGAGTGCGCTACGATGCCGTGGTCTCGGTCTCTGAAACATTTTGGAGTCTGGTGAGTGGAGAGCCGGAATTGATTGAGGAGATTCGTGCCGCCTTAGGGGGGGAGATTGTCCTTACCAACGTCAATGAGCGGAATTTTATTTCAGCGGAGGAAAAGGAGGTGTTGGTTGCCGAAATAGTCAGCCGAGCTCGGAAAAATATCTTCGGCTATCTCGCTGATCCTGGATTTCCCGAGCGATATTTTAAACGCTGTTTTAAGGAGGCGCGCGAGGAAATTGAGCGGAAAAAGAGAGAGGTGTGGGTTCCGGACAACGAAGATGTTGAAGAGCCCGTTGATTTTTCCCATCTTTTTTCAGATGTGAAAAAGAGCGAATAACGCAAATCAATTCAGGGGGCATCTTACTTTATTTTAACCAAACAACCCACCGATTGAACCGGTGATTTTATCGTTGGCGGGTAAAAAAGGAAGGAATACGAAGCACATGAATCTGAAGATCGGTATCAGGAGCGAAACCGAGGCCGATGTGAGCGCAATAACCGAGGTGACTGTCGCCGCATTTAAGACCCTGGAGATCAGCAATCACACGGAGCAATTTATTATATTGGCACTACGCGCCGCCAAGGCCCTCACGATATCGCTGGTTGCGGAAATGGATGGCCGTGTAATTGGTCATATAGCCTTCTCTCCCCTGACCATTTCGGACGGCACTCGAAATTGGTATGGCCTGGGACCTGTTTCGGTGTTGCCGGAGTATCAGCGGCAGGGCATGGGCCAGGCCCTGATACGGGAAGGGCTGTCACGGCTGAAAGATATGAACGCTCAAGGATGTTGTCTCGTGGGACACCCGGATTACTACAAGAAATTCGGGTTCAAGAACATGTCCGGACTTGAGCTTGAGGGAGTGCCACAGGAGGTCTTCTTCGCTCTGTCTTTCGATGGGCATACTCCGCAGGGCACTGTCACTTTTCACGACGGATTCAAGGCGGACGGCTAACAAGCACCTCGACACGTACCCTTAAAGGCCGCTGTGGACGGCAGCCTTTGAGGTCCGGTCAGGCGCGACGTTAGGTGACTCCTCACGCTGTATCTGCTCGAAACACAGGCGCCGTACGTTGTGATGCTCAAAATAAGATCAAGAATATAGAAGGGAAAGAGAGAGTCTCGGGGCATTGTTACCTGAACTGAATATAGGCTGGGGATATGCGTGGTGGTTTCCATCTGCTTACGCGTTGATCACGATCTCAATCGTGGCGATTTATGGTAAGGAGTTTTTAAAGAGATTCTTCCGTTTTCCCAAGTCCGATTCCATCAAGCACAAGATACCTGTTGCCCTCGGTGCTGCCTTATTTGGCAGAGCGATCATGATCTATTCGATCTTTGTGCCTCTCGACCTGAACACCCTATGGCTCTGGATCGGGGTATTCATCTTTGTTGTCGGTGCCCTCCTAACAGCCATTGCCATGCTCAACTTTGCTACAACTTCCCAAGATCAACCTGTTAGAAAGGGCCTGTATCGATTTTCGAGAAACCCCATACAGGTACTGGCTATTATCATGTGGATAGGTGTCGGGATAGCCACAGTATCATGGATCATATTTGGGGCCTGCCTGCTCCTCGCCATCGTATCCTATCCGTCGATTCGGGCACAGGAGCGCTATTGCCTTGAAACATATGGGGATGCCTACCGAGAATATATGGAGTCCACGCCGCGCTATTTGCTGTTCGGCTAAGAACCCTCAGAGTCATCAGACTAGGAGATCATATGAAGATCACTGTTCTGAATGGAAGTCCCAAGGGCGAGTTGAGCATAACACTCCAGTATGTGCACTTCCTTCAAAACAAGTTCTCGCAGCATGAGCTAAAAGTCTTTCATGTTGCACAGCGTATCAAAAAGCTCGAGAAGGATGAGAAGGCCTTTCGGGAGATCATCGAGGAAGTCAGGTCGTCTGATGGTATCTTGTGGGCGTTTGGCGTCTTTGTTCTTGCTGCACCCTCTCAGTACATGAGGTTCGTTGAGCTGATTTCCGATAGGGGCATGGAAGACGCCTTCAAGGGCAAGTATGCAGCGGTTCTCACCACTTCGATTCACTTCTTTGACCACACAGCTCACAACTATATGAGGGCCGTTTGTGAAGACCTTAATATGATATATGCGGACGGGCTATCTCTGTATCTGCAGGACCTGACTGACAAGCGCAGAAGACAAGACCTCATAGCTTTTGCTGAAAACTTCTTTGAGGCAATTGAGAAGAGGTTCACCATTGCCCGACTTTTCAGGACACTATCGTTCACCAATTTTGTCTATGAGCCCTCGCTTCCGGAGAAAAAGATATCCACAAAGGGCAAAAATGTTGTTGTCCTCACAGATGCGTTTGACAGCAATTCGAACTTAGGAAAGATGATTGACGGATTCAAGCGGTCTTTTGCGGAGGAGATCGAAGTAATCGATCTGAACGATATCGACATCAGAGGCGGTTGCTTAGGCTGTATGCGATGCGGATACGACTATACGTGTGTTCAAAAGGATGGGTTTGCCGACTTCTACAACAGTCGAGTTATGACTGCAAATATCATTGTGTTTGCTGGAGAAGTCAGGGGCCCATATTTATCCTCGAAATGGAAGGAATTCTATGACCGCGCCTTCTTCTGGAACCATACACCGTCTTTGGCCGGCAAGCAAATGGGGTACATCATCTCAGGGCCTTTGAGTCACACGCCGAATCTCATCCAAATTCTCGAAGCCTCTTCCACCACACGGCAGGATGCCAATCACGCAGATATAGTCACCGATGAGTGTGAGAACTCGGCTGATCTCGACGCCTTGTTACAGAGTTTTGCGGAGCGGTTGGTCAGTTTTGCCGAAAAGGGGTACGTTAGACCGCAGAACTTCCTTGGTGTTGGGGGACATAAGGTTTTTAGAGACAATATCTGGGGAAGGCTCCGCATGATTTGGCAGGCAGATCATAGATACTATAAGAGGCATGGTAAGTATGATTTTCCACAGAAAGAGCTCAAAGTGTGGATCGCCAACCCCATCATGATGGCATTGACAAAAATCCCCAGGTTTAGAAAGAACTTCTACGCGAACCTAACGAAATTCTCCAGTGGACGATTGAAGAAGATCGCTGAGAGAAAGGATTGAAGTTAGGTGAACAGTACTCGTCCAGGGAGAAGGCCACATAATTAGCTGTTGGAGCCGACCTCGGAAACTCGGCGGCTCAACTCCGTATTCGGCAGGAGAATCGAGATGGCAGACACACTTCACATCACGAGTGGTGATAGCGCAGGCGGAAGTCTGGCAAAGGCCGGACTTCCCGGGGAAGTATTCGTCTGGCACGACATTCTATACGATGGTCCCCGGAATCCCGGGTGGCCGAATGAAGACACTCTCGGCGCTCGCGCGCTGTTTCTGGAAGAAACCACCGCAGGTGGGTTGGATAGGGAGCGCGTTCTGGAAACACTGCGCAGCCAGTACCGGAAGCTGGCGGAAGCAGCAACCCACGAACGTATCGTCCTGTGGTTCGACGCGTGCCTTTTTGATCAGTCCATGCTCGCCCATATTCTTACCTGCCTGCACCACAGGGGCATCTTGAAAGTGGAACTCCTTTGCGTCGACGCATTCCCCGGGATCGTAACCTATCACGGACTTGGACAACTGCTGCCGGAGCAACTGGCATCCGTCTATGACAACCGACTTCCCGTCACCGAAGAGCAATTCAGCTTTGCGGTCCTCGTCGACAAGGCCTTCGCAACTCAGAACTCAGCCATGTTGACGGAATTATCGGCAATGACAAAGGCTCCCTTGCCGTGGATTCCCGCCGCCGTAAAGCGATGGATCCAGGAGCAGCCTGACCCGAAAAGCGGGTTGGGCCGACTTGAGCGTCTCGCCTTGGCGGCAGTCCGAGGCGGGTGCGAAACACCGGGCAAGATCTTCGGATTCGTGGCTGCCGCTGATACGCCGCCGCAGTTCTGGGGAGATACGACACTGTGGGCCAAGATAAACGGACTGGCGGACTGTGTACCTCCACTCGTGCGGATCGAAGGTCCCACCGACAGATTGCCTCAATGGGAAAGTGAGGTGTCGCTCAAGGACTTCAAGATCAAAGCTTTGCCGAACCAATAAGGATTGAGACGATCCTGAAAGGACGTTTCAATCCATTGCGCGATGCAAAAGGCCAAGTCTTTTATTAACAAGCATGGCAGCCTCTTGCACTGGTGACCGGCAACGTAAATGCAGATTTGTAGGTTACTTGCCCCTAAAGATCAAAAAATGGGCGCCGGCCGGGTTACCGTCACGGCGCCGGAAAGTCCAATACTTAAAAGGTGGGCCTTCTTGTTGGGCGGCTAACTCCGTGGTTACGGTTTCGTGCAGGCCTGATAGATATTTGCAAAGAGTTCCGGTATAAGCTTGTTGGGTGTGGCCGAGAAGGCCACCCGGAGCAAATCGGGTTCAACCGATATAACCCCGGTGTCGTATTGGGCGAGCAGCTTTTTTCGGACGGCCTCGGGGTCGGCGTTTTTGAGCCTGAGGCACATGAAATAGCCACTGTTATAGGGGAGGGCCTGGAAAGCCTCCCCATAGGTACCGGCCTGGATAGCCTTGGTAACCGTCTCATACCTGGAACGCAGGAGGTCGTTCTTCTGCTGTTTTTCCGACCAGTATTCCGGGTCCTGGTAGGCCTTGGTCAGCAACGATTGGCCGAGGTGCGACATATTGGAAGCATCGGCCCGGATGGCTCCGGCTGTCTTGGCCTCCAGGGCGCTGTAGATTTTCTTTTTATCTCCCGGTCCCCCCACTCCGTAGGTGATAAAGCCGATCCGAAAGCCCCAGACATAATCTTCTTTGGTCGGACCGTCGAGTTTGACGGCGACCACCCGCTCGTGCAGGTCGGCCAGTTTTGAAAACAACGATTCCGTCAGGATGCCTTTTTCGTAAACCAGGCCGAAGTAGGCATCGTCCACCAGGACCACCAGACTCTTCCCCCGATCGGCCGCCCCCCGGATCACCTTGACGATCTCGGCCGCCTCCTCGATAGTCGGCGTATAGCCGGTGGGGTTGTTGGGAAAATTCAGCAACAGCAAGGCCTTGGATTGACCTTTGAGGGCATCCGCCAGGCCGGAGCGGTTGAACCCCTGGCCGGAGAACAGATCAAAGCTCCTCATCCGGGCCCCTTTTTTGGAAAGGAACATCAGGTCATAGTTTTCCCAGTAGGGGGCGGGTATGATCATCTCGTCCCCCCGGTTCAGGAAAAGCTCGGCAACGGTGCTCAGACCATGGGTCAGGGCCCCGGTAACAATCGGCTCGCTGAACTCCTTGCCGGTCAAGCCCGGGTTCTTTTTAAGCAGCATCCCCTTCCAGATTTCCCGCAGTTCCTTCTTCCCGGGACTGGGCGCGTAAGGATAGACTTCTTTGGGCTGGAGTTGGCCAAGATACTTGTGAATGGTTTGAAGATACATGGGTTGGCCGTTCTCTTCCAGCGCAATCCCGATCGTCGCGTTGATCCGCTTCCCGGCCGCTTCCGCCGACTGTGAAAGTATGCCTAACTTGGGGAAAAAAAGAGCCTGCCCGGCTTCCGAGAGAAGGTCAACCAGGTAGGGATTCTCTCCCGTCAAGGTTTCATTTAGAGTTTTCGCCTGTGGGTCCATCCGGATCTCCTTGAAAATTATTTAAATTTTCCCAAGTATAGTAAAAAAAAGGCGAACAACCAAACTTTTTTTGATACCTGGTACATCCTGCCCTTCCATTTGATGAGGAAATCTATCTGAGTCCGCTGCCCAAACGAAAGTTGACTTTTTCCTCCCGCTTAGTTAGGTTCTAAAGGTAACCTAAAATAATTCGGAATTCGAAACGGTTATGTCTTGATCATTTTGATTTTGGACATTCGTGTTTGTTTCGGATTTCGTGCTTCGGATTTCGAATTTATAGTATCTTGGTTAAGCAGGAGGATAATAATGGCTGCCACGAAGTGGAGAAACGTTCATCTCTATCAATGCCCTTGCGGATATGAGTACGAGCCGGAGAAAGGGGATGCGGAAAAAGGCTGGCGAGCCGGAACGCCTTTTGAGGATCTGCCGGAGGCCTGTACCTGCCCCAATTGCCAGCGGGCCAAGGTCCATTTCCGCGAAAAGAAATATTCTGTCCAGGTTACGGAATAACGGGCGACATGCCTGGTGTCAAACCCTAAGGGGTCCAAAGGCCCATTAATTCTGGAGGCCTCAGACCTCCAACGCACTTGAAGAAAGGAAACTTCAGATGGCGAACCCTACGCTGGAAATATTCTCCGATTACGCCTGACCGTGGTGCTATTTCATTACCGGGCGTATTGAAAGATTGCGGGCAGAGTATGAAATCGGCTTAAGGTGGACGGCTTTTCCCCTCCACCCGGAAACACCGGAAAACGGTCAAACCCTGGAACAGCTTTTCGCCGGTCAGGCAGTGGACTTGGATCAGGTGATGGTTCGTCTAAAGCTTGCGGCCCAGGAAGCGGGATTGCCCTTTACGGACCGGACGATGACCTATAACAGCCGCCTGGCCCAGGAGCTGGGAAAATGGGCCGAGCGTGAGGACCGAGGCGACGACTTTCACCGTGCGGTTTTTCGGGCTTATTTTGCCCAGGGGACCAATATCGGGAAAGTTCGAGAACTCCTGGACCTGGTCCGTTCCCTTGGGCTTTCGGAAGCGGAAGCCGAAAGGGTGCTGCGGGAGAGGACTTTTAAAGAAGCGGTGGATTTAGACTGGGTCCGGTCGCGGGAACTGGGCATCCGGGCGGTTCCAACGTTTGTCCTGGACCGGCAGTCCCTGGTGGGCGCCCAGCCCTATAAGAAAATAACCGCCTGGCTGGATGCCGCCGGGGTGAGGAGGCGTGATAATGGAAAGTAAACGAAGACGGCAACCTGCTCCGGCCTGCGCCTCCTGCGACCAGCCCGTTGCCCGAAGAATTTGTTTCTCCGAAACGGGTCTGGGTTCGAAGGGCTGTCCGACCTTGGCTAAGAAAACCGTTCTGGAAGAGGCCAACCGGGAATATGAGCAGCCGGAGGTGCGGGAGTTTGCCCGCCAGGCCTCTATCCAGGAGGCCGAATGCTATGCCAATCGGCATGAACGCCCTTATGTCATGCAGCCTACTAAAACCCGGATAGTGGAAATCATCGAATTTGCCCGCCGGATGGGCTACCGGCGATTGGGGCTGGCGTTTTGTTTAGGCCTGGTCAAAGAGGCGGCTCTGGTGGAAGAAATTTTAATCGGGCAGGGCTTTGAGGTCATTTCAGCGGTTTGTAAAGCAGGTAAGACCCCCAAAGAAAAAATAGGGATTAGGGAAAAAGAGAAAATCTATCAGGGGACTGCGGAAGCCATGTGTAACCCCATTTTTCAGGCCAAGCTGCTCAACGAGGAAAAGACACAATTCAATATCCTGCTCGGCCTGTGTGTGGGCCATGATTCTCTCTTTTTTAAGTATGGTGCGGCCCCCACCACGGTTTTGGCCGTTAAGGACCGGGTCACCGGCCACAACCCCTTGGCGGCAATCTACCTTTCGGATTCCTATTACCGAAAAATAAGAACCGTCAAAAAGGACAAACCTGTAAAAAGCTCAAAAAAACCGTCATTGCGACCCCGGACATGATCCGGGGTCGCAATCTCCACTTTGGCAACAAGCTGATTCTTAGGGATGGCTTCGTCGTCACGCCTAAGGCGTGACTCCTCGCAATGACATCTCGGGGGACTTTTGCGAAACCATCAGAAATCAAAAGGTCCTTTCAAGGTACTTTCCCCCGCCCACCTACCTTTCCGATAGCTAAAACGGATGGCCCCCTCCTGGTCGGTGCGCAGGATTTTAACGCCCTTGTCCAGGTAGCGACGGAGAATCTCGGGGTGAGGCACTGGAAAACGCACGGACCCCCGGGCCGAGAAAACGGCCCAGCGGGGGGCCAGGGCCTCAATGAAGGCCGGTTGGCTGGAAGTAAGGCTGCCGTGATGAGGAACCTGGAGGATCTGGCACGGGAGGAGAAGCCCGCGTTCCAATAAGCTGTTTTCCACCGGCGCTTCAATGTCCGCCGGCAACAGCACCCGCTGGCCCTGATAGTCGATTTGCAGGACCAGCGAGTGGTTGTTTTGGCCGTGCCAGTTAATGGTCTCGGATTCCTGAGGGGGCGCCGGGTCGGGGTATAAAATCCGGACGCGGACGTCGCCGAAATTTTTTGACCAGCCGGCCTTTGGTTGGAAGGTGGGGATTTTTTTCCGCTGGATCAGGTCTTCCAGACGTAAAAAAAAATCCGAATTCGTCCGCTCCCCGTTCCACCAGAATGCCTTGACGATAAATTTTTCCAGGATAAAAGGCAGCCCGTTGAGGTGATCGGGATGGGGGTGGGTCAAGACCACCGTATCCAGTGAGAAAATTTTTTTCTGCCGGAGAAAGGGGCTAACCACGCGTTCGCCCAGATCAAAGGCCGGATTGGGCGACCCGCCCCCGTCCACCAGCAGGTTTTCCCCGTCGGGGAATTCAACCAGGATGGCGCTGCCGTGCCCCACGTCCAGAAAGGTCAGGGTCAGGGGCCTGAAACCCAGAAAGGTTTTTATTTGGGGAAAGGAAAAGGTAAGCACCAGACCGACCAGGGTGAACCCCAAGGCCCAAGGGAATCGGGGGATTATCCGCCGGTTGAAGAGGATGAACAGGGCTGAAAAATAGAAAAATATTTCCGGCCAAGAGGGCCGGGGGAAAGACATGAAAGCGCCGGGCAGGGAGGCAAAAAAATGGGTAATCTCCCAGGTCCAGGCCAGCAGCAGGGCGACGATTTGGAATAAGCCGGCGGTGCCCCAGGGAAAGAAATGGGAAAACCCTATGGCCAGGAGCCCCAGGGGTACGACGAAAACACCGGTCAAAGGAACGAGCAATAAATTACTGATCAGACCGATAAAGGAAATCTGGTAGAACCACCAGGCGACCACGGGGAGGGTGGCCAATTGAGAGACCAGGGAGACGCAAAAAATCCCCCAAAGATAAAGCAGACCTCGATAGCCCCAGGAGGGATCGGGTTTCTCCGGGTCCCCCTTGGGAGGCCATAGTTTAGGCAAAAGATAGCCGATGGCCCAGACGGAAATGAAAGATAATTGAAAGGAAGGACGGAACAGGGAGGAGGGCGCCAAAAGCAACAGCAGCAAGGCGGCCAGGGCCAGATTATTTAACAGGTCGGATTGCTTTTTTAAAATCAGGGCCAGGAACACCAGAGTGACCATCAAAAGGGCTCGGGAAACAGGGGGACTCAAGCCGGCTAACAGGGCATAACCGGCTACCGGAACAAAGGACCCAACCAAGGCCCAAAATCGGACGTTCAAAGACAACAGGACCGTTTCGGACAGACTGAGCAGATAACGAAAGAGGAAAAAAGCCAGACCGCCGACCAACCCGAGGTTCAATCCGGAAAAAGCCAGCAAATGGGCCACACCGGCCTGACTGAAGGCCTCCCGAATTTCCGGGGAAATTTTACTTTGGTCACCCGTCAGCAGTGCCCGGGCGATTCCGTTGAGCGGGGAAGGGATGTGGGCGTCGATGAGGGCATTGACCCGAAAACGGGCGGCCAAAAAGGAGAGCCTTTTCCCCAGCGTGTTGTTGGGACCGGATAAAACCAGGAGATCGGGCCGTTCCAGAAATCCGGTCACCCAAATCCCCTGGCGGGCCATTACCCTTTGAAAGTCATACCCTCCCGGATTATGGTAGCCCTCAATGGGATGCAGTCGGCAGACGAATCGGATCGGGTCGCCTGTTTCCAGGTTATCCAGGGTACCGCTCACGGTTAAGAGGATCATTCCCTGGGTGGGAAAGTCTTTCCCCTGATAACGATAGGCACTCAGGCGGACAATCAATCGGGTCCGGTCCGGCGAAAAGGTCGGCTCCTGTTGGATGATTCCTGAAAATTGATGAAGCTCCCGGTCTACAAGAACGGCGGGTACCGTCGGTTCAGTAAAACGGGGCGAGAAGAACGAGGTCTGGCTGAGTCCAACGGCCAGGAAAAAAATTGTTCCCCAATAAAAGACTGAAGTCGGCCTAAAAAAATAAAGGAGACCAAGGACTACAAAAATAAAGATTAGAACGTAGGGGACATAAGGCACCCAACCGGATGGAAGGGAATCCCCCAGGAAGAGGCCGACCATGAAGGCCAGCACCAAAGGGATGGCGGGACGGGACATGGCCGCTGCGGTTAAGGAGTTTGCAGATCTTCCGGATTCTTTCACAGCAGAATAGAAATAGCGAATAAATCCAGTGAAGTCAACAGAATAAGCCGGGAGGAACTTATTCTCCATCCGTTATCCGTGCGATCTCCAGATCTTCAGGAATCAACGCGGGGACAAGGGGATTATCCTCCGAGGGGATTTCTTCCCTGAATTCCGGCCGGACCGGATTAATCCGACCCGACCCCAGCCTTGCATTTGGGGAAGGAATCAATAATAATGCTGATTATGCTGACGACCCAATTGATCATCAACCTGCTGCTGATCCTCGGCGCCGCTTGGGTCCTGGGCAGCGTCTTTGCCCGCTTCGGTCTCCCGGTAGTTCTAGGGGAAATGCTGGCCGGGGTGATCCTGGGTCCGCCCCTGCTGGGGCTGGTTACCGGTTCCTCCGCCATCGAACTCATGGCGGAATTCGGGATTTTTTTCGTCATGTTTTATACGGGTATGGAAATGGACCCCCGGGAACTCCTGGAGCATTTCTGGCAGGCTTTGACCGTGGCCCTGGGAGGGTTCGTCCTGCCTTTTGTCCTGGGCTATCTTGCGACCCGGGCCTTCGGAGGGACGGTATATCAGTCCCTCTACGTGGGGATGTGCATCTCTATTACCGCCATCGCGGTTCAGTCCATCGTCCTGCATTCCCTGAAGATCAACCGGACGGAGGTGGGCCATATCATCATCGGAGGGGCCATCGCCGACGACATTTTTTCCCTGATCGGCCTCTCCATCCTGCTCGGGGTCTCCAAAACCGGAACCCTCCAGTGGGGCAATATCCTCTGGATCGGGTTGGCGGCGGCCGGTTTTTTCGGGATTACCCTGGCCCTGGGCCACTGGGTGGTTCCCCGTTTAACCCGGAGGCTGCACGATCGGGAGGGCAAAGCCTTCACCTTTGCCATCATGACCGCGTTGGTGATGGCTTATTTGGCCGAACTGGCGGGCCTGCACCTGATCATCGGCGCTTTTCTGGCCGGGCAGTTCGTCCGGAAAGAAATTATGGAGGAAAGCCTCTACCGGGTCATTGCCGACCGTTTCTACGCCATCAGCTACGGATTCCTGGTGCCGATCTTCATGGCCTCTCTTTCTTTTCACCTGCATTTTCAATGGGACTGGTTTTTTATCGGTTTTACCCTGGCGATAACCGCCATGGCCATCCTGGGGAAGCTGGTCGGCTGCGGGCTGGGATATTACCTCTTCCGGCGCAATCCCTGGGAGGCCCTGATTGTCGGGCTGGGGATGAACGGCCGGGGGGCCGTCGAGTTGGTGGTGATTACCGTGGTGATCAATCTAAGCAACCAGCTTCTCAGTCAAAAGACGCTTAGCCAGCCGCTGCTGACCGAAACGCAATTTTCGGCCCTCATTATGATGGCCTTCATCACCACCCTGTTTTCACCCCTGGCTTTGAAATGGTCCGTGCAGCGGACCTGCCTGCCTAACGAGAAGGCGGATTTCTGTCGGGTTTGGGAAAAGGGGTGATCCTCCACTAGGGAAGAGCTTGCTGGCTTCCAGGCCTTCGGGGGAGACCCTAACCCGGGATCCTGGGAATCGGGCCTTAGAACAGCCCGGGGAAAAAGACCAGGGAGCAGTATCGGGCTGGGGTCGGACCCAAAGCCGTTAACTTAAGGGTATTTCCCCTGCCTACTTTTGATAATCATTATAATGAGATGGAGGAACTGCCCGTTTTTCCAGAAAGGCAACATAGCGCGTCAATAACTCGGGTGGTATATTGAGCATGGGATGTTAACCGGAAGGGTGTATTTGTCCGATTTGGAATACTACACAGTTAGGAGCGAAGCCAAAATACTTCCTTTTGTCAATATCTTTTTTACATTTAAATCGATTCCATGGTACATTTCGGGAAAACTACTGGAGGGATCTGTTCCCTATAAGGCTTTTTTCAGATTCTGGTCACCCGATTGCCGGATGGCGCCGAGTTTATAATGACAATGACCTGAATCAAACGGATGGACCTGAGCGGCGGTCACGGTCCTCGACGATGGCTGGATGATTGGCCGCCGCCCTGTCATCCGCAACGTTCGGTCTACTAGGAGATGAAAATGAAGGGTGAATTCACAGCGATAATAGAAGCAGCACCCGAAGGCGGCTTTTGGGCCATTTGTCCTGAGGTGCCTGGGGCTAACGGACAGGGCGAAACTATAGAAGAAACCAAGAATAGTTTGCGGGAGGCTATAGAATTAATCCTCGATGACCGCAAGGCGGACATTATCCGTGGACTTCCTGAGGACGCCATCCAGGAAAAGGTACTGATTGGATGAGACGGCAGGACTTGGAGCGCAAGTTGAGAATCGCGGGTTGCTACCTGAAGCGGGAAGGCAGCGCACATTCACTTTGGATCAATCCGAAAAACGGAGCAACAGAAGCGATTCCCCGTCACACCGAGATTAAAGAACCGTTGGCAAAGAAAATTTTGAAGAATCTGAGCGCAGAATGAATGACCGTGGCAAGGGCCAAGCAGCATTTTATCCCCGACCAAATCCAGCATTCCACCCATCGATGTTATAAACGGGAACTCCTTTTAACCTATTTCCTTGATCCGTTCAATTTTGGCCCCCAGAGCGGAGAGCTTCTTCTCCAGGGTCTCATAGCCCCGATCCAGGTGATAGACCCGGGAGATTTCCGTGACCCCCTCGGCCCGTAAACCCGCCAGAACCAGGGAGGCGCTGGCCCGCAGGTCGGTGGCCATGACCGGCGCCCCGTTCAGGCGGGAGACGCCCTTGACCACCGCCTGGTGGCCGGAAACCTGTATGTCGGCGCCCATCCTTTGCAGTTCACTCACGTGCATGAATCGATTTTCAAAAATCGTTTCCTGGATGATGCTGGTATCCTGGCTGACGCACATGAGGGCCATGAACTGGGCCTGCATGTCGGTGGGGAAACCACATCTTGAATCGGGGTCCGACCCCGGCGCAGGCACCTCGATCGTCCATGGGTTGCCTGTGCCCCGGCAAGTGAGTACAGCCCTGCTTGTCAGTGCGATATCTTGGCTTTTATTCGTGCAGTCATCAGCGGTAGGAACAGCGGATGCCCCGGCAGCACCAAAGACAGATTGTCGGCATAGCCGTCGTTGTAGCCCACGCTCCAGATCATGCGCAAGTCGACTTGCGATCTGGCGTGCGCCGGCGGGGATGAGGGCGGTGGCGCTGCGATGCACGAAGCCGGTCAGGCCGCCGCGATCCGCAGCCGTGACCGGGCCAATTGTCAGCGGGCTGCCAACAATTGACACCGTGCCGTCGAGAAAGGTGACCGTCACGGTGGCGACGTCCGCCTGCGCCTGAAAGCCCCCCAGGTCGGCGGAGAGGATGTAGGGAACCCCTCCCGCGTCGATGGCGGCACTGGCCGGCGAGATATCGACAAACTGCGTTACAACCGTGTCGGTCAGATCCCCGCCGGCGAAGAAGTTGTAGCCGTGATTCGTGGGCACGGTGTCGGTCAGCACGGAAGGAAATCCACCCGGAGCGTTATAAGGTACGGCCGTGAAGTGTCCGTTCGAGACCAGCAGCCAGCCAGGCACGCCGACGAATTTGCCGCCAGACGAGGCCCCGCCCTCTTCGGCATCGCCGTTGCGAAGAAGGTTGCGACCGTAGGCGAACAGCGGTTGCACGCCTTCATAAGCGCCGATATCGCATAGACCATTCACCGGCCGCGTCACGCCGCGCTGGTCGGGATGCGGGGCGGTGGCGGTTGAGTCGAGGCACTGGTTTGAGGGAATCTGGTCGAGCGCCGGACTGCCGGTTAGCAGCGCGCGAGTCGGTGTCGCGCCGCCGTTGTTCTGTAACGGCCCCAGCAGGGCATCGCCGCCGGAGATATCGTGCGCCAGCGGGTTTGGGAGGCAGGCCAGATTGGACTGGATGTAGTTGTAGTCGTGCGAGGTAATCGGGTTGCCGACGCAGTCGTCAGCGAGAATGCCGGCGTGGTTTTCGGCCAGCAGGGAATTCGATATTCCGATCGTCAAACCGGTCCGATTGGCAATGCCGCCTCCCTGCCCGGCACCGGTGGCGAGGGCATCGGCGAGATTACCGGCAATCGTCAGATGAAACAGGCGGGCCGATGTTCCACCGTGATAGAGGCCGCCGCCATAGGCCCCCGCTGTGTTGGCGCTCAGGGTGCTATCGTTCATGATCAGGACACCCAGGTTGATGATGCCACCCCCAGAACCGGGAGTTGAGTTGTGGCTCAGCGTGCTGTTGTTGACCGTCATGGCGCTCCGGTTAGAGAGGCCCGCGCCAGCGCCCGAAGCCGTATTGCCGTCGATCGTGCTGCGATTGAGCGTCGCCGCCGGCAAAGCGATTGGCATTCATGATCGCGGCCCGCAGGGTACAGGTGCTGTTGCCGGGATTGGTGCGGCAGATGGTGAAGGTGGGATCACCGGTGAAGTCGGCCGGCGCGTCGCCCAAACTGTTGACGGTGAAGGTCGGTGCGGCGGCAGCCACATCAATGGCTAACATCAGTAGTGCCACGGCCATGAACACTGTGGGGAAGCTCTTGTTTAACATGCGGGCCACCTGTCTCCTGCCAGATCAACCATTCCTCAAGCAGGCCTCAAGTCAAATTCTGCCGACTTCTTCATTAGCCGAGAATTTTGTATTCTCGGCGTTATCTTTTCATCAGGGGCAGATGCAATCTTGGCGTGAGGCTCGAATCGTCCGGCTGGCGCTCGACCGCGCCGATGTCGTAGCTGCCGTCGGGCCCCGGGCGTGGCTGGCCGCGCTGATCGCTGGCGGGCGCATCATTGCCTACCACGCCGGCAATCGCCGGGCTGCCTTCAGTTTGAGCATGTGCACCAAGGTGGGGCCGCCATAGTTGCCCAGCGCCGTGAGCAGCGGGTCGAGACCATTGGGGTCTGTGGCCGTTGACCAGAGCCGGTCAGCGCGCAACTGTTATCGCTCGAGAGGCTGAACTTCGCTGTAGTGATTGTGCCGCTGCAATTGCCGCCCGCGGCACTATAGGCCAGGATCGTATTGGTCAGAATCGTTGAAACGCCTGGAGTGCCGCTCTGCATGAAGAGCGCGCCGCCTTTGGGTGCGGAATTGTTGCTCAAAGTCACGTTCAATAGCCTTAGGTCAAAATAGTTGTAGAGGCCACCGCCCTGATCTGTGGCCGAGTTGCCGCTGAGTGTGGTATTGGTCAGTGTGGCCTGGCTGAAGTTGTACAGGCCGCCTCCCTTGCTTGCTGAATTGCCATTGAGGGTGGAGTTATTCAGTATCGCCGTGCCCCAGTTGAAAAGACCGCCGCCAGCGCCACCCGAGTTGCTGCTGAGGGTGACGTTGTTCATCTTCAGCAGGCTATTACCGTCATTGTAAATGGCCCCGCCGCGATTGTTACCCGAGTTGCCGTTGACGGTGACGTTGTTCAGCGTCAGCGTGCTATTAGTGTTGTAAATGGCCCCGCCGCCGCCGTAACCCTTGTTGCCGCTGAGGATGACGTTATCGAGCGTCGCCATGCCGTAAAAACCAGCGAAAATGGCGCCGCCGTCGGTGGCCGAGTTGCCGTTGAATGTGCTCTGTGAAATGGTCAGCACGCCGAAATTCCGAATCGCGCCACCGGTCGCGGCGGTGGTTTGGGTGGGCGTCTGATTCGCATTGAGCTGGCTGCCGCTAATCGATACGCGTCCGGAGGTGGTGATGTTCAGGCCCCCGCCTCCGCCATAACCAATCCCATTGGCCGTATTGCCGGTAATCTGGCTGTTGCTGATCTCGACTGTCCCGCCCACATCCAGCCCGCCACCATCATGGACCGTCGCATGATTGTTCCGAACCATCGTATTGATCAGCGTAAGTGTTCCGCCGCTGTCGATGCCGCCGCCGTACTGCGACTGGTTGTTCTCGATCAGGCTGTTCTTTACGATCGTCGTTCCGTTGATGTCCCTCGATCGCTCCTCCCGCAAAGTAGCTCTGGCTGTTGCGAATCGTCACCTGGTCCAGTTCCAGCCGGCCGCCTTCGTTTAAGATGGCCCCACCCTGGGTCGGCTAATTTCCTCCCGCCGAGGCATTGCCATCCGTCAGGATGATGTTAGTCAGCGTCAGCGTGGCGTCTGCCGCCTGTAAGTCGAACAGACGGTTGACGCCCGCTCCCGGAGAGGGTCACCAGGTTGCCGCCATCAATCGTGTAGGAGCGGCCGGAGATGACGTTGAACCCGCCCGCCTGTGTGACGGTGATGACGACCGGCGCGGCGCCGCAACTGAACGTGATCAGTCCACTGCCGCTGTTCATGGCGCGGCGAGGCCTGTCCCCGTGCAATTCGTCACCGTCCCCGCCGCCTGTACCGTTGCCGTGCCGATCAGAATGAACCACAGCCCCAGTCCAATGAAACTACCAAACAAACTGACCATTAAGTCGCGCTTCAATGTTGCCTCCCAAAGCCATAAACGGGAGCCCAGCGGTCGGTTCCTCGAGAGGACACGCTGTTTCACGACCAGGAGTCGGGGAAGTAACGGCAGTAAACGGAAGGTAGCTATTTTCATGAGTCCCCCGGTTGGCAAATGCCATAGCCCTCGTCACGGTAAGCGACGGGCGGGCACCTGCGGGTGATTGTGAGCTGCATGTGGATTGGATTCGGGGCCAGCGGGGCTATGAGTATCTCCCGTCCTTGGCCTATTATACAATTTAGGTTCATTCGAAAGGTAAGTCAATCAGAGAGATGAAATAAGGAAGCTCAGCCGCGTGAAGCCACCCGGTTTTACAACCGGTAATCCTTCCCCGGGATAACCGGCTTCAGACCTTTTTCAGGCATGATGCCCCTCCATTAGGTGACGGCTGTTACTCCCCGGGCGTCGGAAATCGACAGCAGGTTTCGGTGGTCGTCATGGGTGTAATCCACCCTGGAGCCGTCTGGGAATTTTTCCCCGGTGGTCAATTCCGGGTCGTTCAACGTTAACTGACGGCCTGGCCGTGCCGGTTAGCCGCTCAACCTGTTTCCTTGATCCGTTCAATTTTGGCCCCCAGGGCGGAGAGCTTCTTCTCCAGAGTTTCATAGCCCCGGTCCAGGTGATAGACCCGGGAGATTTCCGTGATCCCCTCGGCCCGTAAACCCGCCAGAACCAGGGAGGCGCTGGCCCGCAGGTCGGTGGCCATGACCGGTGCCCCGTTCAGGCGGGAGACGCCCTTGACCACCGCCTGGTGGCCGGAAACCTGGATGTCGGCACCCATCCTTTGCAGTTCACTCACGTGCATGAACCGATTTTCGAAAATCGTTTCCTGGATGATGCTGGTATCCTGGCTGACGCACATAAGGGCCATGAACTGGGCCTGCATATCGGTGGGGAAACCCGGATAGGGGCGGGTGGTCACGGAAACGCTTTTTATTTTCCGGGGGCCGGAAGCCGTCAGTCCCGTCTTGTCTTGAGAAAACTCCACCCCGGTCTCTTTCAATTTCATGATCAGGGCCTCCAGACAGGAGCCGTCATAATCCGTCAGGGTAATTTCACCGCCGGTTATTCCGGCCGCCACCAGATAAGTTCCGGCTTCGATGCGGTCGGGCATAACCCGGTAAGTGGCGGGATGCAGGGAAGGGACTCCTTCGACGGTGATGATATCCGTCCCGGCTCCCGCGATTTGGGCCCCCATTCCTTTCAAAAAATTGGCCAGGTCCACTACTTCCGGTTCCTTAGCGGCATTGGCCAGAGTGGTTTTCCCCTTAGCCAGGGTCGCCGCCATCATCAGGTTTTCCGTCCCGGTGACGGTCGGCAGGTCAAAGACGATTTCAGCGCCTTTCAACTGGCGGGCCTTGGCCTCGACGTACCCGTGTTTCAGTTCCAGGCGGGCCCCCATCTGCTCCAGGCCTTTCAGGTGCAGATTGATGGGACGGGCGCCAATGGCGCATCCGCCCGGCAGGGACACCCGGGCTTTGCCCAGCCGGGCCACCAGCGGTCCCAGGACCAGGATTGAGGCCCGCATGGTTTTGACCAGATCATAGGGGGCTTCCCAGCCTTTCACCTGGGAGGTATCTAAATGCAGTTCGCTGGACGAAACCTCTTCACATGAGACCCCCAGCCAGGAAAGCAATTTTTTGTGGGTGCGGATATCCCGCAGGGTGGGCAGGTTAGTCAGGGTTGAAATCCCTTCGGTTAACAGGGCGGCGGCCATGATCGGCAAGGCCGCATTTTTTGCCCCGGAAAGGGAAACTTTTCCCTTTAAAGTCCGACCGCCGTGAATTAGAATCTTATCCATTGAATTTTCCTTTCAGCACCCGATCTTTCCCGGAATAGTCGCGACGAATCAGGGCCGGATCAAAGCCGCTCCGCCGGGCTAATTCCAGCACCGGCGGCCCTTGCGTTTCACCGATCTCCAGGAGCACCCAGCCTCCGGGTTGGAGGATCTGGCGGGCTTGGCCCAGGAGTTCCCGGATGGCGGTCAGACCGTCCGGCCCGCCGTCCAGGGCGGAAAGCGGTTCGTAATTCTTTATCCCCGGGGACAATTGCCGGATTTCCTCCCGGGTTAAATAAGGGGGATTGGAGATCAGCAGACTGGATTTTCTTTTTGTGGGTAGCGAACGGGGTCAACCAGTTCCCCTGGAGGAAAGAGACCGTCCGATGAACCTGGTGCAGCCGGGCATTGGCCTCCGCCGTCTTCAGGGCCGGCCAGGACCGGTCGCTGGCCGCCATGAATCCCGGTTCGACCGGAGCGCTCAGCAGGGTCTTGGCGAGGGAAATGATTATGGCCCCTGAACCTGTTCCCAGTTCGATCGTATTTTTCAGGGAAGGGTCGGCTTGGATCAGAGCCAAAGCCTCTTCCACCAGGAGTTCGGTTTCCGGCCGGGGAATAAGGACTGAGGGGTTGACCGCAAAAGAGAGAGACCAGAATTCCTTGCGTCCCAGGATATAGGCAACCGGTTCATTTTTTACCCGGCGAAGCAGGAGGGCTTTGAAGCCCGCCAATTCAGCCGGGTTCAGCGGCCGATCAAATTGCAAAAATAACCCCAGGCGATCCAGGCTGAGGACCGAGGCCAAGAGGATTTCCGCACTTAGACGGGGTTCTGAAACCCCTTTTTCCCTAAGGTATTCCCGAGACCAGTCGATGGTTTTAATTACGGTCCAGGGTTCATCCGTTTTTTTATTTGTTGTTTCGCCCATTTAAAGCTGATATGGCCGCCGAGACCCGGCGGCCATGGAGATCCAATTTCAGATTAAACCCCCATGCCCGGGGCGGGCGCCCCGAATCATGAAATAAGGCTTCAGAAGACGGATTGTTAATAATCAATTGTCAATTATTAATTAAGAATTGAAAGTTGATTATTGATTATTGGCCAAGAGAAGCCCTCGATTTTATTTTCGTATTAGGGGTACCAGATAGTAGGACACCCACCCGGAAGGGCGAACAATCTCATGCTCGAAGTGGTTGGTCGCGTCCGGGGGAGCCAGGGGGTGAGGCAGCAACGATGATCCCCCTCAGGCTTTGAGGTGTTCCGACTGGTAATGGGTATTCAGGGCCTCAATGACTTCGGATAATTTCCCTTCCATGATTTCATCCAAATGATAGAGGGTCAGCCCGATGCGATGGTCGGTCAGCCGGTTTTGGGGGAAGTTGTAGGTCCTGATTCGTTCGCTGCGGTCTCCTGACCCGACCTGGCTTTTGCGGTTTTCGGCAATCTTATCCTGCTGTTCTTTGACTTTTAAGTCCTGGATCCGGGCCCTCAATATTTTTAGCGCTTTGGCCTTGTTTTTATGCTGGGATTTTTCATCCTGGCAGGAGACGACCAGACCGGTAGGCAGATGGGTGATCCGAATCGCGGAGTCGGTGGTGTTGACGCTCTGCCCGCCCGGCCCGGAGGAACGGAAGACATCCACCCGGATTTCTTCAGGATCGATGACCACATCCACTTCCTCGGCCTCCGGCAAGACGGCTACGGTAACGGCCGAGGTGTGCAACCGGCCCTGGGCTTCGGTGGAGGGCACCCGCTGTACCCGGTGGACCCCGCTTTCATATTTCAATTTGCTGTAGGCCCCCTGACCCTCGATCAAGACGATGATTTCTTTGAACCCGCCCATACCGGTGGGGTGGTCGCTCATGACTTCCACGCGCCAGTGCATGATCTCGGCGAATTTGGAATAGAGGCGAAACAGGTCGGCGGCAAAGAGGGCGGCCTCATCCCCCCCGGTCCCGGCCCGAATTTCCAGCAAGGTATTTTTTTCGTCGTTGGGGTCCTTGGGCAGCAAAAGGACCATGATCTCTTCTTCCACCTGGGTCGATTGCTCCCGAAGTTGTTGCATTTCGGTCCGGGCCAGGTCGCGCATCTCCGGGTCGGGGTCTTCCAGAAGGTCCGTGTTTTGCCGGATGGCTTCGCTCAGGGCCTTGAGTTGGCGGTATTTGCCGATGAGGGGGGACAGATCGGAATGTTCCTTGGCCAGTTTCTGATAAGCCGCCTGGTTGCGCAGGATTTCCCCATCCCCGAGGGATTCCTCGACCTTGGCAAAACGGTCCTCCACTTCCTCCAGTTTCTCGAACAGCATAGGCGGTAGTTAAACAACCTGCGGGTTGACGGGTCGCCCTTCCAGGCTAAGTACTCGGGACAGGGCCTGCAGGGCAACTTCAATCTGGTCTTCGGTAGGTTCCTGGGTGGTAAGATGTTGAATCCAGAGGCCGGGGAGAATGATCACCCGGACCCAGGGAAGATGAGCCTTTTTCCCTGAGTATTTAATGGCTTCATAGGCTAACCCCGTGATGGGAATCATCAAGAGGATTTTGAAAAATATATAGAAACCATTTTTTGCCCAGACCGATAGACCGGCGAATTTGGGCAGAAACGGAAATAGAAACGAAAAAAGCAGGATGCTGATAATCAACAAGAGCAGAATGAACGAAGTGCCGCAGCGGGGGTGCAGGGTGGAGTGACGCTTGGCGTTCTCGACGGTCAAGTCCTCCCCGGCTTCGTAGGTAAAGATCGATTTATGCTCCGCCCCATGATACTGGAAAATCCGACGGATCTCCTTGAACCGGGAGATAATCCAGATATAGGCAATGAAGATAAAGACCTTAATGAGGCCGTCTATAATATGAAAGGTCAGGGACTCCACCCCGAAGCGGTAGGGCGAGATCGTCCCCAGGAAGGCGCTGATGGCATGGGGCAGGGCGACAAAAAGGCCCAGGCCGATCAAGATGGCCAAGCTCATGGTCAAAAACATGGTCCAGGAACTAAGGTCCTTTTTTTCTTCCTCCTCGGCCAAGGCTTGGTTGGCGGAATAATTAAGGGCCTGAATCCCCTGGACCAGGGTCTCGATGAGGGTCAAGGTGCCCCGCAGCACCGGCCACTTGAGAAAACTCCAGCGATCGGACCAAGGATGGAGGAGATCTTCCTTAAAAGCAATCTCCCCGTTAGGCTTTCGTACCACCACGGCTAAGGATGTAGGGGCTTTCATCATTACCCCTTCAATAACCGCCTGTCCGCCGACTTGAATCATAGTAAGGGGGACTCCTGATTAATTGGCTTCCGGTTGGGCCGCCTTGACCTTGGCGTACTTTTTCTGAAACCGCTCCACCCTTCCGGCGGTGTCCATCAGTTTCTGCTTACCGGTAAAAAAGGGATGGCATTGGGAACAGATCTCTACCCGGATTTCTTTTTGCGTCGAGCCGGTGGGAAGTTCCGCCCCGCAGGCGCAGCGGGCAGTGATTTGATGGTAGGGGGGGTGAATTTTTTCTTTCATGATCGCTTTTACCTCCTTAAACGGTTATTTATTCATTAAGCTCAAAAATTCGGCGTTGTTCTTCGTGCCTTCCATTTTCTCCAGGAGAAACTCCATGCTGTCCACCGGGGTTAGAGGTGCCAGCAGTTTGCGCAGGATCCAGACGCGGTTGAGTTCATCCGGAGACAGGAGCAATTCTTCCTTGCGGGTCCCGGATCGATTGATATCAATGGCCGGAAAGATACGCTTATCGCTCAGCTTCCGGTCTAAATGGATTTCCATGTTGCCGGTTCCCTTAAATTCCTCGAAAATCACTTCGTCCATTCGGCTACCGGTATCGACCAGGGCGGTGGCCATAATGGTCAGGCTCCCCCCCTCTTCAATATTTCGAGCCGCGCCAAAAAAACGTTTGGGCCGATGCAGGGCATTGGAATCCACCCCGCCGGAGAGAATCTTGCCGCTGGGAGGAACCACGGTATTATAGGCCCGGGCCAAGCGGGTGATACTGTCCAGGAGAATGACTACATCCCGTTTGTGTTCAACGAGTCTTTTGGCTTTCTCTATAACCATCTCGGCCACTTGGATATGACGCTGGGCCGGTTCGTCAAAGGTTGAACTGATCACCTCGGCCTTGACCGAACGCTGCATATCGGTGACTTCTTCGGGCCGTTCATCGATCAACAATACTATTAATATAATGTCTTTATAATTTTTAGCAACGCTGTTGGCGATATTTTGCAGGAGCATGGTCTTTCCGCTGCGGGGCGGGGAGACAATCAGTCCCCGCTGACCCTTGCCGATGGGGGTCAAAAGATCCATAATCCGCACCGAATAATTTTTGGATTCGTCGGTCTCCAGGCCGATACGCTGATTGGGATAGAGGGGGGTCAGGTTGTCGAACAGAATTTTATCGCGGGCCAGTTCCGGGTCTTCGTAATTAATGGCCTCCACTTTCAGGAGAGCGAAGTAGCGTTCGTTATCCTTGGGAGGGCGAATCTGACCGGCCGTGACGTCCCCGGTTCTCAGGTTAAAACGTCGGATTTGGGAGGGAGACACATATATGTCATCCGGTCCGGGGAGATAATTATAATCGGGCGCCCGAAGGAAGCCAAACCCGTCCGGGAGAATTTCCAAAACCCCCTCGCCATAGATGAGGCCGTTTTTTTCCGTCTGGGCTTGCAGAATGGCAAAAATGAGTTCTTGTTTTCTCATCCCGCTGGCCCCCTCGACGTTCAGTTCTCGGGCCATGGACGTAAGTTCGCTAATTTTTATTTCTTTCAGTTCGGCTAGGTTCATTGCTTCCTCGGTTTTTTAGTTGATAAAGGTACTCAGGCGTGACCTTAATTCAGTTAGACCTATCTGGAGAACAGGGTAATTCCCATCCCGAAAGAGGAAGTTGCTTCAGTGAGTTCCTTGAGGGTTGGGTTTAATTCCAAAAAGATTGGATTGTGTAATGGGATTTGCCGGATTTTTTTGGGTTACTCGGTCTTTTCAGGATGGTGCGGATAATTTAAGGATTCTTTTCTCCTTCCCGCTGTATTTAGGATACATAGATAGAACATAAAAAAAGAATTGTCAAGATTTTTTTAGCAGGTCAAGTAGTTGGCTCATATCGGCCGGCCAGGGGGAGGTAAATTCCAACTGGATTTGGGTCCGGGGATGGGAAAAAGCCAATCGGCCGGCATGCAACATTTGGCGGGAAAGTGAACCCAGGCTGATGGACAGAGCGGGATCCAACCCTTTGAACCCTCTTTTTTTTAACCCATAAAGGGGATCACCCAGGATTGGCAGGCCTAACGCGGCTAAATGGACCCGAATCTGATGGGTTCGTCCGGTTTTTATTCGTAAGCGCAGTCTATTAATCCCCGGGTGGTATCTTTCCAGGACCAGCCATTCGGTCAGGGCCGGTTTCCCCCGGACCTCATTAACGGCCATTTTTTTTCGATCGATGGGGTGCCGTCCGATCGGGGAAGTAATGGTTCCCTGGCGTTGAGGGGGAGTTCCCCAGGTTAGGGCTTGATATTCTTTGAAAATTAGGCCCGATTGAAATTGTTTGGTCAGCGCCTGGTGGCAGGAGTCATTCTTAGCCACAATCAACAAGCCCGAGGTATCCTTATCTAATCGGTGGACGATCCCGGGGCGAAAGGTCCCCCCCGCCGTTGATAGATTTTGCCCGAGATGCAGCAGGGCATGGACCAGGGTCCCTGAATAATTACCCGGAGCCGGATGAACCACCAACCCGGCCGGTTTATCGATCACCAGGAGGTCCGAATCCTCGAAAACAATCGAAAGGGGGATCGGTTCGGGTTGTAAAAGAATAGGGTCCGATTCCTTCGGGGTTAACACCACTTGATCTCCGGTTTTTAAACGGTAGCCCGCTTTGGCCGGCTGGCTGTTTACGGTAACCCCGCCCTCCTCGCCCCATTTTTGAATTTGGCTGCGAGAAAAATCAAGCCCCTGGCCGGCTAAAAAGAGGTCTAATCGTTTTCCAACGTCCAGCCCTTGTATAATGAATTCATAGACCATGGTTAGCTTTTGACTTCGGTGAAAATCATACGGCCGGTTCCGGTTTGCAAAACGCTGGTGACCATGACGTCTTTATTTTGGCCGATGTATTTTCTGGCATTCTCCACCACCACCATGGTCCCGTCATCCAGGTAAGCGATTCCCTGCCCGGGGGTCTTACCTTCGCGGATGATTTGAACGGCGAGGATTTCCCCGGGCAGGACCACCGGCTTAAGGGCATTCGCTAGACTGTTTAGGTTGATAACCCGGACTCCCTGCAATTCGGCCACCTTATTCAAGTTGAAGTCATTGGTAACGATGGTGCCGTTTAATTCCAGGGCCAAGTCTACCAGCTTGGCATCCACGTTGTCCTTGGGGGGGTTGCGGTCGACAATGTGAACATTCAGGGCAGGCTGGTTTTGGATTTTTTCGATGATTCCCAGGCCTCGTCGGCCTCGGGTTTTCTTCAGGGGGTCCGCTGAATCGGCGATATGGTGTAGTTCCTGGAGCACAAATTGGGGAATGATCAAAGTTCCTTGGACGAATCCGGTTTCACAAATATCGGCAATCCGCCCGTCAATGATGACACTGGTGTCGAGCAGATAACGGTTCAGGTTTCCCGAAGAAGAAAAAGGAAGGCTGCGGGAATTGAAAAAATGGGCCCATTCATCGGTTTTCCCCCCTCCCAACCTCAATCCCAGATACCCTAGGAGTACACTGAGCAAAAAAAATACCGCGGGAGTAAAAGCCGGATCGGGGAAGAAAATAACCAAAACTTCCAAGGACAATCGGGCCAAGATCAAGGCGAGTATTAGCCCCAGGCAACTTCCGAACAGCCGGCGCAAGGGGATTCTTCTCAATATTCTATCCAGGGCCAGCATCCCACCGGCCAGCAACAGCCCCAGGAAAACTCCCCCGAGAGCAGCCCAGGGTAGAGCGGTCCGGACCCCGATTTGATGGCCAATCCAATAGCCCGCGAATAGACAGGCTAAGGTCAATAGAGTTGTTGAGAGGTAATAAGGCATTCGCTCACCCCCTTTCCTTGAAAAGCAGTACTCCGACCGAAGTAAGAATGAACCGATAATTTGGAATTAGCCTTTTGAAGGCCGTGAAAAGAGGAAAAGGGAGCCTGAATCCCCAAGGTGAAGCTCCTGATTATGATTTAGGAGGGGGAAGGGGTGAAAAATTACAAGTTTAGGATAAAAGGATTTCGCCGTCCAATTGAAAGGCTAATGCATGAAAATCCGCTGAATATCTTTCTCTACTTTTTCTTCGTTGACTTTTTTGGCAATGGATATTTCCTTGACCAGCAGGTTCTTAGCCGTATCCAACATCTTACGCTCGCCGAAGGAGAGTTCTTTGTCCACCCGAAGCAGAAAGAGGTCCCGCAACACTTCAGCAACTTCGTACACCGAGCCGGTTTTTATTTTTTCCATGTATTCACGGTAACGGCGATTCCAGGTCTGATTGTCAAATTCAATGTTTTTAGCCTTTAAGATTTTGAAAATTTTGGGGACTTCTTCCTCCCGAACAATTTCCCGCAAGCCCACATGTTCGGCATTCTGGGTGGGGATCATGATGACCATGTTATTTTCCAGAATACGCATGATATAGAAATGTTGATTCTGTCCGTAAAGCTCCTTGGCCTCGATGGACTCGATTCGTCCAACGCCATGGGCCGGGTAAACCGCCAAATCACCTACCCTGAAGATCATGAACCGCCCTCCTTCTAGATTAGTGGACAGTTGAATTATAACATAGTTGGGCGTCAAAACCAAAATAAAAAAATAGTGAGTTAATCCAATTTGTTAAAGAGGGCAACGGGAAACCGTTCAAACCCGGGAAAGAAAAGTCAGGCTTTCCAAATGATAAGTCTGAGGGAAAAAGTCCAGGGGTATCGTCCATTGAAGTCGCCATCCTTTTTGGATCAAAAGGGCTAAATCCCGAAAAAGGGTCATGGGTTCACAGGATAGGTAGTATAGATCGTGGAGGGCCAGAAGATCCACTTGCTGAAGGATTTCCCGAGCTCCGGTTCGGGGGGGGTCCATAAAGACCACGTTGAATCGCGATTTCTCTCGAAGCAGTTGATTGAGGGCGGAGTGAGCGGAGGCCTGATGAAAAATACAGTTACTTATTTTATTAAGACGTTGATTATACTTGGCATTCTCAACGGCCGGGGCCAGGGACTCCACCCCGATCACTCGCCCGGTCTTAATGGCCAGGGGGATGGAAAAATTTCCCTGGCCGCAAAAAAGATCCAAACAGGCGACCTGAGGGCCCCAACAGGGTTGGTTTAATAGAAAGGCGATCAATCGCAGGTTCTGGGCCAGGTTGACTTGGGAAAAGACTTGAGGGAAGAAGGTCAATTCCACCTTGCGATCCAGAAGAGTGGTTTCGACCGGAAGCAACACCCGTTGCCCATGCCGATCGGGAGAAAAGGGATCGAGGCCGAACAGCTTACCTTCCTGGACCGTTCCAAAAAAGACGGCCTGAATACCAGGAATATCCAGAAGCATTTCGGTAACCTGCCGGATAGTCCCAGTCGAAGGACGGCGGGGTACCCGAAAGAGAACCAGACCTTTTTCCCCTTCTCCGAGGCATTGGATTTCCAGTTCCGCCGGTTCGCCCAGAAAAGGAATATCCCGAATCACCCGGGAAAGGCTGACCAGGATGCGGTTGACCGCGGCATTGGCCAGGAAACACCTCTCCACCGCCACCAATTGGTGGCTTCGGGCCTGAAAAAAGCCCAGACCCGATTGTCGGCCGCGGACCTGGATTTTCAACCGCAGGCGATGGCGATAATAGAGAGGCTCGGGAGAATCCCAGAGGGGTTGAATTGGCGGATCCTCCATTTGGAGCGCGTGCCGGAAGGCCTCTCTGAACCCGGTTTCCTTAATCCGTGACTGGACCGACGAGGAGGCATGCTGAAGATGGCAACCGCCACAAATCCCAAAGACGGGGCAGGGGGGCGTAACCCGATCCGGCGAAGCTTCCAACACCTTGATCAGCCTTCCCCGCGAATAGGTCTTCCGGTCCTCCTTGATTTCAACTTCCACGGATTCACCCGGCAAGGTAAAGGGAACAAAAACAATTTTTCCCTCCAGCCTCCCCAGTCCCTCTCCCTGCATGGAAATGGCGGTTATACGAATAACGGCCATTTCATAGTCCAATCATCCAGACCCAGACCGGGATGGTAAACATGGAAATCAAGGTGCTCAGCATGATGATGGAAGCGGATACACCTTTATCTGCACCCAACTCCGAAGCCATGATGTAGGTGACGACGGCCGTTGGACAGGCCAGCAGGACGACGGTGAGGCGAAAGTCTAACCCGGTGACTAGTCCATAGCGAAGCAGGAGAACCCCGAACCCGGGGAGGATGATAAGTTCCAATAACGCCATAGGCCGGAGATTCCAAAAAAATTTGCCTATTATAACGTCTGGGGTTTGGTAGATCCAGGGTTAAATCCGAGAAGATAATATTTGGTTGACCGCTTTCCTCAAAATATGGTATTTAAGCCAGAATTCAAAATCCTCTCTAAATTGATACCCTGAATCTATAATTCAGAAAAATGACTTCCACATTAATAGGTCACCCGGATCGGATAGAGCCTTTCCAAAATTTTCTTCGGGTTATTGCCCAAGACAAAGAGACCGTGCTCATTTCCGGACCGCTAGGCTCCGGAAAAAAGAGAACGAGCCAGTTCTTGATTGAAAATGGAGCCAAGGCCCAGGATCCCGTTTTTTTTATTGAGGGACTTCAATTTTCAGAAGAGGTTTGGAACCGGGCGCTAACCGCATTGGGGGAAAGCGGAACATTGGTTCTGGAAGGACTGCAACGCCTCCCCTTAGCCGTGCAGTCCCGGTTGAAGGATTGGCTAATCGGTAATGGACCTTTGTGGGCGGAGAATCAAACTCGGCCCCGGGGATGGAGGGTAATCGGAACCACCAGCGAGGCCCAAAATGCATTCGCTGAATTACTGTTCCAGTTCCCCTTGCATATTCAACTGCCTTCCTTGAACGAAGTCCTGGAAGATATCCCGTACCACCTGAAATTTTTTCTTAGAGAAAAGCCCATCCGCTATATTCGCTACTTTTTTCTCTTAAAAACCACTTGTCATCAATGGGCCGGAAACCTTCGGGAGTTGGAACATTACTTGGAACAGGCCATGGTCTATTACCATTCCATGGCCTTGGTAGCCGGGTTCAAAGGCGGAGAAGAAGTTTTTGGTGAAAAGCGCCTGCGCTATTATCAGGATGTCTTAAAGGGAGAGTGGTGGTATTACCCCTATCGGTTTCAGTCTGGTTTTACCGAATCCTTGCCACATATTTTGAACCAGACCGATTTCAGGCAGCAATTGATCGACCAAAATCTAGTGACCCCCTTGCTCGGGGAGGAATCCGGATTTTTGGTGTTGGATTTGAAAGATCCGGAATTTGAGCTCAAGGCGATCCGAATTTATAATTTATTCCAGGAGTTTATGGAAACCGCTCAATCAATCAGACAAGGTAGAAAATGATGGCGAAAAACGGCAACGGCAACGGCAACGGCAAGGGCAGATCTATGGAGGGAATTTATTCCTTTTATTCCCCTTTCTACGATTTAATCTTTGGAAAGTCCCTGGAAGCCGGGCGCAGGCTGGCTTTCAAGTATCTCGACCCTTCCGGCCCCAAAAAAGTATTGGAAGTGGGGATCGGGACCGGTCTGACCTTGCGGCATTACCCCAAATCCTGCCATATCGTCGGGATTGACATTTCCGCCAAAATGATTGAGCGGGCCCGAGAGCGGGTCGCGCTTCTGGGCAATGGCCATACTATTGACCTGGAGGTCATGGATGCCTGTAATATGACCTTCGAGGACAACTCCTTTGACGCGGTTCTCTCCCCTTTCGTCATCACCACGGTCAAGGATCCTCAACAATTCTGCCGGGAAATCCTCCGGGTGTGTAAACCCGGCGGGCAAATCATTATCGTCAATCATTCCAAAGATCCAGACCGCTTATTCGGAAAATTGGAGGCCTGGGCCTCCCCGTTTTTTTCCCGGGTCGGCTTTGTGACCGACTTGGATGTGGTCAGCCTGGTCCGTTCCACCGAGATCGAAATCCAGCAGATCATTAAGTGCAACCTCTTCAATTTACATAAAATCATATTGGGGCACAAACCAAAAACCAGCCCCGTTTGATTTTATTCTATGATTCAAAAAATATCCAAAAAAGAAGCCGAGGCCTTAGGAAAAAAACTGGCCTATAAAACCCACCTGGTCTGGGATGCCCTGAAGCCCTCGGAGGAACAAAAGCTTTGGAAACTGGGGGAAGACTATAAAACCTTCCTGGATGCCTCCAAAACTGAACGAGAGACTGTTGCGGAAATTTCCCGGCTGTTAAAGAGGGGTGGATTTGATTCGGCCGAGAAGAACCGGGCGGGAAGTCGCGTTTACCAGATTTTTAAAGACAAGGTCCTGGCCCTGGCCGTTTTAGGAAAAGAACCGCTGACCACCGGATTGCGCCTGATCGCCTCGCATATCGATGCCCCGCGCCTGGACTTGAAGCAGCGCCCCCTCTATGAAGACGTGGACCTGGCTTTTTTCAAAACCCATTACTATGGGGGAATCAAGAAATATCAGTGGCTGGCCCGCCCGCTGGCTTTGCACGGGACGGTGATGAAAAGCAACGGAGAGAAGATTAACCTGGTCATCGGCGAAAAACCGGATGATCCGGTCTTCACCGTTTCCGACCTGTTGCCTCATCTGGCCAAGAAGGTTCAGATGGATAAAAAGCTTTCCGAGGCCATAGAGGGAGAAAAATTGAATATCCTTCTCGGAAGCCTGCCCTTAGGACCCCCAGAGGGTAAGGACCGTTTCCGGCTGGCCGTCTTGAATATTCTTTACGACCGTTTTGGGATCGTGGAAGAAGACCTGACCAGTGCTGAATTAGAGGTGGTCCCGGCGGAATCGGCCAGGGATGTGGGTCTTGATCGGGGGATTGTCGGCGCCTATGGGCAGGACGATCGCGTCAGCGCTTTTTGCAGTCTCCAGGCCGGCCTGGAGGTTTCGCCGGCCAAGAAAAATATTCTTTTGCTTTTCTTCGACAAGGAAGAAATCGGCAGCGAAGGCAATACCAGCGCCCGGTCCCAGCTTATAGAGTTCTCTTTGGAACGGCTGTTTAGTTTAAAAAAAGAACCCTTTTCGCGGAAGATCCTGGTTCGCACTCTGGCCGAAACCAAGGCGCTGTCGGCCGACGTGGCCGGCGCCCTGGATCCCGATTATCAGGAGGTTCACGAAAAGCGGAATGCCCCCCGAATGGGGTATGGTCTCTGCCTGACCAAATTCACCGGGTCCGGGGGGAAATACGGTTCCAGCGATGCCAATTCCGAGTACCTGTTTTGGGTGAGAAGCCTTTTCAATCGCCAGGAAGTGATCTGGCAGACGGGGGAACTAGGCAAAGTGGATGAGGGCGGGGGCGGAACCATTGCCAAATTTTTAGCCGCCTTGGGGATGGATGTCCTGGACTGCGGGACACCGGTCCTTTCCATGCATTCCCCCTTTGAGCTGGTCAGCAAAGCGGACCTGTTTATGACCTACAAGGGATACCGAGCCTTTTTGACCGCACCTTAAGAACTACAAATTCGAAATCCGAAGCACGAAATCCGAAACAAATTCAAATGACCCAAATTCGAAATTCAAAACACCTCAACCCTTGAACAGGGGAAGATTCGGGAATCACCCACCTCCCGTCGAGGGAGGTGGAGACGTTTCGGTCATTTGGATTTTGAATATTCGGGTTTGTTTCGAATTTCGTGCTTCGGATTTCGAATTTTCAGTTAAAAAAGGGCCGCCAGACACTCTTGAAGAGAAGATACGCCGATTAACCCCATGACCGTCTGCCCGGGAAGTTGATCTCTGTTATTCTTGGGCAGGAGACAGCGGGTAAACCCCAGCTTTTCCGCTTCCTTAACCCGGACAGGGGCCTGGCTTACGGCCCGAATCTCACCGGTCAGGCCCACTTCTCCGAAGATAATGGTACTGGAAGGAATCGGGCGATCCAGGAAACTGGAAGCCAGAGAGGCGGCGATCCCCAGGTCCACCGCCGGTTCATCGATCCGCACCCCTCCGGCTACGTTGACAAAAATATCCAGACCCAGAATATTCAAACCCACCTTTTTTTCCAGGACCGCTAACAGTAAGGATACCCGATTGGGGTCCACCCCCATGGCTGTCCGGCGGGGAACCCCGAAATTGGATTGACTGACCAGGGCCTGCAATTCCACCAGAATAGGCCGGGTCCCCTCCAGGCTGGGCACCACCACCGATCCGGAAACGTTCAAGGGCCGCTCGGACAGGAATAGGGAGGAAGGATCCATGATTTCTTCCAGACCGGTATCCTTCATCTCAAACACCCCGATTTCATTGGTCGAACCAAAACGGTTTTTGACCGCCCGCAGGATCCGGTAGGCATGACCCCGTTCGCCTTCAAAGTAGAGGACGGTATCCACCATATGTTCCAGGACCCGGGGACCGGCCAAGATCCCCTCCTTAGTTACATGACCGACGATAAACAGGGAGCTGACCGTTTTCTTGGACCAGAGGCTCAAACGGCCGGCCACTTCCCTGACCTGGGAGACGCTACCGGGGGCGGAGGCCAGGTCCCCGGAATAGATGGTTTGGACGGAATCGATTACCAAAAACCGGGGTTTAAGTTCCTGCAGGGTACGAAAAATCTTTTCCAGCGAGGTTTCGGCCAGGACATAAACCGGTCCTTCAGTCACCCCTAAGCGTTCTCCCCGCATCTTGACCTGGCGGGCGGATTCTTCCCCGGAAATATACAGAGCCGTTCCGCCTTCCCGGACCAGGGCGTGCAGGGCCTGGAGCACCAGGGTGGATTTGCCGATCCCCGGATCGCCGCCGATCAATATGACCGACCCGGGCACTACCCCGCCGCCCAGGACCCGGTCCAGTTCTTGAATCCCGGTGAGGAAGCGTTCCTCGCTTTGGCCGGAGATGTCCTTTAACAACCGGGGGGCTTCATCGGGAAAAGAGAAATCTCCACCCAAGACAGCGGCCGTTTTGGGGTTGACCCGGACCTCTTCCACCAGCGTGTTCCAGTTTCCGCAGTCCGGGCAGCGTCCCAGCCATTTCGGGCTCTGCGAACCGCAGGACTGGCAAATAAAAACGGTTTTTTCATTTTTTCCGGGCATAGGCGACCTGAAAGGAAAGGGGGCCATCTTCTTACGCCCCCGGTTTATTAATGGGTAGTTCCCCCGTATAGTATAATGGCTGATGTCTTTTAGGAAGAAAAAATTTAGTTGACAGATAATAAAAAACATTTAAAATAATAAGGTTTAGCGGGCATAGCTCAGCTGGTAGAGTACAAGCTTCCCAAGCTTGGTGTCGCGGGTTCGAATCCCGTTGCCCGCTCCAACGCTTAACGGAGCCAGGTAGTTCCCTTTTTGAGGTGGGCCTTAGGTTCGGTCGGATGAAAGGCCATTACTTCGAATAGCGGATTATTGATAGTTTCAGAAACATTAGTCCAAGAAAGTATCAATTTTATTTCTGCTGTGCGAAGTGGGCTCCGGCCCACTTTTTTTGTGTCCAAGGGGAGATAGAGGAAAATGGGCCAGTTGCCGGAAGAGGCCTTCAATAAAATCAAAACGCTGGCCGAATCCCTCCTCCAGGAAGAAAAAATGGAATTGGCGGATATGGAATTGCTCAGGGAGGGCCGGGGATGGGTGCTCCGCCTGTTCATAGATAAAACCGGTGGGATCACCCTGGACGATTGCGCTTCTGTCAGTCGACAGCTCGGGGACCTGTTGGAGGTGGAGGACCTTATCCCCTTTCGCTATACCCTGGAGGTCTCTTCCCCGGGTTTGGACCGGCCCCTTAAAAAGGACCAGGACTTCTTGCGCCAGATCGGCAACCCGATCCAGGTCATAACTCGGAGTCCCTGGGAAGGACGGAGTTTCTTTAAGGGGAAGATGTTGGATTATCAGGTGTCCGGCACTCTTTCGCTGGCTGATGAGAAAAAAGTCTGGGAGATCCCGGTTTCCCTCATTGCTAAAGCCCGTTTGGTGTTCGAGGGCTGATTTTTAAGGAGAAAATACTATGGGCCTGATTCAACGAAAAGAAAAGGATATGACCGGCGGGATTTCTCTGGATCTTAAACGCGTCATTGACCAGGTCAGCCGTGATCGGGGCATAGATAAACAGATACTCATTTCCACCTTGGTCGAAGCGATTCGCCAGGCCGCCAAAAAAAAATTAGGACTTAAACAGGAAATCGAGGTTACTTACAACGAAGAATTAGGCGAGGTCGAAGTCTTTGAATTTAAAGAGGTAGTGGAAAAAGTCAAAGATCCCCAGACGCAGATTACCATGGAAGAGGGCCGCAGTCTGGACCCGGAATGCGAACTGGGAGACAGCTTGGGCATTAAGATGGAGACCAGTTCTTTCGGACGGATTGCCGCCCAGTCGGCCAAACAGGTTATCATCCAGCGGATGAAAGACGCCGAACGGGATATTATATTTGAAGATTTTAGAGACCGCCGGGGAGAAGTGATTAACGGCATCATCCAGCGCTTTGACAAAGGAGCGGCGATTATCAACCTGGGGCGAACCGAAGCTATACTCCCGGTGACCGAACAAATTCCCACGGAGACCTACAAACAGGGGGATCGCTTAAGGGCCTATGTGCTGGAAATAAAAAAGATCAGTAAAGGGCCGCAAATCATCCTTTCCCGCACCCATCCCCAATTTGTGGCGGCTTTGTTTGAAATGGAAGTCCCGGAAGTATCGGAGAAGATCGTTCGGATTATTAATGTGGTCCGGGAACCGGGCGGCCGGACCAAGATTGCCGTGGCTTCGGATGATAGACAGGTGGATCCGGTAGGGGCCTGCGTGGGCATGAAAGGCAATCGAGTTCAAAACGTCGTTCAGGAATTGCGGGGAGAAAAGATCGATATTATCCCCTGGAACCCGGACCAGGCCAAATATATCTGCAGTGCTTTAGCCCCGGCCGAAGTCGTCCGGGTGATCATCGACGAAATAAGCCGTTCCATGGAAGTGGTCGTGCCCGATGACCAATTGTCCCTGGCCATCGGCAAACGAGGGCAGAATGTTCGCCTGGCCTCCCGATTAACCGGATGGAAAATCGATGTGAAAAGCGAATCCAAGTACGACAAGTCCATTAAGGATGGATACCAGTCCCTGCTGCAGATTGCCGGTGTGGGGGAAGTGACGGCCGATGTCCTTTACAAAAAAGGCTTCCAATCCGCTCAAGAGGTGGCCGAAGCCTCGCTAGAGGAACTCATCGAGGTCCCCGGCTTGAGCCAGAAAAAGGCCGAAAAGCTTTTGGAGTCGGCCGCCTCCTACGTCCAGCTCGAGCGTCAAAAAGACGCCCTGGATAAACAAAATCAAGCCCTGGAAGAGGAAAGGGTCGCTACCGAAGCGGCGGCTACCGACTTGGCTCAAGAGCCGCCCGAAGTGCCGGAAGAGCCGAAGGCCGATGAACCGGAGGAACAGAAATAAATGGCGGCGGCTATTCGGGAAAGAACCTGCCGGGCCTGTCGACAAAAAAGGGAAAAAAGCGCCTTCCTTCGTTTGGTGATCCATAAGGATTCCGTGCTGGAAGCGGATCCTGAACAGGTCCTGCCGGGCAGAGGCTGGTATCTTTGCCTCCAAAAAGATTGTTTATCGATTATCGACAACCCCAAACAATGTCGCCGAGCCTTCGGTCCCTTTAGGCAGGTAGGTCCGGTTCTCTGCGAATATATTAAGAATCCGCTGGTAGGGGGTACCCATGACCAAAATGCGCGTGTATGAGTTAGCTAAAGAATTGGAGATGGAAAATAAGGTCCTGGTGGACGCCATACGGGAGATGAGTATCGAGGTGAAAAGCCATTCTTCATCGCTCTCCGACGAGGAAGTGGCGTTAATTAAGGGCCATCTTAGCGGGACCAAATCTTTGGTAGTGGAGGAACAACGGATCAAATCCACAGTCATTCGCCGCAGAAGAAAAGTCGTGGAGGTGGCACCGGAGCCGGAGGTGGAAATTCCGGCTATCGAATCCCCTCCCCAGCCGGAGCTGGAAGCACCTCCGGCGCCAGAGCCACCCCCTCCCGGCAAACCGTTGCTGGAGACACCAGGGGAACGGGAAATGGAGGGTGCCCCATCCACACTCCCGGAAAAACAACCCTTGAAAGAAGAGTTGGATCGAACGGCTAAACCGGCCCCGGAGGTTCTCCCTAAACCGGTCAGGCCACCCAAGCCACCTAAAATGACTCCGGCCAAAGTGATTCGAGCGGCTGAGCCGGTCGCCCCCCCAGCTCCAGCTCCAGCTCCAGCGTCGACGCCGGTTAAGAGGATTGAAGAAAAGAAGGAGGAAGAGACTCCCAAAAAAGAAAAAGTTCCCATCAAAAAGGGCTTAAAAACCACTCGGGTGTCGACGGAAACGGAAACTGCGAAGTCCAAGGTATTCAAAAAACGAAAAGAAATCCTGGAACGCGCGGCGCTCTACGATGATTCCGCCCGGGAAGGTCGTCCCGGCAAGGGGATGAGAAGCGGTAAATCGGCGGCCAAAAAGTATAAAAAGACCGAAATCACCACGCCGAAGGCCAGCAAACGCCGTCTCAAAATTTCCGAGGCTATCACGGTAGCCGAATTGGCCAAGCGGTTGGGCGTGAAAAGCGGTGAGTTAATGAAAAAACTCATCGCCTTGGGTCTGATGGTGACCTTGAATCAAGCCATTGATTATGAAGCCGCCGCCTTGGTGGCCGCCGAATTCGGGTATGAAGCCGAAAAGGTTTCTTTCGAGGAGGAGCAAGCTGTCCGCTTGCATACCGATCAACCGGAAGAACTAAAGCCGCGACCTCCGGTGGTCACCATTATGGGTCATGTGGATCACGGGAAAACCTCTCTTCTGGACTTGATTCGAAAAACCAATATCACCCAGGGGGAAGTCGGCGGGATCACCCAGCATATCGGAGCGTATCACGTCAAGCTGGATCGAGGGGAGATCGTTTTTTTGGATACCCCGGGCCATGAGGCCTTTACCGCTATGCGGGCCCGGGGGGCCCAGATTACCGATATCGTGGTGTTAATCGTGGCGGCCGACGACGGGGTCATGCAGCAGACCAAAGAGGCCATCGATCATGCCCGCGCGGCGGGAGTGCCGATTATTGTAGCCATCAACAAGATCGATAAGCCCAACGCTAACACGGAACGGGTCAAAAGGCAGTTGGCCGAATATGGACTGGCGCCGGAAGACTGGGGAGGGGAAACGATTGTGGCCGAAGTCTCGGCCAAAAGCGGCCAGGGGGTGGACCATCTTCTGGAAATGATCCTGTTGCAGGCCGAAGTCTTGGAATTAAAAGCCAATCCCAAAAAACCGGCCCAGGGGCGGGTGGTGGAAGCCCGGTTGGATAAAGGGCGGGGGCCGGTGGCTACGGTCCTCATTCAGGGAGGGACCCTCAAGGCCGGAGATCCGTTTATCTGCGGCATTCATTTTGGGAAAGTACGGGCCCTCTACAATGATTGGGGGCAAAAAGTGGATCAAGCCCTCCCCTCCAGTCCGGTGGAGGTCCACGGTTTCAGTGGGGTACCCAATGCCGGAGAGGAGTTTCAGGTCAGTGAAGACGAGCGGATGGCCAAGCAGGTCAGCCTGTACCGGGTGCAGAAAAAAAGGGAGGCCGAACTCTCCAAGACCAGCAAGCTCACCCTGGAAAAATTGTACGAACAAATACAAGAAGGCCAGGTCAAAGAGCTGACGCTGATTCTGAAGGCCGACGTCCAGGGATCCCTCGAAGCCATCAGTGAGGCCCTGAACAAATTAAGCACTGCGGCGGTAAAGGTCGTTACCCTTCACAGTTCCACCGGGGCCATCACCGAAACCGATATCATGCTGGCCTCAGCTTCCAAGGCCATCATCATCGGTTTCAACGTTCGCCCCAATCCCAAGGCCCAGGAATTGGCGGAACAGGAACAGGTGGACGTCCGTTTTTACGATATTATTTACAATTTGGTTTCGGAAGTGAAAGACGCTATGACCGGCATGCTGGACCCCATCCATAAAGTGGTGGTCAACGGTCACGCCGAAGTCCGTGAGTTGTTTCACGTTCCTAAGGTGGGCACCGTGGCCGGGTGCGGCGTCACGGATGGTAAGATCGACCGCAATGCCAAGGCCCGCCTCCTCCGGGACAACGTGGTGATCTTTGACGGCCGCCTTTCCTCCCTGCGGCGTTTCAAGGACGATGCCCGGGAAGTCTTGGCCGGTTTTGAATGCGGCCTCAGCCTGGAAGGGTATAACGATATTAAAGTCGGAGATACGATTGAGTCGTACTACCTGGAGGAGGTCAAGGCCACGCTGTAAGGGCCCATTTTTGGATTCAAGGGTCTAAAAACCCGAACGTTGCTTTTCAGAGACTGAAAAACGATGGTTATTGGCGTCCTGGAAATAGTCCTTTGGCTGCCTGAGTCCCATTCCCTGAAGGCCAAGCGTCAGGTCATCAAGAGTCTCAAGGATAAAGTAAGAAACCGGTTTAATGTCTCCATCGCCGAAGTGGGCGATCAGGAGTTGTGGCAAAAAGCCCATTTGGGAATCTGCAGTCTCAGTAACGATCGCCGGGAGGTCAATGCCCGTTTAGATCAGGTAGTCAATTTCGTAGAGCGGCTGCAGGTGGCCGTGGACCTGGAGTTTCGCCTGGAAATGATCGATTATTAAATTAGGACGGACTGGCCAATTAGGATGATAAAAACCAACGTCGGCCGACCCAAACGAACCGGACAGGTTGGAGGGCTGATCCAGAAAGAAATTTCCGATCTGCTCCTGCGCAAAGTCAAAGACCCTCGCCTGGAGATGGTGACCATTACCGGCGTGGAGGTCTCTCCGGACCTGAAGCTGGCCCGGGTTTTTTTCAGCCGCCTGGGAAATCCCGAGGAAATCCAGAATACCTGGCAAGGATTGAAAAAGGCCTCGGGTTTCATTAAACGGGAATTGGGCGCTCGATTGCACTTACGGCATGTGCCGGAGGTGGAATTTTTTCACGATACTTCTTTTGAATACGGCGACCGGATCGAAGGACTGTTGCGGGGCCTTAAAAAAGATCAGGAAGAATAGCCCCAGACCATGCTGAAAAAAGAAGCCCCAGCGGATCTCCATTCTCCTAGACCCTCCCCCTGGGAAGGTGTTTGGGTAATCGACAAACCGCCGGGACGCACCTCCCATCAGGTTTTGCAGAAAATCCGGGCACTTTCCCGGCACCGCAAAATGGGGCATATCGGCACCCTGGACCCTTTAGCCACCGGGGTGTTGCCGGTCTGTGTGGGGTGGGCTACCAAGCTGATCCCTTTTATTTCCGTATCCCCCAAGGTTTACCGGGCCCAGATGGTCCTGGGCCGGTCTACGGACACGCAGGACGTTTCGGGGCAGGTACTCCAAGTGTCCCTTGAACCGCTCCCCCGGCCCGAGGCTATTGTGAAAGCCTGCCAATCCTTTGTCGGGACCCAACGGCAGATCCCCCCGGTATATTCGGCCCTTAAGTTTCAAGGCCAACCCCTTTACCGCTGGGCCCGGAAAGGAAAACCGATAGTCAAACCATCCCGGGAGATTACCGTTGAATCGATCCGGATTTTGGAAATCGGGGGGGGGGTAGTTGATTTCGAAGTGACCTGTTCCTCGGGCACCTATATTCGAACCCTGTGCGCGGATATAGGCACACAGCTCGGTTGCGGGGCTTATTTAAATACGCTGCAGCGCACCCGAAGCGGGCCCTTTACCCTGGAACAAGCCGTCCCCTGGGAAATTCTGGAGCAAGCGGCCTTTCAGGGGGGGCAGGAAGCCTGGAGGCTGCCCTTGGATTTTATCCTGGGGCAATACCCCCAAGTTAAGGTTGAGGAAGCCTGGAAACAAAAAATAAGGCAGGGTTGTTGGATCGAACCCGAGGAGGCCCTTTCCGAGTGGCCGGCAGTTCAACCCGGTGAACCCGTTTGTGTGATCAGTCCGGGAAACCATTTACTGGCGATTTATCACCTCCCCGGGGATTTGAAAAGAGAACTCAAACCCCTGCGGGTTTTGATTTAATTTATTAACTTAAACGAAGGAGGTCTAAAGTGGGATTAACCTTAGATCAGAAGAAAGAAGTTTTAGGTAAGTTTAGTGTCCATCCAACCGACACGGGATCCCCTGAAGTCCAGATTGCCCTGTTGAGCGAGCGAATTAAATACCTGACGGAACATTTCAAGACCCATGCCAAGGACCATCATTCCCGACGGGGACTGCTGAAGTTGGTCGGTCAGCGAAAGCGATTACTGGGTTACCTCAAGAAAAAGGATGCTCAGCGGTATCGTAACCTTATTCAGGAACTGGGGATTCGTAAATAAACCCCCTGGGTTCCCAATGAAAAGGAGTATGTTTGAATGCCTCATAAATTAACGACTGAAGTCAATGGCAAAACCTTAAGTATAGAAACCGGTCGCGTGGCCAAGCAGGCCACCGGAGCGGTATGGGTCCAATACGGCGAAACGATCGTCCTGGTCACCGTGGTCTCCACCCAGGACGTCCGGGAGGGGATCGATTTTCTTCCTCTCACCGTGGATTACAAGGAGATGGCCTATGCGGCCGGACGGATTCCGGGAAGCTTTTTCCGAAGAGAAATCGGCCGTCCCGGTGAAAAAGAAACCCTCACCTCCCGTTTGATCGACCGTCCTTTGAGGCCCCTGTTTCCCAAGGATTATTTTTATGAAACCCAGGTGATTGCCACGGTCCTTTCGGTGGATCAGGAAAACGATCCCGATATTTTGGCTATCATCGGGGCTTCCGCGGCTCTGGAGATTTCGGATATTCCCTTTCAGGGGCCGATTGCCGGGATTCGCGTCGGCCGCATCGAGGGGGAGTTGGTGCTCAATCCTACCAGTTCTCAATTGAAGGACAGTGATTTTAATATCATCGTGGCCGGCACCCAGGAGGCGGTGGTCATGGTGGAAGGCTGGGCGCGGATGACCAGCGAAGAGGACTTGGTCCGGGCTATTTTTTACGGCCATCAGGGGATGCAAGGCCTCCTGGAAATGCAAAAAAAACTAGCTCAACTAGTCGGCCCCAAGAAAAGAACCTGGACGGGCACAGCGGTCAATGAAGAATTGACGGCTCGGATGACCGCTGCCGCGGCACCCGCAGTGGCCGAGGCCTTGACCCTGTCCGGGAAAATGGAACGCCACGAGCGGATGCGGGAAATCCTGCTTGACCTCCAACAACAATTTGGCGAAGATCCGACCCACCGTCCTCTCATCAGGAAGATTTTTGAAAACCTGGAACGGGACACGGTTCGACGGATGATCGTCAAGGAGAAAAAAAGAATTGACGGCCGAAAATTTAACGAGGTCCGCCCCATCTCTTGTGAGGTCGGGGTTCTTCCCCGGACCCATGGATCGGCCCTGTTTACCCGGGGGGAAACGCAGGTCCTGGCCGTGGCCACCCTGGGGACCTCCTCCGATGAGCAGCGGATAGATTCCTTAATCGGAGAAACCTTCAAGTCCTTCATGCTTCATTACAATTTTCCACCCTTTTCCGTGGGCGAGGCCCGAATGCTCCGGGGACCGGGACGAAGGGAAATCGGGCATGGGGCCCTGGCGGAACGCTCCCTGCTTCAGGTGCTGCCCAGTAGTGACACCTTTCCTTACACGATCCGGATCGTTTCCGAGGTGCTGGAATCGAACGGTTCTTCCTCCATGGCCACGGTCTGTGGCGGCAGCCTGTCCCTGATGGACGCCGGGGTGCCTATCACGGCCCAGGTGGCCGGTATCGCCATGGGCTTGATTATGGAAGAGGAGGAGGTAATCATTCTAACGGATATTCTGGGGGATGAAGACCATTCGGGCGATATGGATTTTAAAGTAACCGGCACCGTGGAGGGCGTCACCGGTTTACAAATGGATATTAAAGTCCAAGGGGTCAACCAGGATATTATGGGACGGGCGCTAGAACAGGCCCGGGAGGCCCGGCTGTCCATTCTGGCCTTGATGGAAAAGACCATCGCCCAACCACGAACCAGCTTGTCCGACTATGCGCCCAAAATAACCACCATTGAAATCAATCCCGAAAAGATCCGGGAAGTGATCGGGCCGGGGGGAAAGGTTATTCGGGCCATTGTCAGTGAGACCGGGGCTAAAATCGAGGTGGAAGATTCAGGGAGAGTTATTATCGCCTCTCCGGACGGGAAAAGTTCGGAGCGGGCCATTGCCATGATCATGGAAATCGTCCAGGAAGTGGAAATCGGGCGGTTGTATATGGGAAAGGTGAAAAAAATCATGGACTTCGGGGCCTTCGTCGAAGTCCTGCCTGGGACCGAGGGGCTGATTCACATCTCTCAACTGGATAACCATCGGGTCAACAAGGTGACCGATGTCCTTCAGGAAGGGGACGAAGTGCTGGTCAAGGTGCTGGAGGTGGATAAGCAGGGAAAAATCCGATTAAGCCGGAAGGCCGCTTTGGGGCAATCCCTGCCGGAGAAATCCTAAGTCCATGGTTCAGAAGACGGTTTTGCCCAACGGTCTCAGGATTATTACCGAAAAACTCCCTCATCTCGTTTCCGTTTCCATGGGGATCTGGGTGGACAACGGGTCACGGGATGAATCCCCGGGACTGAACGGGATTTCCCACTTTATCGAACATATGATCTTTAAGGGGACCCGGAACCGCAGCGCTCAACAGATTGCCAAGGAATTGGATGCTATCGGAGGGCTTTCCAACGCCTTCACCTCCAAGGAACATACCTGCTTTCATGCCAAGGTCTTAGGCCACCACCTGCCGCAGGTCACCGAGCTCCTGCTGGATATCTTCCTGCAATCGGTCTTTGATCCGGAAGAGGTGGAACGGGAGCGGATGGTGGTCCTCCAGGAAATCAGCATGGTGGAGGATACCCCGGACGAATTGGCTCATGTCCTTTACGGGGAAACGGTTTATGAGGGAAACCCCCTGGGCCGGAACATCCTGGGGACCCCGGAAACGGTGCAGGCCTTTACCCAGGATAATCTTCTACACTACCTTCAGCGGGCTTATGGGCCGGAGAAAGTGGTGGTGTCTGCCGCGGGGCAGTTGGACCACGAGGACTTCGTGAAGTTGCTGGCTCCGGAGCTTCTGAAACTTCCGCCCGTGGGAAAAAACCCTGACCGTCAGAAACCCCTGCTGGCCTCCAAGTTTCGGGTGGTTCCCCGCGATTTGGAGCAGGTCCATCTGGCCATGGGAACCTGGGCTCCGGCGGCGGCCGATGAACAACGCTATGCCGCCACGTTGCTCAACGTGCTCATCGGGGGAAATATGAGCTCCCGCCTGTTCCAGGAAGTGCGGGAGAAACGGGGGTTGGCCTACGCCATTTATTCCTACCTGTCGTCCTTCCAGGACACCGGCATTTGGGGCATCTATACCGCGGTGGCCAAAGAAACCCTGCCGGAAACCTTGGAAGTTATTGGCCGGGAGTTGATTAAAATAAGAAAGGGGGAGGTGACGCCGGGCGAATTGGCGATGGCCAAAGAATTTGTCAAAGGCGGCATATTGCTGGGCGCGGAAAACAATGACAATCGCATGACCCGTCTAGCCAAGAATGAATTTGTCTTTGGCCGCCATTTGACCTTCGAAGAAATCATGGAGGGATTGGACGCTGTAGCTTTGGAAGACTTGGTCAACCTGGCCGAGGAAACTATCCAGGGCGATCTTTTTTCTCTGGTGGCCCTGGGTCCGGTGTCGGAGGGGGAAATTCCCTTTCCCTGGATTTCCTGGTCGTGAGAGAAGTGACTGTTCAGGTGATGCGGGTTTTCCCGGACCGGGACCTGGATTTGCCGCTCCCGGCCTACCTGAGTTCAGGGGCGGCGGGGATGGACTTGGCCGCTGCTCTGGAGGGTGAGCTGGCCCTGGCTCCCGGGGAGATCCGGTTGATTCCCACCGGCCTGGCCCTGGCCATCCCCGAGGGGTTCGAGGGACAAATCCGGCCCCGGAGCGGATTGGCCTTGAAACACGGGATCAGCCTGATCAATAGCCCGGGGACGATCGACTCTGATTATCGGGGGGAAATTGGACTGCCGGTGATCAACTTGGGGACCCGTCCCTATACTATCCGCCGGGGGGAGCGTCTGGCTCAATTGGTCATTCAACGGGTTTACCGGGCCAATCTTCAGGAAACCGATCACTTGGAGACGACCGAAAGGGGTCAGGGGGGCTTCGGCCATAGCGGGGCCTGAACCGGCCTTTCTTCTCCGACCCTTGGGTTCCCCTTACTTAATTAAAGTATGCTTGTTCACCCTTTGGGGTGGGTAGCCATAATATAAAGCAGGTTAGTCTGAAAGCGGAGTTTCGTGGCCGTCGGGTCTCGGCGAAAGGGTTTTCCAAATGTACTCCGGACTCCGAAACCGGGCCTAAGTTACTAATTTTATATAAAGCAGGCCCATACTCCAAGACTTTTGAGGCTTCCCTGGCTGGCCCTGCCTTCGGGAAGATTTGAAAACACGGGGGCCGGGTTAAAACCTGAAAAGCAATATGGAAAACCCTTTCGCCGAGACCCGACGGCCATTCCGGAGACAAGGGGTTCCCGCCCATACGGGGGAAGCGTCAAAAATATTTTTAGTGACGGATTAAGGCGGTGACGGGCTATTTAGGCATTGATGTGGGTTCCATCAGCACCAATCTGGTGGTGCTGGGCGACTCCGGAGAAGTGGTGGCCAAGAACTATCTCAGGACCCGGGGGCAGCCTATTCAGGCGGTCCAGCAGGGGCTCAGGGATATTCAAAAAGCCTTGCCGCCTGGTTTGACCATCGGCCGCGTCGGAACCACCGGCAGCGGCCGTTTTATCACCGGTATCCTGGCCGGGGCGGATGTAATAAAAAATGAAATCACCGCCCACGCCTTAGCCGCGATCCATACGGATCCCCAAGTACAAACCGTGCTGGAAATCGGGGGCCAGGATTCGAAGGGAATCATTATCCGTAATGGGACGGTGGTGGATTTTGATATGAATACCGTCTGTGCCGCCGGCACCGGATCTTTTTTGGATCAACAGGCCTTCCGCCTGGGGATCCCGATCGAGCAATTCGGCCCTTTAGCCCTGCAATCCAAAAGACCCACCAAAATCGCCGGCCGGTGCACGGTCTTCGCCGAGTCGGACATGATCCATAAACAACAGATGGGACATACCCGGGAGGATATTGTGGCCGGCCTTTGTCAGGCCTTGGTCCGCAATTATCTGAATAATCTGTTTAAAGGCAAAGAGATCCGAGAACCCATTCTCTTCCAAGGCGGGGTGGCCGCCAATCAGGGTATGGCCCGGGCTTTCGAACTGGCCTTGCGCTGCCCCGTCATTGTGCCGCCTCATTATGAAGTCATGGGGGCAATCGGCATAGCCCTCCTGGCCCGGGACTATCGACCAGAACAGGCGGCCACGCGCTTTAAAGGCTTCGATCTGACTCAAATCCACTATCATTTTAATAGCTTTGAATGCAACGGCTGTTCCAATGGTTGTGAGGTCTTCTCGTTTGAGACCGATGAAGATCGGCCCATTTATTGGGGGGACCGTTGTGGTCGCTGGGAAAACATGCCTTAGTCGGGGCGTTTAATGGCTATCCAGAAAAAACGAGGAACCATAAACCAGGCGGAACAGGGCCGCAGGACCAAAGAGTCTCAACCCTCGGGCAAAAGGGGTATTCCGGTTCGACGGCCACCTGATCAAAAGGGGGGCTGCCCGGACCCCGCTCAAGTTCCGAATGAAGGGAAACTACTCGCGGGAATGGAAAAAAAGTTGAAACGGGCCACCCGGCGTCTGGAATCCTTTCAAACCATAGGGAGACAACAGCGCGCCTTTTTGTCCCTTCAGTCCCATCAAATCCGGGCCCAGTTGCATGCCGTCATGGGGTATACCGAATTGGTTTTAAGAAAAATCCAGGGGCAGTTGCCCGCTTCCCAGGCGGAAAATCTAAAAAAATTGTTGCTTAGCGTCGAAGGCTTGAAAGAGGCCATTGAAGGCCTGGAGGGATTTCCTTTGCTGGACCCTAAAAAGTCCCCGGCGAGAAAAATTTAAGATCCTAATGATGATTCTCGATACCTATTGAAAGGGTAGAAATACATTCTCAGCATAAAATTTGTTAAGGACTGACCTTCGGGAGGTGCTGATGACTGACAGGATAGGCTACCGCATTTTATTGGTCGAAGACCAACCCTTGGAGGCCGATTTTATCCGGCAAGAACTTTCGGATCAAGGCTATGCCGTCACCTGGGTGCAAGACGGCTTGGAGGCGCTCAGGGTGATTCGGGACACCATTCCGGATTTGGTTTTAATGGACATCCGGCTCCCGAAACTGGATGGGCTCGCGGTGCTCAAGCAAGTAAAATCCGATCCCCAGACTCAGTTCATCCCGGTAATCATGGTCACCGCTTTGACCGAACTGGAAGAGCGGGTCAGGGGCCTGGACGCGGGGGCAGATGATTATATCACCAAGCCATTTCAATCCTATGAACTTTTGGCCCGGATTCGGTCCACCCTGCGCATCCGTCGCATGTACGAGGACCTGGCTTCCACTCAGGATAAATTGAAAAGAACCTGGGAAGAAAACCGACAGTTGCGCAGGGAGATTCAGGGCAAATACTCTTTTAATCAAATCTTGGGGCAAAGTGCGGCCATGCGCCAGGTTTTCCATTTGATGGAGAAAGCCGTCGAAAGCCCCATTACGGTGGTCATCCTCGGGGAAACCGGTACCGGCAAAGAATTGGTCGCCCGCTCGATTCATTATAACAGCCCCCGGAAAGACCGAGCCTTTGTGGTTCAAAATTGCGGGGCCTTGCCGGAAAGCCTTTTGGAGAGCGAGTTGTTCGGCCATAAGAAAGGGGCCTTTACCGGGGCAGTGGCCGACAAAAAAGGCCTTTTTGAGATTGCCCATGGGGGCACTATTTTTTTGGATGAAGTGGGGGATACCCCTCCGGCTTTGCAGGTGCGATTATTGCGGGTATTGCAGGAAGGTGAAATCCGTCGCCTCGGCGAAGTAAAGCCCCTGACGGTGGATGTCCGGGTCATCGCCGCCACCCATAAAGACCTGAAAGAGGAAATTAAGGCGGGGAAGTTCCGGGAAGATCTTTTTTATCGGATCTACGCCTTTCCCATTCCGCTTCCTCCCCTTTCCGAGCGGACCGGGGATATCCCGGTGCTGGTCGACCATTTCCTCAAGAAATACAATCAGCGTTTGGGGAAAAACTGTCGGCTCAGTTCAGACTGTTTAAATCTATTGGAAAAATATCCCTTTCCGGGAAATGTTCGGGAGTTGGAAAATGAAGTGGTGCGGGCCCTGACCCTGGCGACCGAGGAAGAGGAACTCCGTCCCAGACACTTGTCCGATAGTATTCGGGAGACGGGTTGGGGGTACTCCCCGGTCAAGGAGGGTTCAATTCAGGATCAAACCAGCCATCTGGAGAAGGGCATGATTGAGGAAGCCTTGAAGGCCTGCCGGGGTAACCGCAGCAAGACCGCCTTGAAACTGGGTTTGAGCCGTCGGGGATTATTGAACAAGATTAAGCGGTACGGTCTGGACTGAATAGCCGGTGGCGAGAACCTCATGAGTAGGAACTCCTCTTGCGCGGGGATCATCTTAGCCGGCGGTCTGAACAGCCGGATGGCCGGCCGAAACAAGGCCCGCTTGCCCATCGAGGGGCAGACCATCCTGGATCGGCTCGTGCCCCTATTCCAGGCCTTTTTCGATCCCATCCTGATCGTTACCAACCAGCCCCGGGACTATCTGGATGAAGGAGTAATCCTGGTCACCGACTTGGTCGATATCCGGAGTTCGTTGACCGGTATCTACAGCGGCCTGTTTTACTCCCCCCGACCCCATGCCTTCATCGCCGGCTGTGATATGCCTTTTTTGAAACTGGAGCTTCTGGAATTAATTTTGAAAAATTTAGAGGCCCGGTGGGATGTGGTCGTTCCGGTCACCGAGGAGGGGTATCAGCCCCTAGCGGCGATTTATTCCCGGCGGTGCTTAGAACCCATTGCCAGCCAGTTGGCCGAGGGGAAGTTAAAGGTTTCCCATTTTTATTCCCAGGTGAGGGTCAAGAAAGTACCCGAAACGAGTTTGAGACAGGTGGATCCGGAATTGAAATCCTTTTTTAACATCAATACCCCGGAAGATATGGATGGTCTGGAACCGTAATTGCGAAAATAAAATCGATCACCGTTTTTGGTAGGAGTGTCGTATGCCTGAATGGGAAGCCGTTATCGGGCTGGAAGTACACGCCCAACTATTGACCGACAGCAAAATATTTTGTGGCTGCTCCACCCGTTTTGGGGCCGAACCCAACACCCATACCTGCCCGGTTTGCCTGGGATTGCCCGGTTCCCTGCCGGTCCTGAACAAAAAGGTGGTGGAGTATACCTTGCGCATGGCCCTGGCCACACAATGCACCATCACCCCGTACAGCCTCTTCGCCCGTAAGAATTATTTTTATCCGGATTTGCCTAAGGGATATCAGATTTCCCAGTTTGAAGCGCCGATCGCCTTGGGGGGGAATCTGGAAATAACGGTTCAGGGTATTCCGAAGCGGGTAGGGATCACCCGCATCCATATGGAAGAGGACGCCGGCAAGTTAATCCATGATGAAAGCCAACCGGTAAGTTACGTGGACTTTAACCGCACCGGGGTGCCGTTGATGGAGATTGTCAGCGAACCGGACTTGAGGACCCCGGAAGAGGCCGGTGAGTACCTCCGGCGGCTCAGGGAGATCCTCCGTTACCTGGGGATTTGCGACGGGAATATGGAAGAAGGCAGTTTCCGTTGCGACGCCAACAGTTCCCTGCGTCTCCAGGGAGAAACCACCTTGGGAACGAAGGTGGAATTGAAAAATATGAATTCCTTTAAGCACGTGGAAAAGGCTTTGGAATTTGAACTTCGCCGGCAGCGGGCGGTTTTGGAAGACGGGGACCTGGTGCTCCAGGAGACTCGACTCTGGGATGCCGCCCGGGGAGTCACGCTGCCCATGCGCGGCAAAGAAGAGGCCCATGACTACCGTTATTTTCCGGATCCGGATCTGGTCCCGGTGGAAATCAGCCCGGAATGGATTGTTACCGTCAGGAATAGTCTTCCGGAACTCCCCGGGGCCAAACGCCGGCGTTTTGTCGACGAGTACGGGTTGCCGGAATACGACAGTGAGATTTTGACTTCTTCCAGGGCCTTGGCCGAGTTTTTTGAACAGTGTGTCCGGCTCCACCCCCAGCCCAAGACCGTCAGCAACTGGATCATGGTGGATTTAATGCGAGAACTCAAGCGAGAGGAAAAGGAAATCGAATTTTGTCCGATCACCCCCTCTCAATTGGCGACCTTGCTGGACCTGATTCAAGAGGGGCAGATCTCAGGGAAGCAGGCTAAAACGGTTTTTGAGGAGATGTTTCAGAACGGCCGGGATCCCCGGGGCATCGTGGAAGGACAGGGAATGGTCCAGATGACCGATCCCGAACAGATCCTTCCGGTCATAGAGGAGGTCCTGGAGGCCAGTCCCGGCCAAGTGTCCGAATATCGGGCGGGGAAAAACAAGGTGTTCGGGTACTTCGTGGGTGAGGTCATGAAGCGGACTAGGGGGAAGGCCAATCCGAAACTGGTTAATGAACTGCTGAAGAAAAAGCTGGAGGCGGATGATGATTAAAACCATTGACTGGAAAGAAAACCGGGTGGTCATGATTGATCAGCGCAAGTTGCCCTGGGAAGAAATCTATGTGGTTTGTTCCGAATATCCCCAGGTCATCGAGGCGATTCGGACTATGGTCATTCGGGGGGCCCCGGCCATAGGGATTGCGGCGGCCATGGGCGCGGCCCTGGGGGCCCAAACCCTAAGCGCGGAAAATCCGGAGCAGTTCAGGAAAGGGTTTCAGGGCATTTGCCGCGAGATCGGCGCGGCCCGGCCCACGGCAGTCAATCTGACCTGGGCATTGGAGCGGATGGCGGCCACGATGGAAGACCGGTTGTCCGGGCGAGGGATGGCGGTTAAAACCGCGTTGATTCGGGAAGCCCGTCGGATGCTGGCCGAGGATGTGGCCATCAACAAAAAAATGGGACTGGTCGGGCAGGAAATGATCCGGGACGGAGACACCATTTTGACCCACTGCAATGCCGGGGCCCTGGCCACCGGCGGCTACGGTACGGCCCTGGGCGTGATCCGGGCTGCCAAGGCGGCCGGGAAAAAGGTCCGGGTTTTCGCGGATGAGACCCGTCCCTTTCTCCAGGGGACCCGTCTGACCGCCTGGGAACTGGCCCGGGACCGCATCCCCGTTACCCTGATCACCGACAATATGGCCGGCTATTTTATGAAGAAAGGGCTGATCGATCGCGTCATCGTGGGGGCGGACCGCATTGCCGCCAACGGAGACGCGGCCAATAAGATCGGCACCTATTCGGTGGCGGTCCTGGCCAAGGCCCACCGGATTCCCTTCTACGTGGCCGCCCCTTGTTCCACCATCGATGCCCGGATAAAAACCGGTGAGGCGATTCCCATTGAAGAACGGGACCCGCGGGAGGTCACCCACTGGCGGGAGCTACGGATTGCCCCGGAAGGCATCAGCGTCCTGAACCCGGCGTTTGACGTCACCCCGCATTCATATATTGCCGGGATTATTACCGAGAAAGGCCTCTTAAAGCCGCCCTTCACCCGGAGTATTCGGGAAGCCCTGCGAGGGGCGGGGAGGCCTGAGATGGAAGATGGAAGAAGGAAGAGGGAAGCAAAAAAAGGCGGCAGATAGACCTTACTTTTTTTCCAATCCGATTTTTATCACCATCCTCTTCCCCTCCTCATATCCCACCGTCTTGGCGGCGCTGCCCAGATTGCAGGCAATTTCCAGATAGCCGCTGCTGCCGAAAAGGGCCAGGAGCTCGCCGGGTTTTGCCTGGGCGTAGCTTTCCCGCAGTCCCTGAAGCCGATTGGACCCTATCCCGATTATTATTTCCGCAGGATTCGATCGAGGTTTGACCAATGCTTGGCTCAAGTTGGTGATGAGGTTGCCGAAGCGGTCGGCATAGACCACCTGGCCGATGAGAACATTGTTTTTGACCGCCGGTTCGGGCAGGTTCAGGAGGACAGGATCGGAAAGCGGCTTCCCAAAAGCAGTCATCGGAAGGCCCCGGCTCAAGTGCGCGGCGGCCGGGGCAAAGATATCCCGGCCATGAAAAGTATGGGAGACCGGGTTTAGAAAGTATTTAGGGTTGGTCAGATGAAAGACTCGAAAATCCGGAAAGGCCCGAAGTATTTGGGTGAATAGGCCGTTGTCGGGACCGACCCAGTAATGCGCTTTGGTCTTGATCAAGATCGGCCGCCGGGCGCCTCCCACGCCGGGGTCGACTACGACCAGGTGAATAGTTCCTTTCGGGAAGTAGCCGGCGATGGTCGCCAGCTTGAAAGCCGCTTCCGGGAGCCGGTGGTGTGAAAGCCCGTGGGTGATATCCACCAGCGTGGCCCGGGGGTTGATTCCCAGCATCACACCCTTCATGATCCCCACATAGGGATCGTCCCAACCGAAGTCTGTGCTTATTGTGATTACCGGCATTTTTTGACCTTTTGAGAGTCGATTTCTTCCTTATGGTTTCGGGCGCGGACTGAAACCGTCTTTCGCGGTTTTAAATTGACATATTTTCCATAATGGAGTATAAAGGTAGTATGAAAGTCAAGACTTCTGTCACCCTTTCCAGGGAGCTTCTGGAGATCATCGATGCCCGGGCCAGGCAATCCAAAAAGAACCGGTCTGATTTTGTTGAAACCGCGGTTCGGCTGTTTATCCGGCAATTGGTGCTGGAAGAGCAGAACGCCAGAGACCTGGAGATTATAAACCGCCGCGCTGATCATCTCAATCGGGAGGCGGCCGACATCCTGACCTACCAGACCCCGCTATGAAGCGGGGCGAATTGTACCGGGTGGCCAATCCCATAGCCAAGGACCCAAAGAAATTCCGGGTCTTTGTAGTGGTCAGTCGCCAGGTGGTGATCGACTCCCGGTTTTTAACAGTCATTTGCGCACCGATCTATACGGCCTACGACGGCCTGGCCAGTCAGGTCCCCGTGGGACCGGAAGAAGGCCTCAAGCACAAAAGCAGCATCCACTGTGACGAACTGGTTAGCCTCTTCAAGTCGGTTTTAACCAATTTCATCGGGACGTTGGCCCCGGGCCAAATGGAACAACTGGACCGGGCCCTGCGGATCGCCTTGGATCTTCCCTGATTTCCATTCAATCTTTAAAAACTACTTCGTTTTCTGATTATCTCATCGAAGGATTGAATTGACCACCCTCCACTATTGAAGTATAAAAATACAAAAGTCAAGCCGTTCAGAATTTTCAATGATCGGAAGGAAAAAGCTCCGTTAAGGCGATGATTCCCGCCATCCTTAAAGTGCTGTTGGTCTTTGTCCTGATCCTGATCCTAAACCGGGTTCGGGTCAGTTTAAGCCTCTCTCTGCTTGCCGGCTCCCTGGTCCTGGGGTTCTGGATGAATCTCGGCCCGGTGGAAGTGGCCGTCAGCATTCTGAAAAGCCTGGCTAAACTGCAGACGATCAGCCTGATCCTGATCGTGGGATTTATCCTGGTGCTCAGTCGCCTGATGCAGGAGAGCCGGCATCTGGACCGAATTGTAGCCGGGTTTATGAGCCTCTCGCGGGATGACCGGACCGCCGCGGCGGTGCTGCCGGCCCTGATCGGGCTGCTGCCCATGCCCGGGGGGGCTCTGTTTTCCGCCCCCATGGTGGAAACGGCCTTGTGCCGCAACCCGATGACCGGGGAACAGCGGACAGCGGTCAACTACTGGTTCCGGCACATCTGGGAATACTGGTGGCCCCTCTACCCGGGGGTGGTCCTGGCGGTGGCCCTACTGCGGGTGGAACCCTGGCTGTTTATGGCCTTCATGGCCCCCATGACCGTCGTCACGGTCCTGGCCGGCGTACTGTTTATATTGAAACCCCTGGGGTCCGGGACCGTCCGCCAAGAGGCGGGATTTTCCTGGGCGGGGCTGAAAGGATTTTTATGGGAGATTATGCCGATCCTGACCGTCGTCCTGGTCCTTCTGGGAATGGCCGGGGTGATCGGGATCCTGAACCGGGCCGGAGTGGCCTGGAAAATTCCAGGCGCCGTTTCCATTCTCCCCGGGCTCCTGGCCGCCATCATCTGGGTCCTGCTGGTCAACCGGCTTTCCTTCGGGCAACTGAAGGCGGCCGTGGTGGATCGGAAAAACGTCTCCCTCCTGCTGCTGGTGGCCGCCATCATGGTCTTCGAAGGGCTGATGACGGACAGCCGGGCCGTGGTCGAGATCCGCAATGAACTGATGGCCTACCATATCCCGCTGGCGCTGGTGATCACCATTATGCCCTTCCTGTCCGGGGTGGTCACGGGGATCGCCATCGGCTTTGTAGGGGCCTCGTTCCCGCTGATCATCCCCCTCTTCCCGGCCGGGTCCCTGTTTGATTACCTTTCTTATGCCGCCCTGGCCTACAGCTTCGGTTATATGGGCATGATGCTCTCCCCGGTACATCTCTGCTTCCTGGTCACCAAGGATTATTTCCGGGCTAGCTTGTTCGGCAGCTACCGCTTTTTTTATCTATCCGCCTTTAGTGTCATGGGTGCGGCCATCGTTTTGTTTTTAATATCCAGGATCCTTCAATGACCGGAGAATTCATTTATGGCCCGTACGAAATACGGGAGGCCGATTCACCTAATTTTTCCGCCGGACTAATGCCCAACCGGAATCGCCTCCGGCTTTGTGGGGGCAACATTTTGCTTTCACCTACTACTCTTCAAAAAAGATAGCCTCGAAAATCAAAAATTACCGTTTGAAATAAACAATGTGCCCCAAGGCATCGAAGGCTTTTTCTTGCCGGTTGTCCTTGGAGCGGTAGAGGATCCGGGATTCTTCTGGGGGATAAGTCAGGCGTTCTTGAGAGAAAGAGGCCCGGTAATGTATTACTCTCTTGGGAGGCGCATTTCAAGTGGCAACCGTCATTGTTTCCATGTTTCCTTGTTGTGTTATGGGTAGAGGCGGTGTTAGGATTTAGCTGACGCGCCAGGCCCGCATGAACGGCAGCCGGTTCACTCCGGTGCCTCGAACATGACAGCCTTCGGAAAAGGTGGGGTGGGAATTGCCGAGGTGGACGTAGGGCAGGGTAGTATATTCGTTACAGGTATTCCCTGCCGGTTGGAATAGCACCAATTCCAACCGGCGTTGCCAAACGTTGATAAGGCACATTGGATGTCTTTTGGCAAGGAGACTGCCTGATGGCACAGCCTCCCTGAGGGTTTCTGACCGGGATGTCAGTGCAGGATCAACGGCAGGAATATGGTGAATACTTTGGTAATGGTATATGTCTCACCGCTGGTGTAAGGCCGGCCGGCCAGCGGGTTCCCGACCAGGTCGGCGATGGTTGCGCTGACAGGTACTTCCAAGCGGATGGTGCCGTTGCCGCTTCCTGTGTTGACTGTCACAGCGTAGACATTACCCGAACCACTGACACCGGTCACGTAAGCGCCTAAAACACCCGTTGTTGTGAGAGAGAAGTCGGTCACATCAACACCCATCACAAATTCAGAGAACGTGACGGTGAAATTCACGCTGGCAAGATTGGTAGGACTGGGATTTGCAAGCAGGCTGGACGAAACAATGGGAGAGATCACGTCGTATACGCGGCTGAATTGCGTGGCAATCGTGTTGCCGTTGCCTGCCAAATCTGTTGCCACGCCCGCGGCAATATCTGCAGTGACCAATCCCTGCACGCCAGGCGTGAGATCAAAGGTGTAACTTGCACCGCTACCCGTGAAGTTGCTGACCGCGCCATTCGCAGGAACGATGTCGGTGGATGTAAAGCCGGTGACGCTTTCGCTGAAGGTCACCCTGACCGCAATAGGTGAAGTATTGGTCGGATCGGAGGCGAGCGAAGTCATCGTCACGGTCGGTGCAGTGGTGTCGATCACCCAGGTATATGTTGCCGTGCTGCTGTTGGTCGCCGCGTCGGTGACACGCACTGTGAAGGTGTGAGAGCCTTCGCCCAGTGGTCCCGCATAGGACTGGCTGCCGGTCGTGGTGCAGGTCGCAAATGATCCGTCATCCAGTTTACAATCGACAGATGTTGGGCTTCCAGCGGGTGTGAACGTAAAGGCAGCCGAAGTGCTGTTGGTCGGGTTGGTGGGATGGGTGTCGATCGTCACGGTCGGTGCAGTGGTGTCGATGCCTGCGATAGCATCAGACAGGCTGTAAGCGGTATTCCCGAGAGCGTCTACCGCTTTATAACATACCTTTGTGCCGTTGTCAGACTCAGATGAGAATGTCTGGCTGGAATATGCAATAAAGGCCAAACTGCTGTCGCAGATCGTGCCGGTGGTATTGCTCATCATCAATGTGCCGCCCGGCGCACTGGCTGTAATGGTTTTGTTCAACGCTGCGCTGGTGTCAGGTTCGGTGATCGTGATCGTCGGAGCAGTTGTATCAATCACGTAGGTCTGGTCAATGCTGGGTTCGCTGACCGCAGGGCATTGCCTCCCAAATCTGTGATGGTTGGTGTAGCGCTAAGATTGAGGTTGACATCACCATTAAAACTTGCCAAATCACCTCCGGAGATGGTCACATCATAAGTGCTGGTAGTAACCTGGGAGACGGCGTTGACTGTTGCAGTGCTCGTAGAGTTCTTAACGAAATCGGCAATATCCACATGCGTCATAGGTTCGCTGAACGTGGCCAGGAAGGTGAGAGTATCCGCGTTCGTGGGGCTGGTGGCCGGTGTCTTCAGGGTGAATGAAGTCACACTGGGTGCGATAAAGTCATCTTGCTCAAACGCGCCGATGTCACAGTGCGACCCTTGTGGACGAGAGACGCCGCGCTGGTCGGTGGGAGGACAGACACCATCGTCCCCCGTATTGATGGCTGAGGAGCCTGCCAGGAGCGGGATGGTCTTGGTGAAACCGCCATAGTTGCCGAGCGTGCCGAGCATGGGGTCAGCGGGAATTATATTCGTGCAAGTGCTTCCAGTAGGGCAATCGCCCTCCACGACACTATCCCTCACGATGGGAACACCAGCAGTGAAGTTGTAAATCTGCGCACCGCTGGGAGCTGTATTGCCCCAGAAGATCGCGTTATAGATTATTGGAGCACTGGTAACATTGTACATCCCGCCGCCTTCCGACACAGCCGAATTATCGCTAAAGGTGACGTTCCAAAGGTTCGGAGCGCTGGTATCGTTGTACATCCCGCCGCCTTCCGACACAGCCGAATTATCGCTGAAGGTAACGTTAATAAGGTGCGTACTGCTGGTAAAGTTGTACATCCCGCCGCCATATGTCGCCGAGTTGTTGTTGAAGGTGACATTCGTCAACGGATGATTGCTGGTAAAGTTGTATATTCCGCCGCCATATGTCGCCGAGTTGTTGTTGAAGGTGACATTCGTCAACGATATAAGATGGCTGGTATCGTTGTACATCCCGCCACCTTCCTGCCCAGCCGAATTATCGCTGAAAGTAACGTTCATCAACGTTGGATTGCTGGTATAGTTGTACATCCCGCCACCACAATTACTGGCTGAATTGCCGCTTAATATGACGTTCATCAACATTGGATTGCTGGTAGGGTTGTACATTCCGCCACCGCAATTATTGGGTTTGGTATCGTCATTAGCATTTCCCGCCGTGATTGTGAAGCCATCCAGGATCGCGCCGGTTACGCCGATGACAACGTGATACGAATTGTCGCTGTTGCTTGCAGTGCCAATCTCACCGCTCAGAATGTGACGTTGGCCGCAGGATTGCGCTGAGTGCGTGCCTCCTCGGTTCCGATGAAACCGCCGTAGAGGGCGACTCCATTCTTGAGTTGGAAGGTATCGGTGCGGAGTGTGCCGGGGGTGTATGTCCCGGCCGCAGCCCAGATCTCAGTGCAGGGGGGTGCGCCCAGCGCCGATTTCAGATCAGTATAGGCATTCGTCCAGGATGTGCCGGAGTTGGTTCCGCTGGCATTCCACTTGACGTAACATTCCCCCGCCGCGTGCGCAGGCGTTACATCTAAGGTGCCAAAGGTAAGCGCCAGTATGAACAATATGAACAAAAGGTTAAACGAGATTGGATACAAACGAGGAATTGATCTCTTTTTGAACATGCCTACACTCCCCGATGGATACAAGAATCTGAAGAACCGAGGCTCGATCAGTCCTTGGTACCTTCTAAAAGTATCGGTCAATGTCTGTTTTTGTTTAATATAATAAGTAAATTAAGCGCCAGAGCGCCTCCTAACCCAGGTCTTTCACCAAGCCAATCAATCCCTTGAGGCAAAGATGGGCTTTCCTCCCAAAATTATCAATAAACTAATGGATTTTGGCCTTCTCCTTTTCAGTCGGGACAGAATACCGACCTGGGATGCCCCACCTCTGTCCCACCTTTTAGCCGTGCGAGGGTTTATTTGTCCCCCTGAAACCAAATTCCTACCTGCCCGGCCCCGGTAACAAGAAGGCCGGAGGTTCCTCTCCTGTCCCTTTTTACTCCCTTCCCCACGCCTCAGCCCAAGATGACTTCTAAAAGGCTTGCGAAGAAGGGAAATTCGGGCGTACTATCAGAAAAAAAGGAAGGTGATGTGGATTAAATTTTAAGAAGGAAGTCGGTGACACAATGAATATAGGCGGATTTTCATGGAAAAGACTTGCTGGGATTTCAGCGGCTAAATCCCGAATTTCCCGATCTATTGGTATTCCCCTCACCAAAAGTGGTAGACAAAGAAAAGTAGGGAGAATGGTCATGGGAAAAGGTTGCCTAACTTCTATTATTCTCCTCGCCCTGGCCCTTCTGCTATTAACCTTGTCCTGTGGTGGTGGGTCATTTTGACAACTGTTGTCGGGTTCCCCCGGACCCGGAATCAAAAAAGACCGGTTTGGCCCCGATCCGGCCCCTGGTCTCCTTCAACCCTCAGCAAAAAAAGGCCCCACGTTCTGGAAGGCCCCTCGAATTTTTAACCCGTTCACGCCCGCAACCGCCGCCGGATCTTAAACCTAAAAGGCTCACTCGAACTGACCCGCATCAGCCGGATACCATGGTACCCCCTCGGCGGCACATTCCTTTATGCTCCAGGGTTCCTCGGTCAGGATCTCCAGAGCGTTCCAGTAATCTTCGTCCAGAAAGGGGATGTCGGTCATTGGGAGAGGGTTTCATTCATATAACTCCACGACATGCGAGCAGATTTATTGCCTTCATCGTCATCACTACTTGTCCGTGCTGATTGAGCGACTCACAGAAAGAATGAAGAACCCCTCGATCGGGCTTCGAACGCGACCGCCTGGTTTCAGTGACCGTTACTCTAATCGATAGGGTGTCACCTGGTCTAACAGGATTTAGCCAACGTAGCTCATCAACTCCGGGCGATCCCAGGCTAGCCACATGTGAAAGATAATGATCTACGACTAAGCGCATCATGAGGCTGGCTGTATGCCAACCGCTGGCTATCAGACCACCGTACATCGATTTTGCAGCAGCCTCCGGATCTGTATGGAAGGGCTGAGGATCGAACCTCCTGGCAAATGAGATGATTTCCTCCTCTTCAACGGAGATTGAACCAAACTCATAAACCGCACCAGGGATGTAATCTTCAAAAAACCGCTGGTCAATCGGGGTAGTGAACGTTTCCGGTTTCATAGAACTCCTTGCTGAATGAGCAGGTCGGTCAATGGATTAACGAAACTGGAAGGCAGGTTATCTTAGTTAATGTGGCTCCTTTGAATGTCCCCATTCTACAAGGGTTCGGGAGAAATAAACAGGAGGTTTTGTCAGGCAGGAACCCTTAATTGGAGGGTGTCCTTAACGAATTGCGTTTATACTCTGTCATTTCTATGAATTGGCAACTTAAAGGACTACAGGAAGCAATTCTTCGGAGGCCCCCGACCGCCCCTAAAAATTACATTTTCTGATAACCCGAATGATTCCCCCAAAAAACTCCAGATCTTGATTAAGAGTCCATCCGAAGTGGCTCAAAGGAAGAATATGAATACGGTAAACATTTTGGAGCTCCCTCCTTGGATTCAAGGTGAGGAGATCGACCGGGTCCTCTTTTTCTGTCTTTTCAGCGATTTTCCTGCTATACCTTTACCAGGACCATCCTCCCCTGGCCGACTGGTTGGCTGCCTCCTCTGGGGGGGTGACGGGAATGAATCGCCGCGCCCCGGTCCGAGCAAAACATCCGGGAGGTATGGCAACTCGAGTGAACCAAAAGATCACCCCGTTCTGGCTATTGTTCGTGCTGACCGGTCTCAATCTCCTTAATTATCTGGATCGGTATGTACTCAGCGCTGTGCGGACGCCGCTGGCGGCCGAGTTCGGGTTAAGTTACGGTGAATCGGGACGTATCTTTACCACCTTCATGATTGGGTATTTTTTTACTTCTCCGCTCTTCGGCTACCTGGGGGATCGGGTTTCACGCAAGGGGTTGATTGCTGCTGGTATTTTCGTCTGGAGTTTGGGCACGGTGCTGACCGGATGGGCGGCTGGTTTCGGGCAGCTCATCTTATTTCGAGTCCTGGTCGGGGTGGGCGAAGCCAGCTATGCCAGTGTCAGTCCCAGTCTGATTTCAGACAGTTACGGACCGAAACGGCGCAACAACGCCTTGACGGTATTTTATCTGGCAATTCCGGTGGGGACCGCCCTGGGGTTTATTCTCGGAGGGGCCATCGCGGCCCACTGGGGCTGGCGTTACGCCTTTCTCTGGGCCGGCGCCCCGGGGCTGCTGTTGGCCTTCGTGCTGCTCCCTTTCCGGGAGCCGAAGCGGGGGGAAGCAGAGGCCGTGGAGGGGCAGACCCTGACTAAGCCCGGTGTCAGGGATGTCTTTGGGCTTTTTAAGAATAGCCATTATATGCTGGTGGTCTGGGGGTACGTGGCCTATACCTTCGCCCTGGGGGCCTTCGCCTTTTGGGGGCCCACTTTCCTGGAGCGGGTTCACCACCTGCCGACCGACAAGGCCGGCAGTTTCATGGGCGGGGTGATCATCTTCTCAGGGCTGGTGGGGACCCTATTGGGCGGGTTTACGGCGACCCGCTGGCAGCAGCGTAACCCCGCCGGCTATGCCTGGATGTTGGGTTGCGCGGTTGTACTGGCGGTGCCCACTTCCTTCCTGGCTTTGATCTCCACCACGGTCACCTTGACCATGGTTCTTCTCGGGGCCTCCATCTTTCTCCTTTTTCTCTGCACGGGGCCGGTAAATACCCTGATCCTGGAAACCGTACCGGTTAACCTCCGGTCCAGCGCCATGGCCCTGTCGATTTTTTTGATCCATCTCTTCGGCGACTTATGGTCCCCGGAAATCGTCGGTCGACTGGCCGACCACCTGGGGAATGACTTGCGCAGGGGGATGCTGATCCTTCCGTTTTTTTTAATGCTGGCGGCCTTATCATGGCTGGGCCTGACCTGGAAGATCGTTAAGGCGCATGGTTGTTTAAGGTCATTCTGAAAGAAAGAAAGGGTCTCGTATTAACGGTCTCAAAATAATATTGACAGGGTTCCTTCAACGCCGCCAGTAACAACAAAAGACAAAAGACGATCTCTCACAGAGCACACCGAGATCGCAGAGAATAGTTAATTTCTGATTGCCGCTGAGAAGGCCGGCAATCAGAAAAAATCTCCCGCTCCGCGAATAAGACCCCGCCGGAGGCGTGAGCTGTTTTGAAAAATCGGCCTCTCAGCGATTTTTCAAAACAGCGATTCGTCTTTCTCTGTGTCCTCGGCGAACTCGAGCGAAGCGGGCGAGAGAAAAAACACCCCCTGTAAATACAATTATGAGACTCTTAATAAGTCCAATTCTGGGTTAATAACCTAAAAAAGCGCTGATTTCTCCGCCTGCGGAGACCATGCCGGGAGCCGGCCTTAATATGTAATTATTAAATTTTAATTAAATTATTGTTTGACAATTATGATATTTAAATTATATTAATTCCATGAAGATTATCCCGCGGATATACGATGCTTATTTCCAGCGTTCCTTGGCCGGTTCCCTGATCACCGTTCTTCTCGGTCCCAGACAAACCGGCAAGACCACTACCGTTAATCATTATCTGGAGGGCGTCCCCCCTGACCGGAAATTTTATCTGAACCTGGATTCCTCGTTCGAGCGCGACCGAGTTGTCGGACGGGAAACCTATCTGACGGAACGAATAGAAGAAACCTTGGGTTTCAAACTGGACCAGTTGAGAGAACGCTTTTACCTGTTCGTTGACGAGGCCCAAAAGCTGCCCTTGATTTTTGAAATCGTTAAAATGCTGAACGACCGATATTCCCGGGATCTGAAGATTATTCTCACCGGCTCATCCAGTCTGGAACTGCTGGACAAAACGGCCGAGACCCTGGCCGGCCGCATTCAGTTTTTGAGGATCTATCCGTTCACCTTGAGCGAAGCGGCCTTATACGAAGGCTTGGGCGAGGTCGATGGCCCGAGTTCCCTCTACGACCAGATTTTCTCCGGAACCGTCTCCCGGAAAAAAACCGGCCGGTTGATCGAGAACCGTACACCGAAAAGCGCCAAGAAGAAAAAGTTAATCGACCGTCTGCTGACCCGGAGCCTTTTCCCGCCGACCTTTTCCCGGATAGAGGAGGCGGATATTCCCCGCTGGCTGAACGACTATATTGACACCTATGTGGAACGGGATATGCGCAGTCTGAAGGACATTGGAAACATCGAGGGCTATCGCCGGGTAGTGGCCCAACTGGCCGCCCGGGTGGGGGTGCTCATGGATTTTCACGCCCTGGCGGCTGATTCCGGGGTAAACCAGATCACCGCAAAAAAATATGTGACGGTCTGGCAGGAAAGTCTGATCGGCTTTTTGTTGTCCCCGTTCTTCCTGAACCTGGCCACCCGCATTAAAAAATCCAAGAAAGTCTATTTCTTCGATAATGCCCTTTCCTGGGCCTTAGCAGGGTTTAAGGAGCGGCGGCTGCTGGATGCCGGCGGGGAAAGCGGTCATTATTTTGAAAACCTGATGATCAGCGATTTCCTCAAATGGGGAGCCAACCGGGAGAAGCCGGTCACTTTTACCTTCTGGGAGAAAAGTTCGGTCTGTGAAATAGACCTGGTGATCAGCACGCAGGGTCTGACCATTCCGGTGGAAATCAAGTATTCCCAGACCTGGGATAAGAAGTATCTCCATGCCATCCGGATGTTTAAGGAAAACCACCGGGAGAAAAACCTGGAGATCCCTTTTTCGCTGGTGATTTATCGAGGCGATTTTGTGGCCCTCGATGAAAATATCTACGCCATTCCCGCCTGGGCCTTTGGCTAGAAAGGCTTTCTACGCGAAGATTCTAAATTACGTAAGCATTTTGTCGGGCTTCTGAAAACCATTTTGTTACGTATTTACTAAAGATGAGGCAGTCCTTCCGCGGCAAATAAAAAGGGCCTTTTTGTCCGCCCCCCATCTTGACTCGCTCACATCCCGTCGGCAATGTGACCAGTTTCAGCAGTCTGTTAAGATGTCCGGTCCTTCCAAAAGTTTCCCTCCATATATGGAGGTTCCGCCACATATGGAGGTCTGGCAGATTGCTTCAACCTCTTTTACTATTCTCTCCTATTACCATAACCGTTCGATATCAGACCAGATTCAAAGTTCATTCTTTTCCCCCGGAAGTTGGCCAGCTAATTGCTATGATATAATTAGTGTAAATTAAAAAAATAATAGGAGGTAGAACATGAAAAGTGGAATTTTAGTAGGGATCTTGGCTCTTGTACTTAGTATTAGCGTTTTAGCCTTTGCCCAGGGACCAGGGATGATGGGTGGAGGTTACGGCGGTGGACCCGGCTATGGCGGAGGTTACGGAATGGGTCCAGGCATGATGGGTCCCGGCTATGGCGGAGGCTACGGCGGGGGACAAGGCTATGGTGGTGGTTACGGAATGGGTCCCGGCATGATGGGTCCTGGCTATGGCGGAGGTTACGGTGGGGGAGCAAGGCAAGGTTACGGCCTCAGCGAGGAATGCCAAAAATATTTTGACGAGTCCGCTGGAAAGAGAAAGGAATTGCATGTTAAACAGTTTGATTATTCTGAAGCCCTGCGAAATCCCAAGACAAAACCAGAACATGTAACTAAGCTTGAAAAAGAGATTTGGGACCTGCAAAAGGAAATTTATACCAACACACCGCGAAATTGCCGTTAGCTACGGCTGAAAATTAAAAATATGATGAAAGGCAGCCGGTTGAGAAGCCGGCTGTTTCTTTTTCTAAAAGAGGAAGTCCTAAATATTTTTTGAAAAGTATCAAGCCAGTTCGCCGTAGCAGTCGAGAGAGTAGAAATCAAATTTATCGACGATTACGGTTTAAACTCTTGTCATTTTTCAACAATGGGAATTTGCGGACTACAGGAAGCAGTCTCTTCCGGAAGAATAAATCTCCTTCCCTTCCAGTGCGCATAGATAGGAATAACAGTTAAGGCCGCTCCAGTTTTCCTCCTACCATCCGCTGGGTGATCTCCCAGATAACCTGTATTCCGGTTACCAAATCGCTGATCCGGATCCGTTCGTCTACACCGTGGATCCGCCCGGTATCTTCGGCCTCCAGCATGGCCGGGATCCAGCCATAACAAACCATCCCCAGGTCCCGAAAACAGCGCGAGTCGGTGAAGCCGGGGAAAATGCCGGGCAGAAAAAGGGCCTTGGGAAAAAATCGTTTAGCGGTATCCTCCAGACACAGGAAAAATTCGTTTTCAACCGGGGAAAGTGAGGCCGGAAAGGACTGAATGGCCTGCAGGGAAAAGGGGCCGGGAGGAAGGGTTTCTTTGATTTCAGCCTTCACCGCCTCCAGGGACCGTCCGGGGAGGACCCGCACATCCAGGGTAGCCTCGGCCCGGGTAGGGATCACGTTGGGCTTAAAACCGGCCTGGAGCATGGTAATGCTCAGGGTGTCCTGGAACATGGCTCGCAGGTGCGGGATCTGAAGGAGGGGATGGCCGGCCAAGGCCTCCGGGGTCAATTCCGCCAGTCCCAGATTATTCAACAGGGTCTGCATCTCGGGGAGGACCCGCAAAGGGCGTCGGAGGGCTTTCAGAGCCGACAAGCCTTCCAGCAGGGTATCGCAGGGATTTTGTCCGTGAGGTACGGAACCATGGCCCGCTTTCCCTTCGGCGGCCAGCCGAAGCCACAGGGGCCCCTTCTCGCCGAAGCCCAGGATGACCGCCTCCCAGTCTCCCATTCTCCAGCCGGAACCCCCTTCGTTCAACAACCAGGCGGCTTCCAGTTCCGGGGCATGATGCTTCGTCAGATATTCCGCCCCGTTATGGCTCCCGGTCTCTTCATCGCAGCAGACGACCAGCACCAGGTCTTTGCGCAGGGGTAGTTTCTCCCGTTTGGCCAGGACGAAGGCCATCAGTTCCATGATCCCCATGCCTTTCATGTCCAAGGCGCCCCGGCCGTACAGATATCCGTCCTTGACAATCCCGCCAAAGGGCGGGATCGTCCATTCCTGGGGATCGGCGCCCACCACGTCACAGTGGTGCAGGAGCATCAACCCCCGGGGATCTCGGGCGGAGGTCTGCCGGCAGATCAGGTTGGGCCGCTCCGGATGCTTCCCGAGCACCTTCGCTTCCAGTCCCGCATCCTTCAGGAAAAGTTTAAGAAACTCGATGGCTTTCCGTTCATTTCCCGGCGGGTTGCTGGTATCAAGGCGCAAGTACTCTGAAAGAAGGTCAACCGCTTCCCGTTCAATGGCTTTCCAATCCATAGTTATCCTTCCCGCACGAAATGGGGCATCTGCGCCGGAATTTCCAGGGATAGTTCAATAAAACCGGCGTAGCGGCCGTCTTGATACCAGGGAGATTGACAGATCAACCGATGCCGGCCTTTTTTTTCAATAGTATAGACATTGGACCGGTGATCCTCCAGCATGCGGGCTAATTTGGTTTTGGCCGGCTCCGGATGGCAATCCAGGACATTGGTTCCAACCAACCGGCGTCCACCCTGGGCGCTAAAAACCGTTGCCGCTTGATCGTTCATAAAGAGGATGGCCCCGGCGGCATCGCAAACCAGGAGGGACCCCGGAAATTCCTTAACCCAATCCAGCGATTCCATGCCGGCCCTACATCTTCTTGAGTACTTGATAGATGGCTGAAAAATCCAGCGCATCCTGGTTCTGGGGAAAAGTCAGGCCGAACAGTTCCTTGGTCACCCCGGTAAGAAAGGCCGATTTTTTAACGCTCCGGGCCAGGTCCTGGAGATAATGAAGGTCCTTGTAGATCAGGGCGGAGGAAAAGTGGGCTGAAAAATCTTCGGTCAGCAGTTTTTCGCGCTTGGCGTTTAAGACCATGGATTGGCCGGCCCCTTCGTTTAGTATTTCCAGGACTTTTTTCTTGCTTAACCCGGAGGCTTCGCCCAGCACCAGGGCTTCAGCGATGGCCGCCATAAAAGCTCCCAACGCTAAGTTATTGATTAGTTTCATTTTGGTGGCCGACCCGGGTTCCTCCAGGTAGAATATCTTCCGGCTTATTTTTTCGAGGATGAATCGGGTGTCTTCGTAGGCTTTCTGGTCGCCGCAGACCAGAGAGACCAAGGACCCCTGAGAAGCAGGGACGACACTTCCCAGGACCGGTGCTTCCAGATAATGCCCCCCTTGGCTTTTCAGGATGTCGTGAAACAAAAGGACCTCTTCGAAGTGATTGGTGGAAGTGTCAATGATGGTCTTGCCGGGTAGTCCTCCCTGAATGAGGCCGTCCTTCTTGAAAAAGACCGATTTGACCGCTCGGCTGTCAAATAGATTGATTATCAGCGTGTCGACCTTTTGGACCAACTGGGCCGGAGATTCGGCAACCGGCACTCCCAGATCGGTTGCCTTTCCAACGGTTCGATTCCAGACCACCAATTCCAGCCCTTCGGAGATCAACCGCCTGGCCATCGCCTTTCCCAAATGGCCTAAACCGATGAAGCCTATTTTCATGTTTCTTCTCCTATTGATGATTGATGAATTTGGTCAAAACACGAAAATTCATTCTCTCACAAACATCGAAAAGGATCAATTGGAACCTCCAATTTATAATTCAGAAAAAAAGTTTGAATAGATCGACATCTCGGAGAAAAATCGAAGGACTTGGTTGACACTCTGGAAATACGATATATTATAAAAAAGATGATCTAAAGAAACACAGCCAAAGTTGAAACAAAAAGAGGTGGAATCAATGAAAAACAAAATCTGGATGACTGTTTTAGCCTTATCCTGTTTAATGGTTGTTCTGCTGAGCAGTGGGTGTGTGGGTCCACAGTTCGGCCAAAGAACTGAACGAGAAGAACGACCAGTGATTGGAGTTTCTACCGAATTGCCGGCTGTTATCTACCAAAATGGCTCGGCCCGTCCCGCTTCAAATCCTTAAGAAGGAAGTGTTTTGAAATAATTAAAGGAGGCGACCCATTGGAATTTAGTGAAGCCGTCCGCAGACGGCGAAGCGTCCGTTTGTTTCTTCCTGACCCTGTTCCCCGTGATACCATCACGCGCATCGTCGATCTGGCGCGGTGGGCTCCTTCGTGGGGAAATACCCAACCCTGGGAGATCGTGGTTGCCGACGGGGACCAGGCCAGACATCTGGCCGAGGCCTTCGAGGCGGAAGGGAAGAAAGGCACCCCACCCCGTCCTGACCTGGCGATTCCCTTGGACTTCCCGGAAGTTAACAAGAAGCGTTATATGGGGCTGGGAAAAGAACTGCTGACTTTCATGGGCATCGCCCGCGATGACCAACAGGCGCGAGTGCGACACTACCTGAACATGTACCGATTCTTCGGGGCGCCGGCGGTAATTTACCTCCTTATCGATGGGGCACTCAATGAGCCTTACGCTTGCCTCGATATCGGGTCCATCGGAACGAGCATTTGCTTCGCCGCCGTGCAGGAGGGTTTAGGGACCATTTATCTCGCGGCGTCCATGCATTATCCGGACATCGTCAAAAGGGTGCTGGGCATACCGGCTGACAAGAAGATCGTAATCGGAATCGCGCTGGGAACTCCGCACCCGACCGCGCCGGCCAGCCTGTTTCGGAGCAGCCGCGTCCCGGTTGAGGAGATTCTTCGATTCGCTTGAGGGGCAGAAATCTTTGGCTAGTGTTTGCTCATCATCTGAGTCACGGCCTTTTCCAGGCCGTCGAGGGTCAGTTCAAACATGGGGAAGATTTCCCGGATCTGCAGGATGGTGTGGGTGTAGGGCCAGCGTTCGGCCATGACCGGGTTGATCCAGACCGATCGCGGAAAGGTCTGGGCGATAAACTTCAGCCGTTCGAAGCTCGGCTTCCCTGACCGGTCCCCCACATAAATCGACCCGTCCATGCCCAGTAACTCGTAGGGGGCCATGCTGGCGTCTCCGAGGATGACGAAGCGGGTTTCCGGGTCTAGGCGGACCAACTGTTCCACCGGGAAAGGTTTGGTCCGGCGGGATGGATCTTCCCACAAGTAATCATAGATGGTGTTGTGGAAGAAAAAGGTCTTCAGGTCTTTAAACTGGGCCCGAGCGTAATTAAACAAGGTCTGACAAAGTTCGATATAGGGGTCCATGGACCAGCCGCCGTTGTCCACCGCCAGGATAACCTTTAAGCGGTCTTTTAAACTACGGTCGAAGATGATTTCTATTTCTCCGGCGTTTTTCATGGTCTGGTAGATGGTCTTGTCCACATTGACCCGGTCCTTGGGGCCGGTAGGGATCAAGTTCCGCAACCGCTTCAAGGCCTCGCCGATCTGGGCCTGGGTCAAGGGCCCTTCCTGAGAGTAATCTCGATAGCGCCGCTCCATGGCTACCTTGACGGCCGACTTGTTGCGCGACAGGCCTCCCACCCGCATCCCGCCGGGGTGGAATCCCGAATGCCCCACCGGCGAGGTTCCCCCCGTGCCGATCCACTTGCCGCCGCCGTGATGGGCCTCGGTCTGTTCCTTTAAACGGTCCATAAAATATTTCAGCAGTTCCTCGGGAGTCAATTTTTTGAGTTGATCTTCGTCGATTCCTAAAAAGTCGGCCAGGGTCTGGGGATCTTTCAACCAGTCTTCCAGCAGGGCGCGGGCCACTTCCGAAAGCTCGAAATCTTCGGGGGAGGTAAATTCCAGGCCCCTGAAATGGTGGGCAAAGGCCCGGTCGTAGAGATCGAAATACCTTTCGCTCTTGATCAACAGCGTCCGAGCCCCAATGTAAAAATCATCCAGGGAGTTGATCAGTCCCTGACTTAAGGCCCGCTGTAACTTCAGAAAGGCCGTGGGACTTACCGGGATCCCGGCCTCCTTCAAAAAATAAAAAAATTGTACGAACATGGCGCCCCTTACTTGATGAACTCGCAAAAAGACGAATTAGCTATATCTTGAAACGAGTCACCCCTTTTTGGGCGACCGCGTAGTCGGGGCTTTTCTTGAACAATACCCCCAGATAGGGTACCTCACCCTTAACCAGGTCCTTGGGACGAAAATCAGGGTCGGAGCGCAGTGCCCGAATCCAGTTGATCAGTTCCCGGGTAGCCGGTTTTTTTTCAATGCCCCGGATTTCGCGCAGCCGGTAGAAGGCCTGCACGGTGCTGTCCAGCAGGTCCCGGCTGATTTCCGGGAAATGAACCTGGATGATTCGGCGCATCATGTCCGGATCCGGAAAGGCGATGTGGTGGAAGTTGCAGCGGCCTAGGAAGGGGTCGGACAGGTCTTTCTTGGCATTGGAGGTAATGACGATCACCGGGCGATGTTTGGCCTTGACCGTTTTGTCGATTTCAATGATGTCGAACTCCATCTGGTCCAGCACATCGAGCATATCGTCCTGGAAGTCCGTATCGGCCTTGTCGATTTCATCGATCAGCAGGACCACTTTTTTATCGGTCACAAAGGACTGCCCAATTTTCCCCATTTTGATATATTCTTCGATATTGCTCACCTCCCGATTGGAGTCGCCGAAACGGCTGTCGTTCAACCGGGTCAGGGTGTCGTATTGATAAAGCGCATCAATCAACTTCATGCTCGATTTAACGTTGAGCACGATCAGGCGCATCTTTAAGGCCTCGGAAATGGCGTAGGCCAGCATGGTTTTGCCGGTCCCCGGCTCACCCTTCAATAACAATGGCATCTCCAAGGACATGGAGATGTTGATGATCTTGGCCAATTCCTCGTCCAGGACATATTTGGACGCCCCGGAAAATTTTTGCGGTTCGGTTCCACTTGCCATGCTGTGACTCCTTCATTTAATTTAACTGCTTATAATATAAGAAAATTTAGGTTTCTGGTCAAGGGTTTTATGAGAAAACGCGGTCTATTCAATGTTTTCGGCGAGTATAAATTACCTGATACCGGTCGCAGGAGGCCATCAGGCAACTGGTGCATTCTCCGGCCAACTCCAGGGGGTCCAAAGGCTCCAGATGGACCTCGAAACCCATTGCCCGGTATTCTTCCACCGCTTCACTCAATCGAGGTTCATCGGCGGTAAACTGTTTAGCCCAGCCCTCGCTTTCCAATTCCTCTTGACGTTTCATGAGAACCTCCAAAATGCGCCGACCGCCAAGCGCTGAGCGCGAAGCGCCAAAGGCGACCAGGGGAACAAAATATCCATTGCCCCCCCCACTTATCTTTTATAAGACGCTCCGCGCCCGGCGAGAAAAGAGGCCGTCCGATGCATCCAGACCGTCGGTATTTTTCATTTTACCACATTTCTACAAAGAGCGCTGGAGAAGTCTGCTTTCTCGCTTGGGGGCCTTTTACCAGGAATGCGCGATGGCTCCCAGCGTACAAGCAGCGATGCAGGGAAGTGGCGGCCGATCGACCACCGGCTTACAGGGGCCGCAGGCGTATTTGATTTTTCTGCGTTCCGAATCGCGAATTACCGCTACCGGGGTTTCACGAAAAGGATCGTTGGGGTCATCCTCCCGGACCTCAAAGGCCCTTGCCGGACAGGCCGAAACGCAGTCGCCGCAGCCGTTGCATTTATCGGTATCCAGACTGATAAAAAATTCGCCTGCCCCGTCTTGAAATCCGTAATTGGCAATCATAAGAATATGTTGGTTATCGATATTCGGAAACGGTTGACCTCCGGTAGAACCGCACCAGAGGCTTTGGCCCTGCGCCTTGGCCTTTTTTATTTTTTCCTTTCCGCCAGGGCCTTGGCAAACAGGGCGGCGCCGAGGGCCCCGGCGATCTGGGTATCGTACCTGGGCGTGAGGGCCTTGAGGCCCAATTCCTTTTCCAGCCGGGAAACCACTCCGCTATTTTTGGCAATACCGCCGGTGATGGCGAAGTCCGGCTCCAGGCCGATCCGTTTCAGCAGGGTAGCCACCCGGTGGGCCATGGCGGAGGTGTAGGCGGCGATGACTCTTTCCTTGGGCCACCCCTTCCGCAGAAGACCCGAAGCCTCGGACTTGGCGAAGACCACGCAGGTACTGCTCACCGGGGGCGGCTCTTCCTTCACCTGCAACGACAGTTCGCCTATCTCATTAATGGAGACCCCCAGCAGGTCGGCAAACACCTCCAGGCCCCGGCCGGTCCCGGCGGCGCATTTATCGTTCATTAGAAAATTGGTCACCTTGCCCTGTTCGTCGATATGGATGGCCTTGCAGTCCTGGCCGCCCATGTCCAGCACGGTGCGGACCGTGGGGCCGTACATAAAATTGGCGCCCCGTCCATGGCAGGCGATTTCCGTGACGGCCCGTTGAGAAAAAGGCACATTGACCCGGCCGTAGCCGGTTCCCACGATATAGTGAATTTTATCCAAAGTCAGACCGGTCTTCTCCAACGCCCAGTTCATGGCATTAGCGGCGCTGTTAGGGCTGTCGGACCCGGTGCGCATGTTGGCATAGCAGTAGATTTCGCCGTCGGTCATCACTACCGCCTGGGAGCTTACTGAACCCACATCCACGCCGGCGGTAATGAGCGTAGCTTTCCTCCAATCTTTCTCCGGCGCGGTCCAGCGGGATTCGGTCCATCTCCAAAATTCGGCCATAGTTATTTCTTCCCTGTTAATTTATTCGCCGGCGGCCAATAGGGCCGCGCCATAGGCGCCGACCGTTTCCGGGGTTTCCGGGATGAAGATTTCCGTATCCAGTTCCCGTCTCAACAATTCCACCAGACCCACGTTTCGGGCCACTCCGCCGACGAGCAGCACTTCCTTTTCCATCCCTACCCTCCGGACCAGGGAGACGATCCGGTCGGCGATGGCCTCGTGAACGGCCCGGGCGATATCCGGCTTGGGAGTCTGGGAATGAATCAGAGTGACCAGCTCCGATTCGGCAAATACGGCGCATTGAGCGTTCATGGCCACGGCTCTGGTAGATAGCAACGAAAGCGGCCCTAACTGTTCAATGGTCACTTCCAGCGCCCGGGCCATGGCTTCGGTAAAGGCCCCGGTCCCGGCAGCGCATTTTTCATTGATGGCGAAGTCCACCACCTTACCGCCGGCGTCGATCCTGATGGCCCGTGCTTCTTCGGCCCCCACGTCGATGACGGTTCGGATGCGCGACTCCAATCCGATAGCGCCTCTGGCCACTGCCGAAACCTCGCTGACCTGGTCGTGGGCTTCGGAAACTTCTTTCCTCCCGGCGCCGGTGGAGAGGATCCGATCTATTTGATTTAACTGGACCCCGGCCTGGGGCAGGGCGTCCGCCCAGGCGGCCTGCGTCGATTCCTTGAGGTCATATCCAACCGGGATAATGGTTTGGCCTATAATCAGGTTATCCTTTAAAAGGATGATTTTGATGGTTTTCGCGCCCACATCCACGCCCGCTGTAAACATGATGTTCTTCCTCTTTTATTCAAAAGGTCTTCCGGCGGCACTATTTCCAGAAAGGCTTCCAGGCGAATTTCAAACTGGCCGATGTCTAGTTCCGGCAGACTACCATGCCTCTTATTGTTTTGTCCAGTGGTTGGGCAGGGTTATGGTAGGCGGGGACCACGGTCTGCGGTCCGAGGCGATGGACCGCTTCGGACCGATTTACGGATTTACGGAGGGCTGACGGACCAGGCGCATAATCCCGTTTTTGATTTTGTTCCGGAACGGTATGCAGCCTGGCCTATTCCTCTGATTCGGGTTCGGAGGAGGCCGGGGGAGATAGGAACGCTTGGGTCAGAACATAAGCGGCTTGAACGGCCTCAGTAGGACAAAGCGGAAAGCATTCTTTGCAGTTCCAGCACTCCTTAGCGGCTATTTCCGGAATAAAGCTGATCTCCTTCCATATACCCCGGTCAATAAACCCCACGGCGTTCTTCTTCTTGACCTCGGCACAGTAGCGTACGCACAGACCACAATGAATGCAAAAGGAGGCCTCTTTTTCAAACCGGTCTTTGTCGGCCCCGTACTCTCGAGCCAAATCCTGCAGATCAAAGGCATCCGGAGCATGAGCCAATAACAACTGCAGGATCATTTTGCGGATTCTATCCACTTTCGGAGACCTGGTTCTGACGACTAAATTTTTTTCCACCGGGTAAACGCAGGAAACAACCAGTCTGGTCCCACCGCGACTCTCCAATTCCACAAGGCACAGCCGGCAACCTCCAAAAGGCTCTAATTTTTCGTGGTAACAAAGTGTCGGAATCGAAATTCCCGCACTTCGGGCGGCTTCCAAAAGGGTCATTCCTTCCTGGGCGCTGACTTCTTTTCCGTCAATTTGCAATAGGATTTCGCTCATTTTTTCTTACTCTCCCGGACTATCGTTCGCGCTTCTTCGGGAACAGGGGGCGGCACCGGCTCGCCGGAAATCTTGTTCACCGAGCGAAAGCGAGGGGGGCAGACTTCAAAGCAGGTTCCGCATTTGGTGCACTTCTCCTGGTCAATGACATGGATCCGGTTCTTGCCCCCTTCAATCGCTCCGGCCGGGCACTTCTTCAGACAAATCATACAGGCCTGACACTTCGCCGGGTCTATATGGTAGGCAATCAGCTCCTTGCAGGACAAGGCCGGGCATCTTTTCTCCTTGATGTGGGCCTCGTACTCATCCCGGAAGTAGCGTAACGTGCTTAGAAACGGGTTCGGAGCGCTCTTGCCCAAAGCACAAAGGGCGGCTTCCTTGGCCGTCTCGGATAGCTCTTCCAGGAGCTCGATGTCACCCTCTTGGCCTTTTCCCTGGGTGATCTTCGTGAGAATCTTCAGCATCTGCCGCAGGCCTTCACGGCAGGGCACGCATTTGCCGCAGGATTCATCGGTGAGGAAGTTCATGAAGTACCTGGAAACATCCACCATGCAGGTAGTTTCATCCATCACGATCATCCCACCGGATCCCATCATGGAACCGACCTGGGTGAGTTCATCAAAACCGACCGGCAGATCCAACAATTCCTCCGGGATGCAGCCGCCCGACGGTCCTCCGGTCTGCACGGCTTTGAAGCGCTTGCCGCCCGGAATGCCCCCGCCTATCTTGAAGATAATATCCCTCAGGGACGTGCCCATGGGTACTTCCACCAGGCCGGTATTGGTGATCTTGCCGACCAGGGAGAAAATCTTGGTGCCCTTGCTGCTCTCCGTACCATATTGGGTAAACCAGTCCGCCCCTTTATCGATGATCAAGGGCACATTGGCCCAGGTCTCCACATTGTTCAAAACGCTGGGTTTACCCCAGAGGCCCACGATGTTGGAGCGGATATATTTCGGTCGGGGCTCTCCGACCCGGCCTTCCAGGGCCGTCATCAGCGCCGTTGATTCGCCACAGACAAAAGCTCCCGCCCCCTGATGCACGATCACTTTGAAATCAAAGCCCGTGCCCAGGATGTTCCGGCCCAGCAGGCCGTACTCCTCCGCCTGCCGGATGGCGAGAAAGACGTTTTCCACGGCTAAAGGGTATTCCTGTCGAACGTAGATATAGCCCTCGTGGGCGCCGACGGCATAGGCCCCGATGGTCAGCCCTTCGAGAACGGCGTGGGGATTCCCCTCGAGCAGGCTCCGGTCCATGTAGGCCCCCGGGTCCCCCTCGTCGGCATTGACGATTACATATTTAATCTCCTCCGGGGCATTGCGGGATCCTTCCCACTTGCGCCCGGCAGGAAAGCCGCCGCCCCCCCGCCCTCGCAGGTTGGCTTTCTTGACTTCCTGCAACACCTGATCGGAGGTCATTCCGGAAAGGGCTTTGGCCAAGGCGGAATACCCGCCAATAGCCAGATAATCATCGATATTTTTGGGATCCACACTGCCGTTGGAACCGAAGACCAGCCGCTTCTGGTATTTGTAGAAGGGGATGTCTCCTTCATGAACGATCTTTTCCTGGGTGTCAGGGTCGGTATAGAGCAGACGTTCGATGACCTTCTTCTCTTTGATCGTCTGGGAGAGTATCTCCGGAACATCCTCCGGCTTTATCTGGAAATAACATATTTCCTCGGGATGGATAACGATAATGGGACCCCGCTCACAAAAACCGTGACAGCCGGTTTTCCGCAGGTCCACCGCAGCGCCTAAGCCTTGTTTCTCAATCTCTTCTTCGATGCGCGCCGCGACTTCCCGGCTGCCGGAAGCATGGCAAGCCGATCCGGAGCAGAGGGTGATGCACGGTTTTTGGGGATCTCGGGTCGAAAGGATTTCCTTCCGGATTGCTTCCAATTCAGCGGGTGAATTTATCCGCGCCATAATTCTTCCTTACTCATAATTTTTTAACACGTTGGCTGCCTCGGCCGGCGCCATCTTACCGTGGGTTTTTCCATCGATTTCCATCACCGGTCCCAAAGCACAGCAGCCGAGGCAGTTGACGGTCTGCAGGCTGAACTTCAAATCCAGGTCCGATTCCCCGGGGTGAATGCCGGTCAGGTCCTGCACCGTATCAAGAACCCTCTGGGCTCCACGGACATGACAGGCCGTCCCCAAGCAAATGTGAATTTCATGACGCCCCTTCGGGACCAGGCTGAAGGCTTTATAAAAGGTGGCGATATGCTGGATGCGGGTCATGGGAACCTGTAGCCGTTCGGCGACCCGCCCCAAAATTTCCTGGGGAAGCCAATGTTTTTCGGCCTGAATCTCCAGCAGTACCTGAATGAGCGAACTGGGCTCACCGTGATGTTTATCGATGATTTGATCGATTCTCTCGTTATCCATAGCCTTTGTTCCTGATCTCCCTCTGGCTCTTAAGGCAACGCGCGCTCTTGCATCTCAGGAGAGCGCATAGCGCTTCAGGCTTTCATCATACCGCACCAGTCGATGTTTGGATGAAATCCCCAGGTGTTTTGATACTTCAGACGGGGTAAGACCTATACCCTGGGCGATTTCTCCGGTGGTGAGGGGCCCTTTTCGCAGGAGCGACACAATCTGGCCTATAGCCAATTTTTCTATAATGGTCTCATCAAATATCCGCTTCAGTTCGTCACTGTCAAAAAACTTCTGGTACGCCTCTTCTGCCAGGGCGGGTAACCTCAGCCGCTCCCTTTCCACCAGTCTAATGTAGGGGATGAGTTCGGTCACCACCCCCAGCTTGAGCTGCAATCCTTTGGCCTCCAGGCCTTCGCCTTCGCCGAGCGGTCCCAATTCCTTCACCTGCTTGATAAAATCATTGACCGATTCAACAAAAAGGCCTCCTTCGGCGCCGGACATAAATTGAATCTTTAACCTTTCCGGCCTCAACCCGAGGTGCTCCATAATTTTCTTGCTGATATGCACCATGGTCAAGGCATGGTAGTTCCCGTGGGTGATGTAGTTGCATTCATTGAGATGGCAGGCGCCAATAAATACGCCATCCGCTCCCCTGGAGAAAGCCCGGAAGACATGGGCCAGGTCGATCCTGCCGGAACACATGACGCGAATAAGCCTCATTTCGGTGGAATATTGCAGTCTGGAAACTCCAGCCAGGTCCGCGGCGCCGTAGGCTCACCAATGGCAGACAAAACCCAATACTTTTGGCTTAAATCTAGGTCCGGCACTCATTCGTTCCTACCTCCGTACTTAGATTCTTACCTCCGTTGTTCTGAGAATTTGTCTTTAACAATGGAGGTAAGAATCTAAATTTCAAATATTTTTGGCTAGCCTTTCCGGCTTTAGTCCTGCACAGGCTTCTAGGCATTTACAGCCGCCGCCATAGGTTCAATGATCATTTCATCGGAAATCGCCGCGTCAATTTCGCTCAAGATCTCTTCGTCGGTAAAGTGTTTTAGAAAAATGGCACTGGTGGCGCACTTGGTGTTGCAGAGGCCGTCGCCTTTACAGAGGACCGGATTCACCTTGGCCTTTCGGCCCTGCGGCGTCTCGTAAAACTCAATGGCGCCGTACGTGCAGGCAGTGATGCAGGCCCCGCAGGAAACACACTTCTCCTCATTCACCTCGCAGACGGCGCCGGAAGCGACAACGGTCTCATGGGAGAGGAGCGTTAAAACCCGGCCGGCGGCTCCATAAGATTGGTTAATCGTTTCCGGAATAAACTTGGGATAATGGGCCAAACCGCAGAGGTAGACGCCGTCCGTGGCAAACTCCACCGGTCTTAATTTGACATGGGCTTCTTTGAAGAAGCCGTCCGGGCTCAAGGTTACCTTGAAGAATCCGGCAATTTCTTTGGTGCTGGCGGAGGGAATAACCGCGGCCGCCAGGGCCAGGATATCGGCATCCAGTTCCAGCTTTTTGCCCAAGATGGAATCGGTCTGGGTAACTTTGAGAACGGGACGACCGTCCTCCGATGTCCCCGCTTCTACCTGAGGCGCATCCTGCGGCTCGTAGCGGATAAACTTGACGTCTTTATTCGAGGCTTCCCGGTAATAATCTTCTTTAAAGCCATAGGTCCTCATATCCCTGAAGAGTATGGTGATATCCATCTGCGGGTTAAGCTCTTTCAGTTTCAAGGCATGCTTGACGGACTGGCTGCAACAAATCCGGCTGCAATAATTCCGGTCTTGATTTCGGCAGCCGATGCATTGGATCATCACCAGACTCTGGGAGTTAATCACCCGTTCATCTCCTAGAGCGATCCGCCCTTCCAGCTCCAGGTGCGTCAGAACCCGGTCATCTTCTCCATACAAGTATTCCGTCGGTCGGTAAACCTCGGCCCCGGTGGCGATGACGGCGGCGCCATGTCGTATCTCGGTGACCCCTCGGTCGGATTTCACTTTGGTGACGAAACTCCCGATATAGCCGGTCGCTTCGGTGATGGTCGCCTCGGTATAGACATGGATCAAGGGGTGCCGATACACCCGACTCACCAGTTCCCGCACCTGGGCCTGGACGTCCAGGCCTTCCAGGGTATAATGGATTTTTCGGGCGATCCCCCCCAAATCGGTTTCCTTTTCCACCAGGTGCACCTCGTGCCCCTGTTCGGCAATGGAAAGCGCACAGGTCAGGCCGGCCAGACCCCCGCCGACCACCAAGGCCGCCCTGTTGACCGGCAGATCAAATTCCTGCAGCGGCTCCAGGTGACAGGCGCGGGCCACCGACATGCGGATGATATCTTTGGCTTTCTGGGTGGCTTCTTCCTTTTCCTTCGAGTGAACCCAGGAGTTATGCTCTCGGATATTCGCCATGTCTAAATAATATTGATTGATTCCCGCCTCCCGTAGGGTGTCCCGGAATAACGGTTCCAGGGTCCGGGGGGAGCAGGCAGCGACAATGACGCGATTGAGCCCTTTTTCCCTGGTCAGGTCCGTTATTTCTTTGGCCGAATTCGTCGCACAGGAAAAAACCTGATTCTGAGCGTGGACCACATTGGGCAGGGATTTGCAATACTCGACCGTGTCGGGAACATTTACCACGGAGGAGATATTCGCCCCGCAATGACAGACAAAGACTCCGATCCGCGGCTCCTCTTGGGAAACATCCCTTTCCGGGGGATAGATTCTTTCCCGGGTCAGCTTCCCGCGCCGGTAGTTCAGGAATTGGCCGCATTGGGAGCCGGCACCACTGGCGCTGAAAACCGCCTCCGGGATATCGACCGGCCCCTGGAGGGCGCCGCTGACAAAGATCCCGGGCCTGTTGGTCACCAGAGGATTGACCGGATCGAGCTTGCAAAAATTGTGGTGATTGAGTTCGATGCCGAATTTCTTGGCCAACCCCGATACCTCCGCCGGAGGGTTCAATCCGACGGATAGTACCACCATATCGAATTCTTCCTCTTGGACGCCGTCTTCGGGGGTGGCATACCGCAGGGTGACATTCTTGGTTTCCGGGATCTCTTTTCCTAGAGATACATAGCTTCTGATAAAGCGAACCCCGGGGAGGTTCTCGGCCCTTTGGTAGTAGCGTTCGAAATCCTTCCCGAAGGAACGAATATCGTTATGGAATATGGTACATTCGGCCTCCGGGTGATGATCCTTGGTCAAAATCACCTGTTTCTGGGTATAGGTGCAACAGACGGCGGAACAATAGCTGTTACCGCCCGGAGGGTTGATCTGTCTGGAACCGACGCATTGGATCCAGGCGATTTTACGGGGATGCTTCAGGTCGGAAGCACGCAGTATCTCACCAGCGTAGGCCCCGGTGGAGGATAAGAGCCGTTCATAGTCCATACTGGTCACCACGTTTTGGAACTCTCCGTAGTGATAATCTCCCCGTACCTTAGGGTCAAAGGGCTCGAGGCCGAGGGAGAGAATGATCGCCGCAACCTTCAGCTCCAGCTTCTCCGGCACTTGATGGAAATCGATGGCCTTATTTTCGCACACGCCTTCGCAGATACGACATTTCTTCTCCTTCAGATATAGACAGCTTTCGTCGATATAGGAGACCAGGGGAATGGCCTGGGAGAAGTAGATATGAACGGCTTTATTCTCCGATATTTCCTGATTAAATGGATCGGGGTATAATACCGGGCAGTATTTCACGCAAGTGGTACAACCCGTGCATTGATCCTCTTTGATATATCTTGGTTTTCTGGTCAGGGAGACCGTAAAATCTCCCGCTTCCCCTTCGATACCGTTCACTTCAGTATACGTCAGGACCTCGATGTTGGGATGCCGGCCGACCTCGACCAGTTTGGGTGACAGGATTCACATGGAGCAGTCATTGGTGGGAAAGGTCTTGTCCAATTGGGCCATGTGGCCCCCGATGCTCGGTGCCTTCTCAACCAGGTAGACCCTAAAACCCGCCGTGGCCAGATCGAGTGAGGCTTGAATACCGCTGATCCCTCCACCGACAACCAGGACGTCGCCGAAAGTCCCGGCGTCGAGACTATTCGCCTGCTGTTCCGTCTGTTCTTTTTCCACTTCTCTTTCCCTCTTCAGGTTTCTCGGGTTAATTATATTGTTTCATTAATGATTTCAGTGAGATCCTTCACCTCGAGGCGTTCGCTAAGCTCCAGAGTCAACCGGCTGTCTTCGAACATGGTAATGCAGTAGGGGCAGGCGGTCACCAGCACTTCGGCCCCAACCCCCAAGGCTTGTTCCAGGCGGAGTTCGGAAAATCGTTCACCCTTTGGCGTCTCCATCCAGATCCGGCCGCCGCCTCCTCCGCAACAGAGGCTGTCAACCCGTGAATCCGGCAGTTCCATCAGCTCCAACCCGGGGATTTTCTTTAAGGCCTCCCGGGGCTCGTCAAATATACCATTATGGCGACCCAGGTAGCAGGGGTCATGATACGCCACTTTTCTTCCATATTCCTTTTTGATCTCCAACCTCCCTGTCTGAAGCAGCTCGAATAAATACTGGGAGATGTGAATGACCTCAAAATTCACCTGGAATTCCGGATACTCATTCTTGAAGGTATGGTAGCAGTGGGGGGAGGAAACCAGGATTTTTTTCACCCCATGATCGATGAAGGTTTTGATGTTTTCCCGGGCCAGGCGTTTGAATAATTCCTCATCGCCCGCCTTGCGGATGCTTTCTCCGCAGCAATTTTCCTTCGTGCCCAGTATCCCAAAGTCCACCCCGGCTTGATTGAGCAGAGCGGCTGTGGCCCGGGCCACCTTTTTTAACCTGGGATCATAGCTGAGGTAACAACCGGGGAAATATAAAATTTCCATCCCCTCGGTGAAGGGTTTGACCGACAGTCCTTCCGCCCACTTGGCTCTGTCTTTTCGCGCTTCAGTCAAGGGGTTCCCTTCGTCAATGAGGCTGGCGCTGGCGGTACGCACCGGCTTGACGGCCTTCGGAAAAACTTGATATTCCGTGGCAATCCGGCGCAGGGCGATCCCGGATTGTATCTGTTGGACGTCTCGGGGACAGCGCTGCGGGCAACGGCCGCAGGTCGTACAGCGCCAGATTTCTTCACTTTCTATGTCCGTCAAACCGAACGTGGCCTCCCGAACGATCTTGCGTATACTGAAGTTTCTGACCCGGTTCCAGGGACAAACCGTATCGCATAATCCGCATTGATAGCATCGCTTGAAGGCGTCTCCACCGCTCGCCTTGATGACTTCTATGATCTCTTGATAGGGGGCTACAGTCTCCACGGTCTTTCTCAGTCCTTTTCCCGGGGCATAAGGGGATGTTTACCCTTTCTAATCCGAAAACGGTTCTCTAAATCGTTACCAGGCGGGCTTTTAATTTCAGCCAAAAATTGAAAATTTTTGGCTAGCCCTTCTTGGACACGGACAGTCGGGCCACAGTGTCCAGGACCTTCTCCAAGCCATATTTGTCTACCAATGATTCCAACCCGATTTCCACGTCCTCGGCCTTCACCTCTTCTTCGACTTCCTCTTCCCTTTCTTCGTACGACAGGGCATTCACCAGGCACCACTTGACGCACAAGGGCTCCTCCTCGCCTTCACACATATCGCATTTCAGCGGAAGACCGGAATCGGGTTCCTTGAAAAGATCCCGGGAGGGGCAGGAAGAGCGGCAAAAAGCACATTCGTCGTATTCTTTACCGTCAATCACATATTTGTCCCGCCCCATACACTCGGCTTTAGCATTTTCGCCGGCGTAAACGGGAACATAAACGTCTTTCAGCGGTTCACGAATCACTCGAATACGGGACCTGGCCGGATTATTGCTGCTATATTGGGGTGCCGCGTGAAAGGCGGAGCAGGCGACCTCGCAGGCTCGGCAACCGTTGCATTTATCCACATCGACCTTTATCGTTTTAACTATTTTCTTTTTCTTCTCACCCATGACGATACCCACCTCTTCACTTTATTTCTCCAGCCATTTACGCCGAAGCCGCTTCAGATGGAGTCCCTTCGTTTTCCGTGTAGATCCCTCTCTTCTCAAAGTCTTCGCTCACGTAATCCAAACCCAATTCATGCAGGGACTCTTTCGTGGGAATTCCCTCACTATTCCAGCCCTTAAATTGGTAATAGGTATCTAAAAGCTCCTTTTCCAAATCGGGAAATCTTTTTTTCCAATGGTCTTCCGGCGGCTTATCATCTTTTCTCCTCATGCCTCTGCGGATATTGATAGCCCTAACCAAAGTCCGGTACCTCTTGGTGGCTTGCGTCAGTTTGTCTTCATCCATTTCGATCCCAGCACCAGACGAGATAAATTTCGGGTAGTTATGTATATGATAAGGAGGCTTCAGGGGAAAGGATGACAAACCGGCGCACATCCCGAGGGCGTCATCGATGTAGTGCATCCGTTCCTGCCAATCGACAATGTCACAACACATTTGCACCGTGGGGTAGAAGGGCATGGATTTCTCCCCCCGGGGTTCCCAATCCAAAAAAATCTGCTTGAACTTTTCGTCCGGAACGTGAAACCAATCCTGGACAAAGGCCTCCCGCTCCTCCCGCGTCGGAAAAGGCGCCTGGGGGAACTGCCCTTCAATTTGGGTGATGTTGATCTTTTCGCCGGTGGCATACATGAGGAAATAAATGGGATTGAGCATGGACAGCTTGAGGGGCAGTTGCTCGTGCTTTTTAATATTATTATGGGCATAGGCTTCCGCGCCCTTGCCGATCTGCCGGGCCGCCCAATAGGTGCCGTTGGCCAACACATCGCCGATCCCGTCCCGCCGAACGATGCGGTCCAATAACCAGTGAAATCTCCCTTCATTGTCGGAAGGCATTCCGGGAAAGTCCTGATCAGTCAAAATGCCGGCTTCATAAAGCTCCAGGGCGAAGGCCATGACCTGGGGGGCGGAGAAGGCGTCCACCCCATACTCCGTGGCACTTTGAGCGATACCCAACCCAAACTCCAGGTCGGACATGGCCGCCATGGTATAGGTAAGTTTCGAGAAGCATTTCATCATGTAGGTGGGCTGTCCCGGGGGCGCAATGGTGGCCCCGCAGGTCATCGGACAGTTGTAGCAACTGATCAGCCGCCTCCGCATACTATCCAGGGTCTCCGCCCACTGGCTGGCGATCTCCTCGTTCCAAAAATCTTTGCGGCGGGTGCGGGAATTCCCCCACATGAAATTTTCGGTGTGCCATTTTTCATCATGGACTTTCATCTCTTGCGGCGACCCCAGCCCGGCTAAAATGGGCATGACCCCGGGAACCGGATTTTCATTTCGCCATTTTATGTAGGTCAAAACTTCGTTGCAAAGTCCCATGAATTCAGCCGGCCGGGCCACATTAATGTCCCTGGTTCCCCGAACGACTATGGCCTTGACGCCTTTGTCTCCCATCACGGCGCCTATGCCGCCCCGGCTGGCACTGGACCGGCCCTGCTCGATGGAAGCAAAATAGACCCTGTTTTCCCCGGCCAGGCCGATAGCCGCCACCTGGGCCTTGGGCTCCTTCAACTCCTGCCGAATTAGTTCTGCCGTTTCCACGGCGCCTTTACCTTTCAAATGAGCGGCATCCCTTATTTCCACTTTGTCATTGTTTATCCAGATATAGACCAGATGGGGGGACTTGCCGCGCAGAACCACTTTGTCATAACCGGCATACTTCAATTCCGGCGCCCAAAATCCCCCCATCATGGAGTAGGCCATTAATTGCGTCTGAGGCGAAATGGTGGAAACGATGGTCCGATTACAACCGGTAGCCGGTGTTCCGCATAAAAGACCGGCGCCGAATATTAAGAGATTATCAGGGGAAAAGGGTTCGGTTTCGGGGGGAACCCTATCCCATAAAAGCTTGGCGTTAGTCCCAAGGCCCCCCAGATAAAGTTCCGTGTCTCTTGGGTCGGTTTCTACCCGCTCAATGTTTCCTCGGGATAGATCAATTTCTAAATTAAACCCCGTCTCGGCGTAACGCATTTTTTTCCCCTTCTAGATTACCTGAACCCGTGATGGAAGTTATTCTTTTTTCAAAATCAAGATCGTGAGTTCAGGGGCTAGTAAGCCTTTAATGTCGGATCAAAAAATTACTCTTTCGGTTCCAATTTTTTATATAAATTAATAAAGTTGCTCCGGTTAAACCCGATGGATTTAAAAAAGGAAAGTATATCCACCGCGTCCCAGCGGGCGGCCGTGTAAATCTCATTGATTTTATTTTTCTTGAACAGTTTGAACAAATGGGTGATCAAGGACTGGCCGATGCCGGTCCCCATGTATTTGGGATGAACCCCTATGATCTTGATCCAGCCGCTCTGGTCCAGGCCAAAGCTATTGGTCATGATTTCGCTGATGATGAAGCCGACCACCTGATCCCCAGCCAAGGCCGCCAGACTCAGGCTGCTGTCATTCTGAATGGTATCCCCCCATTGGGCAATTTTCTTGGGGCCGATCTTTTTTTTGGTAATAATCTCCTGAATATGTATCACCTGGGGCAGATCGGCGGTCAATAATTTTCGGAATTTAATCGTTTTCAAGGCCATCTCGCTCTCCATCAATCAATGCGAATGATTTTGACGTGTTTCCCCACCCATTCCGGGGGAAGATAAACCCGCCCGCTGTTTCCGCTTTGTTTGACCTCTTTTTCAATCATTTCTTCCCCAAAAACTTCAAATTTGGCCTTGAGTGATTTGCTGGTTTCTTCGATATTCTCAGGGAGTTCTCGGGGATAGTTTTCTCTTTTCAGGGGTACCATATTATTCCCTTATCCGACTAAAAAGTCAAACCCGGTTTGATGGCGCCATCAGGTCATAATCCGTTGAATTAGTGATAGAAAATTAATATAATCGCCTCTTCCGTTGAACTCGCAGGAAGGAATGTCTATGGCTATAAATTAACTACAATTTAACTATAAAGTAGTTATAGGTATTTTTAAAATGTTTGTCAAGGGAAAAATAATCAGGGGGGATTTTTTTATGGTCAGGGATTTTAAGTGGCGGGCGGCACGTTTTTAGCTCCCGTCCAGAATCCCTGGGGGTCGTAATGACGGATAATCGCCAATTCTTCCAAGCTAGGATCCGGGCTGACGGTGATTTTCGCGGAGGTTTTCAGCTTCCAACCGGTTTGATCGACGACGGTTTTCGGGGAAATGCCGGGATGCACTTGGCTAAGATAGGCCTCGCGGGTAGTTGGATCGAAACGCAAGACCCCTAAAGTGGTGATGATCGCCGAGGGGCCTCCACGGACGAGTCCCTGGCGGCCGCGCCAATTCCCGCCGTCACCAAACCCGGACGAGGTGATATAAGCGACTCTTTCCACAAAGCGGCGTTTCTCATGGGCCATGATAATCAATAACTTGCGGGCCAACGAGGCGATATCCCCGCCGCCGCCGCTGCCGGGGAGGCGAATCGGGCCTTTTGGCCCGTCCACCTGGGTGGTGTTTAAATTGCCGAACTTATCCACCTCCGCTCCGCCGATAAAGCCGATATCTACCCTCCCTTTTTGCAAGAAACCCATGACCGTCAACATATCGCAACACATGGTGGCCTGGAAGATATTGGGGGGATCCCCCATGGTGACCATGGGGTCGGCGGCTGGGATTTCTCTGATGACGCCGTTTTCAAAAAGACCGATCGCTCTCGGGGCATGGGTTATTTTGGCTAAAATAAAGGCCAGCAAGGGCAGCCGCATACCGACGAAAACCACGTCCCCGTCGGAGATTTCCCGGGCGGCGATGGTGACCATCAGCTCGGCGGGAGTGTAGTCCCGTGGGACGGGAGAAGCAAGGCGCGGGGCGGTTGGTTCGAGGTTTTGTGGTTTCTGGGTATTGGTCAGCATAAGCCTAACTGCCTGGCCTCAATAATTAATAATCAATTGTTAATTAGTAACTGTTATTGAATGCCTTGTGGTGCCGAGCTCTATTTTCGTGCTACTCCGGGTACTGGCTTTATTTGGTTGCGGTGAACGGAAATGAGGGTCACCAGGGCCTTCGCGGCCAGGACTTCCCCGGTGGGCCTTTGGTCAAAGACCTCGGATTCCCCCACCAGGATCCGACTTCCCTCCCGGAGGATCCGGGATTTACAAATCAAGCCCTGGCCGTATGCCGGCTGCATAAAATTGATTTTAAATTCAATGGTCAAAATGCGGTGTACTTCATCGATCAGGCTGAAGGCGGCGTACCCGGCCGTATGATCGGCCATGGCGGCCAGGACCCCCGCATGGATGTACTGATCCTGCTGGCGATGGCGGTCCAGCACCTGCAGCCGGGATTCCAGGTAGCCTCTGCGGTATTCCTGGACCCGGTAGCCCACATCTCCAATAAAGCCCCGGGAATAGTCCCGGGTCAAAAAATCCCGGCGTTCCGGCGAAAATTCTTTACTCGCTCCGACCATCGTTTTGCCCCAATAGGGTGAACCAGGTATGATCCGTTTCCCATTCCCCGAGCAGGGAAAAACCCGGGTGGTCAAGACGCCGTTTGATCTCGATGTATTCGCTTCTCAGCAGCCCGGAAAGAACGGCCCATTTTTTTTCGAAAAATGCCGGTTGCTCAATCAGTTCCCGGACGACCGCGAAATGCAAATTGGCAAAGAGTAGATCGGCCTTCTGCTGGAGGTATTCCTCGGCCAGCCCTTCTTCCACCCGAATTCGGGAGGATAATCCGTTCAATTCGATGTTTTTCCGGGCGGTGGCCACACAGGCCGGGTTCCAGTCGATCCCCAAGACTTCCCGGGACCCCAGCTTGACGGCGGCAATGGCCAGGATCCCGGTCCCCGTTCCCAGGTCCAGGACCATTTCGGGCGTTTCTCGGTCAAAAATCGAGAGCAGGGCCTTGAGGCAATCCTGGGTGGTGGGGTGCTGTCCGGAGCCGAAGACCACCCCGGGGTCGATAATCAGGGGAATCCGGTCCCCGTCCTCCGAGACCGGGTGACCCAGGGGGATGATCCGCAGTCGGCCTATGGACAGCGGTTCCAAATTTTCTCCGGCCTGCCAGTCCCGGTAACTGATCTCGTGGGTCCGGACCCAGGAGAGGCCGGGGCGGTCGGTCAAAAAGGTCTGAAGGTCAGCCGCCGAGGGACGAGAGAAAAAGAGAAACGTGCTCTCCCCTTCCCGCCAGTGGGCGATCAGGCTGTCTTGAAAAAAGGATTCCGGCCGGGCCACCGTCCCCGACAGTTCATAAATATACAGGCGGTCTTCGGGGTTCATTCTTGAATGACTTTTTGTGAAACCTTCCTCGTGATAGGATCGTCCGACCCGAAGTCAAAACAACCCGGCCCCTGGAATAACTCCTGGTTCCAGGGGCCGAAGTCTGAATCCTGCACCGCGGCTACCCGCGGTCCTTTCGATCGCTGCGGCAGTCGGTACAACCTGAGTGCCGCCCCAGAGGGGCTTACTCTACCGGGACCCAATAATAATCGAGTACGGTGTTCGTAGGTTTAGCGGTCCGGAACTCAGCCTTGACCTTCATTCCGATGAAGGGTTTCCCGTGTAAGAGATAGCTCTTGGGGATGGTCGCCAGTTCTGGGATTTCCACGTCGATCTGCCAGTAGGGGGTGGAAAGCTCTATCCCGATCCCGGCATAGACCACTTCGGTAAAGGCATAGACCTGACCGATGACCGGATTGCGCAGGGCCTTCCATTTCATTTCCGTATGGCAGTCGGGACAGTGCGCCCGCGGGGGTATCCAGAGGCGGTTCTCAGCACATTGCTTATTGGGACAAAAGGTGGCCATCAGTTTTCCTTCCGTCAGTCCCTTGAAGAAAGGGGATAGCAGCCCATAGGTATGCACATGGGTTAAGCTTCGGGGCCACTCAATAACCGTCTGGGGTTCGGTCTGCCGAATTTTAGTCGTCTGACCAATGAATTTGGTCTGCAGTTGTTTTTTAGCCATGGTTTCTTCCTCCTTTACCAGCTCTTCCTGAGAATACCGACGGTCACATGCGATCCGACCCCTGCATGGGAGACCCAGAGGGCCTGCTTGCTTTTTTTCGGAATCTGCAGGCTCTTCCAGTCCCGGGGTTTGGTCTTGCCCCATTTTTTCCAGATCTTCGAGTCACCGTGAAACTGATCGTATTTCTGCTGCAACTGCCAGAGGCACTCCACAGCCTGGAAGATGCCGGTGGCGCCCACGGCATGCATGGTCCCCAGCAATCCGCCGGACAGGTTGGAGGGACATTTCCCGCCGTAGTAGGCATCTCCCGATTCGATATACTCCTGCTCCTGGCCGTAAGGCCGGAGGCCGATATCGCCGTAGGTCTGAAGATCGCTGATGGTGAAGGCGTCATGGAGTTCCACCAAATCCAATTCTTCAAGTGGGTCATGAATTCCGGCCATGCGGTAAGCTAAGTAAGCGGCAAAGCGGGCGGCCAGAAAACTCTCGAATCCCGGATAGCGGCTCCCTTCCTTCAGATAATTTTTATACATTCCCGGTTTTTCGTTGGGCAGCAGGGGGATTTCCATGTGGCGCCGGTCAGCCACCCGCAGGGTGTGGGAACCGCCGCAAATAAAGACCTCCACCGGGTGGTCGGTCAACTTGTAGGCCGTTTTTTCATCGCAGAGCAGGGCGCAAGCCGAACCGACGCTCATGGCGCAGCATTCCAGGAAGCGCAGGGGATAGGCCGACATGGGGCTGGCCAAGACCTCTTCCACGGTGTGCTTACCCGGTTGTTGCGCATAGGGGGAAGAGCAGGCATAGAGACGGTTTTTGACGGCGATCTTAGCCCGGGTGGTTTCCGAAACATCGAAAGCCCAAGCAAAGCGGTTGGCCATGGCGGCATAATAAGCAGAATAGATGCGGGCCAGCCGGGTTTCAAAATCCTTGCAGGCGGCGGTAGCGATATAGAAATTCCCCGTCCGGGTATCGACTTCGTCCATCCGTTCCCAGCCGGCGGCCAGAGCCACGTCGGCATAGCCCGAAGCGACGGCCATGGCGGCGTTCAGGATGGTGGTTCCGCCGGTGGCCCCTCCGGTTTTGACACCGACGTTAAACATGGGGTCCAGACCGAGATAATCATGAACCTTGGCCTCGCAGAGCAGTTGATCTTGGAAGTGATCGGCAAATTCGCCATAGGCGGCATAGTTGATCAGGCCCTTGACTTCCAGGGGGTCCATTTTAAGATTGTTATTTTCGAGCATTTGTTTGAAGGCCATCATGACCAGCTCTTCCAGTCTGTATTCCGGAAAATACTTTTTGTAGGCCGTCGTACCCCCGGCGACCAAGAAGACCTTGCGATTCCACTTGGGAATCCTCAAATTACCCTTCTTGAATGTAATCATCCCCGATCCTCCTCCAATTTTAATAAGGTTTTAATTTCATTACCTAAATTCGTTTCAGATCGGCATTTTGAGCCTGATGAACCGAATCGTCTGTCATTTCAGGCTTGTAACCCGAATAGAAGCTACGTTATAATTGAAATTTGAACGCTGTCAAGTTTTTTAATCATGATCGCTTCCCTCCATCCCTGCATTCGTAAAGAGATTAATATCCTCTGCGCCGGCCGGTCCCTCACAGACCGGGAGAGAAAACGGCTTCAAAAAGCTCGGGCGGTTATCCTCCCCCAGGGTGTAACCGCAGAAGTTTACCGGGAGTGTCGCCGTCTGGTACCCCGGGTCTTTCCCAATTACGATCTGCGATTCGGTTTGGAAGGCAAAGTCGGCGACGCCCTTCTTTTTGAATATTTCCAGGTCCCCCATCCCCGGACTCTGGCTTTTGGCGACCGGGAATCGTTCCATAAGGCCTTTCCTGACCCCGACCTGCCGCCCGCCCTCCTTTCCGGCTATCCCCTGGTCATGAAAGGGAATGAAGGAGGGGAGGGGTCCCTGGTCTTTCGGATTGAATCCACTCGGGATCTTGAGGACAAACTGGACCTATTGCGCTGTTCAGCAGTCCGGGATCAGGGGTTTGTCCTCCAGGAGTTTATTGACCATGGAGGGCGTGATTTGCGGGTGGTGATTCTCTATGATCAACTGTTCGCCTATTGGCGGGTTCAGCCGGACCCCAGCCGGTTCCGGACTAATCAAAGGCAGGGCGGAACGATTGACCATGGTGGAGATTCAAGGCTGAGAGAGAAGGCCATAAAGTCGGTGGAACGGTTTTGTCGCCGCGCAGGGATCCAGGTGGCCGGAATTGATATCCTCTTCAATCGGAAACGCGATCCGGACACTCCTTTATTTTTGGAAATAAATTATTACTTCGGAAGAAGGGGACTGGGTGGATCTTTACGTTTTTATGAACTTTTCGAGCAAGCCGCGGACCGCTGGCTGGCCTCCGGAGAACCAATTGAAAAACAAGGGTTAATACGAGAATAACTTCTGGCCCTCCTGTCATTGCTGGCAACTCTTTGTAGTTTATAGCTTTACGGCGCCCGCCCCGGGCCTGAAGGTTTCGCCTGAAAACAGGTTTTCTAAATCTCCATGATACAGGTTGTATTTGCACCGCCGGTAAAGTAAGATCCCAACAGCAAGTAAAAGGAGGCTTCAGTTAAAACCCATGTGCTTAGCCATACCGATGGAAGTCAAAGAGATCAGAGAGAACTGGGCCCTGGTGGAATATGAGGGGACCCGCCGGGAGATTCGGCTGGATATTGTGGACCAGCGTCCGGAGGTGGGTGATTATGTGATCATTCACGCCGGGTTCGCCCTGCACCGGATTGATGAAGACGAAGCCAAAATCAGTTTAGCCTACTGGAAGGAAATCCTGGCCCATGCCCCTGAAGCATTTGAGTGAATACCGGGATAAAGACCTGGCACAGAAACTGATCGCCGCCATCCGGTCCGAATCCCGTAAACCGGCTCGGTTGATGGAGGTTTGCGGCACCCATACGGTTTCCATCTTTCGGCACGGGATTCGGCAGTTGCTGCCGCCTACGATTCAGCTTATTTCCGGCCCCGGCTGTCCGGTCTGTGTGACCGCCACCGAGGATATTGATCAGGCGATCAAGTTGGCGCGATTCCCGGAGGTGACGGTGACCTCCTTCGGCGATCTGCTCCGGGTCCCGGGTTCGAATTCCTCCCTGCAGCAGGAAAGGGCCGTCGGGGCCGATATCCGTATCGTTTATTCCACCTTTGACGCCTTGAAATTGGCTCGGGAAAATCCATCGAAGAAAGTTGTTTTCCTGGCCATCGGGTTTGAAACCACGGCGCCCACCATTGCCGCCGCGGTGGCTGAGGCGGATCGCTTGGACCTAAAGAATTTTTATATTCTGGCCGCTCACAAGCTGCTCCCCCCGGCCTTGGGAGCATTGCTGGGCATGGGGGAGCTGAACCTCCAGGGATTCATTTATCCGGGGCATGTGACCACCATTATCGGCACGGAAGCTTATGAAGGGGTGGCCCGTAAGTTTGGAATTCCCGGGGTGGTCTGCGGATTTGAGCCGGTGGATATCCTGGAGACGATCCTGATGCTGGTCCAACAGATCGAAAAGGATGAAGCCCGGGTGGAGATCCAATATAATAGGGGGGCCACGGCCCAGGGAAATCCTAAGGCCAGGGAACTGTTGAATCAGGTCTTCGAACCTTGTTCAGCCATCTGGCGGGGTCTGGGCCCTATCCCGGAAAGCGGCCTGACCCTAAAACCGGCCTATCGCCGGTTTGCCGCCGAAGACGTTTTTGACTTGCAGGTGCCTCCAGCCCAGGACCACCCCGGTTGCGGCTGTGGAGAAGTGCTCCGCGGGATTAAAACGCCTCTGGAATGCGCGCTCTTTCGAAAAGCCTGCACCCCTGAATCCCCCATCGGCCCCTGCATGGTCTCCACCGAGGGCACCTGCGCCGCCTATTTCAAATACCACCAGTAAAATCCTCCAACGTCCTGGAAGAACGGGTTTATTTCGGCAGTTCGTTGACGAAGGCCTCAATGGCCTCGTTGACTTCCCGTGGCTTTTCCATCATGACCAGGTGCCCGGCGTCGGGGACCACCACCAGGCGGGAAGAGAGGATCTTTTGATTCAGGCCTTGGGAAAATGCGGGGGGGGTCATTTTGTCCTTTTCGCCGACGATGATCAGGGCGGGCAGGGTGATGGTTGAAATGTTTTCCGAGCGGTCGAAACGGTTGCAGGCTATGAAATCATTGGTGATGATTGGGATAGGAGTCTGTTTCAGAAGCTGAAGCGATTGTTGAATCAGCAGGGGATCGGTGTTTTTGGGGAAACACCACTGGTTGATTAAAGTCAGGGTCTGATCCGGTTCTGTAAACAGGTTCTCCAGGATCTGGGGTGAGACGTTAAGTTCTTCTCCGGTGGAAATCAGGATGAGTCCTTCTAAAGGCAGGGACGAAGAAAAGGCCAATTCCTGGCAGATGGCGCCGCCCATGGAGTGACCGCCCAGGAAATAGGAAGAGATAATAAAATTGGACAACGCTTGTTCCACCCAGTTCGCATAGGCGCTGATGTTATCCCGCCCCGGCCCGAAACTGCCGCCGTGACCCGGAAGATCCAAGGCCAGGACATTCATTGTCCGATCGAGCCGGCGAAGCTGATGGAGAAATGTTTGGGCGCTGCTCCCGGCGCCGTGGATGAGAAGCAGGGTAGGGCGTTCCGGTAAAATTCCCTTTTCTCCGGTTTTGTAACCAATATCGGAAGACAAACCAAATATATTCATAGGGCAATGGAAAAAAATCCGAAAGGCAAACCGGGAGCGTGACGGCAGGTCGCCGCCACGCTGTCCGTGTGGGTCAGTGGCAAAAAAAATTCTATTGAAATTTTTTAAGATAGGATTTTTTTGAATTCTTCTTTTAACACCGGGACGATCTCGAAAAGGTCCCCGACGATCCCGTAATCCGCCTTCTGAAATATAGGGGCGTCCGGGTCCTTGTTGACGGCCACGATGATCTTGGAGGAGCCCATGCCGGCCAGGTGCTGGATGGCGCCGGAGATGCCGCAGGCGATGTACATATTGGGGCAGACCACCTTCCCGGTCTGGCCCACCTGGTCGGTGTGAGGACCGCCAGCCGGCATCGACTGCCGAACGGGAGGCCCCCACGCTGGCGCCGATGACGCCGGCCAACTCTTCCAGGACCTGAAAGTTTTCACCCGACTTCATGCCTCGGCCACCGGAGACGATAAAGGTGGCCTCCGTCAGGTCGACCTTGCCGCTGGCATCAGGTAATGATTCCACCAGGGCCGTTCGTAAATCATCCGGTTTCAGCTCGACCGGGACGGCGACGATCTCGGCTTGGCGGCCGGGGTCCGGCTCCGCCACGGCCAACACATTGGGCCGGGCCGCGGCCATCTGAGGCCGGGCGGTTTCACAGGCCACGTCGGCATATACCTTTCCGGCATACAGAGGCCGCTTGGCGATCAATAGACCGTTTTCCATCCGGAAGGACACGCAGTCCTGAGCCATTCCGGTCTCCAGACGGGCGGCCAGTTTGGCGGCCAGTTCTTTTCCCTGGGCGCTGGCCCCCAGGAGGACGATATCAGGCCCCTGTTTCTTAATCAAGTCGGCCAGGACGGCCGTATAGGTTTCCGGGGTATAATCGGCCAGGGCCGGATCATCGGCCACATAAAGGGTGTCGGGACCGTAGGGGATCAACTTCTTGGCCTCTTCCCCGATCTGGGCGCCGACGACGACGGCCGCCAAAGGCTGGCCCGACTGATCGGCCAACCGACGACCCTCGCTGGCTAATTCATACGATATCTTACGCAGGGTTCCCCCGCGTTGTTCGGCTATAATCCAAATTCCGTTTGCCATGGTTTCTTCTCCTTGCTAAATAATTTTGGCTTCTTCCCGCAACAGCTTGACCAGACCGGCGCCTTTTTCCTGAGGCGTTTCCCCGGAAACGATCTGGCCGGCTTTCCGTTCCGGCGGCGGGGTTAACCCCAGGATCTTGATTTTGGAACCGGCTTCCCCGGCCTGGCTGGGATCCAACGCTAAATCAGCTAATTTTTTAGCGGCCAGGGGTTTCTTTTTGGCTTTCATGATCCCGGGAAGGGAGGCATAGCGGGGTTCGTTTAAGCCTTTCTGGGTGGTAATCAGGGCCGGCAGGGTGGATTCCAAGACCCAGTTGGCGCCCTCAACGGAACGCAGGATGCGGACCTTGGTCTTGTCTTCGGAAAGGTCCACTTTGGTGGCTACCGATAACAAAGGGATATTCAATAATTCGGACAAGGCCGCCCCGACTTGGCCATTGTCATGGTCCACGGCCCTTTGTCCGCAGAAGACCAGGTCAAAAGGGACCGTTTTAATAGCGGCGGCCAAGGCCCGGGCGGTGGCCAGGGAATCCCCGCCGTCGGCGGCCGGGTCGTCGATATGAATGGCTTCATCGGCCCCCATGGCCAGGGCGGTGCGCAGGGATTCTACCACCCGCTGAGGTCCTAATCCGACGACGGTGACTTTTCCTCCGCCCGCCTTCTCTTTAAGACGCAGGGCTTCTTCCACCCCGAATTCATCGTAGGGGTTCATCACCCATTTAATGTCGGCGGTTTGAATGCCCTTCCCTCCGGAATCGATCTTGATTTGCGCTTCCGTGTCCGGGACTTGTTTAATGCAGGCCAGTATGTTCACGTTTTCCTCCTTTCCGTGTCCTGCCGCTGTGAGGAGCAGGACCGGGTTGTTTTGTTGTTGGGGGATCAGGGGTCACCATCCCCTGCAGGAAATAGCCGCTGATCTGCCGGGCGGCCAGGGGGATGGAGTGTTTTTTTATTGGGGAAAGGACTAGGAGTCGGGAGATCTCGTCCAGGGCCCCAAAAAAAGCCCTTTTGGCAATCCCGGGATGGATATCGGACCGAAAAACCCCCTGGTCTTGTCCTTCCCGGATGATGGCGGAGATCAGGTCCAGGTACTGGGCAAATTGTTGATTATCATATTCCTTCATGAATTTGCTGCTTTGGCGGACCTCCACCTGAATGACCTCGGCCAATTCTTTATTTTTTTGAACCAACCCCAGGTGGGCTTGGGCAAATTGTTCCATCATTCGGACCGGATCGTTCTCCCGGGCGATGACGGTTTTCATTTCCTTAATGATGTTGGTCATCTCCTCCTCGAAGAGGTTGATCAGAATATCGTCCTTGTTGTGAAAATAGAGATAGATCGTCCCATCGGCCACTTCGGCTTCCCGGGCGATTTCGGCAACCTTGGACTGATAGAACCCGTTCCGGGCAAAGATCCGAACGGCGGCCTCCAGGATTTTCTTGCGCTTGTTGGTGTCTCTCATGGGTGTCGGCGAACGCGAAAACGGTGAGGACAGCTATGTCCCCCGGGGCCGTCTTCTTTCTGAATGAAGCGTCATTCAGGATATAAATGAAAGAATGGCCGCTGTCAAGCATTTAATTGGGCAGAGATCTTTCCGTTGCCAATGATCAGGATAGGGAATAAAATATATTAAGAAAACAGCATAACTATAGAGGTTATTCTGAGGACGATTCAGATGACTCTTGACAGGGAGGGAAGGCCAATGGACTGCGCCGTAAATTTGGATCATATCCAGACCGTTTCCAATGGTAAAATCGGCCCAGTGATCACCACCATTTCCTCGGATAAATTAGAGAAAGTCGCCGAGGCTATTCGATTTGCACTCACTATTTAAGAGGATTTACCCATGGATTTGATCGCCAAATGGCAGCGCACCGGCCGGAAGGTTCTGCATTCCTTTCGAATTTTTTCAATCCGGGAAGACCGCTATCGCCTTCCCCGAAACGGTCGGGAGGTCCCTTTTTATGTCTTGGAAAGCTCCGACTGGGTGAATGTCATCCCCCTGACGGATTCGGGAGAGGTTATCCTGATTCGACAATTCCGGTTTGGTACGGAAAGTGTCACTCTGGAAATCCCGGGTGGTATTGTGGAGCCGGGGATGACACCCTTGGAAGCCGCGCAGAGAGAGCTGTTGGAGGAAACGGGATATCAATCCGGTGAATGGGACTATTTGGGATACGTACACCCCAATCCGGCCTTTTTAAACAACCGTTGTCACAGTTTTGTGGCCCGGGGGGTGAAGAAGACGGGGGAAATCGACTTGGACGAGAGCGAGGAAATCGAGGTCACAACGACGCCCCTGAAGAACATACCGGATTTAATCGCCGCGGGGGAAATCACCCATTCCCTGGTGGTTTGCGCCTTTCATTGGCTGGGGCTAAAAAAATTCAACCCCCAATGAATTGGTCTTGGGAGTTGATTTTTTTTAACCGTCCGCCATCTTTGCCCTGAAAGTATTTATCGTCTTCTTGTAGTCCGGGGTGTGAAAAACGGCCGATCCGGCCACGAAAATATCCGCCCCGGCCCTGACCAGAGTGCCTACGTTGTCCGGGGTCACCCCGCCATCCACTTCGATGTCCACCTCCAGGTTTCTTTCCGTAATCATTTTTTTTAGGTCCCGGATTTTCTGAACGCTGCTGGGGATGAATTTCTGCCCACCGAAACCCGGGTTGACGCTCATGATCATCACCATATCCACCTCCTCCAGGATTTGATCCAGCAGAACCAGAGGAGTCGCAGGGTTCAGGACCACCGCCGGAATCATTCCGCATTCTCGGATCAGGTTTATCGTCCGGTTCAGGTGGGGACAAACCTCGATCTGGACCGCCAGGACATCGGCCCCAGCCCGGGCAAAATCCGGGATGTATTGATCCGGGTTCTGGATCATCAAATGGACATCCAAGGGCAGGCAACTGATCTTCCGGGCGGCTTCTACCATGACCGGCCCGAAGGTAATGTTGGGGACGAAATGGCCGTCCATCACATCGATGTGGAGGTAGTCGGCGCCGGCGGCTTCCACGGCCTGGATTTCCTCGCCCAGACGGCCGAAATCGGCGGAGAGGATAGAAGGGGCAATTCGTTTCATAAGGAATCCTTTAATTTTTATTCAGTCTGTAGGGAGGGGGAGTCCCACCGCCGCCGGTATCCGAAGGCTGTAGGTTGGGTAGATCAACGCGAAACCCAAGGGAGAGATCCCCGCCCTGGTGTGGGGTTTCGTTTTACTCTACCCAAATCTACATCTACTTTAGGGGGTACCATGGGTCGGTCCTTTTAACCAGCAACCTGCAACAGTTATTATTTTCGGATCATCCGGGCGGCGAAGAAGCCGTCGGTGCCGTGTCGGTGCGGCCAGGCGTAATAATAACCCCGGGGATCAGCTAACTTTCTCGCTGGTCCCGGCAGATAGGGAGCTACCGAATCAAGGAAAAATTCGGTGTGCCTGGCCAGGAACCGTTCTATCACCCTTTCGTTTTCAAGCGGGCATAAGGTGCAGGTCGAATAAACCAACGTTCCCTTGGGTTTAAGGTATTCAGCCGCCTTTTGCAAGAATTTAATTTGCTGTTCTGCCAGGTGCTCGCTGTCTTCCAGGCGGATTCGCCATTTAAGGTCCGGGTGACGCCGGATCACCCCCCAGCCGCTGCAGGGGGCGTCGACCAGGATGCGGTCAAAGGCTGGTTGATCTTTCTGGAAAAAGTCCGGTTGCAGGAAATCCCCGGTCCGGAAGCGGATATTTTTTATTCCCATCCTGAGGGCATTTTTCCATAAATCCCGGACCTTCCGGGGGTTGGAGTCGACCGCTAAAACCGATCCCCGGTTTTCAAGGAACTGGGCCAGATGGGTGGTTTTTCCCCCGACGCCCGCGCAAAGATCCAGGACCCTTTCTCCGGGCCGGGGATGGAGGAGATAAGCGATCAACTGGGAAGCCTCATCCTGGATCTGGTAAAGCCCTTCCCGGTAAGGTCCCGAGGCATGGAGCGGGGCCTGAGGACGAAGGATACGGAGGCCCACCGGTGAGAAGGGCGTGGGGGCCAGCGGTCCGACCTCCCTTTCCAGACGAGGGCGCAATTCTTCCCGGCTGCCCTTGAGGGTGTTGACCCGCAAGTCCAGGGGCGGGATTTGATTGTCGGCCTCGCAGAGGGAAACGGTTTCCTTTGGTCCCAAGGTATCCAGCCAGTAGTTCGCCAGCCAGACGGGGTGGGATTGGGTAATGGTTAAGTAACCCGGGAGATCGTCGGGAGTGGGAAAGGCTAAAGATTCCTGCATGCGGCACAAAGCCCGAAGGGTCCCGTTGATCAACCCGCCGGTCCACGGCTCGGGCCCGGACTTGGCCAATTTGACCGATTCGTTCACGGCGGCCGAGGCCGGCACCCGGTCCAGGAGAAGAAGCTGAAAGGCCCCCAGGCGCAGGATGGACAGGGCCCGGAAAGAAAGTTTCTTCAGGGGGGCGTGAAGGCACTGTTCCAGCGCCCAGTCGATCCTGGACCGCCAGCGATAGACTCCAAAAAACAGTTGCTGGATAAAGGCGCGGTCGATCGGGGGGATGTCCGGGTGCTTTTCGTAGAGTTCCCAGAGCATTCGATCCGGAAAGAGGTCGGTTTTTTGACCATGAAGCAGGAGGGTCAGGGCCCAATCACGGGCGGAGGGCATTTATGGACCTAATTTTTCCCCAACCCGAAGGGGAAAACCAATCAGGAAATCCTGACTGTTCAGGCGGCGATGACCTTCCAACTGGACTTCCAATAAAGACAGCGTTCCCTCCCCGGTGAAGACCTGAATTTGGGCATTCTCAAAGGAAACTATGGTGCCCGGCTCACCGGAGGTCCTTTCTTCCAGGGGTTGAGCACGGTGGAGGATCAATCGTTTCCCCTGCAAAAAAGTATAGGCTCCCGGCCAGGGCGTTAAGCCCCGTATCCAGAAATCCAATTCCGGCGCGGAAAGCTGCCAGTCGATCCGGCCTTGGGATTTTTTTAAAGGGGGAGCATAACTGGCCTGTTCCGGGCCCTGGGGGCGGGCCTCTAAGGTCCCGGCCCGCAACGACTGGAGGGTCTTGATCAACAGATCGGCCCCCAGATCGGCCAACCGGTCATGGAGGGTCTGGGCCGTGTCGGTTGTCGAAATAGGAGTCGTTTGCTGGAGCAGCAGATCGCCGGTATCCAGACCCGCGTCCAGGCGCATGGTAGTGATCCCGGTTTCTTTTTCCCCCGAAATCAGTGCCCATTGAATGGGAGCCGCCCCGCGAAATTTGGGGAGCAGGGAGGCATGAACGTTGATGGACCCCCAGGCCGGAATATCCAGAACAGGTTGAGGCAGGATCAAGCCATAGGCCACGACGATCAATAGATCCGGGCGAAAGGCGGATAGGGTTTCCCTCACGACGGGATCTTTAAGTGATTTTGGCTGCACCAGAGGGAGCCCGTAAGCCAGGGCCGTTTCTTTTATCGGGGAAAGGGCCAAACGCTGTCCGCGTCCTTTGGGGCGGTCCGGCTGGGTAAAAACGGCCAACACCTGTTCGTTGTGATCCAGTAATTTTTTCAGGGAGGGCAAGGCAAAGCCAGGGGTGCCCATAAAAACCAGACGGGAATAATCAGACGAGTCCACTAATAATAACCTCGCAAAAAGTCAAGAAACGACTTTCTGCTCGGCGGGGGAGGGTTTCCCACTCCCCCGCCATTGGAAATGAATTCCAATGGTGCCACCCCCACCCCAGCCCGGCGCTTAATCGCGCTCGGGCTTATGATGGACTTTGAACGAGTCCATCATTTGACTTCAGTTGTTTTTGGCGCCGTTTTTTGTAAAGGGCCCTTTTCAGGGCGCTGATGCGGTCCAGCATGAGGACTCCTTCGAGGTGGTCAATCTCATGCTGCAGGACCACGGCCAGCATCCCTTCTCCGCAGATTTCCACCGGTTCTCCCTGGGCGTTTAATCCCCGAACGGTAACCCGGGCGTGCCTTTTCACCTCCGTATAATACTCGGGAACGCTGAGACAACCCTCTTCCTGAGTTTGAGAGCCATCGGCGGAGATGATTTCCGGATTGATCAACGCCTCGGGGTTTCGGGGCTGATCCTTGGGAGTGATATCATAAACGATGAGCCGCAGCGGTTTTCCCACCTGGTTGGCGGCCAGCCCGATTCCCGGCGCTTGGTACATGGTCTCAATCATATCCTCGACCAATTGAAGGACGGAGTCGTCAATGGCCGTTATGGGAACAGCTTTTTGCTTCAGGACCGGGTTGGGGTAGGTACAAATGTTTAAAACAGCCATACCATAAAATAACAATTTATACGCCAAATGCAATAGATTCTTACATCCATTGTTCTGAGAATTTGTCTCTAACAATGGATGTAAGAATCTATATAAAAGACCTCGTCTTTCCATATATTTTGGTGGTTTTTTTTATAGCCAAAAATTTCAATAATTTTTGGCTAGTTTTACAACATATCCACCGGATCCACATCCAGAATCAGTTGGACTCCGGAGCCCCTGAGGAACCGCTTGCTGTTTTCCAGAACCCAGGCGGAGACCTGATGCAGCATCCGGGGGTCTTTCCCTTTCAGTAAAATCTGCCAGCGGTACCGACCTTTGATTTTATTGATCGGAGCCGGTACCGGACCCAATAGCGTCAGGGAGGGGATCAGATTTCGTTTTTCTCTTTCCAGAGACAGCAGGATACCGATTTCCTGGGCCTTCTCTCGGACCCCCGTTTCCGGGTTGCCCTGAATAAGTATATGGACCAGCCGGGTGAAGGGGGGATATTCAAATTCACGGCGGAATTTGAGTTCCTGGCGGTAGAAACCCAGGTAATCGTGACGACGGACATATTCAAAGATATAATGATCGGGGTTATAGGTCTGGATGAATACCTTTCCCGGATAGGGGCCCCGTCCGGCCCGGCCGGCGACCTGGGCCAAGAGCTGGAAGGTCCGCTCCCCTGATCGGAAATCCGGCCAATTGAGGGATAGATCGGCGCACAACACGCCGATCAGGGTTACTCCGGGGAAATCGTGCCCTTTGGTGATCATCTGGGTGCCGACCAGGATCTGGGTTTTTCGATCCTGAAAACGTTTGAGGATCTGGTAATGAGCATTTTTCTTGGACACCGTATCCCGGTCGAGTCGATCGATAACGGTTTCCGGGAAAAGCATTTTAAGTTCTTTTTCAACTTTTTCGGTGCCCCAGCCGATGGTTTTGATCCCCTCTCGCCCGCAGGCCGGGCAAAGAGGAAGCAAGGGCTGGTGAAAACCGCAGAGATGGCAGAGCAATTCCTGAGAAGCCGCGTGGAAGGTTAAGGAAACCGAACAGTTTCGGCAGCGGACCGGAGCTCCGCAGAGAGTGCATAAGGTCAGCGGTTCGAACCCCCGTCGGTTTAGGAAAAAGAGGATCTGGTGTCCCGCTTCCACCTGGGTCCTGACGGCTTCCAACAAAGGAGGCGACAGCGGCGTACCCTGACGCCCTTTTCTGAACTGCTTAAGATCGATCAGGCTGATCTCAGGCATGGCCCGCTGACGAACCCGACGGGTCAACGGGAGATAAGCCATTTTTTTCCGGTCTTGAAGGTGAAGGGTGGTCAGGGAAGGAGTGGCAGAACCCAAGACGGCTACTGCCTGGGCCAGTTGGGCCCGGACCAGGGCCAGATCCCGGGCATGGTATCTCAAGGATTCCTGCTGTTTCAAGGAGGGATCATGCTCCTCGTCCACGACGATCAACCCCAGGGCTTCCAGGGGGGCAAAAATCGCGGATCGGGTCCCCACCACGATCGGGGTTTCCCCCACTTGGATGCGCCTCCATTGATCCAATCGTTCCCTGGGGGAAAGACCGCTGTGGAGGACGGCAATTTTTTCACCAAACCGGGTACGGAACCGTCCTTCCATTTGGGGCACCAGACCGATTTCCGGTACCAGGATCAGGGCTTGACGGTTCCGGACCAGGGTATCCTCCGCCGCCCGCAAATAAACTTCCGTTTTCCCCGAACCGGTGACTCCGTGAAGAAGTAGAGACCGGTATTGCCCGTCGGACAGTGCCCGCTTTATTTTTTCCAGGGCCTGCTCCTGCTCAGCGGTCAAATCAACCGGCCTTTCTTCAACGCAAAAAATTTCCCCCAGCGGGTTTTGAATACAGGGTTGTTCCCGGATCTCCAGCAGGCCTTTCCGACACCATTGGTTTAGCCGCCGGGACGAAAGGGGGAAAAAAAGGCGCAAATCCGTTAAGGGCATTCCTTCCGGTCCTGGCAGAAAAGCATGGAGAGGCCGATCCTTTTCAGAAAAAGCCTCCTCCGAAAAACCGGGACCGGGATAGATCCATTTGATCTTTTTGGTGCGGGTCTTCTCTTTCGACAGGTCTTTTTTTCTGCTGATCAAACCCTGGGCCTGCAACCGGGCGGCCAATTTTTTTTGTTCTACGTCCAACTTATCCCAGGGCCGCCTTTTTTGAGTAAGATCGTTCAGTAATTCCCGCTCCAGCCGGGACAATGGGACCGTTTTAAGGGTTTCCACGCCGCGGGGGGTGATTTCAATCACCTCCCGACTATTCACGGCCAGTCCAGGGGGCAGAGCCGCTTTGATCACCTGTCCCAGAGGGTGGTGGTAATATCGGGAAATCCAGCTTAAAAAGGCCCGCAGGGAGGGACTGAAAAAGGGTTGAGGGTCGAGGATCTGTTCGATCATTTTTATGGATTGGTCGGGACCGGGGTCCGGGACCCGCTCCCAGAGATAACCGGTAACCCGTTGGTTCCGTAAGGGGACCAGGACCCGTTGCCCTATTTCCGGAGGAATAGGGGAGGGCATTGGGAGTTGATAAACATAGGGCTGGTCTAAAGGTGGGATGACTACCTGGAAAAAAGACATGGGGACAGGTTTTTTACCTTTATTTATCGGATGGTTAATTGTAGCATACGGGTTGGTTAAGGTACCGTCGGTTAAAAGGACAGACCTGCAAAATGTCTGTCATCAGAGACTAAGTGTTTCGATTCGCAAAAATGATAATGAGTGTTTTATGAGCCTAACCAGTGCAATTGCTCACTCAACACTTAGTCCCGAGTGAATAAAAACGTTATCGAATTTATGAATCGAGGGACTAAGGATTCCAATGCGTTCCATTGAGCAAATCATTTCGGCCTTGGAAAAACATCATTATATAACGGATCGGCCTCTGGCCACAGTTTTATTTCTGGCCCAGGCCCTTAAGAAACCTGTTTTTCTCGAGGGGGAGCCCGGAGTAGGGAAGACCGAGGTGGCCTTGGTGCTTTCCCGGATATTAAAAACCCGGCTGATTCGCCTTCAATGTTACGAGGGGTTGGACGTCCAGACCGCCTTGTATGAGTGGAATTACCCGAAACAGATCTTAAGCATCCGCCTGGCGGAAGCCGCCGGCCGGGGTTCGAATGACCTGGAAAAACATATTTTTAGCGAGGAATTTCTGATAAAGAGGCCCTTGCTCGAAGCGATTCTCAGTTCGGAACCCCGACCGCCGGTCCTCTTGATCGACGAACTGGACCGGGCTGACGAAGAATTCGAAGCTTTTTTGTTGGAAATACTTTCCGATTTCCAGGTATCTATCCCCGAAATCGGGACCCTCAAGGCCAAAAAGCGTCCTTGGGTGATCATTACCTCCAATCGGACCAGGGATATCCACGACGCCCTTAAGCGGCGGTGTCTCTACCACTGGATTGAGTACCCATCGATGGAAAAGGAATTTCAGATCATCCTCTCCCGCATACCTAAGATCGACCACTCCCTGGCAGGGAAAATCGCCCGGTTTATGTCCAGGCTGCGCAGCCAGGATCTTCAAAAAATGCCGGGGATCTCCGAGAGTCTCGACTGGGCCTGGGCCCTGATTCACTTGCACAAGCCGACCCTGGATGAACAAACCGTGGAAGAAACGTTGGGCTGTATCCTGAAATACCAGGAGGACCAACGTTTTTTTCGGGAAAAAGTGCTGGGGGATGAAGGACGGCGGCAAGCCTTTTTTGGCACCGATGCCGGGGCCCCGGGTTAACCCGCCCGGATGCGCCGGACCGGGTCCTCTGCCCGGGGTCCTGAACCAAGAGCGGCTCTCCGGCAGGGTCCATCGTTTTGGCCGCCGTTTGAAATCCTTGGGCATACCGGTGACCCTTTCCGGGATCCGAGATGCCCTGCGTTCTCTGCTCTATGTGGATATAACCCGAAAAGCCGATTTCGAGATCGCCCTGCGGGCCAATTTAATTTTCCGAAAGGAGGATCTGGGTCTTTTCGAGGCCGAATTCGATCATTTCTGGTATTCCCTGGAAATCCCGGAAGAACAGAGGCCCAGCGAGGAGTCCGGGATCGGCCCCAGCCTTTGGCCGGCAGATCGAGGGATGGGGGAGGAAGAATTGTGCGCCGTCGAAGAGAAGACCGGAGGTCTTTTTAGCCGGGCCGAGGTGCTGGCCGAAAAAGATTTCCGGGCCTGGGAGGAGGACGACTGGCAGGAGGTCTTCCGCTGGGTGCAGCATTGGATCCGTCCGTTGATTAAACGCCATTCCCTTCGTTTTCGATCCTCCCATCGCGGATCGAGGCTCGAAATCCGAAAAATGCTTCGCCGGAGCCTGCGGGTGGGGGGGGATTTGACGGCCCTGGCCTATCGCCGGAAGAAAATCAAACCGCGGCGGTTGATTTTTCTGGCCGATGTGAGCGGGTCCATGGAGCAGTACGGACGGTATTTCTTTCTTTTTCTGCAGGCCTGGCTGCAGGACCGTTTTCCGGTGGAGGTTTTTGCCTTTTCTACCCGTTTGACCTATTTAACCCCTTTGATTAAATCAAAAAAGAGGGAAGAGGTGAGGGAGATCGTTTCCGCTCACGTCCCTCAATGGTCAAGCGGAACCCGGATCGGGGAGTCTTTAGGGCAGTTTTTTCGGATTTACGGCAAAAAACTTTTGGGGACCCGAAGTCTGGTCCTGATTTTCAGTGACGGCTGGGACTTGGGGGAGACGGAGGTATTGCGGGAGGCCATGCGTAGAATTCACCGGCGGTCTCATAAGATCCTCTGGTTGAATCCTCTGATGGGGTGCGCCGATTACCAACCCATCTGCCGGGGCATGGCCGCGGCCCTACCCTGGGTGGATCGCTTGCTTCCGGCCCATAACTTAAACGCCCTGGTGGGAATCGTGGAGACGGTAGAGGAGTTGGCGGTCTAAGTTACCCCTGTTGGACAGCAGGGCGGAACGACCAGAAAAACCGGATTGGAAAATGACCTTGAAGAGACCGCTTCATGTTTGTTATTTTGGGACCTATCGGGCCGGGTATTCTCGCAATCAAATTTTAATTGAGGGACTGCGCAGAAACGGGGTAAAGGTTACCGAATGCCAGCAATCGCTTTGGCGGGGCATTGAGGACCGGATAAAGGTCATCGGCGGGGGGTGGAGTAATCCTAAATTTTGGGGGAGGGTCATCCAGACCTATTTTCGATTACTGATCAAGTATTCAAGAATACCGGATTACGATCTTCTGATGGTCGGGTATCCGGGTCAATTTGATGTCTTTCTTGCCCGAATTCTTTCCCTCTTGAAGGGAAGGCCTTTAGGCTGGGACGTATTCATGTCCATTTACTTAATCGCCCTGGAGCGGGGCCTGGGCAGGAAACACCCCAGGATCCTCAAGATATTGCGGCGGATAGAAGGTTGGGCCTTGCGGTTGCCCCACCTTTTAGTCATAGACACCCGGGACTATGCCCTCTGGATGCAGGAGACCCATGGGATGAAGGCCGACCGTTTTAGTCTGGTTCCAACCGGGGCGGATGATCGAATATTCCATCGGCGGGCGATTCCCCCCAAAACGGACCGGTCTTTCCTGGTGCTGTATTACGGGACCTTCATCCCCAATCACGGGGTGGAATTCATCGTTGAGGCGGCTTATCTATTAAGGGAGCAGGAAGGCCTGCGATTCGAATTCATCGGGGATGGACCGGACCGGCCAAGGGTTCGGGAGCAGGCCCTAAAGTACCGATTAAAGAACCTGTCCTTTGTCGATTGGTTGGATAAAGAAGCGTTGGTCCTCAGAATTCACCAGGCTGATATCTGCCTGGGAGCCTTTGGGACGACACCCCAGTCGATCATGACCGTACAGAATAAGATCTATGAAGGGCTGGCCATGGCCAAGCCGGTAATTACCGGGGATTCGCCGGCGGTCCGCCGGAACCTGACCCATGGTGAGGACATCTGGGTCTGCCCGCGGGCGGACCCGCAGGCCCTGGCGGAAGCGATTCGGACACTCTGCACCAACCCGGCCCTGGCCGAGCAATTAGCGGAAAGGGGGCAGGAGACATTTATAAACACCTATGACTTGAAGCATATCGGTCAAACCCTCTCCCGGGCCATTGAAAGAGAGATCCGTTCCCAATGAAAGGTTGGTCTGAAGCTTTTATGGGCCAGAGAGCAATAGCCCTGAAGGGGCGCCCTTCCTCCGTAACTCCACTGGTCTCGGCCGTGATCGTAAATTGGAACCGGGGGGAGGATACGTTGGAGTGCCTTCATTCACTGGAACGGCAAACCTATCCGCGAATGGCTATTATTGTGGTCGATAACGGATCCGAGGATGGTTCGCCGGTGTCGATCCAACGAAATTTCCCTGAAGTGGAATTGATTGGCCTGAGCCGCAACACCGGATTTGCGGGCGGGTTTAACCGGGGTATTGAAAGAGCCCTTTCCCAAGGCGGGGATTATATTTTAATCTTGAATAACGACACGGTCTCCGATCGACTGATGGTTGAAAAATTAGTGGGCAGCATTCGGCCGGGGGTCGGCGTTGCCTTTCCAAAAATATATTATTATGATGATCCCGAACGCATCTGGTCGGTAGGCGCCCAGCGTCAGTTCCTGACCTTGGAGATGACCGATCAAGCGACCGGGCAAATGGATCGGGGACAATGGGATGAAATTCAGGAAAGGGATTATGTAACCGGTTGCGCTCTCCTGATTCCGCGGGAGGTATTTGAGAAAGTCGGATTATTTGATGAACGGTATTTTGCCTATTATGAGGATTTGGATTTTTCTTTCCGAGTAACTGAGGCCGGATTTGGGATGTTATTGGTTCCGGAAGCCCGTCTCTGGCATAAGGTGGCCCAAACCAGTGGAGGCTTGGATTCACCGCTGGAACGTTACCTCATGGCCAAGGGAAGCGTGCTGTTCTTTGGCCGGCACGGCGGGGGCTGGCGTCGCCTTTTTATTGTCCCCTACCGACTGGGAAGCGCCGCCAAGACCACGTTTAAGTTGCTGGCCCGTCGAAAATTCAAGTCGGTTCAGGCCTATTGGAAGGGGTTGTTCGAGGGCCTAAAATTGGTTTTCCAGGGCAACCAGAATGAATTCGAAAGCGGATGAAAAGGCCGATTAAGCTATTGTTGATAGTTTTTAACCAGGCGGGGAAGGGAACCTATTGGCGGGCCTTCCATTGGGGCAGAATGCTTGCCCGTTGGGGGCATGAGGTCACCTTAATGGCCACCGCTCCGCAGGCCAGGTTTTTCTTTCGCCTAAGCCAACCGGCGGGTCTCCGTTTGGTGGAAACCCCCGATCTTTTTTCAGGGGCTTTGCGTTCCGGATGGGATCCCTGGAATACGTTGAAGCGGATCGCCTGGCTCGGACGAGAGGACTTTGATCTGGTCCATGCCTTCGAGGGAAGGCCGGTGGTCCTGTTCCCGGCCTTGTTTGAAAAGAAAAGAGGGGCCAAGTTGATCATGGACTGGTGCGACTGGTTTGGACGCGGCGGGTCGGTCGAGGAGAGACCCCAGCCCCTGGTCAGGTGGCTGCTACGGCCGATAGAGACCCATTTTGAAGAGGCTTACCGGCGTCGGGCGGATGGAACAACGGTGATCAATGCCTTACTGAGGGAAAAGGCCATTGGGTTGGGCGTGGACCCGGCCACCATTTTGTTGATTCAAAACGGCTCGGATCCGGGCAGACCACAGCAGCTTCGGGAAGAAGCGAGAAAAAAAATCGGCTGGGGAAAAGAAGGACAATTGATCGGTTTTGTGGGCGGGACTTTCTCCGAAGATGCCCGATTCATGGCGGAGGCCTTCAATCGGGTCATTGCTCAAAACAACAAGGTGAAGTTGTTATTGATCGGGTATTTTAATCGGGAAATTGAAAAGGGATTGACCGATCCCTCCAAAGTGGTCAGGACGGGTCGCTTACCCTATGATCGAGTCTTTGATTATTTGTCCGCCTGCGATATCTGCTGGTTGCCGTTGTGCGATAACAGCGCCAATCGTGGGCGCTGGCCGCTGAAGTTCAATGACTATCTGACCGTTGGGCGACCGGTGGTGGCTACCGATGTGGGGAATCTGAGGGAAGTCATTGAACGTCATCAGGTGGGATTGGTCACCGGGAATCGTTCCGCTGATTTCGCCCAAAGGACGTTGGAATTATTGGAACAGCCCACGCTGCAGGAAGAATTGGGCAAAAAAGCGAGGGTGGCCGCAGAGACGGCATTCAGTTGGGAAAAGATGACTCGGGATCTGGAATCGTTTTATTTAAGGATTTTAGATAAGGCCGGACCGAACTAAATGGAATCCACTGCTTGTCCTATTTGTGCCGCTGACGATTTCGAAGCGGTCTTTGAAGGCCCCGATTGGATTTCCCATTTGCCCGGATTATTTCGAATGGTTCATTGTCTCCGTTGCGGGCTGTATTACCTCAATCCCCGTCCGGACCAAAATGAAATTCACCGTTTTTATCCCAATGATTATCTGGCCTTCCAGCAATCTATCGAGGAAGAAAACGGTTTCCTGAAAAGAGTGGACCGGCGCTACGGAATCTATAAACGGGTCCGATCGGTCATTAAAGTCCTGCCAGGACCCGGGAGAATTCTGGACATCGGCTGCGCCACGGGTTTGTTTCTTTCGGGGATGAGGGAGCGGGGCTGGGAAGCCCTGGGGATTGAACTGAATGAACAGGCGGCGGCCTATGCCCGAGATCGGATGGGACTCAATATTATTACCGGGGATCTTCTGGCGGCGGATCTTCCCAGTCATTATTTTGACGTGATAACCCTCTGGGACGTCCTGGAACACCTGCCCGATCCTTTGCCGGTCCTCAAAAAATTGTCGGAAATTATCCGCCCGGGCGGCCTGCTGCTCCTCAACCTGCCGAACCCTGAAAGCTGGGAGGCCAGGCGGTTTGGCCCCCTCTGGATCGGCTGGGACCTGCCCCGGCACCTTAACCTTTTCCCCCTGCCGCTATTGACCTCTTTGCTGGAAAAGGTCGGATTTGCACGCCCCAAGGTCAAATCACTGACGGGAAATCATTTCGTACTTAAGTTCAGCCTCGGTCTGGTCCTGAATGAGAAGATCCCTCACCGGGCGGCGGCCTTGAAGATGCTCAGGCTGTTGATAAACTCCCCTCTGTCGCGACTGGTCGCCTTTCCGCTGTATGCCCTGTCGGATCCCCTCAAGCTGGGGAGTTGTCTGGCCCTGTTTTCCCGGTTTGAAGCCGGATCTAATGCTGGGGGTAAATAAATGCTGGAAATTCGCCTGACGGAACATGGGAATACCAAAGAGGAATATGAAAAAATCTATGCGGACGAAGGAATCTGCCATCTGGATTCTTTTTATAAATGGCTGCTGGGGCATTTGGCGCCCCAACCGGGGAAGATGTTCTTAGACGTAGCCTGCGGAGAGGGCCGCTTATCCGGATGGGCCCAGGCCCGGGGATTAAAGAGCCACGGTGTCGATTTCTCGGAGGGGGCCGCTCGCCTCGCTTCCTCCGGGTGCAGGGGGTCTTTCACCGTGGGGGACGGGGAAGCCCTTCCCTACAAGAGCGGCACTTTCGATTATATCACCAGCATCGGCAGCCTGGAGCATTACCTGGACCCTTTAAAAGGTATTGAAGAGATTGTCCGGCTTTTGGCCCCGAAGGGACAGGCGTTGATTTTATTGCCGAACACCTTCGGTGTCATGCACAATGTCTGGACTGCCTTACGTACCGGCAGACCCGCTATGGATAAACAGCCCATCCAACGGTACGCCACGGTTAGGGAATGGGAAGAACTGCTGATCCAGGGTGGTCTGCGCGTCACGAGGACTTTCAAATATGAACGGGAATTTCCGACTTCCTGGAAAGACGCCTGGTGGTATCTGGGGCATCGAAAAAATCTGGTTCGGTTGCTTTTGACCCCCGTGATTCCTCTTAATTGGGCGTGTTGTTTTGTATATAAATGTCTGAAGGACGACAAGAATCCATGAGGAGTTAGCTGAAACAAAAAAAGGCGTCCTGGTAAGGGACGCCCTTTTTTGTGTTTCGGGAAAGAGCCCGGCTATTAATTAATTGGCAGCCAAAGCTTGATAGGTCATAAATTCATCCCCGGGGCCAAAGGCCAGTTCGTTAACGATGGAGGCCAGCTTGCAGGTTGCTCCGGTTCCGGTGATGGTGGCCGATCCCACATAGGTAGAAGGCCAGCTCGCCCCGGTCTGGAGGAAGGTATTGGAGGAGCTCGGGGTCAGGCCGGGAAAGCTTTCGTTGGTAGGAGTGAAACTCCCCGCCAGATTAGGGCCATAGGTAACGGCGATGTCACAATTCCCGGTCCCCACGTTTTGAACCTGGATGCCGGTAAAGAACCCGCTGTTATGGGCCATCACCAGAGGGGCGACTACACTGGTCCCAGCGGCTGTAGGGTCAAACCCTTCATAGGCCGTACCCTGCCCCACCAAACTGAGCTGGTTGACAATAGCCACTAAGTTTTGGGAAGCGGAATTGGTGATGGTCGCCCCGCCCACGTAAGTGGAAGCCCACTGTCCATTGAGTTGGAGCTTGGTGCAGGATTGTCCGACGGCTAAAGCAAGGCAGGTGTCGGCGGTGGGGGCTAAAGACCCCGCGGTGTTGGCCCCATAAGTAATGGTCACGTCCGTGGGGGCGGAACCGACATTCATAACCTGGATACCGCTGAAGAAGCCGGAGTTCTTAGCCATCACCAGGGGAGCCGTAATGGTTTGGGAGCCGGCGCCGAAACTGTTATACCCCAGCAGGGCCTTGGTACTCCCGGTGCCGACCTGCATCACCGTAGCTACTATGGGTTGACTGCCCGTGCTGGTCACAACAGCCGATCCGACAAAAGGGGACGGCAACGCGGCGTTGGTGGCCTGATCGAAGGTCTTGGACGCTCCGGGAAGGATGGTGAACGGACCTTCGGTTGTTCCGTTACTATAAGTCGCGGTAACATCCGTGCTGGCCGTCCCCGTGTTTTGAACGTTATACCAGGTGTCGAATCCCGAGTTTCCTTTCATCAGCAAGGGCAGGTTGATACTGCTGGCCCCTGAAGAAAAGCCGGTGGTGGAAGCAAAATAGATCCCGTCGCCTACGGTATTGACGATGGCCACGACCTGCTGGTCGGACTCGATGATCACGGAACCATTAAAACCGGAAGGAGCATCGATGGGATAGTAGGTTTTTGAACTATTGGCCGGAATGGTGTCCGTTGGACTGTTCACCACAGTTCCAGCCTGGTCGATGTACTTAATTTGGATGTTAGCGGTCGTGGCGCTCAAATTCTGAACCTGAAAGCCTGAAGAATAAGTAAGTGCGTTAACCGGATTGCCCATCGACAACAATACGAATACTCCCAAGAAAACGATGGCTGAAATTTGGCTGACTCTTTTCATACACGGCTCCTTCCCTTTTTGAAAATTAGTTAGAGAATTTAGTCATTAATTTTGGGGCTCTTTAAAGAATTTGTCAATATAAAAAGTAGGTCTATTTGTAAGACAGATGATGATTTCATTCTAACATAGATATTATCGGCAAGATAATGAAAAAGTTAAGTCTTTTTTTCTCCTTTCTGTGTCAAAAAGAATAAAGCGGTTTTTATAAAAAAAAAATGGGGTAAACCATGTATTTTGGCTCGCCAAACAACCTAATTTATCGGACGAAAAAAGGACATCGGGCTCCACCGTTGTTCGTCTCCCGTTTCCTGGTTTCGCAAAAAGCCTGTAGAGATTACGACTGGCCAGGGCGAATAGAAACAAGATATGGGGGTATAAGTACTCCTTAGGCCCTCCACTTGGTGCCGGCCATCGGGGAGGGAGGCCGGCATCCTTGGCCGCTCGGAAACGTAAAACCTCTCTGAAAGCTGCGAAGCCCTCCCCTGCAAAAGTCAGAGTTCCAAAACGAGGTCCGATTTAGGGAGGGCCACGCAAGGGAGGATCAGGTTATGGCCGGGTGGTTCCTCGTCCAGACCGTCATCCACCTCCATGAATACTTCACCGGAAAGCAGCTTCACTTTGCAGGACCCGCAAACCCCCACATGGCATTCGTTTTCAAGGTGTATTCCGTGTTCTTCCGCGAAATCCATAATATTTTCAAAACGTTCATCCCATTTCAGGACTTTCCCGCTCTTTTTGAATTCAATGGTATAGGCCACGGGGTCAGGTTCCTTTCTTTGGTGAGCAACCGCTAGCCAAAAATATTTTTGGCTGTAATAAAAACCGCTTAACAGACTTAAAAATAACGTCTTTTAATTTAGATTCTTACCTCCATTGTTAGAGACAGATTCTCAGAACAATGGAGGTAAGAATCTAAGTTCCGGCCGGCCGAGTAAAAAAATTAACCAGAAAATTGCATTCCTTAGGCGAAAGGTCAAAGTGTTTTCCTGCCTCATCGATCAATTCGATCAGGGGAGGCGGTGAAATCAGCTCCCGTTGTTCACTGATCCAACGAATGGCCCGTCTGAGAAGCTCGCCTTCGGGTAAATCCGGGTGTGTCATAGGGGGGGTAACCTCCGGGTATATTGACCTAATCGGCCATAAAAACGAATAGATAACACTGAATTCAGAATGTTGAAGGGGTTGGGGCGACCTTAGCCGACCCGCCCAGGGAGGCTGGAACCTCTCGGGCCCTATCTTTTCAGGCTGCGCGGGAGCCCGCCCGCTGGTTAAAGCGTCACTTTCTTTCTCCTATTATAATGGAAATCAGGGGGCGGGTCAATAAAACAACTTCTTTTGAGGTTGACAGACTGAAAGTTGATTATTAATTTTATAATATTTAACAAGGCTTAGGTAGTTAACCCGGCCTATGATCGACGGCGGATCGTTTGTAGCTATATCCGGCCCGAAATGGATGGCGGCTGACAATAGGCCGGTCAATCCTGCCTGGCCCCAATCTAAAAGGAGGTAAAAAGCATGTCTTATGCAGCCAAGGATTACTCCAAGTTGATCGGGATGGAAGGATTCAGTGAAACCCTCTTGAAGAACCATTTTACCCTCTACCAGGGCTATGTGACCAACACCAACAAGGTCCTGGATACCCTTAGCCAGATGCTCAAAGACGGCAAAGCCGGCAGCTACGAATTCGCCGAATTAAAAAGGAGGCTGGGCTGGGAATTCAACGGGATGCGACTCCATGAATATTATTTTGAAAACCTGGGTGGGAAAGGCGGCCTAAACCAGGGAGGAAAGCTGGCGAAGAAGTTAGTCGAGGACTTCGGCGGCTACGAGGCTTGGGAAAAGGATTTTAAAGCCACCGGTGCGATGCGGGGTATCGGCTGGGTGGTCCTTTACCAGGACCCGGCCAATGGGAAGCTGGTTAATTTCTGGATCAACGAGCACGATGTCTCCCACCCGGTCGGCGGCAATCCCCTTTTAATCCTGGATGTCTTTGAGCATGCCTTCATGATCGATTATGGGCTGAAACGTGCGGATTATCTCGAGGCCTTCATCAAAAATATTCACTGGGACGCCGTGGAAGCTCGCTTGAAGTAACCACCGAATGGTGACTTTTCCCCAATTTCGTATCTAAAGGGCGTTGCCTTATCACCGGATGGTGATACGGGGCGCCTTTTTTTTCGGTCAAAAGGCTCAGGTCCTCATCACCGTATCCGGATCGATGGTGGCCGCCCGCCAGGAAGGGATGATAGTGGCCGCCAGGTAGGGAATAACCGTGAGGAAAAAAAGGGTCACCACCTGGTAGGGATCGACAAAAGGAGTCAGCCGGAATTCCGGGTAGAGGATGGCCCAACCCTTCAACGCGTGTTCGAAAAGAACGGCCGAGGTGAAGAATACATGGGCATAGGCCAGGATGAAACCCAATAAAAATGAAGAAAAGGCCAGGACCGTTCCTTCCCAAAACTTCAGCAGCAGCACGTCCGAGGTCTCCCAGCCGAGGGCTTTCAAAATGCCGATTTCCCGCCTCTCCCCGGCGCTCAAGCCCGAGGCTTTTTCCCAGGCTAAGATGATAAAGGCCAGGGCCGAGGCCGTAAAAATAACCACGATCATCCCGCTCCGCCAGTCGAACAGCGAGTCGTAGGTCCGCAGGATTTCGTCCCGGAGGATCGACCGGGTGTCCGGCAACAGTTCGCTAATTTTAAAAGCAATGGTGTTCAATTCCCGCGAATTGCTGACCCGAAGGGCAAAGTCGGTGACATAAGGAGAGGCCAGGCCGGAAAAACTCCGGAAATCCCGTTCGGAGAGTAAGATCAAGTCTGAGCTGATCAGTTCCGATTCGGCGGCCAGGAGGCCTTTAACCTGGAAGATGGCCGGTTCTCCCCGGTAGTTGCGAAAGGAAAGGAGATCGCCCGGAAAGACCTGCCGGCTTCGTGAAATCCCCGGTCCAATGAGGATTTCCCCTGCGGCCAAAGGCTTCCGGTTCGAGACCATTAAGGTGTAATTAGCCTTCACCGCGGGATCGTAATAGTAACCCCAAAGCCTCGGGGTCAAAGAGGTGACCCCGCGGATTTGCCGGATTCTATCTGCATAGGCCAGAGGCATCAGGTCATGCCGGCCGGCAATCATCCGCTGGACCAATATCTCCGGTGTGCCTTTCAGGATGAGGGCGGCTTCCTTTTTCAGGGCTTGGGTAAATAGGATCACCGAACCCAGGAAGAAGACCACTGTCGTAAAGGTCAGTACCAGGGCGATGTTTTTTCCCCGGCGACGTCTCAATGAGGAAAGGGTGAAGTCGATCAGGTTTCGTTGTTTTTCAATCCAGATTCGCATGAGGTGGCCTTAACCTCTGGGGCGGCAGGACGAAAGAGCCGCTGGGAAAGTGCTCAAACGACAAGGGATGATCCTGGAAAGGAGAATGCAGGTCCGCTTGCGAGAGGTGACGGGTATAGCGGGCCTCGGTAAAAAGGCAGAGATCGGTCAGGGTCAGGTCTTCCACCATTCGGCCCATTCGCGTCAGCCTCTCCTGATCCGACACCGGCTGGGTCAGGAGGTGCAGGCCGATCAGGATCAGGGCCAGCGCACAGGCTGCCAAAAAACAAAAGAAAGAGGAGGAAGGACGCATGGGGCGCTCAATCCAGTGTTTTCAGCATCTCGGGGGTAATCTCCTGAAAACGAAGAATTCTTTTTCCTTTATGATCTTTAAGAAATTCCTGAGCTTCGGATTCTCTTTCGAAAGGGATCAATTCCTTACCCATCGGCCCGAAAATGTCGCTCCCGATGACGAAAAAGGCCCGGGTTCCATCGATGCTTTCCAGGGAATAGTAGTCCTTCACGAAAAAGGCGGCTTTCTCCAGCCGGGATCTGGATGACGCGAAGGAGGAAGGGTTCAGGAAAAATTTCATCATGTCCTTCACCCCGTCGAAAAACAGGCGGCTGCCATCCCGAAAAACCCCCTGGGCCACCCAGTCCGGGTATTTGGAGACGAACATCCCGCAGACCGGGCATTTGTCCTTGGGCGTGGGCTTAAGTGGTTTGGGGTCGCCGGCCCAGGCCCCGGTAACCAGGAGAAAGAAAACAGCTAAGAAGAAAGAGGTCTTTTTCACGAAATCCTCCTTTGGCTTTAGGACTCACCCGGGCGCGAGGGTTCAGGGAGGGGAAAGGTGCCTGAAGCAACAATAAAAACTGAAGCCTCCTTTTCCCGACCCAACCCTGCGCTCCGGGGTTGGCATTGGACTTCTTGAAGAACGGCTATTTCTTTTCCATCGTTTTTTGACGCTTCATGCGCCGCCGTTCTCGAATCATCTTGGTGTCTTCGGCGATATCTTCATAGGCCGCCTTCAAGGCGCCGTCGAAGTCCGTAAGATTTCCTCCGCTTTCTTTCAGAAACCGATCAGCCTCTTCTTTTTGAGCGAAGGCCCACTTGGCCCTTTTGGTCATAACCCCTGGTTTGGCCCCCCCGATCACCCAAACGGCCTTCTCGGCGTTGATCAGGGTTTTGGTTGAATAGTCGCCGACCCATAACAGCTTAGGTGTTTTATCGAGGTTTAGGGCCAGATCGATCGCCGCACAGTGCAGGCTGCAGGTGCCGACCTGGGTACCGTCGTCATACTCGATGAGCATCCGGCTGTGGGCGAACTTCTCACGATCCATCCCGCAATATTTGCAGGAGGAGTGCTTCTGGGTATCCTCGTGGGCCCATAGCCTGGTGGATAAGGACAAAATGAAAAGTACCGAAACCAAAAGTAGTAAGATTTTTTTCATAAAACCTCCTGAGATAAATACCCCTCTCCTTGCGGGGGGGCATAGCAGCGCAGACGCTGCCGATTTAGTCAAATTCTTTCCAGGCCCGGCTCTCTCGCCGGCGCAGCGGTTTAATCCTCGCTGAGTCGGTTCAGTTCGCTGGATTTTTTCGCGGTAAAGCCCGTGGGCTACCGTCCGGGAGCTCGTTGGGCCGCAAAAATGCGGGTCGGGAATTACAGGAGGAAAGGGGGTGGTTTTTGAGGGGTACTCCCGAAAAAAGACCGGCTAACCGGGTTCGGGGTATCTATAGCTCCGGTCGCCCCCAGGCGTAACTCTAAAAAGGTCAGGGCCATAATAAGGTCCTGGTCAAAGGAGGAGAATAGTTCCGATCCGGGACAGGGGCAGGGGCAAGGGCAAGGAGATAAGGCCTCCCCGGTTGGCCGAGGTCCTTGAGGGGCGCAACAGGTACAGCCCAACCCGTTCTGTCCGAAACAGGCCATCCCCCGGGCATCCCCCCGAGAGGGCAGAAGGCCGATTAAAAGGGCGGTCAAGAGCAGAAGTATCGAGAGTTGTTTCATTTGACCATCAAGGCGGATACCCGTTTATTCAATTCGTCTTTATTGATTTCGCCCAGGATCTTAATCCGGATCAGGCCTCCCCGGTCCACGATGAAGGTGCTGGGGATCCCGGTAATTCCGTACCGTTTGGCGGTCGAGGAATCGGCATCCAGGGGGATGGAATAGGAGACCTTGAGGCTGGCCAGATAGGCCTCAACGGCCGCGGTGTTTTCCCCCACGTTAATGGAATAAGGGAGAAATCCTTTGCTTTTAAATTGTTGGAATAGGGATTCGATGGCCAGAATTTCCTTCCGGCAATAGGGACACCAACTGGCCCAAAAATGCACCAGACCCACCCGGCCCTTCAGATCGTCCGGCAGGGAAACCTTCCTGCCTTTCAGGTCCAGCAGGTCGGCCCGGGGGGGGATATCTCCGATCTTAACGGCCCCTTCGGCTGCTCCCTGCGGCCCCTCTAGACTCAGCCCCAGGCCGCCTAACCCGATGAACAATCCCTTAAGGAGGGCTCTCCTCGTCAGTGAACGGGGAAATGAGAAATCACCAGTCATTATATCTCTCGGGTTGTTAACAGATGCGCGGCAGTTGCTCCCCGGTCAACATGTCGATCAGCCGCCGTCCGCCGATGGCGGTTTTCATAAATACCAGGCCGGGGTTATCCCCGAGCACCCGCCCGATCAGGGCGGCTCCCTGACCATAGGGGTGCCGCCGCATGGCTGTCAATAATCGATCCGCTTCGGTCGGGGGGACGACGGCCACCAATTTCCCCTCATTGGCCAGGTACAAGGGGTCCAATCCCAGTATTTCGGCCGCGGCCTGGACCTCATTGCTGACGGGCAGGGCGTCTTCCCATATTTCCATGGATACCTGAGATTGCTGGGCGATTTCGTTTAAAGTGGTGGCCAATCCCCCGCGGGTGGGATCCCGGAGGACATGAAGGTCCGGGCAAACGGCCAGGAGGGCCTTAACCAGGCCGTTTAAGGGGGCCACATCGCTTTGCAGCGAAGATTCAAAGGCCAATCCTTCCCGCTTGGAAAGAATGGTCATTCCGTGGTCTCCCAGAGTCCCGCTGACCAGGAGAACGTCCCCTGCCCGGGCATTCTGGCCGGCCACCTCGACGCCCGGGGGGATCAGGCCGATCCCGGCGGTGTTAATGAAAATCTTGTCGGCATTGCCTTTGGGAACCACCTTGGTGTCCCCGGTGACCACCTGGACTCCGGCCTGCCGGGCTGCCTCAGCCATGGACCGCAGGAGGCGCTCCAGATCAGACAATAAGAAACCCTCCTCCAGGATGAAGGCCAGGCTCAAATAACGGGGATCGGCTCCACGCATAGCCAGGTCGTTTACCGTACCGCAGACAGCCAGAGAGCCGATGTCTCCGCCCGGGAAGAAGATGGGGTCCACCACGTAACTATCGGTGGTGAAAGCCAGACGGACGCCCCCTAGGTCCAGAGAGGCGCTGTCGTTTAAATCATTCAGAAAAACGTTTTGAAAATAAGGGAGAACGGTTTGGGCAATCAAGTCGTGAGAAGAGCGGCCCCCGCTGCCATGGTCAAGCATTATTCTATTTCCAGGCATTGGTCATTCCTTCAAATTCCGATAACGGGCCTTGAATCTCCGGGTTCGGCCCTGGATTCTTAAAAAGGATGGTCGTCCACGGCTTCGGAATGAGCGGGTGATAAAGAACGCTTAAAGAAATTAGAACAGTTCCAAATTGATCGGCAGGCAAAAGGGACCTATTCGGATTCCCTGGGTCCTTTGGCCAAGGTTCGGAGCCGTTTGCCGGAATGTTTTTTAGGGGATGGCGTTTTAAGGGACCGATCGGCTCGGACCAGGGATCTGCGTTGGGAGCCTTTGATCTTTTTCCCGGTTTCCGGTTTGCTTTTTTCTTCTCCGTTTTCTTTGGACACAAAAAGATTCAAGGTCCGTCCGGCGTGCATTCTTTTGCTTTCCTGAGGATTCCATTTTCTGATCTGATCGACGGTGATCTCATAGCTGTGGGCGATGGAAACCAAGGTGTCTCCCTTTTTGACCCGGTAGCGAAGGGGTTGCCGACCGGCGGACTGATTTTTGTTCTCCACCCGGTTTGAACGTTTAGCCGTTTTGGAATTCGCCGATCGCTTGGCTTTTAAAGACGATCCGCTTCCGATATCTTTATCTAAGTCTCCCTCGGGGATTTCCTCGGCCAACCCCTTCCGGGGGATCAGCAGGAGGGTCCCGGCGGCGGGATAGGCGGTCAATTTAACCCGATTCACCCTGGCGATGGTAGCGGCTTTGACCCCGTATTTTCGGGCAATGGTGGAGAATCGTTCTCCCTTCTTGACCTTGTGGTGGGCGTAGACGGCCCGAGGTTTGGGTTTGGTCAACTGGGCGTAATTATCCATCAGGCGTTCCTTGGACCCGCGGGGGATGCGCAACCGGTATTCGGATTCACCCGGGGGGGTGATCCATCGTTTTAATTCCGGATTTAAGTCCACCAATTGGCTGACTTCCACCCCGGCGGCGGCGGCCACATCTTTTAATTCTATGGCCGCGGGGAGGGTCACCTCCTCATAAGACAACGGAGGCTGATAAGAGACGTCGTGAAAACCGTATTTTTCCGGCTCCTTGGCAATCAGGGCGGCCGCGATCATTTTGGGCACGTACTGCTTCGTCTCGTCCTTGATGTAATTGCAATGCTCGGCGGTGATATCCCAATAAGTCTGGGCATCATACATGGCCAGGGCCTTGGTGATCTTCCCTTCCCCGGCATTGTAACCGGCGGCGGCCAAATACCAGGAACCGAATCGTTTGAATAAATCGGACAAATGCCTGGCGGCGGCCTGCGTGGATTTAAGCGGGTCTTTTCGTTCATCCACCCAGGAATTGACTTTAAGTCCGTACCGTTGACCGGTTTCCCGGATGAATTGCCACATGCCCGCGGCCTGAGCCCGGGAATAAGCTTTGTTGCTGAAGCCGCTTTCGATCATGGCCAGATAGATTAGATCTTCCGGAAGGCCCTGTTCGTTCAATATTTTCTTGATCAAGGGGACATAACGGCCGGATCGGGAAAGCCAGAGCGAAAATCGTTTCGGTATCTTGGTCTGGAAGTAGTCCAGGAAATATTCCACCTGATCATTAATGACGAGGGGAATATCATTGGAAACTTCGGATTCCAAAGCGAGGCCTTTTTGCAGTTCTTTCCACTCTAAAATGACCTTTTTTCGGATTTCCTCCTGAGAGGGCCGGATCACCGGAGGGATTTCATTCACCGGTTCATCCAATAAGGCTTCTTCCAGGGCGGGGTCATTTTCGGGCCCGGCGAGCGCCGGGGAGGGCTTGAGGGTTTCCAACGGTTCGGTTAAAATAGAGGGAGAGCCAACACGGGCGGGTACGGAAGCGGCCGAAAGATAGGCCTCCGGGAACAGGAGCAAGGCAAAAAAAACAACCCACGAGAAACAGCCGATCCTTGGCCATTGATTCATTCGTCCATCCTTTGCCGTTTTGGTATGAATTCGGTTAACCTGTATTTCAGCGGATTAAAGGATAAAATTATCTTTTGATTATCACGTCTTGAAAAAAATTACAACCCCTAAAAAATTTTAGGAGCCTTTCCGGTTAATAATTGCTGGAACACCCGGAGTGATGGTTAAAACCGGGAAGGCTCCTAAAATTTTTAAAAACGGCCGGGGAGGGAAAAGGGATGGCTAGAATTTTACGCCGGTGACCAGATTCTCTTTCTGCAGGGCGTCAAAATTTTTTAAATCCCATATGGCTTGTCCGATATGGGTGAGATGCTCCGCCAGTTCTCCAGCGGCCTCTTCCAGGCCGGGCAGGGCGCGGATTTGTCGGACCAGGTTCTCACCCCTGGCCAGCGGGGACTTGATTCGTTCAGTGGAGACCTCCTCTCCTTTCTTGAATTGTTCCTGGGTTTGTCGCAATTGATTCATGACATCCAGGATTTCATTTTTTACCGCGATTAATGGGCTAAGCTGTTCTTCGGTGTATTCCGGTTCATTCATCCAAGTGCTCCCCCTCTTGAAGCCCGGCATACGGGGACTAGGGGATCACCTGCGGTCCGGGCCAAATGGGCTGAATGTATTGGCTACCTTCCCGTTGGTCAAGGTTTTTTGGTTGCGAATATGCATGAAACAGTAATAATTTCGAGGCGTTATTATCAAGGGCCGACGGGCTGAAAATAGAAAGCAAATAAAAAAGCCGAAAATCTGCCTTTTCCGACAGACTTCGGCTTTATTTGATGAGATCAGGCTAACAACTACAAGAAGTACCGCAGGTTCCTCCGCCGCCCAAGCTGGCATCCGAAGTAACCATAAATCCTGAACGTCCCCATTGGTCTACAAAATCCACTTTTATTTCTTTGGCCTGCTCCTCCAAACTCTTATCGACTACATAGGTCAGGCCGTTAATTTCAAATACGTTATCCGTCTCTTTAGACTCATCCAGAGCCAAGGCCAATGAAGGCCCTGATCAGCCACCTTGACTTAAAAAAATACGGATGGGCGAGTTTACATTTTGTTTGGAAAAATAATCTTTAAATGCGCTTTGAGCCTGTTCGGTTACCGTTAACATAATTAACCCCTCTTTTCTCAATGATATTTCGTTTTGTTTATACTACTTAAACGATTTTCTTTAATAAGAAATTAGTCACCAGAGCACTCTTTGTCAAGAACTGGAAGCGATTTGTTTTAAAATCGGCTCCAAACTGATTCGGTGGTCATTAAGCCCCAATAGGTTTCTATCCAGGCCGAAGGCCAGTCCGATAAGCTGGGAGATATGGAAAGCGGGGAGATTAAACCCGTCGTGATACTTACGTTCCAACATCATTTGCCCCCGATCAAACTGGGAAAAACAGGAGGGGCAGCCCACGGCGATGGCCTGGATATGATGCTTTCTCATGTGGCTGAGTTTTTCCCGGGTAATTTCATTGGCCGCTTCCTGATCAATATTGGTCCCTAAGGCCGATCCGCAGCAGAGGAATTTTCGGGAATATTCTACCGGTTCGGCGTCTAACAAAGACAGGATCTGGTCCATGCTTTTGGGTACATAACTATCGGCTTCTGATAAATTTTCCGGGTACATCAGCCGGGGCGGGCGGTAGAGGTGACAGCCGTAATGGCAGCCGATCCGGATCCGACTCAACGAGTGAACGGCCCGCTCGCCCAGTCGAGCCAGGCCCAGGTCGTCAACCAGGACGTCCAGGAGGTGCTTGACTTTAATGGTTCCTTGATAGCTATGACCGAATTCCTGCAGCAGGCCGTTGACCTGGTTTTTTCGCTGGGGATCCTTTTTTAAGGCCAGGTTGGCCTCCTTCAAGGTATTCACGCAACCGTTGCAGATGGAGACGATGTTGACTCCGGCCTCTTCGGCCAGACAGAGATTTCGGGCCGCTAAGGCCAGCCAACTGTCGAAGTGGACCAGTTTCAGTTGGGTCGGAGCCGGGCAGCAGGAAAAAGGCAGGTCCAGCAGTTCCACGTCCAAGGCCTTGAACACCTCGCGGGTGGCCTTCTCAAAGCCCGGATACTTCACCGGGATCACACAGCCTAAAAAGAGTGCATATTTCATCTTAACTCAGTTCGATGACCTCGTTTAATCCGGTTTTTCTGAGAAGGCCCTCAATTTCGTCCACCGCCAGAGGACCCAGGGGGGGCAGGGCCAGCCTCTTCCGGTCGCGATGAACCTTGTCCGATATCACCAGGGTCCGGCCGGTCTTGGCCACCAGATCCACGCCAAATTTAATTTTTTCGGGCAGATTCCCCCGTTGAGCGGCCAGGTTACAAATGGCCGTCAGCAGATCGGAGATATGAATTTCCTGGGGACAGCGGTCTTCGCAAACCTGGCAGGTAGTACAGTACCAGACGCGTTCATCGTTGATCACCGCCTCCTGACCCAGATTCAAGCAGCGCAACAGGGTCTCCCGGGGGCCATAGGAATGGTCCAGGACCATGGCCGCAGGACAGCTCCCGGTACACCGGGCGCACTGATAGCATTCAAAGAGGTCTTCCTTGTTAAACATTTCCCAGATGCTATTGATCACCTTTTGTTCCCTCACTCGTCTTTTTCTCTTTTTTTTCGGGGATCAGAACGGCCTTGGTTTTTTCAATTTCCTCCCGGGTGACCGTCCCGATAATTTCGTCCATTTCTTTGATCTTTTTGGAAAACTGAATGCCTTCGGCCGCGCTGATCCAGGCCAGTTGGAGACGGTTCTGGTCCAGGCCCAGGCGCTCCATTTTTTTCCAGACCTTCTTCACCCGCTTTTCGGTCTGCTGGTTGGCATTGATATAGTGGCAGTCCCCGATATGGCATCCGGAAACCAGAACGGCGGCCGCACCCCGGCGAAAGGCGGTTTCAATAAAACGGGTGCTGATGCGACCGGAACACATGGTGCGGATGATGCGCACCGACGGTGGATACTGCATGCGGCTGACGCCGGCAAAATCGGCGCCGGCGTAGGAGCACCAGTTACAGCAGAAGGCCACCGCCTTTTTCTCCGGATCTTCTTCGGTGATGGCCTCGATTTGGGCCAGGATTTGCGCATCGGTAAAATGCCGCTGGCTGAGCGCCCCGAAAGGACACTCGGCCACGCAGGTCCCGCAGCCGGCGCAGGAGGCCTGGGTGACGGCCACGATTTTGGTTTCCGGGTCCTGGCGGATGGCGGAATAAGGGCAGACCTTGACGCACATCCCGCAGCCCTGGCACAGATCCTCATCGACCTGGGCGGTAATGGCCTCCACCATGACCTTGCCCTGGGACATGAGAATGTTGGCCCGGGAAGCGGCGGCACAAGCCTGGGTGACGGAATCCTTGATGTCCTTGGGGCCTTCGGCGCAACCGGCCAAAAAGATGCCGCCGGTGGGCGTGTCCACCGGCCGCAACTTGGGATGGGCCTCCAGAAAAAAACCGTCCGAACCGGTAGACAGATTCAAAAGCCGCTGGATAACCGGGCTGTCCTTGCGCGGTTCGATCCCTACGGAAAGTATAGCTAGGTCCGCTTCATAGCGGTAGAGCTGGGAAAGAAGGGTGTTCTCCCCGATGAGCGTCAGGTTATGAGATTCGGGGTCCTCGATGATTTCCCCGGGGACCCCCCGAATGAAGGAGATCCCCTCCCGGCGCGCCCGCTGAAATAAATCCTCAAAGCCTTTGCCGAAGGCCCGAATATCAATATAAAAAACGACGACCTTGGTTTCGGGCCAGTGTTCCTTGATCAGCAGGGCGTCCTTAATGGTGTTCATGCAACAGATATTGCTGCAGTAGATATTGGAACGCTTGGAGCGGGAACCGATGCATTGCAGGAAGGCCACCGTCTTGGGGATCCGCCGGTCGGAGGGACGGATGAGATTACCCCCGGAGGGACCCCCGGCGTTGATCAGCCGTTCGAACTCCAGGCTGGTGATGACATTGGGGAACTTCCGGTAACCGAATTCGGTCAGGGAAGTGGGGTCGTACACGTCCACGCCGGTGGCGACGATGATGGTGCCCACCTCCAGGTGCAGGATGCGGTCTTTATCGGCATAGTCGATGCACCGCTTTTGACAAGCCTGGGAACAACGGTCACAGGCCACGATGCCGTGTTTGTTCAGGCAGAGGTCCATGTCGATCAGGAAGGTGGAAGGGACGGCCTGGGCAAAGGAGCGGTAGACGGCCCGACGCATGGACAGACCGGCATTGAACTCATCCGGAGCCACCTGGGGGCAGACCTGGGTGCAATCCCCGCAGGAAGTACAGGCATCCTTCACATAACGGGCCTTCCGCCGGATCTGGACTTGAAAATTGCCCACATAGCCGTCCACCTGTTCCACGTCGCTTAAGGTCAATAATTCGATATTGGGGTGGCGGCCGACCTCCGACATCTTGGGGGCCAAAATACAGATGGAGCAGTCCATGGTGGGGAAGGTCTTGTCGATCTGGGCCATGCGCCCGCCGATGCTGGATTCCTTTTCCACCAGATACACCTGATAACCGCTGTTGGCCAAATCCAGGGCCGCCTGGATCCCGGCCACTCCACCCCCGATCACCAGGGCCTTGCGGTGCACCGCTACTTCCAGTTCCTGCTGGGGGGCCAGGAGCCGGGCTCGGGCCACCGCCATTTTGACCAAATCCTGCGCTTTGAGGGTCGCCCCTTCCTTGTCGTGGAGATGTACCCAGGAGCAATGTTCCCGGATATTGGCCATTTCAAACAGGTAGGGATTCAAGCCGGCGTCCTGGCAGGCGGTTCGAAAGGTGGGTTCATGGAGGCGCGGCGTGCAAGAGGCCACCACCACCCGGTTGAGCCGCTGTTCGCGGATATCCTGCTTGATTTCTTCCTGGCCCGGATCGGAGCAGGTGTATAAATTACTCTTGGAGAGAACCACGCCGGGCAGGGCGGCCGCGTATTCAGCCACCCGAGCACAGTCCACCACGGCGCCGATATTCAGGCCGCATTGGCAGACGTACACCCCGACCCGCGGTTCTTCCTTGTCTTTTCTGTGAACTTTCTTGGCGGCCAACCCGGTAACTCCTTTAATAAAGCCTTGGTATTAGCTGACTGGCGACTGATCGCCGCCGGCTGCAGTCAATTGTTTTCCGTAGGCATACCCTTTTTCGAAGGCCTTGAGGTTCAATTCCTCGGTTCCCCGGGGGATGGAATCGAAAAGGGCCTGTTTCATGGCCTCGTAGCCGACCACCTCGGTCACGGAGGTGATAAACCCCAGCATGACGATATTGGCCACGATCTTCCGCCCCAGTTTTTCGGCAAACCGGGTGGCGGGGATTTTGAACAAGCGGGAGCCCTCCGGGGCCGAATCCAACTGGACCAGATCCTCATCGATCAGGACCGTGGAATGACCCGATAACCCGCTTCCGTAGGTATTTTTGGCCTCTTCGGACATGAGGACCAGAATCTCCGGGTGGGTCACCCGGGGATAATGAATCTCCCCCCGGGAGAGGACCACATCGGCGCTGCAGGCGCCTCCCCGGGCCTCCGGGCCGTAACTCTGGGTAAAAACCGCATTGAGGTGCTCGAACAAGGCGGCGGCCTTGCCCAGGACCTGGCCGGCCAGGACGATCCCCTGGCCGCCGAAGCCCGCCAGTCGGATTTCTGTTTTTGTATCGGTACTCATTGGAATAAGTCGCCCGTAGTTAGGATCTAACCATCCGAAATTCGGCTTTCTCTGTGCTAACCAAAAGTCAACTATTTTTGGTTAGTTTTCCCGTTTAAATTTGCTTAAAATATTTTCCTGATAGAGTTCGTCGAAGGTCGGCCGGCTTTGATCAATAAATTTTCCGACGATGATTTTTCCCTTCAGGCTAATGTCCGCTTCACGGGGGTCCGTGTCGTTTTGAACCAGGCTGTTCTCCCGATAAAACTTCATCTCGTCCAGGCCGCTGCCCAGTTTGTTCGGTCGCCCGTACCCGATGGGGCAGGGGGAGATGACTTCAATGAAGGTAAACCCCTTTTTGGTCAGGCTTTCCGCGATGGCGGTGACCAGATGCCGGGCATGAAAGGTGGTCCAGCGGGCCACGTATACCGCCCCGCTGGCATAAGCCAGAAAGGGCAGGTTGAAGGAATGCTCGAAATTGCCGTAGGGGGTGGTGGTGGTCCGGGCCGTCACCGGGGTCGTGGGGGCCGCCTGGCCGCCGGTCATGCCGTAATTGAAATTGTTGACGCAGATGATCTTCAGATTGATGTTTCGCCGGGCGGCATGAATGAAGTGATTGCCGCCGATGGCGAAGAGGTCCCCGTCACCGCTGAAGACCGTTACCGTCAGGTCCGGCCGAACCAGGGCCAGGCCGGTGGCGAAGGGGATGGCCCGCCCGTGGGTGGTGTGGTACGTGTCCATGTCCAGATAACCGGCCACCCGGCCCGTACAGCCGATTCCGGAAACCACCGCCGTCTGGTCCACCTGCAGGCCGGCCGTCTTCAGCCCGTTGATGTAGGTATTCAGGACTACCCCCAGCCCGCAGCCCGGACACCAGATATGGGGGATGCGGCCCGGCTTTAAATAGATATCGTCGGGATGGAAGCCATGCTGCTCCTCCCTGATCCGGCCGATGGTCTGAGGGTCATAGGGGACTAGGGGTGGATAGCGGATTTTCATACCAGCGTTTCCTTAACGGCCTCGATGATATCGGCGGGGGTGTGGATCGATCCGCCCATGAGAGGCAGCAGCACCGTTTCCGCCCGACCCTGGGCGCAGCGCTCCACCTCGTAGGCCATCTGGCCGTAATTGATTTCCGGGACGATAAAGGCCTTGACCCGCGCGGAGATTTCTCTGATCTCTTCTTCCGGAAAGGGCCAGAGGGTGATGAGACGCAGCAGTCCGACTTTTTCTCCGGCCTGCCGGAGATCGGTAACCGCCTCCCGGGCGGCCCGGGCGGTACACCCATAGGCCACGACCACCACCTCGGCCTGCTCCAGGCCGAGGGCTTCGGTCTGGATGATCTTGGCCGCGTTCAGACGGATTTTATCCACCAGCCTCCGGACCAGGCGTTCATGGGTCGCTGCCGTAATGACCGGATACCCCTGTTCGTCGTGGGTCAATCCGGTGACATGGACATGGTAGCCATCCCCGGCACAGGCCATGGAAGGAACCAGGTCCTCCCCGGCCAGAAAAGGGAGATAGCACTCCCGGGTCTGATCCGGACGTTGGCGGGCAACCAACTGAATCTGTTCCGCCGGCGGGATAATTACTTTTTCGCTCATGTGCCCCACCATCTCATCCCCCAAAACAAAAACGGGCAAACGGTAGGTTTCCGACAGATTGAAGGCCGTAACGGTCAAATCAAACATTTCCTGAGGGGAGGAAGGGGAGAGGGCAATCACCCCATAGTCCCCATGCGACCCCCAGCGGGCCTGCATGACGTCCGCCTGGCCGACCAGGGTGGGCAACCCGGTGGAGGGACCGGCGCGCATAATGTTCACCACCACACAGGGAGTCTCGGTCATCATACCCAACCCGATATTTTCCATCATCAGGGAAAAACCCGGACCGGAGGTGGCGGTCATGGCCTTCGCCCCGCCCCAGGAGGCCCCCAGGATGGCCGCCATGGAAGCGATTTCGTCTTCCATCTGGATGCACATCCCCTGCACCTGGGGGAGTCGTTTAGCCAGTCGTTCGGCGATTTCGGTGGCCGGGGTAATGGGATAACCGGCAAAAAAGCGACACCCGGCGGCGATGGCGCCCTCGGCGCAGGCTTCATCGCCGTTGATAAAAAATTCACCTGTTAAGAATCCTGGAATGGACATGGTCCTGTTGCTTTCCCGATCTTCCGCTCCCGGGTTCAAAACGGGGGGAGATCCGCCGGAGGGGGATTACACTCCGAATTTCTTGGAATAATTAATGATGTCCTCGGCGGTTAATTCTTTGTACTCTTTCAGCTCACTGTAGATGGCAAATTCCGGGCAGATTATTTCGCAGAGGTTGCAATTCACGCACTCCCCTTGCTTGGTGACCATGGGGGGATGATACCCTTTTTTATTAAATTCGGAGGATTCCTTGAGGACCTGGTTCGGGCAGAACTCAATGCAAAAGTTGCACCCCTTGCAACGGTCCTTAATAATATGCAATTCCCCGATCGGTATGGAGTGGGAAGAGGCATCTAATGGAAGTCTCCAAAATTTCATCATTTTACCAATAAAATAGGAAAATAAAGCTTTACTTTGTAATAATTTCCGGACTGTTTGTCAATAAGAATCTCAGCGGACCGTTTAAAAGAGGGTGTTCGCCCTTTGGAGTGGGAGGCCAGACGGTACGGATGGTTCGTCCGAAACCGGATTTTCGCGGGCGCCGGATTTCAACGAAAGGGTGTTCCTCCGGTACGCCCCATTCCGGTCCTGGGCCTAACGGGATGATTTAGTCTAACGCAGGCTGGCGGCTGGTAAACGCAAGATGATCGAAGTACCCTTTCCTTTCTTCCCTTCGATCGCAACCGCACCTCCGAAGATCAGCGCCCGCTCACGCATGCCCACCAGCCCGAGGGAATGGGTGTGGGCAATCTCTTCCGGGGAAATTCCCCGACCGTTGTCCCGGATGGTCAGGACCAAATCCCGGCCTTTTTTTATAAGAGAAGTTTCCAGTCGGGTCGCCTGCGCGTGGCGAACCACATTAGTCAAAGCCTCCTGGAAAATACGAAAAACAGCTATCGAAAGGTCCGGTTTCAGGTCAAGTTTTTTAAGGGTCGAACGAAAACGGCAGGTTATGCCGGTTTTAGCGGCGAACTCCTGGGCCTGCCATTCGAGGGCGGCCACCAGGCCGAAATCATCCAGTATCCGGGGGCGCAGTTCGGAGGAAATCCGGCGCACCGTCTGAACGGTCTGATCAATCGATTGGCCCAGGGCCTGGATCTTCTTCTTCAGCTCCGGCTGGTTCGGGTTGAGATGCCGGAGAAGCCAGCCCAGGTCCATCTTGAGGCCGGTCAGTCGCTGCCCCAGGTCGTCGTGGATCTCCCGGGAGATGTTGGCCCGCTCTTCTTCCCGTACCGATTGAATGTGGGCGGAAAGGGCCCGCAGTTTTTCCTGGGATTTTTTTAAACCTTCCTCCGCCTGCTTAGGGCCGGTGACATCCACATGCGTCCCGACCAGTCGCAGTGCCCGCCCCTGATCATCGCGGGCCATACATTTCCCGCGGCCCAAAATCCAATGCCACTCCCCGTTTTTGGCTTTCATCCGGTATTCAACTTCAAACGTTTCACGGCGACCCTCAATACAGTCCAGGTTCGCCTGCAGGGCACGTTCGCGGTCTTCAGTGTGGATCAGGTCCTTCCAGGCGTTGCCTTTTCCAGGGAAATCGCCGAGTTCGTAGCCCAACATGCGGTAGTACGCCGGACTGAAATAGGCCTCGTCAGTCTTGATGTTCCAGTCCCAAAGGCCATCGCTGGTCGCCTCCATACTCCGCTTGAACCGCTCCACGCTCTTGCGGAGTTCCTCTTCCGCCAGTTTGCGTTCGGTAATATCCGAGGCAAAGCCGATCGTCCCGGCGACCTTTCCTTCATCATCATGGTAGACCATCTTATCCGTGCGATTCCAGCCACGTTCCCCGGATGGTTTTTGAAAGTGTTCCTCGATGCCGAATTCGGGGACGCCGGAGATCAGAATTCTCCGATCATCGCCGATGAATTGATCGGCTGTCTCGGCCGGGAAGAGGTCATGGTCCGTTTTCCCGATAATGTCTTCTTCTGCCAATCCGAAGGTCTGACAATAGGCCCTGTTCACCGCCACGTATTTTTCATCCAGCCCTTTTTGCCAGATCAGCGCCGGAACCGTATCGAAGATCAGCTTGAGTTGCTGTTGGGTTTTTTCCAGCGTTTCTTCCGTCCGCTTTCGTTCGGTGATGTCCTGGACAGTCCCTTGGTAGCCGATTAACTCTCCCCGCTCATTGAATACGGTCCTGGTTTCGTCATGCACCCAGATGGTTTTCCCCTCCGGGCGGAGGACTCGGAAGTCGAGAGAAAAAGGCTCCTGTTTTTCAACGGCCTGCCGTATGGTGTTCTGCCAAAAATCAAGGTCCTCGGGGTGCACAAAGGATTTGGCGAGTTGGTACGAGGCTTCCTCTCGAGGGGCTCCGAATATCTTATACACTTGATCAGACCATTCCGCTCGATCGGGGGCCATATTCCAAGACCAGTGGCCTATTTTCCCAATCGCCTGGGTTAGTTTAAGTTTCTCCTCGCTCGCGGACAACGCTTCCGCTATTTGCTTTTCTCTCATCCGAGATTCGAAAAGCCGAAAAGCCGTTTTGATGGAGGCCATTAAAACGTTCTCCCCGGAGTTCACGATGACCTCACCAGAGGAGGTCAGGTCCTCAATTTCTTTTACCCCGTCAGGAGCGGCCTGGGAAGATAAAAAGATTAGTGGAAGGTCACGCTGCTGAAGAATGATTTCAGCAACCTGGAACCCGTCGGGACCCTTTCCCGGATTGACGCCGATCAAGACGAGGTCTATCTCCGGTGACGTTTGAATGGCGGCTAGCGCTTTTTTGCGGGTGTGAACGATGATGACCTTGAATCCGTACCGCTCCAGCGTCAGCGTTTCGTCCCTGCCGCTGCGGGCTTTATCTTGAACGAAAAGGATGGTTGGCTGTTTCCGGGTACTCATGGATGTCTTCCCGTTTCAATGGGAATAAGGACCGCCCGGGCCTTCTTCCCCGGCGGCCGCTTCAGGATTTGGGGACCAATGATCATAAACTCTTCTGATTGAAGGGACCCTCCAGCGCCGACCGACTATTTTTCTGGCAAGTCCTTCCGCCGCTGAAGGCCGAATCCCGCTAACCTGGAATCCCGGGCCAGGGGGATTCGATCCGAAAAGCAAAAATCAGCTCAGGGAGGATAGCAATTCGGACGCTAGATCCCGGACCTCCTCGTCCTCGGCCAGCGCGAACAGGGTGCGCAGCTTGCTCAGGAAGGCCTGCTGTTCCCGAGGGGAACGCGTGGGATGCAGTCGGGCCATCAGCTCGAGACTGCCGTTCGAAATAGCGGGGTCGGGAAAGTCCAGAAAAAGGAAGAGCAGGCCCCAGTCTCGGGGCAGGCCGTATTCTTTGACATACTCTTTGACCAGGGAGGGGAATTTTTTGCTTCCGAAATTCCGCTGCAGGGCGTCCGCCAGCTTCTGGTGGGCCGGGGTCCCCTGCTTGCCCTCAAAAACCTTATGCGCCTCCTGGAGCGCCCGCTGGCGCATCCGTTCCGCCCGGGGGCTTCCCGGTCGGACCGCCGGCCGCTCTCCTCGGGAGACATGACGGCTGCCGTCCCGCCGCTGGTCGATTTCCCGCCAGGAGAGCCGCTCCCGTTCGGAGGAATCGTTATTTCGCGGGGTCACCCGGCTCACCTTCACTGGGCGGACGCCAGTCCGGCGTGTTCTTTAAAGGAGGCTGGCCGGTGGATTCCAAAACGCTTAACCACATATTGCCCTCCAGGTCCACCTGCTTTCTGCGGGCCACCGCGGCCCGGATGGGGACGTGCACGTACTGGTTGTTCCAGAGGCTGACCAGCATATTGGTCTTGCCGGCCATCCCGGCATGGACCGCGTTTTGACCCAGGAAGCCGCAAAAGATCCGGTCGCTGGAATTGGCCGGCTGGCTGCGGACAATGTAACTGGGATCGATGTATTTCAGGTTGATTTCCAGATTCAGCCGGGCGAAGTGCGTTTTGATTTTATCGACTAGAAAAGGCCCGATATCGCCCAATTTGATGTTTCCCGAGGGGTCCCGCCGCAAGGGGTCGCCGGTAAAAAACTTTTGTCCGGCGCCTTCGGCCACCACGATCACCACATGTTTACGATCAGCCAGGCGTTTTTGAATCGCGGCCAGCAACCCCTCGGGACCCTCCAGGTCGAAATCGGTTTCGGGAATGATCACTAAATTAGCTTCCCGGGAGGCCAGGGCGGCATGGGCGGCGATAAAGCCGGAGTTGCGCCCCATCAGCTTGACGATCCCGATTCCATGGGGCGCCCCCAGGGATTCGATATGGGCGCTGCGGATGGTCCCGGCCGCGCTTTCCACGGCCGTGGCAAAACCGAAAGACTTTTCCACCAGGGAGATATCGTTGTCGATGGTCTTGGGGATGCCGATGACCGCCGTGACCAGGCCGCGTCGTTTGATTTCCCGAGAGATCAGATCGGCTCCCCGCAGGGTGCCGTCGCCGCCGATGGCAAACAGGATGTTGACGTTAAGCTGCTGCAGGGAATCCACGATTTCCTCGATCGGATATTGGCCCCGGGAAGAAGAGAGAATCGTTCCCCCCAGCTCGTGAATGGAGGAGACCCGCTCGGGATTCAAATCGATCACCGAGTGATTGTAGGCCGGGATGAAACCTTGATAGCCGTAGGGGATGCCGATAATATTTTGGACACCGTAGATATAATAGAGCTCCAGGACGATGGCTCGGATCACATCGTTCAGTCCGGGGCAGAGTCCGCCGGCGGTGACGATGGCGCATTTGACCTGCTTGGGGTGAAAAAAAATCTTGTCTCGGGGGCCGGCCTTTTCGAAGGACAAAGGCGCCTCGCCCCGGCGAAAACAATCCAGAAAATACTGTTCGGATAGATCGATGACGACCCGATCTTGGTCGCGGATATAGTTTTTGCAGATGCGCTCGGGGTCCTGCAGTCCCTCATTGGAGAAGCAGCGGACCGGGGTTTCGGTTTTAGGCGCCCCGACGGTTTCAATCAGGACGTCTTCCTCCGTGAGACAATTGATAATATCCATGGTGGTCCTTTTCGAACAAGTTAGCGGAACTTAAACTCCCCCCGGCCCAAAAGGTCATGGAGATGCAGGATCCCCAACACGCGCCGCCGATGGTCCACGATGGGCAGCGCGGTGATGAGATACGTTTCCATGAGTTCCAGGGCCTCGGAGGCCAGGGCTTCCGGGGAAAGGGTCTTCGGGTCTGCGGTCATGGCTTGGCCGGTCAGCGTTTCCAGAAGCGAAACCCGACGTTGGATCAAACGCCGCAGGTCCCCATCGGTCAATATCCCCCGCAGGATTTTTTCCTCGGTTTCCACCACCAGGGCGACGCCCAGGTCTTTACGGTCCATTTCCCGGATGGATTCCTCCAGCGGCTGGTCCGGAGAAACCAGGGGGATCCGATCTCCGGTCAGCATGACTTCCGCTACCCGGACGGTCAGGCGCTCCCCCAGCGTGCCGCCCGGGTGAAAGCGGCGGAAATCCTGATGATTGAACTGGCGTTGTTTGATCAGGGCCACGGCCAAGGCATCCCCCGCGGCCAAGGCCGCGGTGGTGCTGGCGGTAGGCACCATTCCCCAGGGGCAGGCCTCTTTTTCCACGCCCACATCAATGACGATATCGCTCTGCTTGGCCAGGGTGGATTCCGGGTTGCCGGTAAAGGCGATGCATTTAGCCCCGATCCGTCGAATGCTGGAGAGGATGAGGGTCAACTCCCCGGTTTCGCCGCTGTTGGAAAGGGCTAGAACGATATCCTTGGGGGTGACCATACCCAAATCCCCGTGCATGGCTTCCACCGGGTGCAGGAAGAGGGCAGGGGTGCCGGTGCTGTTCAGCGTGGCTACGATCTTACGGGCCACGATCCCGGATTTGCCGATTCCGGTGAGTATGACCCGGCCCTGGGAGCCGTAAATAAGGTCAACCGCCTCTTCAAATTCATTTCCCAGCTTGGGGATTAGATTTAGAATCCCTTGGGCTTCTATTTCCAGGACCTCTTTGACCGTCGCCAGAATGCTCATCAAACAATTCGTTCCAGGCAGAGTTTGGAAAAGGCCTGATCGGGGGGTATCGGGTAACGGCCGTCAAAGCAGGCCAGGCAAAAGCTGGCAGCCGGAAGGCCGGTGGCCGAGATCATCCCTTCCAGGCTCAGGTACCCCAGACCGTCCAGCTCCAGAAATTTTTGGATCTCCGGTACGGAATGCTGGCAGGCAATTAATTCCCCCTTGGTGGAAAAATCGATGCCGTAATAACAGGGGAAGCGATGGGGGGGGCAACTGACCAGCATGTGGATCTCGGTGGCCCCGGCGGATCGTATGGCCTGGACCCGGGTCCGGCTGGTGGTTCCTCGGATGATCGAGTCCTCGATGATCACCACCCGTTTCCCTTTCAAGACGGATTTGACCGGGTTGAGTTTGACCCGAACGCCGAAATCCCGCATGGTTTGGGAAGGCTGGATGAAGGTCCGGCCGATGTAGTGATTCCGGATGACTCCCATTTCAAAGGGGATGCCGGAAGCCTCGGCATAGCCGAGGGCCGCGTAATTGCCGGAGTCCGGGAAGGGCATGGACAGGTCCGCCTCCAATTGAAATTCCTGGGCCATCATGCGGCCCAACCGTTTTCGAACCTGGTAGACATTCTGTCCGAAAATCAGGCTGTCCGGACGGGCGAAGTAAATGAATTCGAAGATACAAAAAGCCTTCCGCTCCTGGGGAAAGGGCTTGATGGAACGCAGGCCCTGGGCGTTGATGAAAACAATCTCGCCCGGTTCGATATCGCGGACATACTGGGCCTCCACCAGATCCAGGGCGCAGGTTTCGGAGGCCAGGACATAAGCACCGTTTAAGCGGCCCAAACACAAGGGTCGAAAGCCGAAGGGGTCCCGCACCCCGATCAGTTGATCCTGGGTCAGCATCACCATGGAATAGGCCCCCTGTACCTGAGACAGGGCTTTGGTCAGGGCCGACTCCAAGCCGTTTTCCAGCGCGTGGGCGATGAGATGAATGAATATTTCGCTGTCCATCGTGGATTGAAAGATGGCCCCCCGTTTTTCCAATTCCTGGCGCAGGGTGTGGGCATTGGTCAGGTTGCCGTTATGCGCGATGGCCAGGGCCAGCCCGCCGTGGGAGACCAGAAAGGGTTGGGCATTTTTCAACATGGAAGAACCGGTGGTGGAGTAGCGTACATGGCCGATGGCCATATTCCCCTGCAGTCGGGCCAACTGCTGTTCGTTAAAGACATCCGGCACCAGACCCATGCCCTTGTGTTCCCGGACCCAGGTGCCGTCGGAGATGACGATGCCGGCGCTCTCCTCCCCCCGGTGCTGCAGGGCGTACAGTCCGAAATAAGTCAACTTGGCGGCCTCCGGGTGTCCGAAGACCCCGAAAATGCCGCATTCCTCTTTGATCTCGCGGTTGGAAAAAAGGGCCATTTACTTTATTCCTTGATGATATTCCTGGATGGTCCGCACGGTTATTTTTTTTCCCTGCAGGGCTTCAATGGCCTGGGCGGCGGCTTTGGCCCCGGCCACGGTAGTATAATAGGGCAGGTTATGCATCAGCGCGGTGCGGCGGATGGAATAGGATTCCGAAACGCTACGGGCGCCGATGGTGGTATTGATGACCAAGTGAATGTCCCCGTTTTTGATATGGTCCACCACATGGGGCCGTCCCTCCCGGACCTTGTGCACCGTCTGGTTAGGCAGACCGGCCTGCTGAAGAAAGTCGGAGGTGCCCCGGGTGGCCAGGATTTTAAAACCCAAATTATATAGTCTTTTGGCCGTGGAACAAATTAATTTTTTATCCCGATCCCGAACGCTGATAAACACGCCGCCCTCCAGGGGTAGATTCTGCCCGGCCGCCAACTGGGATTTGGCGAAGGCCAAACCGAAGGTTTCGTCGATGCCCATCACCTCACCGGTGGATTTCATCTCCGGACCCAGGAGGGTGTCCACCCCGGGAAAGCGCAGGAAGGGAAAGACGGCCTCTTTGACCGATACGTGGGTCGGGACAATCTCCCGGGTCAGTCCCTGGGCTTCCAGGCTGCGGCCCAACATGATCCGGGTGGCGACCTTGGCCCAGGGGATGCCGGTGGCCTTGCTGACAAAGGGGATGGTGCGGGAGGCCCGGGGATTCACCTCCAGGACGTAGAGGATTTCATCCTTAAAGGCGTACTGAATGTTCATCAGTCCGCAAACGTTTAATTCTTCGGCCAGGGCATAGGTGTTTTGCTGAATCCGGCGGATCTGTTCCGGGTTGAGGGTATAGGGGGGCAGGACGCAGGCGCTGTCGCCGGAATGGATCCCGGCTTCTTCAATGTGCTCCATAATCCCGCAGATCAGGGTGCGCCGGCCGTCCGAAATGGCATCCACATCGATTTCGATGGCCTCTTCCAGAAATTTGTCGATCAGAATGGGGTGTCCGGGCGAGACCAGGACCGCCTTGGCCATGAAGGAGTCCAGGGCCTCGGGTCCATAAACGATCTCCATGGCCCGGCCGCCCAGGACATAGGAGGGGCGGACCACCACCGGGTAACCGATCCGGGCGGCCACTTCCCGGGCCTCGGCCGTGGTCAGGGCCGTTCCGTTTTCCGGCTGGATCAGGTTTAACTTTTGCAACAGGGCCTTGAACCGTTCCCGGTCTTCGGCCCGATCGATGCTGTCCGGCGAAGTCCCGATGATCGGGGCCCCGATTTTTTCCAGCCCTACGGCCAGGTTCAGGGGGGTCTGGCCGCCGAACTGCACGATCAGCCCTTTCGGTTTTTCTCGGTCCAGGATGTGGCGGACATCCTCCAGGGTCAGCGGTTCAAAATAAAGCTTGTCCGAGATGTCGTAATCGGTGCTGACCGTCTCGGGATTGCTGTTGACCATGATGCTGGTCAGCCCTTCCTCCCGGGTGGTCAGCGAGGCGTGGACGCAGCAATAGTCGAATTCGATCCCCTGGCCGATCCGGTTGGGGCCGCCTCCCAGGATGATAATACTCTCCGCGGGGGAAGGACGGACTTCGTCTTCCTGCTCATAGGTGGAATAATAGTAAGGCGTATAGGCTTCAAATTCGGCGGCGCAGGTGTCCACCAGCTTGTAAACCGGAAGAATCCCGGCGGAGGTCCGGCGCCGGAAGACGTCCTCCGGGGAGGCCTGAAGCAGTCGGCTCAACTGGATGTCCGAGAAGCCGTATTCCTTGGCCTGGCGAAGCCGTTCAGCGGAGAGTTCCTCCAGTCGCTGCCCGGCCAGGGATTTTTCCAAATCCAAAATCTGAATCAGGTTTTCGATGAACCAGGGATCGATCCAGGACAGGTCATGAATCTCCCGGACCGTTAGTCCGGCCTGCAAAGCGGCCCGCAGATAAAAGAGACGCTGAGAATTCGGCTGGCGAAGTTTTTTCTGGATTTCTTCCAGGGGCACGTTCTCGAGGTCTTTGCCGTCGGCCCCGAATCCGTACCGCCCGATCTCCAGGGAGCGGATGCCTTTCTGCAGGGCCTCCTTGAAGGTCCGGCCGATGGCCATGGCCTCACCCACGGACTTCATGGAAGTAGTCAGCAAGTCCTCCGTACCCGGAAACTTTTCAAAGGTCCAGCGGGGAATCTTGACCACGCAATAATCGATGGTGGGCTCAAAGGAGGCCATGGTCTCCCGGGTGATGTCGTTGGGGATCTCGTCCAGCGAATAGCCCACGGCCAGTTTGGCCGCGATTTTGGCGATGGGGAAGCCCGTGGCCTTGGAGGCCAGGGCCGAGGAACGGGAAACCCGGGGATTCATTTCAATGACCACCATCTCTCCGGTCTGGGGGTGGACGGCGAACTGGATGTTGGAGCCCCCGGTTTCCACCCCGATCTCCCGGATAATGGCCAGGGAGGCATCGCGCATGGCCTGGTACTCCCGATCGGTCAGGGTCTGGGCCGGGGCCACGGTGATGGAATCGCCGGTATGAACCCCCATGGGATCGAAGTTCTCAATGGAACAGATAATGACCACGTTGTCCTTATAGTCCCGCATGACTTCCAGTTCGTATTCCTTCCAGCCCAGGGCCGACTCTTCCAGCATGACCTGGTGGATCATACTGGCATCCAGGCCGGAAGTGACCAGGATCTCCATTTCTTCCCGGTTATAGGCTATGCCGCCCCCGGTCCCGCCCAAGGTGAAACTGGGCCGGATAATGACCGGATAGCCGAGTTTTTCGGTCAGCACGCGGGCCTCTTCCAGGGTGGTGGCAATGCCGCTTTCCGGGACCCGGAGGCCGATTTTCCACATGGCCCGACGAAATTCATCCCGGTCCTCGGCCTTCTTGATCACCGGCAGCGAAGCCCCGATCAATTCCACCTGGTAGCGCTCCAGGGCGCCGCTCTCGGCCACGGCCACGGCGGTATTGAGGCCGGTCTGGCCGCCCAGGGTGGGCAGCAGGGCCTGGGGCCTTTCCCGTTCAATGATCCGGATGACCATCTCCGGGGTAATGGGCTCGATATAGGTGCGCTGGGCCATTTCCGGATCGGTCATGATGGTGGCCGGGTTGCTGTTGATCAGTACGACCTCAAAGCCTTCTTCCCGCAAGGCCTTGCAGGCCTGGGTCCCGGAATAGTCGAATTCGCAGGCCTGGCTGATGATGATCGGTCCGGAACCGATAAGCAAAATTTTCTTTATATCCTGACGTTTGGGCATAATTTTCTAGGTGTCTGCGAAGTGAATTCTAAAATTCTGTTTCGGATTTAGCTTAAAAAATCAAATAGTTTTTTTTAGGTTATTCCCCATAAGGGTCAAAAAATGATCGAACAGATAGGAGGCGTCATGGGGGCCGGGGGAAGCCTCGGGATGGTACTGAACCGAAAAGAGGGGCAACTCCCGGTGCCGCAGTCCTTCCAACGTCCGGTCATTCAAGTTGATGTGGGTCAGCTCCACTTCCTGGTTTTTCAAAGACTCCAATTCCACCGAAAAGCCGTGATTCTGGGAGGTGATCTCCACCCGGCCGGTGGGCAGGTGAAGTACCGGCTGGTTGGCGCCCCGATGGCCGAATTTCAGCTTGAAGGTGGTCCCCCCCAGGGCCAGGCCGATGATCTGATGGCCCAGACAGATACCAAAAATCGGCAGGAGGCCGATCAGCTCGCGGACAATGGCCACGATCCCGGGGTTGGCCGCCGGATCGCCCGGCCCGTTGGAGAGCAGGACCCCGTCCGGCTTCAGGGCCAGGACCTCTTCCACGGGGGTCAAGGCCGGCACCACCAGCACCTGGCAGTCCCGCTGTTCCAGATTTCGGAGGATATTATATTTAACCCCATAATCGAAAACCACGACTTTAAAACCCGATCCGTCGGGGTTCCAGGGAGATTCCCGCTTCTCCGTCGACCAGGGGTGAACCCGGGCTTGGTGCCAGCGGTAGGGTCGTGCGGTGGTGACCGTATCCACTAAATTATTTCCCGCCATAGGGGAAATGGCCCGGGCCCGAGCGGTTAAGGTTTCAGGGTCCAGGTTTTCGGTGGAGGCCGCGGAGCGCATGGCCCCGAAATTCCGGAGGTGTCGGGTCAGCGCCCGGGTGTCAAGGCCTTCCAGGCCTAAGACGCCGGATTGTTTCAAATAGTCCCCCAGGCTCCCTTGGGAGCGGTAATTGCTGGGGAAGGGCAGATACTCTTTCACCAAAAAGGCCTCGGCCTGGACGGCGGCCGATTCGACGTCTTCCGCGTTGACCCCGTAATTGCCGATCAGGGGATAGGTCATGGTAATCAATTGGCCGCGGTAGGAGGGATCCGTCAGGATTTCCTGATAGCCGGTCATGGCTGTATTGAACACGCACTCCCCCAGGGCCTCACCGGGGCCGGTAAAGGATCGGGCTCGAAAAATCGTTCCGTCTTCCAAGGCTAAAAGGGCTCTCATCTTAATTCTTTCCAACGAAGTTCACAATGACCTCAGCCACTTTTTGAGTCACCCCCTGCCGGGAGCGCAGGGCCTGTTGGCCCGCCTGGCCCCTGCGGGTGGATTCCTCGGGCTGATCTATAAAAAAATTGATCCAGCGGACCAGTGCTTCCAGATCGGGAACGGTGGTCCCGGCGCCGACCCCTTCCAACAACAGACGGGCGTCTTCAAAGTCGTCCATAAAAGGTCCGAAAAGGACCGGCTTCCCCCAGGCCGCCGCTTCCAGGATGTTCTGTCCGCCTTTGGGGACCAGACTGCCTCCGCAAAAAACGAAGCTAGCCAGGCTGTAGAGGTCAAAGAGGACCCCCATTCGGTCTACCAGGATAAGGTCGGCGGTCCGGGGGCACCCCGGACCGCCGACCTGGCTGTAAAGCTGGTAAGCCAGCCCCCGGTGGTTCAGCGTTTCTACCAACCCGCGGATATTTTCCAGATGACGGGGGACCAGGATCAGGATCAAATCGCCCTGCCGGCTCTTTAAACGTTCAAAGGCCGTGAGCAGAATGTCTTCTTCACCGCCGCGGACACTGCCGGCTACCCAGACCGGAACCCCTTCCCGGAGCTGGAGTTGTTTTCTTAAGCGGATCTCGATTTCTGGATGCGCATTTTCCGGGAGTCCGTCGAACTTCATATTTCCAAAAACCCGGACCTTTTCGGCAGGGGCCCCTAAGGATATGATGGCCTGGGCATCTTTTTCCTGTATCATAATCAATTGGGAGAAATTTTCAAGCAAAGGTTTAAAAAGTCCCTGGATTTTCAAGTATCTTTTTAAAGAACGTTTGGAAATTCGGCCATTTACCAGAAACAGCGGAACACCCGAAATTCGGGCCCGATTTAGAAAATTAGGCCAAAGTTCGGTTTCCAGGGCCACAAACAGGCGAGGCCGGAAAAAAGCGAAAGCCCTTTTAACCGCTCCATAAAAATCCAAAGGATAATAGATCAGGCCGAATTCGTCCGGCAAAAGGCGTTCCGCCAGGGCACGCCCGGTGGGGGTGGTGGTGGAAAGCAGTAAGGGCACTTGGGGAAGCTGCTTCCCGACCAATCGGGCCAAGGATACCGCCAGTTTGACTTCCCCCATCGAGACGGCATGAAACCAGATGGGTCTTCCCGGTCGGGCTTCAAAAAAGGATTTAATCTCCCGGGGATAAAAACCGAGCCGTTCGCCGAGCCGCTCGGCAGAGGAGCCTTTCCCCAGGCGATAGAGGAGAAAAAAGGGGATGCCGGCAGCAAAGGCCAAGGAGGTCAGGACCCGGTAGACACCTAGAGGCCAGGACATCTCATCGCTTTCGCTGGACCGAGGGAAACAGGGCGGGGTCCGTATGGGGGATAAAGCGGGCGGCGCTGAAGCGGTTCATAAAATCCTGGTTAACGTTCATTTCCAGGTAGGTGATGGTCCGGGCAATGGTTTTCATCTCTTCCAAGTGGCGGCGGTCCAGGAGCAATTCGGCCGCCCCTTTCAGCGAGGCATTGCCCAGGGGAACAAAACGCTCCCGGGGCAGATCCGGCAAGAGTCCGATGGTGATGGCCCGTTCCGGATCGATATGATTGCCAAAGGCCCCGGCGACATAAAACCGTTCGATATCGGATAGGCTGAAACCCACCGACTGGACCAAGGTGGTCAGGATGGTATACATGGCGGCCTTGGACCTTAAAAGGATATCCAAATCCACCTGGGAGAAAACCAGGGGCCGTCCGTTCAGGGTTTCTTCGGGGGGTACCAGCAGGAAGGCCGGCCGGTCCTCCACTGAGGTCCAGCGGATGGAGTGGATTTTTAGATTGAACTTCCCCTGGATATCGATCAAATCGGCTAAAAACATCTCCGCCACCAAGTCAATCAATCCCGAACCGCAGATCCCGGCAGGAGGACCGTCACCGATCAGTTTAAAGGTCAACTCTTTGGTTTTCGGATCGATGCGGACCTGTTCGATGGCCCCGTTTCCGGCGGCCATCCCCATGCGGGCCACCCCGCCTTCCAGGGCCGGTCCGGCCGCCCCGGCGCAGCCCACCAGCCACTGGGAGTTTCCCAAAACGACCTCGGCATTGGTCCCCACGTCCACCAGCAGGGACAGGGCTTCCTGATCCCGAAGCCTCGAAAAACCGATACCGGAAATGAGGTCCCCGCCCAGGTAACTGCCCACGTTAGGGAAAATCACCACCGTTCCCAGAGGATGCAGGTTCAAACCCAGTTCCCGAGCAGAAAGCGGGTCCAGGCTGTTGATCAGCGGGATGTAGGGCTCCCGGCGGATGGTGGCAGGGTCCAACCCCAGAAACAGATGGACCATGGTGGTATTGCCGGCTAAAGTCAGGGCATAAATATCGCGGGGAGACAGGGAATACTCCTCGGACAGGAAAGCCATGGCCTGGTTGATTTCCTCGACCACGCAGTCCCGGAGTTTCCTTAATCCTTCCGGGGTTTCCGCCACCTGGATCCGGGTCAGGATATCCGCTCCAAAACGGACCTGCGGGTTCTGACGGTCGATTTCTCCCATCAGCCTACCCTGCTGAAGGTCCCAAAGCTGACAGGCTATCCGGGTAGTGCCCAGATCCACCGCCAGTCCGAAAAGTTTGGCCCCCGTATCCCCCGGTTCCACCTCGATCAACTGAGGCGCTACCGCCGCCAGGGAGACGGTGGCGGTAACCCGGTAATCGGCCTTTCTCAGGATGGAAACCCAGCGGGGGATCTCGGCGAAAGGAATGGTCAAATGCTCCCACCCGCCGGTGGCTTTTAATTGCCTTTTTAGGCGGTCGATCTCGGCCGTATTATCGCGGAGGCTGGGGGGAGGAAGATGGAGCAGGAATTTTTTAACTAGGGGAGTGGGTTCGATCATAGGCCATCCTGTCAACCGACAATCCAGACCGCCTTCTTCCCGGCCAACTGAATAACCTTGGCGGAGACGCTGCCCATGAAAAATTCCTGGGCCTTGGAGATCCCGCGGCGACCCAAAACGATGGTCCCGTAACTCTCTTTCTCCGCCTCGGAGAGGATAGCCTTGGAGATGTCGGAGCAACGCCAGCAAATCTTTTTTTTGATTCCCTTGGACGGGAGCCCGGCTCCTAAGAGAAGATTCCCAGCCCGCTCCAAAAAAGATTCCATTTGGTTATGATGCTTTCCCTGGGCCGAGCCTTTCAAGGAGGAGAGGTTGGGGATCACCCGGGGCCCCGCCAGCGTCACCAGGCCGGGCCATATATTCAGCAATAGCACCTGGATCTGATCACTCTGGCAGGACTCCACGATGAAAGAGACATGGTCCACGGCCCGGAGGGCGTTCTCCGAACCGTCCAGGGCCACCAGGATTTTATGGGCCTCTACCTTTCCGCCGACCAGCCAGACCGGGATATCCCCGGCGCCCTGGAGTACCTTGCCGGAGACACTCCCCAGAAAAAACTCCTCTACCTTGCTCAGCCCCCTTCGGCCCACGACCACCGCATCGTAAAGGCCGTTGCGGGCCTCGAAGAGAATGTCCCGGGCCAGTCCCACCCGCTTTTCCTGAGCCTTGATCTGGACCTGCGGCTCCTCCCAACCCCAACGGAGTAATTTATCTTTCGATTTTTTTAAAATCTGCTCTATGGCCGCCAAATGTTTTTCTTTCCATTGGAGCAGGTACTTCTGGGCGATAGGGTCTTTATAGAAAGCCTCTTTATATACAGGCGGCACCGGGGGGAGGACATGAAACAAGACCAATTGGAGATTGGGGCATTGGCGACCCAGTGAATGGACATAATCCAGGGCCGCTAAGGAATTTCGGGATCCGTCGATGGCGACCAGAATTTTCTTGTTCATCAGGGACACCTTTCCCGTTGGCGATTGAAACAGCAAAGGGCGCCCCTTCGATCCCGTTTCCAACGGGAGGGTCGGGGGCGGCGCTTGGGAGGCTGAGGCCCAAAATGTAGCCAATTAAGAAAAAGATGGCAATATAAAAAAACGCACCGCCAGGGCGCGGTTTTTTAAGGCTTGACCGGGGAAGGGCGTTCTACTGTTGTTTTTTAGACATACCTGGGGCGGGTTTTGGTTTTTTCATAGTATTGTTCCAGGCCCGTTTCCTTGATTTTTTCATTGATCAATACCCATATTTTATTCAGACGTTCGTCGAAGTTGGTTTTGTTACAAGGGAACTCGTCACACTGGTAGCAAAAATCAATCTGTTTCTCCTGGTGGCAGGGACGGACCCCGCAGTTTTTAAACAGCTTGCATTGCTCGTTCCGGCAGCCGTGGCAGTTTTCCGAAGCCAGGTAATCCAGCATTTCCTTGAAATCAGGATATTTTTTAAAAATCGGAATACCCAGCAGGGTTTCAAACCGTTGGGCGTAAGGTTCGAAATTCCCCAGTTTTTCTTTAAGCTTCAAACTGTACCGGCGGATATCCCCATCCACATGAGCGAAACAGGTTTCGCAGCACAGGCCGCAGGGGGAAACGGACGCCTTGATTTGTTCATAATCCATAACCCGGTCTCCTTTCGATATTTAGATTTTTACGTCCATTGTTCTGAGAATTTGTTTCTAACAATGGACATAAAAATCTAAATAAAAATGGCTATCTTCAAATATTTTTGTCTAGACTTATGGTTTATTATACTAGTTGAATTTCGGAGAGAAAAGTGGCATAAACGACAATATAATAGGTGATATCGGCATTTTTCGCAAAAAGGGTGAATCAATGAAAAAAGTAACCATCCTTGGATTGTATAACTCCATGGCCACCACTATTTTCGGTCCCATGGATATCTTCAACCAGGCGGGCAGGCTCTGGCCGCGGGTGAACAAATCCCCTCAAACGCCGTTTTTTGACGTCGCCATTGCCTCAGTGGACGGGAAACCCATTCAATGCCTGAACAAAGTCCAAATTCAGCCCCATGAGGGCATCGAGGTCATTGAACAGACGGATCTTCTGCTAATCGCCTCGGCCACGTATATCGATGAGATCCTTCAGAGGAGCCCCGGGCTGGTTCCCTGGATCCGACGGCAATACGACCAGGGCGCCCAGGTGGCCAGCATCTGCACCGGAGTGTTTTTGTTGGCCGAAACCGGTTTGTTGGATGGAAAAGCGGCTACCCTGCACTGGGGGTTCACCGAGACGTTCCGCCGGAGATATCCCCGGGTCCCTTTGGAGACGGACCGGATGTTCATCGACCACGGCCGCCTCTATTGTTCGGCGGGGGTGAATGCCGGGATGGACTTATCCCTTTACCTGGTGGAAAAGTTCTGCGGCCGGGAAACCGCCGTCCAGTCGGCCAAGACCATGATCCTGGATTTGGGGAGGGAAACGCAGGCCCCTTACCGCAGTCATCTTTTCCCCGCGGACCATGGCGATCCTCTGGTCAGCAAAGCCCAGAAGTGGATCGAAGCGCATTACCGGGAGTCCATCGATTACGACCGGCTGGCCGGGAAATTCCGGATGAGCCGCCGTTCATTGGAACGGCGGTTCAAACAGGCCACGGGGGTAACGCCGTTGGGTTATCTGCAGCAGTTACGGGTGGAAAACGCCAAACGCCTTTTGGAGGACGGCAGCAGGAGCTTTAATGAAATCACCTACCAGGTCGGGTATGAGGATATTCCTTTTTTCAGAAAGGTATTTATCAAGCTGACCGGCCTGCGGCCAAGAGAATACCAGCAGCGGTTTGCCGGGTACTCGGCCAAACCCGTTCTTCAGGCGTGAGGGCGATATTCAAAGATACTCTAAGAAATAATTTCAGAGGAGGAAGGTTATCATGGCTTACGAAACGGTTAAACTGATCTATTTTTCCCCCACCCAAACCACCAAAAAAGTTTTGGAGGGTATTGCCCAGGGACTGTCGGTCGATCGGATCGAGCATATCGATCTGACCCCGCCCCGGGCGGAGACCCAGCTCTTCGCTGAGCTGGCCGATGAATTGACTATCCTCGGCGCACCGGTATATGCCGGCCGTTTGCCCATTGAGGCGGTGCGGCGGTTACGGCGGTTGAAGGCCAGGGAAACGCCGGCGGTTCTGGTGGTCGTCTACGGAAATCGGGAGTTTGAAGACGCCCTGCTCGAATTAAAAGATTTGGCCATTGAACAGGGATTCCGGCCCATTGCCGCCGGGGCCTTCATCGGGGAGCATTCCTACTCCACGAACGACAAGCCCATCGCCGTCGGTCGGCCTGATGAGGCCGATCTGAACCAGGCCAGGGAATTCGGTGAGCGGGTTCTCCGAAAAATTCAGAATAGTCGGGAAATGGACCGGATGCCCGCCTTGGAGGTGCCGGGAAATTTCCCCTATAAGGAAAGAATGGAACGGCCCCTGGAAGCGCCCACGACGCAGGAAGCCCTTTGTATTCTTTGTGGAACCTGTGCCTCGGTCTGCCCCACCGCAGCCGTTATCGTGGAGGAAGCGGTGATTACCGCCCCGGAACGATGCATCCTCTGCCATGCCTGTGTAAAAAATTGTCCGACCGGGGCCCGGGTGATGGAGGTCGAAAGGATCAAAAAGGTGGCCGATTGGTTAAGGACCAATTATCCCCAACGGAAAGAGCCCGAAATATTTTTGTAGCCGGCTAGTTCAGAAATCACTTCGTCCGCTTCGGCCCCCATTCAAACCCTGCATTCAAAGCCGCGGAGGCAATCAGTAACAAGGCCCCGGCGACCAGGAGGGCCCACCCCCAGCGGATTTGAATGGATTGCATAGCCTTATCCGCCAGACCGCGGAACGGATTGCCGGCCAGTCGCGTGGCCATCTTTTGCTTGAAGGGCGACCAAGTCTAAATTGAATGGTTAAAAAGGTGACGGCTACTACACCGAGACCTAAAAAGCCGGTGATCCAAAGCCGATTATACGTCCGGTCAAACTTAAAAACAAAGAGATGACGGCCAGTATGAGAATGAGGGGTCCCTCCCATCGGGTGTGTTGGAAGGTATTCAGGCTGCCGACCATCGGATAACTGATAATCGGAGTGAAGACCCCTATGAATAGCAGGCTTGCCCCAATGAGTCCGAGGAGTTGCTTGGGGTCTTTGGAGAGTTTGATCGGGGGATTTGTTTGAAAGCTGTTATGGTTCTCCGGCATTGATTTTTTCCGCTACTTATTATTCAATTCACTTGGAATTCATCAGATTCGGATGGTCCCCCCCCTTCGGCCTTCTTACTCTTCATCGTTTAGGCGGTTGATCCAGTACCCAGGACGGCGATGCGAGTGGGCCACTGCTATAATGCGGATGAGGTCTTCTTTCACTTGGTAGATTACGCTATACGGGAATCGCTTCGTGAAACAACGACGGGCCCTACCCGAAAATTGGCTCCATGCGTCGGGGTACCGGAGTATTCGGGCTATGGTGGAGTAGGTTTCCTCCAAGAACTCATAACCCAAGCCAGGCTCGCACTCCTCGTAGAAGTCTACGGCCTGGTTCAATTCGGCGCTGGCGTCGGGATGGAAGGAGAAGGTCATTTTCCGAGCCGTTGCCGGATTTCAGCAAATACCTGTTCACCTGGGATAGCCTGTACCTTGCCGGAGTCAAGGTCGTCAATCCTCCGTTCCACCTCCTTTGCCCATATTCGGTCAATTTCCTCCCGACTTGGTGCATTCAAGCTCTCGAGCAATCTGTCCACCAAGTAGATCCGGTCTTCGCAAGGGAGAGACAGGATTTGATCCGCCAGTTTGGCTGTTGCTGTTGTCATGCGTGGGCACCCCCTTTCGATTCATACCAATGATACTCCGAGTAGGCTGTGACTGCAAGTGCATCCGTAACGGCGTTGGGTCGGACCCCAAAACAAATACAGGTCGATGAAACCGTTCGCCGCGATTGGTGTTTCAATCGAGCGCAAACTAGCCGGTCTTAAGACTCTCTCCAAGACGATAGACGCCGACAATTACGCCCTTGCTGATGATGGCGGAGCTCACGAGTGTGAGCATGGTAGGCACGGCGCCAACGCCGAAAAGCCACTTGCCGGTGCCCAGGATCACCGGAGTGGCTAGGCCCCATTTCGGTTGCGAGTGGAAACCGCCAAACACCTTTTGGAGGAGGGCAGCCGGATTTTCGATGAATTCACCTATGAGGTCGGCTACGAAAACCCCTCCCAGTTCAGCCGCGAGTACTGCCCTACGTTTGGCGCGCCGCCATTACGCGACGTCATGAATTTACGTCAAATGCCTGCTAATGAGATGGCTTAACCGGTATTGTCAACGCTGATCAGGCTGCCTGTTCGCCGCTAAGGCATCGAGCCCGGTCGCCTCGATTTAAGTGTTAAACGTTCAATGCTTTTCTTTAATCAATTTATTGCTGATCAAGTATTTTTTTCAAGTGAGCAAACCCGGAGGCTGCCGACGGCCACCCGGCGTAGAAAGCAATATGGGTAATTGCCGCCACCAGTTCTTCCTTGGTGAGGCCGTTTTCAAAAGCCTTTTTAAGGTGAAACTCAACCTGCTCGATACGATTTAGCGCAACCAAACAGGTGACGGTAATTAAGCTTTTGTCGCGTTGCGAGAGTCCGGGACGTTTCCAAATATCACCGAAAAGCAAGTCTTGGGTAAGTTGCGCAAATTCCGGTGCTACCGCCTTTAAGTCATCAAGCCCTTTTTGTTCGTTACCGTTTGCCATTGGTATCTCCTTATATTTGTCAACTACATTGATTTCTTGGGCGCGCTGTCTGGCGATCCGTCACCGGAGTGGATCGGGCGCTACGTTGGAATTTCGGCCTCAACAAGCTTCGCCAGGAGAATGAGTGATTCCTGCCAGCCAAGATAGCAAGCCTCGAGCGGAATGACCTCGGGCAGCCCTTCTTGCACGATATTCAACTCAGTCCCGACGGATACCTTCTTCAAGGTTACCGTGACCTGCATTTCCCCCGGCAGGTTTGGGTCGTCGAACTGGTCCGTATAGCGAATTCGTTCGTACGGTATCAGTTCGAGATACTTTCCGCCGAAGGAGTGGCTCTGTCCGGTGGTGAAATTCGTGAAGGACATCTTATGGGTGCCGCCGACCTGGGCATCCAAGTGGTGAACTTTGCCGGTGAAACCGTTTGGCGGAAGCCACTTGGCCATGGCGTCGGCGTCGAGAAACGCCCGATAAATTCTCTCAGGCGTTGCCCGGAGCACGCGGTGGAGCCGTACGGTATTTGTTGACATGATTTCTTCTCCTTTCGTCTTGGAGTAAATTCGCCCCATTTCCCAAGTATTCCTTAAATTAGGTGGTTCGGGCGGCCCGACCCAGTCATCTCTATTAAGGATACCTAATCCGAAGCGGGACTTCCATAATCAAAAACTACTATTTCAAGGGTAATAAAATAGTATTTTTAAAATTACACTTAGACTTTAGATGATATTACGGAGGGTATCCTTAGTCTGACCTGCGGTGAATGACGGTCATATTCAACGCAATAGATGCGGAGAATGTTCTTGTTTTTGCGGTGAATAATCGGCAAAATATCCGCAAGGAGTGCGAAGAATTATGGACTATATCCACGATAAGAAGAATTGGCCAAAACTGACTTGGAGTCCGGAGCGGCTTGCAGGGCAGCTTGCCGGCGTACGTCATCGCCAGGGACGGCTAATCGGGCGCATGGAGGGGTTGGGTTTTTCGCTCCGCAACGAAGCCGTACTACAAATCTTGACTGAGGATGTTCTCAAATCCAGTGAAATCGAAGGTGAAAAGCTGGATAGGGACCAGGTGCGATCTTCTATCGCCCGCCGGTTGGGTCTTGATTTCGGCGGACTTTCACCGGTTGATCGGCATGTCGAGGGCGTTGTTGAAATAATGCTCGACGCCACCGAGCATTATGCCGATCCGTTGACTGAAGAACGTCTATTTGCCTGGCACTCCGCTCTGTTCCCAACTGGGCGCAGTGGTATGAAGAAAATCGTTGTGGGCGGCTGGCGTGACGACAAATCCGATCCCATGCAAGTGGTTTCCGGCCCAATGGGCCGGGAGAAGATGCATTATCGAGCTCCCGAGGCTAAGCGGGTTCCCGAGGAAATGCGAGCTTTCCTGAAATGGTTTAACGGACCCGAATCTGCCGATCCGGTTCTAAAGGCAGGTCTGGCGCATCTTTGGTTTGTGACGATCCATCCTTTTGAGGACGGTAACGGCCGGATGGCTCGGGCGATTGCCGATAGGACGCTCGCGCTTTCGGAAAAGAGCAGCCAGCGTTTTTATAGTATGTCGGCGCAAATTCGTCTGGAGCGAAAGGTCTACTATAACCTGCTGGAAAAAACCCAGAAAGGCGACCTGGATATAACCCCCTGGTTGGAATGGTTCTTGGGCTGCCTGGATCGCGCCATTGACGGCGCAGAACATATCCTGGCCGGCATCTTCCTCAAGGCCCATTTCTGGGAAGCTCATACCCACAAGCCGTTCAATGAACGCCAGCGAGCTATCATCAACCGGCTATTCGACGGTTTTGAAGGAAAGCTGACTTCTTCCAAATGGGCCAAGTTGGCCAAATGCTCGCAGGATACCGCCCTCAGGGATATCGGCGATCTGGTGAAGCGTGGCGTTCTTTTGAAAGAGTCCGGCGGCGGTCGCAGCACGAGTTATGCCTTGACAGACCGATGGGCAAGGTGAGGTCTACGGAAATCAGGAATATGAGGATGCCCGGCTTGAATTTTTAATTCCCTAAATTCGCTATTCTTCCTGGATGGCTAATTCTTCACTTGACTGGATGGATGTAGGATATCCCGGATTACCCTTTCCTCCAGACGGCACAGGAAGTCCTCCCGGTCTTTCTGCTTTCGAAAGATTTTGGTTCTCTCTATCCCGCGGGTCATGACATGGTGCAGAACCCCCGGAGCGTCTAATCGTGCTTGTCTAGGCATATGCAAAATTTATTACATTTTCTCCGGGTCTGTCAACGCAATCTAGAACCAACGTTATATATTCCCAGAATTTGGAATAGGCTCCCGAGCCTGCGCCAGAAAAAAAATTCATATAATCTTCCCAAATAAAAAACCTCCTGTTAAGAGAAAAAGTAAGCATCACCAAACTTCAACTCTTAAACAGGAGGTGTTCAATGAACGAAGAAGAGGATACCAGGCTCAAGGAATTCCGTCAACTCAAGAAAGAGATCCGGGGATCGAAGGACCATTTGATCGTCGGGATCGACGTAGCCAAGGAAAAGCACCATGCCTTCTTGGGCACGGCTACCGGGAAGACGCTTTTCAGGCGATTGGTCTTTGACAATACCATCGAGGGATTTGAGAAGCTGCTGACTCAGGTCAGGGCCATCCAGGTGGCCCAGGGTCTGCCGAAGGCGGTCTTTGGTTTGGAACCCACGGCCAACTACCACAAGCCGCTGGGAGAGCATTTGATTAAATGCGGCCGGATGGTGGTCTTGGTTTCCGGGGTAGCGGTCAAGCGCAACCGGGAGCTTTTGGACGGGCGCTGGGACAAACACGATAGCAAAGACGCGGCCAATATCGCCGACCTGATCTCCCAGGGAAAATGCCTGTACTACGAGTACCCGGAGATAGGGCTCCGGGATCTGCGCACGCTGCTGTCGCTGAAGAAGAAGCTGAAGAAACAGGAGCACAGCTATCGGGTGCGTATTCGGAACCACCTCTTAGCGCAGTATTTCCCCGAATTGGATCGTTTTAGTGGGCGGCCAGAGGTGGAAGCGATTGTCCGCTGGTGCTTGGATACTTCCGAACTGGCCGGTTTGGAGTTCGCTCAATTCGTCCAACGGGTAGTGCCCGGGCGAAAGACCCTGGCCCAGCACCAGCGCTTAAAGACCATCCAGCAACTGGCCATCGACTCCATCGGTTGCGAGATGGGGGAAGGGGCCCACTTCGAGGCCGAGGTGATGGTGGACGGGTTGCGGCAACTCCGGGAGACCATTAAGACGACCGACGAGCGGATCCGGGAGACGTGCCGCCAGTTTCCGGAATATGGGTATCTGCTGACCATCCCCGGCTTTGGCCCGGACGTTTCGGCCAAGGTGATCGGCGCCCTGGGTAATCCCTTCCGTTTTCAAAACCGGAAGCAGGTACTCAAGATGGCCGGCTTGGATCTGGGCGCCGAGCGGAGCGGGAAACCCTCGGATACGGTGATCCCGGTCATTTCCAAAAAAGGAAAAGCCGATCTGCGCTATGCCTTATACCAGGCAGCCTTCATCGCCTCCACCCGTTATCGGCCTTGGATCGAAAAATACACCGATCAATTGCAGGAGCGGGCCAAAGAACCCGGGATCAGAACCAAACGGTGGGTCAAGCTGTCGGCCAAGTTCTTGATCATCGCTTGGACGATCATGAAGAAAAAGGAGCCCTATAACCCGCGATATCTGAATCCGGAGTAAGCAGAAAACTCATAATTCCCTTTAGCGAGCCCGGGCACCAACGTGGAGGCCTTCTAAGGACCTCGGGAGGGACAATCAGGGCCGCTCACTAAACTTTAAAACCTGGATAAGGGATGATGGGTGCCTGTCTCAGACGGGATGCCGGATATTGATAACGCTGAGGTTTAGAGTTTGCGGTTGGTGGGCACTGGGGAAGCTTTATGAATCACGTCTGTCCGTCAGGCGAACAGGGGAGATATGTCCAAAAAAGAGCCCAAATCCTATCTCCCTATATTCACTATTTTTCTTGGATGGCTACTTTTTCTCTTGACCGGTTGGTTATAGGATGTCCCCTATTACGTCCTCTATTATCAAATTGGACAGGAAGGTTGAGAAGGTAAAATTAGCAAAGCTTTCTAACTGTTGAAACCATTTCTGAAATCAGATTTTCATACCGCGTTTGAGATGGCGTTATTCGAAATATGCTCCTTAAAAATCCTGCTGGTTTCCTCTCTTGCTGAGTAAGTGGAATGGAGCCTATCACTTCTTTTTCGAATAAACCTAAAGAATAAGAACTCTTATGAGCAATAGCATTGCGAATTGTTGTATAAGATTTCTAGTTGTTTTATGTCCCTCTTGTCCAAATTTGTAAAAGGCAAACCATTACGAAAAAATGCCTTGGCTCTTTTAACTGTAAATTTTTGATATGGTAGCCAGTCAAGATATCTCCTTCCCCCGAACGTTATTTCTCCAGCTATGCGGTCTGAATTGAAAGAAACGCGAGGAACAACTGAAGATGAATGATGCTTTATTTTGCCTACCAGTAAACCTATAAATAAGTTTTCAATCCAATTCTCTAGATATGTCATTGAACTCATAAATAATCCTTCATAAAATTGTTCGAGATCCCGGCGAACTATAACGCGCCCTTTTAAGAGCATCTCCATTTTTTTACGTGTTTTATCCAAGCTATTGAGATGGCTTATAAGCTTGTTTAAATGAATGGATGTATCGCTAGCCAACGTAGGTCTCTTTAACGAGATAATTAAAAAGTGCCTTTCTAGAGTCGATGTTTGTAGTTCTTCTTGTCGCAGCATCTAGTATTTGTTCAGGCGCCGTTCGATCTTGTAACCGTTTTCCGATCAGTTTTATTTTTGCTACAATATCATTAGAGATTGGCTGGGCATTTACTTTTTCTATGCGTGATTTGAGTTCAAATTGGCAATGATATAAAAGCAAAAAGTGAATAGAATAAAGTTTTTTTGGAGAAAGGAATATATTTCAATCCATCTCCAAGATAATTATCAATTGTCTCCATAATAATTCTGAACCGTCGTTCTACTTCAGCACACTCCGGATATTCTGCATCTTTCTCGTTATAAATCTTATTTATGGAAGCTTGAGTCTTACCAGTTAATCCTTTAAGCATTAGCAAAGCGAATTCACTTGAAATTTCTACTTCCTCCATTCTTGCAATGTTATTCTCAGTGAATATTTTCCAGGTGCGCCATTTATTTAACTGTTCTGAAGCTATTCTATACATAGACGTTTTAAATTCCCCATAAAATTTCGCATTTCGCAATTCCTGTTCGTTTAGTTTCAGCCCCGTGGCATTCATTCTGGCAAATATTTCTAATACTTCACGGTCATCGGTACTAGATGGGAGAATATGGACACTGAACTCATAATCTAAAATTGCTTGCTGTGTCTGATCAGGAAGATCCAAAAACATTTTACCGTAGAGCTCTTTGTTATGTGATCTCTTCACAGTAAAAATGTCTCTATCTGGATTTAAATCTTTAAGAAAGTTAGGGCTTATATATGAAACTAAAGTACGTATCCTTTGTTGACCATCTACAACTTTGGGTTCAAAGGTCTTCAAGTCAGATTTTTGCTCTCTCAAGAAGATAATCGGCATTGGCAAGCCACGCACGACAGTATCTATAAGATATGACTTTGCTCCTGGATCCCATACAGGACGTCTTTGAAAGCTGGGGCTTAGAAGAAGTGTTTGGCTTTTTGCCATGTTATAAAATCACTAACCTTATAATTTGTCTTTGTAATATCTATTGTTTTCATCGAGTTCTCCTAACGCCTTGGCATTTTAGAAAGAGCTTAGCATATAATGTCACTTCAAAAAAGAGAACAGCTATTTTGAAAATTTAGCTGCTTTTTATGCCAGAATCAATTAAATTCACGGGGACTCATAAAGCTGCTACTGTTCTTCGCCCTTCCGGCGAATGGACTTGAATCCTAATTAGTCACGGATGTTTTTTGCCCACGCCTATATAAGCATCGGTTGGGTCTTTGTGCGTTGTTCCTCCCTGATTGTATTACTATTTTTTCAGGGCAAAACCCCTCTCTTCCGGCGTCGATGAGGGATTTGCCAAACCCTATTTGGACGAAACATCGAGATGGGTCGTTGCATTGGTGATCCGCTTAGAAGCTTTTTTGTGAAAGAAAAAGGGGTCGTTAATCCATTCTCGTCTCTCATTTTGTACATAAACCGCTTATAAATAGGTCAAGAGGTCCAGACAGGCCAGGTCCAAGTCCACTACACACCTCCATGACTCTGGCGTACGACTTGTACCGCACTCTTGAGACGTTCCCGGATCCGACCGCCCAACCGATGGAACGGTAGATGTCAAAGATGCCAGCGGATGAGTTCCTCGTCAGTGCGCAAAAGTCCGTCGGATGTCAACCACTTGGCAATCTGCCGAAGTTCTTCATCGGTGTACTGGTCGATCGTCTCCCGTACTGGCAAGAGTGGCTGTGGCCCGCGCTGCGACTCTGCCGTCTGCGACGGCTCCTGTGGCAAGGATTCGATCCTTCCAGCAGTCGGCGCAAGGGCCACATGGGCGTCCAACAGATCCGCCAAGCGCACTGCCTCCTCGTATGCTGAAACAGCGCGCTGGGTCTCCTGTTCACGGTTGTCAACCAGTCCGTCGACCAGATAGCGATGAAACCTCCAGCCGAGGCGTTGCAGGTGAGTTTGTCTCAAACGATCACGGTCTCGGGCTGTGGCGCTCAGAGTGGTACGAGGCCCCATCGCATTCGATAGCGAGCACAGGACGACCGGGTTTCTTCGGGTGCATGGCAACGAGGTCGATGCGGTAACGAGAGGCACCGAACTGCGGGCGTGTCGTGATGCCGCTGGCCTCCAGAGCGTCGTTCACATCGGCCTCGAACGCATTGAGACCGATTCCGCTGTCGCTTTCTTCTTCGGGCATCCATTTGCCACCACTCGCTGCAAACTCAAGAATAGCCTTCAGTAGCTGCACGCCTCGACCGCCGGAGCGGTTCAAGTCGATCTCGTGGTGAGAGAATGAACTGATTACGCATATCCGGCGCTTCGCACGTGTTACAGCCACGTTTAGGCGGCGGTGCCCAGCCTCTTTGTGAGCGGGCCGAAGCGGTGTGGAAGATCTCCATTTGAGGCCTTGCCATAGCCTAATGGAAAGGATGCAATCGGCGTCACGTTCGTCCCCTTGAACGGTTTCTAGGTTCTTGACGAAGAAGCGCTCCTCCCAATCCAGAAGAGAAGTCCGAAAAGTCGGGCCGAAGCACGAGGGCGCGATCCAATGCGGCCTGTACGCGGTTTGCGTGCCTGATGCCCATGGTGATGACGCCGAGCGATTCGTGGGGCCGTTTCTCCGCGTGCAGCAGAACCTGGCGTACGACTTCCTCGACCTCACGCGATGCACTCTCCTCTTGCCCGCCCAACTCCGGATCATGAGGAACCAGTATGTGACGGATTGCCTCGTGACCACGGGCACTCGGAAAAGTCACAAGCCGACCTGTATAAATGTGCGTATTGCTGAATGTGATGAGCCTTTCGTCCTCGCTGCGGTAGTGCCACTCCAGGAGCCAATTCCGGTAGGAAAGTTCGAGCGTGTCGAGCAGGCTCTCGAATCCGCCAATCGCTGCCGTCGCTTGGGCCAGGGCGTCGCGCGCTTCATCATCGTCCTCGATGATGTCGTCCTCACCTTCGACCGCCGTCGCGAAGAAGGTCGTAGGCGGCAGCTGGTGCCGGTCTCCAGCCACGACCACCTGTTCAGCGCGGTAGAGTGAGGAAATTGCTTCTTCTTGAAGCACTTGGCTAGCTTCGTCGAAAACGACGATGTCGAAATGGCGGTTGCCGCCATCTGTTCAACTGGCTGACCGAAAGTGGGCTGGCTACCCAGCACGGCGCGATCCGTGTCAGCACGTCAGGCGCTCGAGCCAGTAGTTCGCGCAGCGGTATGTGCCGCGACTTCTTGAGTGCCTCGGTCCGGACCAGGTTGGCTTGATCGAAGTGCTGGTTCATCGCTTCGATGGCGCGCTCGCCTGGAGCCTGCGAACACGGTCGGCGGCGAGGCGGATACGTTCGCGATCTAACCGGATGAAGTCAGAGACGATTTCATCGTGTGTGCGACCGTTGAATGAAGCAGGAGCGGATCGGATGCGAACACCTCTTCGAGCGCTGAGTAGAGCCAGATGTACTCGAACCGGGACGCCCAATGGTTGGTAGCGACCTCGTGCTTTCGGATATCATCCAACAGGTGGTCAAGATTCGCCGCCCTGAGGCGTGAGCGGACGGCATGAACGCCTGGCAACTGGTAAGGTGTTTTTTGGTCATCGGCCAGTGACCGCAGTCGCAAAGCCATAGACATGAGCGGCATGCCGCCGATGGGTTCGATTTGGTCAACGCGTCGAGCGACTTTGTTGCTTCGCACAACGCGACGAACGCATCATCGAACTCTGTCTCGTTGTCCGTTACGACGGGAACGTCGGAGACCGCACCCAAGCCCTCGCCAACTGCGGAGGGCATCCTCGGCGTTCAATGCCTCCTCCCTCGAGTGTCACGGCTGCTGCCGGAGTTGATCGCAACGCGAGCAGGCGCTTACGTGCGGCACGGTACGCCCCATTACTGACGAATGCCCATGCTCGGGCAATTGGTCCTTCCGTCGCGCCGATGAGAGCCCGCGCCAGTTCACAGGGAGTGCCGAGAATATCTGCCTTGTACCGTTCGCGAATGCGACTCAAATAGCACAACAAAGACAGAAACGTAGCAGTCTCATCGAGCGTCCCGGATAGCCAGACACCAAGTTGCTGCACCACCTGTCCGAAATAACGCTCGAAGTCGGGCCAGAGTTTGTATGCGGCCCTCGTCGCTAAATCAAGCGCCTCCTGTGCATGGCGTCCGTCCGTAATTTCCGAGTTATTCCAGGGCGATGGGTCCGTTCCGAGAAGAAGGGTTGGATTGGCCGCGCCCTCGAGGATCCACTGTTTCACTTCGTCCTTACGTTCGGCTGTGAGCGCCCCCAGCGCCTCTCCGCGAAGCCGAAGGGCGGATTTTGCCGCCTCCGGCAGCGCGAAGAGGCTGCCGATCATCCGGTTTCACTGAAGCCCCGGTCGGTTGCCGAATAACGTTCACCCGGCGCGCATGTGGTTTCGAACTGTTTGCGCCGACCTCGAATTCCCTGTGCACAGCCGTGACTCCATCGGCCGGCATTGCGTGGCGAATCTGCTCAAGCGCAGCGCCGATCGGGCCATGACCTCCCTGCGGGACACGGATGCGCCGTGCAGGTCGAGGACCAAGTGGCCGAGGGCGACCGTCGGGTGATTCAGTCGTTTGATCACCGCATCGAGAGCAGCACGCTTCTCGGCGACGAAGAGGACGCGCCGCCCTCGGCGACCTCCTGGGCAATCAGGTTGGCGATGGTCTGGCTCTTCCCGTACCGGGTGGGCCTTGGATGACGCCGTTCTGCCCCCTGCAAGCGAGGACGATCGCGCGATGCTGCGTCGAGTCGGCATCGAGCACGAGATAGTCGTCGGCAGCGGGCCGCTCGTCGAGGGTGTGCGGGTCGATGTCGACGACGGCCTGGGCGAGCTGGCGTCGCGACTCCCGGTGGCCCGCTATGGCAGCGATGAGCGGATTCGCAGCCATCGCGTCGCCGTTCTCTTGAGATCCTCGACCATGGCCATCTTTGCGAACTGGAAGTTCCCGGACTACGCGTCGGCGGACTTCGAGAAATCGGGGATCGCTCGCCCGTCGAGTTCGACGCGCTCGATGACCGAGTTGGGATCGATCCTCCATCGTCCGTCATCGTCTTCGGCCGTACAGGCAGAAAGCACGCATCGGCGGAGATGCGAACGCCGAAGCTCTGTTCCAGCACGAAAACGAGCACCGGGTTCAGCTGGGGTTCGCCGTGGACCTTCGAAGCGGGAATCCTGGCCGCCCTGACCGCGTGACTCGATTCGTGCCGGGATGAGCAGCACCGGTGCCTCATAAGGGCGACCGCCATCGGATGCGGGCCAGGTAGCCATTCCCCTGGCGAAGAAGAGCGTTTCTATGCCCTTCTCTTCGAGGGAACCGGAGCAGCGCTTTGCGTTCGATAGCGATGCGTGAATTTCGAGCCTTCTGCCTTGGCTCGACTCGGACTCGAGGACACGTTTGATGGGGTCAGTGTCCTCCTCGTACCGGCCTTCCGAGATTAGTGACTCGACGGGCATGGGCTCGCCGCCGAGGAGGCGGTCCACAGCCTCCGTCTCGGCGCTCAGGTCGAGGGTGCCAATCGTAAGGTCGCGGTAAAAAGAAAGGGAGTTCGATCGCGAGTGGTCGATAAGCCTACGTATCCACACGCCCCGGGCGGCATCCACGATTCGACAGATCTCTCGGTTTGAGGAATAGACTTGAGTTTCAGGCATCGAACGAATAGATCAGCGTGTCGAGCTGTAGTCCGAGGACACCTGAATGGGCTAGCAGAATGGGTTTGGAACTGAGCAAACAAACCAACCCTTTAAGTATAGAGATAACTGATTAATTTAAAAGGAATATTTATCCTAATAGGCCTCTTTCCAGAGTCAAGATACTCTTTATAAATATAATGCTGTTGCGCCTCCTATTGGTGAACTATTTTCCTCATCCCGGTGCCATTTTCTGTTCTTCCTGTCTGGATGGCAGGGATGATCGCTTTGAAGACTGAATCAAATTCGCCGGATGGTGGATTGGCGGATGGGAAACGTTCAGTAGATGGTAGGCATAAAACGAACGCTGGCATTCGCAACTCCCATAGGTGCCGGCAAAGCGGCTAACCTTCTCAGAGGGTCGGGATA
>CAWJJC010000013.1:0-74873 GCA_963843145.1 uncultured delta proteobacterium
TCCTGGTATTGCTTAGCAGAGTCCCCCCCAAGGGACACCATAACCCAAAACCGAGGATTCTTCCATGTGGCCATTTTTGATCGTTCTTCTCCTAATCATCGGCGTTCTATTCGCTCTCTCGTATTTTCGGGGGAGGGAAAAGCCGAAATCCGATATTCTCCAAAAGGGAGGGGCGGATTTTCCAGGAGAACGCTCCGGGAAAGAACTTCGGGTAGAGTCGGGCCAGGTCCTCCCCCCCGTCCCGGGCCGACTCCCCAGCGCGTCGGGGGTGCTGAATCCGGATCTGGCGGTTCCGGATCAGGCCGAAGAACTGAAAAAGCGCCTCCACGCGGGCGTGACCTTAATTTTTTCAATCAAATCATCCTTGAATTATTCGGGAGGGGAGACCCTCCAAATGGATGAACTGGATCCCGAGGTCCGGAGCCTGGCCCTGGACCAAATCAGGAACCTAAAGGATTTCCGAAAAACGTATGATCTTTGCCGGGCACTGGATGACCCGGACAGCAGTATGTCCAACCTGGCCAAGATTATAGTTACCGACCCGATCCTGTCCGGCAAGATCCTTAAAATCGCTAATTCGGCCTATTTCGGTCTCCAGCAAAAAGTGAATTCCATCGGCCAGGCTTTGATGTTTATTGGTTTGACCAACATCAAGAACCTCTTATATCAGGAAGGACTCCTCAAAACACTGAACCTCAAAAACGACAGGCAAGACGCTTTCGTGGAATCCCTCTGGGAGCACTCCTTTTTGACCTCCATCAGCGCCTCCCACATTCAAAATTTATTTCCCGGGCTGGATAAAGGAACGGTATTCACCTTGGGGTTGCTCCATGATGTGGGGAAATTTATTTTAAGACGGTTGCCGTTGAGGCCGGGGGAAGGGAATTTTCAGGAGATCTCCTTCTCGGAATTATCCATCCGGGAAGAGGAGGCCTGCTTCGGGATCAACCATGCCCTGCTGGGCAGGATGGCTTTTGAGGAGTGGGCTTTTTCGGATCTGATGATCAAAACGGTGGAAAGGCATCACACCCCGGGTCATGCGGAGTTGGAACGGTTGGGGTTGAGCAGCGACGAACTCAAATACTTACTGGTCCTGTTTCTATCGGACCAGGTGGCCAAACTTTTTGCCGAAAAAGGGCCGAACGACTCCTCTATTGCTTCTCTCGACCTTTCCTATCGTTCCCTGTTTCCAAAGAAAAAATTACTGGACTTAATCCTCGACAGTTCTTTGTTCTCGGAAATAAAAAAAGCCAGAACGATAATGGGAAGTTCCTAACCGGAATCCTTAGATCCTCTTATCCGAGTATTCATCTTTAGCCAAAAATTTGAGAAATTTCTGGCTAGGTCTTACATTGATTGAGGTACCGATCCACTATCATCTCGGAAATAGAGTAAGGATCGGTTATTTTGTGGACCAGGCCTTCAAGGTACTGTTCCCACTGACCGGTCTTTTCCAAATAGACCATAATCGTCCGGATCACGTCCTGCTTGATGAGATCCAACAATTCCATTCGGGCCCGATCCATCTCGAATTGCGTCAGGACGGCCGGATCCTTTTTAAAGAGGAAGTCGCGGTGCGCCTCGATCCCGTCCATCAACTCGGTCACCCCCTCATTTCTCACGGCCTCGGTCTTGAAAATGGTCGGTGTCCAACCGCCTTTCACCTGCCGGTCCTTGTCCATTTCAATCATCATCATCAATTCCTGACGGGTCTTATCGGCTCCTTCGCGATCGGCCTTGTTGATGACAAATACATCACCGGCTTCCAGGATACCGGCCTTGATGGCCTGAATATCGTCGCCCATACCGGGGATCAGGACGATCAGGGTGGTGTGGGCGGCCCGGACGATCTCCACTTCATCTTGCCCTACGCCTACCGTTTCCACCAGGACATAATCCTTCCCCATGGCATCCAGGACCGCGATGGCCCCACGGGTGGACGGGGTCAGCCCCCCGAAATGACCGCGGGTGGCCAGGCTGCGAATGAAGACCCCCTCGTCGGTGCTGTGGCGTTGCATACGGATCCGGTCCCCCAGGATGGCTCCGCCGCTGAAAGGACTGGTGGGATCCACCGCCAGCACGCCCACGGTTTTCCCCCGGATCCGCAAATGCTGGATCATCCGGTCCACCAGGGTACTCTTGCCCACCCCCGGGGAACCGGTGATGCCGATGACATAGGCTTTTCCGGTGTGCGGATAGAGTTCCTTCAGAATTTCCCGGGCCTGGGGCATGTGGTCATCGATATCCCGAATCAGCCGGGCTACGGTGCGCATGTCCCCGGCCAGGATTTTTTCGGCCCATTCACTGCTCATCGGGGTTTGACGTGGGCGCGGACCCAGTCCACGATGTGATCCAGGGTCTCGCCGGGAATAAAAATTTCCCGATAGCCAATGGCCTTCAGTTTCGGAACATCCTCTTCGGGGAAGATGCCGCCGCCGATCAGGGCGATATCCTCGGCCCCCTTTTCCTTGAGCAGTTCGGCGACCCGTTCAAAGAGGTAGAGGTGCGCTCCGGCCAGACTGGACAGGCCGATCAGATCCACATCCTCCTGGATGGCCGCCAGCACGATCTCCTCAGGGGTCTGGTGCAACCCGGTGTAGACCACCTCAAACCCGGCATCCCGGAAAGTACGGGCGATGATCCGGGACCCACGGTCATGTCCGTCCAACCCCGGTTTCCCGACTAAGACACGCAATTTTCTCTCCCCTGCCATAGTTCCTCCCTAAAAAAGCTCAACCCTCTTCTGAGCTTAAATTCAAAACTCGAAATCCGAAATTCGAAACAATTTCAAATGACCAAAAATCAAAATTCAAAACCATAAGCCCCACAACCGAAGAGGGTCACCTGTAGGTAAATCCAATCCCCTGCCATGAGGGAAGTTGTTTCGATCATTCGAATTTTGAACATTGTTTATTGTTTCGAATTTCGAGCTTCGAATTTCGGATTTGTTTTTTAGAATATCCCCGGATCCCGATAAGTCCCGAACGCCTTCCGATAGACGTCGCAGCATTCCTGAAGGGTGGCGTGTTCCTTGACCGTCTCAATCAAGGTCTCCATGACATTGCGGTTGTTCACGCAGTCCTCCCCCAGTTTGTCCAGGCATTCCCGGACCCTGGCGTTGTTCCGGTTGTTCTTGATCTCGTTGGTCCGGGCGATCTGAGCCTCTTCCAGGGCCGGATCGATCCGCAGCACCTCCGGCTTCAGGATATCCTGGGTTACATGCTGGTTAACCCCGACCATGATCTTTTCCTGTCGGTCCAGTTGGCGTTGGAACTGGTAAGCCGACTCGGCGATCTCCATCTGCGGAAAGTGCCGATCCAGGGCCTCAACCATCCCCCCCAGCTCGTCAATCTTATGAATGTACTCCAGGGCCTTTTCCTCCATCTCGTTGGTCAGGGCCTCGATGAAATAGGAGCCGGCCAGGGGGTCGATGGTATTGATCACGCCGGATTCCTCAGCGATGATCTGCTGGGTGCGCAGGGCGATGGTGGCCGCCTGTTCGGTGGGCAGAGCCAGCACCTCATCCAGGGAGTTGGTGTGCAGGGACTGGGTGCCGCCCAAGACAGCGGAGAGTCCTTCGATGGTGGTGCGAATCACGTTATTGTAGGGTTGCTGGGCGGTCAGAGAACAGCCCGCCGTCTGGGTGTGAAAGCGGAGCCACAGGGATCGCCAGTTCTGGGCCTTGAACCGTTCCTTCATGAAACGGGCCCACATTCGCCGGGCTGCTCGAAATTTGGCGATCTCTTCGAAGAAATCGATATGGGCGTCAAAGAAGAAAGACAACCGGGGAGCGAAGTCATCCACCTTCAAGCCCCGCTTGATGGCGTCCTCCACATAGGCCAGCCCGTCGGCCAGGGTAAAGGCCAGTTCTTGAACCGCCGTGGCCCCTGCTTCCCGGATATGGTACCCGCTGATGCTGATGGTGTTCCAGCGGGGAACTTCTTTGGTCCCGAACTCCACCGTATCCGTCACCAGCCGCAGGGAAGGACGGATAGGACACATGAAAGTCTTCTGAGCCGCGAATTCCTTGAGCATATCATTCTGAATGGTTCCACCGATCTTGGTCCGGGGGATCCCCCGGTTTTCGGCCATGGCGATATACATGGCCCAGATGATCGAGGCCGGGGGATTGATCGTCATGGAGGTGGTGATGCGGTCGATGGGCAGTCCGTCAAACAGGATCTCCATATCCTTCAGGCTGTCGATGGCCACCCCGCATTTACCCATCTCGCCCCGGGCCTTGGGAGAATCGGTGTCGTAGCCCATCAGGGTGGGCATGTCAAAAGCCACGCTTAACCCGGTCTGCCCTTGTTCCACCAGGTAATGAAACCGCCGGTTGGTGTCTTCGGCCGAACCCAGTCCGGCAAACATGCGCATGGTCCAGAGCCGCCCCCGGTACATGGACAACTGAACGCCCCGGGTATAGGGATAAAAGCAGGGATAGCCCAGGTCCTGCTCAAAATCCAGGTCCTTGATATCTTCCGGGGTGTAGATATTCTTGATTTCCAGGTCCGAGACGGTGGAAAACCGTTGTTTCCATTCCGGGCGCTTGGCCAGACGCTGGTCCAGCTCTTTTTGCCAGGCAACCTTCCCCTCTTCGGATTTTTGAATTTGATCGTCTTTAAACATCTTGGACATAACCACCTCTTTTCTATCCCACTCGATCCTGCCCCTGAATCAAAAAAGATATTTTAGCACTAAATCGGAACACCCTCAGTGTCAATCTTTTTTTCCGTTCAAATTTGGTTATTCGCCCTTTTGGGTGGATGGCCAGAATATTTGACAGATTAACCTGAAATCAGGCCTCTGTGGCCGACGGCCAACCCAAATAGGCGAGCAATCCCACCCAAAGGGGCGAAAGGTCAATGCGGCTAATTTACCACGATTATTATTTTATTAGCAAGAATTTTAGGCGGTTCTGTATTTCCCGGGGTTCCTCGCAACCCCAAATGGTGGTTGACTTTTTAGAGGAGTAGCCCATAATTAAGCCATCCTCTAGGACTCGGGTTCAAGTACCGGAACCCGTAATTCTCATCTTGAAACGGAGGCTTTCGATGACTGCTGCCTATGACCTGATAATCTTGGGATCCGGGCCGGCGGGGCTGACCGCCGGGCTTTATGCCGGACGGGCCAGAGTGAGGACGCTCATCCTGGGGGAAACCCCCGGCGGCAATCCGGTGAATTATGAATATGTGGGCAATTACCCGGGGTTTCCCGATGGGGTTTCCGGGGCCATGCTCATGATGAGCATGATCCGACAAGTGGACATTCTTGGGGTGGAGCGGGATCTCAAAAACGCCCTTAGGGTCACCGGGGCGGGAGAGGGGTTCCGGGTCTCCACGGAAGATCAGGAATACAGCGGCCGATCGCTGATTGTCGCTACCGGTTCCTCCCCCATCAGCATGGAGGTGCCCGGCGAGAAAGAATATCGGGGGAAGGGCATCTATTATTGCGCCCACTGCGACGCCCCGGTCTTCCAGGCCATGAAAAAGGCCAGGGCCAGTGTGATCGGCGGCGGAAATTCGGCTCTCCATGCCGCCTTGTACGTGTCCCGCTACGCCGAAGAGGTGACCGTTATTTACAAAGGAAGCCAGCTCCGGGCTGAACCATCCGTCCAGGAAGCGGCCGCGACCAATCCCAAGATCCACATCCTCCTGAACCGGGAAGTGCAAGGCGTTCAGGGCGAAAAAGAACAGGTCCGGTCCCTGCAACTCAAGGACAAGGAAACGGGAGAACAGCAGGTCTTCGAAACGGATGGGATCTTTGTCGGCATCGGCATGAAACCCAACTCCGAATTATTTGACGGCCTGCTGGACCTGGATGAAGAGGGTTTCATCAAGGTCAACCCGCGGCTGGAAACTTCCATCCCCGGAATTTTTGCCGCTGGAGACGTGATGGTCAAAACGTTACGGCAAATTATCACCGCCGCCGGGGACGGGGCCACCGCCGCCGATTCCGCCGTTAAATTTCTGGAAGGCGGAAGGCGGGGAAATTAGACTAGAATCTTTAGCTGTTCAAACGAAAGGAGAAATCCGATTATGAAGAAAATGCTATTTTTAGGAAGAACGTTGCTTTTTATCTTCACCGTTCTATCTTTTCCCCTGGCCGGAATAACCTTGGGAATTGCCCAGGCCCAGACGAAGCCGGCCGGCACAGTCGATTCTAATACACTGGGAACTGTTGCCAATTTTCAATGCATTATCTCTAATATTGCCGCGGTGGAAGTCGATAGTAATATCATTACGGGCGAAAATCGCATTTACGTTCAGTGCGCCAACTCTCCGGGCGGAGGTCTTTTTTCTTTCGCCAGTGCGGTGGGGACCAATGGGGGGACGGCCAACCGGTACCTGGCGATACTGAATACCGCCGTGGCCCTGGGAAAAACCGTTTCTATTTTTTATGATATTAATTCCATCAATAATCCGCTCGGTTGTCAATCGGCCGATTGCCGCAAATTAACCGGATTGGTGCTGGGGCCATGAAACGATTAAAGAGTAAATTTGCCTTTCTGATTTTACTCGGCTTTTTAGCCGCCAACCTCCTGGCGGCAAACCCGGGATGGACAGCGGATAACGATCCCCAACGCCTATCCGCCCTGCCAGCGTTTATATTTATTCCCCTGATTCGAAACAGCTTCCTGGTACCCACTCCGGTGCAAAAGGCAGCGATTCAGGGGGCCGATATGCTGCTGTTGGAGACCGACGAGTGATCGTGAATTTATCCATCTCAGACGGTTGAGGCGGACTTATCAAGTCCGGCAGGAAGGTAAATAGCCAGAGGCCAACGTCAGGGACCGGCTAAGTTCAGAGGCTCTGGATCCCGAATCGGGGGATGGCGACCAAAAACAACTACGGCCGAGGTTCGAGTTGTCCGGCTAGCCACTTTTCCACATCGCTCAATACCCGGTCATGTTCCGGTTCATTGAAGACTTCGTGGTAAAGGCCCTCGTAAACCTTGAGAGTTTTATCGTCCGAGCCGGCCCGGTCAAATAACATTTGGGCTCCTCCAGGGTCCACCAGTCTGTCCGCCGCGCCCTGCAGTATCAAGAGCGGCAGGCGGATCTTTTGAGCCTCAACCAAAACCCGTTCCATGGTCTTGAGCAGTTCGCTCCCCATCCGGGCCGTGACCTTCCCGGTAAATACCAGGGGGTCGCTGCGATACGCCCGGACCACGGCCGGATCCCGGCTCACCCCTTCCGCCTCCAGCCGGACCAGCCCCAACCTCGGCAGGAGAGCTGAAAGGATTTTACCGGCAATTAACGTCAGGGTCGAGACCGAGCCGGGCATTTTGACGCTCGGGGCGGAAAGAACGGCCCCGGCCGCTTCCTCCGGCTGATCAAGCAGGTAAGCCGCGCTGATCAGCCCTCCCAGGCTGTGGCCTATCAGAAAGATTGGGATCTCGGGTTGCCAATCCCTTATCCGGCCGAGGAAAACCTTAAGCGGATCCAGAAAATCCTGAAACCGTTCCACGAAAACCCTGGGGCCTTCCGAACGACCGTGCCCCAGATGATCGAGGCCATAAACGGCATACCCCCGCGGGACAAAATGGTTGACCACATTCCCGTATCGCCCGCTGTGCTCGGCTAACCCGTGAACGATCAGCAGCACGGCGACGGAGCGTCCTTCCGGCAACCAGCTCTGGTAATAAAGGCTGGCCCCCTGAACCCCTTTAAAATATCCTTCCTGGTGATTCATTCTTCTTCCCCGTTCAAATGAATTTTTTCCCCCCGAGACCGGGGCTCAACCGGCCATCAGGACTGCCCGTCTCGGAAGCGAAGGGGCGAACCGGCGGTCGGGCAAAAAAGACCGCCACCATGGCCAATAGGCTGGCCGCGGCAAAAATGGTAAAAGCAATCCGATAATCCCGGGTGGCATCATAAATGAGGCCGGCGATGACCGGGCCGAGGGCCGCCCCCGAAGAGGAAAACAAACCGGCCAAACCCGTTATCATGCCGAAGGAGACCAGCCCGAAACATTCGCCGATAAGCAACGGCTGCAGCATAACAATTCCGCCCATGGTTAAACCAAAAGCCAAGGTCCCGAGGTAGAGGACCCCCAGCGAACGGAAATAGGCCATAGAAAGGACAGCCCCGGCCTGGATAAAAAAACAGACCATGGCCAGAAAGCGCTTGTCGGAGCGGTCGGCGATCGATCCCAGGAACAAGCGGCCGATGATGCTGGCGCCGGCCGTGACGCTGACCGCCAAAGCCGCGCCCCTCGGCCCCAGGGTCTGGCTCAGAAACGACACCTGGTGGACTAAAAAGGCGATCTGACCGCTCAGGGCCAGCATAAACGCCGTGACGATAGCCCAAAAAGCGGCACTCCGCAGGGCCTCAGCCCGGGTCCAGACCCGCCACTGAGAGGCATAGCGGGTTCGGATGCCCGGTTTCCCCCTGCTTACGGGCGTTGGAGTCGATCCGTCCGGGACCTGGCCCACATGGGAGGGTCGCTGTTTAATGACCCAGATCGCGGTCGGTATGATCACCAGACAGTAGACGGCCCCCAGGATCGGCAAGGTCACCCGAAGTCCCCAATGGAAGACGAGATAGGCCGCCAGAGGCACGAGGACCATTCCCCCCAGGCTCAATCCGGTCATGGTCAGACTCATAGCCAATCCCCGCTTGCGGATAAACCAGTTGGCGATCAGCGTTCCTACGGGGATAAGGGAGGTGCCGCTCCAACCCAAGGCCATAATGAAATAAACGGCGTAGAACTGCCAAAGCTGCGTCACCCGGCTTAAGAGCAGAAAACCGATTCCCATAGTCACCGAGCCGAGGATCAAAACGGGTTTGGGTCCGTAGCTGTCAATAAAGCGCCCCATCAGCATGCCCATGACCCCGGCGGTGAAAAAATACAGGCTGACCGCGGAAGAAATGACTCCCTTGGACCAGCCGTACCGTTCTCGCAACGGATCCAGGATAACACCGTGACCGTAAAAACCGATACCCGAAGAGACGAAGAGGATGGCCGTGCACCCCAGCACGATCCACCAGCCGTAAAAGTCCTGGGGATGAGGGCCGGGTACCTTTTCGGTTTGTTCGACAGCCGGGGAATTAGACTCAGACAGGGGTTCCTTCATAAAATCATCTAAGGTCCATAAGCCCGCCTTTCACCGTCCGAACGATGGCTTCGGCCAGGACCTGGGAGGCATCGAAGATCCCGGCCTTCATCTTGAGGTCCTCCGCTATCACCGAGAGTTCCGTACAGGCGATGATCAGGGCTTCAGCCCCCTGATCCAGCAGATCCCGTCCCGCCTCCTCGAGCGCTTCCCTTTCCGGCGCCCCATGCTGGCCCGTTTTGATCCGGCGGATAACGGTCAGCAGCCGATCCTGGAGCGCAGCGGAGGGGTGGGAAAGAGCGACTCCTTTTTTCGCAAAGGCGGCTTCATAAAGACCCGGTCGGATCACGGTCCAAGAGGCCAGCAAACCGGCTTTCCGGATAGCGGGGTTTTCCGAAACCACGTGGTCGACCGTGAGGTCAATCATGTTAAGCAGCGGGATGGGAACGGCCTCCTGGATCCGTTCAAAATAGAGATGGGCCGTATTGCAGGCGATAACCAGGAAATCCGCCCCCCAGGCCGCCAGGTCTTTGGCCATGGTCACCAGACAGGGAGACGGGTCTTCTCCGCTGCCTTCCAGGATAGCCTTCATCCGGGAAGGGACCTTGGGATTGCAGTCCACGAGCATGCGAATATGGTCCTGGTCGTCCCCGGCCGGGGTGGCCCGGATGACCCGCCTCATCAGGTCCACGGTGGCCTCCGGTCCCAAGCCCCCGATGATGCCCACGATCTTCTCTTTCATCCCTTGCCCCGCCCCCTCTTTGCGTCCTTTGCGCCTTTGCGGTGAAAAAGCCCTCAGGAAAGGAGGTACTCCTCATAGACATAAAGGGCCGGCGAGCCGCCCGTATGGATGAAGAGGATATTGCTCTGTCGTTCAAAATACCCTTTTCTCACCAGGTCGATCAGCCCGGCCATGGCCTTGCCGGTATAAACGGGATCCAAGAGGATGCCCTCCGTCCTGGCCAGCAATTGTACGGCTTCCGCCATTCCCGGCGTGGGGAGAGAGTATCCCGGTCCGACATAATCACCAAAGCAGACCACGTTTTCCCGGGGTATCGCGGTGGGGAGCCCCACGTACTCTGCCGTTGCCTGAACCAGGCCATAAACCAAAGCCTCCTGGTCCTGTTTGGTGCGGCTCACATTGATCCCCAGGACAGGCACATTTAGGTTGCCTCCCTGAACACCGGTTACCAGACCAGCCTGGGTCCCGGCGCTCCCGCTGGCGCAGACGATAGTTTGGATGTCCAGGCTGAGATCGAAGGTCTGCGCCAGGATCTCCTGAGCGCAAGCTACATACCCCAACGCCCCGAGGGGATTCGAACCGCCTCCGGGGATCACATAGCCTTTGCGGCCTGCGGCAGCCAACTCCCCGGCTACTGCCGCCATTTCTTCCAACAGGGGAGTACCGGCCGGCACGATCTTGACTTGCTCCACCCCCAGGAGGTTGTAGAGGAAATTATTGCCGCTGGCCTGGGGGCGATAGCTTCCCGGGACCCGCTCTTCCAGAACCAACCGGCATTTTAATCCTTCTTTTACGGCCGCCGCCAAGGTCAGCCGGCAGTGGTTCGATTGGATAGCCCCGCAGGTAATCAGCGTATCCGCTCCCTGGGCCAGGGCCTCGGCTACCAGGAATTCCAGCTTGCGGGTTTTATTCCCCCCGGCGGTCAGCCCTAATAGATCATCCCGTTTGATGTAAATATTCGGGCCGCTCAGAGCTGCGGAGAAGCGCGGGACCCTTTCAATGGGCGTTTGCCCGGCCGTATACCTCCTTCGAGGAAATTTCGCGAGATTCATGGGATTGCGCACTCCTTTCTCGAATCAAGAGGGTTGGGGTCAAAAGGTTAGAAAGAAACCAATGACGATGCCTGATAATAAAATCGCACACCAGTCCCTTATACTATATATTTTTGGATTTTTGTTAGATTCTTACATCCATTGTTCTGAGAAGTTGTCTCTACCCCTTACTGCACAAGTTTTGATCTATAAATCCCAAATTTGAAGCGTTCTTTTTTCTTTGTCTCCCCTGTAACCTTTCGCCCTGTTAATTCGTCCTATCTCAAAGGCCTTTCCAATTAATGGGGGTCAACCCAGGAACTCGAGCGGCTTCGGACTCCATCGGAGGATTGACCGCCTATCCGAAATTTCCGGACGACCCCTCAATTCCGGCCCAATAAGGATCCCCCTGAGAAGATAGCCACTGGTCCAAGAGGATACCCGCGCTATGAAAAAAGAACTATTGAACTGGAATTTGACCACCGGGAAATGGCAGAAATACTGGAGATATCCATCGATAATGTAAAGGTCCGGCTTCACCGGGCCCGGAAGAGATTAAAAGCCATCCTGGAAGAAAAGTGCCTTTTTGCAAGAGACGAAAGGGCCGTGCTGATCTGCCTTCCGAAGACCGCCGATTAGTTCCTGAAAATCAGAGGCAGGAATAGGGCCTTCGGTGCCGGTAGTTCATAGGTGTCGATGAGTGTGCCCCCGGCGCCCCCCGCAATCGAGTAGAACCTGAAGATGATCCCGGCGGGAGTGGCCTCGATCAGCAGAGCACCGTAATTGGCGTTGTAACGGACAAGGCTGTCGGGATCGGGTGGGTCCCGGAAACCGTATAAACTAACTCCTCCTGTGCCTACCACAAAGTACGGGAAGCCGTTTTTTACAATCCGTTCATACACATGGTCATGTCCGGCAATCACGGCTGTCGCCCCCCAGTCCTGAAAAGGCCATTGCAACGCCGGGGAGTCGCCGTGTCCGGAACCCGAGGAATATGGGGGTTCATGCAGTGCCACCACCTTCCAGGGCGCGGTCGAGGCCGCCAGTCGGGCCTGCAGCCATAGCGCCTGAGGGGAGGTGACGGTGTTTCCATCCGCTTCCCGCCCATCGCTGTCCATCACGAAAAACTGAATCGGCCCCTGGACAAAATCGTAATAGCGTTCAATACCGGGCAGTTCAAAGTAGTCGGTCCATCCGGAAATCCCGCCATCCCAGTCGTGGTTGCCCAGACTCGGGAAAAATTTGTTGGTGGCCGCTCCGGGCGCGTAAATGCTTGAGCTGCCGGCAGGGTAGCGGATATAAGCGCCGTAAAACTGGCCCACCTGGCGATCCATTTCGGGCACCTGCGTATTATTGGTATTATCGCCTGTCGTAACGATGAGGTCCGGATTCCAACTCTTGACCAGGTTGGCCACGCCTTGGGTGTTATCCGTGGCATTGTAATAATCACCGATCACCGCACAGCGAACGGGTTCCGCGGGATGGGCAACGTTTACCGCTGGGATAAAGAGCAGCGCCAGCAGGGCCGGTACTAAACGGAGGATCATGACTCCTTTCCTGTCGGTCTTGAAAACCTCGATTCGATGAGCCTATCCAACCAGGCTCGACCCCGGATTCGATAAATCTCCTCGGGGGAAATGGGGAAGCAGTCGTAAGACAGGATCACCGGTCCGCAATCGGTCTCCCGTATCTGCGTTTGGTCATAAAAATCCCGCCAGGCTTGAAGATAGCCTTCATAGAGTTCATCGGGGGTCATGTTCCGGGGTTCATAGACTACGAGGCCGGCCGTATAATCGGAAAAGTCTTTATTTAACAACCGGCCCTCGCTTTCCAGCCGGGCGTAAATTCGGCTTCGGGGATAGGGGGTGAGGATATGGAACTCCGCCTCTTCGATTTGATGGGCTTTCGCAAAAGCCACAGTCTTTTCAAAGACGTCCTTCTTATCATGGTCGAACCCGAAAACAAAAGAAGCGATGACCTTAATGCCCTGGTCCCGGACCCGTTGCAGGTATTCCCCGGCGCGCCGGACCTCTACCCCCTCGATGACTTCGTTCAAACCGGCCGAGACCCAAGGACTGAGGTCCAGATACATGGCCCAGCAATGGCTCTCCCTCAGGAGCCGCAAGTAATCCTCGTCTTTGGCAAAAGGCAGGGAGGCCAGACCGACCCAGGGTTTGCCCAGCCCGGCCAGGCCTTCAAATAACGGCCGGATGCGTCTTTTAGCCAGGTGCAGGTTGTCGTTGACCAGGAAGAGATAGTGGTCTAATTTAGCCAGGTTCTCCAGCAGCATTTCCAGGTTAAAGAGCCGGAACTCCCGCCCGAAAGTCTGCGGCACGGAACACAGGTCGCAGTTGACGGGACAGCCCCGGGATACCTGAACTGAATTCATGGGGATATAGGAATCGCGAGGAAAGAGATCCCACCGGGGCAGAGAAACCGATTGTGGCGGAGTTCCGCAGCGGTAGACCGGTTGAAGCCTTCCCCGGCTAAAGTCTTCCAACAGCTTCGGCCAGATGTCTTCGGCCTCGCCGATGACAATGGCCGACCCGTAACGTTGGGCCTCTTCGGGGAGCAGGGAAACATGCACTCCTCCCAGGACCACGGGGATGCCCTTCTCTCGATAAAGGCGGGAAAGCTCGTAAGCCCGCCCGGCCTGGGGAGTCATGACCGAGATGGCCACCAGGTCGCAGGCTTCCTCAATATCGACGGCGCTCAGGCGCTCGTCGCTGAAGGATATCTCGACCTCCGGCGGCGTGAGGGCGGCCAAAATGGCTGGGCCAAGCACCGGGATATACCGACGATAGACCAGGGGAAAGTGTCCCAGGTCCGGAAAAATAAATTTGAGTTTCATTCTTGATCTTTCTCCCAAAAGGGCCTGAACGTGTACCACTGCGTTCGGTATTTACCGATTTGGCGTTCAAAAACAGCCAGCAGCTTCGAAAGGTTATATTCTACCCGCTTATCGGGTTCCATTACCAGGGGTTCCTCGATAATAATCTCGTAGCTTTTGTAGCCTTTCAGGGGGATAAAGATGGGGACCACCGGGCTTCCCGAAAGCTGGGCAATACGAACCGCCCCTTGGGGAAAAGTGGCCGGAGAGCCAAAAAAAGGCAGGGAGACCCCCCGATCGAACTGCAGGCGATCGCCCTGCAGGGCGACCATTTCGCCTTGTCCAAGGAGCCGGTAAAGTTTTAGCGAGACCATTTCCCCGGGCTTCAAAGCCACCCCCTCGATATGGGTATCGCCGCGCATGAGGTTTCGCTGCTGTTCAAAAATAGACGAACTGTCGGGAGCATAGACCAGATGGATCTTCCTGCCCGTCACTCCAATGGCTTCCCCCCCTATTTCCCAGTTTCCCAGGTGGGTGGTCAGGAGCACCACGCCCTTGCCCGGCTTCAAGGCTTTATACAGGTTCTCCCCTCCGGTCACCGTGGTCCGGTATTCTCGGATCCGCGCTCTTCCATAGCTCAGGTAAAGCAGGTCAATCAAATAATAGGCGTAATTCTTGTAGACGGCCCAGGAATTAAGGATGCGCCCGACCCTCGATCCACCCGGATTCATGCGGCCCATGTTGGCCATAATCCCCTTGAAGTTCTTCCCGGTGAAGGGAATGGCGATCGGCAAGACGACGGAGACGGCCAGGAAGCGCATCAGCCAAACCGGCAGGAACCCCGCGGAACGAACAAATCCCCTCAACAACGCGCGCATCAGCGGAGTGTGTTGAACCTCGCGGAACCGGCTGGGGATCTCGGCGGTATCGGGGTTTGAGGAATTCATCAAGAAGAAATTCAGGGGGAAGGAAAAGGCTTGACTAGCTATTTTTGATCATTGACCACCATCCCTGCTCTGGCCCAAGGAATTTGCGAGCGGCCTCGTGACGGACCGATCATTAGTCACTCTATGGCGTTTAAGAAAGGACCAATTATGCCTGGTTCCGTAAAAGGTCCCCAGCCTGTCTGGCGAGGGTTCAAAGGGTCTAAGCGACCCCCGAGATTTAAATTTCCCGGAGGCAGGGTCAGCCTGGGCGCACCAAGGTATTGATTTGGGTATCTTTTAAATATGGATCCCTATTTTCCGGATCAGAATCGTAAAAAAATTGGCCTTTGGTATGTTTACCGGGGAAACGACATCCACTTTACCCACTACCTGGTCGTCGAGCTTTATAACCAATTCGCCCAGCTTCTGGCCTTCTTTGATTTCCCCTGTGACCTTCGCCGCCATCAACGGTTCCTTCTTAAAAGATCCTTTCTGATCATTGGCGATCGGGTAAGCAAAGTCCGCAGCGGCCACTCCTTTGATCTTCCCGATTTTGGCCTCCGGCAGGAGGACTTCCTTATCCACCCCTTCCCCCTTTTTAACAACGGTAACCGTTTTATATTGGGCGAAAGCTTTTTTGAATTTCTCCAGGGCTACATTATCCCGTGTCCTGGCCTTGGGGCTTCCCAGGACCACCACGATAAAGCGTAAATCATTTTTGATCGCCGTGGCCACCACATTGAATCCGGTTTCCCGGTAGTAGCCGGTCTTCAGCCCATCCGCCTCCGGCAGCCTGAACAGGAGCTTATTATGATTATTCATGATAAACTGGCCGTTTCTAAAGCCCTCGGTCTTGATGGCGGTCCACTCGAGAAGCTTCGGATAACGGACCAACTCCCGGGCCAGGATGGCCAGGTCGCTGCAGGAACTTTGATCCTCCGGCTCCCCCTTGGAGGGCGGGAGTCCATGGACGGAATGAAATTCCGTATCCACCATATTCAAGGCCTTGGCCTTCTCGTTCATCAGCTTGATAAAGGCCTCCTTGGTCCCGGCCAGATGCTCGGCCACCGCCATAGCGGCATCATTGCCCGAGGCCACCAGCACGGCTTTCATCATTTCCTCCAGGGTGAAGGTCTCCCCTTCTTTCAGGTAGACCTGGCTGCCCCCCATTTTGGAAGCCTCCCGGGAGGTCGTGACCGTGTCCGTCAGCTTGGCCTCCCCTTTGGCCAACTTGTCCATCACCACGGCGGCCAGCATGAGTTTCACTACGCTGGCCGGGGCCCTTTTCAGGTGGATATTCTCTCCCTCCAGGACCTTCCCGCTGCGGGCTTCCACAACGATAAAGGCTTTATAGGGTTCTTCCGGGACTGCCCTGACCTGGACCTTGGTCTGCGTAGATTTTTTGGCGCCCCGGTTTTTCTTGGGGGCCGAGGATCGGGCCTGAACCAGGCCGGCCGAGAAAAGGACGATTAAGACAACCACCAACCATTTCTTCATAAGTTCCCTTGCTCCGTTTCGTTTCTTGGGAATTGTCCAGAAATTCCCTGGGTGAGTATAGAACAAGTATAAAAGCCCGGTGTGCCGAGGGTCAAGGAGATAGTGGGGGTCGGAAGGAAAAAGGCGACCAGTAAAGTTCCAGCCCCGGAGGAGCCCGGCATTGAAAATATTCTGGAGGGAATACCGCCCTACCTGGAGGACCTGGTTTCCTTCGGTGCTGAAGGGGAAGGGTTTGACTCTAAAACCTTATTGTGATAGAGTGTTATAGTTACCTCTGGAGCTGCTGATATAGCGACTAAAGCCAAACGGGCCACGGTCTACCTGGAACCCATCCGCTATAAAGTTTTGCGTCCAACGGCCGCCGAACCAGCTACGTCCGTATCCGTACTGGTCAACAATGCCGTTAGAGGAGCCCTGGCCGAGGATGCCGAGGACCTGAAGGCGTTTAAAGAAAGGGGTGGCAAACCTTTGATCGGTTATAAGGAACTGATTAAAAGACTGAAACATGAAAAAACAATTTATTATCGCGGCCGACCCGCCGAATGAATCCACGGAACCGGCCTGGTGGTTTATATTTTCCAAGCGGAAACTGCTCGTTTCCGCCGAAGGATCGAAACCCGCCGTCCCGTTGATCCGGAACCTGGCCGATCTGGGAATCCATTCCCCTGGGGAAATCTACCTGGGGACCTTAGAGGGAAAGCCCTGCTATGGCGTGGTCTTTTCCGATCCAGCGGCGGCTCCCCCGGCCGGCCTGGCTTTCCAGGACCTGTGGGGGCTCCATAGTCGGCTGGACCCGGTTTTTATCCCCATTGCCTTCCGGGCACTCCATCTGCTCGACTGGTCGCATAAAGACCCGGTTCTGCAAACGTTGCGGGAACCAAATGAAACCCAAGGCCGGTCCTCCGGCCCGGGAATGCCCCCAATGTGGTTACCTGAGTTTTCCTCGGATCTCGCCGGCGGTGATCGTTTTAGTTGAGCGGGGGAATCAATGTCTGCTGGCTCGCTCCCCCCGTTTCAAGGGAGAATTCTACAGCGTCCTGGCCGGCTTTGCCGAACCGGGAGAAACCCTGGAAGAAACAGTGATCCGGGAAGTTCGGGAAGAAACCGGCATCGAGGTCGAAGATATCCGCTATTTCGGAAGCCAGCCCTGGCCTTTCCCGGACTCCCTGATGATCGGCTTCACGGCCCGCTACGCCGGCGGCGAGATCCGGGTGGACGGTGACGAGATCATGGATGCCCATTGGTTCCCTCACGACCAATTGCCCAATATTCCGGGCAAGATCAGTATCGCCCGGGCGCTCATCGACTGGTTTGCCGCCAAGCACCAGATGGAACCCGGTGAATAAAACCCTCCGCGAACGGGCACTCGCGAAGTAAGAAAACAAAGGTTAACCCGGTCAAGATTCGTCATTCCGGACAAGTCACGCCGGCGGCGTGACGCGATCCGGAATCCAGGCCCCGGTTCAGCTTCTCAGGCACTGGATACCCCCGGCTTACTACCTGCCGGGGCAGGCTTATCGAGTCCGGTATAACGACTTAAGACAAAGACCTAAAAGCGTTGATCGAGTATACTCTTACTGTGGTACGTCAGCTCTTTAAATCTGACTTTAACCTCACGTTATGTTTTAAAATTATTCATCGATAAATCAGCTTTTTAGAAACCGGCAACCCCTGACCAATAGGCTCGTCCATGAAGCAGTCCCAAAAAACCCTGTTTTTTTGCAAAAGAAGACGGGGTTTTTATTTTAGGCCGGGGGATAGGGTTGTCAACCTAATGAAATGGTATCTTCCTCAGCCCTGAAAAAAATCCTTGGAGTTTCCAAAAAACAAAATAATAAGTTATTAAGCCCGTTCCCAATCACAACGAGGTCTACAGTGCTCCCATCTATATGTCATCAACAGCGATATGCGACCATTCTGCCGCGAATAGACGATATCGTGAAAAAGGTGAACGCATATCAAACGAATGCATTTTCAGCAGAAATCGCTACTCGTAACGGTTGGGCCCGATACTTCGGTTTACCGGATAGCGAGATCTTAAAAATCTGTGTTGAGCTAATCGCCTACAGCCAACAAGCGCAAGCACGATTAGTGCAAGAACTTCTCAATGGTGGCATCTTCAACCATATTTTTCTGAATTTCGATGTACGCGCCGTTGCAAATCTCCAACCCAACCAGATTTACGCTCAATATTGGGACCGGATTGGCGTAATCCGCTTTCCGTCAAAGATTGAGGCAATGATAGGTTGTGGACAGGCATTGCTGGAAATTAGAAATCAATACTCCTCGTTCATGAGTTATTTACGAGCCACAAATATTCCTCTGACAGTGCAATCTCAGTCAGATATAGAGGAATTTTGGAGTGAATTTGAAAGTATTAGGCATTTTCTTCGCCAGGTAAAAATGCCTTTCTTTAACAATTTTACTAGTCTGTGCCATCTACTCATGGCGCTGGGTTATGATTGCGCCAAGCCCGATAGCGTAATAATGGGCACCGCAGTCAACTTGGGCTTAGTCCTGCCAGGGATAAATTTGTTGAAACCTACCTACACTGACCGTAACCGAAGGGACGTCATAATAACCATGCAGGTATTCTCCCTCTGCCGAAGAATGCGGGTTTCGGTGCTGGATTTATACCTTTTGATTTGTGGCGGTCAAACGGGGGCTCGGCATTTGGTCAATCCTCAGTTCTATCCGTGTCCTTGATTTCGTCGCCGAAAAGTAACCCTGGTAATACACGGATCAAGCCTACTGGCTATTCTCGCAACAAAAAGCGAGGGCAGTGGAGGATCTTAGTCAATTCAATTAACCTATACGCTCTTGCCCTGGGCTAATAGAATTAGGCCATCCCCCCAGAAGCCAAGATACAGTATTTTAGTTTTTTTCTATAACCCATCTATAAGCAGGATGACTTCATTGACAAGGAACTAATTTGTTCAAGGAGAGGATTATGGGGAAAAAAGAATCCAGTATATTCATAAGAATGGATCAGTCTTTAAATGACAGGATTCAAGAACAGGCTTATCGCTTAGGAGCAAGTAAATCTACAATAATTCGAATGGCAGTTGTAAAATTCTTAGAAGAACAAGAACAAAATAAACAACTGGGAGTGCCTGTTATTTCTATGAATGACTTGATTGCAAAAATGAAAATGATAGAACGTAAATTAAATGTATATGAAAAAAAATATGGCATTTTAAGTGAAGATTTCTATGCGAAAACAATATCTGGCAAATTAGATAATTTGATTAGGGAAGAAGAAAACAGTGGGGACCTTGACCGTTGGAGGGATAACTATAATGCTTGGTTAAGGCTAAAGGGAGAGTACACTGATCAGTTGAAAAATCGTGAAACATCAGAGACATTACGTTCTAAAAGCTAATCTTCAGGTTTCTGTATTTTTCGACAATTCGCCAATTGTTGGAAGAACGATTGGGGCATAAGTGAGGAGAAAAGATGGGCTCGTTGGCCTCGAATGGATTCACAATTCTTTACGGTAAAATGGTTTTATGTGGGAGGGGGAGGTCGGACAAATAAATATATAATCTGTATGCCCTCGGCCTTCGTCGGGGAAAGGACCCGGTCGCATTTCCGCTCCAAGGAGTGTTGATCGTTTAATGAACTGCTGAACGCCCTTTAGCAGCATCAGGCCGGCGATGCCGTGACCCTCTGTGGATCGTCCGCGGGACCAAAGGCGAAGAACAGCCGACTGACGACCCCGTTGGCAATACCCTCTTCACTCCCCGCCGCCCAGCACCTTGTAGAGCGTCACCCCATTCGTCTGCTGGGCCAGACGGACGGCAATCAGGCCCTGCTGCGCCCCATAGAGCGCTCGCTGCGCATCCAAAACGGGCAGGAAGCTGTCAATTCCCCTTTGGTAGCGCGCTTCGGCCAGTGAATAGTTCCGGGAGGTGGCGTCTACCAGGGACTGTTGGGCCGCCAGTTGATCTCCCACCGTTCCCCTTTGGGCCAAAGCGTCAGCCACTTCCCTGAAGGCCGATTGGATGGCCTTTTCATATTGGACCAGGGCGATCCGGCGATCGGCCTCGGCCACTTCGAGATTGGCCCGGTTTCTGCCGCCGTCGAAAATCGGCAGGGTGATTCGCGGTGCGAAGATCCAGGAGGCTGAACCGGAGCCGAAGAGACCGGAGAGGTCGCTGCTGGTGGTGCCGAAGGCTGAGGTCAGCGTGATCCGGGGGAAAAAAGCCGCCCGGGCCGCGCCGATATTGGCGTTAGCCGCCTTGAGCTGGTTCTCGGCCTGCAGGATATCGGGGCGGCGCTGCAATACCTCTGACGGCAATCCGGCGCTGAGTTCCTTCAGCGCGGAAACCGTTCCCAACTCCGTTGGCAAAAACTCCTCCGGAACCGGTGAACCGACCAGCAGCGCCAGTGCATTCTCATCCTGCGCCACCCGGCCGATATAGCGGGCGATATCCACCCGGGCCGCCTCCACCCGGGTTTGCGCCTGCCGCAGATCCAACTCGGAAGAAACCCCAACCGCCAAACGACGCTGAATCAGCGTATAACTAGCTTCTTGAGACCTAAGGGTATCCTGAGCCAGCTTCAGGTATTGACGGTCGGCAGCCAGCGTCAGGTAGGTATTAGCCACTTCGCCCACCAGAGTGATCTGCGTGCTGCGGCGAGCCTGTTCACTGGCCAGGTACTGCTCCAAGGCCTGATCTTTCAGGCTGCGGATGCGGCCAAAAAAATCCAGTTCATAGGAACTGAAACCCAGATTGACCTCGTATTGTCGGGCCACCATGGACTCCCCGGTGGTCGAGACGCCGGCCGGCAGCCGTTGTTCGCCCCCGATGCCGGAGGCGTTTACCGTGGGGAAGAGCCCGGCACGTTGGATTTGGTACAACGCCCGCGTCTTTTCGATAGTGAGCGCGGCCAGTCGCAGGTCGCGGTTATTGACCAGTGCCAGTTCGATTACTTTCCGCAAACCGGCGTCTACAAAAAAGTCCCGCCAGGCCAGGTCGGCGGCGGCCACACCGGTTGCCGGGGCCGCGCTTTCCTTATAGGCCGGGCCGCTCGGCCAGGCGGCAGATACAGGCGCCGCCGGACGGGTATAGTCGGGGGCCAGTGTCGTGCACCCGGCCAGGCCCAGGAGCGCCACGACGATCAGTAACGGTTTTCGATTCATGTTATCGGCCCTCCGTAGCTTGGCTGGGATCGGGCGGCTGCTCAGGGGGATGATCCTCCCGATCGGGGTGCTTCCCTTTGAATAACTTTCTCACCACGACAAAGAACAGCGGAATATAGAGGACCGCCAGGAAGGTGGCGGTCAGCATCCCCCCGATAACCCCGGTGCCGATCGCGTTCTGGGCGCCGGACCCGGCGCCTTTACTGAGGGCCAGCGGCAGCACCCCGAGGATGAAGGCCAGGGAGGTCATCAGGATCGGTCGCAGCCGGAGCCGCGACGCTTCCCTGGTGGCCTCCAGCAGTCCCACGCCCTGTTCCATCTGCTCCTTGGCGAATTCGACGATCAGAATGGCGTTTTTGGCCGACAGGCCGATGATGGTCAGCAGCCCAACCTGGAAATAGACATCGTTGGGAAGTCCCCGCAGCGTCGTGGCCAGGAGGGCCCCAATAACCCCCAAGGGAATCACCAGCAAAACGGAAATAGGGATAGCCCAGCTTTCATAGAGGGCGGCCAGGCAGAGGAAGACAACCAAAATCGAGATGGCGTACAAGGCCGGCGCCTGGGAACCGGACAGCCGTTCCTGGTAAGAGAGTCCGGTCCACTCAAAACCGATGCCGGCGGGTAGTTTGGCGGCCATTTCTTCCATGGCCTTCATGGCATCGCCGGAACTCTTTCCCGGCGCGGGCTGACCGAGGATCTCCATGGACGGCAGGCCATTGTAGCGCTCCAGCCGCGGAGAACCGGAGCTCCAGTGCGCCGTGGCAAAGGCGGAGAAAGGCACCATGGTCCCTTGGTTGTTGCGGACATACCACTTGTCCAGGTCCTCCGGCTGCATCCGGTATTGGGCGTCGGACTGGAGATAGACCTTTTTGATCCGACCTCGGTCGATGAAGTCGTTGACGTAGACGCTTCCCCAGGCGGTGGAGATGGCATCATTGATATCCACCAGGGAGAGACCCAGGGTCCCGGCCCGGTCCTCATCGATATCCAGCTTGAATTCCGGGGTGTCGGCCTGGCCGTTGGGCCGCACCGCCACCAGGGTCGGGTTTTGGGCCGCCAGGCCTAGAAGCTGGTTTCTGGCCTCCATCAGTTTGTCGTGACCCAGTCCGGCGCGGTCCTGCAACTGGAAGTCAAAACCGTTGGCAGTACCCATTTCAATAACCGCCGGTGGCGCGAAGGCAAAAACCAGGGCATCCCGAATAGAAGCAAAGGCGGCCATGGCCTGAGCGGCGACCGCCGTCACCCGCAAGTCAGGACGTTTCCGCAAAGCCCAGTCTTTAAGCATGACAAAGGCCAGGCCGTTGTTCTGCCCCCGACCGGCAAAGCTGAACCCGGCCACGGCAAATATCGATTTCACCGCCTCCTTCTGGTCCACGAGGTAGTATCGTTGCACCTCTTCGATCACCTTGAGCGTCCGTTCCTGGGTAGCGCCCACTGGAAGCTGGATTAAGTTCAACAGGATCCCCTGGTCCTCGTCGGGTAGATAGGCCGTGGGCATCCGCAGAAAAAGGTAGGCCATGGCCACGCCAATCAGCAGATAAATAATCAGATAGCGCGTCCCCGTGACCAGAATACGCCCGACCAGGGATTGATAGTGCCCGCTGCCGCGCCGGTAGAGCCGGTTAAACCCGCGGAAGAAGCCCCGAAACAACCCGCTTTCGCCGGCCGGCCGGGCCGGGTCCACCGGCTTAAGCAGGGTGGCGCAGAGCGCCGGGGTGAGTACCAGGGCCACCACCACCGAAAGCACCATGGCGGAAACGATGGTGATGGAGAACTGGCGGTAGATAACGCCGGTGGAGCCGCCAAAAAAGGCCATCGGCACGAAGACCGCCGCCAGCACCATGGCGATTCCCACCAAAGCGCCGGTGATCTGCTTCATGGACTTGCGGGTGGCCTCTATAGGAGGCAACCCCTCTTCGCTCATCACCCGCTCCACGTTCTCCACTACCACGATGGCATCGTCCACCAAAAGACCGATGGCCAGAACCATGGCGAACATGGTCAGGGTATTGATGGAAAACCCGAAGGCCGACAGGACCCCGAAGGTGCCCAAGAGCACCACCGGCACGGCAATGGTGGGGATGAGGGTGGCGCGGAAGTTCTGGAGGAAAAGGAACATGACCAGAAAGACCAGGACAATGGCCTCCAGCAGGGTGATGACCACCTCTTCAATGGAAAGCCGGACAAAAGGAGTGGTGTCGTAGGGGTAGATCACCTGCAGGCCCTGAGGGAAAAACTTCGCCAATTCCGCCATCTTGGCTTTGACCAGTTTGGCCGTATCCAGGGCATTGGCGCCGGCCCCCAGCCTGAGCGCCATACCGGATGCCGGTTTGCCGTTGTAAAGCCCCACCGCCTCGTAGCTTTCACTTCCCAGTTCAACACCGGCTACGTCCCGCAGACGCACGGTGGACCCGTCGCTGTTGATGCGCAGGGGTATCTCCCGGAACTGCTCGGGGGTCTGAAGCAAAGTTTGGGCCGTGATGGTAGCGTTCAACTGCTGCCCCGCGGCGGACGGCAATCCGCCGAGCTGACCGGCGGAGACCTGCACGTTATAGGCCCTGACGGCCTGCTTGACATCGCCCGGGGTGAGGCGGTAGTCGTTGAGTTTATGGGGATCGAGCCAGATCCGCATGGCATACTGGGAGCCGAACAATTGTACTTCGCCGACTCCCTCCACCCGACTGATGATATCCTGAACGTTGGTCACCATAAAATCGGTCAGATCGTAGCGGTTCATACTGCCGTCTTCCGAGACGAAGCCTATGATCAGCAGGAAGTTCCGGGTCGATTTGGTCACCTGGATCCCCTGCTGCTGAACCACCTGCGGCAACAGCGGGGTGGCCAGTTGCAGTTTGTTCTGTACCTGCACTTGGGCGATATTCGGATCGGCGGCGGCATCAAAGGTCAGGATGATGCTCACAAAGCCCGAGGAGTCACTGGTCGAGGAAATATAGCTAAGATGGTCGATCCCGTTCATCTTTTGTTCAATGACTTGCGTGACCGTGTTCTCGACCGTCTTGGCGGAGGCCCCCGGGTAGACGGCGTTGATGGAGATCTCCGGCGGGGCGATGGCCGGATACTGCGAGACCGGCAACGTTTTAATCGCCAGGACGCCCGCCAGCATAATGATAATGGCGATCACCCAGGCAAAGATGGGGCGGCTGATAAAAAACTGAGACATGAAAACTCCCTTATTTCTTAGCTTCGGCGGGACCGGCGGCTGCTCGCGGGGGCCGCCGGGCCGGTCTTGGTTCCGAAGGGAACGGTCTTCACGGAAACCCCGGGGCGGACCTTCTGCAACCCCTCCAGAATCACCCGGTCCCCGGGTTTCAGCCCCTGGCTGACCAGCCATTTTTCGCCGATGGATCGCTCCACCAGCGAGGTCCCGCTGCGCTACCTTGTCGGATCCGTCGACTACCAGGGCGGTGGCCTTCCCCTTGCTATCGTGGGTTACCCCTTGCTGCGGGATAAGGATCGCCCGCTCGTTCACCCCTTCTTCGAGGATGGCGCGGACATACAAGCCCGGCAGCAGCGTCTGGTTCGGGTTTGGGAAAACCGTGCGCAGGGTGACCGACCCGGTACTCGGGTCAACCGTAACGTCGGAAAACTTAAACGTGCCCTGTTGGGGATAGCGAGTACCGTCCTCCAAAAGCAACCGGACCTTGGATTGGTTGACGCGGTCGTGCTTGAGCCGGCCGTCGGCCATAGCCTGTTTCAGACGCAGCAGATTGGCGGTCGATTGGCTCACATCCACATAGACCGGATCAAGCTGTTGAATCGTGGCCAGTGCGGTGGCCTGGCTCGCCGTCACCAGCGCGCCGGTCGTTACCGAAGACTTACCGATACGGCCGGAAATCGGCGCCGAGACCCGGGTGTAGGCCAGATTGATGCGGGCGGTTTCGACGGCCGCTTTATTAACCTCGATGTCCGCCTCGACCTGCTTGAGGGCCGCGACCGTGTCGTCGTAGTCCTGCTGGCTGACCGCTTTGATGGGTACCAGTTCCTTATACCGCTCCGCCTTGTAGCGAAGGGGGGTTAGATTGGCCTCAGCCCGGACCAGGGCCGCTTTGGCACTGGCGTAGGCCGCCTGATAGGCGGCCGGGTCAATCCGGTAGAGCACATCCCCCGCCTTGACATCGCCACCCTCCTTGAACAGGCGTTCCTGGATGATGCCGCCCACCTGCGGACGAACTTCGGCAACCAGGTAGGCGGACGTGCGTCCGGCCAATTCGGTGGTGATCGCCACGCGCTCCGGTTTTACGGTCACCACGGCCACTTCGGGAGTGCCGCCCTGATGCGGTCCTCCGGAAGCGGGCGGTTGTCCGCAAGCGGACAGCATCAGTCCCCCGAGGAGAAGGCCGGCGGCGGCGATTCGTTTCGATCTGTCATAGATTTGCATGGTACACCTCTTGCGATTTCAGTTTGAACCCCATCCCCGACCCGGTAGGTTCCGGGGGATGAATCCTTTTTAGCTCGTCATAGGGAGGGAGAAGGTTCTTAGGGGTATGAATGAATGTTGATTCCTAAAGTATTCTTCATCTTTTAATTCCGTCCCAGCAGGCCTCTATACTTTGTAAGATCAAGGGTTCCTCCAATAGGGCGAAACCCAGGATATGATCCCGCGCCAGGGCCAGCACGGGGCCGAAGGCCAGGGCAAAAAGTACGAACAGGGGTAGCTCCTTCAGGACCTGCTGGGAGATTCCATCTTCAAAGAGCTGCTTGAATATATCCGGACCGGCGGATTTGTCCAGCATCTTGTCCCGTCGTAAGGAAACGCCGTAGGGGGAGTTGTGGTACTGCTCGACATAATGAAAATGGAGCGGGTGCTCGATGAAATACCTTAAAAGTCCCGTACCCAGGTGGAGAAATCTTTCCCGGATGGGCCTCCCGGCGGGATAATCTTCCTGTAGAACCGTCTTGATCTGGGTTTCCAGATTCCTGAATATTTCCGTGATGAGTATATCCTTGTGCTCGAAATAGCGGTAGATCGTTCCGGCGCCCACACCCGCCTTTTCGGCGATCCTGGCCATCGGGGCTCCATGGAAACCATGTTTCGCGATGAGTTCCAACGCCGCACCAAGGATCTCCCCTCGCCTATCGGACTTTTCCATAATTCAACTCTGATTACCTTGCAGAAAGTCCCCTGGGCTGTCATTGCGAGGAGCGAAGCGACGAAGCAATCCCCAAGAATCAGCTAGTTGCCATGGTGGGGATTAGCTTCCCCCCGATCAAGTCCGGGGTCGCAATGACGAGTTTTTCGATTTTCTGCGAACACATCCACCTTAAATTTATACAAATTAGGAATGAACGTTCATTCCCTTTATCCGTTTTTATGTCGGTCCTGTCAAGAACAAATATTTCATAAGGGTCAGGGGCAATTCTTTGCTTGAATTCTGTTGATGAGTTTCATTAATATCCAAAATTGATGTCCACTACCCTGACCTTATTTTTGACTTCGCTGGCGATGATCGCCTTTGCCGGCAATTCCCTGCTCTGCCGGATGGCGTTAAAACACACCGGCCTGGACCCGGCCAGTTTCACCTCCATTCGAATCCTCTCCGGGGCGCTGGTTCTCTGGCTGGTCACTCGAGGGCGGGGCAACATCCGTTGCCTTGCGGGAAGCTGGCCGTCCGCGCTGGCCCTTTTTGCCTACGCGGCCTGTTTTTCCTATGCCTACGTGAGTCTGACCGCTTCGACCGGCGCCCTGCTGCTTTTCGGCGCCGTGCAGGCCACTATGATCGGCTACGGGTTATGTGCGGGGGAGCGCCTCAAAATGCGGCAAAGTGTGGGCCTGGCCTGCGCTTTCCTTGGACTGGCGGGCCTGTTGCTTCCGGGCCTCTCGGCGCCGCCCCTGCTTGGTTCCCTCTTGATGCTGGGCGCTGGTGGTGCCTGGGGAATCTATTCATTGCGCGGAAAAGGCCGGGCGGACCCGACTTGCGAGACCACCGGGAATTTCTTGCGCGCCGCGCCCCTGGCGATCCTGCTGAGCCTGATCACCATCCGCTGGAACACCTGGGATGGTTCCGGTGTCTGGTACGCGGTAGCCTCCGGCGCCGTGGCCTCGGGGCTCGGATACGCGGTTTGGTACGGGGCCTTACGCGGGCTGAAGGCGACGAGTGCCGCTTCGGTGCAGCTCAGTGTGCCGGTCATCGCCGCGGTGGGGGGCATCATCTTCCTCGATGAAGTCATCACCCTACGGCTGCTGGCCGCCTCCACCGCCATCCTGGGCGGGATCGCCCTGGTCCTTATCGACAGGAGAAAACACCCAGGGATTTAGTGCGAAAATGACTGGGGGTTTACATAAAAAACCGACTCAACTCTTTTTAGGAGGATTTCCATGGCCCCCTTGATGCCCGCAATCTTTTTCGGACACGGCAATCCGCTGAATGCCTTGGCCCACAACCCCTATACAGAAGGGTGGGCCTCTATCGGCCCGTCCATCCCGCGCCCCAGGGCTGTCCTCTCCGTATCCGCTCATTGGTATATCTCCTCTTGTGCGGTAACCTCGAACCAGGTCCCTCCCACTATCCACGATTTCGGCGGCTTCCCGAAAGAGCTTTATCAAGTGAACTATCCGGCGCCTGGGAGCCCGGAACTGGCCCGGCAAGTCCGGGAGCTGCTGGACACTCTAACGGTAAGGCTCGATGAAGGCTGGGGGCTGGATCACGGGACCTGGACGGTGCTGAGGCACGTCTTTCCCCAGGCGGATATCCCCGTCGTCCAGCTCAGCATCGACGGTACCAAGCCGCCGAAGTTTCATTACGATTTGGGGAAAAGGATGGCGCCGCTGCGGGAGGAAGGTGTTTTGGTGGTCGGCAGCGGCAATCTGGTTCACAACCTGACCGCCTACGCTTGGGGCGACCGCGAAGCTCAGGCTTTTGATTGGGCGCTGCGCTTCGAAGAGCGCGTTAGGGAGGCGCTGCTTCAAGGCGACGACGAGGCCCTGGTCGATTACCGGCGTTTCGGCCGGGACGCGGCCCTGGCCGTTCCGACGCCGGATCACTACCTGCCGCTGCTCTACGTGCTCGGCCTCCGCCGGGAACAGGAGCCGGTCACCTTTCCGGTCCAGGGTGTGGACGGGGGCTCCGTATCCATGCTGGCTGTCCGGGTGGGCTGATCCTTCCACATTACCCGATTGAACACAAAAGGTAGATCGACTCGCTTGCCGTAAGGTATCGTCGCGGCCCATCGTTCATCATCCGGCGAGAAAGAAACGAGCCTCCATCTATCCCTACTTAAACAAGGACAATTGGGAGTCTGGGAATTTTCGCTTGTCCAGCTTTTTCTGCAACCGGGCCGCCTCCCTTCGTTTGCCTCGTTTTATCCAGATGGCCAGGGCCTCTTCCAGGAGGTCCATTCGCTCATAGACCCGGGCCTCTCCCTGTTCGTCTCCGGCCGATTTGAAGCAGCGGAGGGCTTCCTCGTAATGACCGCCGTCCCGGTAGGCTCGCCCCGCTTCCGAATAGGACCCGGCTTTTTCCAGGATGTGCCCTGCAATTCGAAAATCATGGTTCCGCCGGGCCAGGGAAACGGCCTCCTCAATTTTTCGTTCCCCCAGGAGGAATTCGACGGCCTGAAGGTAATGTCTCGAACTGGCGCCGAAGAGCTTATAATTCCAACCGGTCAATTCCAGGCGATCCAGGCTGGCTTCGAACAGGTCCTGGTCCTGATAAAACTGAACGCAGGCCAAAAGTTCCGGGTCTTTCTCCCGGCCCGCCAGCCGTTTCAGTTCGGCCAGGAATTTTTTCACCACTGGAGAAATAGATCGACCGAAGAGCTTTCCTTCCCGGACCACCTCGAAAAGCCCGTTATAATAGCGGGTCTGGAGCAGAAAATCCAAAACGGGAGCGGGCGGGCTTGACCCCCAGAAGGGTATGGTTGAGATGAATTGCTCCACGGCGGGCCGCCACTGCTCCTTACCCCCCTGCCCCAGGAGTCGTCCCAGAAGTTCGGCTACAAAAACCTGGGTCCGGAGGCGGAGGTGGTAATATTCACCCGTTTTTAGATACTTATTCAAAATGGTCTGAAGAAAGGTCGGTGTAATCTTCAGCCCGGCGGCCTCCGCCACGTATCGCCCGGCATCTTCCCAGCGATTGTCTCTTAGAAAATAATCCAGGGCCTCCTGGTCCCGACCGGTCCGGTGATAGGCCTCCCGCACCAAGTCCGGTGCATTGACGGTCTTGAACCGGACCAGTGCCCGTTCCAGGGCGCCATCCTTTAAAAACTGTTCTCCTTCCTGGAGGAGTTTCAGTTCCGTCCGGGCCTCCTGCCGGCCCTCGCCAAGATGGAAGGAAAGGAATTCGGCAGCCCGCTCCCATTTATCCGGAAGCGCACTTTGCTCGATTTCCAGAGCGGCCTGATAGTATTCTTTCAATGCGTAAAAACACTCGGCGGCTTTTTCATGAACCTTCAGGGCCTGGTACTGGGGCAGGGCCAGGTTGTAAACCCGCTTCTTAAAGAAGAAATCGGCCGATTCCCGGTATTGCCCCAAGGCGAAGGAACGGACGGCCGCTTTCAGTAGGTTGTTCTTAAACACGGCCTGATTGGCTTCCGCTTTCACGAGGTCGGCCTGATCTTTACCGGTTCGAGCGAACCGGGTGAAGGCTTCCATAGCCCCAGCCAGGTCCCCGCCCTTTTCATACAGCAGGGCGGCCCGGTAATCGTCCCCTCCCTTGACGTAGCACTCCAACAATCGGGCCGGGTTTTTCAGCCGTTTATACAGAACGGCGGCCTCGGCCCAGTTGCCGGCCTGGTAAAAAAGGTCCGCCGCTCGATTGAGCTTTTTCAATTTTTTAAAGAGGGCCGCGGCCTGATCGTACAGCCGTCCGGCCACGAAGGCCTCCGCCGCCTCCGAGTACTTTTTATCGGCGGCCAGGTATTCGCCCAGGCGTTGATAATTCCCGGCCTTCCGCCAATTCTCCAGGGCCTTGACAATCTCCTTTCTTCGGAGCCACTCCTCCGCGGCCAGGTCATGGTCGCCTCGCTGCTCGTAAAGGGCGATCCGGCACAGGGCCATCTTTTCCCGATCCTTTAGTTTTTCCCAAATCCTCAGGGCCGGCTCCCACAACCCGGACCGCTCAAAACAGGCACCCGCCTGAGGCCAGTAGCCGTGCTTCTCGAAAAGCGGGGCGGCTTCCTGAAATTTCTTTCGCTGCTCCCAAACGAAGGCCTGGGCGATCTCGGCTCGATCGAGGCGGCCGGCGTTTTTGTAACATTCCAGGGCCGCCGGGTAATACTCCCGCTCCAGGAAGTAATCCCCCTGATCGGCCCATTCCTTCGGCGAGGAGACCCGGTGCCAGAGCTGGGCCAGCGCCTCCGGATCGGACGTCGGGAACAAAAGCTCATCCAACTCGGGCAGGTCCCAGATCTCCCCACCCGGATCATAGACGATAAGGATGTTCCGGGCCCGGGTAATGGCCACATAAAGCAGGTTGATCTCGTGGCGCAGATGCGGTCGGCCGCTTCTCCCGAAGTCACTGCCGTTACGAAGGCGCCGCCAGAGTGGAACGGATTTCGGGTCGGCGGAAAATTTCCAGACCAGGACCGTATCAAATTCCAGTCCTTTGGCCTCCTGAATGGTGAAAATCAACTCCGTTCCCAAGGACTGTTTCAGCCGGGTCTGCTCTTCCCGGTCCCGGACAAGAATAACCTGCCCGGCCGCCTGCATCCGCAGTTGGGACAGGATTTCCCGCTCCTCCCGGACGGTCAGCAGGAAAGGAGGCCGGCCGTTGAATTTCCATTCCTCTCTTATCTCAGAGCCGGACAGCCCGATCAGACGCTGTTTAAGGTCCAGTAGGGCATTGGCCAGTTTGACCACACTGCCCACACAACGGAAGTTGATCCGCAGGGAGTGCACCCGGGGGACCTGGATTCCACGCTCGAAAAATTTATTCCGCACCTCCTCCCATCGAAAGCCGCTGGGATTGATGATCTGTTTGGTATCCCCGGCCAGAACCACGTTCTCCGGAGAACCGGCCAACCGGAAGATCAGGGCCAATTGCACGTCGGCGAAGTCTTGGACTTCGTCACAGACCACCAGATCATATGGGGTTCGGGAGTCGGACCCCTGGCCCAATCGGCCCAGCACCCGCCGGCAGAGGTCGATCTCATCCCACAGCCCCTGTTCCTCCAGCTTGCCCTGATAATAGGTGGCGATGTCATAGAGCTCCCGGCGTTCATACAGAAAATTGGGGGCCCGTTTCTGTCCCAACTGGACGTATTCCGGATAGGTCAGGAGGGGGTCCGAGAGCCCCCTAGATTTTTTCTCCAAGATCCGCCCTATCTCCAGCAGCGCCAGCCCCTGTTCTTTCCGCCACAGGCCCTCATCGGTAGTAAGACTCCGGGCCAGCCCTTCCAGACCGGCGAACCCGGTCTTGCTTTGTAGAAAGGCCTGAATCCTAGGCGCGGTTTCGAGGTTGACCAAACCGAGCAGCCCTTCCTTTAATTCCAGCACCCGGTCCCGCAACAGGGGCCCCTGGAGGTAGGCCTGGGAAAGGCTCTTCCATCGTTCCAGCCGGAGCACCGGTTTGGCCCCCTTGATAATGGATCGGACTTCCTCCCAGACCAGTTCGGCATCGTACCGGCTGGACAAGCGGTGATTTCGGAAGAGGACCTCAAATTCACGCAACCGGACTTCCCGGTCCGGGTGGAATGACCCAATCGCCGGGCCGAGAAGATCCCGAAGGAGGTCCCGGAAGACGCAAAAGTCCGGTCGTAAGTTGGAGTCTTCCAAGCCGGTCCGCACCGTCAGCCCGTCATAGAGGCGCCGGCTGAAATCCCTCAGAAAAGGGTTGTAGGTCAAAAATAGTTTTCGGTGCCCGGCAAACTCCGGTTTAAGCAGATAGTAGACCGCCAGGGTGGTCTTGCCGCTTCCAGCGGTACCCGAAATAAGGACCGGCGGGGAGGCTTCCAGCACCCGGGCCTGCTCTTCGGTCAAATAAAGAAACAGCTCCAGGTCATCCGGTTTCCCCGCCTGGCGAAGCCGCTCCCATTCCTCCTCGTTCAGAATTAGCCACCGCTGGGGCCCGTAGTCGTCCGGCACCTGCGCTTCGATGGCCTCTTGGCTGTAGGCCGCGGCGGGCAATTCCTCCAGGATGACCTCCGGGTATTCTTCCTGGGTTTCCGGAGCAAAATCCAGGAAGGGGGCGTTTTCAGGCAAGATTCGCCGGGCCGTCCGGTTGACTTCGTCATGGCCGATCAGCCCCCAGAGATAGACGGCCGTCTGGGAACCCTTCCGGCCCAGGGTGAAAAGCATCCGGTCCGACCGGGAAAACCGGGCCTCAAAAACGACCCTCCCGGAGCTGCCTTTCAGCTTCTTGACCCGCAGTCCGGCGTCCCACAGGCCGGCCCGCAGAAACTCCAGTTTTTCAGTCAGCCTTTCTTTTTCCCTGGCGCCGAGCGACGGCAGGGCCTTTTTAAGGCATTCATTGAGTAGCAAAATATATTTTTGCCCGGACATCACCGCTTCCTCTCACCCAAACCCAACCTCCTAACAGAAATCTCAGGAGGTCTCAACTACCTTTATAGTCACAACCGGAACGGATTGGAAAGAAAATAAGCGGCTCATCCAGGCCGTCCATTCGGGAGGGTTGCCCCTTTCCTCCCCGGGATAATCCCAAAGGATCGAGGTCTGGGACATAGTAATTTGCCCTTGACATTGATCATGAAACTGGCATCCTTTTACATGATCATTAAAGGGGGAGAGTTTCCGTCATGTCCAACCTACAGATAAAAGGGATCGATGAGGAGCTTTATGGCCGGATTAAGGAAATGGCCAATGCGGAAAATCGTTCCCTGAGCCAGCAGATCCTTTTCCTGGTCAAGAAGTATCTGGCTAAACGAAAAAAAATCCGGTCCGCCAAATCCCCCGCTCAGGTCCTTCTGGACCTCTCCGGCTCCTGGGACGATGAACGGGAACCAGAGGAAATCATCAAGGAGATCAAGCAGAATCGACGAAATTCCCGAAAATTAGAAGAGGGCTGGTGATGTACCTCCTCGATACGGACACGGTCATTTTTTCACTGAAAGGGCATCCGGTTGTCCAGGAACACCTGCGGCGCCGCCTGAACGATCCACTTCAGATAAGCATAGTCACTTGCATGGAACTCTACTACGGGGCCTATAAATCCCAACGGGTGACCAGTAACCTGGCTACGGATCGAAGGACTTAAGGTCGTCAATTGGATACAACCGGCCCCGGTGTGAGTAAGAAACTGGAGTGTCTATGAAGAAGACAAGGATTTTCAAAGGTTCGGTCGCGCTGGCCTCCCTCCGTACGCAGCGGGGGTCGGCGGGCCTTCGGTTGCTGGTGGTGATTCTGGCCTTGGCAGCGCTCTGGTGGTACAAGCCCTGGGAGGGGATGTTCGGCCAGCCGGATGCCTCGCGCATGGACGTCGTACCCCGGACGGTGACGGCGCGAGGGTCGCTGGCCGAGGACGAACAGAACAACATCGCGGTATTTAAGAACGTCTCCCCTTCGGTGGTGCACATCACCACCCTGGAAACGGCCCGTAATTTTTTCTCCCTGGACATCATGCAGATTCCCAGGGGCACCGGCACCGGCTTTATCTGGGACGACCGGGGGAACGTGGTCACCAATTTCCACGTCATCCAGGCCGGCCAATCGGCGCGGGTCACGCTGGCCGACCAGACCACCTGGAAGGCCGCTTTAGTCGGCGCCTTCCCGGACCGCGACCTGGCGGTCCTGCGTATCGCCGCGCCTAAGGAGAAACTTAAGCCCATCTTGATAGGAAGGAGCGGCGATCTTCAGGTCGGACAAAAAGTCTATGCCATCGGCAATCCTTTCGGGTTGGACCAGACGCTGACCAGCGGAATCATCAGCGCCTTGGACCGCGAAATCGAATCGGCCACCCAACGCTCTATCCGCGGTGTGATTCAGACCGATGCCGCCATCAATCCCGGCAATTCGGGCGGTCCGCTGCTGGACTCCGCCGGCCGGCTGATCGGGGTCAACACCGCCATCTACAGCCCGTCGGGCGCCTCCGCCGGCATCGGCTTCGCCATTCCGGTGGACGAAGTAAACCGCATCGTGCCGCGGCTGATCCGAGACGGAAAATTCATCCGTCCGGCGCTGGGCATCCAGGCGGCGACGAAGTCGTTTCAGGATTCGCTCGGTCTACCCAAGGGCGTCGCGGTGATGGGCGTGGTTCCCAACAGCCCGGCGCAGCAGGCGGGCCTTCAACCCTTCAAACGCGCCCCGGACGGCAGTCTGGTGGTAGGCGATGTCATTGTCGCCCTGAACGGCAAACCGATTGCTTCGTTTGATGAGCTGCTGAACGTCCTGGAGCAGCATCAGGCCGGCGATACCGTGACCCTCTCGATCCTCCGCGGGGACAAACGCAGGGAGCAGCCGGTCCGCTTGGGTCTGCCGGGTTGAAGATCCGCGCTGTCTCGAGCGACGAGGGGTCTAATCCCCTCACCCGGCAGATAGATTAGGGATGGTGTAAGATATCGTGAGTACCCACTTTTCTTAAAAGGTAGATATCTTTTTCAATTTGGAAGGTAAAGCGATCGACGGCGGTGACCCGGCATTCCCAAATATTTCGCGGATCATGCATCTTCTTAAGATTTAAGGAGGGGTGCTGGGGATTTGATAATAATAGTTCAAGCTGTTTATCTACGGATTTTTGGATTTTGGAGGACAGCTTCCGATAATCCTGGACAAAGTGATGGGTAAAGGCCAATTTCATATTTTGGCGGTTTTAAGGGCTTTCAGGCCTTTCCGGAGGTTTTCAAAAGGCCCTAACACTTTGCCTCTAGCAATAGCCTCGTCTGCCAGAGCTTCACAGGCCTGCCACTCTTTGGTGAAAAAGTAAGCCTGGTCGGGATGAACCATCTTGACCGGCTTCAAGACCAGCTCGCCATCTTGATTTTCAACTTCCAGATAATCGCCAACGGCAATATTGAGAGCCTTTCTTAGCTCGATAGGAATGGTAACCTGGAAATTTTTTTTAACCTTGACTAAAGACATTTCATTTACCCCTGCTTCTTGTTTCAAATTGCAAAATTTACGATTTTAGAAATTTGTAATTTATAATATCATTTTAGCAAATGCCCTTTTGCTCTGGCCACAAGTTTTTTCTGAAAAGCTGAGGGCCGCTGTCGATGTCGTCACCCCGGTCCCGCGATCCGCGGGATAAACTCCAGTCGGGATCCAGACTTGCCTAACCTGGATTCCGGCTGAGGTTCACTATCAAGAATAAAGGCTTGACTTAACGGCACTGGGTTGGACCCTAAAATAGAACAACCAGCCCGAATCAAAAGCCGAACCGGTTCCGGCGAAGGGAGGACCAATGGGGGTGCTGGATAAAATCGAGAAAAACGATATCCGGGACCTGCTCGGCAAGGGCTGGCTGACCCATGACGGGTTGTGGTTTTTCCACACCTGCCGGGAATTGGGTATCGAAAGAGCCAACACCTTGAACCTGGCGGCCATAAAATCCCTCGCACCCATCGAGGTCGAGCGGGCCAAACGGATCCTGGGGATGGGCCAGGAGAAGATCCAGGACTTTGACCGGCTCATGGACTTCCTGCTCGCGGCCCTGGAATTGACGCTGCCTGCTTCGGTCTTCAAGAAGTGCTCCTTCATTTCGCCAGCTAAAGACGTAATCCGCTGGGAATGGGAGAAAGGGCAATGCTTCGCCTACAAGGGGATGAAACAGATCGGGGCGATCGATGGCTACCGCTGCGGGGTGATGTACCGGATTGAATGCTGGCTGGAAGCGTTGGGGATCGAATTCTCGATGCACCCCAGGATCGACGGGTGTCTCATGCATGAAAAGGGTGCCTGTGAGGGGGAAATTCGAGTCTTTCTCCACGGCTGAAAAGCAAGTCTAACTCAAACGAGAGCCCGATTCGGCGCTGGAGACAGGGATGTTAATCGGGAGCGTTTGTGCCCTTTTGGCCAGTCTTCGGACTTAGGTGGTTGAAACGATCCTGAAAAACCAAATAAAATGGCGACCAATATTCCTTCAAGAGATTCGTTGACATTTGGAATGATTTTTGTAGGATATGATAAATTCTAGAGCCCGGGCCGGGATTGGTAACATAAATTATTATTGACTGGGGCGCTGGAAAACACCGGGTTGGAGGAATTCAGAATAAACAGTAGCGGAATAAGCAACTGGGTCGCATATCGGAGGGCCATCGCCCAGGATGTGGATCTCGATTTTAACCAAAGGATATTGAACACCCGACCCATCAAATCCATTTTACTGACGTGCAAAAATACGCTCCTTGCGTGTGGCCGACCTAGACTTTACAAAAGGGATCGAACGAATTTCCAGACACAATATTTAGGCTTTACATTTTGTTGAAACAACCACCACGCAGATATCTCGGGAGGCCAATCGATGCCGCAACTATTAGGTATACGTGTCAAGAACTTTAAGTCACTCCGGAGTGTGAGCCTCGGACAGGTCGGTTACGGGCAAGGCGAAGCCTTACCCCCTCTAAGTTGCTTTATCGGCCCAAACGGATGCGGAAAATCAAGCTGACTGGACGCGTTTGGGTTCCTCTCCGATTGCTTAAGAGAAGGAGTCGAGGTAGCCTGTGATAAACCTCAAAAGAGGTGGTTTTGGGAGGCTGCGAACTCAAGTATTTCCATTGATCCATTGAATTTGACCTTTACTATAGAGAGAGTTAAGCGCCCGACCAATCACTTATAACTTCGAAGTAGCAGAATTCAATGGTGTTCCATTCGTCCTTCGTGAACATCTTCGCCAACGCCGCAAAGGACAGAAGCATGGTCAACCATTCACCTTTCTCCGCTTGGAAAGGGGAAAGGGAGTCGTATGGGCCGGGGATAAGACAGAAGATGAAGAGGGCGCAACCCAACTGGAAATCAAGCTCGAGGATAACGATCGACTTGGTATCACAACGCTCGGCCAACTGTCGGAACATCCGCGCATAGTGGGGCTGGCGAGTCATATCTGAGTTGGTATCTCGTCCTATTTCGTCCCTGATGCGGCACTGACGACTCCCCCCGCAGGTGCACAGAAACATCTTGATCGTACCGGGGAAAACCTCTAAATGTAGTACAGTATCTGGAAAGAAACCATAGGGATCGTTTGAGAGTATCCTAGAGCGAATCCGAAAGCGGATACCTGGAATAGAGAGGATTAAGCCCGAGAAAAGCCAGGACGGTCGTCTTCTCTCTGAGATTCAACGAACGAGGCTACGAGGATCCAACTTTTTTCAGCATAGTATGTCTGATGGGACATTAAAGATGTTTGCTTATTTGTTGCTTCTTGAAGGATCCTGAGCCCCCGGGCATTTATCGGCATCGAGGAACCAGAGAATGGACTCTATCATAGATTGGTCGAGCAACTCGCCCGAGAATTTAGGCGATACGCTGAGAAATCCAAAGGAAAGATCCAGGCGCTCATCACCACGCATTCTCCTCAGTTCGTAGATGCCTTGAGCCCTGAAACAGGTATGGCTTATGGAGAAGGATGATAAAGGATTTACACAGGTGAAGAGAATCGGCGGACATGCCGGTAATCAGCGCTCTAGACGAAGAAGGTATACCTCTCGGCAGCCTTTGGATAGCAATCATTTTGAAGAGAGGTTTGAAGGATGAGGATTCACATTCTCGTTGAAGGTCCATCAGAAAGGGCTTTTCTAGAAGGATGGCTGCCGAGATTCCTCCCCCCTCAACACTCATTTAGAATTATCCCGCACAGAGGAAAAGGAAAGGTTCCTGACCACCCATCAAGAAACCAGATCCAAAACGCCAAGGTCTCCTTGATCAATTGCCTGCTAAATAAGGGCCTACGGGCAGGGAGCGAGACCTGATGCGGATAGAATTCTTGTACTCATCGATTTAGATCATGATGATTGTTTTGATCTCAAAAGCCGTATGGTCGACCTGCTCAACTATTGCAGTCCTCCGCCTGTAGCTCTCTTCAGAATAGCGATCGAGGAAACTGAAGCTTTCTATCTTGGTGATAAATCTGCCATCCGCAGTGCTTTTCCAAGGTCTTAGGCTATCAAAGATGGATCTCCTATATCCAAGACAGTATCTGCGCCACATGGGAACTATTTCGAGAAGTAATTGGAGAATCAGCCGACGATAAGGTAAAATGGGCCAAACTAATGGGTACCCATCTGGCAACAGAGTGGAAAGGTGTCTCTGCAAACAGCTCTAAGTCATTTCGGCAGTTCTGCAAGGGAATACTGAAACTTGCAGGGGAAGCAATTGATTAAAATTAAGGGATTCGGGCAGACGGGCCGGATTAGATGATTGATGATCTCACATAACGTCAACGGACACATTAAAGGACGTGATAAAATAATCCAGTTTTTGGAAGTGCCCCATGCCTGAAGCGAAGAAATAGAATTACGCATCCGCGTTTAAGAAAGAGAGCGATCAAGGCGTTGCAGAGACACGGCTACCCGTGGCGGAAGGTCAGCCTTGATCGCCGCCGTTAGGCTTCATATGAAATGATCCTTCTCCTCCAGTGTGGAGTTCCCATTTAAATATTCCGGCCACTGTTCCAATTCCTTGCCCATACCCTCCTCGGCCATAGCCTTCTCCTTAACCGGATCAAGCTTCGCACATTCCCTGGCCAAGCGGTTTCTTTCAAGTTTTTTTAGTTTTTTTTCCATGGCATTCTGAATGGCTTTACCTCAGTAGAAGAGTTGTCCTTCAACGACGCGATCCGAATCGTCAATCAAAACTCCCTCCATTTTCAGCAAAACCCGTTTCATTTCAACCCCGCCCTGAAAACCACCGAGGGTTCCGTCGGAACGGATGGCCCGGTGACAGGGGACGATGATGGGAAAAGGGTTATGAGCCAGGACGGTGCCGACGGCCCTGGCAGCCTGCGGATGGCCCAAGTACCCGGCGATCCGCTGATAGGTGCTCACCTTTCCCCGGGGAATTCCATGCTCCGCCCGCAAGACCTGCTGCTGAAAGGGAGAGCATAGATCGAGGCGGGTGACGTCGAGGGAGAAGCGCAAGTCCTCTCCGGCCAGAAAGGCCGGGATCCGGTCGGCCACCCTATCGATCTCGGCAGACGAAGAAGCGCTGGAATCCGGAAACAAGGTTCTGATCGTCTGTTTGGCCGAAACCCCGGGCCGGGAAAGCAGGACGCGCAGGATCTTCGGCTGCCCTTGGTGGACCGACCAGAGGATGGCCACCGGACCGAAACGGCTTTCGCGAAAGTGGTGGAAGCTATGGGCTGTTTCTATTTTTTTAATGCGTTAGGCACTCTTTTTCTGAAAATCCGGGGTATGAATGATTCCCAGCAGACCATCGACCGAGAGGTCCTCATCCAGCAGGGGCCAGTGGATTCCGTATCCGGAGGGGGAGATTTCAAAGTTGTTCCGTTCCTCTTCCGAGGCCCCGGAGAGTGCGGAAGAAATCTCCCGAATTAAGAATTTTTTTTCCTCTCCGTTAAAGGTAAGGACTAACCAGTCTCCCTGGAATTGAAGATTAGTGAGCCGATGATATTGGGTCATGACCGCCGTCTCCTCTGAAATTCTTCCCACTGCTCCTCGATGTACTCAAAATGCCCGAAAATTATTTTTCTGATTTCCCGCTTGTCTTTTGAAGACAGGTTAAAGGCAAAAGCTTCCTGAATTTCAAAAGTTTCGCTGTTTAGCCAATACTTGCATTCCAACTCTCCCTTGCGGCAATGGACATGAATGGGTTCTTGGCCCTCATTGGAGTAGAAAAAAAGTCTCCATCCCAGGATCATGAGAATGGTCGGCATGAATTAATCCCTTTTCAGAATCTAAGTATATATTTTACTCTATTTGATTGCAAAAAAGAATAGCTATGTTGGCCTAGGCCGCCTGCGCATTGCCCCGATGTCCGGCGATCCGCTTAGCCACAGCGCATTAATAATTGGGCCGCCGGCAGGAGAAAGCAGTTGCCGGGGAACATTTCACTTTTGGCGCTCTGGGCGACAATCTGATAAAAGGGGACCCCCAATTTCCGGCTGAAATAGCGGCCCGAGGCGCTGATTGTCGCATCCGATTTTTTGGCCTCAAAAAGGGCCAGCGGGCGATTGTCCTTGATCAACAGAAAATCCACCTCTCGCTTTTCTTTGTCCCTCACATAGCGGATCTCAAAGGACCCCAACCCCGTTTCCGTTCTATGTAAATTAGTCAAGACTATTTTATATAGGTGTGTAATAAAGTCATATTCTACTGAAACTCCAGTTCTTCTCCCTACTTCAAGGACGAATTGCTTCGGAAGCGAAAAGAGGAAACGTTCCCAAAGAGCCCATCCAAAGGTTATATTTCCTTCGTCTTCAGGTTGGCGGCAACGACTTCCGCGATATGCCTGACCTGAATCCGACTGTTTCGTTTGTCCATTCCCCCGCGAAGCTGCAGGACGCAGCCCGGACAGTCGGTTACCAATACTTCGGCGCCGGTATTTTCAACCTGATCCAGTTTCTGGCGCAGAATCTCCGATGAAATCTCGGGAAATTCCAGCGAGTAGGATCCCCGAATCCGCAGCAGACGTCTTCATCCTGGCAGGGCGCATAATCCAGGCCTGCCGTCCGCAGCAGCGCGCGCGGCTCCCGGGTCACGCCCAGGCCCCGGCACAGATGGCACGGCGAATGATAGGCCACCCGTGTTTGATTCTGAAGAAATTCCTCCGGCGTCACTTTTAGGATATTGACCATAAACGAGCTGAAATCAATCAATTTATCGCCAAGGAGACGCAATTTCTCAGCCATTTCCGGCTTTTTGGCCAGGAGCCGCGGATACCCTTCCTTCAGGTGGGAGCCGCAGGAGGCGCAAAGCACCAGAATATAATCATAGCCCCGGGGATCCAGGGCTTCCAGATTTTGAACGGCCACCGCCGCCGCGGTTTCCTCCTCGGCCATCATCATGGCCGGCAGGCCGCAACAGCTCTGACCCAGGGGGTACTCCATCTGAACGTTGTGCGCGGAAAGAAGACGAACCAGGGCAATCGCCTGCTCCGGAGATACGAAATCCACGACGCATCCCCCGAAGAGCGCCACTCGGTAGGCCGGATTCTGGATCTGGGGGCGGATTTTTGGCCACTGGTCTCGGAAAGGCTTTTCCGCAAGTGCCGGAAGGGTTCGAAAATCTTGGGCCTTCCCAAAAATAAAGGGGAGATGCCGCAAGAAGGCCGCGTCTTTTTGAACCAAAGGTTTTTGTAGGGTGGCGGCCAGCTTCAGCAGGGAATGGAACAGGCGGCGGTTTTTCATGACCGCGGACAGGACGATGTTTTTAGCAGGCCTGGCGCCGTCGGCTTTCAGGACCTGGGCGTACACTTTTTTGATGAGATAGGGAAGATCGATATTGACCGGACAGACGGACTTGCAGGCCTGACAGTTCAGGCAGTTTCGGACAATGGCCCGGGCGTTGTCCTTTCCATGATAAAAATAGGTCAGGATCAAGCCGATCGCCCCGATATAGACATGCCCCAGGGCATGACCCCCGACCTTTCCGTAGACCGGACAGACATTCGAGCAGGCCCCGCAACGAATACAGCGCAGGGCCTCTGAAAAAACTGGGTCTCTGGCCAGGTCCAGCCGGCCGTTATCCAGAAAAACGATGTGCAGGATTTTTTTCCCCGTGGCAGAGGCGGCGCATTCCACCGCGCCGGTAATCCAGGTAACATAAGAGGTCAGGGCCTGCCCCGTGGCGTTCTTGGGCAGGACCTTGACGATGCGCAGCGCTGCGGAAAGATCGGGCACCAGCTTTTCCAGCCCTACCAGGGCCACATGAACCCGGGGAAGCGTGGTGGTCAACCGGGCGTTTCCTTCATTGCTGATCAGTCCCAGGGTACCGGTTTCGGCTATGGCCAGATTGGCCCCGCTGATGCCCATGTCCGCGGCTAGAAACACCGGACGGAGCTCCTTGCGGGCTACCTTGACCATCCGGTCGATGTCTTCCAGATCAACCGGCGATTGGGTGACCTCGCCAAAAAGCGTCCCCACTTGCTGTCGGGAAAGATGAATGGCCGGCATGACCATGTGGGAAGGGCCTTCGTGCCGCAGTTGAATGATCCATTCCCCGAGATCGGTTTCGGTCACCGTCAAGCCCTCGTCTTCCAGATGGTCATTTAAATGGGTCTCTTCCGCCGTCATGGATTTGGATTTGATGATGGTTTTAACGCGGTTGTCCCGGGCGATTTTCGTGATAATCTCGTTGGCCTCCTGAGCGGTTCCGGCCAGATGGACGATGGCCCCGGCCGCTTCGGCCTTGACCTTGAATTGCTGAAACAGGCGCTCCAGTTCTGTCAAGGCCTGGTCCTTGCCTTCCGCGATCTCATCCTTTAAGGCCTCCAGGTCAATCCCCTCAAAAGCCTTGGCGCGGGATACCCGGTAGGCCGAGGCAAAATTGTCCAGGGCCTCTCGGAGAAAGGGATTTCCCAGGGCCGCTCGGATCCGATCTTTGTAGGTTTTCATATCCTGGGCGGTCTGAATCATGACGGATCCTCCTCCAGGATAAGGATGTGCAGTTCCTGGGGGCCGTGAACGCCGATGGCCAACACCCGTTCGATGTCAGCGGTCCGGCTGGCACCGGTGATAAAGGACATATAGCCCGGCGGAGATTTCATTTTCTCCACCAGGTAGGCGGAAAGGGACGTGGCCTCGGGAATAATTCGGGAAGCCGGAATCCAGGCAATATGGGTTTCGCTGAGCATGGTGGCGATCCGCAGGTCTTCGGAACCCGAATCAAGAACCAGGGTGCCGGTCTCGGCAATACCCCAGTCGACGCCGGTCAGCGCCGTATGGATTTCAGTCAAATGATTTCTAAGCGGCGGCGGCAGAACCGCCAGTCCCGTAGCCCTGCACATCTCCTCCAGTTTTTGGCGATGGCCCGGATCTAGGCCGGGGGCGGCGATGGTTTTGCCTTTTTGATCCAGCGTCAGATTAACGGCATAACGCAGAACGGCTTCCATTTCGCTGACCGTTGAAACCACGGCTTGCACCAAACCGGCCTTTTCCTTCATCCGGTGAATGAGTTTATTATGATCCATGAATTGATCTTACTCTTCCGGAGCGAATCTTCCCTCTTGATATTCTGGCCACTGTTCCAGTTCCTCGCCCATACCCTCCTCGGCCAAAGCCTTCTCAAGAGCCGGATCGAGCTTAGCGCATTCCTTGGCCAGGCAGTTTCGTTCAAGTTTTTTTGGTTTTATTCCCATGGCATTCTGAATGGCTTTATTTCAGTAGAAGAGTTGTCCGGAAACGACACGATCCGAACCGTCAAACAGGACCCCCTCCATTTCCAATAAAGCCCGCTTCATTTCCACCCCGCCCTGAAATCCGCCGAGTGTTCCGTTGGAACGAATGGCCCGGTGACAGGGGACGATGATGGGGAAAGGGTTGTGGGCCAGGGCGGTGCCGACAGCCCGGGCAGCCCGCGGGTTTCCCAGGTGCCCGGCGATCCGTTGATAGGTGCTCACCCTTCCCCGAGGAATTCCATGTTCCGCCCGCAGGACCTGCTGCTGGAACGGGGAACACAGATCGAGGCGGGCGACGTCGAGGGAGAAGCGGAGGTCTTCCCCGGCCAGGAAGGCCGCGATCCGGTCGGCCAGTGCCTCGATCTCGGCAGACAAAAAAGCGATGGAATTCGGAAACAAGGATTTGACCGACTGATTGGCCGAAACTCCGGGCCGGGAAAGCAGGACGCGCCGGATCTTCGGCTGCCCTTGGTGGACCAACCACAGGATGGCCACCGGGCCGAAACGGGTTTCCAGAAGGTGGTGGAAGATGTGGTGGGTTATTTCTATATATTTAAACGGAGGGGTTAATTTACTTTTGCCAACTCCTACATCAACCAAAAACTTCACAAAAGACCCCTAAGAATTCTTAGCTAATGGCATATACATCGTTCTTAATTGACAGGGCTGCCGCAATAAAGCAATGCGGCTTGGATGTCCTCTTTTTCCAAATCAGGATAATCATCCAGCATTTCCTGAACCGTCACCCCCCCCGCGAGTGCCTTTAGGATTTGATCAACCGAGATTCTTAACCCCCGGATGATCGGTTTGCCCACCAGCACTTCGGGGTCCACCGTTATTCGATTTAATAGATTTTGAACCGGCACCTAAATCTCCTGTTATTAGTTTTCGGATCTGGTATCGGACGAATTGCACTTATTAACGGTCTCATAATAAAACCGACTATCCCGGGGTTCTCTCACCGTCATTCCCGCAGCGCTTCTGGGCGGGAATCCAGCCCCTATCTGCTACGATTCTGGATCCCCGACAAAAACACTCGGGGATGACGGTCGGTGGTATGTACAGACAATTATGAGATCCTTAATATATTATGATAAGACTTTAACCGATTTAATTCAAGTCTTTGAATTATTGCGTTAAAAGATACCGCTGGGGAAGCACTGGACCCCGGCGTTCGCCGGGGTGACGACTTTGAATGGGTTTTCCACCATCGTCATTCCGGCAAACGCCGGGATCCGAACTTTTGGTATTGGCTCAATAAGAAGGCTCTTCATAAATGACCTGTTGGGTACTGTCCCAGTTTTTAGCCGGTCTTGACAAAAGGATTATTAGACCCTAAAATAGGATCTAATTATTGGTACTATTTTAGGGTGAGGTATGGCCTGGAGGGCATATGACTCAAGTAAAACTAAGTTTTCGGGAAAGGCAGGCTAAGTTCTTAAACAATTACCAGGCCTATGGGTTTAAGGATAAAGGGGCACTGGTCCGCGCCGCCCTGGATCACTTTCAGACCGCCATAGAAAAGGAAGACCTGGAAAAATCCGCCACTCTTTATGCGGAAATCTATGCGGCCGACCCGGATCTTAAGTCCTTGACTGACTCCGCGCTGTCGGACTGGCCGGAATGATTAGACTTTTCAGGGGACTGGTCATTGATCTAAATCTTGACCCGGGGCGTGGGTCGGAGACCGGAAAAATCCGCCCCTGTGTCGTGGTGACCAACAATATTTATAATGAAAAAGTCCCGGTTATCCAGGTAGTGCCGATAACTTCCTGGACCCCCAAGAAAGCCCAGATAATAACCAACGTGGAAATCGCCCCGACGAAAAAAAACAATCTGACCAAAAAATCGATTGCCGATTGTCTGCAAACCCGCCCAGTAGATTATCAGTCCCGGATTAAAAGAGTTCGGGGAGAAATGGATCCGGAAATCATGGAGAAGATTAACCAAGCCCTGAAAGTGATCTTCGACTTGTTATGAGCATTGGCGTCTTGAAGCAAACTTATCATATTTAATAGTAATTTCATATTATTAAAATTAAAACTAGATGAAACACTTTAATACAAAAATAGATAAGGAGGTGATCCTGGGCATGAAATGGACATTGACGATGATACTCTGTTTAGTGCTGGCCTTTCCCCTCTCGTTAACCTTGGGGTGCCAAAAGGCCGCCGACCAGGCCGCCGAGGTGAAGGATAAGGCGGTCAAAGAAGCCGGAGATCTAAAGGACAAGGCGGTAAAAGAGGCTACCGAGGTAAAAGACAAGGCCGTTCAAGAAGCCGGCGAATTGAAAGACAAAGCCGTTAAAGGGGCCACCGAGGTAAAAGACAAAGCAATGGAAAAGGCGGGAGAACTGAAAGACAAGGCCCTGGGGAAGACCGGCGAACCAGCTAAGAATTAGACGGGCCGGTATTTACAGATCGGCGCCCGGCCTTGCTACCGTCTGGGGTGTTCGAGGAGGATGTTCAGCTTATCGGATCACACCCAGGCGGAGCAAGGCGCGGGCCAGTTCCTTTTCGCGCCTACAGCCCTGCCCTACCCCTCACCTGCGGATTTTATCTTTGTAGATTATACTTGCCCCGTGGCGTTTCATCCTTGGGGCCCTTCATTTTAGCCGCTAGAAAGCCGATGACAAAACCCAGGGCCAGCAACCCCACCACCAGGATCAACAAGGGCAAGGCCAGACTCCAGAAGAAAAAGGTCAAAGATACGCTCTGTGTATTTTGAAAAACTAAAATCAAGGCTAACCCGACCAATACCAGGATGACGATCAGTTTCTTGTTCATGCCGGTCCTCCTCTATTGTTAACGACTGCTTAAATTGAATGAACCCATCCGGGTGGGCTTACCCTCCCTCATCCCCGCCTCATTCTTTTTCTTCCCTCTTCCCGCTTCCCTCTTCCTTCTGCCGGGTCCGCGTCTTCCGGAGGCGGCGCTGCTTCTGCTTACGGATGCGGTCGGCCTCCGCTGCCTGCGGGTCTTTCCCGGTTTGGCGGGCCTCCACTTTATCGGCCAGGAGCCGCCAGGCTAAAAAACGATTCACCGCCTGAGAACGATCCTGCTGCATCTTGATTTCGATGCCGGTCGGAAGATGCCGCAGGTAGACGGCCGACGATGTTTTGTTCACTTTCTGCCCCCCCGGGCCGGCGGAACGAACGAATTTTTCGACGACCTCCTCCTCCTGAATGCTCAGGGCTTGCAATCGCTCTTCTAGTTCCTGCTGTTTTTTCGGATTAATCGGCATAAAAAGTAAAATAAAGGTCGGTTTTCATGAGTGAGTGGATTTCTCGTGCCGGCTTCATAAGTCTCCTCTTCCTGCCCTCTCCCTCTGGGAGAGGGTTATTCTCCGGTATTTCCTTTTCCCCCGGCAGATACCTCTCCATTCCTCCCTCTCCCTTTGGGAGAGGGTCGGGGTGAGGGAGAATGGATTTCCTGCCATATTTTCTCAAGGACCGCTTCAATCTCCCGCAGAATCTCGTTGTTCCAAAATCGGATAACCTTTAGACCTCTATTTCTAAGAAAGTCCGTCCTCTTTTCATCACGACCCCGATCATCCCCATGCTGCCCACCGTCCACTTCGATGACCAGTGCGGCTTCATGACAGTAAAAGTCCACGACATAAGGGAGGATGGGATGCTGCCGTCTGAATTTAAAACCTGCCAAACGGCGGCTACGCAAGAGACCCCATAGGCGGGTTTCGGCATCCGTCTGCTGCTGTCGCAGACTACGGGCAAAATTCAGAAGGTCTTCGGGGAGAACAAGAGGACCGTGATGGCCCTCACCCTGCCCTCTCCCAGAGGGAGAGGGTTCCTTAAGAGTTCGTCGGCCATTGGTCGTTTTTCTGTCCCCGCGGTTATCTTTTTTCATCCCCTGGAAAGGCTTTCCTTTTTTAATAGCGGACTATCCGGCACCAATAGATAAAGGAACCCCGACAGACTCAGGCCCACGGCGCAGAGGATCCAGGCCGGGCCAAACCCTTCCGGACCACTCAAGCCCCGAGGTCCGGTCGCCACCACCAGTCCCATGGCCTCCATGATAAAGGCCGCCCCCAGCATGGTGAAGAGGTTGATTCCGGTCATGGCCGTGGACATTACCTGCAGGGGAACCAGTTCCTTGATATGGGAGTACATGATCTGACCGGGGGCCGTAAAAAATCCCAAGGCAAAGAAAATCAGGTAGAGGCCCATGACCGGCGCCCCCCTGGACCAAACGATCAGGGATAGAAAGAGCAGGGCCGTGATAAACAATGAGGGCAGGATAACCCACTTCCGTGTTCGGACGATCTGATCGCTGAAACGCCCGGACAGGGGAAGTCCCACCATGTAACTCAGTCCCATGAAAAAAAGGGCGTTTCCCGCTTCCAGGGTGCTGAGACCCAGGCCATTGATCAGGTAGGGACCGGCCCACAGTCCCTGCAGGGCCGTCAGGCAGCCGTAACGAAAAAAGGCCCCTATGCTGATCCACCAGTAGAAAGGGAACTTCAACACCAGCCACAACCCTTTAAGGGGATTGGCCCCGGAAGCCTTTAAACGATCCTTTTCCGGAGGATGGTCACGGACAAAAACCAGAAGGCCAGCGCCTGGAGCGGCATTGATCGAGGCGATGAGCAGGAAACTGCCCCGCCAGCCGAAGGCCCGGGCCAGCAGGGCCAGTGGTGAGCGGCGGCCAGCATGCTGCCCGCGAGAGCCAATACCCGACGAATAAACCCGCCATGGTAGCAAAGCGCTGGGCCGGAAACCAGGCGGCCAGCAGGGTCAGCATCCCCATGAGGTTGCCGCTCATCCCGATGCCTATCAGAATGCGCGCCCAGAAGGCCTGTCCGACCGTTTGGGCCAGGAGCGAAGAAAACCGCCCCGGAGAGGCCCGCCAGACGTTCAGTGCGACTATCACCGCCCGGGTGACCGATCAAATCCAGGGCCATGCCGATGGGGAATCTGGCTGAGGGCGAAGGCATAGAAAAAGGCGGCCGATAACTGGCCGAGCTGGACGGGTATTCAGATTCAAGTCGCAGGGTCAATTCCGGACTGATCACGGTGATCGACATGCGGTAAAACATGGAAAGCACAAACCCCAGACTGCCGATCCAGAAAATGGCCCAGGCCCGCCGGGAAATTTCTCGGGAGGTCGACGGATTCAACATTAGACCAGCGTCGCGACCGTAGCCCCGGCCCCGCCTTCCGCTTGGGCGCCGGGTCTGAATTCCTTGACCAGGGGATGGCCCTTTAAATGCTCCCGGACGGCCCGCTGCAGGATCCCTTCACCGAAACCATGCGCGATAATCACTTCGGTCAGACCGCCCAGGGAGGCCTGATTCAAAAAGGGTTCCAGTCGGGAAAGGGCCTCGTCCACCCGCAGGCCGATCAGGTTCAGGCGGGCGGGCGGCGATTCCGGGGAGAGAGGCCGCGGCGAGGACTGGGCTTTTCGGGCCGGCTTGATCCCGGCCGGCGGGCTCACTTCCAGCAGCGGGACCTCGATTTCAAATCCCTCGGCCCGGACCTTGACCCGTTGTTGCTTTTTAAGGACGGAGACCACCTCGGCATCGTAACCCAGGGAAGAAATATATACCATCCGGCCTTCCTGGACCTCCTCCAGGGTCAGGGGCCGCCGGGGTTCCCGGCCGGAATACTGCTTTAGTTTTTCATGGACTTCCTCCTGGATTTTCCCCACTTCCTTGACGGCTTCCTTGCCCCGGCCCCGACCTTTTTCCCGAATTTCATCCATCAGGGCCTGCATTTGGCGGCGAATGGAAGTCAGGTAGTCCGAGGCCTCCTGAAAGGTCCTGGCTAAAATCTTTTTCTTTTCCTCTTCCAGGGCCTTTCGTTCCTCCTCCAGGGCCTGCTCTTTGGCGGCCAAAGTCGCTTCGCTCCGTTTGATCTCCAGTTGGGCCGTTTCGTATTGCTTTTTCTCCTCGCTCAAGTCAATGATCAAACGGTCCAACCGCACCTTCTGCTCACCCAATAGCCCCCGGGCCGAGGTGATAATCGAAGGGTCCAGGCCATAACGCTGCGCCACTTCGAGCGCGTGAGAAAGCCCGGGTTCCCCGGCCTTCAAACGGTAGAGCGGCGTCAGGGTCAGGGGATCGAAAGCCATGGCGGCATTGACCAGGCCTTCCGTATATTCAGCGAAGACCTTGATCCCGGCCAGATGGGTGGTGGCGATCACCAGGGCCCCCTGTTCCTGAAGTCGTTTCAGGATCGCGCAGGCCAGGGCCGCCCCTTCGTCCGGGTCGGTGCTGGTGCCCAGTTCGTCCAGCAAAACGATCGAACGTTGGTCGGCCTGACTCAGTATTTCCGACAGGCGGCGGATATGCGCCGAGAAGGTGGAAAGGCTGCTTTCGATGGACTGTTCGTCCCCCATATCCACCAGGAGTTTTTCAACCAGGGGAAAGCTGGAGGTATCCCGGGCCGGTACCGGCATCCCGGACAAGGCCATGAGGGTCAAGAGGCCCACGGTTTTGAGGGCCACCGTCTTGCCGCCGGCGTTGGAACCGGTGATGACCATGACCTTACCCTGCTCGCTTAGGCGGATATCCAGGGGCACCACCTCGGCCTTGGCGGCCTGCCGCTGAAAAGACAATTCCAGCAGCGGGTGGCGGCCCTGAACCACTTCGAAGAAACCCTCCTGGTTAATCCGCGGCGGTTCCATTCCTAAGCGGTCCGCCATCCGGGCCAGAGCTTGCAGCAGATCCAGGTCGATCAGGATTCGCAGTTCCACCTCCAGTTCCCGGGTGATCTCCCGAATCCGGGAGGAAAACTCCCGCAGGATGCGGTTTTCTTCCGCCTTCTCCTCGGCCGTCAGGTTTTCCAATTGGTTGGAGAGCTGAAGGATGGCGGTCGGTTCCACGAAGGCCGTCTCCCCGGACCGGGAAACGTCGTGGACCACGCCGGGGATCTGGAAGCGGGACTCCATCCGCACCGGAATGACCCAACGGCCGGAACGCTGGGTGACGAAATCGTCCTGCAGCAGGTTGGCCAGGCTATGGTCCCGAATCAGGTCGGTGAGCTGTTTACGAATCCGGGCCTCCACCTGCCTGACCTGGGAGCGCAAATCCGCCAGCAGGAATGAGGCCTGGTCGAGGATATGCCCTTCGTCGTCCAGGGAACGTCTGAGGGCTTGCCACAATTCCGGATGGCCGTTGAAACCCGCTATCAGCTCGCGGAGATTCGGCAGGTCGGCTCGTTCCCTGATCTGCAGACCCAGGGCTTCGATCAGGCCCAGGACCGGCCCGAAGGCGGCCAACTCGATCGGCTCCAAAATGGCCCCTTGAGGACGAACCCGGACCAGAAAGGGCTGCAAATCGACAAAGGGGAACAGGGACAAAGGGACCCCCTCCCGATCTAAGCGGCGGATCTCCTCGATCCGGACCTGGCGCTGTTGAATGGCTTCTTGGCTTCCTAAAGGCTCTATGGACCGGATGGCCTTTCGGGAGGCCTCGCTGTGGGCCGCTTCGGCCGTTAGGATCAACAGTTTATGAAATTCTAATTGTTCGCGGGTGGCGACGGGGATCATGACTGGGTCGAACCTCCTAACAGGCGCAGGGGGACAATCAGGGTAAAAAAAGGCAGCAGGTACATTACCGACAGGGTCGCGGCCAGGGGTCCGAAAAAACGGGCGGAGAAAACCACCACCAGGATATTATTGACATAAGCCAGGGAGACCGTCTGGGCCAGACGCACCTCCGTCGGCTGGCTCCTGAAGACAACCCAGCCGACTCCATGAAATATCAGGGCCAGCAGGTAGGCGACCAGGGTGGCGTTCAGGATTTCCAGGGGACGCTCCCAGAAGAAACCCTGGTAGCGGGAAAAGATCGCCAGATTAATACAGGCAAAGCAGAAGAGCGACAAAGGATAGCGGACGGCAGTAAGCCTTTCCAAAAATCGGGGGCAGATCCTCCGCAGGACGGTCGCCAAAAGGGCCGGGAAAAAAATGACCAAGGCCAGGACTTGAAACATGGCTCCGAAGGAAATCTGCATTTCCGCTCCCGATAAAAATCGGACCAATAAGGGGAGGGAAAAGGGGAGGAAGAGGGAGGTCAGTACCACCAGGCCCAGCACCAGGGTGGTTTGCGCCCCCACCAGTCCGGAGATAAAGGGGGCCGTCACCCCGGTGGAAACGCCGCTCAGCAGCAGGACCGGAAGGGCGTATTCCGGCCAGAGCCAATCGAACAGAAAATAAAGAACGATCGGCAAAGCCAGGAGTTTGATGATCCCCAAAATGAATAAATGGAAGCCGTGTTTTTTCCAGGAAGTCCAGACTTCGTCCATTTTCAACTGCAGGAAACTCAGGAAAAGGAGAAATATCAGGAAATAGGTCAGTCCGGAGGTCAGGGGTCTCCCCAGGGCAGGCCAGGAAAGGCCCAGGCCCATGGAGCCGAAAATCGTTATCAAAAGGATTAAATCCTTCAAGCCAAACATTTCGGAAAAAGTATAGGGTGGGGCTGCTTATCCTGTCAAACAAAAAGCCTGAAAACTCCTCCTGAAAACTTCTATTGATCTGTGCCGGGTTTTGCATTATGATCCCTCTCTAAAAACCACCCCGCACGTTTTTCCTCTTTGGAGGAAATCTTTAACGATATTCCTACAACTCGAAAAAGGAGACCCGTCATGGAAGAACAGCTTTGGCACAAGTTTAAATGGCCCGCGGAGGTCCCCCATTTCCTGACCTACGAACCCCAGCCGCTCTTCAAGATTCTTGAAGAAACAGCCCAAAAATATCCTAACCGCACCTACACCATCTTTGCCGATCACGAACAGACCTACCGGCAAATCCTGGACATGGCCGACCGGGTGTCCACTTTTCTGGTCCGGAAAGGCATCCAGCGGGGCGATCGGGTGGCCCTCTTCCTGCCCAATGTCCCCCATTTCCCGGTGACCTTTTTCGGAGCCCTCAAATCCGGGGCGGTCGGTGTCACCTGCAACCCCCTGTATAAGGCCAACGAACTGAACTTTCAGTTGAAAGATTGCGGGGCTAAGGCCCTGTTCGTCCTGGATCATCCGGTCATCTATCCCACGGCCCTGGAGGCCCTGAAAGGGACCGACGTCCAAACGGTCGTGGTTTGCTCCGTCAAGGATTTTCTCCCTCCCCTCAAAGCCGTCCTGGGCGGGCTGCTGGGAAAGATTCCCAAGGCCCCGGCCCTGGATCCAAAACACCTCCTTTTTAAGGAGGTGTTGAAGACCCCGCCTTCCCCTCCCAAGCTGGACATTGATCCTGTGGAGGACCTGGCCCTGATCCTTTACACCGGCGGCACCACGGGGGTTCCCAAGGGGGCCTCCTTAACCCATAACAACATTTACTCCAACCTGAGGATGATCGAGGAGTGGGCCCGGTTGGAACCCAAGGAAGGCGGGCCGAGCATCAAGGTCTCCGAGACCGAACAGACCTACATGGGGGTTTTACCCTGGTACCATTCCTATGGCTTGACCCTGACCCTGATGTCGTGTTGCCTGAGCGGCTTCCGGGTCGTCTGTGTACCCGACCCCCGGGCCGGGAACCCGCCCTTCACCGAGGTCCTGAAGCTGATCCAAAAATACAAGGTTACCATCCTGCATGGGGTCCCGACCCTCTACAGCGCCATTATCAATCATCCCCTGATCAAGCAGTTCGATCTCAGCTCGATCATTTATTGTTCTTCCGGGGCGGCGCCCCTGCCCCTGGAGGTGGCCAAACAATTTGAGGAACTGACTAAGGGGGGACTCCTGGTGGAAGGCTACGGTCTGAGCGAGACCTCCCCGGTGACTCACACTAACCCGACCAACCGTCGGGGACGTAAATTCGGGACCATCGGCCTGCCTCTGCCGGACACGATGGTCAAAATTATCGACGTGGAGACCGGGGACCAGGAAATGCCCCGGGGAGAGGACGGGGAAATCGCCCTGAGCGGACCCCAGGTGATGAAAGGCTATTGGAACAAACCGCAGGAAAATGAAAAAGTATTTCGGATGATCGACGGCCGCCGTTATTTCCTGACCGGGGACATCGGACACCTGGACGAGGAAGGCTTCACGGTCATTACCGACCGCAAGAAAGACATGATCATCGTCGGCGGCATGAAGGCTTTCCCCCGGGAGGTGGAAGAAGTCCTCTATGAGCATCCCAAAGTAGCCAATGCCGCCGTCATCGGCATCCCCGACGCCCGCAGCGGGGAATCCGTCAAGGCCTTTGTCCAGCTTAAGGCCGGGGAGACGGCCACCGAGGAAGAGATTATCGAATTCTGTCGCGACCGGATGGCGGCCTACAAACGACCCCACGCCGTGGAGTTCCGCGAGGCCCTGCCCATGACGCCGGTAGGCAAGATCTTACGGCGGGTCTTGAAGGACGAGGAGAAGCAGAAAAGGCAGGCGAAATAATCTTAAGGAATCCATTTTATCGGATTCCTAACGTACCGGTTCAGCGACGGCGGTAAGCCGGCCGCTGGAACCGGTAGCTAGCCGACCGTTTTTTCGCCACCCGGTCAGAAGCCCTCGAAGACCTTTAGGCTGCAATCAGGCGAGGTCGAAACGGTCAAGGTTCATGACCTTGTTCCACACCGCTACAAAGTCGTGCAGGAACTTCTCCTGGGAGTCCTCACATCCATAGACTTCCGCCAAGGCCCGGAGTTGGGAGTTCGAACCGAAGATGAGGTCGACACGGGTGCCGGTCCACTTGAGTTCGCCGCGTCGCGCGATCACGACCCTCGAACACGTCTTCGTCTTCCGAGGTTGCCTTCCACGTCGTGCGCATGTCGAGCAGATTCACGAAGAAGTCATTGGTGAGCGTCTCCGGCCGCTTGGTGAAGACGCCGTGCTGGGACTGTCCGAAGTTGGCATTCAAGACGCGCATACCGCCAACGAGAACCGTCATCTCAGGAGCGGTCAGCGTCAGCAGTTGCGCCCGATCAACCAGCAGTTCCTCCGCCGATACCGCGTATTTGGTTTTGAGGTAGTTGCGGAACCCGTCGGCCACCGGTTCGAGTACGGCGAATGATTCCACGTCGGTTTGCTCCTGCGACGCATCCGTGCGTCCCGGCGTGAAGGGAACGGTCACCTCGTGACCGGCATTCTTCGCCGCTTGCTCGACGCCGGCGCATCCGCCCAGAACGATCAGGTCGGCAAGCGACACCTTCTTCCCGCCGGACTGCGCGCTGTTGAACTCCTTTTGGATTCCCTCAAGGGTCTGCAGCACAGTCTTCAGTTGGGCCGGCTGGTTGACTTCCCAATCCTTCTGCGGCGCAAGACGAATGCGCGCCCCGTTCGCCCCGCCGCGCTTGTCGGAGCCGCGGAACGTGGACGCCGACGCCCAGGCGGTCGAGACCAGTTGGGAGACCGACAGGCCCGAAGCGAGGATCTTGCCCTTGAGGGCGGCGATGTCCTGCGCGTCGATCAGCTCATGATCGACTGCGGGCACCGGGTCTTGCCAGATCAGTTCCTCTGCCGGGACCTCCGGGCCGAGATAGCGCGAGCGGGGGCCCATGTCGCGGTGGGTCAGCTTGAACCACGCCCGGGCGAAGGCGTCCGCGAATTCCTCGGGGTTCTGCTGGTAGCGCCGCGCGATCGGCTCGTAGATCGGGTCGAAGCGAAGGGAGAGGTCCGCCGTGGTCATCATCGGCCGGTGCTTCTTCGACGGGTCGTGCGCGTCAACCACCATGTCCTCTTCGGCCACGTCCTTGGCCAGCCACTGATTCGCGCCGGCCGGGCTCTTGACCAGCTCCCACTCGTATTTGAACAGCATCTTCAGATAGCCCATGTCCCATTTGGTCGGGTTCGGCTTCCAGGCGCCCTCGATGCCGCTGCCGATCGTATCGCCGCCTTTGCCGCTGCCGAAGCTGCTCTTCCAGCCGAGTCCCTGTTCCTCGATGCCGGCGGCCTCGGGTTCCGGACCGACCAGCGCCGGATCGCCCGCGCCATGGCACTTGCCGAAGGTGTGCCCGCCGGCGACCAGCGCGACGGTCTCTTCGTCGTTCATCGCCATGCGGGCGAAGGTCTCGCGAACGTCACGGCCGGAGGCGACCGGATCCGGGTTGCCGTTCGGGCCTTCCGGGTTCACGTAGATCAGGCCCATCTGCACGGCGGCGAGCGGGTTTTCGAGATCCCGGTCGCCGGTGTAACGGCTGGCTTGTCGCTCGTAGCCAGCCATTCATCTTCGGCACCCCAGTAGATGTCTTCTTCCGGCTCCCAGACGTCCTCGCGCCCGCCGCCGAAGCCGAAGGTCTTGAAGCCCATCGACTCCAGCGCGCAGTTGCCGGCGAGGATCATCAGGTCGGCCCAGGAGATTTTCCTGCCGTATTTCTGCTTGATCGGCCAGAGCAGACGGCGCGCCTTGTCGAGGTTCACGTTGTCGGGCCAGCTGTTGAGGGGCGCAAAGCGTTGGTTGCCGGACCCCGCGCCCCCGCGGCCGTCGCCCATGCGGTAGGTGCCTGCGCTGTGCCAGGCCATCCGGATGAAGAGCCCCCCGTAGTGACCGTAATCGGCCGGCCACCAGTCCTGCGAGTCGGTCATCAGCGCATAGAGGTCCTTCTTCAGGGCCTCCAGGTCGAGTTTCTTGAATTCCTCAGCGTAGTTGAACTCCTCGCCCATCGGATTGCTCAGGGGCGAGTTCTGATGAAGAATCTTGAGGTTCAACTGGTTCGGCCACCAGTCCCGGTTCGACGTGCCACCGCCGGCAATGGGTTTGCTTGTCCTGCCCGTTACCGGGCACTTGCTCTCTTCACTCATACTGTTTCCTCCTTTGCTTATTTTTCTTCTGACATTCCGGACAAAGACCGAAAAAATCCAGGCGATGGTGCAGGATCTGGAAGCCGGTTTTCCGGCCCATTTCCTGGTTAAGGTCGCTGAGACTGGCCAATTCCGGGTCGACGATTTTTTTACAACCTATGCAGATGATATGCGGATGGGGAAAGGGTTTGCGCCCGTCATAGCGGTTGCTTCCGTCCGGAAAACCCAGTTCCAAAACTTCATTGAGTTCCTTGAGCAGAATAATCGTCTTATAGACAGTGGCCAGACTGGTGGTGGGAAAATCGGCCCTGACCCGTTCATAGACCTGGGCCACGCTCGGGTGCGTTCCATCCCGGGATAGGATTTTCAAGATCGCCAATCGTTGGGGGGTAAGGCGGAAATTTTTCTCCTTCACCCTGGAAAGCATGGTTTCCAGGCGATTGCCGCTTTCCCAGGAGGTGTCAGTGGATCTGGCCATGGTCAATACGACTAAAAGAATTATTTATTGAGAATTATTATTTCTAAAAATAGTTTATCGAAAAGGGTCCGGTTGTCAAGAAAAATTCTTTCACCCAATGCAGGCAAACCTCCCGGGCTGAATGGTCTCAGGACAGCTATCCCATCCGGTGTTGTTTGAGGACCTCCCCCAGCCGCTCCCCTTTTTCATTGTATTTCTGATAGTGATCCAACGTCCGGTCCAGGGTCTTCAGCAAATCCTCTTCGGAACAAATCCCGGCCAATTCTTCCCCCAATTGCGGATGCCGTCCCAACTTGCCCCCCACCAGAACGCGGTAACCCTTTTCCCCTTCCGCCAGGGTCCCGGTCGGGCACACCTTGAGGCATTGGCCGCAGGAGAGGCAGCGGTCCGGATCGATCAGCGGCAGGTTCAGGGTTTCATCCAAAACGATTGCCTTCTCCTGACAGGCTTCGATACAGGCCCCGCAAAGCGTGCAGGGCTCGTCGCCGATCCTCGGACGGAGTGCCCCGATAATCCCGAAGTCCACGATCTGGGGCCGGGAGCAGGCGTTGGGACAGGCGGACAGGGAAACGCGGAATTCGTGGTGCATCTTTAAAGGGCCCTGGACTTTCTCTTTCAGAAAGCCTCTCAGGTTCCGCTGCTCCAGTTTTTCTTCCAGTTTCTGAACCAGTTCCGGATCGACGACCAACGCGTTCGGGCAGCCCGTGGGGCCGAAGCAGGCCTCAACCTGATACCCCTTGACCTCCCGATCCATGTTCTGGAGAAAACGCTGCTGGCAGGTCTTGACCAGATCCAGGGTTACCACCGGGTTGCCCTGCCGTTCGGCCTCTTCCTCAACCCGTTTTTTAACCCTTTTGCGAATAAAAAAGGGGACTTTGGAAACAGCCCCCTCGGCTTCAGCGGTCCATTTCATGGATACCCCCCCTTGAAGGGAGATGGAAGAGGGAAGATGGGAGCGGGAAGCAAGGACCCTTTGCAGACAGTTTGCGGCCTGCCGGTCCATGGAACGACCAGGCGGCTCCCGATTCCATCAGCCTTCTTGCTATTTCCTCCGTTTTTTCACGGCCTCCGGCGTCACTGCCGATCCCTTGTTGGACCAGCCTTGGCGGATGTAGGTGACCAGGGAGGCTATTTGTTGGTCATTAAACGAATCCTTCCAGGTCGGCATCTGCCCCAGCGTGCCCTTTCTCCCCTGGAGCACCGTATCAATCACCCGGGCAGGGTCGCCGACCACAAACGGGTTCTTATCCAGGGCCGGGAATTTGTTCGGCAGCCCCTGACCGTTCACCCGGTGGCAGTCGGCGCAGGTATTTTCGAAAAGCTTCTTACCCTCTTTGAACAAGGCCTCAGGCCCCTGAGCCAGGACCTGAGGCGCCATCCCGAGGGCCAGCAGGCCCACAATTAAAACGATTCGCATAGGATCATCTCGCTTTGGCGGCCGCCGTGGGCAGACCGGAAAATTTGACCGGGGTAATCATCTCTTGGGTACCAAAGGGATCCTTGAATTCAAACTCCGGTCGGAATTTGAGCTTCTTGACGCCCCGGTTTTCAATGTATTTGGCCATTTCCAGATTGAGGGGGCAAGGCGCATGGGGTCCTCCCGTTTAAATGGTTGTTTAGGATTGATCCCTTGAAGCCTAATTTTTAAATGATGCCCTTAATACTCAAAAACATAAATAAGGTGAATGGGGTATTTTTTGATAAAAATGGCGGTATTTTTATTGCCGCCCTGTTGCCAATTTCCCCCCTGTTCGGGGTGGGCACCTGCGTAGCAAGAAAATAACCTTGCCAAGTGCCAGTTATTAAGCCTTTAGTTAGATACAAAGACATTCCGGCGCAAGCCGAACGCCAAGGCTCAGTAAAGCTATTGCCTGCTGAACCCTCATACCTGGGGGCAGGCATCCCGAAGCATCGAGAATCAAGGGGTAGACATAATCCTAACTGATTAACATTAATAAACGATTATTATAAATGCCCGGTGGCACCAATTCTATTTTCGTATTAAGCTATTGGTGTAAATTCGAAGGGTGTAGCAAGGTGGGGGATTTTTCTCAGGGCTGCCTTGGGGCTGGACATCACCCTTCTCAAGGCATGACCGCTTCCAGCGCCGCCTTCAGATCCGCCATCGAGTAGGGTTTGGTTAAAAAGACCTGGGGCTTCTCGGCGGGAGCCCCTTCCATGGCTTGGGCCTGGCTGTAGCCGCTGGCCAGGATCACCGGCAAATCCGGCCGCAGGGCCCGGAGGGCCGTCAAGGTCTGCCAGCCGTCGAGGCGCGGCATGGTGAGGTCGAGGAGCACGCAGCCGATCCGGTCCTGATGCCGGCGAAACACCTCCAAGGCCTCGATGCCATCGACCGCCGTCACTTCCTCATAGCCCAGTCGCCGGAGCAACGCCTGGTCCATTTTACGAACCGAGGCTTCATCTTCCACCACCAACACCCATCCTCGGCCGGGTTGAGGGGCGGTAGGGATAGCCTCCTCTTCCCGGGCCGGGAGTAGTGCCTGATCGGGCAGAGGCAGGAATACCCGAAAGGTGGTGCCTCGGCCGGCCTTGGTCTCCACGGCCAAGGCTCCCTCCTGGGCCCCGGCCAAACCCAACACCACGGCTAGTCCCAAGCCCCGGCCGGTCAATTTAGTAGTGAAAAAGGGATCAAAAATCTTTTCCAGAATCGACGAATCCATTCCGCCGCCCTCATCAGAAACCGAAAGGCAGAGGTAGGACTCTTCCCGCGGTTCCCAGTTTACCGGGAAAAATCGTAAGAGGCGAATCTCCGCCGCCGGGATTACGGAGACGGATACGGCAACCTCTCCCACCCGGTCGCCCATGGCCTCCCCGGCATTCACCACCAAGTTAGTCAGGATTTGCCGGAGATGCAGCGCATCGGCCCGGATGATAAGCTTCGGGACGGAAGAATCAGTCTTCAGTCGCACCTCTTTCGGCAGGGAGGCGCTCAATAGCGGCTGGGCTTCTCTCAAGACCTGGACCACGTCCAGCGGCTCCCTCCGGACAAGGGTTTTGCCCAAATAGGCGAGCATCAGAGCACTGACCTCGGCCGCCCGACGGGAGGCCTTCAAGGCCTCCTCCAGGTTATCGCGAGTGGACGATGCCGAGGGCAGATCCCAAAGAGCCATCTCCAGATTCCCGATCACCACTCCGAGCAGGTTATTGAAATGATGGGCAATCGCCCCGGCCATCCGCCCCAGGCTCTCCGACTTCTCCATCTGCTGAAGGCGGCGTTCCATCTCCAATCGCTCCCGCTCCAAACGTTTAGGCTCAGTGATATCCGTGGCGATATGAATGACCTTCTTGAGGTGGCCGTCGGCATCGGATATCGGGGTGCAGGAGACCAAATAAATGCCGCCTAGTGCTTCCGCCTCCATTTCGACCGTCTCCGGGGAACCTGAAGTCATCATTTTTTGAAACGGACACCCGCTGGGGGGGTGATCGCTGCGGTGAAAGACCTCGTAGCAGGGTTTTCCCCGGAGGATTTCCAACGGCTGTCCGGTGGCTTTCTGCACGGCCAGGTTGGCGGCGATAATTTTAGATTGGGGATCGAGGATCAACACAGGCTGCCCGATGGCCTGGAAGATGGTATCCCACTCAACCAGAGTACCATTACGCGCCTCTTCCGCCCGCTTCCGAGCCGTGACATCACGGGAAAACCCGAAAATCCCGATAAGCTTTTCTTCCTGGTCGCGAAGACCTTTGACGGCTGTTTCCAAAACCCGGAGGGAACCGTCCTTGTGGAGATAACCTAATTCCAAAGTGATGACGCGATAAGGGTCGACGGAAGAGTCCTGTTCCCGATCGATCTCCGGGGACAGCGTATCAGCGGCCAATTTGAAGGATTCGGGAGCAAGCCGCTCCTGGATAGGCTGCCCCATTCGTTCTTCGGGGGTGTACCCCAGGACTTTCTCTATCGACGGACTCACATAGGTCAGTTGCAGGCTGAGATCCGTGGTAAAGACAATATCTTCCATGTTCTCTACGAGTAACCGATAATTCACTGGGGAGCAGTCCACTCCCTCCCCCGCTTGCTTTCCGGTTTTTGGCTGTTTCAACCCTTGGACCTCCATAACGAAGTTAGTTTTCCTTGCAGAGAGGGCGCCATTTCCAAAAGGTACCGATAATAACCAGCCTACCTGGAATCTTCATCTCGTTATTTTCCGATACTCAGTGGAGATATACCGGATCAGACATAAGCTAAAGTCTTCCTCCCCTGAGAGGGGAAATGGGAATAGATTCTGTAGAAAAAGAAGGAAGACTGAAGTTCGGATACTCCGGAAAATTCTATTTGTCAAGACAATACTGGGGGACTCGCAAGTAGTCCGTCAACAGCCCGAGCGCGAATAAGCGCCGGGCTGGGGTAGGGGTGGAACAATTGGAAATCACTTCAAAAGTCCACAGAGAGGTCGTTGCCAGGAGTGAAGCGACGAAGCAATCCAACAAAATCATTTACTTATCAATTATTATTCAATGCCTTTTTCTCACAACTTACCCACCCTAAGTCCCACCGGAAAGTCCTTGAGAAGGAATCGATTCTGACCAGCTCCCGCAGGCAATTGAGGCCGCCCATACCCGGCATTCCCCAATCGAGGAGGACCAGGTCAATTTTCCCCGAGCGGGTTTGAAGATATTCCAGCGCCGCCTCGCCGCAGTCGGCGGCGAAAACCTGATACCCGTGGCGCTGCAGGATCTGGACGGAGATCCAGATCGATCATTTTCGGGATGGTCCGCCTCAACACTTTTCCCGCTTCCAGAATTTCCTGATTCAGGTCGAGGGGGCGTCGGTTCCCTTCCACCTTGCGGCTGAAGGTCAGCAATTGACGAATAAGCTGGGCCGCCCGCTGAACGGCTTTTTGAATCCCCAGCAGCTCCTGATGCCCGGGGTCTCTTGCGGATTTATCCCAAAGAAGCAATTGAGCATTTGTTTTTGCCGTCATGCCGGACGCGATCCGGCATCCAGTCCTTTGAGGCTTAGGTGAGGCCTGGATTCCGGATCGCGTCACGCCTTAGGCGTGACTTGTCCGGAATGACGAGCTGACTCGACCTGTTTAAAGCTTATTTTCATGCTTCGGGGTGCCCGCCCCGGGCCTGGGGGTTTAGTACGAAAATAGCCTCTTTGACCTGCTACCTGGCCAATAATCAATAATTAATTGATAATTAACAATTGGCTATTGATTATTAAAATCATCTGGTTAGGCTATTTCTTGCCCTGTCCCCATCTTCTCCGGCCAGATCGCCTGCACGACCGTCCCTTTGCCGGGCGAGGATTCGATGGAGAAGGTCCCTCCCGACAACTCGGTCCGCTCCCGCATGCTGGCCAAGCCAAGCCCGCGATCAGTGGCCTCTTTAGTCAGGGCCTTTTCGATCTCGAACCCTTGACCATCGTCCCGAATGACCAGCCCCAGTGCCCCTCCGGTATTCCGCAGGGAAAGCAGCATCCGATCCGCTCCGCTGTACTTGGCGATATTGTTTAAGGCCTCCTGGGTAATCCGGAAAATCACCGTCTTCAGGGCCGCTGGAATCGCCTGCTCTTCGACCTCGAATTGTGTTTCGACCGTCAGGCCGGGAGTCCTTTTCTTGAATTCCCGGATCAGCCAGTTAAAGGTGGCCAGCAGGCCGAGGTCATCCAGCAGGGAAGGCCTGAGGGCCATCTGGATTCTCCGGCACTCCTCAATGGCCCTCTGCAGGAGGGAGACCGTCTCCCCCAGGTCTTTGCCCCTTTGGGCGGCCTCAACCTGGTACTTGATGGCGCTCAGCAATCCCCCGATCCCGTCATGAAGATCGATGGCGATCCTCCTTCTTTCCTCTTCCTGGGTCGACAGGAGGCGCGAGGACAGGAAACGAACTTCCGCTGTCCGCTCCTGGACCCTTCGTTCCAGCTCATCATTGGCCCTACGCAAAGCCTCCGCCGCGCCGGCCCGCTCCCGGTAATAGCGGAAGCGCTGCTGCCGCCAAATCAGGGCCACCCCGGCCCCCGCGCCGACGATCAGGGCGCCCACGATCAGGATGATCAGCCACAGGGTTTCCCGCATGGGGCCGTACACTTCCGCCTCATCCATCCGGGCCACCAGATACCAAGGCGAATCGGGAATCGAGCGCACCGCGGCCAACACCGGGACGCCCCGGTAATCGCGCCCCTCGACTATCCCTTTCCCACCCCGGATCGCCTTCACCGCGGGAACATCCTGACTTCCCAAGGGGATACGGAGCGTCAGGGCGGTATTTTTACGAAACTTGAGCTCATTCAGAAATAAGGCGTCCTTCCCTTCCCGACGGACAAGCAGTGTTTCGGCGGTCTCACTGGGTTCCGGCCAGCGTTGCAGGAAGGGATAGAGATAGACCTCCGGGTCGATCCTCAGGAAAAGCACCCCCAAAGGCCGGTCCCCGCCCCGATCATCCGGAATCGGGACGAGCAAGGCCAGAGAGATCTTCCGGGAGTGCTCCTGTCGGTAAAAATCCACGAAGGTGATTTGCCCGGATTGCAGTGTTTCCGCGACTTTATCTTTTTATCGCCGAAGGGAGAGGCTCATCAATATCAGGAACCGACAACCGCACAACGCCTTGGGAATCGAGCAACCGTACCCGGTCATAATCATACCCCTCCTGGATCAGCTCCATCCAAGTCCGGAGGTTTTTCTCCAGGGTCGGATCCCGGGGATGGGCGAAGAAATCCCGCATCATGACGGCAAAGACGGGATTACGAAAAAAGACCACGGCATCCCTCAAACGCTCGGTCTTCCAGTTGACTATCTCGCCGGCTTTCAAGTCGGCGATGGCGGCCAGTTTATGTTCCATCTCCATTTTGAAATGTTTTTCCTTGCTCTGATAATTAAAGAACCCGGCCAGGACGACGCCGGCGGCCAGGATGACGAAAATCAACCAAAGAAATCGGACGGGGCGTTTATCCTCCAAGTCCTGAAGGCTATCCATGGACATACCCCCCGACCTCGGACAAACGGATTTTACCGCGAACGAACAACCCATTCCCCCGGCCGATCTCTCTTCCCTGGTCGTCAAAAACCACCGAGTCGGCTAAAATTTGTGCGTATTCCCGGGAGATAGCTATTTTCGGTTTATAGAAAGCGTTTATCGGGGCGGCTAAATACATTTTTTCCAGCGATCGGTAATGGGATTCACGGTCCATGCCAGACCTCCATTTCGGTGCGGTTGTTTACCTTTTGTACCATGAGAAAAGGCTTTCTTCAAGTGGTGGATTTAGGGGAGTTCCCCCTTACGGCTACGACCTGCCCCTTTTTCCTGCTTGACATTTAAACCTGATTTATTATAAGAATTTAACCCCTTGAAAGACCACTGCCGGGGTAGGGGAAGGCTTTAGCCTCCCCTCTCAAGATTATCATTGGAGAGGATCGGGGAAATGAATATTATTGTTGCCGGGTCACTGGCTTACGACAGGATTATGGATTTCCCGGGATACTTTGCGGAGCATATCCTTCCCGAAAAAATTCATATTTTGAACGTCTGCTTCCAGGTGAACGGACTGAAGGAAAAATTCGGCGGCACGGCCGGGAATATTGCCTATGCCCTTTCCCTGATGGGCGAAAAACCCGTCATCTCCGCGGCCATCGGCCATGATTTTCAGCGTTACTTTGAATGGTTGGGAAAGATCGGACTCTCCACCGAATACACCAAAATCATCGAGGAGGAATTCACGGCCGGCGCCTACATCACCACCGACCGGGCCGACAACCAGATTACCGGGTTCAATCCCGGGGCCATGAAATATTCTTCCGCGCTCGATTTCGAACGATTCAAAGCGGAGAAGACGCTGATGATCATCTCTCCCGGCAATTTAGAGGACATGATGCATTATCCGAGCCGTTGCCGGGCCTTGGGGATCGACTACATCTTTGATCCCGGGCAATCCTTGCCTATGTTGGAGGCCGAGGCGCTGGTCCAGGCCCTGGACGGTTGCCGAATGCTGATTTCCAATGACTATGAACTGGATTTGATCATGGCCAAGACGGGGTTGGACCAGGACGCGCTGCTGAAAAAGGCCCGGGTTATCATAACCACCTTGGGAGAGCACGGTTCAAGAATCGCCACCGGGGAAGGCAGCCTAAATATCCCGGCGGTTCCTCCCCGGAAGGTGGAGGACCCCACCGGCGCCGGCGATTCCTATCGGGGCGGGTTGATCAGCGGCCTGGTTCAAGGCCGAGACCTCGAGCAATCTGCCCGCTGGGGCAGCGTCTGCGCTTCCTTCGCGGTCGAGTGCTACGGCACGCAGGATTACCGGTTCAGTCCCGAAGAATTCAACGAACGCTACAGTCGCTGTTTCGGATAAGTTCGGGAATTATTAACAGCCTCATAATAAAACCGACTGTCCCCTGGCCTTCCTATCGTCATTCCCGCTGCGATTTTGGGCGGGAATCCAGCCCCTGCCTTGTGCGATTCTGGATCCCCGATTAAAACACTCGGGGATGACGGTCGGTGTAGGTACAGACTATTGGGAGATAACCTCGCAAAAAGTCCCGAATGTCATCCTGAACCTTTCACCTTCTGTCACCCTGAGCCCTTCGCCTGTCACCCTGAGCGAAGCGAAGGGTCTCGTATATCGACTCAGGAAAAACTCCGTTTTAATTTCTTATCTTTAACGGTCCGGCGGCCTTCGGCCGGGCAGGGCGAACCTTTTTCAACCACCCGCAGCAGTATCCTACAAAAAACGCCGTTCACCGCCAGACAGCCGGCGTGCTGGGCTTTTTCGTTATCGGCCTGGGGGCACCGGAATGAACAGAATTCCATCGGACACCTTTCGCGCCTTTCCTCGGCGGGGCTAAATCTGAACTTAAGATAGCTGTTCTTATTCTTATACGAATCTGATATATTTATCCATATTAACCATCCGAGGACGCATATGAAAATGGGGGGACCCCGATGAGCGATTCGCTGGCCCAAAACCGGATCCGGATAGACATCCAAAAGCATATCCAGTTCACTCAGGGCAATGATCCGGATCTGGCGGACCGCCGTCAGATTTTCCTCGGGCTCTGCTCCGCCGTCCGGGACCGCCTGGTCGAACGCTGGCTGAGGACCCAGCGGGCCTGCTACGAGCTGCTGGCCAAGCGGGTGTACTACCTGTCCTTGGAGTTCCTCCCCGGCCGGTTCCTGCGGAACTACCTCACCAGTCTCCAAATTGAAGCAGAGGCCCAGGAGGCCCTGCACAGTCTGGGCTATGACCTGGAGGACATCGAGGAGGAGGAATGGGACGCCGGTCTGGGAAACGGCGGCCTCGGCAGACTGGCCTCCTGCTTTCTGGATTCCATGGCCACCCTGCAGCTCCCGGCCTACGGCTACGGAATCCGGTACGACTACGGCATCTTCTTCCAGCATATCGTCAACGGCTACCAGCAGGAGCAATCCGACAATTGGATGCGCGAAGGCACTCCTTGGGAAATCCAGCGGCCGGAGGTGTTGTATCCCGTTCATTATTACGGGCGCTCGGAGTCTTACCGCGATGCCCAAGGCCGGGTTCGCCACCGCTGGGTGGAGACCGAGTCGGTACTGGCCATGGCCTCCGACTTCCTGGTGCCGGGCTACGGAGGGGAGTACGTCACCAACATGCGCCTCTGGGTGGCGAAATCAAGCCGGGAATTCAACCTCCAGGAGTTTAACCAGGGCGACTACGTGGGCGCCGTCGAAGCCAAGGTATTGAGCGAGAACATCTCCAAGGTCCTCTATCCCAGCGACGAAATGGCCCAGGGACGCGAACTGCGGCTGAAGCAGCAGTATTTTTTCGTCTCGGCCACGATTCAGGACATTCTTCGCAAATTCAAGAAACAGCACCGGGAATGGTCCGGCTTTCCGGAGTCCGTGGCCATTCAACTGAACGATACCCATCCCACCATCGCCATCCCCGAATTGATGCGGCAACTGATGGACGAAGAGGGGCTGGGCTGGGATGAGGCCTGGTCCATCGGCCGTCGCACCTTCGCCTACACCAACCATACGGTCTTACCCGAAGCCCTGGAGACCTGGCCGGTGGAGGTTCTGGGGCGGCTGCTGCCCCGCCACCTGGAGATCATCTACGAAATCAACGAGCGTTTTCTGGAAGAGGTCCGAAACGATTATCCCCAGGACCACGAGCTGCCGGCCCGGGTCTCGCTGATCCAGGAAGGGCCGGTGCGGCGAGTCCGCATGGCCCATCTGGCCGTGGTCGGGGGACATGCCGTCAACGGCGTGGCCAAACTGCACTCCCGGATCCTTAAGGAACAGCTCTTTCGAGACTTCGACCGGATCTTCCCGGGCCGGTTCCGCAACGTAACCAACGGGGTCACGCCCCGGCGCTGGCTGGTTCAGGCCAATCCGGCCCTGTCCAAGCTGATCACCTCGGCCATCGGTCCGGAATGGGTGAACGACCTGCAGCGGTTACGCCGGCTCGAACCCCTGGCGGAAGATCTCGAATTCCGAAAAGCCTGGCAGGAGACCAAACGGGAGAATAAGAAGCGCCTGGCCCGGTACGTGCTCCGCAAAATGGGCCTGGGGGTGAATCCGGACACCCTCTTCGATGTGCAGGTCAAACGGATTCACGAATACAAACGACAGCTCCTCAATATCCTCCACACCGTAGCGCTCTATCGGCGGATCAAATCAAATCCCGATTATGCCGCCCCCGCCCGGACCGTCTTTATCGGCGGCAAAGCCGCGCCCGCCTATGTCCAGGCCAAACTCTCCATTAAGCTGGTCAACGCCGTGGCCGGGGTGGTCAACAACGATCCGGATATCCGGGGGCGGCTGCGGGTCATCTTCCTGCCGAACTACTGCATCTCCCAGGCGGAGAAGGTGATCCCGGCGGCCGATCTCTCCGAACAAATTTCCACGGCCGGTATGGAGGCTTCCGGGACGGGCAACATGAAGTTTGCGCTCAACGGGGCCTTAACCATCGGCACCCTGGACGGCGCCAACATCGAGATCATGGAGGAAGTCGGACGAGACAACATTTTTATTTTCGGGTTGAACGCCGAAGAAGTCGTCCGCCTCCGTTCCGGAGGCTATGCTCCCCGGGCGCTGTACGAGGCGGATCCGGAGCTGCGGGGAACGCTGGATCTTATCCGGGAGGGTTTTTTCTCACCCGAAGAGCCCCGGCTGTTCCAGCCCCTGGTGCGGGCACTCCTGGACCAGGGAGACTATTTTCTGGTCCTGGCCGACTTCCGCGCTTACCTGGAAGCCCAGGAACGGGTGGGAGCGGTGTATGCCGACCACGAGGAATGGGCCCGCCGTTCGATCCTGAATACGGCCCGGACCGGCTTCTTCTCCAGCGACCGCTCCATCCTGGAATACGCCGGAAAAATTTGGAACGTGACCCCCCTGGAATTAACCTGAAGGAAGACGAATATGGATCAAAACGATTTTCCCTCCGGTGACTGGGCACTGGCCCGGCACCCGATTTTTGATGCCCGACAGGCCCTCTGGGGCTATGAAATTTTTTGTGTTTCCAATCGGGGCGGCTTGAGCCCCTCTCCGCCGGCCGGGGAGCCGTCGCTTTCCTCCATGGCCTCCGGCTCCTATGTGGGCCTGCAACAGGTCTCGGAACGGGGAAAACGGATCGTGGTCGGGCTCAACGATCGGACGTTGCTTTCGAATCTCCCTTATACGCTTCAACCCTCACTCGCGGCCTTGAAAGTCCCGGAGCGGATCGCCGTCCATCCGGACCTGATGGAAACCCTGACGCAACTCAAAACCGAGGGATACTTGTTGATGGTGGGGGATTTTTCGGGCGCCGCCGAATTGGAGCCGCTGTATCGAATGGGCGATGTTTTGGACATTGCGGCCTCGCTGGAGCCGGCCGGCCTGACCCGGCTGGTCAAGGCCGGACGGAACTTTCCGGTAAAATTGCTGGCCAGCGGAGTGGCGGACCGAGCTTGTCTGGGCGCCTGCGCCACCCTCGGTTTCGATCTGTTTCAGGGGAGCTACTTCAAGTCGCCGGAGGATGTTCCCGTCCGGCGGATCAGCTCGAACGAGATCGCCCGGCTGCGCCTCTTTCAACTCATCGAGCAGAAAGACCCCGACTTCCTCAAAGTGGCCGAGGTCATCCAGTCCGATGCCTCGATCAGCTTCCGGCTGTTGGCCCTGCTCAATTCGGCCGCCTTCGGTTTTCGGCAAAAGATTAAATCGATCCGGCAGGCGATCACCCTTTTGGGCTGGCAGAAAACCCGGAACTGGCTGCGCGTGGCCCTGCTCAATGACCTGGCCCACGGCCTGAATTCACCGGAGTTGGTCTACCTCTCCGCCCAGCGGGGGCGGTTTCTGGAACGCATTGGAATGACCTTTGACTACTGGGGTTTTGATCCGGACAGTCTCCAACTGCTCGGGCTCTTCTCGCTCCTCGACGTCATGCTGGGGCTGCCCATGGCGGAGACCCTCCAGTACCTGCCTCTCGAAGACAAGTTGAAGTCGGCCCTCAAGCGGGAGGCCAATAACGAATATCTCCCGCTCCTCCTGCTGGCGGAGATGCTGGAGGACGGTCACTGGGAAGACGCCGCCGCCCTGGTCCGGCAACTGGGCTTGGAGGAAGGTCCGGTCAAGGAGGCCTTCCAGGCTTCGGTGACCTGGGCCAATCAGTTTGGATCGACGGACCTGGAGGCGGCGGAGTCTTAGCGGGCCATTATCCCCTTGACAACCCAAGGGGATAAAAGTATTCTTTTCTTGTAATAATAACTCCTTCCGTAAATCAGGCAAATCAAAATCTTAACTGCTAATCTTCCGGCCTGTCGTATGCTGGAAAAGGGTCCAAACCTTAGTTTCGTCCACCCTTGTACAATGGGCAATTAAAGCCCTAAAAGGAGGAAGTGAACCATGCAACGCAAGTCCATCCTCGTCATGTTTCTGTTCATCATGCTGGCAACCCCCCTCTTTCCAATGATCCTCGCAGCGGACGACGGCGGCATCGCCGAAATGGGCGTAGAGTGGATTACTGACTGGCCCGGCACCGCCGACGACCGCCCCAACTGGTACTATTCGGCCAATAACCTTTACAACGAGCTGCTCAATCGCGGCTGGGTCGGCCGCTTCAACTGGGGCAACACCAATGCCTGGGAGCGGGATTTCAAAGGTCCGCTCGGGGGCAACAAGGGCCTGGTCGATACCGTGGACCTGGCCATGATCGGCACCCACGGTACCTCCGCCTATGATGCCAAATGGGGAAAAAACCTCAGCGCGGTGTACTTCAGCAGCAACAACGACGACTGGTTCCTCAGCCCGGGCGAGGCCTATCGCTTCTACGGGACCAATGACCTCGAATGGCTGATCTTCGACTCCTGCAGCGTGCTCCGTGACGACAGCCTGGCTTACTGGTACGAGACCTTTAACGGGCTGCACCTGATGATGGGCTTCGCCAACACCATGTACGTGGTCTATCCAGGGGACGGCGGTGTTTTTGCCGACCGGGCGATCGCATAAAAACATCCTTGGCCTCTTCACTATCCCGGCCCTCACCGTGACCCAGGCCTGGTTCAGCGCCACGGACGACCAGCAGCCGTCCGGCGTGCGGGCCCGGGTGGTGGCCGAAGACCTGAACAACTACAACGACTACCTCTGGGGCGAAGGGTACGTGAGCCCCGATTATCCCCATAACGGCGGCTGGTATTGGGATCACGTGTCGGGAACGCCGGCCCCGATCCCACTCATTGGCGCGGCGCCGGGCTAGTCTGGAAGTCTATCAGGTCGTGCCCCGTAACGTGGACCAGAATTACGTGGCCAACATCGGAATGGCCTTCGGCCTGACGGACACGACCAAGATCTACCAGGACGGATCAAAATTTTACATGATGGACATGGATGCTCAGCCGCCCTCCTGCCAGGACGCCGATACCGATAAATATCTATGCGATGGCAGCGTCGTTCCGACCAAATTCCTGGAGGTGGACGCGGCTAGCGGCGGTTTCTCCTTCATGAACCTGGGCGAGCTGTGGACTAAGCCGACGATGGCCCGCACGCTGCCAACCAGTGCAGAGCAGGCCCAGGGTGTATCCGCCGTCTTTTCCAGAGTGCATGCCAATTCTTTGCCGGGTTTTTCTCGTCTCTTTGCCTTCAACTGTCGAACTGGAGGGGGTGGCTCCACTGCCGATGTTGGGCGCTGAAAAGCTGGCGGCTGCTCCGACCTATCCAACGGATTATGCCGTCTGATTATGGCCGATCGGTGGCCGCCGCCGGGCAACAACTGTCGGTGGTCGGCCCCGGAGCGCGGTATAACATGTATATCGGGGACCTCACGGCCAACATGGGCGGGATGGCTCGGATGAAGGGCGGCTGGCGTGACGTGGTGCAGCCGCTCGTGACTAATCCGGGAAGCCAGTCCCTGGGGGCCGCGACGGTTGCTATCAAGACCGCCGCCCAGGCCTGGACTGACTTTTTGGCCGATCCCAACATCGCCCTGGCGAAGCCTCCCTTAGGCCAGTATAACACCACGGGAAAACCTCTCCCGACCCTGGCATACTACGAGCAGGCGTCGGACGTCCCCCAGAACGAATTGATCCCGGTGTGGGTCTTCGTGGCGGACGTGTATACTACGGCCGCCCAGGCGTTGAAACAATCCCCCTTAGGGGCAAGCGAGCTGGTGGCCAGTGACGTCATCATTTATGTCCCGGCCGCAGCCGCCGACAGCGCCCTGCCGCAGGCCAGCATCACCAGCCCGACGGCCGGGACCAAGGTCTTGCCGGGCCAAAGTCTGGATCTATCTGGCACGGCGAGCGGCGGCACTCCGCCGTACACCTACCTGTGGTCATCGAGCGTGGATGGGGCCCTGGGCACTGCTGCGACGGTACCCGTTCCGGGTGGCCTGCACTCGGACGTGCATGGCGGCAACTCCCAACCGAACACCATTTCCCTGCTCGTTACCGATGCGGACGGGCAACAGTCCACGGCCACGGTCGACGTGTCCGTGATCTTCCCGATCTACATGCCGCTCATCCTCAGGCAATAAAGACCCTTTTCCTGGAGATAATGAAAAATACGAAACCTGGCGAAGTAGCAAAAACTTCGCCAGGTTTCGTTTCAGGTCCTGAAAAAACTGGATTACACACGCGGATTGATCAGATTCGACGACCCAAACGTTTTTTGGAATCCCCCGCTCCTCCTACTGAATGAGAACCTTGTGGACGGCTGCGGGGAGAAAGCGGCCGCCCTGGTCCGGCAATTGGGCCTGGAGGAAAGCCCCGTCAAGGAAGCCTTCCAGGCTTCGGTGACTTGGGCCAATCAGTTCGGGACCCTGGACCGGGAGACCGGGGATTCTTAGGCGGTTTCCCGGTTGCCGGTCCGAGGTTTCAAGGCTCAGAACTGCTTCCTTGAAGTCTTGTTTTTTAGTTTTGGTTCTTTATGCTACATTACAAACGGTAATTAATTTGTAACGTCCAGCCCTGCAGAGCCCCATTTTCTTCAGAAGACCCCCGTTGCCCCTTGCATTTCATCCTATTTTCTCCCGTGATCCTGTCTTTTTATATGTTATACTCTTCCCATTAAAAGGAAATTCTTATCAAAAATCACAGAAGGAGGCCCATCCATGAGTGCAGCAGTCATTGACAGTCCCCAGAACGAACAAGCCCAGGCATGGTGGTTCCTCGACTTCCTAGTCGTCGAGCACCGTTGCGCCCCCGGCATGGTGACGGTCGTGCTCGAGATGACCTTGCCGGTCGGCTCCTCGCCGCCGCTGCACGTGCACCACTCCCTTGACGACACCTGGTACATCCTCGATGGTAAGATGGTGGTGCGTTGCGGCGACGATGTACTGGTCGTCGGCGCCGGGTACTGGATGTCGATGCCGCGAGGTGTGCCGCACACCTTCCGGGTCATCGGTGATCGTGAAGCGCGCATCCTGCTCGTGCACGACAACGCCAGCTTCCGGGACTTGATCCGAGAGCTGGGGGTACCAGCCGCGGCGCACGTCGTGCCCGCACAGCCGGTCTTTCCGTCCACGGACGAGCTCGCCCGCGTGGCCATCCTCCACGACCTCACGCCGATCGGGCCGCCGATGAGCGTCGAAGACGCCGACGCGATCCTCACTGCCGCACACTAAGCTGCCGACCGGACCAAAATGTTGGTCGCGCCGCCACACCTGACCCGTCAATTATGAGGATCGTTTTAAAAGGATACACGGGTTGTTTCGCCCCTATGCCAAACAGGTTATGGAAGCTTTTTTTACAGTGAAATCATTAAGTTCTTCCTGCTATACGTACCAAGCTGATGTTTGACAGATAAGAGTTTATTAGTCATCATCTGTCTGATTTTCTTATTGATTTAAGAAAAGGAGACAGAGATGATGAACGGACATAGTGATCTACAGCAGACGAGTAAATCTTCTGATTTTAAGATTCCCGCCGTTAACGCTCCCCATTATTATCAAACGCGATTACGATTTAGAATAAATTCTAAAGACTGTTTAGAAGCGCTGGGCCAGATTTTAAAACGGCTGGTCCGGATGGACCTTCCGGGGAAGGATCAGGTGGAAGCCTATCTTCGTCACCTGACGTATGGCAACCGCAGACCGAGAACCTTGTACAGCCGTTTTGGGGCGATCATTCTTTTTCTGGGCCTGATACGGGAGAGCGGCAGGACATCCCTGGAAGCCATTACCCGAAGGGATGTGGAAACCTTTATCGAGCGGGAGCAGGACCGGGGGATTAAGATTACAACGATCAGGACCAGGCTGGTGAGTGTGCAAGCCTTTCTCCGTTACCTGTTAGAAGAAGGAAGGGTTTCCGCGGAACTCTTCAGCAGGAGGATACGGTTGCAATTACCGGAGCGGCTGCCGCGGGCCATGGATCCTGACGATCTGCGGAAGCTGCTTTCGGTCATTGACGATATTCGTGACCGGGCCATGATCCTGGTCTTGTTGAGGACGGGCCTGCGGATCGGAGAACTGCTTAATACCAAGATGGCCGACGTCCATCTTAAGGAACGGAAGATAGAGATTTATGAAGGCGAGAAGAACCGCCTGGGGAGGGTGGTCTATCTCAGCGACGATGCGGTCCTGGCTCTGCGGAGGTGGTTGAAGAAGAGGAATCCCGGTGAGGAGTACCTGATCTATACCCGGACAGAGACCATGTCCTACAGCACCGCCCGGACCATTTTTATGCGCTATCTGGAGAAGGCGGGATTGGCGGACAAGGGATATTCCCTGCATACCCTTCGCCATACCTTTGCCACGGAGTTTCTCAACGCCGGCCTGCGTCTGGAGTGTCTCCAAGTTTTGTTGGGGCACCGGAGCATCGAGGAAACCCGGCGGTATGCCCGGCTGACTGATAAGACCCGGGAGGCTGAGTATTTTAGAGCCATGTCGAAAATAGAGAGGAGGGACAGTAATGGCGATGACCGATGCGATCCTGAACTGGCAAAGATTTTTAAAGCGGCGGAACTGTTCGCCCCATGCCGTGAAGAACTATCTGAACCTCATTAAACACTTTATCATCTGGCTGGATGTGCCGGTGGAGGCCGTGACCCACGTAACCGTGTCACGCTACATCGAGCATCTCATGAGGAAGAGGCTGGCGCCCAAGACGGTCAACTGCCACTTGAACGGTATTCGCCAGTTCTACCATTACCTGCGGGATGAGGAAGGGGTGATTATCACCAATCCCATCAAGAAGACTCATCTCCAGAAGATGTCCCAGCCCCTTCCCCGACACCTGAGAGATGATCAGGTGGAGACCTTTTTTAAGGCCATCAAGGGCGTCCGTGACCGGGCCATGTTCATGCTCATGCTCCGTTGCGGGCTACGGGTGGAAGAAGTCGCCCAGCTAACGATCGGGGTCATAGACGTCAAACGCAGGACTATCCTGGTGGAAGACGGTAAGGGTGGAAAAGATCGGGTCGTCTATATGAGCCATGATGCCCTTCAGGCCCTGGCCGCCTATCTGACGGTGAGGCCGCCATCCAAGGCCAGAAAGATCTTTCTGGCGGAAAAGAAACCTTGTCAGGGGCAGCCCATCTCCATCCGCGGCATTCAGCGGCGCATGGAAACTTATGCTCGCCAAGCCAAGCTCAAGGTGTCCTGTCATCATCTTCGCCATACCATGGCCACCCAACTGCTCAATGCCGATGCCGATCTTTCCACCATTCAAGATCTCCTGGGTCATAGCCATGTGAAAACCACACAACGGTACTGCCGGATTTCAAACCTTAAGGTGCAGCGAGACTACTTCAAAGCCATGGAGGTGATTAGGCAACAAACGGCTGGCCACCCAAATAATGCTTGACGAAATAACCAAACTATGAGATTTTGAACAACATGTAACCTATTAACTTCAATAAGAAAATCAGATTTTAG
>CAWJJC010000014.1:0-60574 GCA_963843145.1 uncultured delta proteobacterium
GCGGTTAGATCCACTGTGGCGAAAGGGGCTAAAAAACAGCCCTCTACCGTCGAGCCATGGATGTTGGCATAGTGCAGGGAAGCCGTATTCTGTATCAGAAATTCTTCCAGGTTTTCAGGATCGTGGGAAAAGCTGTGTACCAGAGTTTTGATGAGAAAGCTGTCCTTGATATGAATCACTTCATCATCATGGAGCGGGATTTCCAGGCCTTTATGATTGAAGGCCTGCCCTTTGGACTTCAATTCATCTCCCCGGATATCACTTTTATAGAGCACCGAATAATCCACGATGCATTTCCCCAAGAAATAACTTCCGGCCAAACTGGAGCATTTGAATCGGAAATAAAGAGGATGGTGGGAAGTCAATCCATAGAAGGCATAAAACTTTCCGAATTGCGCTGAAGGAATAACGTGGCGAATAGCCGGAGCTACGTCAAAGGCAGGTTCTCTGAGGTTGATATTGACCCGATTAATGATCCGGTCGATCAATTTTTCGAGTTGTTTCATGCTGGATGCCCCCGCAAGTTGACCTAAACCGATTTATGGGGCCACTTGTAACAAAAAAAATACTTTATTTCAAGAAAATAATTATATATAATCAAATTATTATTAGTAGTTAATCTATTCGTATCTATTATTATTACACTATTATATAATAATTAAACATAATGGGCGAGAAGATCCTTATAATTGATGATGAACCCGAATTGCTGGAATTACTCAAATTAGTCATTGAGGATAAGACCCGCCACGAGGTAACAACCACCACCAATCCCCTGCAGGCACCCGCGTTTTTGGAAGAAACTTCCTTCGATTTGGTTATTACCGACCTTAAGATGCCCCATTTGGGTGGAATTGAGTTGCTGGAGACTATTCGGAAAAGTGCCCCCGACTTGCCGGTAATCATCTTGACCGCCTTCGGAACCATTGAATCGGCCGTGGAAGCCCTCCAGAAAGGGGCCTTCAGCTATGTCACCAAGCCTTTTAAGATTGACGAAATCCTGATCAATATCGAAAAGGCCCTGGTATTTGAACGGATCAAGAAAGAGAATATCAATCTCCGCCGGGAGCTGGATCTGAGAAGGCAGTCCCCTTTCTTAATCGGGAAAAGTCAGGCCATGAAAAAAGTCAATCAGACTATTCTGGAGTTATCCCACAGCGAGGCGGCCATCCTGATCTCCGGGGAACCGGGTACGGGTCGGGAACTGGTGGCCAAGGTCATTCATTTTCAAAGTCCCCGGAAAGAAAAAAAATTCGTGCCCTTCAATTGTTCCGCCATCCCCGAAAACCTGGTGGAAGGTGAATTGTTTGGCTATGCTGCCGGGACTCATCCGGGAACCTTAACGGAAAAGAAAGGCCTGGTGGAAGAGGCGGATGGCGGGACGCTCTTTTTGGATGAAGTGGAAGAGTTGAACCTTTACAACCAGACTAAGCTCCTGCGACTCCTTCAGGAAGGAGAATACAAGCCCCTGGGAAGCAAGCGCAGCCAACGGGGCAATCTGCGATTTATGACCTCCACCGGTCGAGATTTAAAGGAAAAGTTGAAACGCAGGGATTTCAGGGAAGATTTATACTATCGCCTTTCGGTGATCCAGATCCCCCTTCCCCCGCTCAGGGAGCGGAAGGAGGACATCTCGGCCTTGGCCCAACATTTTCTGGAAAAATACGGGAGGATCAATCAGAAGGAAATCCGGGGTATTCACGGTGACGCCCTGGCGGTGCTCCGTTCCTGGGACTGGCCCGGAAATATCCGAGAATTGGAAACCGTTATTGAACGGGGGGTTATTTTCTGTAAATCCGACTTTTTGACTATCTCGGATTTGATCCTGCCGGACCGCCCCACTTCCACCTTACTGGCTATCGAAGAAGAACTTTTCAGCCGACCGATCAAGGAAGCCCGCGAACGTCTGGTCTCCCACTTTAACACGGAGTACATTAAAAGGGCCCTGGTCAAAAACAAGGGCAATGTATCCCTGGCGGCTCAGGAGATCGGGCTCAAGCGTCCTTACCTACATCGCCTGATGAAAGAATGCGACCTTAAGGCCAAAACGTTCAGGCAAATCCATTAATCGGCAAAAAGCTCATCCAAGAAGGAGAGCATCAGTTTCCAGGACCGCCGGTCCGCGATTTTATTATAGGCCAGGGCCGGGATGCCTGCTTTATCGGCATCGGGATTGGTAAAACTGTGCCGGGCCCCCCCGTAGACCATGAACTGCCAGTCTGCGCCCCCAGCCCTTAAGCTATCCTGGTAGGCCATAATCTGCTCTTTGGTAGTCAAAAGGTCATCCGCTCCGTGGAGGATCAAGACCTTGGCTTTGAAAGACCCGGGCTCCGCCTTTTCGGCCGGAAGCGCGCTGTGAAAACTGACCACCCCCTTCAGATCCACCCCTTCCTGGGCCATGGACAAAACGACATGTCCTCCAAAACAATAGCCGATGGCCGCGATTTGATCTTTGCGGGTCAGGGGTTGGTTGCGCAATAATTCATAGCCGGCCAGGAAACGCGCCTTACCCATCTGTTTGTTCTGCCGCACGGCCGTGGCCCATTCACCGGCCTCCTGGGGATGGGTGGTAGTCTTTCCGCCTCCGTACATATCCACGGCCAGGGCGATATACCCCTCCCTGGCCAGGGCCTCGGCCCTTTTCTTGGCGTAATCATTAAGCCCCCACCATTCATGGACCACCAGGACCCCGGGGCGCGGCGTCGGATAGCTGTCCTCATAAACCAGATAACCGTTCAGCACCGTGCTTCCCTGCTTATACTCCACTTTCTCCGCTTTCAAAGCGGCTTCACTTCGAAGGGATAAGCAAAAAAAGGAAACCATTGCCAGTGCTAGTGTTGTCGTCATACTTCTTTTCATGGTCATTCCTCCAATGCAAAGTGCTTTTTTTCCAACAAGAATTCCCGATCTTCCGGCCAGCCCTGCTCCACCCCTTCCCGAAACCAAGCCAGGGCCGCCCGCCGGCAGAGGGATTCGACCTGGGCGCCGGTCCAGTCGACGGTTTGCCCCAGCAGCCAATCCATGGTCACCTCCGAGGAAAGGGGCTTCCCGGCGAGATGAATGGCCAGAATTTCTCTTCGCTCCGACTCTTCGGGAATGGCCAGGACGATTCGAAGCTCAAAACGGCCGGGCCGGAGCAGCGAGGGGTCTATTACCTCCGGCTGGCTGGTGGCCCCGACGATAAACACCCCTTTCAATTTTTCCACCCCATCCATTTCGGTGAGGAGCTGACTGACCATGCGGCTGGTCACCTTGGAGCTTCCCCAGTCCAATCCCCTCTGCGCGGCAAAGGAATCAATTTCATCAAAGAAGAGGATGCAGGGAGCCGCCAGCCGGGCCTTGCGAAAAATTTCCCTTATCCGCTCTTCGCTTTCCCCCACATACTTGCTGAGCAGTTCCGGACCTTTGACGGCGATAAAATTCAGACCGCTCTCCCGGGCCAGGGCCTGGACCAGCAAGGTTTTCCCGGTGCCGGACGGCCCGGTGATCAAAATCCCTTTGGGCGGTTCGAGGCCCAGGGCCGCGTACCGCTCCGGGAATTCCCAGGGCCATTCGAAGGCCTCTTTCAGGGCCTTTTTGGCCTCATGGCAACCACCCACCTGCTCCCAGCGCACCTGGGGCAACTCCACCTGCACCTCCCGGATGGCCGAGGGTTCCACCTCTTTGAAGGCCTCATCAAAATCCACCGCCTCCACGGACAACCCCTCCAAAAACTCGGGCGTCACCGTCTCCTGGACCAAATTCAGGCGGGGCCGGATCCTCCGCAGGGCGCAAAGACCTGCCTCCTGGCAGAAAGCCTTGAGGTCGGCGCCTACAAAGCCGTGGGTTTTTTTGGCCCAGACCTCCAGGTCGATATTCGGGGACAGGGGCATATTCCGGCTGTGGATCTTCAGAATTTCCAGGCGCCCTTTCTCGCCGGGTACCTCGATGGAGATCTCCCGATCAAAGCGACCCGGCCGTCTCAAAGCCGGGTCCAGGCTGTTGGGAATATTGGTAGCCCCCATGACCACCACTTGCCCCCGGGATTCCAGACCGTCCATGAGGGCCAATAACTGGGCCACGATCCGCTTTTCCACCTCGCCCTCCGTTTTTTCTCTTCGGGGAGCCAGGGCGTCGATTTCGTCCAAAAAGATAATGGCCGGGGCATTTTCCTGGGCTTTTTCAAAAATAGAGCGGAGTTTTTCCTCGCTTTCCCCGTAATGACGCTGCATGATCTCGGGTCCGTTGATATGATAAAATTGGGTCTGAGTCTCCTGGGCCACGGCCCGGGCGATCAAGGTCTTTCCCGAACCCGGCGGACCGTGAAGCAGAATCCCCTTGGGGGCATCAACCCCCAGCCGGGAAAAAATCTGCGGAAAGCGCAAGGGCAGTTCCACAATTTCCCGAATCCGTTCGATCTCCTTCTCCAGGCCCCCGATATGCTGATAACTGACGGCGTTGCTCCTGCGCCCTTCCCCGGTTTCCTCCTGAAACACCAGGGCGGTTTGAGACCCGACCTGAACCGGGCCTGCCGGTTGGGTGGCCTGGACCCAAAAAACATCCTTTTTATCTCCGCCCAGGGAAACCGGGATACGGTTGCCGGCCAACACGATAATCTCTTGAAGTCGTTCTTTGAGGATCGCCTTCCGTTCCTCCTTGATCAATTGGGATTTTTCGGGAATCAAAACGATTTCCTCGGCCGGAAGGGCTCTGGCCTTCTGGACAATAATCTTGCTGAACAGAAAGGTCCCGGCATTGCTGAGCGTCAGCGGGTCCAGGTGAATAACGGCTTCGGAGCCGATAATGGGGGCCGAAGGCCCCACCGGGACCACGGCTGATTGGGTACCCTTCAACAGCAGAAAATCGCCTTCCTGAACCTTGAGGTACTTCATGTTAGACGGAGAGATGCGGACCTTGAAGGACTCCCCGTCTTCAAGTAAGGCCTTGACTACATGAAGGGCCACCTGATGATGGCCGCAGGTCTGATCCCGGCAATCCTTACACGTGTGGTGGAAAGGGTCGTTTACCTGGGTTTCATGGGGGCAGTGCTCGGACATAACCGGTCCTCCCATCAGTTTAAAAATGAAACTCGGCACCACCAGGCATTTCTTAATAGTTACTAATGAACCATTGATTATTAATGATTAATGCCAAGCAGATAGGCTTATGCCGCCCCTAATATTTTCAAACTTCGGGGTGCAAGCCGCCGGCCTGATTGTTTAATACAAAGTAAGGCATTTTAGACATAATGCAATAGGGTATCCTATCCCCGGGTCCGGGATGAGGAGGAAAGGAATTATTCCGATTTCGATATACGGCGGTCTAAACTTTTGGATGTTCGCCCTTTTGGGTGGGTAGGCACAAAATATGGGGGTTTGGTCTGAAATCGGGCCTTCGTGGCCGCCGGGTCTCGGCGAAAGGGTTCCCCAGCCCGCCTAAGGCGGGCCTTTATCGGTGCTAACCCGGCCCCCATGTTTTCAAATCTTTCCGGAGGCAGGGCCGACCTAACAGGCGTTAAAAGCCTCTAAGTTTGGGCCTGCTTTAGATAAAATTGGTAAGTTGGGCCCGAATTCGAAGTCCGGAGTACCTCTGGAAAACCCTTTCGCCGAGACCCGGCGGCCATACCCGATATGGGGGGTACCCACCCAAAAGGACGAACCGTCAAACTTTTCTCTTTACTGACATCACTAATTGGTTTATTCTGATATAAGAGAAAAATAATAGTCTCTCCCCCCGCCTTTAATCCTGATGCGGCTCAAAAAATCCGGATAAGGCAACTCATCTTCAGCGAAAAGGACAAAACCTCTTGAAAATACTTTTGATTTACCCTAAATACCCTGAAACCTTCTGGGGCTTCAAATACGCCCTCAAGTTCATCTCCAAAAAAGCGGCCTTCCCCCCCCTGGGCCTGTTGACCGTGGCGGCCCTACTGCCGGAAACCTGGGAAAAACGTCTGATTGATCTGAACGTGCGCAATCTGAAGGACGAAGACCTGAAGGGTGTGGATCTGGTCTTCATCGGGGCCATGTTTATCCAGAAGGACAGCGTAGAGGAGATCATCCACAGGTGTAAAGCCCAAGGGGTCAGGATCGTAGCCGGGGGCCCCTTGTTTACCATGAGCGAGGAAAGCGAACTGGACCGGCGGATCGACTACTTCGTCCTGGACGAGGGGGAAATCACGGTCCCGTTATTCCTGGCGGATCTGGAAAAGGGAAATCCCCGGAGGGTCTATACCTCTCCGGAGCGGCCCGATGTTAAAAAGACCCCCCAACCCCTCTGGGATCTGATCTCCTTCAAACACTACGCCACCATGTCGATCCAGTATTCCCGGGGGTGCCCCTTTAACTGCGATTTCTGCGACATCATCATCCTGAACGGCCGGGTTCCGCGCTCCAAGGGAAGCGACCAGGTCCTGGGGGAACTGGATGCCCTTTACGATCGAGGTTGGCGGGGCGGGGTTTTTATCGTGGACGACAATTTTATCGGCAACAAGCAGAAAGTGAAGCGGCTCCTACCCGACCTGAGGCACTGGAATCAGGAGCGCAAGTATCCCTTTCATTTCATCACCGAAGCTTCGTTGAATCTGGCGGACGATGACGAACTGATGAAGATGATGGCTGATGCCAACTTTTCCCAGGTCTTTCTGGGCATCGAGACTCCTAATGAGGGAAGCCTGACGGAATGCAACAAAACCCAAAATTCCGAGCGCGATATGGCGGACTCCATCCGAAAGATCCAGCAGGCCGGACTGGAGGTCATGGGAGGCTTCATCGTGGGGTTCGACAACGATCCTCCATCCATCTTTGAGCAGCAGATCCGTTTTATCCAGCGGATCGGGGTAGTGACCGCCATGGTGGGCTTGCTGCACGCCGTTCCGCGGACCCCATTGTATCAGCGCCTCAAGCAGCAGGGCCGGATCCTCATGAACAGCACCGGGAACAACACGGACGGCACCCTGAATTTTATCCCCAAGATGGACACCCAACTGCTGGTGGACGGCTACCGAGAAATCATCAACACCATCTATGCTCCGAAGCAATACTACGAACGGGTTCGGACCTTCCTCAAGGGTTACCAGCCCAAGTTGAAGGGTCGCCGCCTTACCTTAAGGGATACCCGGGCCTTCGTGAAATCCATTTTCATACTGGGTATTTTTGCCAAAGAGCGGAGTTACTACTGGAAGCTCCTGACCGCCACTTTGTTCAAAAACAGAAAAGCGCTTCCTCAGGCCCTCTCCTGTGTCATCTTTGGTTACCATTTCCGCCGGGTATTGAAGCATCTTTCTATTTCACCCCGGAAGGGAGTTGCCCCAGGCTCCCCCTGACCAGTTCATGAACAGCAAATCTTCTCCAATGGCGCGCAGGCATAGCCCAGGTCACCGGCCACGTTGGCGCAGGTGACCTGGCCCCGGTATACGTTGACCCCCTTGGCCAGGGCCGGGTCGTCGGCCACGGCCTGGGCGATCCCTTTGTTGGCCAGGGCCTGGGCATAGGGCAGGGTGACGTTGGTCAGGGCAAAGGTGGAGGTGCGGGCCACAGCGGCCGGCATGTTGGTCACCCCATAGTGGATCACCCCGTCCACTAAATAGATCGGATCGGTGTGGGTCGTGGGCCGGGTGGTTTCGCAGCAACCGCCCTGATCCACCGAGACGTCCACCACCACGGTACCCGGTTTCATCGAAGCGATCATCTCCCGGGTGACCAACTTGGGCGCCCGGGCCCCGGGGATCAGCACCGCCCCGATGACCAGATGGGCGTCCTTCACCGCTACGGCGATGTTGTCGTGGTTGGACATGAGGGTATTGATCCGGGTCCCGAAGATGTCGTCCAGATAGGCTAGGCGCTGAGCATTGTTGTCCACGATGGTTACGTAGGCCCCCAACCCCACGGCGATCTTGGCCGCGCTGGCGCCCACTGTTCCGGCGCCGATAATCGCCACTTTGCCCCGGGCCACGCCGGGTACACCTCCCAGCAGGACTCCCCGACCGCCGAACCCCTTTTCCAGGTAGTGGGCCCCCACCTGAACGGCCATACGTCCGGCCACCACACTCATGGGGGTCAACAGGGGAAGCGAGCCGTCTAAAAGTTGAATGGTTTCATAGGCCACCCCGATAACCCCCCGCTGCAGCAGGCCCCGGGTCAATTCGGGCGCCGGCGCCAGATGCAGGTAGGCGAAGAGGATCTGACCTTCCTGGAGCAAAGGGATTTCCGCGGGCAGGGGCTCTTTGACCTTCATGACCATCTCGGCCCGGCCGTAAACGGCTTCAGCGTTGGGGACGATCATTGCCCCGGCCTCGGTGAATTCCTCGTCCAGGATGCCGCTTCCTTCCCCCGCGCCGGCCTGGATCCATACCTGATGTCCGTCCTGGGCCAGGGCCCGCACCCCGGCCGGTACCACGCCCACCCGATACTCGTGATTTTTTATTTCCTTGGGTATCCCGATGATCATTCACCCCTCCTACTTTGCGTTCTTCGCGCCTTAGCGGTGAAGGTTTATAACTTCAACCCCACTTCCAAACCCTCCCGCACGGCCTCCAGGGCCTTGCGGGGTTTCTTGGCATCACCGATCAGGTAAATCTCCTCCACCTTGTCCTTAAACTCTTCATAAAGATCGTTCACCGGTTCCACCCCCAGGGCCAGCACCACCGTGCGGGCCGGCAGACTGCCGGTTTCACCCTCCTTTTCAAAAACGACGCTTTCCGGGGTGATCTCCACGGCCCTGGAGGATAACTGGCTCCGGATCCCCCGGCGGTGGATATCCTGAAGGATCGACCAGCGGGTCGAAGCCCCGATATCACGGCCGATCTTGGCCATCATTTCCAGGATAGTGATTTCCTGAATTCCCCGGGTAACCAGCGGATACAAAACCTCCGGAGACTCGGCCTGGTTTTCAAACAGAAAATATAGAGTTTCAGGGGGAATCGTCCCGATGCGGGCCAACAGCAGGGCTGTTTCGCAGCCCACCGCCCCGCCGCCGATAATCACTACCGGGCTGACCGTGTCCACTTGACCGGAGAGGACCTCCCAAGCCTGGACCACGTGGGGCAAGTTGATGCCGGGAATATCGGGGAGGATCGGTCTGGCCCCGGTGGCCACCACCACCGCATCCGGGGAAACCGCTTCCAGCAAAGGCAGGGTCACCTCCTGGTCCAAATTCACCTCCACGTCAAAAAGACCGAGTTGATAAGAAAGGTCTTGACCCAGGGCAGCCATTTCCTGCCTCCCCGGAGGGACAGCGGCTAATAGCAACTGCCCGCCCAATTCGGAATTGCGGTCGTAAAGAAACACCTTATGCCCTCGCCGGGCAGCCGTCACGGCGGCCATCATTCCGCCCGGACCGCCGCCGATCACCAGAACCTTTTTCCTTTTCTCCGCCCGGATGACCGGGGTTTCTTTTTCCCGTCCGGTCCGGGGATTGACCAGACAAGTGACCGGGCCGAGTTTAAACACTTCGTCGAAGCAGCCTTGGTTGCAGGCGATACAATGCTGGATGGCCTGAAGATGTCCCCCCCTGGCCTTGTTGGGCAGATGGGGGTCGGCGATCAGTGCCCGAGCCATCCCGATCAGGTCCGCCTGTCCCTGACGTAATATACGATCAGCCAACAAAGGATCGTTCACCCGGTTGCAGGCTACCACCGGGACTTTGACTTTTTCGCGGATCCCCTGGGCCAGGTAGGTGAAGGCCCCCTGGGGAACCATCATGGTGAGCTGGGGCACCCGCGTTTCGTGCCAGCCGCCGGTGACGTTGATGGCATCGGCCCCGGCGGACTCCAGGACCTGGGCGAATTGGGCGGCCTCCGTATTGGTGTTGCCGCCGGGCATGAAATCATTCCCGGCGACGCGAACCATGATCGGGAAATCCGGTCCCACTGCCTGCCGAACCTTTTCCACCACTTCCCGGCCGAAGCGCACCCGATTCTCCCAGGAGCCGCCATAATCGTCTTCCCGCTTATTGGTGAGGGGGGATAGAAACTGGCTGATCAAATAACCGGCGCTGCCCAGCACCTCGACCCCGTCCAACCCGGCCTCCTTGGCCCGCAAGGCGGCCTGAACAAAGCGCTGCTGGACCATTTCGATTTCACCTGGATCCATGGCCTTGGGCGTCTCTCCAGTAAGTTTGCTGCGAATGGCCGAGGGTGCCAGCGGGGTTCGTCCGCCGATCAGAAATGAATAGGCATATCGGCCGGCCTGGTACAGTTGAGCAAATAAGCGGGCGCCTTCCGTCTGAACCGCCCGGGCCAGATGAGACAGTCCTTCGATAAACCGATCTTCGTGGATGGCGATCATCTCCGACATGCCGCCGTATTCGTCCACCGTGCAGCCGCCGATGACAATCAGCCCGACTCCGCCCCTGGCTCGCTCTCGATAAAATTCGATCAGCCGGTCCGATACGAGACCTCCCGGGGTATACCCCAGGTGCATGGCCGGAAGGATGATACGGTTTTTGATGGGCAACTGATTGATCATAATTGGAACAAATAACTTCTTAATCGGGTCTCCGAAGGACATCGGGATTACTCCTTTCGTGATTACAAAACCAATTGGAATTACTTTATTTTGATATAACATCCCCATTGGAGACTGTCAAAAGGATTGAAAGACTCCCCCCCCCTAATTCCAGGAAATATCCCGGTTCAGTATAAAAAAATTTACTCCCAACAAAATATTTCCCTTCTGATCTCATTTTAATTAATACTTATTATTAGTTATCAATATCCATACTTCATCAAGCCTCCCTTTCCAGTTACCTTTTAGTAACCTTCCTTGTGATACCCTGCGCTAAATGTTCTGAAAGGGAAAAGGGCCACGCTATGTTTGACCGGGAGACGACTGAAGGGAACAGAGCATCAACAAAAAATAATCATTCGGATTGCCTGCCGAAAGACTTTCCGGTGCCGAGAATTTCGGGATCCAGACCTGACAGGCAGGGCCAGCCTCCTTTTGAAGGTCCCCGGTTTAAGAAAATGAAAAATATTTCAACCGGGATAAGTCTGGACCAGATTAAAATCTACCCTTTATATGAGTTATTCGATATGCATAACGAATTGATGCTCCTTCATCGAATCGGAGAAGTCCTGCCCCCTAAAAAGAATGGGGAAGCCTCTCTGCTGGACCTGAAAATTGAAATGGTCCGCCACCTCTTGATATTTTGTTCCCTATGTAAAAGACTTTGTTGGATTAATCGCATTAGAGGGGAAAGAGGATTATGCCGGATGGGTTTAAACCCGAGAGTTATAGATCTCTCTTTATCCGGCCCTGAAAAGACCATTTTGGAAATCACTTTGGCCGGATCCGGAATGCGCTGTAGTTTCTGCCTGAAGGAATCACCCCCCGAACGGAGAAGGAGCTCCGGTGTCCTGTTGGATCATCATTTATGGACCCGATTGGATTTTAGGGAAGCGCGTTTCCTTTCTTTCAACGGCGGAAATCCTGAAAATTCGTTATTGGCCATCCTTGAATTTCTGAATACCGCTCCGGCAAATTGGGAAATCTCCATCCTTTGGAACAGCCATAGTCATACCACTCCTCCGGTTTTATCCCTTTTAGAGGGCATCGTGGACGCCTTTAGACTTGATTATTATTTTACCTGCGCCGTTTGCGGAAGGATCAGTTCTTTCCCAGCACAATTCCCCGAGACGGCCGGAATGGTCAGGACCTTGGCCCGGGAACAAAATGTTCCGATTTATCCGGAAATAGGTATCCAAGACCCGCAACCAACCCCTGAAAAAGGGATAAGCACCGGCCCTTCCTACTCCTGATTAATTCTCTCCCGGATCTGTTGGTGTAGTGAGCGGGTCTGGGGATTGGGTTGACTTTTCAGTTCTTCTTTCAGGTTTTTTTTCAAAGAATCAAAGGCCCTCAAGGCCTCATTGTAATTGCCCAAGGTGAGGCAGAGCCGCATCAGATTCCGGCAGGCCTCTTCCTTCAAAGGGTCCGCCTCCAGGATCCGCTGGTAATAGCCGACGGCCTTTTTTATTGATCCCGTTGCCACCGAAAGCTCCGCCAGTCGTTCCAGGTTTTCAATGAAAATCTTTTTCAGTTCGACCCGACGACGGTCAACGCTCGGCAAGGAGTTCTCCTCCGGAAGAAAATCCCCCTGGTACATTTCCAGCATCCGACCATACTCCTCCATGGCGCCTCGGGTGTCGCCCAGCATTTCCCTGCGTCTTCCGGCTCCTGCGGATTTCAGGAATTCGTCCGTATCTATCCGAATAAACTCTGGGGCCAATTCCAGCCGGTTATGGCGCAGGTGAAGATAGGTGGAACCCAAGAAAGGATGAATCGTCGCCTCCAGTGATTTACGCAAGCGCAGCAGGGTCACTTTAAAATTGTTTTCCCCTTTAGCGTCCATTTCCAAAGGCCAGAGTTCTTCGATTAATGTCTCCTTGGGGGCTTTCCCGCCCGGATGGCAAAGGAGGGCCATCAAAAGCCGCTTGGGTTGCTGACCGACCCACGAATCTTCGGTGATTGGGACCCCGCTTCTAATAATCTGCAAAGCGCCCAAGGTGTTTATCTCAACAAACGGAACCAGGCTATGATGAATGATCCGGAGCAATTCCCTTGCTCTGGACCGCAACTCTGGAGAGAGATTGTGTTCCAGCCTCAGCAATTCCGTTTCAGCCACCTTCGCGTAACGATCCGTCAGAAGCAGCCGCACCAAGGGGTACACGTGGTCGATATAGAATTCAAGGGCCATCAGGCACCCTTTAACCAAATCATCCGGACTTAACAAAAAGGAGTAGGTATATTGCTTCTCCTGGGCCAGGACCAGACCAGCTTCTATATGCACTTCCGCCTCAACTCGATTTCCATGGTCTCCTTGGACAATCCCGAGGGCCAGATGGCTATCGACCTGCAGATTATAATTTTCAATCGATTGGCCATACCCCAGAATTTCCTCGAGATCGTTAATAATTTCTTTTCTTCTGGTCCGGCGGTGGTTGAGAAGCCCTTGAATAGTCCGGGCGGCAAACAGGAAATTTCCGGAATAACCCTTTTCGGAGGTAAAATATTGCAGGGCTTTTTCAGTTGATTCGGCAGCTTTATCATATTGTCCCGACTTATAATAAGAAAGACTCAGAAAAAAATAAGGGTTTCCTTTCATTAAATCGTTCCCCTGCATTTCGGCGATAGCGATAACTTCCTGAGCTTTACTTCTAGCGATTTCTTGATTTCCAAAAAAACCATGCCAGATGATTTCAAGGGTCAGCAAAGGTGCATAAAAATAAAAAAGCCCATTTTCGGAAATCAACTTCCGTGCGGCTGTCAAATCCTCCAGCGCTTTTTTGCCGTTTCCGGTAAACAGGTAAAAAACTCCGGTAGCGGTTAAGACCCAGGTTCGCGTCTCGTCGTCCTTAATGGACTCGGCCAAAACTTCCAGTTGCCGTTTCACTCGATCGGCCAATCTAAATTCACCCAGGATACTTAGCCCTTTTAAGGAATGGCTCAGAGCAAGACATTCCAGCCTCGGATTTTTCATGGCCCGAGCCAACTGGTAGGCATTCTGGCAGGCTTGATGACCTTTACGAGTATTTCCATACATGATCTGGATTATTCCCATATTGATCCAAACAAAGGCCTTCTCCTTAGAACAATTATCCGGCGGACAATAGGATAACCACCACTCGGCTTTATCAAGTAAGGGGATCAAGAATTCCCAGGGAGCCCGGCAAAACAAAGAGGCCTCGATCAAATAGCCCATAGACAGGAGTACCCCCTTCTGCTCTCCCGCTTCTTCAAAAAGAGAGATGCAGGCAGAAAATCGGTCTAGATTTTCTTTCATCTCCGTCCAGCGCCGGGTCAGTGAAAAGAGCAGGAGCAACCAGGGATCAAGTTGAATTGAGTCTTCCGGCAATGCCCCGAGGAATTTCGAGAGTTCTTCAATACGCCCTTTGTTGAACAGATCCAAGCCGATCAGCCGAATGACCCCGACTGCTGCGGCCGGATCTTTCCCCAGAAGATACAGGTGCGCCGCCTCTTCCAGGTCCCCCCGTTCCTGAAAGAGGGCGGCGGCTTTTTGATAGAGGGCGGCCTTTTCCGCGACTGAAAAGGCCGCCTGAAACCGATTCAGCAAAAATTCCCGGAAAAGCTGGTGGAAGCGAAAGCTCCAGCCTTTACCCGTTTCATAAACCCCCTGCACGAAGAGATTTCGCCCAACAAAATCCTGTAAAACTCTTTCCGCATTAACCGTCCCACCCAAGCCCCGCATCAGAGCCGTATCGACAAACGGGACTAGCGCGGCCTTGACAAGCATCTCTTTCACTTCCGGGAGTTGCGCCGCAAAAATCTCTCGTCCTAAATACTCAAAGGCATCCAAACGGAACTGGTTCAAAAATACTTTCGAAAGAAACCGGTCCGGTTCGGTCGGGGCTTTCTTCTCCAAATTTTCAGCCAGAAGGATCAATCCTCCAACCCAACCCTCGGTAACCTCACTGATTTTAGCGAGCGGCGCTGCTTTCAGCCTGATATTCCGAGTCCGGACAAAAAATTCCCTTGTTTCCTCTCGATTAAAAGCCAGGTCTTCGTTGGTCAAGACCACCGCTTGCTGTTTCATTTTGAAGGAATCTACGTTGAAGTCAGAAGGTGGTGTCTGGCGGGAGCACAGAACCAGCTTCAGATCGAACGGGGATTCCTCCGCCAGGACCTGCAAGAAGGAAAAGGACGGCGAGTCGGAAACCAGCCGGTCGAGACCGTCCAGGGCCAATAAAATTGGGTCGGGAATAAATTCCCCCAAACCTCGGACCCACTCTTTGTAAAAACCGACCGGGTCCCGGGGGCCCATTGCCCGGGAAGGGAAATCCATCAAGGAGGCCCAATTGCTCTCAGGCAACGCCCGCTGCAGGGCAAGAACGATGACCTGGAAAAGGTTGGCCGGATCGGATTCCTCCGGCCCCAGGTTCACCCAGGCGACCGGGATGCCGACCTGTTCCAGAAAAGACGCCGCCAGGGTGGATTTTCCCTGAGCCGCCTGGCCAAGAATAAGAATCAGCTTCTTGTCCTTATTTTTATTCAAAAGGTCGAGCAGCCGCGGGCGCGGCAGTGTGTTGGTCAAGTGCGGAGGCGTGATCTTGGACAGGCTGACAGGGGTCACAGGAGCCGGCGAAACCTCATTGTGGGATATTCAGAATGCCTGGGAAATTTATATCACAATTATATCAGAAAATAATCTCTTATTTGTTCAGTTTTCTTAGTGGTGCTGGAGGTGATACTGGTCTCGGCGGGAGTGGAACCGGGCGGGTTTGGAACCCGCCTCTACTTCTTTGTTATTTTGGTTCCTTCCTCGATCTGGTTGGTAGGGTGGGTAATGACCCAATCACCTTCTTTTAGGCCCTGTTCGAGCTCGACTTCCCGGGGGCTGCGGTGCCCCACTTTCACAATCTGCTTTTCCGCCCGGCCCTTGCGGGACCGCGAACAGAGCCCAATCTTTTCCGGAACGGAAAAGAGCACCGGCCGGGACCTTCAAGACATTCTGAGCTTTCCAGATGACGATCCGGGCCTCTACCCGGTAGTCGTCGCCCAGGGGCCCGGGCGGGTCCATAAAATCCACTACCACATTGACCCGTTGCTCTTCGATCCCCAGGGCCGAGACCTTGGTGAATCCCTGGTCCTCGATCAGTCGGACCCGGGCCCGCAAGGGTTGTTCCCCGCCCCAGTTTTCCAGAATAACCGGCATCCCCGGCCGGACCTTCACCGCTTCACTGGACAGGAGGTCCACCACCACTTCCAGCCTGGTGGGATCCCCCACCACTACCAGGGGTGTCCCGGCCGATACCACCCGCTCACTTTTCTCCTGAATTTTTAAGATCCGTCCGCTGACCGGGGACGAAACGGCGATCAGACCTCCGGTCTTCCCCTGACTCCTTTCCGCGGCCAGCAAACGAGCCCGACTTAATTCCACTTCGTAAGCCGCCGCCTTGGCCCGGAAACGGGCGGACTCCAACTCGCTGGCGCCGGTTATCTCCGCCTGCTCGGACTGCTCATAGGCCTGTCTGGAAATCCCGCCGGCCTGAAACAGACGCTGGTAACGGTCCCGCTCCCGCTTGGCCTGTTCATGGACGGCCTGGGCTTCCCTGACCTTCTCTTCGCTTGCCCGTTGGAGAGCCCGATTCATCTGAACTCGGGCTTGGGCTTCGGCCAGTTCTCGAGGGTCCAGAGGTGACGGGTGGAGCCAGGCCACCACCTGTCCCTGTCTCACTCGATCGCCTTCCCGCCAGTCCAGGCGGGTCAGGCGTCCGCTTACCGGGGAGGCCACCACATACCGATCCCGGGCCCGGGTCTTCCCCTGTTCGTCGATGGTCACCGTCAAAACCCCTTTTTGGGCCTGGGCCAAATCCACCGGCACCGGTTTTGGCCACCAGATCCAGAAAACCAGGGCGGCCAGAACCAAAACCGCAGCGACCGTCAACAACTTCTTTTTTGAGTTTTTCATTTGTTTCTACCCTACCTGAACCATTCAAAACTATTTCACCGCAGAGGCGCCGGGGACGCGGAGAAATTTTTTTCGTCTCAGCTTGACGAAATACTTTATTAAGGATCTCATAATTGTCTGTACATACCACCGACCGTCATCCTCGAGTGTTTTTGTCGGGGATCCAGAATCGTAGCAGATAGGGGCTGGATTCCCGCCCAGAAGCGCTGCGGGAATGACGATGAGAGAACCTCGAGATAGTCGGTTTTATTATGAGACCGTTAATATCTGCGCCACTGGCTGGGGGGGGTTATAAAATCGGTATCTCCCGATTTTAGAAAAATTTCTCTCTACACCCTCTGCGTCTTCGCGGTGGAAATGTTTTTTGTTTTTACTCCCTGGTCTTCAACACCGCGATCAGATCCAGGTGTTTAATCCTCCGGCGAACTAAAAGGCCCGACAGCAAGGCCGAAACCGCTACAATCAGAAAGGCCAGGGCATAGGTCTTCCCGGTGATCACCAGGGGCAAGCGGTACAACTCCGACTCGGCGGCCCGGATGACCAAAGCGCAGACTCCCCAGCCCAGCAGGCAGCCCAGAGGTATGGCCAGCAGGGTTAAGAGGGCCTGTTCCCCCAGGAGGAGGACGCCGACCTCCCGCTGGGTGAATCCCATAACCCTCAAGCTGGCCAACTCATTCCCTCGCTCGGAGAGGGCGATGCGGGCCCCATTATAAACCAGGCCGAAAGCAATCACGCAAGCAAAAACGATCAGCATGGTGGTGGAAATCATCATATTTTCAGCAATGGTTTGTTTGAAGCTTTCCAGCATGGCCTCCCGGATGCCCACCCCGCTCACCGCCGGGGTCTGTTTAAGCCGGGAATATAATTGAGCGGCCTGGAGGGGTTCCACGGTCAGATAAGCCCCGGAGACGGTAGGCTCCTCCTCCAGCAGACGGTTCAAGGCCCGAATATCCATATAGGCCGAAATCCCGATCAGTTCATCCACCAGCTTGGCAACGAGCATTGTTTTGACCGGTCTCTTTCCCTCCAAAACCTCCATTTGCAGAGCATCCCCGACTGAGACGCCCAGGATCTCAGCCAGCTTGGTGTTCAGCACGAGTCCCTCGGAGGGCAGGGATAGCGGCCGCAGCCGGCTATCGACCAGGGAATGGAGCCGCCCGCCCGGGGGTAACCCTAAGACCCCCAGGCGTTTGGATCGATGTTCAAACCGTAACCGGACCGGGACCATTCGAAACGTTTCGGTCTCCTTGACTCCCGGCAGATGATTTAGATCATAGCGGACCCGCGCCGGACGGGGATTATGAAAGAGCAGGGTGGCATCCTCTCGCTGAATGATCCCAAACTGGACCTTCATTATGTAATCGATGGCGTCGAAGCCGTAAAAGCCGACCACCAAAATGGCCACCGCCCAGGCGATGCCAATAACCGACAGAAAAGCTTTCGCTTTCTTTCGAGCCAGGTTGCGCAGGATCATGCGGGCCGCCGGATGAAACAGGCCCTGCAGTCCCAGGCCTTCCAGCCAGCCGGTTCGAAAACGGGCCGGGGGTTCCGGGCGCATGGCCTCGGCCGGGGGCAGGGCCGCCGCTTTCCAGACGGCCGTCAGGGCGCCCAGGCAGGCCGAGCCGCCGCTAATCAGCAGGGCCCAGCCGACCAAAGAAGGGGTGGTCCGGAAGCGAAGGGCGGGAAAATGAAAAAATCGGGAATACATCTCGGAGAGATACGTGCCGAACCAGATCCCCAAGGCGAATCCCAAGAGGGCCCCCCCCGCGATGATCACCAGGGCAAATTTTAAGTAGTGCCCCCCGATAGACCAGCGCGTGTAGCCGAAGGACTTCAACAGGGCGATCTGCGGCCGCTGCAGAGCAATCATCCGAGAGAGGATGATGTGGATCAAGAAAGCGGCGATGCCCAGGAAGATGGAGGGGATGAAGATGCCGGTCACCCGATCCTGGGCAATTTCATCGGAGAGAAAGCGATGGGAAATCTGCTCGTCCCGGCCATAGGCCCCCAGACCGCCGTAGTCCTCCAGCAGCCGGTCCAGTTGGGCGATGATTTCGGCCGGATTCGCCCCGGGGGAGAGGGTCAGCGATAGATCATTGAAACCCTCCTTCAGGTCAAAGGCTGGACCCAATATCTCCCGACTCATCCAGAGGATCCCGAAACGGCGGTTATCCGGGAAGATTTCCACGCCCCGGATTTCATAGACATACTCGGGCGAAATAGCAATCCCGACGATACGCAACTGCTGCCGACGTCCGTTCAGGATCGCCCCCAAGGTATCCCCGATCTTTAACCGGTTAGCGGAGGCGAAGGCCTCACTGATCAGCACCTCGTCCCGCTGCCGGGGTTCTATATAGCGGCCCTCCCGCAGATAGAGGTCGTTGAGTCGAGGCCGGTATTTTTCCGGAATCGAAACCAGCCGTCCCGTGGCCGGCTCTTCCAGACCGGGCACATCGAGCGCCACTTCGAAAACTACGCGGGTGTCCACCTGGGCCACACCCGGGATAGCGGCCAGACGGGGAACCAGGGATTCCGGAGCTCGTTTGACTTGAGCGAAGATCTCGGCGAAACGGGATTCGCGGTAAAATTCGGTCTGGGAAACCACCAGGGACTCGTAGGCGCTGCGCATGGTGATGTAACTGGCCATCCCGCAGGCCACCACCAGCATGACAGCCAGCACCTGCCCGCTCATATGGACCAAGTCCCGAAGCAGCTTGCGGTTGAGGCTGGTCATGAGAAAAATTCGAAATCCGAGCAGCGATCTATCCTAGGATTACCAGCTCAACTCGCTTGGAGATGCGCGTTTTTCATTCTCCCGAATCTCCACGATTTCGCCGCTGCTGATCCGGATCACCCGGTCGGCCATAGCGGCGATGGCGGCATTGTGGGTGATGACCACCGTGATGGTGCCTAACCTCCGGTTGACCTCTTCCAGGACTTCGAGGACCAGTTTACCGGTAGCGTAGTCCAGGGCCCCGGTCGGTTCGTCGCAAAGGAGCACATCCGGTTGCTTGACCACCGCCCGGGCAATGGCCACCCGCTGCTGCTCCCCGCCGGAAAGCTGGGCCGGAAAATGATGCAGCCGGTCGCCCAGACCCACCAATTTCAGGGCTTCCTTCGGGTCCAGGGGTTTTTCGGCGATCTCGGTGACCAGACTGACGTTCTCCAGCGCGGTCAGGCTGGGGATCAAATTGTAAAACTGAAAGACGAAGCCCACGTGCTCCCGCCGGAAGAGGGTCAGGGCCTGATCATCCATCGTCGTCAAGTTATGGTCCAAGTAGTAAACCTCTCCGCCGCTGGGGATGTCGAGCCCTCCCAGGATATTTACCAGGGTGGATTTCCCGCTCCCTGAGGGGCCCAGCAAAACGACGAACTCGCCGGCATACAAGTCCAAATCCACTTTTTTCAGGGCCGGCACTATCACCTCTCCGAGGGTGTAAACCTTAGAGACATTTTGAAGGTGGAAAACCGCCGGCCCGGGATATTTTTTCGTTTCTCGCGACATGGCCTTTTCTTCAATCTTTTTTTTCTTATATCCTACCTGGTCCAAATCCTCCATGTAAAAAAAAAGGGCGGGGGTAAACCCGCCCTTCACTCATTGCGTTGGAGATAACCTCCTCTTCCGGTTAGGCCGCTTCCATTTCCCGGCGGCTGGCCATATCCATCAGGACCCGTTCGCGGGTCTTGTCTATGCCCAGGGCCTTCCGTTTCTTATCAATGTGTTCGATCATCAAACGGGCCATTTCGTAGGGATCGGCCGTAAAGCCCCATTTCCCCAAACCCAGTTCCTCCAGGCCTCCGAATAGATGCCGATGAAACTTGGTTTCCTCGACGATCGGAAAGGTTACCCCGAAGACGGTATAGACCCCGGAGGCCACAAAATACTGGCCGATGGAGATGGCCTTTTCGCTCATCCATTCCGGAGCGGCCCCGGCCACCGGTAAATCGGCGATGCTCTGTCCCAATCCGCCATTGCGGACCATTTCCGCGCAGGCAGTCAGAATGCGGCTGTTGTCCACGCAGGAACCCAGGCCTAAAACCGGGGGCATGCCCACGGCTTCACAGACCTCCCGCAGGCCCGGGCCCGCCAGGTAGGCGGATTCCGGCAGGTAGAGTCCGGCCTTGGCCAGGGCCACCTGGGAGCATCCGGTCTGAACCACCAGGATGTCGTTCTTAATCAGTTCCTTCACCAGTTCCACATGGACCCAGTCCTGTTTGACCCGGGGATTGGTACAGCCCACCACGCCGGCCACACCGCGAATCCGCCCGTTAATAATATTGTCGTTCAAAGGCCGGTAGGAACCCCGAAAGGTCCCGCCCAGCATATAATTGATATATTCATGGGAAAAGCCGTGGACGCCGATGCTTTTGAACCGGGGAATTTCAATGGGCAGTTTCCGGTTTTTGAAGCGGTCGATGCCCAGGCGGACGATAGTATCGGTACAGACCCGGGGTTCATGTTCCACGAAGGGCAGATGGTCGGCCCCTTCAATTCGGCAGCGGGGATTGGTGGTGAAAAGGCGGGTCCCGTAACATTGGGCGACCTTGGCCAGTCCCTGCTTGATGCACTGGACGTCGACCCCCATGGCATCGACGGCCCCGGTTACCAGGACGGCCTCGGTGGACATAAAATTTCCCGCATGGGGTATGCCGTGGCGGCCCATCATTTCCGCCCCGGAGCAGCACATCCCCACCAGGTTAATGCCCTTGGCCCCGGCGGCCCGGGCCTCTTGGAGCAGGGCCGGGTCGCTGACGGAAGCCAGGATGGACTCGAACAGGTTGGGTTCATGCCCGTGGATGATGATATTGACCTCATCCTCCTTCAGACAGCCCATGTTGACTTCCGCGGTGACGGGCATGGGGGTCCCAAAGAGGATATCGGAGATTTCAGTGGCCACCATGGAACCTCCCCAACCATCGGACAGGGCGGTCCGGTTGCATTGTTTGGTAATATTTTCGTAATGCTGATCCACCCCCATATGGGTGCGATGCATCAATTCCATAACCTCGCGCATGGCCCCCCGGGGCACGATCCCCTGTTTCCGCCAGTTTTCCAGCGTTTTTTCCGGGACCCGTTTGACAAAAGGGATCTCCCCTTCCACCTGGATATAGGTCCGCTCGAGTTCGTGATAGACGTCACTAGCAATGGCCATCAGCTCGCGCCCTTCCGTTTCGATCCCCAGTTCTTTGGCCAGTTCCTCCAGTTTCAGGGGGTCCTTGATGCCGTAATCGGTAATGTTGCCGTTGACAACCTCCCGGAAAAGTTCCAGCATGCTCATCCCATGGTCGGTGTGGGCCGCCGCCCCGGCGGCCACCATGCGGGCGAAATTCCGGGACATGATGGTATCGATCGTGGCCCCGCAAACACCCACTTTTCCGTAGGGGTCTTTGGATGAAAGCCTACATGGCCCCATGGCGCAATGCTTGCAACAGGCCGAATCGGCCCCGATAGGACAGGCTTTCATGGAATCGGCCCGGTGAAAGGCGGTTTCCACGCCGTCCCTCTCAGCCTTCCGCAGCATCTGGGCCGTGGCCTCACAACTGGTCACCGCCTGGATATTGAGGGGCTTTAATCCGGTGGGGGATTTTACTTCTTTTTCCATTTTTTCTTCCTCCTTCGTAGTTAAAACAACCGTTTACTTCGCCCTCACACCAGCCAAGCAACAATCTTGGAGATACTAAGGCCTGAACTCAACCTCTTAACTATTTTAATAATAGTTATTAATAATATTAAACCATAAAAAAGAAAAGTCAAGAGAGCGGATAACTCACTCATTGGGGGGAGATCAAGGACTTGTTTTGGGCACGAGAGGGGGGGCTAATTAAAAAAATTTATGTCTTTGGTTTTACATCCGAAATTCGTATTTCGAATTTTTATATAAGCAACTTACCAGAGATTCTTCAGCTCACCCGGAGCCGGTCTTCGTGGCTCAGGTAAAAGGAGATGATGGCGGAGGGCCGTCCAGGCTGCTCAAAGTGGTTAATCCGGGAGAGGGTCTTTTCGCTTCCACCGGTTTGGGAGCCAGGGAATCCATGGCCCGCTGCTGAATTAATTGGGTCTTCGTGGCTCCGACCGTCATGGCCAGGGCCAGGGTCTCCTGGATCTCCTCTTCGGTAGCGCCCAAATCCCTTGCGACCGCAAGGCAGTAAGCCGTTCAGGGCTCGCATCCGGCCCCCAAGGAGGCCCCCAGAGCGATCAGGTGCTTCATCTTGCGGTTGATGGCCCCGTCGGCATAGGCGGTCTCAAAAAATTCCCGGTATTTGTTCAATCCGTCTTCGACCCCCATGCCTTTTCCTCCTTCACTTTTTGTTGCCCTAAACAATGTCCCTTTGGTATCCGGCGAACTGTTAAACCCGGTTTCTCCGGCCGACTTAGCCCCATTGAACCCCGCTTCCTTCATCAAGGCCAGGAAATCCTTTCCCGGTATGGCCCCGCCTTCTCAGCGGAACCAGCTTTCGATTCGTTCCTGAGGGCTCTTGGTCAGGGCCCCGCTCAAAATTTGGTCGGCGATCAATAGCCGGCCGTTCGGTTTCAAGACGCGACAAGCCTCCTTCAACATGCGGCCCTTGGCGGGGATCAAATTAAACACCCCGTTAGAAATGACCACATCGAAGCTCCCGTCGGGGAAGGGCAGGTCTTCTCCGAAAAATTCCTGGAAAGCCACGTTGGTCAAGTCCGTCTGTTTCAGGTTTTCATAAGCCCGGGCGACCATTTCCGGAGACAAGTCCAAACCGACCACTTTCCCGCCCGGGCCCACAAGGCGGGCGGCCACCATACTGTCCAGCCCCCCACCGCTGCCGATGTCCAGGACCGTTTCCCCCCGGTCCACCGAACCCAGAGAGAAAGGATTGCCCACACCGCAGAAAGAATCCAGAATTTCATCCGGCAAGGTTTTCAATAATTCGGGATCATACTGCAAGGCCTCCAAGCCGGACTTTCCGGTGGGGTATTTGAACAATCCCTGGGGGCCGGCCGCCACCTGGGCATATTTTTTCCGAATTCCGGTTTCAATTTTATTTTTATCTTCCAGGGTCAACGACAGTTCCATATCAGGCCTCCCGCACCTCTTCCCAGGCCCTTTGCACGGCTTCGGTCAGATCGCCCATTTCCGGGATATGGTCAAAGGCGATCTTTTCGTTGATCACGATCGAAGGAACAGCCGGTTTCCGGCCGGATAACCGGGTAAGTTCTTCATGCCGCAGCAACCCTTCCCGGGCCCCCATATCCACCACTTCCCAGGTTAATACGCCGGGCTCAAATTCCGGGGCGATTTCTTCCAGGATGGCCAGGGCCAAGTCGCAGAGCATGCAGCCCTTCTTCTTGGCGATAATCTCCACATAGACTTTTCGGTCCATCTTCTATTTCTTCCGGTCCGGCATGACGTAGTCAACCCAGGCTCTAATTCAGCATTTACACGCGCTCAAGATACTCGGATAATTCCTGGTAATTGACCCGGTCTCCTACGAAACGCTCCACTTCCGGGCCCTCCCGGTAGACCACAAAGCTGGGGGCGCTGAGAATGTTCAGTTTCTTAACCAGTCCCTGAATGTTGGCCACGTATAATTTCACCCATTCAGAAATATCCATGGATGACTTTCCTCTTCCCCAGGGTCTGCCTTGATCCTTTCTTCCTTTAACCTTTTCCCCCGAACCCCTGATTAATCCAATAATACCATACCGTACCAGGCCGGCAACAACTTTCCTTCCTTATCGAATTCTACCTTAAATCCCAACGGCTCAATGGTCTTCCCGATATCCATCCCGTAGGCGTCCATGGAGGGCCGGGCCAGGTGCGGGAAGTTGCAGGGATTGGGGAAGGCGCATTCGTCACACTGGACGCAAAGGACCAAGGCCAGGGCATAGGAACAGTTGTAGGAGAGCATGGCCTCCTTTTCCACGGCCAGGGCAACGTTCTGTCCTCCTTTTGGCTCTGTAGTCTGGAGGACCAGGCCCCAACGATAGCGTTCGAAAGCCTCCTTAAACAGTTCCTGAGGGAATGCTCATGTTGGGTGGGCAGGTCCAGAACTTCCCCCAGCGACTGCAGCCGAACCGACATTTGAGAAAAGAGCGGGGATCAAAAACGACTTGACTGGTTTCCAAAAGTTTCGCTTTGGCTGCTCCCAGTTCAATGGCTTTTGTTTCTAAGGGTTCAAAATAGGTTCTCATGATTTCCTCCGTATTTTCGTACTAACCCATCAGGCCGTCGGCCTTTGGTAGAGCGCCGGCAAGCAGTACCGGCAAAGATTTCACAATGGAGCCGGAGAGTATTTAAAGTCGATCCAGGGGCTTTTCCCCGCAGGTCCAGATGATCCGCGGGCGGTCCATCAGTCGCTGAAACACACTCCGGGAAAGAAGGGCCGCAACCAGTCCGTCCAGTATGGGACCCCGGATATAAACGGAAAAGAATCTGCTATAGGAACTTTTACTTTTTGTGGGGTAAACCTATAGTCGGAGTCGGTCAGAAGACTTTCGGCCACTGCAAAATACGCCGAAGCAGGGTGGTTTTTCCGGCCCCTAAAAATCCGGCGATGAGGATAACGTCGCACAAAGATTCAGGAGGAGCTTCTTTGGGGGATTTCACTGGACCTCCTTTCCAAGGGCGGCAGAAAGTTTTTATCATAATAATTTTTTCAGGTTTTTTTGAAAAAATTATTTCTCGAACTTTATTTCAGCGTCCTTGGGCAATGCCATACCCATGGTCACTTCGGCCGTTTTTAAGACCGCAATCGGCACCGGGCACATGGGGTGGCAGCCGGACTGCTGCGCCGCCTGGAAGACGAGGCTCTTGCTGATCGGGGCGAACAGATCCCGCAGGCTGATTTCCTGGATTTGCTCGAAGAACCGCTGAATGTGTTTGCACTCCGAACCCCGGCCGTGGAGTTCGACCAAGTATTTGTCTTTTTTTTCCCCTTCGATAACGCAGGGAAAACCGCAGATTCCCGGATTGACGTGTACCCGGGTCAGTTCTTTTTTTTCAGGCGGGTCTTCCATAAAAAGGTCATAGTCCTAGGGGTATCTATCCTTCGCGATTTTGCAGGGGCGGGTTTAGCACCCGCCCCTACAAAATACACCCGGTCTACTTCTGGTGCAGTACTTCCGGCGGCACAATCCCTTCCAGGTGTGGGAAGGCATCCTTCATGTGCGGTATCTGCAGGGATTCAATAAACTGGGCCTGGAAATCCTTTTCCATGGTCAATTCCAGGTACTCCACGTTGCGGGAGACCCAGTTGGCTTCCACCCGTTTCTCCCGGTTCAACAGGGCCGCCCGGGCGCCGTCACCGGCCGCGTTGCCCACCGAAAGGATCTTTTCGATGGCGCAGTCCGGGAACAGGCCCATGATCAGGGCTTTGGTCCGGTCCACGTGGGTTCCGAAGGCCCCGGCGATCTTGACCACATCCACCTGATCGATGTTCATCTTCCTCATCATCAGCTTGCACCCCGTGTACAGGGCTCCTTTGGCTAATTGGATCTGGCGCACGTCCTTCTGGGTGATGACCACGTCCCGCTCGATGCCGGTCTCATTGGCCCAGGCGATGACGAATTCCGGCTGTTTGGTGTCGGCGTTCAGACGGAACCGGTTGGATTTCTGAGTCTTGTTGAACACCCCGCTTTTCACAATGACCCCCGAGGTGTAAAGTTCGGCCAGAACATCCAGAATCCCCGAGCCGCAAATCCCCTTGGTCTTCATCTCCTCCGGTTTGGAAAAGCTTCTCCAGGCATCCCGGCCGATGACCTTATAATCCACCGCGTGGGTCTCCGGATCGATCTTGATCCGTTCGATGGCCCCGGGGGCCGCCCGCATGCCATAGGCCAATTGGGCCCCTTCCAAGGCGGGGCCGGTGGCGCAGGAGGAAGAAATCATTTTTTCCTTGTTACCCAGAACCAACTCGCCGTTGGTCCCGATGTCGATGAGCAACTGGATTTCATCGCTTTTGTAGGGGGCTTCGGCGATCAGCACGCCCACGTTGTCCGCCCCCACAAAACCGGCTTCGTTGGGCAGGAGGTGGACATAGGCCGAATCATTGATTTGAATCTTCAGGTCCCGGGCCTTGATATCCAAGCTCCGGTGAACCACCGGGGGAAAGGGGGGCAAACCCACAAATGCCGGGTCCAGCTTGAGCAGGATGTGATGCATGACGGTGTTGCAGACGATGGTCATGTCCACAATATCCTTGGGTTCCAGGCGCAGGTAGCTCCTGCCTTCCGCGGGCGCCTCTTCCCAGGTCTCAATGACTTGATCGCCTTCTTTGACCTTCTTTTTCTTTCTGGGCGGATAGGTGGACTCCACGGCCTGTTGGACCAGGATATTCAGACCCTCGATCAGGTCGTTGCTCATCCGCTCCAGGCCGTTTTCGTTCATCATGTGGTAGGTGATCCGGCTCATCACATCTTCCCCGTATTTACACTGGGGATTCATCATGGAGACCGTTTCAATGACCTCCATGGTCTTCAGGTTACAGAGATAGGCGGCCACGGTGGTGGTGCCGATATCCACGGCCAGCCCATAATTGGCGGCTTCTTTTCCCCCGGGCAGAACCCGGATGATTTCCTTGTCCATCCAGACCGAAACGGTCAGGGAAAAGCGCCGTTTACTTCGCAGGCGGCCCGGCAAATCCATCAGGGCCCGGTAGTCGATAGTCAGGTCCCGGAGGCCAAACCGGCGGTTCAACTCCTCCTGAACCCGCTCGAAATCCCCGGTGGGATGCTCGAAGGTGGGTTCAATGACCTCCACGTAATATTCCTTGACCGCCGGGTTCCAGTCGATGGGAATATCCCGGGCGGCCTTGCGGACCACCTGTTTCCCCGCCCGTGATTCCTCGGGCACAAAAATTAACAGGTCTCCTTCGACTTTGGCGCAACAACCGAGCCGGTATCCCCGTTCGCGCTGTTCCGCGTTGATGAACCGCCCCTCCTCTTCCCTCCAGGGGCTGACCTGGCTGCGGCTGGACTGGATCCCGTATTTGTCATCGCCGCCTTCTTCAATCCGCACCAGGCATTTGCCGCAAGCCCTTTTCTCCCCGCAAAGGGCTTCGATATCCACGCCTACCCGGCGGGAGGCCTCGATAATGGTCATCCCCCTATCGACTTCGCCCCGGCGTCCGGAAGGTTGAAAAATCAATCTCGCTTTGTCCGCCACCATTTGTCTTGACTCGTTGGAGTCCTTCTTATTCAACCGGGGAATAGACTCGCGTCAGTTCGATTTCAGTTGCTCCACAAACTCCGGGAATAACTTAAACAGCGGATGATTGGAATCCGTTGGAAATTGCTTGGTTTCCGCATAAACGGCTGTGGCCAAAAAGGCGTCGGCCATGGCTACGGCCGGAAAAATTCGGATCGACCCAGCCATGGGACCGGAGAAAACCATATCGTGATAAAAGAAGGCGGAAAGGCCTTCCAGGGCGGCATCGGCGGCGGACCAGCCCTTGAACCCCCATAGCTCCCGGGCCTGCTTCCACATATAGGAACCGTTGCTGGGGGCGCTGGCCGTAGGAAAGCCCCATTTCTCTTTGATCAATTTATTCGCCAGGCCGCAGAGGGCGGTCGCCGGACCGTTCATGACCGAAGAGTCCACAAAAATACTATCAAACCGGGCGCCGACTTTCTCGATGGCATCCAAAAGTTTCTGGGTCCCCGTGACGCGTCCAGTAGGCATCTGATCGGCCTGATCAAAGGCCACCAGCAAGACATGCTTGATCCCGATCTGGTAAATTTCCCTGATTTCGGTTTCGAGGTCCTTTTCCCAAATGGTCAGGCTGTTGTAGAAAACCCGGTCGAGGAGGCCTTTCTCGGCGCAGTATTTGGCCCCCTCCAGCTTGGGTTTCATTACCCAGGCATCGATACAGAAGGGCAGGTTGCAGTGGCCGCTCACAAAGTCGATATATTCCTTAAACTCCGCCCCCGTATTGGCCACGACGTCCGGCATACAGTTGACCCCGGTCTCGGCTACCAATTTCTCGCAATCCTTCAACAGCTCCCGGCCCCGGTCTTCATTGAAGCCGTCTTTCCGCTTGGCCCCCTCAAAAACCTTATCTCCTTTCTGGAAAATAGACGGGCAGAGGACCGTGGGATTCATCCCGGGCTGTCCTCCGAATTTGACGCCCCCGATGCGGCAGACTTTCTGTTCTTTCGAAAAGGTAAACATAAGCACCCCCCAATTTTGTTTCATTTATTCCGTCAGTAAGGTTGTCCAAGGCTTTGGGAAATTACCGCGGCGATCGAACCCTGTAAACCCAATAAACAAACCAATCCTTTATCGCTCCGCGCTGATCCGATCCGGTACACCCTTTTCATAATAGTGTTTCAGATTTTTCATTTCAGTAACCAGATCCGCTTTTTGGATTATCTCGGGCGGAGCATAACGCCCGGTCAGGATCAACTCCATTTCCTCGGGTTTGGCGTCCATCAGCTCCAGCAGCTCCTGCACCGAAACCAGGTTAAACGCCGCGGCAATGTTCACTTCATCCAGGATCAGGATATCGCAGGCCCGGGAACGAATCACCTGCCAGGCATGGTCCAAGGCCTTTTGGGCCAACTCCCGATCCTCAATATCGGGGTTGGCCAGGTTGGTAAAACCGGCCCGGCCCATGGGTTTGATGGTCAACAACGGGCCCAGCTTTTTGGCCGAGGCGATCTCTCCGGTTTTAGTCGGTCCTCCCTTGAGAAATTGGATCATATAGACCCTGCGCCCATGGCCGACCGCCCGCATGGCCAGTCCCAGGGCGGCCGTGGTCTTCCCTTTGCCTTCGCCGGTATACACCTGGATCATGCCCCTGACGGTTGTTTCAGCCATTCGTTTTTCCGTTTTAGGACTCGGTGAGGGACGTCAGGCGTGAGCGCGTGAGGCGCAAGGCGTTCGAAACAACAAGCATCACGCATAAAAAGGATGACTCCGGTGGATCTACGCTTTTTTCTTCCATCTTCCATCTTCCCGCTCTCTTCTGTCTTCTCCCCTCTCCCATTCTTTGATCAGGCCATCCCCAGCAGCTCCCGGGAGATGACTAGCCGCTGAATTTCCGATGTCCCTTCGTACAATGTGGTCACCCGTACGTCCCGGGCCAGTCGCTCCAGCGGGTATTCGGCCGTGTACCCGTAGCCCCCCAAAATCTGAAGCGCCTTATAGCAGGCCCGGTTGGCCGCCTCCGAGGCATAGAGCTTCCCCATGGAGGCCTCCCGGGTAAAGGGTTTTCCCTGTTCCTTTAAGTAGGCCGCCCTGAGGACCAATAACTGGGCCGCTTCCAGCTCGGTGTAGGCGTCGGCCAGCATCCATTGAATGGCCTGAAACCGGGAAATAGGCTGGCCGAACTGCTCCCGGTTTTTGGCGTATTCCAGGGCGTAATCCAGGGCTGCCAGCCCGATGCCCAACGACAGGGAACCGACCCCGATTCGGCCGCCGGCCAGCTCCATCAAGGCGATCCGATAGCCGTCGTTCAACTGGCCCAGCAGATTCTCCCGGGGGATACGGCAGTGGTCGAAAAAAAGTTCATTGGTGCTGGAGCCCTTCTGGCCCATCTTCTTTTCGTCCTTCCCGATCCTATATCCGGGGGTCCCCTGCTCGACCACGAAGGCACTGATGCCTTTGCCCTTCCCCACGGCCTTGTCGGTGACCGTCCAGACCACTACTACTCCGGCGTATTCCGCGCTGGAGATGAAAATCTTGCTTCCGTTCAGCACCCATCCCAGACCGTCCTGGACGGCGGTGGTTTTCATGCCCGCCGGGTCGGAACCGGCCCCGGCTTCGGTCAGGCCGAAGGCCCCGGCCGGGTATTCCCCGGAGCAGAGGCGGGGAATGTATTTTTGGCGCACCTCTTCCGTTCCGAATTCCAGAAGCACTTCGGCCACCATGTTGGTCACCGACATGGTCACGGCCGTAGAGGCGCAGCCCCGGCCGATCTCGGTCATGGCCAGGCTGTAGGCCACTGGTCCCACTTGGACCCCGCCGTACTTCTCGGGGATATTCATACCCATCAGGCCCAATTCGGCCATTTTTTTCAGATTACCCAAAAGAATGGTCCGGTCCTTGGTCTCATCCAGCCGGGCCGCTTGGGGGGCCAGTTCGGTCCGCGCGAAATCCCGGCACATCTTCTGGATCATCTTCTGTTCATCGGTCAGTCCGAAGTGCATAAAGCAACCCCATTCCCGGCGTGGCGCGGAGCGCTGAGCGCATAGCGCAAAAACGAAAAAGACGCAAAGTCGTCATTCCGGCGAAAGCCCTTCGGCTTACTCAGGGCCATGAGCTTTGTCGAATGGCCGGAATCCAGGGCGGTTAAAACCTCCATTACCCTCGATACCGGATCAGGTCCGGTATGACGGCTTTCTTTGCTTCCGTCTTCCATCTTCCTTCTTCCCTCTTCTGTCTTCCTTCTTTTCTTAGGCTCCCCGCTCTGCGGTTTTTATTTCCCTTTAATCAGATTATTGGCAATCACCACCCGCATGATCTCATTGGTGCCCTCGTAGATCTGGGTGATCTTGGCGTCCCGCATATGGCGTTCCATGGGGTATTCTCGACAATAGCCGTACCCCCCCAGGATCTGAACCCCTTCAATCGAGGCCTTCATGGCCGCATCGGAAGCGAACATTTTGGCCATGGCCGCGGCTTTTTCGTGGGGCAGGTGGTTGTCTTCCAGCCAGGCCGCTTTGAGGGTCAGCAGTTCGGCGGCGTCCAACTCGGTGGCCATGTCGGCCAGCTTCCACTGGATGGCCTGGAAGGTGGCGATAGGTTTACCGAATTGTTCCCGGGTTTTGGCGTATTCCAAGGCCTCTTCCAGCGACGCCCGGCCGATGCCGATGGCTTGGGAAGCGATCCCGACCCGGCCTCCATCGAGGGTGGTCAACATCTGTTTGAACCCGTCCCCGGGATTGCCCAATAAGGCATCTTTAGGGACCCGGGCATTGTCAAAAACCAGTTCCGCCGTCCCGGAGGCGTTAATACCCAGTTTTTCTTCCACCCGGCCTAGGGAGAAACCCGGGGTATTTTCAAAATCTACCACAAAGGAGCTGATTCCCTTATAGCCTTTTCCTTTTTCGGTAACCGCGGCCACCACGCCATATCGGGAGACGTTGCCGTTGGTGATAAACTTTTTTTCCCCGTTAATGATCCATTCATCCCCCTCCAGGACGGCGGTGGTCCGCATGCCGGCCGGGTCCGAGCCGGCCCCGGCCTCGGTCAAGCCGAAGCAGCCCAGGGTTTCGCCGCTGGCCACCGGCTTCAGATATTTCATTTTCTGCTCGGGCGTCCCGAAGGCCATGACCGGAAAACAGTACAGGGAATTATTCACCGACATGATGACGCCGGTGGAGGCGCAGGCCTTGGAGATCTCAATCAGGGCCAGCACGTAGCTAACGTAATCCATGCCGCCGCCGCCGTATTCCTCGGGAACGGCAATGCCCAGAAAGCCCAGTTCGGCCAGTTTCCGGCAGATCTCCGCCGGATGCTCATGGCTGGCATCCAGCTTGGCGGCCACGGGTTTGATTTCCGTCTCCGCGAAACGACGGGCCGTGTCCCGCACCATCTGCTGTTCCTCGGTCAACTCAAAGTTCATCCCTTTATTCTCCTTTTATTTGGTAGGGGCGGGGATGGGACCCTGCCCCTACCCATTTTTTATTTGCAGTACGCGGCTAGATTTCTCCCTTGAAGTCCGGTTTTCTCTTCTCCAGAAAGGCATTCAGCCCTTCCTTGGCATCGGGGCTGGTGAAGGCGATGGCAAAGGCGTCCACTTCCATGGCGCAGCCGTTGCGCAGATCCACGTCATAGCCCCGGTTGATGGTGTGTTTGATGGCCCGGAGGGCCGCCCGGCCTTTGGAAGCGATCGCTTTGGCTGTTTTCCGGGTTTCTTCCATGAGCTTATCTGGAGGAAATACCTTGTTGACCAGGCCTATCTCTTTGGCCTCCTGGGCCGAAATCATCGCCCCGGTCAGACAGAGCTCTCGGGCCCAGCCCTTGCCCACCAGGCGGGCCAGCCGCTGGGTCCCGCCGAAACCGGGGATGATCCCCAGGTTGATCTCCGGCTGCCCGAATTTGGCGTTTTCCGAGGCATAGATAAAATCGCAGGACATGGCGATTTCCGTGCCTCCGCCCAGAGCGAAACCATTCACCGCCGCGATAATGGGTATCTCGGCATTTTCCATGGCAAAGAGGACTTCCTGCCCGGCCGCGGAAAATCGTTTGGACTCCAACGGGGTTTGCTTAGCCATGGTGCCGATGTCCGCCCCGGCGACGAAGGCCTTGTCGCCGGTCCCGGTCAAGATAGCCACCCGGACATCCGGGTTCCGGCTGATTTCTTTCAACGCCGCCCCGATCTCCTCCATCACCTGCGGATTCAAGGCATTCAGGGCCTTGGGCCGGTTAACGGAAATCGTGGCGATCCCCTCTGCTATCTCCAACAAAATCAATTCGTAGGCCATATCTTTGTCTCCTTCTATTCGTTTATTAAGTTTACCTTTTGCATTTTTTTCTTCCATCTTCCATCTTCCTTCTTCCCTCTTCCATCTTGTCTTTACTTCCTCTCCAAAATCAAGGCCGCTCCCATACCGCCGCCGACGCACAGGGTGGCCAGGCCTAACCTGGAATCCCGTTTGATCATCTCAAACAGCAGGGTGTTCAGGATCCGCGCCCCGCTGGCCCCGATGGGATGGCCGATGGCGATAGCCCCGCCGTTGACGTTGACTTTTTCGATAGGCCAGCCCATCTCACGGTTGACGATGGCCGCCTGGGAGGCGAAGGCCTCGTTGGCCTCGATCAGATCCAGGTCCTTCACCGTCAGGCCGGCCTTGGCCAGGGCCTTCTTACAGGCCGGGATCGGGCCGGTGCCCATGATGGTGGGGTCCACCCCGGCGGTGGCATAAGACTTGACATAGGCCAGGGGCTCCAATCCCAATGCCTGGGCCTTGTCCGCGGACATAACTACAAAGGCGGCCCCCCCGTCGTTGATCCCCGAGGCGTTCCCGGCGGTGACGGTCCCGTCCTTCTTGAAGGCCGGTTTCAGCGCTCCCAGGGCTTCCAGGGTAGTACCCCGGGGGTGTTCATCGGTGTCGAACAAAACCGGTTCGCCCTTGCGCTGGGGGATGGGCACCGGCACGATCTCCTCTTTGAAACGCCCCTCCTTGATCGCCCGCTGGGCGTTGTCCTGGCTGCGCAGAGCCAGTTCATCCTGTTCCTTCCGGCTGACGTTGAACCGGGAGGCCACGTTCTCCGCGGTGATCCCCATGTGATACTGGTTGAACACGTCCAGTAATCCGTCGTAAATCATCAGGTCCACCATCTCGGAACTGCCCATCCGCGCCCCCCAGCGGGCCGCCCGGAGGGCGTAAGGGGCCTGGCTCATGCTCTCCATTCCGCCGGCCACGACGATTTCGGCGTCCTCGGACTTGATAGCCTGAGCGGCCAGCATGACCGCTTTCAGTCCCGAGGCGCAGACCTTGTTGATGGTCTGGGCCGGGGTCTCCTGGGAAATCCCGGAATGGATCAACACCTGCCGGGCGGTATTCTGCCCCAGACCGGCTTGAAGGACATTGCCTAAAATGACTTCATCAACCTGGTCCGGGGCCACCTTAGCCCGCCTCAGGGCCTCCTGCACGGCGATTACGCCCAACTTAACCGCGGGGATATCTTTTAAAGCACCTCCAAATCGGCCCACCGCTGTCCGGGCCGCACCTACGATAACGACTTCTTTCATGGTTCTCTCCTTCTATATTATTTCAACCGCAAAGGCGCAAAGAGCGCAAAGAATTATGTTGCGGAATGAGTACTAAATCAAATTTTCCACAATCAAACTGACCGCCTCCCCGCCTCCCAGGCAGAGGGAGGCCATACCTCGTTTCGCTTGGCGATCTTTCAGGGCAGAGAGCAGGGTGACCAGGACCCGGGCGCCGCTGGCTCCGATGGGATGTCCCAAGGCCACGGACCCGCCCTGGACGTTGGTTTTTTCCGGGTCCAGCCCCAGCTCTTTGATCACCGCCACGGTGGAAGAGGAAAAAGCCTCATTGACCTCCTGCAGATCGATATCCGCCACGGCCAAGCCGGCCTTTTTCAGGACCTTGGGAATCGAAAGGAGGGGGGCCACCAGGACGTACTTGGGATCCAGCCCGGACGAACCCTGGGCGCCGACCCTGAACAGCGGCTTAACTCCCAGTTCCCTGGCCTTGGAAGCGCTCATCAACACCACCGCTGCCGCCCCATCACTGATCTTAGACGAATTTCCGGCCGTGACCGTGCCCCCCTTCTTAAAAGCCGGCCGCAAGCCGGATAAGGCTTCCAAGCTGGTCTCCTTAACGATCTCGTCAAAATCCACCACCAAGGGCGGTTTCCCTTTTTTTTGTGGAATGCTGATCGGCAGGATTTGATCCTTGAACTTCCCTTCAGCCCTGGCCTTCAGTGCCCTCTGGTAGGATTGATAGGCAAACCGATCCTGATCGTCCCGGGTCACGCCGTATTTTTCCGCGCAATACTCGGCGCTCACCCCCATCAGAAAATCATTGTTGATATCCCGCAGGCCATCGTGATCCAAACTGTCCAATAAGGTCCCGTTGCCCATTCGATATCCGGTCCGGGCCTTTTCCAGGAAATAGGGGGCCCGGCTCATGCTCTCCATTCCGCCGGCCACGACAACCTCGGCGTCTTTTGCGGCAATGGCCTGGGCGGCCAGCATGACCGACTTGAGCCCCGATCCGCAGACCTTGTTCACTGTGATGGCTCCCACCTCATAGGGAAGGTCGGCCTTCAACATGGCTTGCCGGGCGGGATTCTGCCCCAACCCCCCGGGCAGCACATTGCCCATGATGACTTCGTCCACCTGTTCTTTGGCGATCCCGGCCCGCTGGATCGCTTCGCCAATCACCAGGGAGCCTAACTCCGTGGCCGTAAGACCGCTCAACGTCCCGTTAAAAGACCCGACAGGGGTCCGGACCGCGCTGACAATATAGACCTCTTCCATTTTTTTCACTCCTTCGCCCCTGATCAAGGATCGGTCGAGAGTTCTTTTTGCTAATCTGAAAAAGATGGCCGCCTAAAAAAATCCTTTTCGAGGTGATACCCTTATAGGATTTTTCGTCTGCTTTGTCAATTCTTTTGTATTCCCCGCATCTTAAGTTTTTAATGTTATTTTGACTGGTTAGGCAATATGACTTTTTCTTTTTAGGTTCGAGGTCCGGTGTATTCCTGGAATACCCCGTCGCCGAGACCCGGCGATCATTCTGGAGATGGGGGGGGGAAGTATCCACTGAATAAAGGGCGAAGCGACAAAAAAGAAAGCCCCCTTACTGGCGTAAAGAGGCTTTCCAGTCTTCTACCCCGGGTTGATGCGGGAAAAGAAGAGGGGATATGGATTTTGTTTAATTATCATGACCTAAGAAATTAAGCAATATTTTTTATTGATTTTAATTTATTTATAGGATTTTTTTCTTTTCTCATGGCCTAAAATCTTAAAGACCCGGAAGACTAAATTGCGGATAGATCACCAGGGACCCGGTGATGCTTTGCAAAACCTTTTAAAATGAATTATTTTATGAAAAACGGGATATAGAGGTTCAGTCTTATGAGGATCATTTTTTTTGCCGGTAAAGGGGGCGTGGGCAAAACCAGCGTTGCCGCGGCTACCGGGATCAAGACGGCCGAGATGGGCAAAAAGACCCTGATCATGTCACTAGACGTGGCCCACAGCCTCATCGATATTTTTGACCTGGGCCGAAACCTTCTGGACCAGAACCGGGGAAAACCCGTCAAGATCCGGGAAAATTTATGGCTCCAAGAGCTGGACATCCAGGAAGAAATTCAGAAGAATTGGGGATCCATCCACAAGTATCTGTCTTTACTGTTGAATACCACCGGTTTGAATGAAATTTTGGCTGAAGAACTGGCCATTTTGCCGGGCATGGAAGAAGTCAGCCTGCTGCTCTACATCAATCAATACATCCAGCGAAAAAAATTTGAGGTCATCATCCTGGACTGCGCGCCCACAGGGGAATCGTTGCGTTTTATCAGCATCCCCACTACCCTGGAATGGTATATGAGCAAGGTCTTCAAAATGGAGCGAACCCTGGTCAAAGTCGCCCGCCCCATTGCCAAACGAATATACAATGTCCCCCTGCCGGGAGATGATTACTTCGAGACCCTGGAAAAACTCTTCGAGCGGTTGAAGGGGGTGGATCAGATTCTAACCGACCCCCGATGCACCACCGTCCGCCTGGTGGCCAACCCAGAAAAAATCGTTCTCAAAGAGACTCAGCGGGCCTACATGTATTTTTGCCTCTACCGGATGTCGATCGACGCCATCGTCATGAACCGCATCTTTCCCAAAGGGGTCCGGGACGCCTATTTCAGCGAGTGGAAAAAAAGCCAGGAGACCTGCCGGAAAATGGCGGAGGAATATTTCAGCCCCCTGCCCATCTTTTCGGTCCCTCTTTTCCGGGAAGAGATTCTGGGTTATGAACAATTGAAACGACTGGCGGACGAGCTCTACGCCGGGAAGAACCCTTTGGATCATTTTTACTCCGGGGAGCTTTACCGCCTGGAAAAGAAGGACGGCGCCTACCGGCTCCTCCTAAAACTGCCCTTCGCTTCCAAGGAGGATATCGTTCTGAATACCTTTACGGAAGAACTGTCTATCCGTCTGGGCAGTTACAAACGATTGATCCCTCTGCCTCGACCCGTGGCCGGCCTCAGGTCGGTCAGGGCTAAAATGGAGGGGGAAACCCTGCAAATTACCTTTGAAGGAGAAAAAAATGCCTAAAGAGAAAGAAAATCCAGAAACCATGGGCTGCCCGGTAGCCCGGTTTTTTACCGAGATGGAGAAGACCTACGGGAAGAAATCCACCTTTTTTTCCCACCTCCACCAGTCGCAGATAGAATTTCTTAAGGCCATTCGGTCCCTGGTGGACGACCGGATCGGTGAATTGGAAAAGAAAAAAGAAGGAGGCCGGAAAAAGGCCACCCGGGTCGAAGTGGAGTGAGCGGATAAAATACATCGTGAAAATCTGTCCGCTCTCTAGTTTTTTTTGCCCTTATATCCTACGGTCGGCAAAAAAATATTTATAATTTTTGTGAAATCTCCGATAGATTATGCAGGTGGGGGAATGGGTTCAAAAAAGGATTCCCCCTTAACAAAAATTAGGTAATGATATCGAGACGGGTTTTATTCGCCCATGGATCCTGTGCCTCCTATGAATACCCTGCGCCTTGAAAATGCTCTTAAACCCGAAGATCTGGCATTAACTGCAAGCGCTCAATCCTTAATGGAGTGGGCCTTTGAAAGCTCCCCGGTGGCCACCCTGTTCATCGCCCCGGACGAAACCCTCCTCCGATGGAACCAAAAAGCCGCTGAAGATCTTATTCCGACTCACGCTGAAAACCGTCCTCTCTTCCTTTATGATTTGTTTGTGAATCGGGAGGACGCGGATCTTTTGTTATTTATCACCAATCAGCGAGATGAACCGGCTATACGGGAGACGGCCCTTAAAACTCCGGAGGGGACCACCGTGCCCTGCGAAGTTACCCTGCTGCCCTGCTCAAAGAAAATCGGGGACTCGCAGGAAAGGATTTGTTTTATTCGGGACCTGGGTGAAATCAAAGCAAGTCAGGCGGTGGCCTTGGATTTCCAGGGTCAACTAAAAACGGAAGTGGAAGAACGTCAGCAGGCCGAAGACGCCCTGCAGCAGACCACGTCCAAGTTGCAGGAGATGGTTTACGAATACGGACGCAGAAATCGGGATACCACCATTCTCCGGGAAATGAGCGAGTTCCTGCAGGCCTGTCAGAGCACCGAGGAGACCTACCCGTTGATCGCCCGTTTTGCCCGGGAACTTTTTCCCAATACCTCGGGGTCTCTCTTTATGCTCCAATCCCGCGACGATGTTCTGGAATCGGTCAGCATCTGGGGTGAACCGGTTCTGTCCGTTCGGATCTTTGACTCCCAGGACTGTTGGGCCGTTCGACGGGGCCGAATCCATCAGGTCGTGGAAAAAGATCCTTTGATGACCTGTCGCCACCTGAAAGATTATGAAGGCCCTTCTTCGACCTGCATCCCCCTCATCAACCAGGGTCAGGCCATTGGAATGTTGCACCTCCAATCCGTCGACGATACCGGTCTCCAGCCCGATGCCTTCCTGTCCGGTCCGCCTGACCTGCCGGATGAAAAATTGGTGGCTACCTTCACCGACCACATCGCCTTGGCCCTGTCCAATTTAAGGTTAAAGCAGAAACTCTATCAGTTGGCCATCCAGGACGGTTTGACCGGACTTCATAACCGGAGATACATGGAAGAATCTTTGGAGCGGGAAATCCATCGGGCCAAACGAAAAGGCACCTCCTTGGGGATCCTCATGCTCGATATCGACCATTTTAAATATTTCAACGACCAGCATGGCCACGAGGCCGGGGATATGTTGCTTAAGGCCCTGGGAAATTATCTTAAAACCAGCGTCCGGGCGGATGATATCGCCTGCCGCTACGGCGGGGAAGAATTCACGTTGATCCTTCCGGAGTTGACCCTGGAGGCGGCCCTCATGAGGGCCGAAGCGATACGGGCGGGCGTTGACCAGCTCCGGGTCAATTACCGCGGCCTGGAACTGGAGAAAATCACCCTATCCATCGGCATCGCCCTATTCCCGCAACACGGAACTACCTGGGAGCACACCCTGCGGGAGGCCGACAAGGCCCTCTATGAAGCCAAGGAAAGCGGCCGCAACCGGGTGGTCGCCGCCCGCCAAATCCTGCCTGAATCGTAACCGGCAACAAATCACTATTCAAGACCCGGGACCTGAACCGCAGTACCTATCAGATCTTTGACGACCAGATCGTCGGCACCAGCCGCTTTAAATTCGGAACTCCCCCTTCCGGCATGAGAAGCGCGGCTTTAATAATCCGGGCCATGGGTGGGAAATAAAAAATAGCCGATATCAGGGCCAATCCGAACCGACCCGCTGCCTTTCACCCGGCTCTGGGTTGAAAAGATCCCTAAGTATGCTTTCGGCCTCTTCCAGGCGGGAATCATCGACCATTATGGTTCCCCAGCCTTTCTGAGCCACAAACAGCCCATCATAAGCGCTGTCTTTATATTCCCTGAGAAGGAAAGGAATGGCCTCTTTTCTCAGGGCATCGGTCAGTAGATCGGCTTGAAACTGGTTATCCAGGGTAGCGATTTCTTTCCACTTCAATTTTTTTCTCTATTAAAGAAATTATTTAATTACTATCTTAAACTAGTTAAATATAAAAGGGAAATACTGTCTATAAAAGTCGCGGTACAAGGCAATGTCATCCAAATGAATATCATTTCCAAGACCATTTCCTAAACCGCCGATTCCCAAGAAACCGATCCTCACCTGGGATTGTCCCAAATAAGGTTGGAGGTCCACTTTATAGGGTTTCCAGCCCTGATAGCCATCGTAGCGTTTGATTTCGGGACCGGCATTCTGCCAGAGGCTCCCATCCGTGGAAACCTGGACCTGAAGCCGGTCATTGGACCCGTCTTTTTCCAGGTCGTGATACATCCAGAAGGTCAGGAACACTTCCGTCGCCGTCCTTAAATCGAAGCCGTAGGCATAGTTAAGTCTGGTCTGGGTCCCCGCTCCGGTTGAAAAAGAATTAAAGTAAATCAGGTAAGGGGAACTATGGGTCGGGTATCCGGCAGGGTGGCTGGTTTCCAAATAGGGCTTCCAATCGCCACCCAAATTCACTACCGGGCTGATAATCCAGGACGAGGAAAGCTTTCCCGGAGGGCTCAGGTTATCAAAGTTTTCGTTTAACAAAGTGGCCATAGGTACTTTGATTTCCATCGCTAAATCATCCAGGTGGATGTCCCTTCCATGATCACTGATCCCGAGCACACCCACCAAGACGCCGGGTTGCCCAAGGTAGCCATCCAAGCTGGCTGAATGCTGCTTCCACCCAGTAGTTTCGTCGTACCGGGGGATCTCCGAGCCTACCGGACTCCAATTAGCGCCACCATCCGTGGATACTTGAACTTGTAGACGATCATTATTCTTGGTTTCGATTTCGTGGTACATCTGGAAAGTTACGCTTGCCCCGGAAGCCTTTCTTAAATCCAGTGGGACATTGTAATATAACCTGGCCGACTCCCCGGGATCTAGCGTGTAGGCGTTAAAATAGATCAGGTTGGGTGAGCTGAAGGCCGGGGCTGCCGTTAAAAGGTGACTAGTCCCGTTTTTGGTAACCCAAGCCCCGGGGCCATTAACCGCCATGGAAACCCAGCCCTCAGGCAAGGTCGGAATCGGGGTTACGCCGTCAAAATTTTCTACCCATTCCGTAAAGAAGACCTCCGGCATTTGGCCGAGGGAAGAAGCGACCGCCATTTCGAAAGGTGAAAACAAAAAATAAAAGAACAATAAAAGGCCGCCAATAGATAGCCACAATTTTGTCAAATTATCCCCCTCCTTCTTAACGAAAATAAAATCGGGTACCCCTGTCATTGCGAGTGGAGCGAAGCAATCCCCCGGGCGAGAGTATGAAACAGTATACACTCTCTGGGGGATTGCTTCGTCGCTCCTCGCAATGACCAGAGGGCCTGTGATTTTCATGCTCCGGGGTGCCCGACCCGTACATGAGGGTTTAATAACAATATGGATTTGCCATTGCAATAAAGCTATTTTACAAATATTATATTGAAAACAAAATGTTGTCAATCATTTTTAATGTTTTAAATTAGGTCTAAAGAAAGAGCGAACCGGCGGACTCTCAGGCAGGTTGAAGAGGAGAGTCCCCTTCCACACCCAAAGGAAAGCACACGATCATGGTGGTGGAATCTCCCCCCACTTTCACTTCCAATCTTCCCTTTAGCAAATGGACGATACGCTGGGTGATATAGATACCCCGACCCCGGCCTTCCCCTTCCAGGAGACTCAGGCGGTCTTCTTCGGCGATTCGGCCGGTATTGGTGATCTCGGCGCAGGCCCAGGGACCGTCGGTATAGGTCCGTACGGAGAGGCTCCCCCCCTTTAGCGGAATGGCCTTGGTGGCATTGTTGAGGAGATTGTCCAGAATGCGTTCGAGTTGGATCGGATAGCAGCGTACCGGCAGCGGGTCTTGAAAAGGCCCTTCTCGAAGAGACACATTGGCCTTCAACATCTCTTTGATGGCCTCCTGATTGATCTCAAAACGTTTTCTCAGTATCTCCGTCAAGTTGACCAAATGTTCCCGACCGGAATGGTGGATGCTCAAGGCCATCTCCTGCATCCGGCTGGTCTCTTCAACCAGGATATTCAAATATTTCTTAATGGTCTCTGTTTCTTTCCAGGGGGCTTCCTTTTGAAGCAGGGTGTTCAGCCGACGGGCGAAACCGGCAATGGCTATGGCCGGGTTCTTGAAATCATGGAGCGTATCATCCAACTGCTCCAGGCGCTGCGCCTGCATGAGTTCCCGGCCCAGGAATAGAAAAATCTCAATCTCCCACTGGCGGTACCCTTTCCTCAAGTCCAGGGCATCAAAGGTCATAAAATGAGTGACCTCCTCGCCATGATTCAGCGGCACGTAGAGGATGGAATTTACGTTATGGTCGACGGCGAATTTTTTCAGATTAGCGGAAATCTTTTCGCTTCGCTGGGGATCCATTACCAGGACATAGGTCGGGGTCACCACTTCATAGGGGGAGGGCTCGTCGTGGCATTCTCGTCCCAGAACGAGTTCAAAGGCTCGCTCGCTTTTTACCGGGAAGGTCTTGCCGATGCCGTGATAACCGGGGATAGCCGGATAACCGGCCTCAAGGACCACATTTTCCCGATCCGGGAAACGGAAAAGAGCGTGCAGCTCTGGACGTTGATGATGTCCGCAATCTCCGGGATGACCCGGTCGAAGACCTCCTTCATCTTGACCCCTTCCCGGGATCCAAGCTTCTGGAAGATCTTTTGGACAATGGCCTCCTTCTTTTCATTGATCCGGTATAAGGAAAGGATCTTTTTGCGGGCCATGACAAAGCTGAGTCTTCGCGCCATGAGTTCCGCCATCTGGATGTCCAGGGAGCGGGAAGGCGCGATCGTTTTCCGGATAATAGATCTGAATAACGCCCGCCGTCTCTCTTTCGTGGGGGAAGAAGCGGGGAATGGCAAAAGGGATGGCCATCAGGGAATGAGCCCCCCGGCGATCAATGACCGCTTTGTCCGTATAGAGGGGTTCCTGCCGGATATTGGGGACGAGAAAGGTCTTTTGAGTCTTCAAGACCTCTCCGGCAATGGTATTTTCCAAGGGGATATAGGTGGCCCGGGAGGCCTCCTGAAAGGGATACGATCCATAAGAAAGCATCTGGCCGGTATCGGGATCGTAAATCCGGACCGACGACGACAAGGCCCCTAGAAACTCCACCATATACCGGGTCACCCTGACCAAAATTTCGGGCTCAGGGAGTTCCGGATCGATTTCAATAATCGCCTCGACCTTATCGGATATTTCGCTTAAGAAACCAGGCAGGAAAGCGTTCTGCAGGGTAGCGGCCAATTGGTCCCAAAATAGCTCCCCCGGACAACCCACAGCCCAGCTTTCATTTCGTATGGTCTTAACCAGCTTTTCTACCGAACGCCAGCCCATCTCCTCCATCTCCCTCACCAGACTTTATACAGAATGCTAAAAAGATAATTCTATCATATTTAGGAACATAAAGATTATTTTTATCGACAAAGGCGGGACGACCCGACACCGTCGGCTTCCGACCGTACCCCAACTATTATTGTTACCTGCCTATCTTTTTCACCAGCCAGGCCATGTTCCGGCCCAACGTTTTCATGGTCTGGATGCCCTCCTCGTCGTTAAGGACTTCGCCGGGGTCCCGGCCGATGGCCACGTTCCAGTAACTGGACCCGGGGATGATCATTTGACCGATCAGGAAAAAGTAATTCAGCGAGCTGAAGGCATGGTTGGCCCCGGCCCGGCGGACGGCCACCACCCCGGCGCCCGCCTTGCGTTTCAGCAGGTCGCCGTTGGCCCGGCTGACCATACCGCAGCGCTCGATCAGGGCCTTCATCCCGGCGGAAATATCCGAGAAATAGGTGGGCGATCCCAGCAGAATCCCATCGGCCGCGATCATTTTTTGCAAATGCTCGTTCAGGGCGTCCTGATCGACCGCGCAGCGCTGATCCTTATTTTCGAAGCACTTATAGCAGGCGATGCAGCCCTGAAGGGACCCCGCGGGCAGGTGAATCAGTTCCGTTTCCAGCCCTTCCTGCCCCAGTTCTTCCAGAACGGTATTGAGCAGAATCTCGGTATTTCCCTTCTTGCGGGCACTGCCGTTAAAAGCTACTACTTTCATAACCATTCCTCCTCTTTATTTGCCGATTTATAATTGGAGCAACATCCCAGCTTATTTTAAATAACCTCTAGACCCCGGCGTTCGCCGGGGTGACGACTCTGTGGCGTTCCCCTATCGTCATTCCGGCGAACGCCGGAATCCAGGGCCTTGCTGTTGATTTAATAACGAGACCCTTAATAAGTTTCCCATCTACATGAAGGCCTGATCTCAGATGCCCAGGTCCTTAAAAAGCTCTTCCGCGGTGGAAAAGCTCCGACCTTTTCCCGCTCGGAAGGCCCTAATGGCCTTCATGGTTTTTTCATTCGCCACCTGAGGTTCGATAGGCAGATCCCCCGGGGCCACCACCTGCCTGCAGAACAGTTCCAGCGCAGTAGAAGCCGACAGACCTATTTTCTTGAGTAGGACGATTTTATTTCCTAATTCGTTAAAAATCATTTCTATTTTTCATCCCTCCTACTGGAGATAGAAGGGCGCCTGATTTCTGGCCACCCGGCGAATATTTTCGGCCACGGCGGCAACAATGCCCCTGATCGAGACATCGGTAGAACCGCCGATATGCGGGGTGGCCAGGACATTGTACCGAAAAATAGGGTCTTCCGGATCCGGTGGTTCCTCCCAAAATACATCCAGGCCGGCGCCGGCAAGCCTCCCCGAGGAAAGGGCCTCCTCCAAAGCATTCCGGTCCACCAGGCCTCCCCTGGACAGATTGATGAGATAAGCCCCCGGTTTCATCAGGGCCAAGGTGTTCCGATTCATAATCTGTTGGGTCTCCCGGGTAACCGGCAGGCAAAGGATGACAAAATCCGCCCTTCCCAGCAACTCTCCCAGATCATCCGGCCCCCCGGTCCATTCCAGCCCCAGGTCTTCTCTGGCCTTTTGCGGGTCGCTTCTTTTGATTCCCAGGAGATGGACGCCAAAAGATTTGAGCCGCCTGCTCAAGGCCCGGCCGATTCCACCCAGGCCCACCAGGCCCACGGTCAGGCCCTGCAGTGCCCGGCCCTGGGGTTCGCCCAATTTCCGCCGGGCTAGGCTGCGGGCCATACCGCGAAAGTCTCTGGCCAGACCGACCATGAGAAAAATGCCCAGTTCGGCCACGGAATCGGCATTGCCCGATATATCCGACGGCACATTGGCCACCGGAATATTCAGATCCCGGGCGGCTTCCAGGTCCACCCCTTCCAGTCCCACACCGCATTGCTGGATCAGACGCAGCTCATCCGCCCCGGCCAGCAGCTCCCGGGTAATGGAAGACATGGTCGGGATCAGGACCTGAACCCCCTTTAAGGTATCCAGGCCAAAGCGGCCCGTGGCCTTAAAATCATGCTCCGGAAGCTCATTCCGGATCTTTTCTAAAAAACCTCCCCAGGCCTTTTCAGGAGCCGCAAAGAGAATTTTCATCAGGCCTCCCGGCGCAGGGTTCTACTGGACCATTGTCAATCATCATTTCTTTCCCCGTTTACCGACAGCTAACTGTTTGACTGTTTTTTCAAATTCGCCATCGATGCGATCTTTCAGCCGTATCCGCTTTCGATGAAACTTTTCGTATTCGTCCTCGGCCACATCCTTGGCCATTTCGTGTGAAATTGCTCCGGCGTGCGCCAGGATATCACGCTCGTTGAGCGTCAGGAAGGCATCCAGTTTCTTGGTCCAGTCAACCATGTGCATGGGGGTGCGGCGCATGGCCTGTCCTTCGGCAAATATACGGAAATAATCATGTCCAGATTGTAATAATCCAACTGACGTTGGACCTCCCGGTTGCCCTCCCGGCGAACTGACAAGTATTTCTTGTGAGTTGCCTTTGGAGCCAACTCGCCTTCTTCATAAATATTCTGAATATGCAGGCTGATGTTTTGTTGAGAGCTCTGGAACAGTTCGGCCATGAGTTGTTGGGTCAGCCAGACCGTTTCACCCTCCAGCCGGACGTCAATTTTGACCTGCCCATTTTCGGATTCATAAACGAGAAACTGGCCCATGCCGGAATTCCGACCATCCACGGCCACCAGGTCTTTGCTCATAACCGCACCGCCTTCTCAATGTTCATAATTTTTTGAGCAATACCAGGTCGTCGTCCAATCCGTGCCGAAGGATGTCGAGCCTGGAGGAAAGCGTAAGCAGGCTCTCGGCCGACATCGGCTTGGGCTGGAATGGGAAAAGGCCGGGACTGTCGAGTAGGCCCTTCAGAGGGGCCGATCCGTTGTCCCGCGCCTGGAGTGATTCTTCGACCAGCCAGGAAACAAGCTTGGGAGCATGAAGCGGCAAGGACAGCCCTTGGCAATAGAAGCCTTTAATCGTAGTTCTTTTCAAAACGTCTCGCTGCACCTCTTTCCTGCTGTTCCTGTTGGATGGGCTCGAATCCGGCTTGCCGGGCATAGACGGCTTTCTGGTCGGTACGCCGATACACCTTGGCGCGAGAGTGTGCGTTCGGACCCGACCGATGCCATGGCAATGACGGCAGCCACAAGATCCCTATCCGACAACCCTTTGGCATCGCTCTTGAACTCGACCGTAAGCGTTTCCCCTTTGGTCAGAATGGTCTTCAATTCGTGTTCAATAACGTCCATTCGCAGTTCCTATTCCTACGCGATCCGCACCTTGCCGGGTTCCTTGCCCTCGGTGAGGCGGTCCTGATATTCCTCAAACCGTTTTCTCATCTTCGTCGGGATGGCCGGTAAGCCGCCCGAGAGCAGGGCAACGCTCAGCTTCTCCAGACAAAAAAACCCTTTTCTCGAGAAAAAAGGGCCTTTCGATATTCATTTAACCCTCCCCAGGTTACGGTTTAAGGGAAAAAGAAAAGAAAAATTAATAAGATAGAAAAAGAATAGCATAGATGCCGGACGATGTCAAATACACACCGATGCCCTCCCACTGGTCCGGGAAGGCTCCTGGTCAACCCCGATAATTTTTCCACCATTCCTTGATTGTTTGCCTAATTTTGCCATACCCCATAACGGGCATTCAATCCGGTTTTCACCATGCGGGCCAGTTCGAGCTTCGTCGTTTGGGAAGCAATTGATAAAATTATGTGACCAATCTATTTCTCTCACCAGTGGTGCGAGTTTTTGCCCATTGCATATGCAAAGATGGTTTCATATCTCCATATCAACAAAATTCTTCTAAATATTTCCCTAACGCTACGCTATCTTGATCATTCTGGCCGTCTTTTCCTTCCCAATTCTACGGCTTTTTTTCAGATCGGCCGGTTGGGTGCGGATGTCGCGGACTTCAATTTTTCCAGTTCCCCGGTCGAACCGAATCGGACCTCCAATTTACCGAACCTTTTCCGAAAAGGATTTTTTGTAATCGGGCTGATCAGATAATTCCTGCCTTCCGGGTAATGGGAACGGAAGAAGATCAGATGCGACGGGTCGAAATGGTCGGGGTTGATCTTGCATTCAATGGCGTCTACTTTTCCCCCGCTGCCCCTGACGATAAAATCGATTTCCCGTCCGGACTTATCCCTCCAGTAAAAGAGGTTTTGTTCATCCAGATGGGCTCGAAGCGTATCCAGCACCAGATGCTCCCATAAAAGACCCCGGTCTTCTTCTCTGAGTTTTTCCCAACCCCCGGCGAAGGCCACGAACCCGGTGTCAAAAACATAACCTTTGGGCCTGCGGGTCAATTCCCGTCGCCCCCCTCCGTGTAAAGGCGGGAGCAGGAAAACGGCCCGGGCAATCTGCATGGCCTCCACATGAGCCATAACCGTAGGGCGGCTCTGATCGGAAAGTTTGGCCAGGTTGGTATAATCCAGGAGACCGCCGCTCCGTCGCAGTAAAAGCTGCAATAGTTTCATAAACCCGGTCCGATTCCGGATAGCGAAGAGTTCCTGGATGTCGCGGGCATAAAAACTGTCCATCCATTCCGCATAAAAATGGGAATTCCTGTCTCCGGAGAGGAGCGGTTCGGGCAGGCCGCCCTGCAGCAACCTATGGTCCAGATCAGGGATAGCGAATTCCTCCAGGCACTCGGCCCAGAGAACAGGAGGCAGGTAGATCATTGTTTTCCGACCGGTCAGACCATCACGAAATTTTTTTGTTGCGGCCAGAGTCGAGGAACCGGTGGCCAATACCCGTAGTTGGGGATAGACATCCGCTGCGATTTTTAGAACACGGCTGGGATCAGCCAAACGATGGATTTCATCAAATACAACGATTTCCCCCTTTTTAAGCGAATCAAAAAAAGGCTCCGGATCCTCCAATCCTCGGATCACGGAAGGGAGGTCGCAGTTTTGATACCGGGCCTGGGGAAGCATTTCGGCCAGGGTCGTTTTTCCCACCCTCCGCACCCCGGACAGCCAGACCACCGGGCGCCTATTCCAGGCCTTCATTATACTTTGGATCCAAAAGGGTCGTTTAATCATCTAAAGTGTATTTTACATTTAGACGTCTAAATGTAAAGTATATTTTCTATTTTCCAGACCAAAAGAGGCCGCCGCCAAGAAATAAGAGAGCCCTCCCGGTAGTCCGGGAGGGCCCTTGGTTAAACCCCGATTCTTTTTTTCAGCGGATCTCAGGCCGCTTTGAGCACTGAACCGGCCGAAATCAGCAGGCGGTCGAGGGCGGCCGCTTTATTGCCCAGGCCGAAGGCCACGGCCATAAGCTGGGTGATGAAGACCACCGGGATGTTGAAATTGGTGCCCAGGGCCTTGTTGATCTTCTTCTGGTAGGCCTCCAGGTTCATCTGGCACATGGGGCAGGCCGTGGAAATGATCTGGGCGCCGTGGTCGATGGCATCCTTCAAAATATCCCGGGCCAGTTCATAGCAGGAATCCAGTTCGGTCAGAAACAACCCGGAGCCGCAGCAGCGGATCTTCTTCGGGAAATGCACGGCCTCGGCGCCCAGGGCCTGGATGAGCTGATCCTGGACGGTGGGCTGTTCCACGCTGTCGTATTCCCCGAAGGGCCGCACGGTCTGGCAGCCTACATAGCCGCCGACCTTGACGCCGGTTAAGGGTTTTTTGACCAGGGACTTGATCTTTTCCGGTCCGACGTCATTAAAGAGGACGTCCAGCAGGTGCCGGACCTTGATCTGGCCGCTGTATTTCAAGCCCCCCTCGGCCAGAACCTCGTTGACCTGGGCCAACAGGGCCGGCTTCTCCTGGAGCTTATGATTGACCTTGTTCAGGACGATGTAACAGGAACTGCAGGGGGCGACAATGTCCTGGCCCCCGTTGGCCTCGGCAATGGCCAGGTTGCGGGCAGCCAGGACTTCCACCGAGAGCTCGTTACCTCCCACATAGGAGATGCTGGCGCCGCAGCAGTTCCAGTCCGGGATCTCCTTCAAGTTGATCCCCAGGGGTTTGGCCACGGCCTCGAGGGAGATCAGGTAATGCACCCCGCTGGCCTCCAAAGAACAACCGGAGTAGAGAAAATAATCCGCCATTATGCCGCCCCTCCTTTCCCCATGGCCTTGGCCTTATCGAGCATCTTCTTCAGCGCCTTGATATTTTTGATCGGCCGCTCGGGCAGGAGCTTCATCCGTCTTTTAAGCAGCATGCCCAGGCCCATGTCCTTGTTGTCCAAAGCCATCTTGATCCCCGCACCGATACCGTGGCCGAAGAAGTAGCGGTTGGCCACGTCCTTCTCGTCGATCCGGCCCAACCGATAAATATTGCCCCAGAACTTATCGCCGAAAAGGGCCGACTCCTTCCGGGGGGTGTAGCCGTGGCGCAGGGCGTAATGGGCCAGCCCGTGCATGACATCCACCACCGGCACCTTCCGGGGACAGCGCACCTTGCAACTGTAACAGGAGGTGCAGAGCATGATGGCCTGGCTGCCCAGGACCTTGTCCCGCTGTCCGGCCCGGATCAGGGTGAATATTTTTCGGGGGGACAAGTCCATCTTGTCCTTCAACGGGCAGGAGGCGGCACAGACCCCGCACTGCATGCACATCTTGATCTCTGCTCCCGAATCCACCTTCTGGTACACTTCCCGGGCGAAGGATTGGTCATAGGCCTGCCGGGGATTTCCCTGGGAATCGTATTTAGGTCCCACTACCTGTTCCATAGGCGTCATCCTTCCCTTATGTGATGAAAGTAGTCAGAAGGCTGGAGCCAGTACCCAGAATAGCCAGAGAGAAACTTTCTATTCTGTCTTCTGTCTTCTGTCTTCTGTATTCCTGGCCTTTTAGAATCCCTTGTAGGGATTCGGTTCCATCTCCTTGATCCGGTCCATGAAGGCCTTCAGGATCTGGGGCAGCCGTTCGTAATCGGTGATGGCAATCTCTTCCACCGCGACCCGGTCCGGTTCCAGGGCCAGGCGCCCCAGGGTCTCCGAAATTTTCTCCATCCGGGTATTGGCCAGCTCGCTGCCCTTGATGAAGTGACACTGGTAATCGTCCCCTTTGCGGCAGCCCAGGAGGATCACTCCGTCAATGCCTTTGGCCAGGGCGTCGGCGATCCAGACCAGGTTGATCGAACCCAGGCAGCGCACCGGAATAAATCGGAAGAAGGGGTCGATCGGAATCCGGTTGATGCCGGCCATATCCAGGGCCGGATAGGCATCGTTCTCGCAAATCAGGGCGATTACCCGGGGTTTTTCATCATCCGCGTCCGGCACCTCGATCCCCTTGATCATGGAACCGATCATGTCGACGGAGTAATTTTTGAAGGAAATGATGCGCTCCGGACAGGCCCCCATACAGGTGCCGCAACGGCGGCAGCGGGTGGGTAATGGGAATGGGATTGGCCTTTTCATCTTCATTGATGGCCCCGAAAGGACATTCTTCGGTGCAGCGCTTGCATTGGGTGCAACGCTGACATGAAGAATTCGGGATAGGTCATATCGCCGGACCGCGGGAAGGTGGAGGCCCCCACGGCCGTGGCTTCGATGGCCTGAATGGCCTTCAGGGCCGCCCCGGTGGCGTCTTCCCCGGCCAGGGCCGTTTCCATGGGCGCTGCGGACGCAGCCGGCGGCATAAATGCCGGTCCGTTGCGTTTCATAGGGGAAACAGATAAAGTTGGAATCCGGAAACCCATACTTGTTCAGCGGCAATGGAGGCCCTGGCGGTAGTCCAGATTTAAGGGCCACCTCATCCAGGGAGGTGGGCACCATGCCGACGGCCAGGACCACCAGATCCAGATCCTCCAGCAGGATCTGTTCATTCAACAGAACATCATTGGCTTCAACGGTCAGCTTACCGCTCCCTCGGCCGAAAGTCCCGGCAGTTCGCCCCGGATAAAAATCCCCCCGTCCCGTTGCACCTTCCGGTAAAAATCTTCGCTCTGATGCGGGGTGCGGATATCTTTATAAAGGATGAAGACGGAGGCCTCGGGATCCTGCTCTTGAACATAGGTGGCCTGCTTCAGGGAAACCAGACAGCAGACCGAGGAACAATAGGGCAGATGATTTTCATCGCGGGAACCCGCGCACTGGACAAAGAGGACGTTTTTGACCGCTTTTCCGTCCGAAGGCCGGATGATCTTGCCGCTCTTGGCCATCTCTTCCATCTGGACGTTGGTGATCACGTCCGGGAATTTTCCGTAGCCTAGATGCTCCAGTTTGTTGGCGTCATAGGGCTTCCAGCCGGTGGCCATAACGACGGCGCCGGCCCGTTCGGTCACCGAGGAGCCGTTCTGGGAGATGGTGACATCGAAGACGCCCGGTCCGCCGGAAATCTTTTCCACCTGGGCCGAGGTAAAAACCTTGATGTTGGGCTCAGCCTCGATGTCCTTGATCTGGTTTTCCAGGTCCACCGGTTTCAGTTCTTTGTAGGGCGGGCGGATGCGCTTGTTCATCTTGTTCATAAACCCACCCAGGGCAGGTTCCCGTTCCACCAGGAACACCGGGTAGCCGGCCTGGGCGGCCCCCAGGGCCGCGTTCATCCCCGTAAATCCCGCCGCCGACCACCAGAACCGTCTTACTAAGGTTTTCCGCCTGGAAGGGCTCCGGAGGGGTAGACTTTCTGGAGTTTGATCAGCCCGAGGCGCATTTGGTCTTCGGCCATCATCTGCGTGTCTTCGTCCCCGGCCGGAAGCACCCAGGCCACCTGCTCCCGGACATTGACCCGGTCCAACAGTACCGGGCCGAAATCAAATTCGTTCGTATTTCACCCGGGGAGAACAAGCCACCAGGCTCAGGGTATTGACCCCTTCATTGGCCATATCGGCCTTAATCAATTCCAGGCCTTCGGATCCGCAAAGCCAGGGGTGGCTTTTGCAGATCGGGGCTTTGAATTCCTTCGTGGCCACCTTTTTCAGGGCCTCTATATCCAGGGATTCACCGATCCCGCATCCGGCACAAATATATACACCGAGTTTTTTATCCATGCGCCTCTACCTCCTTACCGATTGAATAGCCCGGAGCGCCGCCCCGGCAGCATCCTGAACAACACCCGCCACGTCCGAAGGCCGCTTGATACATCCGGCGCCGTAAATGCCCTTTTGCTCCTGGTCGGAGACGATAAACCCGTAGTCGTCATAGGTGACTTCCGCGGGCACCTTCACCGAGGCCGTGGCCGGTTCCATGCCGGTGGCCAGGACCACCAGATCCACCGTCTCGCGGATCCGCTCCCCCGACATGGTGTCTTCCCCTTCCAGGATCAGGTTATTGGTGGCCGGATCCTCGGTGATCAGGGCGATCTTGGACTTCACCAGGGACAGCTTCTCGTCCTGTTTGACTTTGACGTAGAAATCTTCCAGTTTACCCTGGGCCCGAATATCGATAAAGTAGATGAACGCCTGGGCGTTGGGGTTTTTCTCCCGCACATAGGTGGCCTGCTTCAAAGAGGCCAGGCAACAAATCCCCGAGCAATAGGCCAGATGGTTTTCATCCCGGGATCCGGCGCACTGGATAAAGGCGATCTTCTCGGCCTCTTTCTGGTCCGAAGGGCGAAGGATCTTGCCCTGGGTCGGTCCCCGTTCGGCGCAGAGTCTTTCCATCATCACGTTGCTGATCACGTTGGGATAGAGACCAAAGCCGTAATTTTCCAACTTGGCGGCATCGTAAGGGTTCCAGCCCGCAGCCCAGATGATCGCCCCGATCTCCAGGGTCTTTTTCTCCGGGGGCATATCGAGATCGATGGCCTGATAGGCGCAGGCCTCCACGCACTTGGCGCACCTGCTTCCCAGACAGACCGATCCGTCAATCACATATTTCATCGGGAAGGCCATGTCATGAGGCAAATAGGCGGCCTTGTTTTTGTCCAATCCGTAATTGAAGTCGTTGGGCCGTTCCACCGGACAGACCTCGGCGCATTTGTTGCAGCCGGTGCAGTTATCATTGACAAAGCGCGGTTTGATCTTGATGGTAACCTGGTAATTCCCCTCCTGACCGGCAATCTTTTCCACTTCGGCCAGGGTATAGATCGTCACCCGGGGGTTGTTCTTGGTTCGTTTGAAGTTGATTTCCAGTCCGCAACTGGGAGGACAAAGCTTGGGGAAATACTGATACAACTGGGCTACCCGCCCACCCAAATACGCGTTTTTCTCAACGATGACGACCTCATAGCCGACTTCCGCGGCTTCGATCGCCGCGGTCAGTCCGCTCATGCCGCCGCCGACCACTAAAATACTCTTTTTGTCGCCCATTATTCTCCTCCAGAAATATTTTTTCTGATTTATTCTCCTTGGAACGTTTTCCTTCTATACAAAAAAAACCGTTTAGACAACAAAAAAATGGTTAAAATCGCCTTTAACGGTATTGTTTTCGGTTTTTGCCCGGCTATCAAAGCCTCCAGGTTGGTTGATAGGGTTTTTCAGGATGTTTCCGCAGACAGTGGGAGAGAAGCAAAAGTTGCTCATCAAAAGGCAGCCAAAAGGAGCGTCCTCCTGCCTTTTGATCAACACCGTTTGAGCTTAAAAAACTCCAGGCGCCCGGAGGCGCCTGGAGGAAAAGATTACTTTGAAATTAGGGGATCAAAGGAACCACGTCTCTTTTGATCATGGTCCACTCACCGGACTTGGGATCCCACTTGCAGTTGGCGAAGACGTGCCAGTTGTTCTCGTCCATCTTCGGCTTGTCGGCCCGGAAGTAGTATCCCGGCCAGCGGGTCTCTTCCCGGAAGAGGATGGTCCGCATATGGGCCTCGGCCTGCCACATCCGTTGGATGTTCTCCCAGCAGCGCTCCAGGTCATAGACGTTCTTGGCGCCCAATTTGTCGGCGTCTTCCTTCAGCAAGACCATGAGCTCCAGACCTCTTTCGATCAGCGATTGCTGGTTTTGAACCCGCACCCCAGCCGCCGGCATATTCATCCATGATCTTCTGCAGACGATGCATGAAGGGCATGGGCTTGATGTAGTTGGGGTTGATCTCAGGGGCCGTGGTCATCTTGCAGTTCTCAGCGTAGAGGTCCAGCGGCATCAGGATTTCTTTCTTCAGAGCCTCGATCGGCCGCGGCGTCCACATTCGGCATTGCCGGATTCTCCACGCTGTAGCGGACGGCTTCCTTGGCGGTGAAACGACCTTCGGCATGGGAACCGGAGGAGAACTTGTGGCTGGAGGCGCCGGAGGCGTCGCCGGCGGCAAACAAGCCCTTCACGGTGGTCATGTTGCCGTAGCCCCATTTGTAAGGGGTGTCCAGGTCTTCGGGACCGCTGACCCAGGCCCCGGAAGCGCCGGAGTGGGAGCCGATGAAGTAGGGCTCGCAGGCGGCGATCTCGGAATGTTCTTCTCGGGCATGATGTTCTGGGCCGCCCAGAGGATGGCTTGGGAAATGGTCATATCCAGGAAGTCTTCCCACGCCTCGGATTCCAGTTCCTTCATCTTCTTCTTGAAGGCCTTCTGGTCGTCCTGGTACTGGCGTTGGCCAAATTCTCGATGGCCTCGGCGGTTTCCATGTAGAGCGGCCCTAAGCCGGCTTCCACATCCAGCATGCCCAGGTAGTTCCTCAGGTTGGCCGGGATCGGCTTGGCCAGGCCATAGGGGGCCCAGTTGTTCAGTTCTTCCTTGCGGACGACCATGTACTCGCCGCCGCTGGCGCTGATGGCCCGGGATTTGAAGAGCAGGAACCACGCGCCGACCGGTCCGTAAGCATCCTTAAACCGGACGGGGATGAAGCGGACTTCCTGGCAGGTCATTTCCGCACCGGCTTTAATGGTGAAGTAGGCGCTGGATCCGGTGTTGAACGGCGGATACCAGGAACGGCCAAGACCTTCACCCGTGGACCGCGGACGGAACACGTGCACGGCGCCGCCCATGGTACAGATGACGGCCTTGGCCTTGAACACGTAGAACTTCTCTTCGCGGGTGCTGAAACCGACGGCGCCGGCAATCCGGTTGCCGTCCAGAATGGGCTCCACGATGAAGACGCGTTCGTAGATCTCAAACCGCCGGCGTCCATGGCGTTCTTGGCGGCCTCGGCCACGATGACCTTGTAGGATTCGCCGTTGATCATAAGCTGCCACCGGCCTTCGTGGACATACTTGCCGTTTTCATCCATCCAAATGGGGAGACCCCATTTTTCGAACAGATGAACCGAGGAGTCCACGTGACGGGCGATATTGTAAACCAGGTCTTCCCGGGAGATGCCCATCAGGTCCTGGCGAACGTAGTGGACGTAATCTTCACAGGTGTTCTCGCCGTCACTAACGCCGATATACTGGTTGATGGCCGAAAGGCCCATGGCCACGGCGCCGGAACGGGCAAAGGCGGCCTTGTCCACCAAGGTGACTTTCAGCCATTTTTCTTGGCCCAATAGGCGGCTTCCACGCCGCGCCGCGTGGAGGCCATCCCACCACCAAGAATCAGAAGATCGGTGGTTACTTCTACGGTCGGATAATCTGCCATAATCGTTTCCCTCCTTCGTTACTTTTTGGGTGTAGGTAAAGTGGCCATTTTCAAGGAAGCAGGCTCGGTGAACAGGTAGGGACTCTTCAGATCGCCGGTACCTTCATCAAACCCGCCAATGGGCACCGCGGTGCCTTCAGCCGTGGTCCGGATGGGGAACTTGAACCGCTTGAGCGTGCCATTCCGGAACTTTACGGTCCACATAATGTCTTCGGAACCGCGGAGAGGGACAACACTGGCGCCCATGGGAATGAAGTCGGCATAACCGCGGACGTCAATGGCCTGCTGGGGGCAAATCTTTACGCAGTTATAGCATTCCCAGCAAAGGGAAGGATCCCGGTTGAAACCCTTCATCTCGCCGTATCCCAGGGAGCGTCCTTATCCAGGAACATCAGGTCAACGGGGCAGATGTACATGCAGGCGGTCTTATCCTGCCCTTTGCAGCCGTCACATTTTTCGGTAATTACAAAACTTGGCATAGTTTTCTCCTCATAATCTGTTGATTTATGTTCCAAAAAGCGATTTGGATCTTTCGTGTTTTTTGTAATAAATCGCCCCGTCGGTCAGACCGACCATCTCACCCCCCTTCTATGTCGGTGTATCTCTTTTCCAGATGTATTCCCTATCTGGGACGGTCGAAAATCCTTGAAATTAGGCCCCATGTTCCTTCAAAAAAGCCCTCCCAAAATATCGATTTGTACAGGGATAGAACCATATCAAAGATTTCATTCTTTCCATAACAAAATCTGTCTGATAATTTGACTCAAAACCGTTACCAACTCTCCTGATTTAAAGAGACCTTTCCAGGAGATTCCCCATAGTTGGCCGATTTACCCAATTTACTTAACTATCTAAATAAATTATACTTTTATTGTGAATATTGGAACAAGAAATCCTTAACGTATACCAGATTCAATTTTTTTGTCAAGGGAAAAAATGCTCGGTTAATAAAATAGCTTACGAGCTCAAGGGAAACCGCAAATGGCTGATGGCCTTCGCCCTTGAACTCTGTCCACGGTCCGGAAAGCCTCAACAAATGAATAATGATACAAGGTACCCAAGACCTTGTGGACCGTCTTCCGATACCCACAACATCTTAATTAATTGGCGATCCTCCGTTGAGGGGATCTAAAGACTTTTTCCCTTCTAAGGCTAACTCAATCAGCCGATCTAACAAGACACTGAAAGGTATGCCTGCGGCCTGGGTAGCCTGGGGAAGAAGGCTGGTCCCAGTCATGCCGTGTATTGTATAGTGTTGGCCTCCAAGACGATAATTTCATCCCCTCTTGAAGAAGGCATCGCCCGGCTGAGGGCAAGAGGTATTAACAACAGGAATTATTCATCACTGGGAGTTCACTCACCGGCTAACTCCCTCATTCTATTGAAAGGTTTGCTCGATATATTCCTGTCAAATTAGAAGGATTTTCCCCTCCTTTTCCCTCTTTCACCCCCCTTTATAGTTCATCTTCTCTTCAGTATCTCCTTTTTGTATATTTTTTCACTTGACTTAGTTCATGGTTTTGATTAAATGCGTAACATCGCATGGAAAGTGGTCATGGAAGGTTCCATGTAATTACCTGTAAACCCAATAAGCATTGAAAGGAGAAAAGAACAGATGTCAGGATTACTCCCACCTCATGGCGGAAAAGGTTTGACCTGCTGCTTGCTTGAAGGCGCAGAGTTGGCGGCGGAATTGAAAAAAGCTCAAGGATTGAAAAAAATCGATGTCAGCCCCCGTGAAAAAGGCGATTTGATCATGATGGGTATTGGGGGGTTCAGCCCCCTGACCGGTTTTATGACCAAGGCAGACTGGAAAGGCGTTTTGGATAATTATCTTCTGGCTGACGGAACGTTTTGGCCCATCCCGGTTACGCTTTCCGCTTCCAAGGAAGAAGCCGCAGCGATAGCGATCGGTGAAGAGATCGCCCTGTTCGACCCGGAACGTAAAGAATTCATGGCTACCATGAAGGTTACCGAAAAATACGAAATGACCGCGGCCGACAAAAAGTTCGAATGCGAAAAATCTTTTATGGGCGAAGGGACCAAGACCGTAGAAGACTTCTGGAAAATTGCCAAAGATGATCATCCCGGCGTTCAGATGGTCATGAGCCAAAAAGATGTCAATCTGGCCGGCCCGGTAAAAGTACTCAGTGAAGCCGAATATCCTACCAAATATGCCGGCGTTTATATGAGACCGGCTGAATCCAGAAAGATTTTTGAAGAAAGAGGCTGGAGTGAAGTGGCCGCCCTGCAGCTGCGTAACCCCATGCATCGTTCTCACGAATATCTTTGCAAAATCGCTGTTGAAGTATGTGACGGCGTTTTTATTCACTCTCTGGTAGGCAACTTGAAACCGGGGGACATTCCTGCCGAAGTTCGCGTGAGATGTATCGACGCGCTGGTAAAGAATTATTTCGTAGAAGACAAAGTCCTTCAGGGCGGTTATCCGCTGGATATGCGTTATGCCGGCCCCCGTGAAGCCCTGCTTCATGCCACCTTCCGTCAAAATTACGGGTGCTCCAGGATGATTATCGGCCGTGACCATGCCGGTGTTGGTGATTTCTACGGCATGTTTGAAGCCCAGACCATTTTTGACAAGATTCCCAAGCCGGCTGGCGGAAAAGCCTTGCTTTGCACCCCGCTAAAGATCGACTGGACATTCTACTGCTACAAATGCGACGGTATGGCTTCCTTGAGAACCTGCCCCCACGACAAGAAAGATCGGGTCCTTCTGAGCGGCACGGCACTGCGTAAGGGCCTGTCCGAAGGCACGCCGATTGCCGATCATTTCGGTCGCGAGGAGGTTCTGGTTATTCTCCGTGAATACTATGCCGGTCTGGATGAAAAAGTTGAAGTCAAACTGCATGGGGCTGCAACCGGAAAATAATCCCTTCGGTTTGTTTTGAAAAACTAAAGAGGAGATACTGTAAAAAGTATCTCCTCTTTTTGTTTTGTAATCTTTAAATGACGAATTTTATTTCTCTAAGGCCAATTCAATCAACCGATCCAGTAAGGCACCGAAGGTCAATCCGGCCGCCCAGGCGGCCTGGGGTAACAGGCTGGTGGGGGTCATCCCGGGAATGGTATTGGTCTCCAAGAGGACAATTTCCCCCCCGCGAACGATCATATCGGTCCGACTGCAGCCCCGCAGGCCCAGGGCCTGATGGGCCCGAAGGCCATACTCCTGGGCTTGCCGGGTCAATTCCGGGCTTAAGCGGGCCGGACAGATCTCTTCGGAGGCTTTTTCCTTGTACTTGGCCTCGAAATCAAAAAAGGTATATTCCGAGGAGGGGATAATCTCCACCAGGGGTAAGGCCTGCAATTCCTGATTGCCCAAAACCCCGCAGGTGATTTCCGTGCCCTGGATATACTCCTCCAGCAGGACCTCCCGATCCAACCCCAGGGCCTTTTCCAGTCCCTTTTCCAACTGTTCCCGATTCTCGGCAATCGATATGCCGATACTGGATCCCTCCTGGTTCGGTTTAATCACCAGGGGCCAGCCCAGTTCCGGGGCCAGGGCCTCCAGATCGCAGGCCTCTCCCCGAACCACCATCCGATCCCGGGCCACCGGCAGTCCGGCCTGGCGATAGAGGCCTTTACTGAGCCGCTTGTTCATGGCCAGGGCGCTGCCCAGCACCCCGGAGCCCTGGTAGGGGATGCCCAGCAGTTCCAGCAGTCCCTGGATCGTCCCATCTTCCCCGAACCGCCCGTGGAGGATAATCAGGGCCACGTCGATGCCGGAGGCCTCGGCCACCAGCCGGGAAAGCCCTTCCCCCAGGTCATAGCCGGTCACCCGATAGCGACCGGGATCCAAGGCTTGAATAACCTGGGTCCCGCCGGTGAGGGAAACGGTCCGTTCAGAAGAGGTCCCGCCGTAGAGTACGGCCACTCGCAGCGGCTGGGAATCCGTCATTTTTTCTTGGCCTTCCCTTCGGCGGAGGTCTCCTGAGGAGTCAGGGTGATGTCCACCCGTCCGGCCGGGACGAACCCTCTCAAGGTCCCCAGCATGCCCATAATCCCCTGGATGATGATATCCTGGACGAAGTCCTTCATCGGTATTCGCTTACCGTCCAACCAAACCCGAATCCGAGGTTCATGACGCTCCTTCAAAAATCGCTTCTCCAGCAGGTCCACGATCCCTTCGGCCTCCTCCGGTTGAAAATGGGGCAGATTTTCCCGAAAAGGCTTAGGGCCCACGGTAGCCAGGACGATCCCCTGAACCTCGGCCAACAGTTTTTCCTCCTGACCCTCAGAGAGCAGGGCAATTTTGGGATAGGATTGTTTTTTAAACCCCTCAGTCAGCACCAGGTCCGCTTCGGGAAAAAAGAAGGCCGCCAGCCGGTCCAGCGGCAGGGCCGGTTGCCCCCCCGCTTGGAACAGGGAAAAATGGTCGTCCCCGCAGAAGCCCACGGTTTCGGCCCCGGCCGTCCGGAACTTGGCGGTGTCTTTCCCTTCCGTTTCTTCCGGCTGCCCCTCCCCGGTATGTTTCAAAACCCCGAGTTTGTAACCCTTTGATTTTAATATGGGGATCAACTGCTCGACCAAGGTCGTCTTGCCGCTCTTCTTATAGCCGACGACGGAAACAATGAATGGCATGGCCCCTCCCGGAAAATAGAAAATTCGAAGCGCTTTGGTTTTTAGATTTTGGTCGTTTGAATTTGTTTCGTGCTTCGAATTTCGGATTTCGAATTTCCAGCCAAAAATTCAACTATTTTTGGCCAGCGTTATGGATACCATGGGGAAGGATTGTTTTGCAACCATGTTTCTTGCACGGAGCATCCTTCCCTTCAATGATTCCAGGCGCGCTCGAAGTTCCGGAAGGATCGTTTCCGGGAGCGGCATCATCCGCTCCTTTTCCCTTGCCGACGACCAATAATCGGTCAAGAGATCTATTGACATTTAGAATGATTTAAGTAGGATTTGGCAAATTGGGGAACCCGGACCGGCACTATAAAATATTAACAGTCTCATAATTAATTGTATTTACACGAGGTGTTCTTTTTATCTCTCACCCGCTTCGCTCGAGTTCGCAGGGAGCGCAGAGAAAGACGAAGTTATTTTTTGAAAAATCGCTGAGATGCCGATTTTTCAAAACAACTCACGCCTCCGGCGGGGCCTTTTTCGCGGAGCGGGAGATTTTTTTTGATTGCCGGCCTCTTAAAGGAATCCAGTCAATATTATTTTGAGACCGTAATATCTCATG
>CAWJJC010000015.1:0-82081 GCA_963843145.1 uncultured delta proteobacterium
ATATATTGAATAGTTTCTTTTCAAAATCACGAAGTTCTTGGATTCTCAATATCAAAGTTTAAAATTTGTTTACATATCTATTTGATATTATTATATTAATTGACTTGTTCAATATCACATTTATACATTTAGTAGGTTTCCTGTTCAATATCGATGCGGCCTGTTCCGGTTCCCATACTGGCGAGGTTTGACGCCATTCTTGAAAAACGAGCCGTTGGGACGATTGGCAGATTGGAGCGGCCCTGGAGGCCGTAGGTTGGGAACGAACGCCGGCATTCGTAACTCCCAGGTGCGCCGCCAAAGCGGCGGGTTTATTGAAGGGATCGGATCAAAAACAGGGTAAGAAATTTTGTTTGATTTTATTCCAAAAAATGCCGTTGTCAAGGATTTTGCAGTAAATCCAGTTGGGTATTCGATTGCGGGCCGGGCAGGACGACCAGCGGCAGGGGTTCGACCCGGTATAGAAGGGATAGTTTGTATGGCTGACCTTAAAAATTATCGGGAAGCCCTCTTTTTAGGCGGTCCGTCCGGTCGACCGCTTCGGCCTGTCGATTTTTGTGCGATATGGATTAGAGACCGCAGCGCTTCATTAACCGCTTCCTCGGTCGAGAACACCTTGGCCACATCCGGACTGAGCAGCACAAGGTTTGTGCCTTCGCGGTACGATTCAAAGTATTGGCCACGCACTCCTGTCCCAAGGTCTTCCCGCTTATACTCCGAGCGGAGTTCGTTTAATTCCTTAGCCTTCTTCATAAATCACCTTTTCATGACGTTCCATTAGGCGCGCGCTAATAATTCTGGTTCGGGTCCCACGTTTTGTATGGGAGACCACAATAAGACGCCTTTGAAGAGATTCCCCAAAAGTCAGCTTCCGTTCTTCTTCTTTCGAATGGTCCGGGTCTGGAAACGAAATAGCCAGAGGATCGCCAAAAACTGTTGCAGCTTCTTGAAACGTGACTCCATGTTTTTTGAGGTTTTTCTCAGTCTTCTTGGGATCCCACTCAAATCTCATAGTAATAACTAAAATAACAGAACTGGCAGATTTCGTAGTAATTCAGAAGGTTAAAATTAGAGTAAGAATTTCGTTCGATTTTATTCCAAAAACCGGGGTTGTCAAGGATTTTGCAGTAAATCCATTTGGGTATTCGATTGCAGGCCGGGCAGGTCGACGAGCGGCAGGGCCTCGACCCGGTCTAGAAGAGGATAGCGTTCCGTGCCCGGATAGACCACGTATAATTTTTCCAACTGCAGGTCTTCCAGAGCCACGTGCATCGACCTGGTCAGGGTCGGGGCGTCCGTGCATTTGAATTCGAATCCAACCCTGCGTCCCTTCCGCAGGAGCAGCAGGTCCAACTCCGCTCCTCGCTGGGTGCTCCAGAAATAGGCATCCCGCTCGCCCCACATCTGGAGGACCTGTTCCAGGGCAAACCCCTCCCAGGAGGCCCCGTAGCGGGGATGGGACCGCAGTTCTTTCAGAGAACCAATGCCCAGCAGGTAATGAAGGAGCCCACTGTCCCGGACGTAAATCTTGGGGGCCTTGACCTGCCTTTTTTTCAGGTTCTCAAACCAGGGCGGCAAGACTCGCAGGATATAAGCCCCCTGAAGTATATCGAGGTAATGACGGGTCGTTTTCGGGGTTACGGCTAGGGATCGGGCCAGCTCGGAGCCGTTCCAAATCTGCCCATGATAATGAGCGTTCATTGTCCAGAACCGGCGCAGGGCTTCAGCGGGGATGCGCAGACCCAGTTGAGGAATATCCCGTTCCAGGAAGGTGGCGGCAAACCCCTCCAGCCAGCGCCCGGCTGCCCCGTCATTCGCCGCGAGAAAGGCCCGGGGAAATCCCCCCCGTAGCCAGAGGCGGTTTTGCTGTTCCTTTCCCACTTCGTCAAGGGAAAACCCGGCCACCGGAATAAAAAGGACCCGCCCAGCCAGAGTCTCGGAGACTCCACGGACCAGATCTGGCGAGGCGCTGCCCAGAAGCAGAAATTTAGCCGGGTTATCGGGTCGGTCGCAGAGCGGTCGCAGTACTTCAAACAGGGACGGAAGCCGCTGAACTTCATCGATCACAACCAGGCCTTTGGCTTCGCCCAGCGTCAGTTCCGGTGTTGCCAGGGCTGCCCGGCCGGCAGCCTGTTCCAGATCAAAAAAATGGACCGGACTGTATTCTTCAGCCACCATCCGGGCCAGTGTGGTTTTTCCGGTCTGCCGGGCCCCTAGAAGCACCGTTACCGGCGCTTCAGCCAGATTTTGCCGGATCTGTGACATCAAACGTGGTCTGGGAATTAATTGTTGCATATTGGTATTTTAGTTACTAATTTTCAACATTGTCAATTAAATAATTTGCCCGACAGGACTGCTAAAAAATAGACATAACTACTTGAAAAATAAAATTAATACTTGATAACCTGATCAAAACCTGCTATGGGAGACAACCGATGGCCGTCATGACCACCACGGAATTTTCGAAAAACATGAAGAAAATGCTCGCCAACTGGAGTTTGGGGGAGAGGAAATCATTTTAGTTCGGAACAAAAATAAAATCGTCCGAATCATTCCCGGCTCCCCCCACCTTACGGCCATTGAAGCCCTGGGGGATATCTACAGAATCTTAGAGCCCGAAGCCGCCGTGGATTGGATAGAGGATAGCCGGATGGAGGGAAAAGTGGTCGCAGGAATGAGAGATCCGTCGGATTCCTGATCGACCCCTGTTTTTAATACGATCTATGTTTTTTGCATCCCGGCCGATCTCAAGAAGCTGGTCATGACCGGATAATATTTTCCTCTTTGATTCTTCCGAGGGATGCTTCCAGGATCGAGCGCGCCTCCTCCACCGTGACGCTCTGAAAGCGCACGGTTTCCCGCAGCGGCAACTGGGCCATGCGGTCCATGTCCGCTGCGATCAGGCAGGCGATCTTCACATAGCCGCCCATGGTCACCCCGTCGACGCCCAGGCAGATGGGTTCCTTGCCGGCCGGTATCTGGATGGCGCCGATGGCGTTGCCTTCATCCACGATGTTGGAAGGGTCCAGCCCGGCATCCCGGGACTCGGCGCGTTCTTTAAAATAGAGCTGCGGCCCCTCAAAGCGGTAACCCACCCGGTTGGCCCGAATGGAAACCCGGTAATCGGAATTTAAAAAACAGGCGACACTCTCTTCCTTTACGTGGTCGTCCTGGGGGCCCAGGATCACCCGCAGCACCTTCTCCTCGCCCGGCTGCGGGAGAATTCCCTTTTTGGCCTTCCGACCTTTTAGGACCTCCAGCGCCGCCCGGGGAACGCCGACCTCCAGGAGATCCCCTTTCTTCAATACCCGGCCGCGGACGCCGCCCAACCCGCCCAGGGTGTAGGTGGACTTGGATCCCAGCACCTGAGGGACGTCAATGCCTCCGGCCACGCACAAATACCCCCGCCACCCGCTGAGGGCCCGACCGATGGCCAGGAGGTCGCCGGGTCGAAGCGGGACGGTTTCCCACCCGGGAACCGGATTTCCGTTCACGGACGACTCGAACCGGCCCCCGGTCAGGGCGACCACGGTTTCCTGAAGCGCTCGCAGCGTCAGCCCTTGGGCGGTCATTTCCAGACCCGCTTCCTCCTGGGGATTCTGCACCAGCAGATTTCCCAGCCGCAGCGCCGAGCGGTCCATAGCTCCGGAAGGAGGTATGCCGCTGGCTAAATGCCCCCTGCGGCCCAGGTCCTGGACGGTGGAGAAAATTCCCGGTTGAATGACCTCAAAGGTTGCCTGGCTCACCGTTCCCTCCTTTCAGCCGTTTTAAAGACGATACGATTCTTTCCTAATTTTGAATTCGTAGCTTTCTTCCCAGACTTTCTGACGGATGAAGTCGAATTCTTCGGCGTCCACCGGGACGAACTTGAGGCGGTCCCCGATCTGCAGCAGCACCGGTGATTTTTCGAAGATGGAGAGGCTCTGATAGCGGTCGTACAGGGGGACCGGAGTGAGCCCCATCATCTGGTAGCCCCCCGGGCTGACCACCGGGTAGATGGCGGTGATGCTGCCGCCCAGGGCCACCGTCCCTTTGGGGGTGTATATCCGGGGTGAGATGTATTTGGGGACCGAGAGCAGCCGCTCCGGGTTGAGCTGCATGAGCTGGGGGGACCCGGGCGTAAAGCCCACCATCCCCACCCAGTGGAGGGTCTGCGAATGGATCCGGACCACTTCTTCGGGGGAAAGATGGTTGCTTTCAGCCACAAAGTCGAGGTCCGGACCCCAGCGCCCCCCGTATTTGACCGGCAGCTCAATCAGCCGGGAAGGCACCTCGGTCACCTCGGGGATCACGTCGAGGATCCGTTTCAATTCGGCGACGAGGTCCCGGGTGTGGACCTCCAGGTTGTCGTACGACAGGAGCAGGGACCTCCAGCCGGGGAAGGTCTCGATGCATCCCTTGATCCGGGCCTCCTGGATGGCCCGGTCCAATCCGATGACCTTGAAATTGGCCCGCAGGGTCATCTCGTCGCCGATCTCGATCGTCAGGTATTGATCGCCGGAATACAGGTAGCGCGGGGATTCATAAATCATGGTGGTGTTCCTCACCAGCTATGCTGGCGTAGGGGAAGAATCTTCACCCCTTTGCTCTCCAGGTCCTTCCGAACGGCCTGAACGATTTCCGGCCCCTTGGGGTTATCCCCGTGGAAACAGACGCTGGTTCCCCGGGTCTCGATTTCCGTTCCGTCCGAGGCCGTAACTTTTCCCTCCAGCACTATCCTGGAAACTTTGGCCACCGTTTCGGCGATATCGATTTCCTCGTGAACCTTCTTGATGAAGGTGGTGCCGTCCGGGGCGTAGTCCAGATCGGCGTAGATTTCTCCGGCCACGCGGATCCCCATGGATCGGGCCAGCTCATAGGGAATGGTGCCGTAGAGGGCTAAAAAGATCGGTTCGGGCTTGATCGACCGGATCGCCTCCAGGATGCCACGGGCCAGGGCCTCATCCTTCCAGCCCATGGTATAAAGCTGGCCGTGCGGCTTGACGTGCTGCAATTCCACCCCGGCGGCTCCACAGAAGGCCTTCAGCGCCCCTACCTGATAGAGGATGTAATCTTTCGCCTCTTCCGGGGTGACCTCCAGTTTCCTTCTCCCGAATCCGATCAGGTCCGGGTACCCGGGGTGGGCCCCCACGGCCACACCATACTGCTTGGCCAGGGCCACCGTTTTTCTCATGACATGCGGGTCTCCGGCATGGAGACCTCCGGCCACGCTGATCGAGGTTACAAATTTCATCATCGCTTCATCGTTGCCGATCTTGAAAATGCCGAAGCTTTCGCCCATGTCACAGTTCAGATCGATCGCCTTGGCCATGGCCCGCCCCTTTCTATTCGAACTTATCTAAAATATATCCTCGGTCCGTCTTTAATATGAAAATAAAGTTGATCACCGATTATTAAGCTTTTGTCTTTGGTCGTCATCCCGGACCTGATCCGGGATCCAGGGTAGTTGAAGTTTGGTTGGCCTGGATTACGGCCATTCGACTAAGCTCATGGCCCTGAGTAAGCCGAAGGGCTTTCACCGGAAGGACGCCCTTTTGGCTAGCCAAATATTTTCATGCTTCGGGGTGCCCGCCCCGGGCATGGGGGTTTAATACGAAAATAGAACCCGGCGCCACTCGGGCATTCATCAATAATTAATAATGAACAATTGATTATTAATTATTAATGTCAATCAGTTAGGCTTATGTTCGCCCCTTTATTTTCATGCTTGGATGAAATTATTGAATGATCAGTCCCCCATCTATCGTCAGCGTGATCCCGTTGACAAAATCCGAATCGTCGGAAGCCAGGTAGACCGCCCCCGGGGCGATGTCCTGGACCCGGCCGACCCGGCCGTAGGGGGTGTTGTCGACCCGGGACTTGAGATACTTCGGCTGGCTCAGGAGGTGTTCATTAAGCGGGGTGGCCACGTCGCCCGGCGCGATGCAATTGATGTTGATTTTTTTGGGGGCCAGTTCCATGGCCAAGGCCTTGGTCATGCCCATGATTCCTCCTTTGGAGGCGCAGTAGGCCGCGCTGTTGGGGAACCCGATCTGTCCGGCGATGGAGGCAATCATGATGACCTTGCCTTTGCCCTGTTTGAGCATTTCCGGGACGGCCCGTTGGACGGCCAGAAAACTGCCCTTCAAATTGATGTCGATGGTGTCGTCCCAGATTTTTTCCGAGTGTTTGGCCAGGGTCGCGCTGAAGAGGACGCCGGCGCAGGTGGCCAGGATATCCAGCTTACCGAAGGCGCTGATCGTTTCCTTCACCATTCGGTCCACAGCGGAGGGCTGAGAGACATCCCCGACGACGGCCAGGGCCTTCCCCCCTTTCTTGGTGATTTCCCTGACCACCTGATTCAGCTTGTTCATCCGGCGTCCGGTGATGGCCACCCGCGCCCCTTCCCTGGCGAATTCAACGGCAATCGCCCGGCCGATGCCCGTGCCTCCCCCCGTTACCAATGCCACTTTATTTTTTAATCTCACGGCTGCCTCCTTTTCCTTCGGTCGAAGGTTTTTATTCATCCGACCCCTGGGCCGGCCTTGGGAAACCCTTAATACAAACGTTTGAACAGCCAATAGAAAGAATTAATAAACATATTTTCAATAAGTTAAAAGATAAGGTGCCCTGATCGACTTGTTTTTGCTAAAGATACCCTCGGATGAGCTTTCTTTTAGTTAATTATCTAGATAGCCTAAAAAAGTCAACAATTTTTCTTGACACCCCTTGGGATGGGACGGTATTAATTAATGCTAACGTTTGCATAAGGAGAAGCCGATGAGCGTATCCAGGAAAAACGAGTCCTATTTTAAGAAGCTTAATTGGAAGGCCCCTCAGGTCCAGGTCCCCCCTCCGGGTCCCAAGGCGCAGGCGCTGCTGGAGCGGCAAAAAAAGGTCGATTCCCAGGCGCTGGTCTATCCCTCCCAAATCCCGCTGGCTCCGGAAAAAGGCCTGGGGGCCACGGTCAGGGATGCGGATCAGAATATCTTCATCGATTTCAGCGGTGGCGTAGGGGTGCTGAATGTCGGGCATTCCAACCCGAAGGTAGTAGAAGCCATCAAGAAACAGGCGGACCAGCTTACGCACGCGCTGGATTTTCCAGGTCCCCCCCGGGTCCGGCTGTCGGAAAAACTGGTTGAAATAGCCCCGGGAAAGATGCGGGGGGACTGCCGGGTATTTCTCAGCGGTCCCACCGGGGCCGACGCGGTGGAAGCCGCGGTGAAGCTGGGGAAATTTTACAGCGGGAAACCCGGGGTCATCTCCTTTGAAGGGGGCTGGCACGGGGTGACCGGGGCCGGGTTGGCGGCCACCGGTAAACGGGGGGCCAAGGAGCGCTTTCTGCCCTTAATGCCCGAAGTCTACATCATCCCCTACGCCTACTGCTATCGCTGTGCCTTCGGCCTGGAGTACCCCTTCTGCGATCTCCAGTGCGCCAAGTATCTGGAGCATATCATCCGAGATCCGGATTCCGGCGCCACCAGTCCCGGCTCCATCCTGATTGAACCCATTCAAGGGGAGGGCGGGATTGTGGTGCCGCCACCCAGTTACCTCAAAGAGGTCCGACGGATCGCCACCCAATACGGCCTGGTCCTGATCATGGATGAAATTCAGACCGGTTTCGCCCGGACCGGGAAGATGTTCTGTTGTGAACACGCGGGCGTCACGCCGGATATCCTGACCGTATCCAAAACCATGGGCGGAGGGTTGCCCCTGGCCGCAGCCCTGATTAAAAAGGAATTCGATACCTGGCCGGCCGGGGCCCACGTGGGCACCTTTCGAGGCAATCTGCTCTCCTGTGCGGCCGGCCTGGCCGCCATCGATTTTATCGAAACGGCCGACCTGGTGGCCCGGGCAGAGGAATTAGGGCAAATGGCCCTGGAGCGGTTGAAACCCATAGCCCGGAAGAGCCGGTTCATCGGTGATCTCCGGGGCCAGGGCTTGTATATCGGGGCGGAGTTCGTTCAGGATAAAACCACCAAGGAACCGGCGCCCGAGGTCCTCAAACAACTCCAGGAACGCTGCTTTCAGAAGGGCCTCATCCTCTGGAAAGGAGGCCGCTGGAATAACGTGGCCCGGTTCCTCCCGGCACTGGTGATTACCGAAGACTTGCTCCTACGGGGAATCGAAATTTTTGAGAAAGAATTGAAAGCCCTCGAGCGCGGAAAAAGCAATTCATGAACCAGCGCCGCGTAACCATCAAGGATATCGCTCGAGAGACCCACCTGACCCCTTCCTCGGTATCCCGGGCCTTGAACGATCATCCCCGCATCAGCCCGGAGACCAAGGCCAGGGTTTTGCACATCGCCCAGAAACTCAACTATTCTCCCAATTTATTCGCCCGTGGGCTGGTTAAAAAAAAGACCAACCTGATCGGTCTCCTGGCCTATGATTTCCGCAACCCTTTTTATGCCGAACTGACCCGCTCCCTGCAGGACACGGCCCAGGAGCTGGGTTACTGGGTCATTCAGGCCAGCACCGACGACGACCGGGAAAAGGCCGATGCCCTGATCGACTCCATGGTCCGGACGGGAGTGGAAGGGATCATTTTCGCCTCCTGCAAACTCCAGGACAAGGCCGTGGAATCCCTGATCAAGGACGATTTCCCGGTGGTGTTGGTCAATCGCAGGCTGAACCAAGACCTGGGCGATTATGTCGTTTTGGATAACCACTACGGGGCCTACCTGATCGTCAATCACCTCATCAACCAGGAGCATCGTCGCATTGCCCTGATCTCCGGGCCCCGTTCGGTTTCCACCAGTGCCGATCGGACTCAGGGTTATTTAAAAGCCCTGAAGGACCGAGGGTTGAAGGTCGACCGGTCCATCATCAAATACGGGGCCTTTTCCCAGGAAACGGGATTTAAATATACCAAGCAGTTGATGACCCTCCTGAACCCGCCACGGGCCATCTTTTGCGGCGATGACGCCATCGCCCTGGGGGCCATGAAGGCCCTGGGGACCCTGGGCCTGCGGGTTCCGGAAGAGGTATCCGTGGTGGGTTTCGACGACGCCGAAATTTCCTCCCATCCCCTGATCAAATTGACCACGGTCAGCCAGAATCTGAAGAAGATGGGGCGCCTGGCGGCCAAAACGCTGATTGACCGGATCGAAGGCCGGCAAAAAACCCAGCAGCGGATCTTACTGGAACCTCATCTGATTATTCGGCGGTCGTGCGGGTACAAATTCAAGGCCGAGACCGGGTAAGCCCTTGGGCCTGGAAGAGGTGAATCCGAAGAACTATCAACGCTTGGTAGTTCCCTGGTCTCTTCGGAACCGGAGGGCCAGGTCGTCCAGCAGCGAGTAGACCACCGGCGTCGCGATCAGCGTGAGCAGGAGCGCGAGCGTCTGGCCGCCGATGACGACGATGGCGATCACGCGCCGCTCCTCGGCGCCCGGGCCGGTGCCGACAGCCAGCGGGAGCATGCCGGCCACGAAGGTGAGCGTGGTCATGAGGATCGGCCGAAGCCGGTCCCGGTTCCCCTGGAGGAGCGCCGAGGCCCGGTCCATCCCGCCCGCGCGCAGGCTGTTCATGTGGTCGATCTGGAGGATGGCGTTTTTCTTGACCACGCCGAAGAGGACGAGGATCCCGAGCGCCGAGTAGAGGTTCAAGGTGTTCCCCGTGATCCAGATCGACAAGAGCGCAAAAGGGACGCAGAGCGGGATGGAGAGCAGGATGGTGACGGGGTGGACCAGGTTCTCGAACTGGGAGGCGAGGATCATGTACATGAAGACGATCGACAGGGCAAAAGCCCAGACGAATTCGGTGAACGTTCGCTCGAGTTCCCGCCCTCGCCCGGAAACGCGCGTGGTGTAGGCGGGGGGCAGGTTCATCGCGGTCACCGCGGCGCGCAACGCCTCCAGCCGATCGGCCAAGGCAAATCCGGGAGCCACCGAGGCCCGGAGGCGGACCTCGCGCTGCCGATCGAGACGGTCGATCCTCGAGGCGCCCAACACCCGCTCGATCCGCGCCACGCTTTGGAGCTGCACTACCCCTCCGCCCTCTCGCGAGACCACCAGCCGTCCGATCGTCCCGGGGTCGGCCCGGTCCTCCTCCCGGAGCCGAAGCACCACTTTGTATTCCTCGTTGTTCGAGGGATCCTTGAAGCGCGAGACTTCTTCGTCCCCGCCGACCATGAGCCGGACCGCCGTACCGACTTGTTCGGGATCGACGCGCAGGTCCGCGGCGCGGGCCCGGTCGATTTCGACTCGCCATTCGGGCTTGTCGAGTTTGAGCGTCGTGTCGGCGTCCAGGAGCCCAAGGGATTCCTGGCGGTCGCGCAGGCTTTCGGCGTATCTCGACAGCGCCTGGAGGTCCGGTCCCTTGAGAACGAAGTCGATATCGAAATTTCCGCCACCGATGTTGAATCCGGTGATGTTCCGGACCGAAACGCGCAGATCGCGGTACTTGCGGAGTCTCCGCCGCACTTCCTGCATCACTTGAAGCTGGGAGCGGTTTCCGCGGAAGGCGGCCAGGGGGTCTCCGGTGGCGGTGCTCCTTAGCAAGCGCATGATCGAGAAGACGCGTTCCCCGTGCGGGGCAAGCTGGATGTAGGCCCTGGCCTCGCTCACCCCGCCGATCCACCCGCCCCCGGCGGTCGAGAGCACCAGCCGCACGCCGGCCACGGTCCGGATCTCGGCGACGATGTCATTCATGATTCCGTCCATGCCGGCCAGGCTCGTGCCCTGCGGGGCGTTCACTCTCACGTCGAACTCCCCTTCGTCCGCATTCGCGGGGAGGTAATCCTGGCGGATCAGCCCGAAGAGGGGGATCATCGAAAGCATGACGGCCAAAGCGATCAGCGCCACGGCCGCCCGATGGCGGAGGGCCAGGGAAAGCAAGCGTTCGTATCCGGCGTCGATCTGGCGATAGAAACCGCCTCGGGACTGCGGGGCGCCCGGGGTGCGCGCCGCATCGCCGCCCAACAGTCGGGCGCTCATCATGGGGGTCAGCGTGAAGGAGACGAGCAGGCTCACCAGAACCGCCACGGCCGCGGTGATGCCGAACTGGTAGAGGAAGCGGCCGGAGATGCTCGACATGAACGACACCGGGATGAAGATAACCACCAGCGAAAAGGTCGTGGCCATCACCGCCAGCCCGATATCGGCGGTGGCGGCCCGCGCGGCCTCGAACGGCGGCATGCCCTTCTCTTCCACGAACCGGAAAATGTTCTCGAGGACGACGATGGCGTCGTCGATTACGATGCCGACCATCAGGACCAGGGCGAGCATGGTCACGCTGTTCAAGGTGAAGTGCAGCGCCCACATCATCCCGAAGGTGGAGACCACCGAGGCCGGGATGGCGACCGCGGCGATCAGGGTCGAGCGCCAACTGCGCATGAAGGCCAGGACCACCAGGGAGGCCAGGATGCTCCCCAGGATCAGGTGGATATTGATTTCGTGCAGGGCGGAGTAAATGTACCGGGACTGGTCCTGGACCACCGCCAGGTCGACCCCCGCGGGCAGCTCCCCGGCGGCGACGGCCAGGCTGCGTTTCGCGTCCTCGATGACGGCGACGGTGTTGGCCCCCGACTGGCGCCGCACCTCGAGGACTACCGTGGGGACGCCATTCAACCGGGCGGTGGAGCGCTGTTCCCGGGTCCCGTCCTCCGTCCGGCCGATGTCCCGGATGCGAATGGGCGCGCCACCGATGGTGGCCACCACCAGGTCGTCGAAGGCGCGCGGGTCGGCCAGACGGCCGATCGTCCGGAGCGTCGACTCCCGGGCGCCCCGGGTCACGTTGCCGCCGGCGGCGTCGGCGTTCTGCCGAACGATCGCCTCGCGCACGTCGGTGACCGGGATCCCGAAGGCGGCCAGCCGGTCCGCCTCCACCCAGACGTTGACCGCGCGCTCCAATCCGCCGACAATCTGCACCTCGCCTACGCCCGCCGACCGTTCGAGGCGAATCTTGACCACTTTGTCCGCCAATTCGGTCAACTCGCGGAGGGGCCGGTCCCCGGCCAGGGCCACCGTCAAAACCGGTTGCTGGTCGTTGTCGAACTTCGAAACCAGGGGCGGCGTTGCGTCCTTGGGCAGGTCCTTGAGGATGGTGGCGACGCGATCCCGCACGTCCTGGGCCGCCGTGTCGATATCCCGGTTTAGGTTGAAGGTGACGATCACGACCGAGGAGCCCGGCCCCGAGATCGACCGCAGCTCGTCGATCCCCTCGACGGTATTGACCACTTCCTCGATACGCTTGGAGATCCCGATTTCCACCTCTTCCGTGGAGGCGCCGGGGAGCTGGGTGCGGATCGAGACGGTGGGCAGGTCCACCGAGGGGAACCGGTCGACCCCGAGACGGAGGTAACTGGTGATGCCGATGACCACCAGCGCCAGGATGAGCATGGTCGCGAAGACGGGGCGGCGAATGCAGATTTCGGCGAGTTTTTGCAAAAACGTGCTACCGGGTCACGGTGACCGGCGTCCCGCCGATCAGGTTTCCGGGATTGATCACGACCGGCTCGCCTCCGGCCAGTCCTTCGAGAACCTCGATCCGATCGCCGGAACGGCGTCCGGTCCGGATGCGTATTTCCACGGCCTTCCCGTTCTTGACGCCGAACACCTTCTCGAGACCGGCGAAAGTCACCAGCGCCGAAGTGGGAACCATGACGGCGCTGCGGTCGGCCTCGACCACGATCTCGGCGCGCGCGAAGGAGCCGGGCCGCAGCCTGCCGTTCGGGTTCGCCACCTCGGCCTCGACGATCAAGGTGCGGTTTTGTTCCTGGATGGACGGACTCAGGCGCGCCACGCGACCGGCGTGTACCACGGGATCCCCCTCTAACCGGACTTGCACCGTCTGTCCGACACGCACGGAAGAAGCCTCCCGTTCCGGCACCGCCACCCGAAGCCGGAGCGGGTGAATCCGGACCAGGCCGAACACCGGAGCGCCGGCCGCCAGGTATTCGCCGACCGCAGCGCGGCGTTCCCGTACGGCTCCGTCGATCGGCGCGTTCAGTACCGTGTCGGCCAGTTGCTGCCGGGCCAGGGCGAGGCCCGAGCTGCGCTCGGCCAGCAATTCCTGACGGTTGCGGATTTCTTCCAGCGCGGCCTGGTAGCGGCTCTCGGCGACCAACCGTCGGGACTGGGAGGCGTCGACCTCGGACTGGGAAATGTAATTCTTTTCCCAGAGGCGCGCCACGCGATCCCAGTTCAGGCGCGCCTCCTCGAGCACTGCCCGGGCCTCGCGCACCAGCGCGGTCTTCTCGGGATCAACGCTTTCGCCCGAGCCGTCCCGGGGAAGGCCCAGCCCGGCGCGCACCTGGCGAAGGGCGGCTTCGGCCTGTTCGACCCGAAGACGGAAATCCGTCGGGTCGAGGCGGGCGAGGATCTGCCCTTTGCGCACCGGGCTGCCCAGGTCGACCGCGATTTCGCTCACGCGACCGGCGACCTTGAATCCGGCGACAATTTCTTCGTCGGCAGCCAGGGTCCCGGTGACGGTCACCGTACGCGGAAGCCGCCCCAGCACCGCGTCGACGACGCGCACCGAGCGGGGCGCCTGGGCCTGGGCTCGCCTCGCCGCGCGCGTCGATTGGGTATCCTTTTCGCAGGCGACTCCGGAAATGGCCAGCAGCGCGGCGCAGAGCAGGGCCAGCACGGGAAATCTTCTCGAAGTGCGATCAGGCATCGTACCCGTTTTCTTGGAGTCAAGCAGGCCGGGTTCTCCCCGGATGCAGGTGTTGAAATCTCTTGCCATAATCTCTGCTAGCCGATTCAGATTCGTATCCGATTCAGATTCGTAACGGTGCAAAACTCGGTTCTGACGGGTGGCGAGCTTTGTCCGGTCGGCTTCTTAACCAACTGGATTCTCAAGGCTTTGTCTGGCGCACGAAGAATTTCCTCTTGGGCGAGGAGAGTATAGAATAAGCTCAATGGGGGGGTCAAGGAGAAAAAAAAAGGGAAAAGGGTGGGTAGGGGTTTTGAGCCGATTAGCCGGGAGACATCGGGCCCGGATCGGGTAAGTTAATTCCAAGCCGATAGCCGCTATCCTAAAGGAAGCGGGCCAACCAGGCGATGCGGGCCGATTCTTCCATCAGCTCGGCCGTATATTGGGCCTGTCTAAGGGTAGGGCCCAAGGCCACCAAACCGTGGCCGGCGAGCAGCAGTCCGAAAACCTCCGGGTCCCGGGCGGTTTCCCGGACGGCTTGGGCCAGTTCGTGGGATCCTTCCGGGTATTCGGGAAGGAGCGGGACCTGCCTCAGAATTCTCCGGGCATGCACGGTGGGCAGGGGCAGCGGAAGATTTCTGACCGCGTAGGCCGTCGCGGAAGGGGGGTGATAATGGACGATGCCGCTCACCTCCGGTCGGACCTGATAAATGACCAGATGGGTCAGCACTTCCTTGGTGGGTTGGGTCTTCCCTTCCAGAGGCCGGCCTTCCCCGTTTACCAAGACCAGGGTTGACCGGTCGCATTCCGTGAGTCCGAAACCCGTGGGCTTGGTCAAAAAAAGGTTGGGCCCCAGGCGCAGACTGATATTGCCTCCCGTGCCGGCCTGGAGACCCAGTTGGAAGGCCCGCCGGGCCGCCCAGCGAAAAACCTTCACCCCCGCGCGAAACATTTCTTCTCGCAGAATGGTCGAATTCAGGTCCAAAGGCTCAGCCCTCAATATTGACGATCTTTCCAGTCCGGACGATATTAACGGTCTCATAAGACGGACTCGCAAAAAGTCACCGAAAGACCGTTTTCGTCATTCCGATGAAAGTCGGAATCCAGTAGATTCAAGTAGTTGTCAATTCACTGGACCCCGGTTTTCACCGGGGTGACGACTCCAACCCGTTTTGTTTTTGGCGTCATTCCGGCGAAAGCCGGAATCCGCTGCGCGAGTGTCTGAAGAGAGACTAAACAAGCAGGAGAAACCCAGCCCGGGAACGTGGGACTGGGTGGAACGTTCGGTATGGACGGATCGTATGCTGGAGGCCCTCGAAAGGGGGTGAAAGGAGGAAGTTTGGTTCAGCTTGATCGACAAAGTTGTACCGACCCAGCACGCTGCTTGCGGCATGGGAACGGGTGAAGGCGAACAAAGGTAGCGCGGGATCGGACCATCAGAGCATAGAAGAGTTTGAGCGCAGACCTGGCAGGGAACCTTGGCAAGCTGGAGAGAAGAGCTTGTGCAGCGGGCAACTATCAACCTCGGCCGATCCGCCGGCATGTATATCGACAAGCCTGGGAGCAAGGACAAGAGACCGCTTGGAATACCGACGGTTCGGGATCGGGTGGTCAAGGCAGCGTTGCGGCTGGTGATCGAGCCTATATTCGAGCGGGAATTTATCGCCGCGCAGTTACGGGTTCAGGCCGGGGCATGGGTTGCAAGGATGCCTTGCGAGAGGTTGATCGACTCCTGAAGGCCGGATACGCCTGTGTGGTGGATGCCGACCTGAAGAGCTACTTCGACAGCATCCCTCATGAGCTCCTTCAGGACGAAGTGCGGAAGCGGATCGCCGATGGTCGCGTACTGGATCTGTTCGAGGCTTTTCTGAAGCAAGACATTTTGGAGGATATGGCGTTGTGGACCCGGAACAAGGGACGCCCCAAGGGGCGGTGATCAGCCCGTTGTTGGCCAATCTCTATCTGCATTCGGTGGATGTGGCCATGGCAGAGGCAGGGTACGGATGGTGCGTTATGCCGATGACTTTGTCATTCTGTGCCGAAGCCAGGAAGGAAGCGCAGAGGCGCTGGTACGGGTGAGGGAACTGTCACGAGACGGGGACTGCACCCTGCATCCGGAGAAGACGAGACTGGTGGCGGTGGCCGATTCGGGGCGGGTTTGACTTTCTGGGGTATCATTTTGAGGCTGGCACACGTTGGCCGCGCAAGAAGAGCCTGGGAACTAGATTCTTTAGGTAGCTTTTGCCATGGGACCCTTAATAGACTCCGATCCCGTTAAGGAATATCTTATAATGCGTTTCCCGAAAAGTAAACCACCCATCGGTGATATGTTCGCAAAAAGTTGAAAAACCCGTCATTGCGACCCCGGACCTGATCCGGGGGAAGCAATCCCCACCTTGGAACCTAGTCAGAATAATTGAGGATTGCTTCGTCGCTGCACTCCTCGCAATGACAGCTCGGGGGACTTTTTGCGAAACCTTCACCGGTTAAAAAGGGAATCCGGAGGTAAAGATTGGATTCCGCGCCACCCCCCGGAATGACCCCCTCCCAGCCGTGAAATATTTCACGTTTTATGTTTCATGAAAAATATCTTGACTTCTCTTTTTGGAGGTGGTATCCACAAACCATGGCGAGAGAAATGACCAAAATCAGCCCGTTAATCAAGACCAACCTCAATAACCAGATCTATCCTATCCTCAAGGAGATGATCGCCGATCAGCGTTTTAATCCCGGCGGCTCTATTAATGTGGAGCATTTGACCCACGAGCTGGGGGTCAGCCGGACCCCGGTCTGGGAAGCCATTCGGCGATTAGAGCAGGAGGGAATTGTCATCCACACCCCGCACAAGGGCGTTCGGGTTCGGGAATTGACCCGGGAGATGGCCTTGGAACTTTATGGGGTCCGGGAGGCGCTGGAAACCACCGCGGCCCGCCAGGGGGCCGGCCGGGCCACACCCCAGCTTATTGCCCGCATGGAGCAGTGCCTGGAAAAGCAGGCCCGGATCGTCCAACAGGAAGATGCCGTGGCCTATTCTCAGTCGGACCATGAATTTCACCTCTTGATCCATGAGGCCAGCGGCAACCATCTTCTTCAGGAAATTCTGGAGGGGTTGAGGTACCGGGCCCTGCCCTTGGCCTTTCGTCTAACCCCCCAGTTCGCGGAATTCCTGGGATATCATCGGATGGTCCTGGAGGCCTTTAAGAAAAAAGATGGCCCCGGCGCCGAAAAGGCCATCCGCCGTCACAACCTGCGCATGATTGAATTGATCGAAACGAACCCCTGGAGCAACGTCGACCCATAACCGGTCCGGGCAGAGGAAGGTATTCGGATATGGCGCAATTAGCGTTTTACGGGGGAAAACCGGTACGGACCCGCCCCTATCCTTCCTGGCCGCAGGGTGGAGAGGAAGAACGCTCCTACCTGCAGCAGGTGCTGGAAAGCCCCCGCTGGTTTGCCGGCCCTCGAGGAGAAGACCCGCAGGCCCTGGGAACCCTCTTCGGAGAGCGCTTTGCCCGCCTGCACGGCGCCCGTTTCGGTCTCCCGGTGGCCAACGGCAGTGTGGCCATCGAGATCGCCCTCCGGGCCCTGGGGATCGGACCGGGAGATGAGGTGATTGTCCCGGCCTATACCTTTGTTTCCACGGCTACCTCCGTGCTCCAGGTGGGGGCCATACCGATCTTCGCCGATATCGAAGCGGATACCTATTGTCTGGACCCTCGGGATGTGGCCGCCCGGATCGGGTCCCACACCCGGGCCATTATTCCGGTCCACCTGGGAGGGCAGATGGCGGACATGGAAGCCCTCCAGACACTGGCCCGGACCCATCACCTGGCCGTGGTCGAGGACTGTGCTCAGGCCATCGATTCCGCCTGGCTGGGCAAAAAAGCCGGCACCTGGGGAGATCTCGGGACTTTCAGCTTCCAGGCGAACAAGACCGTCACCTCCGGAGAGGGGGGGCTGATCATGACCGATGATGAGGCCCTGAAGGAAGAGGTAGTGGCGCTGCGCGCCTTTGGCCGCTCCGGTCAACAGGCGGGCTCTTTAAAACGGTCTTCCGCCTTTGCCTCCCAGACCCTGTCCGGCAATTACCGGCTGAGCGAGTTCCAGGCGGCGGTTTTGCTGGCCCAGTTGGATAAGTTTAGGCTCCAGGACGAAAAACGCCGGTCCAATGCCGAGCGCTTAACGCGGAGACTCCGGGAAATCCCCGGGATCAAACACATCCTCCGGGAGGCGCCCGCTTCCAAACATGGGTACTACTATTACCTGGTGCGGTATGACCGGGAGCAATTTGCGGGATTGGATCCGGAGGGGTTTTGCGCCCTGCTCAATGCCGAAGGGATCCCTTTTCTCCCGGGTGATCGGGAACCTGTTTACCGTCATCCGGTATTTCGTTGGGAGCAGCTTCAAAAGGCGCTTTGCCCCGAGGTGCTGGAAAGGTACCGTCAGGTGGTTCACCCGGATGACCGGGTTTGCCCGGCCGCGGAGGAGGCCTGCCGCTGCACGCTTATTCTGCGTCATCCCGTGCTTTTGGGGGACCCGGAAGATATGGATGACATCGTGGAAGTCCTGGGGAAAATAAAGAAAAATATCCATGAAATCGTTACTGCCTAAGGGGTATTTATGTACGCTGCCAAGGAATTAAAAAGCGCCCAGCCCGTCAAGCCGGAGAACGTGAAGGCCCTCCGCCAGCGGGTGGAAGAAATTCTGGAACGAGTCCGGCAGGAGGGCGATGGGGCCCTGCGCTATTTTTCCCGATCCTTCGACGGCTATGATGGGCCGGTCAAGATCGGCGAGGCCGAGATTGAGGCCGCCCGGCAAGAACTCCCGGCAGACATCATCCGGGGACTTGATTTTGCCATTGAGCGGGTAACGGCCTTTGCCCAGGCCCAGCGGTCCTCCCTTTCCGAATTCGAGCAGGAGATGATCCCCGGCGTCCATATGGGCCAGCGACTGGTTCCCGTGAAATCCTGCGCGGCCTATGTGCCCGCCGGCCGTTATCCCTGCCTGACTTCGGCCGTGATGTCGCTGGTGCCGGCCAAGGTGGCCGGGGTTAAAAGGGTGGTGGCCTGTTCTTCTCCGGGCCGGGAAAAACGCATCAACCCGGCCATCCTCTATACCATGGCCCGGATCGGGGCCGATGAGATCTACTGTCTGGGCGGGGCCCAGGCCATTGCCGCCATGGCTTTCGGCACGGAGACGATCCGGCCGGTTGACCTGATTGTCGGGCCGGGAAACCAGTACGTGATGGAGGCCAAAAGACAGGTCTTTGGAACCGTGGGGATTGATTTTCTGGCCGGGCCGAGCGAATGCCTGGTGATTGCCGACGAGAGTGCCCGGGCGGATTATATCGCGGCCGATATCCTGGCCCAGTGCGAGCATGACCCTCAGGCCCGAGGGGCCGTGGTCACCACCTCGGAGAAGCTCGGCCGGGCGGTGTTGGCGGAGATAGAACGGCAACTGCAGGCCCTGACCACCGAAGAGGTCGCCCGCCGTTCCTGGGAGGACCAGGGGGTGGTCGTGGTCGTCCCAACCTTGGAAGACGCGGCCGCCTATGCCAATGACTACGGCCCGGAGCACCTGGAAGTCCACACCCGTGACCCGAAGGCCCTGGTTCCCCTGTTGACGGCCTACGGTTCCTTGTTTCTGGGGGAGGCCGCGGCTGAGGTCTTTGCCGACAAAGTGGCCGGGACCAATCATATTCTCCCCACCATGGGAGGGGCCCGTTATACCGGAGGCCTCTGGGTGGGAAATTTCCTGAAGGTCATCACCCATCAATGGGTGGATGAACAGGGGATGAAAACCCTGGCCCCTTATTCCGTGCGGCAGGCGGAATTTGAAACCATGGATGCCCACCGGCGGGCGGCCCTGATCCGGTTGGCCGGAAAGCTATAATTTTCAGGGTGTTCTCCCTTTTGGAGTGGATGGTATCAAGAAATAGGGGGTTCATATGAAGATAACCTCCTTAACCTGCATTATGGTTAATAATCAATAATCAATTCCTAATTCTCAATTAATGAAAGGAGTACCCTAATGGCTAAACCATTAATCGAAAAGATTCTCACCAAGAGGACCGCAAAAAAAACCGGGACCAAGAGTCCTAAAAAGAAAGACGGGCCGGAAAGAGTTTACAACCTGTATCACTGCGGTTATCTGGAGGTTCGCGAATGGCTCAAGGAAACGGACATTATCCTGGTGCCTTTGGGAAGCTGCGAACAGCATGGCCGGCACCTGCCGGTCTGCACCGACGGCGTGGCCACCGAGATCCCGGTGCAGCGGGCGGCCCGTCTGGCCCAGGTCCCGCACACCCCGCTGATCTGGTTCGGCTATTCCCCCCAGCATCTGCACAGCGCCGGAACCGGCTCGGGAACTATCACGCTGCGGGCCGATATCTACCAGAATGTCCTCTATGACGTGGCTCGTTGCTTGATCCATAACGGTTTCAACAAGATCGTTTTCGCCACCGGGCATACCTCCAACATGAAGGTGGTGGACCCGGCCCTGCGGGCCCTCCGCTATGAAACCGGGGCCTTTGTCTGCGTCTTTCGCAACGATGCCGAGGCCGCCCCGGCCATGGTGCCCGATATCATCGAAAACCCTCCGGAGGAGACGCCGGGCTGGCACGGCAGCGAGATTGAAACCTCCGAAGTGCTGGCCTTTAATAAAGACCTGGTCCACCTGGAGCGGACCGGCAAAGATTTCACCCATGCGCCCAAATGGCTGAGCAAAAAGTTCAACAAGGTCAACGGCAGTCCCTATGTGATTTATAACGGGATCAATGTCGCCTGGGTCCCCATGGACCATCAGGAATACAGCGACACCGGCCTGATCGGCAACCCTTTCCGGGCCACGGCCGAAAAAGGGGACCTGATTTTTCAACGCAAGGCCGAAATCTTGGCCGAGTTTCTAGAGGAGCTGAAGAAGGTAAAAGTAACCGTTAAAAATCGGTCCTACGATCGGACGGACCTTTTAATTGAAAAATGTTCAAGGGCTTGTGGATTCAGGGGTTAAGGCCGTTGGCCTTTTTGTCATGCCGGACTTGATCCGGCATCCAGGAGGCTCGGACTGCCTTGGACCCCGGCTTTCGCCGGGGTGACGATTTTTTAATTGGAATATATAGGCGAGCAAAAAGGCGATTTTTGACTTTTTGCGAGATCATCTAAAAATGGTACCAACATCGTGGCGCGTCATTCCCGCAGCGCTTTTGAGCGGGAATCCAGGTTTTTCTCAGGAAACACTGGATCCCCGATAAAGACATTCGGGGATGACGAGAAATTAGATCTAAAAATAATAAAGAGGCAATTAATAATTGATAATTAACAATTGATTATTAATTATTAAGTTGGCGTTTAGGCCGATGCCTAGCAATATTTTCATGCTTCGCGGGTGCCCGCCCCGGGTATGGGGGACTAACAAGGAACCATGGAACCCATTCGGGATAAAACCATCGCCATCATCGCCACCCTGGATACCAAGGGGCCGGAAGTGGCTTACCTCAAGTCCCGGATTGAACTCCAAGGGTTCAAGACCCTGATCCTGAACACCGCCATTCTGGAATGCCGAAATGAGGCGGTTCCGGAGTGCCAGTTTCTCCCGGAGGCGATCGCCCGGCGAGGGCGGGGTGAACCTCCGGGAACTCCGCCTGCTGTGCGCGGAGAAGGGCACCCGCAGTAAAGGCATCCGGGCCATGGCCGAGGGTTCGGCCCGGCTGCTCGGCCGGCTTTACGAGGAAGGCCGTTTCCGTGGGGTCATTGGTTTAGGGGGGGCCCAAGGCACCGAAATCTGTACCTGCGCCATGCGGGCCCTGCCGTTCGGCGTTCCCAAGGTCATGGTCTCCACGGTGGCCTCCGGCAAAACCCCCTTCGGAATCTACGTCGGGACCCGGGATGTAACCATCATGCACTCCGTGGTGGACATTCTGGGTATCAACTCCCTGACCCGGAGGATCCTGGCCAATGCCGCCGGAGCCATCGGCGGCATGTGCGACCTCGATCCCCTGGAAGCGGAACCCGACCGCCCTCGGATCGGTATTACTATTTACGGCCAGACCACCCCCGGCGGCCTGGCCCTCAAGGTCGCCCTGGAGGAGAAGGGGTTTGAAGTCATCACCTTTCATCCCAACGGCACGGGAGGTCGGGCCATGGAGGAAATGGCCGGGGAACATTTCCTCCATGGCCTGCTGGACCTGACTCCGCATGAACTGACCGATGAACTTTTCGGAGGGATTCATGCCGGGGATTCCGAGAGAATCCTGGCGGCAGGCCGAGCCGGGATCCCCCGGCTCCTGGTCCCGGGGGCGATGGAGGTGATTACCATGGCGGAGCCGGAGACGATCCCGGATTCCCTCCGGGATCACCCGCGTCTGCCCCACAACCCCCATATCACTCTGGTTCGGGCCGACCGGGAACAAATGATTCAACTGGGCCGGGCCTTGGGGGAAAGGCTGAACCAGTCCAGCGGTCCGGTCATCGTGGCCATTCCGCGGGGAGGGTATTCCTTCTACAACCGTCCGGGTCTCCTCTTTTACGATCCTCCGGCGGACCGGGCCTTTGTCGAGGTCCTCAAGAAAACATTACGGAGCAATATCCCGGTGGTGGAGTTGGAAGGCCACATCAATGATCCGGAATTCGGGCAGGCTCTGGTGCCGTTGTTTTTGAAGATGATGGAGCGCTTCGGAGTGCGCGGGGCCGGAGGCCCGGAGTGAAACGGACGCTGGATGCCTATGTCCGGCAGGACCCCCGTATTCTCCGGGTTTACCTGGAGGCCCGGAAACAATACGATCAGGCCGGGCGGGAACATCACAACTTTCAACACGTCCTTCGGGATCTGTACCGGGCGCTGGCCATCGCCGAAACGGAGGAGTCGGTGGACTTTAGCGTGCTGATTCCCAGCGTCCTGCTCCATGATATCGGATTTTTCGATCCGGAGTTCCGGACCCGGGGGCACGAGGAAACCGGGGCCGCGCTGGCCCGCGGTCTACTGACCGGGCTGGGCTATGAAGAAACGACCATTACGGCCGTGGCCGAATGTATTCGGGCCCATAAAGGAAGGGCCTCGCCGCCCCTGTCCCTGGAGGCCAGAATCCTTTACGATGCCGACGTCCTGGAAAAAGCCGGACTCTTCGCCCTGATTCTGGGCGGAAAGCTGATCTGCGAGTTTCGGGAGCCCTTGGAGGATTATGTCCGGAGGGAATCCGCCGACCGGGCGGAAGAACTTTCCCGGGGTTTTTATACGGCCAAGGGCCGGGAACTGGATGGGGGCCGGCTGGCCCGCACCCGCAATTTATTGGCGGAACTGAAGCAGGAAGTAGAAAAGGACCGTCCCGACTACAGCATCACCGAGCGGGATCTTTGGGACATCCCCCCCGCCGGAATAAACCCTTGATGATCGGGGGCACAATGGAAGCTTCATCCCAGGCCCATTCCTTTCAAACCATAGAGGACCTTTACCGGGCACTCCAGGGACAAAAATATATCTGTGACCGCCGCCTGGCCACCACTATTTATTTAGCCCTGGGAATGGAAAAGCCCCTGCTGCTGGAGGGGGAAGCCGGAGTGGGGAAAACGGAAGTGGCCAAGGTCCTGGCCCAGGCCCTGGGCCGCCGTCTGATCCGGCTGCAGTGTTATGAAGGGCTGGATGTCAGTACGGCCATCTACGAGTGGAATTTCACCAAGCAGATCCTCGGTATCAAGCTGGCCGAAGCCCGGCATACCCTGGAAAACCTCACAAACATCTTTGACGAAGAATACCTGATTCAACGCCCGCTCCTGGAGGCGATCCGCAGCGAAACCCAAGGCCGGCCGGTGGTCCTGCTGATTGACGAACTGGACCGCGCCGATGAGGAATTTGAAGCCTTTCTGCTGGAGGTCCTTTCGGATTACCAGATTACAGTGCCGGAGATCGGGACCCTGACCGCGCTCTCCAAGCCGGTAGTCGTGATTACCTCCAACCGGACCCGGGAGCTCCACGACGCCATCAAAAGAAGATGCCTTTACTATTGGATCCCCTACCCCTCGCTGGAAAAGGAATATGCCATCATCACCGCCAAGGTCCCGGAGATCGGCCGGGAGCTGGCCCTGAAGGTCTGCTCCCTCATGCAGGACATCCGCCGGATGGATTTTTTTAAACGGCCCGGCATAGCCGAAACCCTGGACTGGGTCCATTCTTTAATTCTTCTCCATCGCGACCATCTCGATGCCGAGACGATCGAGGAAACCCTGGGATGTCTTTTCAAAGTTCAGGAGGACCAGGAGAAGGTGGAATCGGAAAAGCTGGCGGCGGCCTGGGCGGGAGCCTAAATGGGTCGGGTTCTTCCGGCGCCAGGCCCGATGAGGCTAAGGGCGGTGCTGGAGGCACCCGCCCTCTGGAAGAAAGGAAGGGTAGCCTATTCATTCCCAGGGCGCTAACAAACCTCCAGGGGACTTTACGGAAAAGGTCCTCTTCTTCGCTCGCCGCCTGAAGGAACGGGGCCTTCCGGTTACTCTGGGCCGGACCTTGGGGGCCGTGGAAGGCTTAAAGCTGGTCCGGCTGGAGGAAAAGGAAGAAGTGCATGCCCTTTTCTGTTCCCATTTCGTCTCCAGGCCGGAAGAGATCCCGATATTCGATCAGGCCTTTGAAGCCTTCTGGGGATCGAGCGGTTCGCGGGACTATTCCCGCAGCTTGGGGGATCCCCCCCAAAAAAGCGCCCGCCCCGTTGAACTGACGGGGGAAGCCGAAGGCCCGGCCGGGCAGCCCAAGCGTGATCGCCGACTGCCGGCCTACAGCCCCGGGGAAGATCTATCCAAGAAAGATTTTGGTGAACTGACGGGAAAGGAATCCGAGGAGGCGGCGCGGGTTATAACGGCCCTGGCCCAAACCATCGGAGAGCGTCTGGGACGGCGCTTCCGATCGGCACCCCGGGGAAGGCGGTTGGACCTCTCCCGGACCTTGCGCCGTTCCCTGCGGCACGGGGGGGACCTGCTGGTCCTGAGGCGAAAAAAACCGCGCCCCCGCAAGACCCGCTTCGTGGTCCTCTGCGATGTCAGCGGATCCATGGACAGCTACAGCCGCTTTTTGCTGGAATTTATGTACGGGTTTCAAAAGAACGTGCCCCGGGTGGAAACCTTTGTCTTCAGCACCCGGTTGTCGCACATTACCCGGGACCTGAGGCTCCGTCTCATGGGAGCGGCCTTTCAGCGGGTCTCCGCAAAGGTAAGGGACTGGTCCGGAGGGACGCGTATCGGGGGCGCCCTGAAAGAGTACAATCGGCGCTACGGCGGGAAATTTTCGGGGAACCGGACGATTTTTGTTCTCTTGAGTGACGGCTGGGACCAGGGGGAAATCCCTCTTCTCGATCAAGAACTGGCGGCCCTAAAAAAACGCGTCCGCCGTCTAATGTGGTTGAATCCGCTGCTGGGGATGCCCGATTACCGCCCCATCGACCGGGGAATGAAGGCGGCGTTGCCCCATACCGATGATTTTCTGGACTGCCACGATCTGGAAAAACTGGAGGAATTCGGCCACAGCCTGGAGAAGGTGGCCCAGGCCTGAGGAGAAACCGAACCAAAAATATTTCGATATTCGATCATGCTGATTCATTTACCAGTTGCGAACACAGCATCAATGAAAGGGGGACGGAACGATGAAAGCGTTTGAAATGATTGAACCCCGGACTGTGGAAGAGGCCTGCCAATGGCTGGATCGGTTCAAAGGCCGGGCCCGGCCCTATGCCGGGGGGACGGACCTCCTGGTTGAATTAAAGACCGGGAGGGTCAAGCTGGACGCCCTGGTCAACCTGAAGCGTATCCGAGGCCTGGATAAAATCCGCTTCAGCGGTAAGAATGGGCTGACGATCGGGGCCCTGGCCACCTGGACCCAGCTTCTGGAATCGGAAGCCGTGTCCTCCCACTACCCGTTGCTGCGCAAGGCTTCGGGGTCCATGGGGTCCACGCAGATCAGGAATGTGGCCACGCTGACCGGGAACATCTGCCACGCCTCCCCAGCAGCCAACGGCCCCATTCCCCTGCTGCTCTATGAGGGCGTTTGTCTGGTCCAGGGAGTTAAAGGGGAGCGGATCATCCCGGTGAGCAAGCTCTTTGCCGGGGTCCAAAAAAACATCCTGAAGCGCGATGAAATCGTGACCGAGATCCGGCTTCCCCGGCCGCCGGCCGGAGCCCAAGGGTCCTTCCATAAATTTGCCCAACGAAAAGCCATGGAACTGCCGGTGGTGGCGGTCGGGACCCTCTGCTGGACGTTAAACGACGCCTGGGCCGAGGTCCGCCTGGCCCTGGGGGCGGTGGCCCAGAAACCCTTTCGGGCCCGAAAAACCGAAAAATTTCTGACGAAAAAAAAGACGGATGAGAAAATCCTGCGCCGAGCGGCGGAGGTGGCTGCCGGTGAATGTGCGCCTATAACGGACCTGCGGGCCTCCAAGGAGTACCGGCTGGAACTGGTCAAAGAGCTGGTCTTTCGGGCGCTGAAAGAAAGCCTGTCTTGAACCCCCCCCACATGCATCGCGGAGATGGAGGAAGATCATGAAAAAAACCGTCACACTGGTGATCAACGGAGAGACCCATATTTTGGAGGTCGAACATCGGAGAACGCTTCTGGAGGTTATCCGGGACGACCTTCATTTGATCGGGACCAAGAAGATGTGCGGGCAAGGCGAATGCGGCTCCTGCACGGTCCTTCTGGACGACCTGGCGGTAAATGCCTGCCTGGTGCTGGCCCTGGACGCGGACGGGAAACGGATCGAAACCATTGAGGGACTGGCCCAGGGCGACACGCTGCACCCCATTCAGGAAGCCTTTATCGAAAAGGGGGCGATCCAATGCGGGTTTTGCACGCCGGGCATGATTTTGACCACCAAAGCCTTTCTGGTCCGGAACCCCAGCCCCAGCGAGGAGGAGATCAAAACCGCCATTGCCGGTAACTTTTGCCGTTGTACGGGGTATGCGCGCATTGTGGAGGCCATACAGACAGCGGCCGTTCGATTAAGGGGGTAAGGAGCTATGGAAGAACTATTTTTTGTAGGCAAAGACGTCCCCAGGGTGGATGCCCGGGCTAAAGCCACCGGTGAGGCGGTTTACACCGTAGACCTGACCTTTCCTAATATGCTTTGGGGTCAGATGTTGCGCAGTCCCCTGCCTCATGCCAAAATTCTAAAGATAGACACCAGCCGCGCCGAGCGGCTCAACGGCGTGAAGGCGGTGATCACCGGTCGGGATACCCCTTATGTTTTTGGCGTTTCGCACATGGACCAGACCCCTTTGCAAACCGAAAAGGTACGCTATGTGGGGGACCCGGTGGCGGCCGTGGCGGCCGTGGACCTGGATACGGCCCAGGAGGCCTTAGGCCTGATCCAGGTGGAATATGAACCCCTGCCGGCTGTTTTTGATCCGGAAGAGGCTATGCGGGAAGGGGCGCCCCTGATCCACGAAGGAATTCCAAAGAATATCGCCGCCAATCCCAGGTACAATATCGGCGACGTGGAGGCGGCCTTCCGGGAAGCCGATTACGTCTTTGAAGACCGATTCGAGACCCAGCGGGTCGCCCATGTCTGCCCGGAACCCCACAACTGTGTGGCCGTTTGGGATCACAGCGGAAAACTGACCTTCTACTATTGTTCACAGATGCCCTCGGTCACCCGGGTCCAACTCTCCAAGGCCCTCGGTATCCCGGAAAGCAAGATACGGGTCATCACCAACAACGTGGGCGGCGGGTTTGGCAGCCGGGCCACCAGCAAGTTCCCCATGGACTTTGCGGCCATCGTGCTCGCCAAAAAATCCGGACGGCCGGTCAAGATCGAATATTCCCGGGCGGAAGAATTTATCTGGTCCTCTTTCCGGCATAAATTCATTATGACCGTGAAAACCGGGATCAAGAAGGACGGGACTATCACCGGACGGCAGATCACCAATATCTGCGACAACGGGGCCTACAGCGACTACGGCCCGGTGGTCACCAACGTGGGCGGGGCCATGCAGGGGACCCTCTACCGGTTCATGAATTACCGCTACGACGGCTACACCGTGTACACCAACCTGCCTTACGGCGGGGCCATGCGCGGCATCGGGAACCCTCAGGTCCATTACGCGGGAGAGGCCCAGCTCAATGTGATCGCCCAGCGCCTGGGGCTGGATCCCCTGGAGCTGCGCTTGAAAAACGCCGTGCGCACCGGAGACGAAACGGCTTCCGGAGCGGTCCTGAATAGCTGCGGGTTGGTGGAGTGTCTGGAGGGCGTGGCCGACAAAATCGGCTGGAAGGAAAAGAAAGCCAATCCCCAGCCCAACCGGGGACTGGGGATTGCCTGCGGCGTGCACTTTACCGGGGTTCGGCTCTCCCCCGGGATTGACGCCGACTTTGCCGGGGCCACCATGGTCGTCAACGATGACGGTTCGGTCAACCTGGCCACCTCCTGTGTGGATATCGGCAGCGGCTCCAGCACCGCCCTGACCCAGATCGCGGCGGAGGCCCTGGGGATCGAGATGGAAAAGATCCACACCATTTTCGGCGACACGGAAACCTGCCCCATGGGCTGGGGTTCCCGGGCCAGCCGGAATACGGCCATCGGCGGCATGGCCGTTAAAAAGGCGGCCGAGGACGCCCGGGCCCAGATCCTCAAAGCGGCCGGTGAAAAAATGGAAGTCCATCCCGATGACCTGGGGATCCGGAACAGTACCGTCTTCGTGAAATCAGTCCCCAGCCGCTCCATGAGTGTGGCCGACGTGGTGCGCTTTAACCGCTACCGGAAAAACGGTCAGGCCGTCATGGCCAAGGCCCACTGGGACGCCCCCAGCACCCTGGCGGATAAAGTCACCGGACGGGGAAATTTCTCCATGGCCTTCTCCTTCGGGGCCAAGGCCATTGAAGTCGAGGTGGATCCGGGAACCGGGCAAATGACTATTATCGAGGTGGCCGCTTCGCAGGATCTTGGTAAGGCCATCAACCCCTTAGGGGCCATTGGCCAGATCGAAGGGGGGGTACACATGGGACTGGGCTTCGCCATGTCCGAAGAAATCCTCTTGGATCCGGTGGGGCGGATGCGTAATAATTATCTGTTGGATTATCGAGTGCTCACCGCCCTGGACATGCCCCCGGTCTCCTCCATCCTGGTGGAAACCGACGACCCGATCGGTCCTTTCGGGGCCAAAGGGGTGGGGGAAATGGCCACCATCGGCACCCCCGAGGCCTTGATAGCCGCCGTTTATGATGCGGTCGGGGTCTGGATCCCGAATCTGCCCATCACGCCGGAAAAGATTCTGCTGGCCCTTAAAAAGAAAAAAACCGAAGAAAAGGAGTAACCCATGTCTTCCCAACTTCCTCTCGATCAAGTTCCCAGTCTGCTTCTGAATATTCAGGACCTGCTGGACAAAAATCCTCCACCACCCGGGGCGGAGGTTTATCTGTTGCCCTTGTTTCACGGGCAGGATATTACGGTCACCCTGGCCCAGATCCAAGGGACCCTTAACCCGCATTATCACGCCGCCCATGATGAAACCATCTATGTGTTGGCCGGCAAAGGGCAGGCCCTGGTGGCGGGCGCCTGGGTCGATCTGGCTCCGGGTATGGTCATGCATTTCCAGGGGACCGAGGTCCACGGGGCCCGGGCCGCATCCGGAGACAAGCTGGTCTTTCTCTGTCATTTCGCTCCGGGGATGAGAGAGCTGGATCGGGTTTTTGTAGAATAATGGAAAAGATCGGTTTCATCGGCCTGGGGGTCATGGGAAAGCCCATGGCCCGAAACCTGCTTAAGGCGGGATACCTACTGGCCGTACACGACGTCATCCGTTCTCCGGTAGAGGAACTGGTAAAAGAAGGTGCTCGGGAGGCTTTTTCCCCCGGGGAGATCGCTCAGTGGGCGGATATCATGATTACCATGGTCCCGGACGGAGCGGCCTTGGAGGCTTTAACCTTCGGGGAGAACGGAATCCTGGAAGGGATTCGCCCCGGGAGGATCCTGGTTGATATGAGTTCGGTTGAACCCCGGGTATCCAAAAAAGTGGCCCAAGCTTTGGCGTTGAAGGGCGCGGAGATGCTGGATGCCCCGGTTTCGGGCGGAGAACCCGGCGCCGTGGCCGGAACCCTTTCCATCATGGCCGGAGGGGAAAAAGATGTTTTCGAACGGGTCCGTCCGGTTTTTGACGTCCTGGGAAACGGGGGGCTGTTGATCGGCCCGATCGGTTCCGGCAACGTGGCCAAGATGGCCAATCAGATCATGGTGGCCATCAACCTGATCGGCGTTGCCGAAGGGCTCGTCTTCGCCACCAAGGCCGGGGCTAATCCCCGGCTGGTCTTTGAGGCCGTAAAAGGTGGTCTGGCCGGGAGCAACTGCCTCAACGCCAAGGCTCCGCTCATCCTGGAGCGTAACTTCAAGCCCGGGGCCCGTCTGGAAATTCACATTAAGGACCTTCACAACGCCCTGACCGCGGCCCATGAAGTGGGGGCGCCCCTCCCTTTTTCGGCCTTGGCCATGGAGGTCATGCAAGCCCTCAAAGCCTTGGGAGAGGGTCAGATCGATCACGGAGGAGTGATACGATACTTTGAGCGTCTGGCCGGTATCGAAGTGAAAGAATAGGGTGGTCGTCCGCTGGGTGGATAGTCAATGCGGAAGAACTCGGTAACACTTAGAGCATCATTAATAATTAACCATTGATTATTGATTATTAATATTATGTTAGACGGAGGAAGGATTGCATGGCTGATTTGATTTCCCGGTCCCGGGAGGAGATTTTACGCGAAGTGGAAGAGAAGGCCTATGCTAATGAAAAGAATTTTCACGGGTGCAGCCAGTCCACTCTGGCCGCTCTGCAGGACGTTTTTGACCGCCGAGATGATCCGGTGTTTCGGGCCGCCAGTGGCTTGGGCGGCGGTGTGGGCCTGACCGCTGAAACCTGCTGCGGCGGGTTAACGGGTGGCTGTATGTTTATCAGCCAGCTTTGCGGAAGAGAGCGGGAAGCGGACGGCAGCTTCGGAGACAAAGAAAACTTTCGCTTCCGGGCCTACAAATACTGCCAGCTTCTGGCCGAAAGGTTTTTTGAAGAATACGATGCCTGCAACTGCTTTGAGGTGCAGAAGGTAAAACTGGAAGGCCGCTCCTATGTTCTGGCCAAGCCCGATCAGTTCCAGGAGTTTATCGGTCGGGGAGGGCACAGCCACGTCTGTCCCGAAGTCATCGGGCGGTCGGCCCGCTGGGCGGCGGAAATCATACTGGATCATCTGGAAGACTTCGGCCTGGCGGATAAGATCAAGTTGACCTGAACGAAGCCGGCAAAAAAAGGGGGTTCATGTGTCCATTCTGGTAGCTTTTACGGCTAAACTCAAAGAAGGGGTGGAGGAACGGTATCTTGCCCTCTCCCAAGAGGTCCTGGAACAGGCCCTCAAACAACCCGGCCTGATTTTCCTGGACCGGGGAAGATCGGTGATGCAGGAACGGGGCATTATCTCCGTTAGCGAATGGGCCTCCGAGGAGGCGCTTCAAGCCTGGAGGGACCATCCGCTGCACCGCCGGGCTCAGGAGCTGGCCAAAAAAAAGCTCTTTGAGTCCCATATCCTGAAAAAGGCCCAGCTCTAATAAAATCAACCAAAAATTTATTAGTTTTTGGTTCAAATCCGAAATTCGAAACATTGTGCCCTAGGCAGACAGGTTTTCAGAAATCGGTATCTCCCGATTTCCGAAAAAACAAGGGTCCTCTGTGCTCTCTGTGTCTCGGCGGTGAAAAAGATTTTCTGAAGGCTTAAATGCTGCGAATTTAGATATTCTCTTGTATAATGGTAGAGAAGGATTCTCAGAAGGAAAGGAGAACGCCATGGCCCACTATTTAAAAAAAGCCCAGGAGCGTCCGGAGCAGGACCTGCGGGCCGTATCGGATTTGGTAAAGGAAGTATTGGATCGGGTCCGTCAGGAAGGGGAGGCGGCGGTGCGCTATTATTCGAAGAAGTTCGACGGGTGGGATCCGCCAAAATTCCGGGTTTCCAAAGCGGAAATTGAAAAGGCCGTCAAGAGCCTCTCTCCGTTGGAACGAGAGGATATCGATTTCTGCCAGGCCCAAATCCGAACTTTTGCCAAAAAGCAGCGACAAGTCATCCGGAGTTTTGAGGCCGAGACCTTGCCGGGCATCCATTTGGGGCAGAAGATCATACCGGTGGCGGCCAGCGGTTCTTATATCCCGGGAGGCCGCTATCCCATGCTGGCCTCGGCCCATATGACCGTCATCACCCCCAAAGTGGCCGGGGTGGAGCGGGTGGTGGCCTGCACGCCTCCCACCAAGGGTCTGGGGATCCATCCGGCCACCCTCTATTCCATGAAAGCCGGCGGGGCGGATGAGATCTTTTGCCTGGGCGGGGTTCAGGCCCTGGCCGCCATGGCCTATGGGATGGAAGGATTGGAGCCGGTGGACATGATTGTCGGCGCCGGTAATGTGTATGTAGCCGAAGCCAAACGACAGCTCTTCGGCCGGGTGGGAATCGATCTCCTGGCCGGACCCACCGAAATTTTAGTCCTGATCGACGAGACGGCCGATCCGTACATCGTGGCCGCGGATATCCTGGGCCAGGCCGAGCACGACCCCAATGCCCGCCAGGCCCTGGTATCCCTTTCCAGGAGTGCGGCTGAGAAGGCTATGGCCGAGATTGAAGTCCAGTTGAAAACGCTGCCCACCAGGGAAATCGCCTCGGTCTCCTGGGGGAACAACGGGGAAGTGATAGTCGTCGATTCTCCGGAGGAGGCCGTGGCCGTATGCGACCAATGGGCGCCGGAACACCTGGAAGTCCAAACCGCCGATTGGCGCTATTATCTGGATCACCTCAAAAATTACGGCTCTATCTTTCTGGGTGAGGAAACGACGGTGGCCTACGGAGACAAATCGATCGGCACCAACCACGTCCTCCCCACCATGCGGGCCGCCCGCTATACCGGCGGCCTGTACGTGGGGAAGTTCCTCAAGGTGGTCACCTACCAGTATGCCACCCGGCAGGCCTCCGCCAAATTGGGGGCCGTTTGCGAGCGGGCCTGCAACTATGAGAACATGCTGGCCCACGGGATTTCCTGCCAGGTTCGAGTGGAGAAGTACGGCCGCTAATACTTGGGCCGGATACCCGACTTAGGAAGGAAGCCCAATGAAAAGATACCCGGCCCCACTTCTCAAACCAGAGGTGGGGTTTTTTATGCAGCCCCCAGGCGGAGATTTTAGGTATGGATGACAACGGAAAGACCAATGAGCAACTGATCCAGGAGTTGGAGGATCTTCGCCGGAGGATTGCTGAACTCGAAATAGCAGATATCGAGCATCAGCGGGCGGAAGAAGTCATCCAAAAGAACTTAGGGTTCCGGCAAGTGTTGATGGATGCGATTCCCTCTCCCATCTTTTACAAGGATGCCGACGGCGTTTATCTTGGAGGCAATAAGGCCTTCGAGCGATATTTGGGGCTTTCGCTGCATCAAATCATGGGGAAGACCGTCTATGACATTTCACCTCCGGACTTGGCGGAGATCTACGATAGGGCCGACAAAGAGTTGCTGAATAACCCCGGCGGCCAGATCTACGAAACTTCAGTCGCGTCATCCAGTGGAAAACGCCGCAATGTTATATTCAACAAGTCAACGTTCACCAATGCGGAAGGCCAAGTGGCCGGTCTGATCGGCGTGATCGTTGACATCACCGAGCGGAAGGAGGCCGAGGAGGCGCTGCAACAGGCACACGATGAACTGGAACAGCGGGTGGCGGCACGGACGGAAGAGTTGCGGAAGGCCAATGAGGAGTGTCATTTGGAAATCACCGAGCGCAAACGGACCGAAGAGGCGCTCCTGGAATCCGAAAACCGCCTTCGGTGGTTGAACGAACATATTCTGAACATGGTCATGGTCCTCTCTCATGACGTCAGGGGGCCGTTGACCTCCATCGTCTCCATCTTGAAACTCCTGTTTCGAGGCTCCTACGGAAAGCTGGATCAAAATCTGGCCAATACCGTCAAGGACCTCTTGGCCCGTTGCCTCCGCCTGCTCGGGACCGCGGAAGATTATTTGGGGAAAGCCTCCATCGTCGACGGCTCGGTGAAAATGAAAAGGGAAGTGCTGGACCTGCGAGAGGATATCATCGATACCGTGCTGGACGAGCTGGTTGACGATATCACCAAGCATGAGATCGTGATCGACAATCGTTTAGGGACCATTCCCGCCGGATCCATTTCCATAAGCGCCAACAAAACCTGGCTCAAAGCCGTTTATCGGAACCTGTTTACCAATGCCATCAAGTATGGCGGCCAGGGGTGCACCATCTCTTTTGGTTTCGAACCCGGTGAATCGCACTTCCGTTTGAACGTCTACAACAGCGGAAACCCGATTCCGGAACCGGATCGGGGGAAGCTATTTGTTCGGTTTGGGCGAATCGAGAGCGAAGGGAAGACCCTCCCGGGATGGTGTCGGTCTCGGGTTGAGCCTCTGTCAGGAAATCATCCTCGACCACGGCGGAGAGATCTGGTACGAGGCCCTGCCCGACGGTTCGAACTTTGTATTTACCATCTCCAGGGAAGAGGGGGGTTAAGAGACAATGTCGGCTCATTGTTCAACGGCTATGTGGATGAATCGATCAGTATGGCCTCCGACGAAGATGTGTTGTGGCTGTCCGCTGTCTTAAAGTAAAGAGGCCGGGTAAGATAGGGAGAACGCAAAACCGGTCACCTCAGGTGGCGATACTCGAATTTTTAGCGTTTGATTTCCTTGATGCGGGCGGCGCGGGTCTCCAGTAATTCGGCTTCCTCGGGGCGACCGGTTTTTCGGTAGATCGTTGCGAGATGGCTCAGGCTTTTGGCGACAGAGAGATGGTCGGGGCCGTAGGTTTTCTCATAGATGGCCAGCGAACGTTTATAGAGCGGCTCGGCCTGAGCATACCGGCCCTGGCTTTCGTAGAACCCGGCAAAATTATTTAAACTCTTGGCTAAATCAAGATGGTCGGGCCCGTAGGCTTTTTCAAAAATGGTCAGCGCGCGCTGGTAAAGTGGCTCGGCCTGAGCGTACTGGCCCTGGCTTTCGTAGAGTCTGGCGAGGTTATTCAGGATCGTGGCCGTAGCAGGATGATCGGGGCCTTGGACCTTTTCATAGATGGCCAACGAGCGCTGGTAAAGCGGGACAGCCTGGGCATATTGGCTTTGGGCGCGGTACAGCATGGCCAGGTTGTTCAAGCTCATGGCGACAGAGAGATGGTTGGGACCGAGGGCTTTCTCATAGATGGCCAGCGAGCGTTTATAGAGCGGCTCGGCCTGAGCGTACCGGCCTTGAGTGAAGTAGATTCTGGCCAGGTTATTCAGGCCCGTGGCGACGGCGGGATGGTCGGGGCCGACGGCCTTCTCCGCAACCTCGATCGCTTTCTTGGCTACGGTCACCGCTTGGTCGTACTGTCCTTTCTGGTAGAGAGACATCACCTTAGTATTGAGGGATTCCCATTCGGTGCCTTGAGCATAGAGGGATGCTGCTCCAGCGAATAGTAGAAGAAGGCCCAGGGAGATGGTGATTGCTTTTTTCACGGCCTATCATTTCTATGAGATGGGAATTTATCGTCTGTTGCCATAAATACCTCGATGGATTTTACTTAAATAATATAGGCCTTTATGGAAAATTATGGAAGTGAATACTTGAGTCAGTCCAAGGTAACGATCGGGTTATGCAGATTGCTAATAATTACGAAAGAGAGGTCTTTAACGGGGGCATTGGGCGGATAGTTTCCATTGACGAAGAACCGCCATACCTGGTTGCGGGACAGGATGGCGGTCCAATAGCCAATCTTCGAAGCCATTTTATGGGAGCGTTTTTACAAAAGCTAATTAATCCAATAGGTTGCTTAGTACTTCCTGAACAAGGACGCTATTCAATGGCTATCTGTGAATAATGGGCAGATAATTTTTTGGAGAATTAAACACGTAGGCCGCTCCGGCGGTAAGAGCCGAATTGTCCCCCTGATTGCCGTTCACCCCCGTGGCGTTGCTGGCTTCACTATAGGCCCCGACGACCACCGTGTCCCCGGATATTGCCACTGAAGTCCCGAAGAGGTCCCCCGCGTTGGTATTGGAGGCCTTGAGGTAGGCCTGCTGGGCCCAGACCCCGCCGCTGCGGACAAACACGTAGGCCGCTCCGGCAAAATTGGCCGAATTGTCCCCCTGATTGCCGTTCACCCCCGTGGCGTTGCTGGCCTCACCAGAGGCCCCGACGACCACCGTGTCCCCGGATATCGCCACCGAAGTCCCGAATGAGTCACTGGCGCTCGGTATTGGAGGCCTTGAGGTAGGCCTGCTGGACCCAGACCCCGCCGCTGCGGACAAACACGTAGGCCGCTCCGGCAATAAGTGGCCGAATCGTCCCCTTGATTGCCGTTCACCCCGGTAGCGTTGCTGGCCTCACCAGAGGCCCCGACGACTACCGTGTCCCCGGATATCGCCACCGAAGTCCCGAATGAGTCCCCGGCCCCGGTATTGGAGGCCTTGAGGTAGGCCTGCTGGATCAGCGGGTCAATAGTCAGGGGGTAGACGGCCTGTCGGTCGTCTACTACGATCTGTACTCGGCTCCCCGCCCCTTCCAGCCGGGCCGGTACCCGGAAACCCCCGGCATCCACCACGGTCAGTTCCCCGTAGGTCAGCCGCACCCGGCCGTCCCGGTCGTGGAAGCTGACCTGTCGCCCAAGAGGATCCGCCTCCGGATTAAGCCCCCCTTGCACCGCCAGGGCCAGGGCCAGGGGCTGCTCGGCTCCCAAACCCGCGGGCCGTTTCTTCACCGTAAATCCCTGTTCCAGTCCTCGTTCCCCATTTTCAACCCATTCAATCAGGGACCCGTCCCAGCGGTAATATACTCGGTTGTTCTCCGCCCAGACCTGTCGCGGCGGTCCGGTCAACTCGATCGCTCCATACCGGACCAGTCGCAGACCCCATTTCCAACTTCCCTCCGCGGGCTGTATTTGCATTCCCCCTTTGGCAAAGGTCGACTGTAATTGCTGGCCTGGATTAAAGGATTGATAGGTCCCGTCTGAGGCCGCTTGGACCCGATGCCGGTGAAGATCCATTTCCTTCTTAATGGCCTGCCACTCTCCAGCCTCCAGACCGGAAGGGACTTCCTCCGGCCCAAGCAGGCGGCTCGATTTTCCGGATAGGGCGGCTTCATTCTTCTCTTGAGCTTTTAGCACTTCGTTTCGGATAACGGATGTGTTTATCTTGGAAAACGAAGTCTTGACGGGAGGAAGAAGGTTAGCCGGGAGAGGAGGGGTTTGGACCATGGCGCTGGTTGGTGCTATGCCGGCCGTCAGCGGTAAAACCAGCCAGGTAACAGTTACCAGCAGGAAAAACCCGAATAGACCAAAAAGACGGATCGTTTTCATATTGCCTCCTGAAGCTAAAGGGTTGGGTCCAATTTACAGGTCGGAGGGAACCAGGCGCTCTTAGGAATTATCATTACCTAAAAAGATATCGCCTGGGGGACAAGAAATAAATAAGGTAAAACCCCTATTTTAAGGAGTAAATCATTGTATTTTGTGTCCTCTTATTACCTCGGCAAATAATAATATCAACTCCGAATTAGGCAATGATTAGAGATAGGTTGTCCTGGCTTCTCCCCTGGGAAAATACAGTTTTTCCCTTAATAAAATACGTTATTTACCCCATATTAATCTTCAATTTATTACTGTTTACTATGACCATGAAGGAGTAAAATCCAATTTCCGGTCAACCTCCGAGCATGGTCGATTGTTGAGGAGGTATATGATCTTGCGCAGCTTATTGGTTCGTCTATTGCTTGTGTTTGGCTTGACGCAAGCCTTGTGGCTGATGTACTCGCCAATTTTACCTGTCCAGGCCGGCGGTTTGGTCACCAATTGTGCCGACGACGGCCAATTCAGCAGCCTGCTGGCCGGCGGCGGGAACATTACGTTCGACTGCGGCACGGCGCTGCCCGACCGGTGGGTCCGGCCTGCGATATCGGCGCCGTGGAATATAGGGCGTTCTTACCCTGGCTTTATCTGCCCTTAATCTCAAAATGATAAAGCCAGGTTCGCTGGTCAGGGCAATAGGCGATTTAATCCAAAAAAGTCGGTCTCGATTTTTCTCATCCCGAATTTCCTTATTTTCATCCATACCATATGGTGTCTTTATCCCGGGTGAAAAAAGTTTATTAGCAGAGGACTGATCCTATCATCAACAGATCTTGTTCTGAAAACGAAAAGTGAAACATGAAAGGGAGGTTATCATGAGGCGATTTCGATTTCTGGGTGGTTTGACAATTTCGCTGGCCATAGCCGTCTATGCCTTGCTGTTCGGGAGAGTCCTTCCGGCAAGCGCCCAGGTCCCGGCCGGAACAATCTGGTTCGTCGACGACAGCATCAACGACGGACTGGCGGCGCATTGGAAATTCGATGAGGTAGGGGCCGGTACCGCGCTGGAATTCATCGTCGGCGCCGACGGGAGTCTGGTGCCCGGGGCCTCCATGGCGGCCAGTCCCCGGCCTCCGGTACTGTTTAACGATACCGCCTCTCTAACTTTGGATGGCGTGGACGGTAGGGTCGATATCGCCGATAACCCTTCCCTCAATCTATCCGCCAGTTTCACTGTGGCCGCCTGGGTAAAACGCAACGCGATAAATGTCTATCATGCCGTCTACGATTCCGGCGAACAGGCCAAACACTGGTGGGTTTTCATCTCCGACCTGACGCAAGGCAACCTCCCGGGGCTGGGTGTGCGGGGAGTGACTGAAATCTACGGCACGAAGCCGATTACCGATTTCGGCTGGCATCATATCACCGTGGTCAAGAATGGGGATACGGGCGCCAATGTGACCTTTTATATTGACGGAGTGGCGACGGGCGGGGGTTCAATAGGCGCTTTGACCCTGCCAAGCGGGGTCAAGCGGATCGGGGCTTTGTTGGACGGCAACTTTTCGGCGCATTTCGACGGCAATATCGACGACCTGCGCCTCTATAATCGGGCACTGAGCGCCCCGGAAGTGCAGCGATTGGCCCAGGGCCGCGGTTGCGTAACCGAGGGTACTGCCTGGTCTACGGCCTTTCGCGAATTGCAATGCGGTCTGAGCATGGCGGCCGCGGGCGACCAGATCTGGATCGGTGAGGGCCTATATACACCCGGAGTCAGCGCCGCGCAATCATTTATCCTGAAGAACGGGGTTGATATTTTCGGCGGTTTCCTGGGGCTTAGTCCCGGAGGAGGCGAAACCGACCCGGGCCAACGCCCGGCCTTCAATGCCGATGCCCCTCTGACCATTTTGAGCGGTGATGTGCTGGGCGACGATCTGCCGGCCACTTTTGCGAACTACGGCGACAACGCGTTCCATGTGATGACCGCCGGCACCGGCGTATCCGCCTCCTTGGACCGCCTGGGGATCCATAGCGGTAGCGCGACCGGCGCCGGCCCTTCCGAAAACCTGGGCGGAGGGATGCTGGTCCAGACCGATGCGGGAACCATTCAGTTGACCGAAGTGGCCTTCTTTGCCAACCAAGCAACTTTCACCGGTGGCGGGTTGATGGCGCAAGCACCGGTCATTCTCAACCAGACGAGTTTTCTTAACAATAGCGCTCTATTTGGCGGCGGCATCGCAACCACAGTACCGCTAACCATTACCGGCGGACGGTTTAATAACAACCGGGCCACAACCTTTGATGGCGGTGCCATCCAATCAACGGCCACGTCCGGCACCCTATCGATATCGCAGAGTACGTTTACGGGCAACGTGGCCGCGTTCTCAGGCGGTGCGATCATTGTGGGGTCGGCAGCGCTGAACATCAACCAGTGTACTTTTCAGGATAACCAAACGAATACTTTTGATGGCGGCGCCATCAGTACCTCGGGAGTCCTGGATATCCAGAACTCAATCTTCAACTCCAACACCGCCAGGCAATTTGGAGGGGCGGTATCGGGCTCAGGGGGCGGAATCACAGTTCAAGGCAGCCAACTGACGGGCAATCGGGTTTTGGGGGGCAACTGCTCCCCTGCTTGCAGCATCGGTGATGGGGGCGCCATCTTCGCCCCTGGCCCCCTTACCGTTACCAATACAACCCTGACCAATAACTTTGCCAGGCTTAAAGGGGGTGCTATCTCTGGAAGGGGGGTGACTACGCTTAGTGACTCGCTGCTGACCGGTAATCAGGCCGGCACCCCGGGCGACGTGAACAACCCGGGCAAGGGAGGGGCGGTATATGTGACCGGAGAGGCCAGCCTCAGCAACAATGTGTTTGAACTCAATGCTGCCCAAAGTCCTGTCTCTGACGGCGGAGGCCTATTCGGGGAAAATGGGCCGGTGCTGTCAACCGGTAACCGTTTCAGCGGCAACTCCTCCACCCACTTTGGCGGCGGGGCGCGCTTGCCGTCTGCCCAGGTCAAAGGCGACCGCTATTTGAACAACACGGCTGTATTTGAAGGCGGCGGGATCCTAGCTTCAGGCAACCTAACGATTACCCAAACGATTTTCGACGGAAATGCTTCCGACTTAAGCGGCGCGATTTCCGCCGCCGCCGGTCCGTCCGATCGCTCGCTACAGTTGAACATCGACAACTCGCTTTTCATCCGTAACCAGCGTCAAAGCATCGCCGGCGACGCTGACCTGCGTCTCTTCGATATCACCGGCAAGCTGGTGAATAATACCTTCGCCGATCCCGGGTCGGCCGGCGCGCTTTCCCTCAAGGCCTTCCGCAGCGACCTTCAAGTTGAAAACAACATTTTTGCCCATTACGGAAATAGCATCGATGGCGATACCGGACCTGGCGGTTTACCTGTCCAGGAAGACTACAACCTCTTCTTCAACGCTCCCTTGGGCCCCACCGTCACCTCCGGGGGCCACAGCCTGACCGGCAATCCCCTATTCGTCGATCCGGCGACTCAGAACTACCGTTTGGCCGGCGGTTCGCCGGCCATTGGGGCCGGCCTGGACTCAGCCCTTCCGGCCTCGATTTTGAATGATCTCTCCGGGGGATTGCGGCGAGTTGGGCCTATCGATATTGGGGCCTATGAGTCTCAGAATCTTTTGTTCCTGCCGCTTATTTTAAGAAACGCGTTTTAAACGGATGATGACAAATTGCCTGATAAGGCTGCCTGAGGAATCAAGCTCTATTCCGGGGGGGGTGAGATCCCAGATTTTCGCCTTGGCTATTTCAGGCCGTCATCAAATGGGTGAATTTAAATCGGACGGAGGAAAGAAAGAAGATGATTGTAACACATTCCAGATACCCCGTACTTTTGATGATGGGATTGATCCTGGTCATGTTTTGTTCCGCCCTTCCCCTCCAGGCCGCCACGAACGTCACCTTGAGTGGTGTCATGCCAGCTTGGGGGGATGTTAATTCTTTCCAGATCAGTTCGGATGGCCGGCGTGCCGTCTATCTGGCGGATCAGGATACGGATGGTGTTTTGGAGCTTTACAGCGTCTCATGGGACGGAAGTCCCCCGATTCGATTGAATCCCCTTCTTCCCACCGGCAGATCCATAGCCTCATTTCAGATCAGCCCGGACAGCCACCGGGTGGTTTATACGGCCGATCAAGATAACGCAAAAATCGTCGAATTGTATAGTGTGCCTATCGCAGGCCCGGCGGCGGCCGGGATCAAACTCAATGGGCCCCTGGTCCTCAGCGGTAATGTTGTTCGTTTCATTATCAGTCCGGACAGCACCCGGGTGATCTATCAAGCCAATCAACAAACCGCAAGTTTCCTGGAATTGTACAGTGTACCGATCGCGGGCCCGGCGGACGCCTGGATCAAGCTCAACGGCCCCCTGGTCCTTAATGGGAATGTTGTGGATTATAAGATCAGCCCGGACAGCAGCCGGGTGCTTTATCGAGCCGACCAGGTCACCAACGGCGTCTTTGAGTTGTACAGTGTGCCGATCGCGGGCCCGGCAATGGAAGGGATCAAGCTCAACGGTTCCTTGGTTACTAACGGGTCTATTTTTGAATTTCAAGTCAGCCCGGACAGCAGCCAGGTGGTTTATAGAGCGGACCAACAAACCGATGAGGTCTTTGAGCTGTACAGCGTTCCTCTCGCGGGCCCTTCATCCGCCGGGGTCAAACTCAACGGCTCCCTGGCCCTCAACGGAGATATTGTGGAGTTTCAGATCAGCCCGGACGGCAGCCGGGTGGTCTATCAAGCTGACCAACAAACCAATGATGTTTTTGAATTGTACAGTGTGCCGATCAAAGGCCCGGCGGACGCCGGGATCAAGCTCAACGGCCTCCCGAGTCTTCTGGGATTTTTTTTGGTTTTTCAGATCAGCCCGGACAGCACCCGGGTGGTTTATCGAATCGACCACCAGACCAATGGTGTTTTTGAATTGTTCAGCGTGCCGATCGCAGGCCCGGCGGACGCCTGGATCAAGCTCAACGGCCCCCTGGTCCCCAACGGTGCGGTTCAAGAATTTCAGATCAGTCCGGACAGCGCCCAGGTGGTTTATCGAGCCGACCAACAAACCCATAATGTCCTGGAATTGTACCGTGTGCCGATCAAGGGTCCGGCGGACGCCTGGATCAAACTCAACAGCCCCCTGGTCCTCAACGGTTCGGTTTTGGATTTTCAGGTAAGCCCGAATAGTAGTCGGGTGGTTTATAGAGCCGACCAGGAAACGGTTAACGCCCCTGAATTGTACAGTGTCCCGATGGGGGGCCCGGCGGCGGCCGGATTCAAGCTTAACAGCTTTCTGGTTCTCAACGGGAGTGTCACGTCTTCTTACCAGATCAGCCCGGACAGCGGGCGGGTGCTTTATATCGCGGATCAAGATACCTATTCTGTATTTGAGCTTTTTATGACCTCCAATTATCAACTTTACTTGCCTCTGATGCTCAGATAAGGAGGGGATCTCATCACCTTGAGCGGTGGGAATGCCCTTTCACTATTTTCAAGTTTCTTTCAGGTCAATCGCTGAACCGCAACCGGGTTGACCAATGCTACCATCAACGGAAACCGGGCGGTAGGGAGCGGCGCTGTGGGTCAAGACGGAGGCAGCATCGTCCTGGCTCACGCAACCATCGCAAACAAAGCCGCACCATTCTTCGCCGGCGGGATCGGGAATCGGTTGGGCACGATCACCCTAAAGAACACACTCCTCTCGGGCAACTTTAACACAAGGAACGGTCAGGGAACGAACTGCTGTAAACCGCTGGCCGCTGGCAGTTTCAGCTTGTCCGGTGATTTTACCTGTGGATTTGGCGCTGCCTTTGACCATGTCAGTCTCCCACTCTTTCCGCTGGCCTTTAGCCTGGGGTTCACGCCAACATAAATGCTTCCCCAAGGCAGTCCGGCAATTGAATCGGGAACTGGCGTCCGGGCCATTAACAAGATTAAAGAATTTCGTGAAAATGCCGATAAGGAAAGGGGACGAAAGAGCCACTTGGACAATCCCGCCGATTTTTAAATGAGAGCGCTTTCAGAATATGAGTGCTCAACTGATTGGATCTGCGCCATGCGATCAGACAAATGCTTAGCTCGAACCAACCGCCAGGCATGGGTTGCGGGCCTTTCCTTTTTTCTGATTCTGCTAATGATGGGTGCGAATATCGGCATAAGCCAGGATCGTATCGCGGTTGCCGCACCGTCGCCAAAAGTGATATCCATCTGGGGGGGAGCGAGATCCTCGATCGTCCTAAAATCGGACGGTACAGTTTGGGACTGGGGCATGAATTGGCATGGCAAATTGGGCGATAACAGCGTTTCGATTTTCTCGGATCAGGCCGACTTCGCCGGTGGCAGCAATGATCGCTTTACGCCGATTCAAGTCCACGGGCCAGGCAATGTGGGTTATCTCGATTCGATTACGGCGATCATGGGCGGCGAGAGCCATAGCTTCGCCCTGAAATCGGACGGCACGGTCTGGGCCTGGGGTTGGAATACCATGGGTCAGTTAGGAGATGGAACCTATACGGACCGATATACACCTGTCCGAGTCAGCGGATTATACTCAATCCTCGCCCTCGGAGGACGGGGGTATCACAGCCTGGCCCTCAGTTCGGACAGCACGGTCTGGAGCTGGGGATGGAATGCCGGTGGACAATTGGGTGATGGAACGACCATCAACAGAAACCTGCCTGTCCAGGTCATTGGACTGAGCGGAGTGTCGATGATTAGCGGAGGATATAAGCACAGCCTCGCTTTAATGGCTGACCAGACATTACGATCCTGGGGATTTAATAACGACGGCCAACTGGGGGATGGATCCAAGAACAATAGTGATACCCCTGTCCAAGTCAGCGTATTGACCGATATTATCCAGGTCTCCAGCGGATGGAATCATAACGTGGCGCTCAAATCAGACGGCACGGTCTGGACCTGGGGTTGGAATTTCAATGGCGAATTGGGGAACGGGACCTCCTCAGATAGTAATGTGCCTATCCAGGTCAGCGGGTTAAGCAACATGATCGCAGTATCTGGCGGGGATTTTCACACTGCAGCGCTCAAGTCGGACGGCACGGTCTGGACCTGGGGATGGAATTACGATGGTCAATTGGGAGACGGGACAAATACGGAACGACATACTCCCGTCCAGGTTGTCGGATTAAGTGATGTGATCGCTATTGCCGCCAGAGACCACCATAACCTGGCGATCAAGGCAGATGGTTCAGTCTGGGCGTGGGGCTGGAATATCAATGGTCAGTTGGGCGATAACACGACTACCGACAGAAATATTCCCGTACCAGTCATTTTCTGGAACAATTGGAACAATCAAGTCTATTTGCCGCTCGTTGTGAGATGACAAAAACTGGAGCCGAATGGAGAAAGGATGAGGCACCTGTATCTAAAAAACAGAAATGGCAGGAGAGATTTGGGGAGGCCTATGCGCCTTATCATACCTCTCTCGCTGTTTATGCTCGCGATGGTTCTGCTTGGAATGGACGCTTGGGCACAAGTTGGAGGAGCAACTATCACCCTTGCCGGGAGCATCGTGACCAGAAACGGAACGGTGGTCCCGCCATTCCCTAAAGTCGGCAGATGGACTGAGTTTGAGGGTAAATCTTCCGACCGATATGAAACCCACCAATTTAGGTATATGGTCCCTAACGAGGCGCCGGCAATTGAACTTTACATGACAACCGACAAGCGGAATGAAGCGCCTGACGGAGTCTTTGAAATAGGATTGGTGAAAGGATTTGTCCGCGGTTTTGCTTCTAAGGCTGGATTCAAATACGAGGAGCCGGTTTTTGGAGGGCGGAATATCGGTACCGCCAAAACGCTGTACACTTCCGTGCTGTTATCGAAAGGCAGGCAGACACTTTGGGTTCATGCCTATGTCTATCCTCGTAAACCGTCACTGACGTTTATAGTGGTCACAGGAAATGAGGGTAGGCGAGAGGGAATAGAGAAGTACCTGTTGGGAGTTGAGGTGAAATAAGGTCGAAAAAGCTGTTGGAACGGACACCACCTCGCCCGCCGACCAATCCCCGGCACGCCTAAATAAGTAGGCCGGAACCGCCAGGCATTTTTCATTGCCCTTCATGCCAGACAGGACGAAAAGGTATGAAGCAAAGGCTTGGCATACCTATCGTTACCGGATTGATATGAATCAGGAGGAAACATGGTCACCCTAATCGCCGAATGGATGGGTTCCGCTATCACCGTCTTGGCAGCAATACTATTCATGAAATTTTATTACACCGCTAAAATGTCTCGTTTCTATAAAAAGAAATGGGTCATCGTGGTCTGTTCATTCATGGTGCTCTATTCAATCATCGGCATTACTAATGCCTATAGAAGCTATACCCAAGATAGGCTCCCGACAAAAGGGGAACTCCAAAAAGCGATCGGAGCAAACAGCACCCTCGTCGTCCAGGATTTTGTTTTCGACTCTCCGGATGGATTCACTTTAGTGGTGCCAGCCAATTATGCATACACGACTTTCCCTTCCGGTCCGATATCGATGATTGCCGTCAAAAAACAATCGCAATCTGCAATAGTTGTTTCGAGGCAGCAGGGCAGTGAGAATTTAGAAACCCTAGTTAAAGATACAATCCAGGTATTGAAAAGGAAAAATTCAACCTACGCTTTCTCCCCGGCATCACAGGTATCGATAAGTAACAAAAATGCGATTAAAATAAGTGTTGATGTGGAGAAGGAGGGGATTCCCGTTAAAGGGATATACTTATTTTCAAAAATTGGAAATAACGTTTTAGCAATTATGCTGTCCTGCCCGGCTAGTTTCTTTCCTCAAGAATCCGCAGCGTTCGAAAAAGTCATCCGATCGATAAGATTTCGATAAAAGCATCCAACGAAATGGGCGTAGTCGACGGACGATAGTCGGTCAGGGTCCGGAAAACAAGCTTCTGGGAGGTCGAGACGGCATCACTCCGGATTTTCCCCAGGAGTTCCGGACCTTCGACATCCGCCGCAACAGTGACAATACCCTTTCCATCATCATCACCAAGGTGGACCCCGCGGTGGTCGCCGGGTCGCCCGCGGAAAAATCGAGGGGCTATGCCTTCGGCGCCGCGTGCGTCTTTGGTAGCTACCCTCTCGAGTACCGCTTCCCAGGCCTATAATGCCGAACTGGTGAGACAATTGACCCCTGCCAGGCAGGCGATCATCGTCAATTACGGCGAAGACTTGTAGGCGTATACGCTCAAAGGTAAGTCTGGAGACCGGGGGGAGGAGACCTTTTCAACTTGGAAAATCCGAGGCGAAGCAAATTTTCCTTGGAATATCGGGATGCTTCTTCCTGTACTCTTACTCCGCTACTCCTGAAAAAGGACGAGATTTAGAATGGAAATCGTTAGTTATCGCCCAAAGTAAAAGCGCTTAAGGTTACTCCAGCTTTTCTCCACAAACCTCTTACTATGTACTGCCTGAATCGGTAAAATACTACGTTTACCCTATTTACATTTATTCTTCCATATCCATAATGCTAAATTGGAATAAATCCTAAAATAATTCCAAGTTCATGTGACCATTATAGGGAAGGGGTAGCCATGAAAGAGGAGCGCTGGAGGGATAGCAGGAATCTAAAGGTGCTGATTCAATCAGGATTATTGATTCTGGTTGGAACGATCCTAATTACAGTAACTGCCCAGGCAGCGGGGGTCGTCGGGACCGGTACACCGGCCAGTTGCACTGAGACAGCGCTGGATACCGCGCTGGCGGGCGGTGGCGCTGTGACCTTCAATTGCGGCGCGTCGCCGTTCATCATTATTGTCACCGGGGTCAAGACCATCAGCAGCGACACGACCATAGACGGTGGAACCTTGGTCGCGCTCAGCGGCGGGAACGTGACGCGCGTGCTGGACGTAAATGCCGGCGTAACCCTCACCCTCAATAACCTCACGGTCCAGAATGCCTTCCGGAGCCTGGGCGACGGCGGCGCGATCCAAAACCTCGGTACGCTCAACATTACGAACTGTAAATTCCTGAACAACAAGACCACGTCGGCCTGGAGCGGCGGGGCGATTTTGTCACTGGGACCATTGAACATCACCAACAGCGAGTTTGCTTTCAACGAAGGGGGGAATGGCGGTGCCCTCTACCCGCGCTTTTCTGCTGCGATCACGATGATCTCGGGCAGCTCATTTCATGACAACTCGACGTCGAACACGACGGACGGCTGGGGTGGCGCGATGCTGATCTGGGACGGCGCGCCGGTGACCGTACAGAGCAGCCAGTTCATCCACAATACCGCCCGCTGGGGCGGCGCGTTATACGTCTTCCCCAACAGCAGCTTGACCCTGACCAGCAGCTTGTTGGCCAATAACGTGGCCGACGGCGGCCCCAGCGCGGACGGTGGCGGCGGGGCCATCTACAACAATGCCCACCTGGTGCTGGACGCTACCACGGTGGAGAACAACGTCGTGGTGGTGCCTCCGGGTTTCGGCTTCCCCGGGATTCGCGCCGGCGGCGCCATTTGGAACAGCACCTCCGGTTCGATCCAGATGAGCGGGGGCGCGCTGCGAGCAACCACGCCCTGCACGGTGGCGCGCTGTACAGCCTCGGAAACGCCGCGCTGGTCATGGCCACACTGGCGGATAACCTGGCCGGCAGAGGCGGCGCCATCGAAAATAGTAACAATTTGGCCAACACGCTGACCATCAGCGGCTCCACCTTCAGCGGCAACCAGGTTTCCTTCGCGATTTATCCCGCCGTCGTTACCCCTCTGGGCAGCGCCATCTTCAACACGGCGCGCCTCGACATCACCAACAGCACCCTCAGCGGCAACAGCGGCAAATGGCGCTGCAAGAAGACAACAGCGTCATCACGCTTACCAACGTCACCGTGGCGCAAAACCCGAATGGCGGCCTCGGCTCTGATCAGAGCCCCAATACGAGTCAGGTCCGGTTGTTCAATACCTTGCTGGCCGGCAACGGCACGCACAACTGCGGATCGATCCTGTTCGGGACGTTCACCAGCCAGAACAGCCTTTCGAGCGATAACAGTTGCCTAACCTGGGTCGGCAGCCAAAACCAAAACGGCATCGATCCGCTGTTGAGCCCGCTGGGCTTTCACGGCGGCCCCACCCTGACGCACATGTTGGCCGCCGACAGCCGGGCGGTGGACGCCGGTGCCAACTGCCCCGCGCTGGACCAGCGCGGGGGCCTGCGGCCTGTGGGTGCCGCCTGCGACATCGGCTCGGTGGAGTATGGAGCGCTCTTGCCATTGCTTTATCTGCCGTTAATCTCGAAATGATTAATCCAGCTCGGTCAGATCTTCCCGTTCCTTGACACCTTTCCTCCAAACAGCCCCGAATAAATTTTCGCGTTGTTACCCGACTAGGGATCGTTGACCGGACACTCGATCCTTTAGTTAAACAGCAGGGGGAGCCATATATTGGGATTCCAGACCACTGTAGCTGAACTGAAGAATTGAACCCCCGCCGCTACGCCGGTGGCTACAATCCTGTCCGTTCCCGGTGTCCCGTCATTCGAGTAGGTGAACGCCGCCCGGCCGTTGCTGTCGGTCGTGCCGGAACCGCCCTGGTCGCTGTTGGGGCCGGAGAGAATGTTGAAAAAGACCGGCACGTTCGCCAGCGGAGCACCGTCGGAGGTGATCGTCGCCGTGACCGTGTGGGGGCCGCTGGATTTGTTCGAACTCTCCTCGGGTGAAAGCGTGCTGATCAAGGTCCCCGCCGGGGGGGGACCGCTGGTCACCGTAACGCACCGAGAAAACTCCGAGGTACTCCCCTGGGGATCCGTAGCCGTGGCCGTGATGACCTGACCCGGGGAGACGGTGTCAAGCAGGGTCGCGCTGAAAGCCCCGGAGCCTGCGACGTCAGTCACTACAAGGGCTTCGCCCAGGAAAGTCCGGCCCTCGCCGAAACCCGAAGGGCTGCAAGACGAATTGGAGAAGAACTCCAACCGGAACTCGGTGTCCGGGGTGCTGTTGATCATGCCGGCGATGGCGATGCTGTTCACAATCGTGGCGCTCGCCAGATCGGGATAGTTCTGGCCGGAATTGGCCCGCACGTCGGCGTCCAGGGGATCATTGGTGTCTACACCCGTCGGAGGAGAGAGGTCGATGGCCGCGGTGCTGCCATTTTCAAAGATGCTGTTACGGGAAATCGTATTTCCCGTGCCCGTACCACTGATGAACACCCCTCGCAACGCGTTAAACGCGATGACATTGTTTTCAACCCTGTTCTGATCGGCGCTGGAGAGCAAGATCCCCGTATCCCCGTTTCCCCGGTTCAGGGTCCCGGTCAAATCCGTGCCGATCAGGTTATTCCAGACGAGATTTCTTCTCGCCCCCGGCCCCAGGGCCACCCCGGCCACGGTGTTGCCCGAGATGACATTCCGATCCCCAGGATCAGGACCACCGATCCGATCATCCTCGCCAAATACGCCGATCCCCAGCCGATTGGGTATGACCGCGCTGCCCGGCGTAAGGCCGATCAGGTTCCCGGAGATCCAGTTCCCGTTTCCGGTCACCTGAATCGCGCCAATATTCGCGGAAGGCTGATGGTTCAGAAAGGCCAGGCCTTGAACAGTAATGTTATCCCCTGATAAATTTAACATCGGGGACTCAAGCCCGGCGCCATCCAAGCCGATTTTGACCACGCCGTTGAAGCCGGTCGATGCGGTGTTGGGGGCGGCCCCCGGCTGGGTAAAGCCGGCGATCACCGCAGGCTGGGTGATGGTCACCACACCTGCGAGGTCAATAACATGAGACTGGGAGCCGGGGATGTCAAAGAAGATCCGGTTCTCTACCGCAGGATTTTCGGTGCCGTTGGAGTCTAAAACAGCCTGGGCAAAGCTGCCTGGGCCGGTCGGGTTGGTATTGTTGACACCGAACTCCTGGCCGGCTCGCGCCAAGACGGGGGAAAACTCCGAGGTATCCGGGATCGTTCCGGCGCGGGTGGCTGTGGAGCTGATCCAGTGCCCCTGGGAGGCGGGCAGGGCCGCTTCAAAAACCGCCTCGCCCTTCCCGTCGGTCGTTACGTCGATGGTCCCGAGATAAAACTGGCCCTCCCCGTAGCCGCTCGGGTCCCGGACCTCGTTTCCGTAAAAATCGATATGAAACGGGGTATTGGGCACGCTCTGGAGCCCCCCCTTGACCTTGAGGCCTGTACCGCTCGCCTCAACGCTGGAGAGGATCGGGAAGTTCTGGAGCCGGTTCGGGCCTTTGTCCTGGTCAGGGGCCGGGTCGTTTTTTGTTACCCCATCTGCTCCAAGGTCAATTCCGAGGCCTCCGTTTTTGAAGATGCGGTTTCCCCGAATCGAATTTCCGATGGATTCGAGGATCGAAAGGATCACACCTGATTCCAAATCATAACCACTCGATTTGGTAACGTTAATACCACTACCACCATTATTCGCGATGATGTTTCCTGCTCCCGGTGTCGTCTGGCCGACAACAGAGTTTGTCTCCCCCTCGAATATTATACCGGGTCCGCCATTCCCCAAGGCACCGGTGCCAGACACATCCGTACCGATGAAGTTGCCGGTGATCACTCCCTCCGTTCCAATTTGTGACCTGATACCTTCATACTCATTTCCCGAGATCACATTTCGTTGTTCGGGACTCGTTCCGCCGATTGATGTCCCAGTAGCCCTAAATATGGTAATCCCTACGCCATTTGCCAACTTGGCACTGCCTGTCTTGTCGGTTCCAATGAAATTCCCCTCGATCTTGGTCCGATTAGCGTTAGAAATTGTAATTCCCGTTCTGGTATTTCCAGAAATAACGTTCCGTGATATCGGGTCCGCTCCTCCAATAATGTTGGACGAAGAATTCTCCTGGATTTCAATGCCATATCTATTGCCCATGTCCGCGGAGCCGGAAGCAGGAATGCCGATGAAATTGCCGGAGATCACATCTCGGCCGGCACCCGCCAGAATAATTCCGATAAAACTAAATCCGTAGATCGCTAATCCCTTCACTTTGCTATCTGCCGCAACGATATTTAAACCACTCGCAAGCCTACCTGCCAGGGAACCGTCCAATTCGATCTGCAATACCGCATTGTTGCCGGTGACCTCGGTGTTGGGGCTGGCCCCGGGCTGGGTGTAGCCGTCGATGGTTACCGGGGAAGTGATGGTTGGCAACGGACTTAAGGGCTTGATCGCATGGGGGCCTGCACCGGGTATATTAAAGGCAATGGTGTCCGCATTCGTCACGGTCAGATTCGCCTGTTCAATGGCGTCCCTCAGTGACCCCGCCCCGGCATCGTTGGTATTGATTACGGTGAAGGTTTCAGCGTGGGCCGTCAGCGTTGCCGCGACCAGGCCCAGGCCCAGCAGCAACCCCTGCACGATTCTTTTCCCCAAACTTCCTCTCATTCTGAAGACTTTGGTGTTCATCCGGGCACCCTCACTCTTTGAATAAATCCTATGTTCCGAAGTGGATTGATTGCCGCCAATTTCAGGACAAGCGTAACTAATTGTACTTGTACGCTCATCCCCCCTTTTTAAAAAATATAAGTATTCTTTTTTAAGTTGGCCAGCAAAATCCACTTTTTTAGGGGCAGTTTCGCCCTTATATACGGAACGCCTCCTAATATTAGGTTGTTTTTAGTGCCCCCCAAGTTGAATATAAGGGAATTTTAACAAGAAAATACAGGGTATCCCTTATTTTGATTAAGGGAAAAACTCTTATATTCTAATCTAGGGACGGTGAATCCTCGAGACCAGGGTGCCATCCCCTTGCGCTTTATGACCCAAACGGGAGGAGTGTTCCTTCCCTTGATTTCTCGCTGATCGTTAAATGACCTCAATTGCCGGTAACTTCTACGGAGGAAGACCCTTGGGTTGGCAGGTTGGACCAACCGTAATCGGCGGTATTAATATCTAGTGGAAATTATTAACCCTTAAGGGCAAAACAACATTAGCAGGTTCAATTAAGCCTAACGTAAATTTCGGTTTTGCTCGGTAATCGGAATTTGGGCTAGTGTACTCGCTATAAACCTTTACCAGGGCTTCGGATGGACAAAATCAAGCGACAGGGAATGGTATTGGTCCGAAACGCCGAACTGCGCAGGCAAGCCGAGGAGATCGCCCGGGATAAAGCGGCCCAGTCGTCGGAAGTCCTGGAGGCTCTATCGCCCGAAGAAACGTGGCAGATGCTCCATGAACTGCGGGTGCACCAGATCGAGCTGAAGATGCAAAATGAGGAACTGCGTCGGGCTCAGCAGGAACTTGAGACGTCCAGGACCAGATACTTTGACCTTTATGATCTGGCGCCGGTCGGCTATCTGACCTTAAGCGAAAAAGGGCTTATCCTAGAGGCCAATCTCACCGCAGCAGGTCTGTTGGGCCGGGAAAGAGGCGCGCTGGTCAAGCAGCCGTTTACCCGGTTTATTCTCAAGGAGGACCAGGACCTCTTCTATCGGTACCGCAAACAGCTTCTTGGAACGGGCGCTCAGCAAACCTACCAACTGCGAATGGTGAAAAAGGACAAAACAGTATTCTGGGTGCGTATAGAGGCGGCCACTGTTCAGGACCCTAAGGGTCCGCTCGTATTCCGCGTAGTGATAAGCGATATCACCGAGCTTAAGAGGATCGAGGAGAAATTGCGGGAGGGCGAGGCGTGTTACCGACGACAGGTCCTCGCCGCCCAGGAGAATGAAAGAAAACGGATCGCCCTGGAAATTCATGATAGTTTGGGGTCCAACCTGGCTGCCATTAAATTCAAGGTGGAAGAGGCCTTACTTCGTTTTCCTAAAGACGATATTTCTAAATCCCTGGAGGCCCTCACTCCCCTCATCAAGTATTCGATTGCCGAAGCCCGCAGAATTCAGATCGATTTGCGCCCCCCTCTTTTGGACGATCTGGGTATTGTGGTCACCCTTTCCTGGTTATGCCGGACCTTTGAAACGATTTACTCCGGCATCAAGGCTGAACTAGCGGTTAGCATCCTGGAAAAGGATGTGCCGGATCAAATTAAGATCGCCCTTTTCAGGACCGCCCAAGAGGCCATGAATAATATCGGAAAACATGCCAAGGCCAAAGCGATGCATCTCGTGCTGCGAAAAGTCGACGACACCATAGAACTGTGTATTAGAGATAATGGAGAAGGATTTGATCCGAAAAGTCTGTCCTCAAGTGAGAATTCAAAAAAAGGCCTTGGGCTTACCAGCATGAAAGAGCGGGTTGAATTCTCAGGTGGTTCTTTTTCTATTGAGTCCGCCATAGGAAAAGGGACGGTTATCCGGGCCGATTGGCCCGTCTGATTATGAAGGCCTGGGCGGGCCGAGGGCCTTGTGGCAGAGTATTTACAAATGATAACCAACGAAAAGGCATTTCAAATTTGTTGACGTTATGATAAAAAATGGGTTGGGAAAATTATTAACGGTCTCAAAATAATATTGACAGGATTCCTTGAAGCCGCCAGTCACAACCAAAGACAAAAGACGATCTCTCGCAAGAGCAACTTGGTCTTTCTCTGCGCCCTCGGCGAACTCGAGCGAAGCGGGCGAGAGACAAAAAGAAAACACCCCTGTAACTACAATTATGAGACCGTTAATAAAATAGATTTTTTGAGTTTCTTGGGAAACGTTTTTATCGAGGGAAGGTCAATGGAAGAATACTATTCTCCCTTTCTCAAATGAGAGACTTACAAGATGAGAGATAATGAAAAGACCAAAGCCCAACTGATCGAGGATTTGAATGGTCTGCGCTTGAGAGTTACTGAACTGGAAAAGTTTGAAATCGAGCACAAGCAGACCGAAGGAGCTATTAAGAATTTAGCGAAGTTTCCCTCCGAAAACCCTAATCCTGTACTACGTTTGAGTCAAGAGGGTATTATCCTGTTTGCTAACGAGGCCAGTAAGGCCCTGCTCCGAGATTGGCAGTGTGAGGTGGGCGGCTATGCTCCTGCATTTTGGCACAATTTAGTTATTGAGGCCTTCAAAGATCAATCTCCGAAAACCGTTGATGTCCAATTTGGTGATAAGTTTTATATGTTTGATATCGCCCCTGTCCCCCATACTAACTATGCCAACCTTTACGGTCGTGACAACACCGAACGCCAACGAGCGGAAGTTGAAAATAGGCGCAACGAGGCACGGCTGGAAAGCTTGCTGAAGATATCCCAGTATCGCGCCGACTCGACTCAAGAGCTTCTGGATTTCGCCCTTGAAGAAGCCATTGCCCTCACAAACAGCAAGATCGGCTATGTTTACTTCTATGACGAGACCAAGAAAGAGTTTATTCTCAACACCTGGTCCAAAGAGGTCATGAATCAGTGCACCATTGCCGAGCCACAAACTCTCTATCACCTCGATAAAACCGGGATCTGGGGAGAGGCCGTGCGGCAGGGTAGACCGATTATTCTCAATGATTTCCAGGCAACCCATCCATTAAAAAAGGGATACCCTGACGGCCATGCGCCCCTCTACAAGTATTTGACCGTTCCCGTCTTTTCCGATGACCGCATCGTGGGAGTTGTCGGCGTGGCCAATAAAGAAACGGACTATAACCCCTCCGATGTGCGCCAGCTCACCCTGCTCATGGACTCGGTCTGGAAAATCTTCGAACGCAAGCGGACCGAGGAGGCACTGCGAGAAAGTGAGCAGCGCTACCGCAGTTTATTTGAATCGATGGACGAGGGATTCGCCCTTTGTGAGATGGTCTATGACGTAGTCGAGGGCAAGCCCATAGACTTCCGTTACCTGGTCGTCAACCCCGCCTTCGGCAAGCTGACCGGCCTACCGGTCGACCAAGTCGTAGGACGAACGGTGAAGGAAGTGATCCCGGGAATTGAGTCTTTCTGGATTGAGTCTTTCGACTGCGTGGTGCAGAGCGGTCGGGATGAAAGGTTTTCCAACCCCGTGGCGGAACTGGGAAAGGAATATGAAGCCTACGCCTGGCGCTCGGATGTCGGGCGGTTCGCGGTTGTCTTCAGCGACGTAACGGAGCGCAAAAGGGCCGAGGAAGCTCTCAAGGCATTGTCTCTTAAAGATGAACTGACCGGCCTGTATAACCGCCGGGGTTTCTTTACTTTGGCCGAACAGGGCTTGAAGGCGGCCCAACGGATGGGAATAGAAATGCTGGCCATTTTCGGAGACTTGGATAATCTGAAATATATTAATGATACCTTCGGCCATAAAGAAGGCGACCAAGCCTTGGTAGAAACATCACAGATACTTAAAGAAACCTTTCGGGAATCGGATATCATCGCCCGCATAGGAGGGGATGAATTCGTCATTCTGGCCATGAACAGCTTTAAGACCTCGGCCGAGAAACTGATCAACCGGATCGAGCAGGCCTTGAATGACCATCCTCTCCAAAAAAAAGGCCCCTATAAAATCTCTCTAAGCTTAGGTATTGCCTGTTTTGATCCCCAAAACCCTTGCTCCTTAGATGTCCTCCTGGCCGAGGCCGATAAGATGATGTATCAGAATAAACAAAAGAAGAATAGATAGGGTCAGGATTTATGCCCTGTTTTTTCATTTATCCCAATAATATAACGTTGGTTCTAGATTGCATATTTCTGAAGGCAGAGGTCAGGCATTTCCGGAGAGTTTGCCAACCGGGTAACGGATGAGGTCGTTGTTCCTAAGTAGCGCGCTACTTCCGCCCCTGAATATCCCCATCTCTTGACCGCCAGTTGACAGAAAAGTCTTCGGGTCTTTACTACCTTGGCGGCACGGCTTCCGGACCGAACCAAATCCCAATCGGTTCCTTCCGACCGGGAAACCCGGGAGGCCAGTGTCCCCAGTTCAACCTTCCGAGCTTTGAGCCGGAGAGTTTCCTCTAACCGTTTCTCCGCCTGGGACATGACCTCCTCAATGAACTCGCCGCTCCCCAAAATCCGCTCATCCGAGGCCATCCGCAGTTCATGCCGCCGCAGAGACAGCACTTGCGACCAACCTCCGGCGCTGCGGATCAAACCCCCGCCAACTAAGTCAGGCCGCCGACCCATCGGGATCCCGTCGGCCACAAATCCCTCATATTCCGCTCGCGCCTTCCGCAATTTCGGACTAAAAATGGAAAGGATCGATTCGGTCTCCTGCCAGTCCCGCCCTACTTTCCCCATCAAAACCGAATGCCCGCTCCAAGGGTATTCCTTTAATTTAGGCAAATCAGCCACCACTCCCCCCCGCAGAGGATTGAGATGAATGTAGCGCGTTAACTCCAAAAGGTAGGCCTCTTCTTCGCACACGATGGATTTATAGCGATTCTGGAAAAGGTGACCAAACCGTTTATGCCGTCGGTTGAAGTTTACTACATACCCGGTCATCAATTTTCTCATATTCGTGGAGAGAGGCTGAAGACCGGTACGTACCAATAAATGCATATGATTGGGCATCAGCGCCCAGGCATAGACCACCCACGCCCCGGCGCGAGCCCTTTCCTCCAGACGGAACAGGAAATCCTCCCGGTCTTTATGATTTCGAAAGATTTTGGTTCTTTCTATCCCTCGGGCCATGACATGGTGCAGAACCCCCGGTGCGTCTAATCGAGCTTGTCTGGGCATATTCAGAATTTATTACACTTCCCCTACTCTGTCAATGCAATTTAGAACCAACGTCCCGTATTATGAGTGGGGGCGCGTTGAGCAACAACCGCGCCCTGCACGGTGGCGCGCTGTACAGCCTCGGGAACGCCGCGCTGGTCATGGCCACACTGGCGGATAACCTGGCCGGCAGAGGCGGCGCCATCGAAAACAGTAACAATTCGGCCAACACGCTGACCATCAACGCCTCTACCCTCAGCGGCAACCAGGTTTCCTTCGCGATTTATCCCGCCGTCACCACCCCGCTGGGCAGCGCCATCTTCAATACGGCGCACCTGGACATCACCAACAGCACCCTCAGCGGCAACAGCGGCAGCACGGCGCTGCAAGAAGACAACAGCGTCATTACGCTTACCAACGTCACCGTGGCGCAAAACCCGAATGGCGGACTCGGCTCTGACCAGAGCCCCAATACGAGTCAGGTGCGGTTGTTCAATACCTTGCTGGCCGGCAACGGCACGTACAACTGCGGACCGATCCTGTTCGGGACGTTTACCAGCCAGAACAGCCTTTCGAGCAACAACAGTTGCCTAACTTGGGTCGGCAACCAAAACCAAAACGGCATCGATCCGCTGTTGAGCCCGCTGGGCTTTCACGGCGGCCCCACCCTGACGCACATGTTGGCCGCCGACAGCCGGGCGGTGGACGCCGGGGCCAACTGCCCCGCGCTGGACCAGCGCGGGGGCCTGCGGCCCGTGGGTGCCGCCTGCGACATCGGCTCGGTGGAGTATGGAGCGCTCTTGCCATTGCTTTATCTGCCATTAATCTCGAAATGATTGAGCCGGATCGGTTAGATCTCCCCGTCCCTTGGCAATGAACATCAGCCGAAGACGGCTCAGCGGCAACAAATCAATTGGTAATTGCTTTATTGCCACCTCCAACGGAACGCCCCCTAATATAGGTTGTTTTTACTGCCCCTCAAGGTGAATATAAGGGAATTTTAACAAGAAAATACAGGATATCCCTTATTTTGATTCAGGGAAAAACTGTTATATTGTAATCCAGGGAATAAAAAATCAAAAAAGGAGAATGCTATGAAGAAAACTATGTGCCTGATCGCGAGTATTTTTTTGGGAATTGGAATTTTAGGGATTGGCTCCTACCCGAGCTTGGCCGCAGCACCCTCCTTGGCTTCCAGTGGAGACGAGGTGCCACCTGCCAAACCCATTGGTGCATCGAAATCGCTGGCCGCCTTGCCGGCACCTACCCCCGGGGAAACCTTGGTCTATTTTTTTCCATCGGACAATGATGCCACAGCTACTGTCATGTACATGTTAAATACCGATTCTGTTCCCCATACGGTCGCTTTGAGGGGGTATAGCCAAAACGGGGTTACGGTTTATTCCCTAAATATCGATATCGGCGCTACCAGCATGTTACGTCTGATCAGCGATTTGGTAGCGGCTAGTCCTCCACCCAGTTGGGCAGCCGACTCTAATTTAGGCACTCTTGCTCCGATCATAACCAATTTTACCGATTTTACCTATTTTGCCAGTCTATCTCTGCCGAAAGGGGTATTGGTGGACGGATATGTTATCTTTAACCCCGGTACAGGGACGGTGGATCCTCGGAAGGACCAGGGAGCAATCCCTTTGCGTTTTATGACCCAAACGGGTGGAGTGTTCCTTCCCTTGATTTCTCGCTGATCGTTGAATAACCTCAATTGCTGGTAACTTCTACGGAGGAAGACCATTAGGTTGGGAGGTTGGTTCAAATTAAGATCGCCCTTTTCGGGACCGCCCAAGAGGCCATGAATAATATCGGAAAACATGCCAAGGCCGAAGCGATGCATCTCGTGCTGCGAATTGAGTCCGCCAGATGAGAGATAATGAAAAGACCAAAGCCCAACTGATCGAGGATTTGAATGGTCTGCGCTTGAGAGTTACTGAACTGGAAAAGTTTGAAATCGAGCACAAGCAGACCGAAGGAGCTATTAAGAATTTAGCGAAGTTTCCCTCCGAAAACCCTAATGCTGTACTACGTTTGAGTCAAGAGGGCATTGTCCTGTATGCTAACGAAGCCAGTAAGGCCCTGCTCCGAGATTGGCAGTGTGAGGTGGGCGGCTATGCTCCTGCATTTTGGCACAATTTAGTTATTGAGGCCTTCAAAGATCAATCTCCGAAAACCGTTGATGTCCAATTTGGTGATAAGTTTTATATGTTTGATATCGCCCCTGTCCCCCATACCAACTATGCCAACCTTTATGGTCGTGACAACACCGAACGCCAACGAGCGGAAGATGAAAATAGGCGAAACGAGGCACGGCTGGAAAGCTTCCTGAAGATATCCCAGTATCGCGCCGACTCGACTCAAGAGCTTCTGGATTTCGCCCTTGAAGAAGCCATTGCCCTCACAAACAGCAAGATCGGCTATGTTTACTTCTATGACGAGACCAAGAAAGAGTTTATTCTCAACACCTGGTCCAAAGAGGTCATGAACCAGTGCACCATTGCCGAGCCACAAACTCTCTATCACCTCGATAAAACCGGGATCTGGGGAGAGGCCGTGCGGCAGGGTACACCGATCATTCTCAATGATTTCCAGGCAACACATCCATTAAAAAAAGGATACCCTGACGGCCATGCGCCCCTCTACAAGTATTTGACCGTTCCCGTCTTTTCCGATGACCGCATCGTGGGAGTTGTCGGCGTGGCCAATAAAGAAACGGACTATAACCCCTCCGATGTGCGCCAGCTCACCTTGCTCATGGACTCGGTCTGGAAAATCTTCGAACGCAAGCGGACCGAGGAGGCACTGCGCGAAAGTGAGCAGCGCTACCGCAGTTTGTTTGAGTCGATGGACGAGGGATTCGCCCTTTGTGAGATGGTCTATGACGTAGTGAGGGCAAGCCCATAGACTTCCGTTACCTGGTCGTCAACCCCGCTTTCGGCAAGCTGACCGGCCTACCGGTCGATCAAGTCGTAGGACGAACGGTGAAGGAAGTGATCCCGGGAATTGAGTCTTTCTGGATTGAGTCTTTCGACTGCGTGGTGCAGAGCGGTCGGGATGAAAGGTTTTCCAACCCCGTCGCGGAACTGGAGAAAGGAATATGAAGCCTACGCCTGGCGCTCGGATGTCGGGCGGTTCGCGGTTGTCTTCAGCGACGTAACGGAGCGCAAAAGGGCCGAGGAAGCTCTCAAGGCATTGTCTCTTAAAGATGAACTGACCGGCCTGTATAACCGCCGGGGTTTCTTTACTTTGGCCGAACAGGGCTTGAAGGCGGCCCAACGGATGGGAATAGAAATGCTGGCCATTTTCGGAGACTTGGATAATCTGAAAAATATTAATGATACCTTCGGCCATAAAGAAGGCGACCAAGCCTTGGTATATACCTCACAGATACTTAAAGAAACCTTTCGGGAATCGGATATCATCGCCCGCATAGGGGGGGATGAATTCATCATCCTGGCCATGAACAGTTTTAAGACCTCGGCCGAGAAACTGATCAACCGCTTCGAGCAGGCCTTGAATGACCATCCTCTCCAAAAAAAAGGCCCCTATAAAATCTCTCTAAGCTTAGGTATTGCCTGTTTTGATCCCCAAAACCCTTGTTCCTTAGATGTCCTGCTGGCCGAGGCCGATAAGATGATGTATCAGAATAAACAAAAGAAGAGTAGATAGGGGCAGGATTTATGCCCTGTTTTTTCATTTATCCCAAAGAAAATACTTATTAAAACCTACATTGGCGCATCTCCGGCCTACTGACCGGCGATCGGATTGACAGGACTTCTGTCACTGGACGGTCTCGCACCTGGGAAAGTCGGTGTAGCCGACTTCGTCAAACGAGTACCAGACCTTCATGTCCGCCGGCGGATTTAAAGGCCAGCCGTTGACCAGCCGCTCGGCTAGATCCGGATTGCTGATGAAGGGCCGGCCGAAAGAGATCAAATCCGCCTGGCCGCTCTGAATTGCCGCCTCCGCGGTTTCCTTGGTGTACCCACAATTCCCCATGAGCGGCCCCTCAAATACCTCCCGGAATTCACCCAGGGTCATGGGCGCCCCGTAGATGTAGATGGGACGCGTAATATGGGACATCCTATAATCATCCTGTCAAGAGGAAATATTTCATTTTGAGAAAAATAACGATTTTGATGGGATAGGATTTGGGCTCATTTTTTGAACGCACCTCCCCTTATACGCCTGACGCAGACGTGATTTATAATGATATCCCCAGTGCTCACCAACCGCGAACTTTAAACCTCAGCGTTATCAGTATCCGGCATCCCGTCCTGGACAGGCGCCCATCATCCCTTATCCAGGTTTTAAAGTTTAGTGAGCGGCCCTGATTGTCCCCCTCGAGGTCCATAAAAGGCCTCTACGTTGGTGCCTCGGGCTCGCTAAAGGGAATTAAGAGTTTTCTGCTTACTCTGGATTCAGATATCGCGGATTATAGGGCTCCTTTTTCTTCATGATCGTCCAAGCGATGATCAAGAACTTGGCCGACAGCTTGACCCACCGTTTGGTTTTGATCCCGGCTTCTTTGGCCCGCCCCTGCAATTGATCCGTGTAATGTTCGATCCAGGGTCGATGGCGGGTGGAGGCGATAAAGGCTGCCTGGTATAAGGCATAGCGCAGATCGGCTTTTCCTTTTTTGGAAATGACCGGGATCGCCGTATCCGAGGGTTTCCCGCTCCGCTCGGCGCCCAGATCCAAGCCGGCCATCTTGAGCACCTGCTTCCGGTTTTGAAAACGGAAGGGATTGCCCAGGGCGCCGATCACCTTGGCCGAAACGTCCGGGCCAAAGCCGGGGATGGTCAGCAGATACCCATATTCCGGAAACTGCCGGCAGGTCTCCCGGATCTGTTCGTCGGTCTTCTTAATGGTCTCCCGGAGTTGCCGCAACCCGTCCACCATCACCTCGGCCTCGAAGTGGGCCCCTTCCCCCATCTCGCAACCGATGGAGTCGATGGCCAGTTGCTGGATGGTCTTTAAGCGCTGGTGCTGGGCCAGGGTCTTTCGCCCGGGCACTACCCGCTGGACGAATTGACCGAACTCCAAACCGGCCAGTTCGGAAGTATCCAGGCACCAGCGGACAATCGCTTCCACCTCCGGCCGCCCGCTAAAACGATCCAATTCGGGGAAATACTGCGCTAAGAGGTGGTTCCGGATACGCACCCGATAGCTGTGTTCCTGCTTCTTCAGCTTCTTTTTCAGCGACAGCAGGGTGCGCAGATCCCGGAGCCCCATCTCCGGGTACTCGTAGTACAGGCATTTTCCCTGGGAGATCAGGTCGGCGATATTGGCCGCGTCTTTGCTATCGTGTTTGTCCCAGCGCCCGTCCAAAAGCTCCCGGTTGCGCTTGACCGCTACCCCGGAAACCAGGACCACCATCCGGCCGCATTTAATCAAATGCTCTCCCAGCGGCTTGTGATAGTTGGCCGTGGGTTCCAGGCCAAAGACTGCCTTCGGCAGACCCTGGGCCACCTGGACGGCCCTGACCTGGGTCAGCAACTTCTCAAATCCCTCGATGGTATTGTCAAAGATCAATCGTTTGAAAAGCGTCTTCCCGGTGGCCGTGCCCAAGAAGGCATGGTGTTTTTCCTTGGCCACGTCGATCCCGACGATCAGATGGTCCTTCGATCCCCGGATCTCTTTCTTGAGTTGACGAAATTCCTTGAGCCTGGTATCCTCTACTTCGTTCATTGAACACCTCCTGTTTGAGAGTTGAAGTTTGGTGGAACTTACTTTTTCTCTTAACAGGAGGTTTTTTATTTGGGAAGATTATATGAATTTTTTTTCTGGCGCAGGCTCTGGAGCCTATTCCAAATTCTGGGAATATATAACGTTGGTTCTAGATTGCATATTTCTGAAGGCAGAGGTCAGGCATTTCCGGAGAGTTTGCCAACCGGGTAACGGATGAGGTCGTTGTTCCTAAGTAGCGCGCTACTTCCGCCCCTGAATATCCCCATCTCTTGACCGCCAGTTGACAGAAAAGTCTTCGGGTCTTTACTACCTTGGCGGCACGGCTTCCGGACCGAACCAAATCCCAATCGGTTCCTTCCGACCGGGAAACCCGGGAGGCCAGTGTCCCCAGTTCAACCTTCCGAGCTTTGAGCCGGAGAGTTTCCTCTAACCGTTTCTCCGCCTGGGACATGACCTCCTCAATGAACTCGCCGCTCCCCAAAATCCGCTCATCCGAGGCCATCCGCAGTTCATGCCGCCGCAGAGACAGCACTTGCGACCAACCTCCGGCGCTGCGGATCAAACCCCCGCCAACTAAGTCAGGCCGCCGACCCATCGGGATCCCGTCGGCCACAAATCCCTCATATTCCGCTCGCGCCTTCCGCAATTTCGGACTAAAAATGGAAAGGATCGATTCGGTCTCCTGCCAGTCCCGCCCTACTTTCCCCATCAAAACCGAATGCCCGCTCCAAGGGTATTCCTTTAATTTAGGCAAATCAGCCACCACTCCCCCCCGCAGAGGATTGAGATGAATGTAGCGCGTTAACTCCAAAAGGTAGGCCTCTTCTTCGCACACGATGGATTTATAGCGATTCTGGAAAAGGTGACCAAACCGTTTATGCCGTCGGTTGAAGTTTACTACATACCCGGTCATCAATTTTCTCATATTCGTGGAGAGAGGCTGAAGACCGGTACGTACCAATAAATGCATATGATTGGGCATCAGCGCCCAGGCATAGACCACCCACGCCCCGGCGCGAGCCCTTTCCTCCAGACGGAACAGGAAATCCTCCCGGTCTTTATGATTTCGAAAGATTTTGGTTCTTTCTATCCCTCCGGCCATGACATGGTGCAGAACCCCCGGTGCGTCTAATCGAGCTTGTCTGGGCATATTCAGAATTTATTACACTTCCCCTACTCTGTCAATGCAATCTAGAACCAACGTTATATATTCCCAGAATTTGGAATAGGCTCCCGAGCCTGCGCCAGAAAAAAAATTCATATAATCTTCCCAAATAAAAAACCTCCTGTTAAGAGAAAAAGTAAGCATCACCAAACTTCAACTCTTAAACAGGAGGTGTTCAATGAACGAAGAAGAGGATATCAGGCTCAAGGAATTCCGTCAACTCAAGAAAGAGATCCGGGGATCGAAGGACCATCTGATCGTCGGGATCGACGTGGCCAAGGAAAAACACCATGCCTTCTTTGGCACGGCTACCGGGAAGACGTTTTTCAAACGATTGATCTTTGACAATACGATCGAGGGCTTTGAGAAGTTGCTGACTCAGGTCAGGGCCGTCCAGGTGGCCCAGGATCTGCCGAAGGCAGTCTTTGGTTTGGAACCCACGGCCAACTATCACAAACCGTTGGGAGAGCATTTGATTAAATGCGGCCGGATGGTGGTCTTGGTTTCCGGAGTAGCGGTCAAGCGCAACCGGGAGCTACTGGACGGGCGCTGGGACAAACACGATAGCAAAGACGCGGCCAATATCGCCGACCTGATCTCCCAGGGAAAATGCCTGTACTACGAGTACCCGGAGATAGGGCTCCGGGATCTGCGCACGCTGCTGTCGCTGAAGAAGAAGCTGAAGAAGCAGGAGCACAGCTATCGGGTGCGTATTCGGAACCACCTCTTAGCGCAGTATTTCCCCGAATTGGATCGTTTTAGTGGGCGGCCAGAGGTGGAAGCGATTGTCCGCTGGTGCTTGGATACTTCCGAACTGGCCGGTTTGGAGTTCGGGCAATTCGTTCAACGGGTAGTGCCCGGGCGAAAGACCCTGGTCCAGCAGCGACGCTTGAAGACCATCCAGCAACTGGCCATCGACTCCATCGGTTGCGAGATGGGGGAAGGGGCCCACTTCGAGGCCGAGGTGATGGTGGACGGGTTGCGGCAACTCCGGGAGACCATTAAGACGACCGACGAGCGGATCCGGGAGACGTGCCGGCAGTTTCCGGAATATGGGTATCTGCTGACCATCCCCGGCTTTGGCCCGGACGTTTCGGCCAAGGTGATCGGCGCGATGGGTAATCCCTTCCGTTTTCAAAACCGGAAGCAGGTACTCAAGATGGCCGGCTTGGATCTGGGCGCCGAGCGGAGCGGGAAACCCTCGGATACGGTGATCCCGGTTATTTCCAAAAAAGGAAAAGCCGATCTGCGCTATGCCTTATACCAGGCAGCCTTCATCGCCTCCACCCGTTATCGACCTTGGATCGAAAAATACACCGATCAATTGCAGGGGCGGGCCAAAGAACCCGGGATCAGAACCAAACGGTGGGTCAAGCTGTCGGCCAAGTTCTTGATCATCGCTTGGACGATCATGAAGAAAAAGGAGCCCTATAACCCGCGATATCTGAATCCGGAGTAAGCAGAAAACTCATAATTCCCTTTAGCGAGCCCGAGGCACCAACGTGGAGGCCTTTTAAGGACCTCGTGCGGGACAATCAGGGCCGCTCACTAAACTTTAAAACCTGGATAAGGGATGATGGGCGCCTGTCTCAGGACGGGATGCCGGATACTGATAACGCTGAGGTTTAAAGTTCGCGGTTGGTGGGCACTGGGGAAGCTATATAAATCACGTCTGCCCGTCAGGCGAACAGGGGAGGTATGTCCAAAAAAGAGCCCAAATCCTATCTCCCTATATTCATTATTTTTCTTGGATGAGCTACTTTTTCTCTTGACCGGATGGTTATAGGATGTCCCATATTACGTATTACGAAAACATGCTGGCCCACGGTATTTCCTGCCAGGTGCGCGTGGAGAAATACGGTCGTTGATCCTCGTGCCGGGAACCTGAGGCTCAAGATCTCGTTGAGGGAACGAACCATGGCGATCATCCCGGAAGGGGCCAAACCGGGGCTGGCGCTTTTACGGACAAGAACGTCCGGTATTCGCCTTTCCTCCATCGGCGATAAAATTTCCTATGTATTGCCCCCCCAATGGGTTAAAATTCAAGGCAGTTAAAGGCCGGAGATATAGCGTAACCCTTCTTCCAAGACGGCAACCATTCTATTAGGGGACAACTCGATGGGAGATTTATGGAAACCCCGTTTCTCGGAAGAGAGGTGGGGTTTTTATTTATATCCAGGTACACCGTTGAGGGGCTTTTAAACCCTAAGCTCCCCGCTCGGCCAATCGTAGATTGCTGGAGAACACCCTATGCTTTCTTTTGATATTTTTTCTCACATCCGGGAATACCTGGCCAAACCTTCCCTGGGAGAAAAGGACCGATTGCTGCGTCAGATGCGGTGGCTGGTGGAATCCGGCCCACCGGACAGGGAGGAATTTGAGGTCTTTCGGCTCCAGAAAGGTTCGGGGGAAACCCTGAAGGAGAATCCAGAGAGGGAAGCCTTGTTGCTTCTGCTGGTCGGGTATAACCGAATGGCGGGATATGACCACCCGGGGGCGGAGGAGGCCTTTGAAAAAGTGATCCCCCAAAACGTCGGAGAACAGCATCCCCCCCTCCTCTATCTCAACTGCTGTGCCGGTCTGGGCCTGGCCCTGGGTCTCTCGGAACGGGGCCTGAACTTCCAGGCTTTGCAGAAGATAGAAAGTTTGAAACCCCTGCTGGATACGCTGGACCTGCCGGCCCTGAACGGAGAGGCTCGACACCTCCGGGCCCTGGCGCTTCGCCATCTGGGCCGGAACCTGGAGGCCCTGGCGGAACTAAACCAGGCCATCGGGCTTTTTCAACAGACAGCCAATGAACAGTGGGTGGCCCAGGTCGAGGATGCCCTGGGCCTCGCCTCCCTTGATCTGGGGCAGATGGACCAGGCGGAGCTTCATTTTCAAAGGGCCCTGGCCCGAAAGACTCGTCTGGGCGATCTTCACGGCCGGGCCTACACCCTGGGGAACTTGGGCCGCTATTACGCCAGCCAGGAGCGGGACGACCTGGCCGCTCATTATCTCCAAAGGGAACTGGAGCTTTGTGAAGAGCTGGGACATCTAAAGGGAAGAATGGTTTCCCTGCAGGGGTTGGCCCGGATCGCCTGGAGGGCCGGGCAATGGAGCCGGGCCAAGGATTATCTGAAGCGGGTGGAGGGGCTGGTCCGGCAGGTGGGCAGTCGCTTTACCGAGGCCTGCCTGTCCCTCACCCGAGTCGACTATCACCTGGCCCGAGGGGAATGGGATCAGGCCGAGCCCCTTCATCAGAAGGCCCGTACTCTTTTCGGTCCGCAACCCGGGGATCTGATCCAGGCCCAACTGGAGCTTCAGACCGCCCAGATAGCCGCCAGCCGAGGGGATCCGATCCAGGCCGAAGAAAAATTTATCCAAGCCCGGGAGATCTTCCGGCAGCTTAATAGGCCCTCCTTCATGGCCCGGGTTGAGTTCGACTGGGGGGTGTGGCTGGCCCGGGAAGACCGGCTGGATGAGGCGGCCCCGCACATCGTCCAGGCCATCAGCCAGGCCCGGTCCTTTGAGGCCGATAAGATGGCCGCCCGCTTTGCCTCTGCCTGTCAGTCCATAGGGACCGATCACTGGCTTCAGGCCCTTTGCAAGGCCAAGGAGATGTCGGAGGCCTTGGCCGCCGAGAAAGCCCGATTTTGTAGGATGGCCGAGACGATGGTTCACGATCTAAAAAATAAGATGGTCACCCTGAACTTGGCCCTGAAACGGGCCGAGACCAAAAAGGAAAAAGGAGGGGATTTCTGGAGGTATGTGGCCATGGTCCAGGGCCAGGGCCTCTACATGGAGAGCTTACTGAAAAGCTATCTCCAGGGGCTACGGGAGGAGGAGGGTCAATGCCTGGATGCAAGCCAGGACGTGGACCTGGACCCTATTTTCGGAGAAATGCGGCTGGCTTTTTCCGTCCCCCTGGATGAGAAAAACCTGGAGCTCATTGTAAATTCCCAACCCGGGGGAATACAGGTAAAGTCTAATGACCTCTTTTTGCGCCTGATCTTGTTCAACCTGCTGGACAATGCCATCAAATATACCCCCAAAGGGCGGGGCGCCATTCGTCTCGAGGCTTTGGAAGAAGGAGGGGTTGGTAAGATATTCGTTATCGACCCGGGCGACGGCATCCCGGAAAACCTGCAGGAAAGGATCTTTCAAAAATGGGGTCGGGTGGAAGGGCAGGAGGTTTCCTATTCCACCGGCCTGGGACTATTCCATACCAAGATGATGGTGGAGGCTTTCGGGGGGCAAATCGGAGTTAGCAGCACCGTGGGCCACGGCAGCACCTTTTGGTTTGCTTTGCCATCAGCGAAGAAAACCAATACGAGCAAGGAGCGCTAATGGATGGGAAAGTCGGTGTAGCCGACTTCGTCAAACGAGTACCAGACCTTCATGTCCGCCGGCGGATTTAAAGGCCAGCCATTGACCAGCCGCTCGGCCAGATCCGGATTGCTGATGAAGGGCCGGCCGAAAGAGATCAAATCCGCCTGGCCGCTCTGAATGGCCGCTTCGGCGGTTTCTTTGGTGTAACCGCAATTCCCCATGAGCGGTCCCTCAAATACCCCCCGGAATTCACCCAGGGTCATGGGCGCCCCGAGCTCGTGAAAGCCGAAGGCCAGCCCATCCAGGACATGGAGGTAGGCCAATCCGAAACGGTTCAACCGGCCGGCGGCATAGAGAAAGGTCTCTCGAAAATCAGGCGCGCCCATATCGTTGAAAATACCGTTGGGCGCCAGGTGAACGCCGACGCGTCCCGCCGGCAGAACGGTTTGCAGCGACTCCAGGATTTCCTCCAGAAACCGGAAGCGATTCTCCAGACTTCCCCCATAGCGATCGGTCCGGTGATTGGTTTTTGATTGCAGGAACTCGTCGATGAGATAGCCGTTGGCGGCGTGCAATTCCACACCGTCAAATCCGGCTGATCGGGCCCGTTCGGCGGCCTTCCGGTAATCCGCCACGATGGCGGGGATTTCCTCCGTTTCCAGGGCGCGCGGTGTCTCATAAGGCTCATTGCCGGCCGGCGTATGAATAGGATCCCCGTTCAGCTTAATGGCCGAGGGAGCGACCGGCAGCCCCTCCTCTTGATGAAAGCTGCTGTGGGAGGCACGGCCGCAGTGCCAAAGCTGGAGAAAGATGGGCGTGCCTTGGGCGTGAACCGCCTCCACCACCTGCCTCCAGGCCTCGGCCTGCTCGTCGGTATAGATACCGGGGGCATTCAGCCAGCCGATTCCCTGTCTGGAAACAAAGACCCCCTCCGTGATGAGAAGCCCGGCGGAGGCCCTTTGGCGGTAATACTCCGCCATCAAGGGATTGGCCAGCCGTTCCTCACCGGCCCTGGCCCGCGTCATGGGCGCCATGGCGATCCGGTTCTTGAGCCTCAAGCCTTTAAGGTCAAAGGGAGTCTGGAGAACACTCTGGCTATCGGTATTTGTCATGGCGATCAGGTCTCCTCATTTTAAGCCTTGGAGGGTTTGGTAGATTCGTTGACTGGGTGGCCGACCCTGCCGCCTCCTTATTTTGGATCCGGGCGTTTTGGCAGACGAAAACCACAGACGGCTAAAGCATCCATGGAAGGGTTGAGAAACTGCTTTTAGATAAAGGATAAGAAAGGGAAGGGCGGAGGTCAAGGAGAAAAAGAAATGCCGGATAGCGCCCGGGATAGGTCCGGCGATCGCTGCGAAGAAAATTCCATCTTGACTACCTATTCTCTCAAGAGTATTTTTGAAACGTTTAGCTATCCGGACCTTATTAACCCCCCAACAAAACCTCTAACCTCTTGGAGTCCAATATGAAAGGGAATTCCAGCAGGTTCAGATTTTCTCTGTAATCCAGAAAGGATTGCCGGGATGAGGAATCATCCTATTTCTGAATATTCTGTTATAATATGTTGCGAGGAAACTGGGGAGGTTTATAGGCCACGGGGCATTAGCCTTCTGCTACTGCAACCGAAGGAGTGTGATTAGAACCATGATCAAAACAAAGCAGGACTTTCTGGATGCTATCAATCAGAACCGATCTCACCTGAGGGCATTGGGAGTAAAAAGAATCGGACTTTTCGGTTCCTTTGTTCGCGGAGAGCAACGCCCTAACAGTGACATAGACTTGCTGGTCGAATTCGAGCCAGGACAAAAGACATTTGATACCTTTATGGAACTTGCCTTCTTTCTGGAGGAGCTTCTACAGCATAGAATTGAACTTGTCACTGTGGAATCGCTCAGCCCCTATATTGGCCCTCACATCCTTAAGGAGGTCGAGTATGCCGCTCTCGCCGCTTGAGTATCTTCGCCACATACTCGATGAGACCAAGTACTTGATAGAAGAAAAGCAGGGTTTAGACAAAGAGCAGTTCCTGCAGGATGCAACGCTCAAACGTGCCTTCGTGCGGAGCATTGCAATCATCGGAGAAGCCTCAAAGAAAGTACCCTCCGAACTCAAGAATCAATATCCAGGAGTGAATTGGAAAGCCCTAGCGGGCATGAGGGATCGACTCATCCACGATTACTTTGGGGTAGACTATGACCTAGTCTGGGATGTTGTGGAAAACAAAATACCCTCATTTCGTGAAGACATATTGAAGATTTTGGAAAAAGAGGATGCAACCTGACGGAAGATATTGATGTCTGAAACGGCTTCCTGGGCATCCACCGGACACCAAGCCTTGCCGGGAATATCCGCAAAAATCAAGGGGGCTTTTGGCCTCTTTCACCGTCCTGCTTGGTATGCAATGGGTGTTCCAGACGACGTCGGCACTGACGCGCCGCGGCGCCTGAACCCAAGCGAAGGGTCGCCTATCGGAGGCCCATCTCCCTGGCTGCGGAGCGCCACATCAACAGGTTTCTTAGGCCTGTGGGTCCCCGGCCCTTCAAACGGATTGAGCAGACGCGCTAAACCGCGCTCCTAATCCTGGGGGATTAACCGCAAGAGAATAACGACATGAAGAGACATCGTGTATTGCCGTTCTTCGACTTTGACACGAGAGTCATGACTCTCAGAGATCCGATCAGCGACACATGGGAAGACCAAGTCAAAGAATTGCACTACGCTAATCGCAAGCGAGTAACCGACTATCTGGTCGCTGAATTTGGTGAACTCAACAAAGACGGAAAACTGGCCAACTTTATCGCGCTCGACACGAAGCCATTTTCAATAATCGCGTTTCATAACCGTTTCTTTGCACAAGCAAGGACCGCCTTCGTAATGGGAGCCTATTATCCCGCCCTCACGGGCGCCTGTGCCTTGGGCGAACGAATTCTCAATCATTTGCTTTTGATATTGCGCGACGACTACAAACACACCCCTGAGTACCGCAAAGTCTACAGAAAAGACTCGTTTGACGACTGGACAGTTCCAATTGACACCCTGAAGGCTTGGGGTATCCTCCTTCCGGATGTTGTCGACAACTTCCTAAGGTTGAAGGAGATGAGAAACAGAGCCATTCACTTTCGCCCAGAGACCGACCATAATGACAGAGAACTTGCACTCGAAACGCTCGATTGCATTAGGGCAATAATCGGTAGTCAATTCGCCAGTCTGGGGACTCAGCCCTGGTTCATGACCGGAATTCCTGGAGAGGTATACATAAAGCAAGACTGGGAACAGAGGCCTTTCATACAAAAGGTCTACCTCCCCAACTGCGCGTTCGTCGGGCCAAAGCACATAATAGAAGCGCTGGAGCCTCGGGTTGTTATAAACGACAAGTTCCAGTATGAAGATATCACGATACCGGATGAGGTCTTCTGTCAACTTAGGAAGGACAGTAACCGGGGCGGTTAATAATGCCCTGCAGCGGATTGCCAGTCCGCTTCGCGTTCTGGCAGCGTGCTGAGGGCCACGATGTACTGAGGAAGAAAGAGGAGGATGTTCCTATGCCTGTTGAGGTTGGACTTTGGCGACTCGGTCAAGAGCACCCGGAGAAGGTGGTCGTCTCCACGATGGACGCCGAAGTTGTACTTGAAGACGCTTTGGAAAAGGACCTCTCGATCCTATCGGGAGGCCTTCTTCTTATAGGACGCCAAGTACCGACTTCATATGGGAAATTCATAGACATGTTGGCGATGAACGCCTCGGGTGCGCTAATTGTCATAGAACTCAAGAAGTCTCGTACTCCTCGTGACGTGGTCGCTCAGGTGCTTGACTATGCTTCTTGGGTCGAAGCGCTTTCATACGAGGAGATAGCCGGCATTTTCTCTGAGAAGAACGCTGGTAGAAAGCTGGAAGAAGCCTTTGATGACGCTTTTGGTATCAGTCTGCCGGAACAAATCAACCAGAGCCACGAACTGGTTATAGTTGCCACAGACCTCGATCCAAGCACCGAGCGAATCATAAACTACCTTGCAGATAAATACGGCGTGCCTGTGAATGCTGTTTTCTTCAGATTCTTTCGCGATGACGGTCGTGATTATCTTGCTCGCACCTGGCTGATTGACCCGAAGGAAGCCGAGCGAAAGGCGTCTCAGTCGAAAGTAAAGAAGGGTGGCGAACCATGGAACGGTCGTGATTTCTATGTGAGTCTCGGCGAAGGAGAGAACCGAACTTGGGATGATTGTCGGAAGTATGGATTTGTAGCCGGTGGTCAGGGCAAATGGTACAGCCAAACTTTGAAGGCGCTTTTCCCTGGGTCACGCGTGTTCGTGAATATACCAAAGACAGGCTATGTGGGCGTGGGAGTGGTCAAGGAAGTGGCCGTGCCGGTGAGGGAATTCAGAGTCAGCATAGATGGTAAGGAAATTTCCATTTTGGAAGCGCCACTACAGGCAACGAAGATGGGTGAGAATTCTGAAGACCCAGACCTCTCCGAATACCTGGTTCGAGTGGAATGGCTGAAGGCGGTTCCTAAGAGTGAGGCGTATTGGGAGAAAGGTTTTTTTGCTCTCCAACATACTGCCTGTCGTCTAACGAGCAGCTTTACGATTGAGAGGGTTTCGCAGCATTTCAGCTTGAGTGAATAGTGTAGTGGATCGAACCAGGCGGTGCAGCTAATCGGCGGGAAAGGGCGCCCGCCTCTGGCTGACCTTTTTGATGGGCCGCCTATCGGCAGCCCCTCCCCCAGGCTGCGAAGCGCCCCATCAACAAGTTTCTTAGGCTGCCGGTCCCCAGCCCATTAAAAGGATCGAGCAGACGCGCCAAGCCGCACTCCTCATCCTGGGGGTTTTAGGCCCGCAGTTGCCCCAGGAGAGCCATCTTGTTCGCCGGTCATTTAGGAGTTGCCCTTGCAGCAGGTCGCGTTGAGCGGCGCATGAATGTCGTCGTCTTCGCTGCTGCCCCCTTTCTGCTCGACGGCAATGGCCGCAAGCTCGCTCATTACCATCGTCATCCTGTGCCTGCTCATTGGCTGGCTGGGGAAAGGTTCGAATGACAGGCAGGCCTAACGCTCTGATCGAGAAGACCTCCACCGGCTAGGCGCTACGGCTAACTGTCCATGCTTTCCTGCACAGTAAGTCTATGGGCTGTTTGGTCTGACGTATAAGACCAGGGGACAGACGACGGAGGAGGGACATCCCTAAGGGCAACCTGCGGCAGTATATCAGTTAGGTAAGCCAACTGATTTCCAGGATTCCATCTTCTTCAAGGGCACGAAATTCGGGATCTCCAGTAAAAAGGGAGGCGTTTTTAACCTTGGCCAGGGCCGCCGCAAAGGAATCCGCATAAGAGATCGGATAGTTGGCTTTGATAGCCGCTGCGGTCAAGAGAAGTTCCTCGTTTATCGCCTCAACCAATTTTATTGGAAATCTCTTGATCCGGGTATAAGCCAGATCCGCCACATCTTTGCCCTGTTCTCGAAGGGTAATATAGTAGACTTCTCCCAGATGAAGCGCATGTAAATAGACACGGGGAAGACCTTTTTTGGCCTGCTGGAGAAGGTCCTCTATTTCCTGGGCAAAAGGCTCGTTTTCGAGATAGCCTATCAAAGCAAAACTGTCCAGCACATAGCTATTTCCTTTTGCCAAGCCTTCTGTCCTCCTTCCTTTTTTCCAGATGCTTCTCTTTAAGATAGGTCTTTAGTAGACCTGTACCCTTCAGCATTCCCCTGGCGGCTTTAATGACATCACTTGTTTCAGGAACCATCAATAAGCCATCCTCCTTGGGAATCCACCGTATGGTCATTGCCGGGGCAATAGCGTACTTTTCCCGTAATCTTTTGGGGATCACAATTTGACCTTTTGACGTTACCCTGGATTTATCTGCTTCCACTTGGCTCTCCCCTTTGCCATCTTTTGATTGTTATAAGTAAGCCTAGGGAAGGAGTAAGAATTTGTCAATATGTTTTTCTTACCATCCGGAGTTGCCGCCGGCCGGGGCAGGGTCGCCAGTGGTGGGCGTCGGATTGTGGAACAATATGCCGGTGGCCCTGGTGGTCGAAGCCGCCCTCGTTGTCATAGGGATGTACCTGTTCTTCCCTAGGAATGGCCTTTCGCGGGCGAAACAGCTTGCCCTTGGGGTGCTAAGCCTGCTGGTCCTCGCCTTGACCATCGCAGGCCTGACCGTCGCTCCGACTCCTCCGTCAGCCGCGGCAATGGCCGCAAGCGCACTCATTACCATCGTCATCCTGTGCCTGCTCATTGGCTGGCTGGGAAAAGGTTCGAAATTGACAAAACTATATCGTTCATAATATCCTAATACAAAATGGGTCGGCGGACATATCGGCCTGTAATCAGTAACCGTGCTCTGAGGGGCTGAAAGGGGGTTCAGGCAAATGATCAAGGGTGACGCGGAAACAGCCGGGACCATGTACCGGAAAATGGTCCTTATTCGAAAATTCGAAGAAAAATTAGTGGAACTTTCTCAAGTCCGCGGGCGATTGCCGGGTATGCAAATCCTGGCTATCGGACAGGAGGCCGTGGCGGTAGGGGTCGTTCAGGCCATGCAGCCGAAGGATATCCTGGTCAGTAACCATCGGAGCCATGGTCATCTGTTGGCCAAGGGGGCCGATCCCGCGACTCTTTTGGCGGAGATCATGGGGAAAGGCACCGGTGTCAATAAGGGGAAAGCCGGGACCTTGCACCTGGCCGTTCCGGAAATCGGGGCCTTAATGACCAGTACGGTCGTCGGGGCCGGTCCCCCCCTGGCCGTGGGAGCGGCCTTTGCTCAGCAATACCGAAATGAACCCTTCATCACCGTGGTCTTTTTTGGAGACGGGGCCGCGGCGGAAGGCAGCGTTCATGAGGCCATGAATCTGGCCGCTCTCTGGAAATTGCCCGTGCTTTTTGTCTGTGAGAATAACTGCTGGGCAGGGGCCCAAGGCCTGGCGCAGCATTGTTCCCTGACCCGGTTAGCCGACAGGGCCCAGGCCTATGGTTTCCCCGGTCAGGTGGTGGATGGCAACGATGTCCTGGAAGTCTATGCCCAGGCCCGGCAATTGATCGCCTTCTGTCGAGAGGGAAAAGGACCAGCCCTGCTGGAGGCCAAGACCTATCGGATGCGGGGCCACGGAGAGTATGACCATCAGCATTACGTCGATAAAGCAGAATTGGAAGAATGGGGTCGCCGCTCGCCCATTCAAAGGCTTGAAGAAAAACTGTTGGCCGAGGGAAGGATGGACAAGAGGGAGATGGCTGACATTAAATTGGAGAACCAAAGACAGATTGAGGCGGCCCTGAAATTCGCTGACGAGAGTCCCTACCCCCTGCCGACCGAAGCCCTGGACCATCTTTGGGCCTAACGAAAGGAGCGTCTAATGTCGATACTATCTTTTGGAAAGGCCATAAACCAAGGGCTGGATCTGGCGATGAGTCTGGATGAACGAGTTTTTCTGGCCGGTGAGGGGGTGGGGGTATCCATTCATCTTGACCCCAATATGCCCACCTACGGTTTGCTCGAAAAATTCGGTCCGAAGCGAGTCAAGGATACGCCGGTCAGTGAGGCGGCCATTGCCGGCCTGGCCGTCGGCGCCTCTTGTCTCGGTCTTTTGCCGGTAGTAGAAATCATGTTTTTCCCCTTCTTTACGCTGGCCAGCGATATGATCATTAATCACGCGGCTAAATTGCGTTATCTCAGCGGGGGGAAATCGTCTTTTCCCCTGACGGTGCGAATCAAGTCCGGATCCGGTTTCTCGGCCGGCTGTCAGCATTCACATAATCTGGAGGCCTGGGTGGCCCATATCCCCGGCTTGAAGGTGGTCTATCCTTCAACCCCCGCCGATGCTAAAGGCCTCCTGCTGAGCGCCCTTTTTGATCCCAACCCGGTCATCGTCATCGAGGAGCTGGCTCTTTACGGGAGGGAGGACGAGGTCCCGGAAGGGGATTTTCGGGTACCTTTAGGCCAGGCTCGTCTAGTCCAAACGGGATCCGATTGTACCCTGGTCAGCTACGGTTCGGCTATTTATACGGTCTTGGAAGCGGCCGAGCTTTTGGCGAAGGAAGGTATCTCGGCAGAGGTCCTGGATTTGAGGTGCCTGGTTCCCCTGGATAGGGCTAGTCTTCTCGCGTCGGTCCGGAAGACGGGCCGGCTGGTGGTCATCCACGAGGCCAATAAATTTGGGGGCTTCGGAGCGGAAATTGCCGCCCTGGTTGCCGAGGAGGCCTTTGAACACCTTAAATCACCCATCAAACGGGTTGGCGCCCCGGATATCCCGGTGCCCTTTTCACCACCCCAGGAGAAATTTTACCGACCAAGCCCGGAGAAGATCCTCGCTGCCGTTCACTCCCTGATGGAGGGCAGATAAACTGTCGATCGTTTTGGTTCAAAATTTAGAACCAGTTGTCTTTTCTGAGAGAAAGAGGCTCGGATGATATAGGGGCCTGATTTTCTCTACGAGGCGCAGGCTCGCCTTTACGAGCCGGAGGTTATAGTTTCTTTTTCCCTGGGGTGGATGCAGGAACCGCAAAAGACCTGAAAACCGGCCTCTGAACCGTAAGGCCTACGGCCCGGAGGGAATGTCTCCAGGAGTTCAGCAGAGTAAGGACTTTAAATCTAAAGCGAACGTGTATTTCAATGGGAGACGATCATGATAAAAAAACTTGAAGTACTCCAACTTCCCTGGCAGGAGCATCCCGTTTTCAAAGATTTACGCATCAAGAAGCTTCTGACGTACGAAATGGATAAAGTCGATTTGAGCATTGCGATGGTGCAAGTGAAGCGAGGCGCACAAATACCGGCTCATGTGCATGATCAAGACGACATAGTTTATCATTTGAAGGGGAAAGGAAAAATGTGGATTGAGGGCGAAGGAGATTTTGAAGTGACTGCGGGGAGCTTTATTCGAATTCCGGCTGGCGTAAAACACCAACCCCACGATATTGAGGAGGAGATGTTGGTCTTTGATATCTATTTCCCCCACCTATTTTAAAAGGGGATTTGGTGCGAGAAGAAGGAAGGGTGAGATGAAGGAGGGAATGAACTCTTATGAACGGGTAATAGCCGTTAGGGGGGGAGAGAAGCCAGATTGTGGTAGGCAGGGGGACATCCAATTCAGAAAGTGCTTTATCAAATGACCTAATAACGTAACCGGGGGCATCAACCTATTTGACAAAACTATATCGATCATGATATCGTAAAACAAAATTGATCGATGGAGGTATTGGGATGCAATCAATAACCGTATCACCAAAATATCAAATCGTTATCCCCAAAACGGTCAGGAAGGCATTGAATCTTCGGCCGGGCCAAAAAATGCAGGTTATCGAATATGCCGGACGTATTGAACTTATACCGGAACGCGATATAAAGGAACTTCGGGGATTTCTTAAGGGCATCAATACTGAATTTAAACGAGAGAAAGATAGGGTATGAATATTGTAGATTCCTCCGGCTGGCTGGCCTACTTCGCGGACGAGCCTAATGCCAAGCATTTCCTGACCCCGTTGAGTGATTCGACCTTGCTGGTTGTACCAACAGTTACGATATACGAGGTCTTCAAGGTCATTCTCCGGGAGTCCAGTGAGAATGAAGCCTTGCAGGCGGTTGTGGCTATGCAAAAAGGAACGGTTGTGGATCTAAACGCCTCATTGGCCATCGCTGCCTCAAAGCTAAGTTTGGAGCATAATCTCCCTATGGCGGACAGTATCATCCTCGCCACAGCGCAGGAATTCAAAGCCCTTCTCTGGACTCAGGATTCAGATTTCAAAAATTTAAGTAAGGTGAAGTATTTTTCCAAGAAATAAGAATTGGCCAACCAGTTAGTTTTTAAAGTGGTTTTGTTCGAAGACGGTTAGTTACTAGAAGGCCAAAAACATTTGCCACTACTCAATTTTTTTATATCCCGGCTCCTCGATCCCACAGATAGGGCAGGTTGAGGGCGGGGTCTTCTCCGCGGTATGGCCGCATACCGGGCAGACATAATAGAAGTAGATTTCTTCGGAGCTACCGAGGGCGTCGGCTACCTTTTGAAAAAGCTCGGCATGGATCCTTTCCGATTCCAAGGCATAGCGAAAGAAATCTTCCGCCTCCTTATTCCCTTCCGCCTTGGCGGTCTCCACCATCTCGGGATAGACGGTCTTGAAGGACCGGCTTTCCACGGCGATGGCCTCCTGCAGGTTTTCCCGGGTTTCGCGGACCCCGTGGACGGCCTGCAGATAGTTGAGCGCGTGGACCGTTTCCGCCGCCGCTGCCGCGCGAAACAATCGCGCCACCTGCAGCCGGCCTTCTCGTTCGGCCCGGAGAGCAAAGGCCAGGTATCGGCGGTTGGTCTGGGATTCTCCAGCGAAGGCCGCTTTCAAAAACTCCTCTGTTTTGGACATGGGTCTTCTCCTTATCTAAATTTTTTTGCCCCCTTGGGTATAGCTAACGGCAAAAAAATTTAGCAGGCCGTAAAGCCGCCGTCGATCATCAGCACCGCGCCGTTGACGAAGCTGGAGGAATCCGAGGACAAATAGATGGCCGCCCCCACCGTTTCCTCCGGCTGGCCCATCCGGTGCAGCGGGATGCGGTTGGTGCTCCACTCCACAAAGGACGGGTCGGCCAGGACCGGGTTGTTCATGGGCGTGCGGACAAAGGCCGGCCCGATTCCGTTGACCTGTATGCCGTAAGGCCCCCATTCCGTGGCCAGGCAGCGGGTGACCAGTAGCAGGCCCCCCTTGCTGACGCAGTAGGCCCCGATGCCGTGCTCGGCCACGAAGCTGCAATTAGAGAGGATATTGATAATTTTCCCTTTTTTCCGTTTGATCATCTCTTTCCCCACGGCCAGGGCCATAAAGAAGTTCCCTTTCAGGTTGATGTCGATGGTCGTATCCCAGAGCTCTTCCGTGGTATCTTCAATGGGACCCTTAAAGAGCACCGCGGCGTTGTTGATCAGGACGTCGATTTTTCCGAAGGTCTTGACGGTCTCCGCTACCGCGTAATTCTGAAAACTCAAGTTGGAAATATCCCCCGGGAGCACCAGGGCCTGGACGCCCTGGGCCAGGACTTCCTGTTCCGCTTCCTTCAAGGGGTCCGGCCGCCGGCCGATGAGTATCAGGTCCGCCCCCGCCTGGGCCAGGCCGACGGCCATAGCCTGACCGATCCCGGTACCGGCTCCGGTAACGATAATGCTTTTTCCGCTCAGATCGAAACCCGTGTATTTCATTTTTCCCTCCTTAGACGAAAAAATTGTGCTTAACGCTTGACACCCAAAGGTCGAAATTCAATAATTGACGGACTAATAAATCTCAGTAAAAGGAGCGACCTTTATGGACTTCCCCGAATTCTCCCTCACCGACAAGGTAGCCTTAGTCACCGGAGCGAGCCGCGGCATCGGTCGTTATCTGGCCGCGGGGTTGGCCCGCTATGGGGCCGACCTGATCATCACCGGCCGCACGGTCAGCCAACTGGAAGAGGCGGCCCAGGAAATTCGTCAGCAGGGCCGCCGTTGCCTGGTAGTCCCCATGGACATTACCCAAAAAGCCGATATTGAAAAAGGAGTGGAACAGGCCTTTCGGCATTTCGGTCGTATTGATATCCTGGTCAACAACGCCGGCATCAACATCCCCAAACCGGCGCTGGAAGTTACCGAAGAGGACTGGCGCCGGGTCCTGGACTCCAACCTGACCGGTCTTTTTTTCTGCTGCCAGGCGGTCGGTCGGATCATGGTTAAGCAGAAGAGCGGAAAAATCATCAACATCAGCTCCCAGACCGGGACGGTGGCCATTCAGTGGCGGGCGGCCTATTGCTCCAGCAAAGCCGGGGTGAACCTCCTGACCAAGGAGCTGGCTCTGGAATGGGGACCCTATAATATCAACGTCAATGCCGTGGCCCCGACCTTTATCGAAACGCCCATGACCAGGCCCATGCTGGAAAATCAGGCCTTCCGGGAGATGGTCCTCAGCAAAATTCTGTTAGGCCGTGTCGGTCAACCGAAAGACGTTTTGGGGGCCGTTATCTATCTGGCCTCCGAGGCCTCCGACCTGGTCACCGGCCATGTGCTCCTGGTGGACGGCGGCTGGACGGCACATTAGAAAAACAAATTCGAAATTCGAAGCACGAAATTCGAAACAAGCACGAAGGTTCAAAATACAAATGATCCAAACAAAAACGTTGTTGAATTATTGAAATTGGGTCATTCGAATTTGTTTCGGATTTCGATTTCGTGTCGAATTTAGCCCTTTTTTAGGTTACTCAAGTGGAACGTTTTCCCGTCTAACCACCACCAGATCACTCCTCCCTGGTCACCTTGAGCGCAAAATTATAGATATCCCGCTGGAGGCAGAGAATGGGATCTTCCGCCGGGAAATGGGCTTTTTCCCGGCGCAGAAACTTCTGGGTAGTTTCCTGGAAAATGATTTCCCGCAAGGCTTGATTATGGTCGTAGGCCGTCCCGTCCAGGAGATGGGCCAGGTACCGGGCGCAGCACTCGTCTTCGGGGGCCTTTTCCTTCAACTGGACCCCCATGGCGATAATGGAAACCGTCTCGGGCTCCCGGGCTTGAAGATACGCGGCGGTGGCCCGGGCTATCATGAAACTTCCCAAGAGTACCTCATCGGCCGTCTCCAGGGCCGCCAGAGCCCCCTGGACCCCGGCCGAGGTCCGCTGTACGACGGCCTTCCCGGCGAAGAATTCCGATCCCCGGCGCAGGATCTGGCTGGGAGAATTTCCCAGGTCGAATCCCTCGACCGGCACGCCCCCCACCTCTCCGATCAAAACCAGCTCCTTATCGCCGGACTTCAAGGCCAGGGCTTCCTCCGGAGTGGCTACCAGCAGCGAGTGACGCACTCCCAGGGACAGGAGCAACGGGGTGCAGGAAAAAGCCCGGAAGACGTCCACCACTACGGCGATGCCCCGGGCCGACCGGGCCCCCTCCAGCAGGCTGGAACGGATTACTCTCACGGGATTCCCTTTCAGTTATCGGTCCCGGCCGGATAGACCGCGTGGTCCATGGTGCGCATATCGTGACCGGGAAGAATGACCTTTCCCCGCCGCACGATCTCTTCCATACTGCGCCAGGAATCCACAATGTTGGAAAAACGGCCCATGACGGTAAAGGGCTGGTATTCATTGGCCGGGACGAGGTTGGCGTAGGAAAAAACGGCATCCCCGGTGATGACATGGACGCCGCCTTCGGTGACCACGGCCACCGACTGATGTCCCGGAGAGTGTCCGGGAGTGGGGAAAATGGTAATTCCCGGTAAAATTTCCGCCTCAGCGGTTAACGTTTCGAAGGAAATTGCCGCGTAAGGGGGGGTCCGGCCGAGCCGGGGATGTTCATAGGATTTGTAATAAGGCGGGATGGGATCCCGGGCAAAGTCCAGCTCCCGGGAATGGACCAGAAAACGGGCCCTGGAAAATTTATCCAGATTATGGCAGTGATCCCAGTGGAGATGGGTCAGGATGACCAGTTCGATTTCAGCGGGATCCACGCCCAGGGCCTGGAGTTGCTCGTGGACGGCTTCCCCGGGCTCCTGCCGTGAGCCTTTGTGGTGCCAGTCGGCCAGCTCGGTGTGGCACATGCCCGCGTCCACCATGATCTTGCGCCGGCCGTCGGTCACATACCAGGCGGTCCCCGGTATCTCCATCTCTCGGCCCAGACCGATGCCCCGAGTGACATAGGCCCCCTGATCGACGATGATGGTTCCGGTCTTCAAGGGATAAATCCGGTAATGGTCCATTGACTTGCCTCCCTACTATGAAAATGGAATTGATCACCGCTTTTTAGGCGTTTGGTTTTTGCCGTCATCCCGGACTTGATCCGGGATCCAGCGCATTTGAACTTAAGGAAGCCCGGTTCCAGCATCCAGGCGATCAGTTTTTCGTAGGGGCGGCGACCCCGCCGCCTAAAACGGGGCTGGATTTGGCCACCGTCTCCGTTGCCTTACCCTGGATGTGCAGGGAACCTTATCCCTCACCCTGGCGGCCGGCGGGGTCGCCGGCCCTACGAAAAACGAAAAGTTGGAATATTTTCAGGCTTAGGGATGTTCGCCCCGGTCTTGTGGGTTTATTAAGCTAGCCAACGATCAATCGCTTGGCGAACGGCCCTTTGATCGCCGTCTCCATTTTCCAATTTACCACCCTCCCCAGGATAAGGAAATGAAAAAAGCGGGAAGCCCCTGTCCCGGGCCCCCCGCTTCTGAATTCCAACTTTTTTAGTCCACTACCACGATTTCATCCACGGGCCATTGGCTGAGTATTTCCACTCCGCCCTCGACCACATGGATCATCTCTTCGATCCGGACCCCGCCGATTCCGGGAACGCCGTGCTGGGTTTCGATGGCAAACGTCATGCCCTTTTCAATCGGCATGGGGTGATCCAGCGAACAGCCCCGCCAGACCAGGGGATATTCATAAAGGGATAAGCCGATGCCGTGAGCCCAGTTGCTGCCGGCCGTCTGGTCTTCATAAGCCACCAGGATATCGCTCCAGTCCTTTTCGCAGGGAGGCCATTGTTCGGCAATATCTTTGGTGGTAATGCCGGGCTTGATCACGCTGATCG
>CAWJJC010000016.1:0-30976 GCA_963843145.1 uncultured delta proteobacterium
TACAGCGTCATCCAGGGCGGGTATGCCGATGGCACGAACATCATCACGGATAATCCCAATCTTGGCGCGCTCGGCAATTATGGCGGCTTCACCCAGACCATCCCGCTCCTGGCGGGTTCATCGGCCATCAACACGGGGAACAATGATTTCTGTCCGGCCACCGATGAGCGCGGCGTCACCCGTCCACAACCTGCCGGTGGCAAGTGCGACATCGGCGCCTTTGAATACACAGGCATTGACTATGTCAGTGTGCGCTACGCCAAACCAGCCGCAAGCGGCGATTGCTCGAGTTGGGCGAATGCCTGCACCTTGCAAACCGCGCTGACCGGTGCGACCAACGGCGACGAGATCTGGGTCGCGGCCGGGACGTACAAGCCGACACGGTGGAAACAGACCGCATCGCCACTTTCCAACTCATAGACGGAGTGGCGCTTTACGGCGGATTCGCCGGGACGGAGACGGCGCGCGACCAGCGAAACCCCTCGGCCAACGTCACCATCCTGAGCGGCGACATTGACAATAACGACAGCCAGACGCCGATCATTACCGACCTCACTACCGTGGCCGGTAATACCACCAACAGTTATCACGTTGTCACCGATGCAGACCGGCGCGACTCTGGATGGTTTCACCGTCACCGCGGGCAATGCCAATGGCGCTTCTCCAGAACAATCATGGCGGCGGGATGTACAATTCTCTCCAGTGGTCCGACATTGACGAACGTCACCTTCAGCGGCAACTCGGCAATAACCGGCGGCGGGATGTTCAACGATTGCAGCAGCCCGACGTTGACGAACGTCACCTTCAGCAGCAACTCGGCTGCCTGGCAGGGGCGGGATGTACAACAATACGTCCATCAGTACGACATTGACGAATGTCACCTTCACCAACAACTCGTCGTCGGATTACGCCGGCGGGATGTTCAACTGGGACAGCAGTACGATCTTGACGAACGTCACCTTCAGCGGAATACGGCGACAAACTACGGCGGCGGGATGGCCAACCGGACAGCAGCCCGACGTTGACGAATGTCACCTTCAGCGGCAACTCGGCGAACTACGGCGGCGGGTTATGGAACGTAACCGATTGTCACCCGACCACACGCAATACGGTTTTCTGGGGCAATACGGCTACCTATGGAGCGCAGATTTACAATTGGGTGGCGGTTCTTCCACCACAGTAAGCGATAGTGTTGTCGAGGACGGATGCCTGAGGCAGATACTGCACGAACATCATCACCACTGATCCCCTGCTCGGCACGCTCGGCAATTATGGCGGCTTCACCCAGACCATCCCGCTCCTGGCGGGTTCATCGGCCATCAACACGGGGAACGATGCTGTCTGTCCGGCCACCGACCAGCGTGGTGTCATTCGTCCGCAAGGCTCACATGCGACATCGGCGCATTTGAATACAAAAGCATTTACTATGTAAAACCAACCGCAAGCGGAACTGGCGATTGCTCCAGTTGGGCGAATGCCTGCACCTTGCAAACCGCGCTGACCGGTGCGACCAACGGCGACGAGATCTGGGTCGCGGCCGGGACGTACAAGCCGACCACGGGGACAGACCGCACCGCCACTTTCCAACTCATAGACGGCGTGGCCCTCTACGGCGGATTCGCCGGGACGGAAACGGCGCGCAACCAGCGCAACCCCTCGGCCAACGTCACCATCCTGAGCGGCGACATTGACGATAGCGACAGCCAGACGCCGATCATTACCAACCTCACTACCGTGATCAACAATGACACCAACAGTTATCACGTTGTCACCGGCGCACACCGACGCGACCCTGGATGGCTTCACCATCACAGCGGGCAATGCCAATGGCGACTCGGCGCATCCCAGCACAAGTTGCGGCGGCGGGATGTACAACTTTTCCAGCAGTCCGACGTTGACGAACGTCACCTTCAGCGGCAACTCGGCAACTCACGACGGCGGCGGGATGTTCAACTATTCCAGCAGTCCGACGTTGACGAACGTCACCTTTAGCGGCAACTCAGGTACCGAGGGCGGCGGGATGAGCAACTTTTCCGGCAGTCCGACCTTGACGAACGTCACCTTCAGCGGTAACTCGTACGGGCTACATAGGGCGGCGGGATGTACAACTCGATTCTCGGCAGTCCGACGTTGACGAACGTCACCTTCAGCGGCAACTCGGCGATCTACGGCGGCGGGATGTTCAACGAAATCGGCGGGGGCCCGCAGATCCGCAACACGATTTTCTGGGGCAATACGAATGGGCAGATTTACAACAACGACGGCGGTATTTCCAGCGTGAGCGACAGCGTCATACAGGACGGGTATGCCGGTGGCACGAACATCATCCCGGATAATCCCAATCTTGGCGCGCTCGGCAATTATGGCGGCTTCACTCAGACCATCCCGCTCCTGGCGGGTTCCTCGGCCATTGACACGGGGAACGATGGTGTCTGCCCGGACACCGACCAGCGCGGCGTCTCCCGTCCGCAGCCCGTCGGCGGCAAGTGCGACATCGGCGCGTATGAATATCTAGTAGACGCCACCGCGCCCATTGTCACTTCCATTACTCGCCTCAATCCCAACCCTACCAAACTCGCCAGCGTGGATTTCACGGTCACGTTCTCCGAAGCCGTCAACGGCGTGGATACGAGCGACTTCGCTTTGTCTGTAAGCGGCGTCTCCGGCGCGGCCGTAAGCGGATCCAGCGGCTCGGGCAGTGTCTACACGGTAACCGTGAACACCGGCTCGGGCAACGGCACGATCCGACTGGATGTGTCCGCTGGTGCAACCGTCACCGACTTAGCTGGGAACCCGCTGACGGGCCTTCCCTACTCAAGTGGCGAGAACTACGTGGTTGACAAAACCGCGCCCACGGTGGCGATGACTTCGCTCGCGTCCGATCCGACCAACGCTTCACCCATTGCAGTCAGCGTGACCTTCAGCGAAAGCGTCACCGGCTTTACTTCAGACGACATTGCTGCCGGTAACGGCGCGGTCAGCAACTTCGCGGGTAGCGGCGCAAGTTACACCTTTGATCTCACGCCTGCCGGGCAGGGATTGGTCACTGCCAATATTGCCGCGCGTCGCCCGTTCGGCTGGCAACGGTAACACGATCCCGCCCAACTAGCCGCACTTACGACACACCGCGCACGTGGCGATGACTTCAGCTCGCGCCATCGACCACGCTTCACGCCATCGTAGCGTGACCTTAGCGAAAGCGTCACCGGCTTTACTCCAACGACAGCTGCCGGTAACGGCGCGGTCAGCAACTGGTAGCGGCGCGTACACCTTGACAGCCGCGGGCAGGGATGGCACCCAATATTGCCGGCGTGGCAACCGATTCGGCTGGCAACGGTAACACGTCGCCGCCCAACTCAGCCGCATTTACGACACGACCGCGCCCACGGTGGCGATGACTTCGCTCGCGTCCGATCCGACCAACGCTTCACCCATTGCAGTCAGCGTGACCTTCAGCGAAAGCGTCACCGGCTTTACTTCAGGCGACATCACTGCCGGTAACGGCGCGGTGAGCAACTTCGCGGGTAGCGGCGCAAGTTACACCTTTGATCTCACGCCTGCCGGGCAGGGATTGGTCACTGCCAATATTGCCGCGGGCGTGGCAACCGATTCGGCTGGCAACGGTAACACGATCGCTGCCCAACTCAGCCGCACTTACGACACGACCGCGCCCACGGTTTTATCCAGCCTGCGCGTCAACCCCAATCCCACGAATCTCGCCAGCGTGGATTTCACGGTCACCTTCTCTGAATCCGTGACAGGCGTGGCTACCGGCGATTTCGCCCTGGCCAAAACCGGCACCATCAGCGGCGAATCTGTCACGGGCGTCAGTGGCGGCCCGACAATCTACACCGTGACTGTCAACAGGGGCAGCGGAAACGGCACCTTCCGCCTGGATATGCCCTCCAGCGCAACCATCTCCGATCAGGCCGGGAACCCGCTGGCTGGCCTGCCATACACAAGCGGCGAGACCTACACGGTGGAGGAAAGCTACTGGATCTACCTGCCGCAGATTAGGCGTTAGCCACTGATAGAAGCAGATGCCGGGGCATGATTGCAGATTGCCCCGGCATCCAAATCCCAGCTTCGGGATTCACATCAATCCCCGATAATAGCCCCCGTCCACTTGAATCGTGGCCCCAGTGATATAGCCGGCCCGCTCCGAGGCCAGAAAGACCACCAGGTCCGCCAAGTTCTTCCGGCTTCCCCAGACGCCCCATCGGTATCTCCGCCTCCCAGCCTTTGATGACCGCTTCGGGGGTGGTCTGCTGCCGTTGGGCTATCACTTCGGATAGTTCACGAACCCGTTCGGTCAGCGTGTATCCCGGGCAGACGTTATTGATCAAAACATTGTCCGGCGCGTAGATTGTGGCTAGGGTCTTGGCCAGTCCCACCAATCCGGTCCGCAGGGCATTGGAAAGAATCAACCCCAGGATCGGCTGTTTTACGGCCACGGAGGTCAGGTTGATGATCCGTCCGAACTTTCGGGCCTGCATGACCGGGATCGCCGCCTTCATCAAAGTCGCGGCACTCATCAGGGTCAACTGGAAGGCCTCCTGCCAGTGATCCTCGCTGATCTCCATAAAAGGCAGGGAAGGCGGTCCTCCGGCGTTGTTAACCAAGATATCCACCTGCCCGTAATGCTCATAGGCCTCCCGGAAAAAACGACGAGCCTCTTCGGAAGAAGACAAATCCACCGCCAGAGAGATGACTTCCGTCCCGGCCTCCCTGCGGATCTCCTCGGCCGCCTGCTGAATATTTTCCAGATTACGGGAACAGATCGCCAACCGAACCCCCTCCCGGGCCAACCCCAGGGCCACGGCTTTCCCCAAGCCCTTACTGGCCCCGCACACCAGGGCTACCCGATCCTTAAGACCTAAATCCATGTCAGGGCCTCCTTATTATATTGAAAATACCATGATATCCAGAGGATTACATAAAATGGCGACGAATACTCTGTCAACAGATTTATTGACATTTAGAATGATTTAAGTAGGATATGATAGATGGGACCGAACCCATCTTGATCTAGAGAAGCAGTCTGATAGGAGTGTTGTGCTGGCGACTATTTGGGGGTTGCTGTGAGAAAGGCGGTTGACGGGACGAATGGGAATCATGAGATTAATGGGAAAGCGTCTCCCCAGAATTCCCAGACCTCCCATGATTCTCACTCTTTGATTTTACCCCCTCGGGGCGACTACCAAACCCTTCTTTCTTATCAGAAATCCGAGGTGGTCTATCAAATAACCTACCGGTTCTGTGAGCGCTTCCTCAGAAAGAGTGACCGCACGGTCGATCAGATGGTACAGGCCGCCCGCTCCGGCAAACAAAATATCGTTGAGGGGAGCAAGGCTGCGACCACATCCAAAGAGATGGAGATCAAGCTGACGAATGTGGCGCGGGCCAGTCTGGAAGAGTTGCTGGAGGATTACCGGGATTACCTGCGAGTGCGTGATTTGTCCATCTGGGACAAAGATAACAGCAAAGCCAAATACGTCCGCAAGCTGGGGATGACTTCGCCCCTGACATTCGAGGTATTTCGAGAGTTCACCGAGACCCGCCCCGCCGAGATTTTGGCCAATATTGCGATATGTCTGATTCACCAGGCTAATTATTTGCTGGATCAGCAGCTAAAGGCGCTGGAAAAGAATTTTCTAAAAGACGGTGGTCTGCGCGAGCGGATGACCCGCGCCCGTTTGCGGGCAAGAGATCAACAGCGGAAGGGACGGGTAAAGGACTAACGGTTGAACGCCACGGTTAGGCTGCCAACCATTCAACTATCGCTACCTCAATTGATTGCATCCATCCTCTATAGGTCTGGAGGTTCTTGGGAGAATTTGGGCAAGTTTTGTTATGGGTGGGGGGGGGAATATTTTACACAAAAGTCAAAGTAATAACGAAGCCATTTTCTATAAATCTCTCGCAGGTTGGCGGGAACAGCATTATTTTGCAAATAATGCTCGAATTGGTCCCGTACCGCGGGAGGGATAGCCAGCATTAAGAATCCTCCGGTTTCTGTATATCTATCTATTTGACATGATATAGATCATGTCCATTTATGAAACAAAAATAATTTATCAATAAAATATTTATATTTTATGGTTGGTTACCAAGAATCTGAGGGGGTTGCAAACCAAATAGTCAACAAAGATAGGCCAATAGTATTTGTTCCCCTCCCCCAAAAAAACCAATTGGGGGGAGGTTACAAAGAAAACTTTAGAATAACTTGATGGGCCGCCCGTCGTCTCCCCAACCCCCAGGCTGCGGAGCGCCTCCGTCAAAAAGTTTTTAGGCCTGCGGGTCCCCGGCCCATCAAACGGATGGAGCAGACGCGCCAACGTCGCGCTCCTCATCCTGGGGGTTATGATTAAACTGAAAGGAAGCGATAATGCTCGTGTCCAAATCCAAAGTTTATGAATTGGCTCTCTCCTCTATCAAAGAACAATACGTCAGTGACTTTCTGCACAAGTACCTCCCAAGTGTCTCCCCCAATTCTCACTGAATATGGTGGCAGGTTCTTGATAAACGGGATTATTCAAAACTCGATTGCCGGAAAGTTTCCCGCAAAGAGCTTTGCCATTCTGGAATGGCCTTCAATCGAGCAGTTTATCAGAATCAATGAAGATGAGAGAGTAATCCCTTTGCTTCGAAGGCGGAATCAATACCTGGATTTCATCGCTGAAGGCTGTTTCTACAGAGTTTTGGAAGACACTGACTTTGAGTTCCCAAGAAACAAGACGATGAACCTCCTCTTAACCGATAGGGCTATTCCTGACGACCGGAACACCCGATTTCAATGGATAGACGACGTCAAGAACTCGAAGCTCTCACTGAACGTGTATTTCTATGGTGATGGGGCAAGTCGATATGACGAAGACCGAGACGTTGAGGAGTTGTCAGTTCAAGTTTTGTAAACCCAGCCATAACCCGCCGTTGCACCGGATCGCTTACGCTCCAGGGAAGCAAGTTTCTAATATTCTGTTACTAGATGTAATCTCGACCTATCCACCATTTTGACCTGGGGCCTAGGAACCAAATCAATCTGACGACCCTCTATGCCGCCAGCTGATGACTATCGTTGACCTTGACATACATTGAATTGTGTGCTAGATTGTGTAAAACTTTGTGTTGATAGGAGGGCGAAAATGGCAACTAATCTAGCTATCGACCAGAAATTACTAGAAAAAGCATTGGAAGTCAGTGGCTTTAAAACCAAGAAGGAAACTGTTAATTTGGCTTTACAGGAATTCATAAACAGACATAAACAGTTAGAAATACTTAATCTTTTTGGCAAAATGGATCCAGACCCCAAATATGATTATAAAAAAGGAAGAGCCCGGTGAAAGTTCTCGTCGATACTCCTATCTGGTCTTATGCTTTACGGACTCGACAAACAGAATATTCATATGAAATAGATCAGCTTGAATCTCTCATCAAGGATCAAAGAGCTCTGATCATTGGACCAATTCGTCAAGAAATCCTTTCCGGTTATAGTGACTTTAAGAAATTTGGAGAATTGAAAGAAAAACTATCTTTTTTTGAAAATTCCCTTATTCAAGACTCTGATTATGAATCTGCAGCCGAAATGTGTAATCAATGCAGAAAAAAAGGAATTCAAGGCTCTCACATTGACTTCCTCATATGTGCAGTTGCAAACAGATTGGATGTCCCCATTTTCACCACAGATAAGGACTTTTTCCAGTACAGGAAGGTTCTTTCGATAAAACTATTTGAGCTGCAACCAAGCCAACGACAAATGTGAATTTGTGGCGAACGCTCTCTGGAATGGAAAATGGAGGCTGCAAGGAACTGGAAACTTCAAAACATGGTTTCCGCTGGATTTTAGCCGCCCCAAACGGGACCGGATATTCCTGGCTACGCTAAAGGACCAACGGGTTACTATCGGATTCACTGTTGAAGATGGGGACCGAGTGGAGCTGCTCCTAAGAGACAAGAATCTGATTAGATCAGGATAACCACCAAGCTATCGTTACCGCGAAGGATAAGGAAACCATCGAAAATGGCATCTACCAAGACGCACGTCTGTCCCTGGTGGTTGATTTACACCTTTGATAACCCCCTGCGGCGGTTGGTCCAGAAGCCGGAGCGGATTCTCCAGGATATCGTTCGTCCGGGGGACGCCTGCCTGGACCTGGGATGCGGGATCGGCTTTTTCACGATTCCCCTGGCCCGAATCGTCGGACCTTCCGGGTCCGTTACGGCCGCGGACTTGCAGCCGGAGATGCTCTCCGGTGTCAAACGTCGCGCGGAGAAAGCCGGATTGTTGTCCCGGATCCGTTTCCATCAGGTAGAACTTTCAGGTTTGTCTTTTGATGCGGAATTTGACCTGGCCCTGGCGTTCTGGATGGTGCACGAAGTGCCGGATCAGGAATCGCTGCTTCAACAGATCTGCCGGGCGCTCAAGCCCGGCGGACGATTCCTGCTGGCGGAGCCTAAAGGACACGTCAGGCAAGCCGCCTTCGATCGGACCGTGGATATCGCCGAGAAAACCGGACTCACGAAAGTCAAACCTCTCGACGTTATCTTTAGCCACGCTGTCCTCCTGATCAACAGGAGTGGGTCGGTTGCCTAACCCTGCGCTCAACAGCAGACTCAGGCAACGAACCGTGGCGGTCGTCGCAGCAGTGTTCGGCCTCGCAACAATCGTGGCGGGCGGCCGTGTCCTCACGGGCTGGTCAGACCCGGGATACGTCGTCTATCGACCTCTGCTGATCTACAACTCGGCCATGGGCGTGGCGTATTTCGCGGCGGGCGTGGTCATCTGGCGCAGCCTCCACTGGGGCAAGTACGCAGCGGCAACAATCTTTGTTCTCAATCTCGTCGTGCTAGGGGCCATCGTCTTTCTGTACGCGGCGGGGGGCTCAGTCGCGATCGACAGCCTGAAGGCGATGACCTTCCGGACCGCCATGTGGCTTGCACTGTTTGTGGGTTTGGTGTTGAAGATTCCCTTTCATCCCCCATTTTGAACCTCGTTATACTGCAACTGGTAAAGCCGGTAATAGTACCCTTTCCGCTCCATGAGCTGCGCATGGGTCCCTTCCTCGACCAGGCGGCCCTGATGCAGGACCATAATCCGGGAGGCCTGGCGCAGGGTAAAGAGCCGGTGGGCGATGACCAGCGAGGTCCGCCCGGTCAGCAGCCTGCCCAGGACGGCCTGGACTTTTTCTTCCGTCTGGGCGTCCAGGTGGGCGGTGGCCTCATCCAGCACCAGGATCGCCGGGTCCCGGGCTAAAACCCGGGCCATGGCCACCAACTGCCGTTCCCCGGAAGACAGGGTGTCGACCTTTCGCCCCTGGAAATCCTGGAAAAGGGGCTGAATCTCCGCCCATATTTTATTCCGGCCATCACGGGAAGAAAGAGTTTCCTGATCCGCTAATAAAATATTTTCTTTCAGGTCTCCCGCGAAGAGAAAGACCTCCTGGGGGACCAACCCGACCAGAGCCCTCAAAAAATTCTTGGAAAAAGATTGAAGGGGAATCCCATCGATCCGGATTTCTCCCTTCTGGGGGGTATAAAAACCCTCCAGAAGTTGAATCAGGGTGGTCTTCCCTCCCCCGGTCATCCCGACGATGGCTACCGCTTCTCCGGGCCGGATGGTGAAAGAAATGTCCTGGAGTACCCACTCTTCGTCCTGATAAGCAAAGCTGACCCGGTCGAAAGCTATCTCCCCTTGGACCCGGGCCGGACGCCGAAATAAAGTTTCCTCCGGTCCCTCTTCGGCTTTTTCCTCCATCAGGGCGAAGATTCGCTCCAGGGAAGCCATGGCCGATTGCAGGACGCTGTATTTTTCGGTCAACTCCCGCAGGGGACGAAAAAACATCTGAATGTACGAGAGGAAGGCCACCAGGGCACCCAGCGTCAAGGTCTGGCGGATGACCTGACCGCCGCCGTACCAGATCAACAGGGCCACGGCGCCGGCCGAGATCAATTCCATGAGCGGCATGAACAAAGCGAACACCTGAATCTGCTTCATCCCGGCCAGATAGGCCTGGTGATTCACCCCACGAAAGTCCTCGTTCCGTTGCGCTTCCGTTTTCAGGAGCTGGATAAGGGTCATGCCGGAAAGGGTTTCCTGGATAAAGGAATTCAGGTGAGCTACCCAGCGGCGCAAATCGCGGAAGGCGTCCCGGGCCTTCCGGCTGAAAAGCCGGGCGGCCACAAAAATGACCGGCAGGACGGCAAAGGTGATCAGGGCCAACTTAAAATTTAGATAGAAAAGGACCCCCATAATCCCCAGGAAGAGCAGGATATCCTTAACCAGGGTAGAGAGCAGCGACTTGACCATCTCATTCAGGTTCTCAATATCGTTGGTGGCCCGGGTGACCAGCCGACCCACCGGATGCTGCTGGTAGAAGGGCAGCGGCAGCGACAGGAGATGGGCCACCAGGTCCAGGCGCAGGGCATGCATCACCCGCTGGCCCAATTGTTCCATGATCACTACCTGGGTATATTGGAGCGCATAGCCCAAAACCAGGGCCACCAGCAGCAATAAAGCCAAAAACCCCAGACCCTGGACCCGCCCTTTGAGGATATATTGATCGATAGCCAGTTTAGTCAGGTAGGGAGGGACCAGGTCCAGGGCGGTCCCGGCCAGAGTCAGCACCATCACCAGCAGCCACCGGAATCGCCAGGGCCATAGATAAGGAAGGACCTTCTTCAGCAGGCCGAAATCGTAGGGCTTGCCCAAGTGTTCCCCTTCGAAATACCCGAAATCATTGGGAGCCATCTATAACCTCGTCAAAAGACTCCCTCCTGGATTTCTTTTTCCAGACGCTGCCGCTGGTAGAGCCGGAAATAGAGGCCTTTTTGCTCCATCAGGGCCTGGTGCCGCCCGCATTCGACGATCCGCCCCGCCTCAAAAAGAAAAACCCCATCCACGGCCTCCAGCCCTACCAGGCGGTGAGAAATATAAATGGTGGTTAATCCCTTGCGCCGGGACTTCAAGGCTTCGAGAATCTGCCGTTCGGTGGACAGGTCGACCGAGGCCAGGGTGTTATCCAGAATCAGAAAAGGCGGATTGAACAACAAGGCCCGGGCCAGGGCCAATCGTTGACGCTGTCCCCCGGAAAGGAGCACTCCTTTTTCCCCCACCACCGTCTCCAGCCCTTCGGAAAAGGCCTTGACATCCTTATCCAGGGCGGCCAGGGACAGGGCCTCCCACAATTGGGGCTCTTCGGCTTTGGGGTCGGCCATCCGCAGGTTGGCCCGCAAGGTATCGGAAAATAGAAAAGGTACCTGGGGGACTAAGGAAACGGTACTCCTTAAGTCCCCCAGCGGTATGGTATGGATCGGCCGTCCGTCCAGGGCAACGGTCCCCTGGGGAGGATCATAGAGCCGGACCAGCAGTTGCGCCAGGGTGGTCTTTCCGGAACCGGTTCGCCCGGTGAAAAGTATCTGCTGCCCGGCGGCAATTTCCAGATTCAGGTCTTTCAAGACCGGCTGTTCCTCTCCCGGATAGGTAAAGCTCAGATTGTGGATTGAAATCTTCTGGATGGGTGCGGGCGGCGGCGTCATTCCGGGGCGATCAACGATTTCCGGTTTTTCATCCAAAAGCCGTCCGATCCGCTCCAGTGATACGCCTCCCCGTTTCAACAGGTTGACCACCCAGCCCAGGGCCATAACCGGCCATCCCAGCATGCCCAGGTAACTGATGAAGGCCACAAAATCGCCGGTGGTGATCTTTCCCTGGTAGACCTGGACCCCGCCCAGCCAGATCACCACGGCCAGACTCAGGTTGGTCAAGAGCAGGGATAAGGGGAAAAGCGTCCCGGTAATGCGGGCCAACTGCAGATTTTTGTCCAGGTATTTTCCACTGAGTTCGGAAAGACGGCCCAATTCCCGCGGCTGGAGGTTGTAGGCTTTGACTACCAGGATACCCACCAGGCTTTCTCGAACGGTTTCCATCAATCCCGAAAAAAGGACTTGCACCGATTCAAATTTTTTGTGGAAAACCCGGCTTAACCGGTAGGTCAGGTAGGCCACCAGCGGCATGGGCAGCAGGGCGGCGGCGGTCAGTCGGGGGCTGATGTAAATCATAAACCCGATAGCCGCGGAGCCTAAAAAAAACGAATCGACCAGAGAGACCAGTCCCATTCCCAGGGCCATCCGCACCGCCTCCATATCATTGGTGGTGTGGGCCATGAGATCGCCGATCGGCCGGCGCTGAAAAAAAGCCGGGGAAAGGAGGAAAAACTGATCGACCAGTCGATTTCTCAGGGCTTCCTCGATCCGCCGGGCCTGGCCGAAGATCAACCGCCGCCAAAGAAAACGAAAGCTGAAAATAAGCAGCGAAACGCCGACGATCAGGGCCAGGGTGTGTACCAGGGTCCCGGTTGTGGCTCGTCCGGAGGACAAGGCATCGACGACACCCTTAATAAAGCGGGGGATAAGCAGTTGGAGAAAATCCACCAGGATCAACAGACAGATGCCCGCGGCCAGCGAACGGAGGCCCGGGCGGAGGAAGGGAATTAAAATACGGTAAGGGTTCATGGAATTCGGTTCGGTAATGATCCTTTTTGGTAACTAATAAGCCCCCGGTCCCTTAAAATCAATCTAATTCTATTTTCGTACTAAGGAGGTAAGCAGACAGCCGACGGACCGGACTGGACTGGATCTCAAAAAAATCGTTTGGAACCCATTTTTTCCTTGACAGGGCCCCGGGTTGGCTTTAAATTGTTAACATCGTGAACGATTTTTACCCCACTTCTAAAGAACAGATAAGCCGCTACCAGGCCCAAAAACTTCAGGACCTGATTGCCGAAATTACCCAGTGCTGCCAGGAAAAGACCCTCTACCAGGCCCAAAAGTTTGGTCTGACCCAGGCGGAGATGAAATGCCTGTTGCTCTTTAAGGAAGCGCGCTACCTGACGGTCAAGGGCTTGGCCCAAAAGCTGGAAGTGGCCAAAAGCCGGATCACCAAGATTATTGATGGATTAGTGAATAAACGATTGGCGCAGCGGATCGACGATCCGGAAGATGCCCGGGTGATATTAATCGGCCTGACCCCGGAAGGGCAAAAACAGGTCGAGGCCCTCGACGTGTTTTTAAAGGACCTCCACCACCAGTTATTGCGGGAACTGAAGGAAGACGACCGAAAAAGTGTTTTAGCCTCCTTGGAAACCCTAAGGTCATCCATGGAGGTGATCAAACAACAATTGGTTTAGCTGGTTTGGTTTTTTTGTTAATCCTATTAACTATAACAAAGTAAATTAACCCAATTCACCGAAAGGGGGATGTTATGGAAATGGAAGCCATTGAAAAACAACTGGCCGAATTAAAAGCCCAAGTGGACGGCCTGGCCGGCTCCAAAACGGAGGAAAAACTCTCCATGATTGTTTTCAGCGGGGACCTGGACAAAGCCCTGGCCGCTTTTATTATTGCTACCGGAGCCGTGGCCATGGGTTTGGAAGTGATTATGTTTTTTACCTTTTGGGGCACGCCGATCCTGCGGGATAAAAACAAGAATGTGGGCGGCAAGGACCTGATGGGTACGATGTTCGGATCCATGCTCCCTAAGGGAGCCGGGAAAGTAAAGCTCTCCAAGATGAACATGGGCGGGATGGGTACCGCTATGATGAAATCGTTGATGAAAAAGAAAAACGTGGCCTCTTTGGAAGAGTTTATTAAAATGGCCGCCGAACTGGAAGTCAAGATATTCATCTGCGAAATGTCCATGGACCTCATGGGTTTCAAGCATGAAGAAATGATCGATTACCCCGGGGTAGAATACGTCGGGGTGGCTACCTTTCTGGAACATGCCATCAACAGCAAAATTACCTTATTTCTTTAAAATCAAAAGGAGAGAGACAATGGCCGAAGCATTCAACGTCGACAAAGTGATGGACTTAAAAGGACTTCCCTGCCCTATGCCGGTGGTCAAGGTCAGCAAGGGCATCAAAGAAATTCAAGTAGGCCAGGTCATCGAAGCCCTGACCACGGACCCCGGGGCTCTGGCGGATTTTCCGGCCTGGGCCCGGACCAGCGGCAACGAAATTTTGAAAACCGACCAGGGCGACGGGGTTATAAAAATTTACATCAAACGCCTTAAATAAACCTCCTCAACTTCCCCAACCCCCGTCCCCGGAATCCGGGGGCGGGGCCCTTCTCCGGCGGAGGGGCAACGGGAAAAATCCTTTTGAGGGAAAGATGGTCCTTCTTTTTATCCGATAGGAGGGAATGATGAAAACGATCTATTACCTGATCCTGGTACCCATGGTCTACCTGGCTTTCCTGGTCTTTATCGTGGGGACGATAAGCAAGTTGGCCAAGATTTTCGGCAGTCCGAAAAATCCGGCCAGCACGCTGCAGATCTATCCGCAAAAAAATCCCCCCTGGTTTTGGGCCCTGGCGGATTCCTTTTTAATGCCCTCGGTCCGGCGTCATAAACCGCTGCACTGGGTCTTCCTGATGTCCTTCCACATCGCCCTGCTGCTGTTGATCATCGGCCATCTGGAATTGTTCGAGGGCTTCAATGTCTTCCAGTTCATCCCCCACGAGATCTTTCTGGGGAAAGGCTTTGTCGGACTGGTTTTATCGCTGACCCTGCTCTTCTTTCTCTTCCGGCGTTTCGCCTCGCCGGTCAGGGACCTTTCCATTCCGGAAGACTATTATCTGCTGATCCTGCTGTTTCTGACCGTGCTCTTTGGCGCCCAGATGGACTGGGCCCGCCGCTGGTATGGGTACGGCGAAATGGGGCCCGGCGATTATAAAACCTATTTCACCAGTCTGTTGTTCCTGCGCCCCGAAGTCCCGGACGCCGTTTACCAGACCGGACATTCCTTCATGCTGGTCCTGCATATCTTCTTTGCCAACCTGTTCATCATGCTCTTTCCTTACAGCAAGATCATGCATTCATTTTTAACTATTCCCATGAATAAATTAAGGAGGGGATAGCCATGGATGAAAAAACGCGCGACGATCTACTGAAACTCTTTCAATCCAAACTCAATGAAGCCATGCGCTTTTACCTGGAGACCTGCTCGCGGTGCGGGATCTGCACCGAGGCCTGCCATGCCTACCAGTCCATGGGCCAGGTCCGCTATATTTCAGCCTACCGCCACGAGATCGTCCGGCGGATTTATAAAAAATATTTTAAGGGCCAGGGGAAAGCTTTTCCGGCCTGGGGGGAAAGCAAGGAATTGACCGAAATGGCCCTCCAGGAGTTATCGGAAGCGGCCTACTCCTGCACCGGCTGCCGGCGCTGCATGGTCTACTGCCCCCACGGCATCGACACCCAGATGCTGATGTCGATCGCCAAACTGCTCCTGGTCGGATCCGGTACCGAGCCGGAGATCCTTTCCATGCTGGCCGACACCTCCATTGAAAAAGGAAAATCCCTGGAGTTCTTCAAAGAGGGATTTTTGACCGGGATCAAGAACCTGGAGGCCCAGGTCGTTGAAAAATGGCGGGGGGAAGCCGGGCAAACCCCCATTCCTGTGGATGTGGAGGGAGCCGATCTGCTCTATGTGGCCCTGGCCGGGGCCCATTCGATTATTCCAGCGGCCGCCATTTTCAACGCCGCCCAGGAAAACTGGACCTTGAGTTTTTTTGAAGCGGTCAACTTTGGGGCCTTTGTGGGTGATCCCACCAAGAGCAAGCTGATCTTGGATCGAATCCTGAACGAAGCCAAAAGGCTGAAAGTGAAGGAGGTCTGCATCTGCGAATGCGGCACCGCCTTCCGGGTGATGAAGCAGCTTTCCGGGAAACAGCCTTTTAAAGTCAGTTCCATCACCGAAGTCCACGCCCGTTACCTCCGGGAGGGACGGATCCGGGTAGAGAAAGACAAATTCCAGGTCCCGATCACCTATCACGACCCTTGTCAGATGGCCCGCAACGCCGGAGTCATCGACGAACCGCGGTATATCCTTAACCAGTTAACCAGCCGGTTTATCGATATGACCGCGGATGTACGCTACAACTGGTGCTGCGGCGGTGGCGGCGGTCTGGTGGCCCTGGGGGAGGAAACGCTCGACTTTCGCATGAAATCGGCGACGGTCAAAGTGGATCAGGTCAAGAAAACGGGGGCCAAAATTCTGGCCACGGCCTGCGAAAACTGCCACACCCAACTCAGCGATCTAAACGACCATTATCAGATGGGTGTGGAAGTGAAATTTCTCTCCTCCCTGGTGGCCGATGCCTTGGTTCATTAGGGGAGGAGTATGTATATAAAATTTCTAATCATTCAAAATCGAAAGGAAGAAAGGAGATGAAAGCATGAAAAGAATCTTGAAAATGGGTGTTATGGTGGGACTAGTGGTCCTCTGGGCTTCCCTGGCCTTGGCTACCAACGGGGACAATTTAATCGGCATCGGACCGGCCTCTCGGGCCATGGGCGGCGTGGGCATCGCCGCTCCCCAGGACGCCATCAGCGCCGTGTTTTCCAACCCGGCCGCCATGTGCTTCGGGCCCTACTGCCCAGGGTCGGAATTCAATTTTGCTGGGACCCTCTTCACCCCCAAAGTGGACGCCAAGGTAACGCTCGGGGGCAATACGATCAAAGCGGACAGCAAAGAAAATGTCTATGCCATCCCGGCCATCGGCCTGTCCACCCCGATTACCAAGACCCTGCCCCTCTGGCGTTTCGGCTTAGCGGCCTACGGCGTCTCCGGGCTGGGGGTGGATTATCGCAATACCAGCCTGGATCAGCCCCAGTATGCCAATTTCGGTGGGTATCCCCTGGTCGCCGGCGGCTACACCCAGTTGTCGATCATGAAGTTCGCCCCCTCCATCGCCTTTGAGCCGAACAGCCAATTTTCCTTCGGCCTGGCCGCCCACATGGATTACGCCATGCTGGACATGGGCAGCGGCACCTCTGCCGGCTACGGCTTTGGGGCTCAACTCGGCATGATCTACAAGCCGATGGATCGACTCTCCCTGGGCGCCACTTATGTCACCCCCCAGAAAGTCAAGCACGAGCGGGTCGCGGATTTCGACGGAAACGGCATCAAGGATGATCTCGATCTGGAATCTCCGCAACAGGCGGGTCTGGGTGTGGCCTTCGATATCCTGCCGGGCAAGCTGTTGGTCGAAATGGACGGCAAGTGGATCAACTGGGCCAACGCCGCCGGGTATAAGGATTTTGATTGGGAAGACCAGTGGGTCTTCGGCTTTGGGGCCCAGTACAAGCCCACGGAAAAACTGATACTGCGGGCCGGCTACAATTACGCCAACAACCCGGTCAAGAACCACAACGGTTTCGCGGGAACCAACCCGGTCCAGGTCCAGGGCAAATACATGCCCGCCTATTACTACGAAACCTTCCGGATTATCGGCTTCCCGGCTATCACCAAAAGCCACGTCACTTTCGGTATCGGATACGAATTTTCCAGCCGGTTTTCCGCCCATGTCGGTTATACCTATGGTTTCGGCGAATCGATCAGCGAAAATGGCACGGCCCTTAACGGCCAGCCGGCTCGCCTGGAATCCAACCTGACCGAAATGAGCTATGAATTTGGTTTGACCTGGCGCTTCTAAGGTCGCGGAGCGCTAAGCGCGGTTCGGAGAAGGCGGGTCCGTCTTCTCCGAACCGGTCTGACAATTCTAAAGAAATCCCCCCTGTCCTTTAGGGGGGATTTCTTTAGCGTATATAGGCTTCGGTGACGTAGCGCCGCATCATCCGGTGGGTATTAAAATAGTAGGCATTCTGACCGATGGTGTTCCCCATCATCCAGACCCAGATGCTCCGGGCGTCATAATAGGTGGGGATAATTTCCGTTTCCAGCTTGGCATACAAATCATCGGAGTCCCGGGTGTCGTGGTTCTCCACCAGGTTCGTTTCCACCGGACTGGGGCCGATCGACCAGCCGGTGTCCCCCTCGATATAGCCTTCGATCCACCAGCCGTCCAAGACGCTAAAATTCATCACCCCGTTATGAGCGGCCTTCATACCGCTGGTGCCGGAGGCCTCCCGGGGCCGTTGGGGAGTATTCAGCCAAACATCTACTCCGGATACCATCTTCAGGGCAATGTCCATATCGTAATTGCTCAAATAAACCATTTTGATTTTGCCGGCCAGCCGTTCCTTATAAGCGAAAATTTTTTCGATCAGGGCCTTGCCCGGCGTGTCATGGGGATGGGCCTTGCCGGCATAGACGATCTGAATTTTTCCGGCGGCAATTTTTTCCAATCGCTCCAAATCGCTGAACAACAGATCGGCCCTTTTGTAGGCCGTGGCCCGGCGGGCGAAACCGAGGGTCAGGACATTCAAATCCATCTCCACCCCGGTCTGCTTCAAAATGAAATCCAGGAGCGCCCCTTTAGCCGTCTGGTGGGCCTCCCAGATTTCATTATCCGGTATCCGGCCCACCCGGACGAAAAGCTCCGGCTCGTTGGCCCAGCCCGGCAGGTATTTGTCGTACAGTTTTTTAAAGCTGTCGCAGGTCCAGGTATAGGAATGGACCCCGTTGGTAATAGCATTGATTTTATATCCCGGGAACATATTCCGGGATACTTCCCCATGCTTCTTGGCCACCCCGTTGACGAATTCGGTCAGGTTCAGGGCCAAAATCGTCATGTTCAGTTCGTCGGTTCCGGCCAGTCCCTTGAGGATGTCCAGGGGGATGAGGCTTCCGAGAACGCGCTCGACCAGGTCGTAGGGGAAACGATCATGGCCGGCCTCCACCGGGGTATGGGTGGTAAAGACGCAGAGGTCCTTCACACTGTGGACGTCCCAGATCAGTTTTTCGTCCCAGACCTCCTCAATGGGCCTTTTAAATTTATTCAGCAACTCCAGGGTCAGCAGGCTGGCGTGCCCCTCGTTGAGGTGATATTTCTTGATTTCGAAACCCAGTTCCTTCAACATTCGGACGCCCCCGAGACCGAGGACGATTTCCTGCTTGAACCGGTAGGCCTGGTCGCCGCCGTAAAGCGAGGCGGTGATTCCCCGGTCTTCCGGGGTGTTCCCCTCCACGTCGGTATCCAGGAAAAAAACCGAGACCTTACCTCCGGTTAAACTTTTGACCACATAGTGCCAGGCTTGGACTGCCACCGCCCGCCCCTCGATCTCCACCGAAACCTGCCGGCTCAGCCGAGTCATAAACGTGGCCGGGTCCCAAATATAGGGATGTTCAATCTGACGGCCTTTTTCATCCAATTCCTGGCGAAAAAATCCCTTCCGGGTAAGCAGGGTCACCGCCACCATAGGCAGTTCCAGGTCGGCCCCCGATTTGATCGTGTCCCCGGCCAGCACCCCCAGTCCGCCGCTGTAGGTGGGAATATTGCTGTTGATCCCGATCTCCATGGTAAAATAGGCGATCATCGGTTCTGCGGTTAGGTCCATCAATAGTTTTTGTTCGGCGTTCATTCAATCCTCCTCCAGGGTATTCAAACCCCCTTGACTTAAGCAGGCGTCAAAGGGTAGGAATGGCAAGATATCCTAATCCGGCAGGTAGGGCAACCACTTAATAGAAAGACGCTTCGCCCTTTGGGGCGGGTAGCCCCGCCTATCCGCTTAGGTCCGATTTTCATACTAAACCCCCAGGCCCGGGGCAGGGCACCCGAGAAGCATGAAAATAAAAGGGCTGCGAGCAAAACCTTGCTAACCAGAGAAGTGACTAAGGAATCCCCAATAATCCAATTGTCTAAGTTATCAATTGATTATTCGATTACTCTAAACCGATGCTGGGTCCTATTTGCGTACTAAATAAACCTGAACGTCGCACTCCGACATCGATTCAAAACAAACATCCCGTCCAAACGGGCAAAGAACTTTGAAAAAGTGCTTCAACTATGCTTGCTAAGATTACACTGGTTTTTTTCGCGGCCCTCTTTCTTTATTTTGGTTCCTTTTTCCTTTATCCGAACGTGGGGAAGCTGAAGAAGGAAAATCCCGTCAAGACCGCTTTTATGGAATACCGGGAGAAAGAGTGGCGGCAAGAAGGAAAAAATATAAAAATCAAGCGCCAGTGGGTTCCCCTGGCGCGGATCTCGCCTTACCTGATCAAGGCCGTGCTTATCGCCGAAGACGATAAATTCTATCAGCACGAGGGCTTTGATCTTGAAGCGATCCAGAAGGCCATGGAAAAGGACCTTAAGGAGGGCAAGCTCAAGGTCGGCGGCAGCACCATCAGCCAGCAATTGGCCAAAAATCTATTTCTCAGCCCGGCAAAGAATCCCATCCGCAAGCTCAAGGAGGCCATCCTGACCTGGCGACTGGAAAGAGCGCTCCCCAAAAAGCGGATCATGGAACTTTACTTAAACGTAGTGGAATGGGGCGAGGGAATCTTCGGCGTTGAAGCGGCGGCCCGAAATTACTATGGAAAATCGGCCTCGGCCTTAGGTCCGGAAGAATCGGCCCGCCTGGCCGCCGTCCTCCCCAACCCTCGAAAATACAGCCCGCTGAGCCAATCCCAATACGTGGTCCGTCGCTCCCGGATCTTTTATAACATCATGGTTCGGAGGGGCATCGTCATCCCGGCCTTTGAGGAGGTCATGGTGCCGGAGATGAAAAATGAAGGGCCTCCTCTTCCTGAGACCAGCGATGTCCCGGCGCCGCTGCCGGCCGAGCCTCCCCTGACAAAACCGGAAGACCTTCCCCCTTTAAAGGAACTGGATCAAAAATGGTAGCGGTTAGTTTTTTTTCAATTTATTAATGACGGCGGGGCAGATCAAACTCGAAGCATAAAGCTGTTGACAAAAAGGCTACGGAAAATAATAATTCGGGATTATGAACAAGACGGGTCTTCTTTTTGATGAACGTTTTCTCCGCCACCAGACCGGGCCGTATCACCCGGAGGTCCCGGAGCGACTGACGGCCATTCACCGAGGACTGCAACAGGATGCCCTCCTCGACCGACTGACGCTCATCCCGGCCTGCCCGGTGGAAGAGCGCTGGATCGCAGCCGTTCACAGCGTCGGACATATCCGGCGTTTTGAAGAGGCCTGCCTCATGGGTAAAAGCGAACTGGATCACCCCGATAACCAAATCTGCGAGGAGACCTTTGAAACCGCCCTGCTGGCCGTGGGGGGAATCCTGGAAGTCACCCGGCAGGTCATGGAGCGAAAACTGGACAATGCCTTCTGCGCCGTCCGGCCTCCCGGACATCACGCCGAGAGAGACCAGGCCCTGGGTTTTTGTTTTTTCAATAACGTGGCCATTACCGCCCGCTACCTGCAGGCGGAATGGGGCATCCGGCGCGTCGGGATCGTTGACTTCGACGTCCACCACGGCAACGGGACCCAGCATATTTTCGAACGGGACCCCACGGTCTTTTATTATTCGATTCATGAGCATCCGACCTTTTCCTACCCCGGCACCGGCCGGGAATTCGAGAAGGGGATAGAGGCCGGCTATGGCTACACCCTCAATTCACCGGTGCTGCCCGGGCACGGGGACGAGGAATACCGGACCGCCATCGAAAAAGACTTGATCCCGGCCTTTGAGCGTTTCCAACCCGAGGTGATCCTGGTCTCCGCCGGATTCGACGCCCATGCGGACGACGACATGTCCAATATCAATCTTTCCACCGCCGGCTTTTCCTGGATCATGGAGCGCATCAAGCGGATGGGGGATCAGCACGCCCGGGGAAAGGTGATCTCGATCCTGGAGGGGGGGTACTCCTTGAACCGGCTTCCTGAATTAATCCGAAACCATCTGCAAATTCTGTTAGGCAATCACAGCGACCCTCGTGAGGAAGGAAATAGCTAATGTTTATCGACCAAGCCATGATCAGGAATGTGACCACCATCGGTCCGGAGGCCGGGATAGGGGAGGCCAAAGAGATGATGCGTCGGTACCGGATTCATTCCCTGCCGGTTGTCTCGGCCGATCGCACCCTGATGGGAATCGTCACCGATCGCGATGTGCGCAGCGCCTGGCCCTCGGATCTTTTTTCGGCCGAGGAGACCCTTCGTCAGAAAGAGCGCAGTGACGAACTGAAAATCAAGGATATCATGACCCCCGATCCGGTGACTGTTTCTCCGGCCAATACCCTGCAGGACGCCCTGCTGCTGATGCAAAAAATTCACGTGGGGGCCTTGCCGGTAGTGGATCGGGATGGGAAAGTCGCCGGCATTATCTCCCTCCGGGACCTGCTGCGGGCCTTTACCGAGGTCCTGGGAATCGACGAACCGGGGATGCTCCTGGGTATCCTGGCGGACGATCAACAGGGGCAGATGAAACGGATCGTGGAGGTCATCACTGAAGAAAAGATACGCTTCGGAAGCGTCCTGGTCTCCCGGCACTGGGAGGAAGGGAAACGGGCCTTTTTCCCCTATCTTTTCACCAACAACGTGCTCCAGCTCAAGAAAAAACTGGAAGCCCGGGGGTTTACTCTTATCAACCCCCTGGAATGGTACCGGAAAGATCAGCCGCCGAAGATGGAAAGCGTCTAAGGGAGCCCCGCGATGGCCCTGCCTCCGAACAAGACCAAGATCGTCTGTACCATTGGCCCGGCCTCCCGCTCCCGGGAGGTGCTGGAGAAGATGTTACGGGCCGGCATGAACATCGCCCGGATCAATTTCTCCCACGGCGATTTTTCCGAACACCGGGAGGTGATGGAGAACCTCCGGGCCGCGGCCCTGGCCGTCGGAACCCGTCTGGCTATCCTGGCCGACCTTCCCGGTCCCAAGATGCGTATCGGGGTGTTCGATCGGGAACCGATAGACCTGGAGCCGGGGGCCTTCTTCACCCTGACCACGGATGAGGCGATCGGAGACCTCCACCGGGTTTCGGTCACTTTTTCGCGCCTGCCTCAGGCGGTGAAACCGGGTAACACCCTGTATTTGAACGATGGTTTGATCCAGCTCGAGGTGGATCGGATTCAGGGCAACGACGTCCGCTGCCGGGTCATCGTGGGCGGAGAGCTGCGTTCCCACAAGGGGCTCAACCTTCCGGGCATCGATCTGGGCCTCAGCGCCTTTACGCCGCACGATCAGGCCTGCCTGAAATTCGCCCTGGAAAACGGGGTCGACGCGGTGAGCCAGTCCTTCGTGGAAAGGGCGGCGGATATCGAGGCCGTGCGCCAGGCGGCGGAGGCCCTCGGCTACCGCCCCTTTATCATCGCCAAGATCGAGCGGGCGAGGGCCCTCCAGCACCTGGAGGGCATCATCGCCGCGGCCGACGGGCTGATGATCGCCCGGGGAGACCTCGGCGTGGAACTGCCCATCGAACAGATCGCCGTGGTTCAAAAACAGGTCATGCGCCAGGCCCTTTTGGAGGCCAAGCCGGTGATCACGGCCACCCAGATGCTGGAGTCCATGACCACCAACCCCCGCCCCACCCGGGCCGAGGCGACCGATGTGGCCAATGCCGTTCTGGACGGAACGGATGGCGTCATGCTTTCCGGCGAGTCGGCCATGGGCGGTTTCCCGGTGGAGGCGGTGGCCATGCTGGCGAAGATCACCGCGGCTATCGAGCCCTACCGGGTGCCCCTTAAGGTAAAAAGAATCTTCCGGGACCCCAACCTTCAAGGCCGAAGGCCCCCGGCCAAATTGATCGAACTGGGGACGGAGGCCGTTCTCCAGTACGCGGACCCGGCGGCCGTCTTTGTCCCCACCCATAGCGGAGACACGGCCAGAAGTATCGCCCGCTTTCGCCCGCCGGTCTGGATCATTGCCGTTTCCTCCCAGGAAACCACCTGTCAGCAGTTGCAGTTTTCTTCCGGGGTTTACCCGCTGTTGGAAGCCAAACACCCGGAAAACTGGAACCGTTATGTATCCTCCTGGCTTAAGTCCCAGGGGATCGAAGGCCGATTGGCGTTGCTGACCGAAGGTCCCTCCTCCAAATACCCCGAGGCCAACAACCGACTCGAGATTATCGATCTTTCCCGAAACAGGATCGCCGGCTGACCGGTCCCCAGACCCCCGGCCTCGAATAATGGTCTCCCGGCCATAAAAATACTGTCTTTTTTTCTAAGAAACTACGGTTTCCCCCTATTCCCTTCAGGACCTGGCTTCGGTATTCTTTTACCTAAAGGAGGCCGAACCATGTCACGCACGATTAAAATCCTGCATATCGATCCCGAATACGAGGTAACCTATTTTGTCTATCGTCCGGGGTCCACCATCCGGAGCTCGGTTCCCCTGGAGACGGCTATTAATCTTCTAAAAACAGAAGATTTTGATCTGATTCTCTCGGAGCCGCACCAAAAGGCCATCTTAAAGGACCAGCCGCCTTCCGTTAAATCCGGACCCGCTCTGTCGGTTGAACAATTGAGCAAGGAGGATTTCCATGGCGATCTCTGGCAAGTACGGCCCAATTGATATTCCTAAAATCGGAGAGCGGGAACCCGTCTTTATTCTCCGGGCCCAGGATCTGCTGGCCGGACCGGCCATCGAACTGTATAAGACCCTGGTCCGGTCACACGGGTCTCCCCTGACCGAGGAATTGGGGAAGGAAATCGGCCGCTTTCAGCGCTGGACCGGCTTCAAAAAAATCCCGGATTGATCCACAAAGAATATTGAGAGGAGGAGTTCCCATGAGACCGGATACCGTCCGCGACGTAGAAAAGTTGTATGACCAGACCTTGAAATTTTTGGAAGGAGAAGGAATAACCGAAAAAGCGCCGAATCCCGGCCCGAGACGAAGCGAATACCAAAACAATTTCAGCGCCGTGCCGGAAAGGTATCTTTTGAAGGACAATCTTTTGCTGCTGCTTGAAGGAAGTTTGAAATACCGCTTCGAATTCGTTATCAATTGCCTAAAGCTAAAGAATGATGGTTTCGCAAAAAGTCCCCAGCGCTGTCATTGCGAGGAGTGAAGCGACGAAGCAATCCCCAAGAATCAGCTAGTTACCATGGTGGGGATTGCTTCTCTTCGCAATGACAGGTTTTTGGACTTTTTGCGAGGTCGGCAAGAATAATCCTTTTATTATTTTAACCTAAAGAGCAAGGAGGAAAGCTCATGACTCAAATGATGGAATGTAACGATCTGGTTTGTTGCGTCAATGACGCCTGGGGAAATTTTATGGACGGTCTCGAAAATTCGCTCCGGATGCTCGATGAAAAACTGACCGAGGCCGAGCAGATGTCCTCTCAAGTCACCGGTGAGTGGGCGGTCGCGATTGAACATGTCATGGACGACCTGTCGAATTTTGTTTTTTCCATCAGTGAGCCCCGGGGTTCATCCGAGGCCTATTCCCAGCGGCTGAAAAGTCTCCGGCACCGGCTTCATGAGCACTACGTCCGGTTTAAGGCCATCAAGGATGCCAAAGGCCTGCAAGTCTATACTCCTGCCGCCTAACCCTATAAATTCAAAAGGAAAGGGCCTCTCAACCATGGAAACGATTACTATTACTACAGACAAAGCCGGATTTGACTTCGACACCGCCCGGAAAGTCTCCGGGGCCCTGGCCAAGAGCTATAACCCGGAAACCTCCCTCATGGCCTGGTTTGACAAAAAGCAAAACAAACACTCTCCCTCCGAGGTCGAATGTAACGCCGAGGGACTGCCCGGCTGGGAGGAATACGGCCGGCATCATGGTGGACAGAAAAAGGTGGTGTTCGGGGACGGACAATACATTTTTATTTACAGCTAAAAGGGTTTCACGATGAAGGTTGTCGTGGACGAAGCGGTGTGCATCGGCTGTGAGACCTGCGCCGAATTATGCCCGAAGATCTTCCGGATGGACGAAATGAAAAGAAAGGCCGAGGTCATTTTCCCCGGGGGCGGGTCGAAAGGCTGCATCGAAGAGGCCATGGAGGCCTGCCCCGTCTCTTGTATCCATTGGGAGGATTGCCAAGGTTAATTCGGGATCGACCGGTATAACTTAATAAAAGTAATTTTATTTTTTGAAAACCTCCCCTTCGCCAAACGAGGGGATTAACCCAAAAAAGGGAGGATCTTATGAACGAATTCAAAGGGCTGTTTCAAAGCGCCGATTGGAAACTGGAAAAACATGTCCCGGTCATCGAGGCCCCGGAGGCGGTGGCCAAGGGAGAATTTTTTCGGGTGACCGTTACTATCGGGAAGGAAAAGGCCCACCCGAACAAGACCGAACACCATATCGCCTGGATTGCCGTGTACTTTCAGCCCCAAGGAGAAAAATACCCTTACCAGATCGGCCAGACGCAATTCTCTGCCCACGGTGCTTCCACTGAAGGCCCGGACACCAGTACAATCTATACCCATCACGAGACGGTATTGACCTTCAAAACCGACAAGCCGGGGACGATCTATGCGGCCAGTTTATGTAACATCCACGGACTCTGGCAAAATGCCCGTGAACTGGATTTGAAATAGTAACCAAATTCGAAGAAACCGGAGAGGCATTGAACCACGAATCGATTTCAGGGACTTTTTCGGCTGCTCCCGCTGCCGGGGGCGAAAACGACCACTCCTCCGGCCGGCCCGGCGTCCGTAATTTAGGCGAAGGGATTTATTCTTAAGCTATTGGCATTTAGACGAGCAGCCCTTTTTCCCGGGCATAGGAGGTCAAAGCGGCAATCGAGTGCAAATTCAGTTTTTCCATCAGGTTCGACCGGTGTTTCTCCACCGTGTTGAGGCTGATGCAGAGGTAATCGGCCATTTGCTTGCTGGTATGCCCCTCGCCGATCAACTTCAGGACTTCCCTTTCCCGGTTGGTCAAAGTATCCCAACGGGTCTGAAGGTGTTCATCCTTTTCCCCGGCCAGATAGCCTTCAATCACCTTATCCGATATGCTTGGACTGAGCACCCGTTTACCGGCCAGGATGCTTTCGATGGCCTGGATCAGTTCGCCCCGGGTGGAATCCTTCAGGATATACCCGTCGGCCCCGGTCTTGAGGGCGGCCCGCACATATTCTTCCGAATCGTTGACCGTCAGGGCCATGATTTTTATCTTGGGCCACCGCTTCCTAATCTCCCGGATAGCCTCCACCCCGCCCATTCGCGGCATGGACAGGTCCATCAGAATCAGATCCGGAGACAACTTCTCCGCGGCCCAAATCGCTTCGCGGCCGTCCCCGGCCTCACCGAGAACTTCCAGGTCTGGGTGCGAGGAAAGTAGGGCTCGTAATCCTTCGCGAAGAATAGTGTGGTCTTCAACGATAAGAATGCCTTTTTTTTCACTAGCGGACATCATCTCCTCCAGGCATTATGGATTCCCTCGGGCTCGAAATTTCGGGTCCCGGGGTTACCCCGGCCAAAAAAACAGAAAGCAATTAGCTGGAATTCTAACCAAAAGAAGAAAATATACAACCAAAAACATATTATTCAATTTTTTTTCGCTGCCCCTGCCCACTTATCAACGGCCAGGAGACTTCGATCACCGCACCTTGTCCCGGGTGCGATTTAACGGAAAAAGATCCTCCGGATAGTTCCGCCCGCTCTTTCATGCTGGAAAGACCCATCCCCATTGGATGGGAGTCCGCGTAGTGCTTCGCCGGGAATCAAAGCCCTTCCCGTCGTCTTCTATTGCCAGCCTCAGTTGGTTCCTCTCCCGGCTCAGGGAAATCCGGATATGAGTAGCTTGGGAGTGCTTCCCGATATTATTCAGGGCCTCCTGGGTTATCCGAAAAATAATGACTTTCAGCTGTTCCGGCACGTCCTCCTCCCGAACTTCCAACCGCGGTTCGATCGCTATATCGGGATATATCTTTTGAAATTCCCGAGAATACCAGGTTAGGGTGGGGAGAATCCCCAGGTCATCCAGGAGAGGAGGCCGCAAATCATTCTGCATCCTCCTGGCTTCCCCGATGATCCCCTGAATGATCGGAATCAGAGGGCCCAGGGTTTCTCCAATTTGCTGACAGATCCTGATCAGGCAAATGATGAATCAGATCCTCCATTTTGTATTTGAGGGCGCTCAGGGAGGCACCTAAACCGTCATGAATATCCCGGGCGAACTGTCATGCGTTCATTTTCCTGCACAGATAAAAGCTGATCGGCCAGGGTTCGAAGCTCCCGTTCAGACAGACGCAACGCCTCCTCGGCCACCTGGCGATCGGTGACTTCCTCCAAGGAGAAAACCAGGAAGGCCGTTTCACCCCGATCGTCCGCTAAGGGGGTCAGGATCCAATCCCAGTAGGTTACTCCCCACTCCGGATGATCCGGGAAAGAAAAGGGTTTGGCCAAGGCCTGGTAAGGGATCCCGGTTTCCACCACCTTGCGGAAAATTGCCTCATTGTCCTCGTGGGGGTAGAGCTCGAAATGGTTTTTCCCGAGAAAATCGCTTACCGTCCGCTGGCAGGATCGGGCGTAGGCCTCATTGACCCGGATGAAGTTGAAATCCCGGTCCAAGAGAACCAGAGGGGTAATGGTGTCCTTGAAAAACGACTCCAATACACGGGATTGCTCCGCCAGGTGCTGATTAGCACTAAGCAGTTCCGCTGTCCGTTCCTCCACCCGAATCTCCAATTCGTCCCGGCCGGCCTTGATCTCCTCCAACATTCGCATCTTTTCCATGGCCATCGCGACCTGATCTGTCACGGTTTTCATCAGCTCCAGGTCCTGGAGGGAGAAAGAGGATCGGGTCCTGGTCCCGAAAGACAGCGTGCCCAACAGGCGATCCTGGACTATTAGCGGATGGCAGGCGTAGGCCTGAACGCCAAAACTCCAGACCCGGTCCGTTCGAATATCGGGCTGCTGGAAGATGTTTTCGGCTATGATCCGCTCCTGGTCCCGAGCCACGCAACCGCAAACTGCCACCCCGTAATCGAGCCATTCGATCTTCCGAGCTTCTTCCTCAGGAATTCCGGCGTAGGCATTCAGGTGAAGACGCCCCCGAGGTTCGTCGAGCAGAAAATTGAAAAAAACCTGACAATCCAGATGTTTCATCACCCTGGTGCAGAGTTTCTCGACCTCCTGCTGAGGTGCTGGCGAAGCCAGGAGCGCTCCGGCCGTTTCTGAGAGCAGCCGGAAACGGACTTCACTTTCCTTCAGCTTATCCTCGGCCTCTTTTCGCGCCGTGATGTCCTGGGTGGTTCCAAACCCTCCCAAAAGGTTTCCCTTCGAATCAAATTCCAGTTCGGCCCGCTCACGTACCCACTTTGTTCTTCCATCGACCACGATTCGATGTTCGATATCGTAGGCTTTCCCCTTGAAGGCCGCCACCCATTCCCAATCGACGTATGGCCGATCTTGGGGGTGAACGATGGCCAGAAATTTTTCATAGGTCATCGAGGTCCCCCGAGGGACCCGAAAATCCGGTGATTTTCGTCGGACCAAAGCAGTTCATTGCGTTGAATGTTCAACCGCCAGCTCCCGGTTCGGGCCACGGCCTGGGCTCTGTTCAGATCGTCCCGGCTATCGAACAAGGCCTTTTCGGTTCGCCGGTGCGCGGTATCGTCGAACACATACCCCGTGATCTGCTGCAGTGCTCCCTGGCGGGTGAAAGTCCCCACCAGGTTTTCCACCACCTGAATGATTTCCCCGTCGCGGCGCCGGTGATAACCGGTATATCGTTCCAGAATCCGTTCCTGCTTCAACATCCGCAGTAAGGCATCCCAGTCCTCGCCCTGGAGGTACAGGTCGGCTAAATTAGTGCCCAGGGCTTCCTCCCGGCTGCTGAAACCATAAATTCTTAAGAAGGCCGAGTTGCACAGCAGAATGGTCCCATCGGCCGCTGCCAGAAAGTCTCCCGTCAAGTCTTCTTCAAAAAGATGGCGGTAACGCTCCTCACTTTCCTTTAGAGCTTGCTCCACCTGTTTGCGGTCAGTGATGTCGGCGTGCATGGCGATGTACCCGACATTTTCCCCTTCCTGGTCCTGGAAAAGTGATGCACTCCAAAGTGTCCAAAATTCCGAACCATCTTTTCGGCGGAACTTGTATTCTCCGCTACCCTTCTTTTGGCTCTGCAATTTTTGCCTTGTATCCAACACCAATGCTTTTTGTTCTTCGTCCATGAAATCGGGATCGAACTTTCCGAGAATCTCCTCTTTCGAATAGCCCAACATGTCTGCCCACTTCTGGTTGATGAAGGTTATTTTCCCATCCAACGTTCCGATTACTATTCCTTCGTTGGCTGTCTCCACAATTCGGCGATAGTTTTCCTCAGAAGCTCGCTTCGCCTCCTCAGCCTTCTTGATCACCTCGATATCGATGACGTGGACCACAAAGCCCTTGATCCGGCCCCTTTCGTTAACATCAGGAGTGTAACTGGCTCGGATCCAGCGGCGGTCACCTCTCTGAAACGGCAGTTGGCGTTCGTAGGTGATCGTTTCCCCGGAAAGTACTTTTTCCACCCAGGGTTTGATTTGTTTCCATTGCTCCTCCCCGAGAACATCGCTCATTCGCTTTCCCTGAATTTCTTCGACCGTGGAACCAAACCATTGGGCGTAGTTTCGATTAACTCGGAGATAGCAACCGTCGGTATTCACATAAGCAATCAAGGCCGGGACGGCGTCCATAACCAGAGAAAGTTCGGCCTCTTTGGTGCGCAAGGCCTCCTGGGCCTGCACCAGATCGTTTATATCGGTCAACGTTCCCGTCCAGCGGACAATATTTCCTTGGCGGTCTCGGGTCGGCAAGGCTCGCACCAAAACCCACCGGCCGGAGCCGTCCGCGGTTCGCAGGCGGGAGCGGTAAACTATGACCTGGTCTGTACGCCATATAGCCCTCCAGCGGGACTCTTCTCCCGCTATATCCTCTGGAGGAACGGCCCGAAGCCAATCCCGCCCCGCCGTTTCCTCCGGGGTCAGTCCGGTCCATTGCGCCCACCGTTCGCTGACAAAGGTGTTGTGCCCCTGGGCGTCGGTCTCAAAAATGACACCGGGAGTGGCCTGGACCAGGGCCTGGTACCGCTCAAAGTTTTCCAGCAAGGCCCTTTCGTACTCCGTCAGGTTTTCGGGAGATGAGCGACTCCTGGCCCGGTCATCGACGAGATTTGAAGGACAAGGTAGGGTTCTGGATTTTTCATGGCCGATCCATTTCAAATCTATCCTTCATAGCCAAATTACCACATCAAACGTTTTTTTGAAAGAAATCCGGATGGAGGAAAACGGGAGTTGCTGCGGGAAGCGGTCGAAGAGGGGGAAGGCACCGACCGGTTTTCAAGACAGGTACCCGAAACATCCCTCCCCCGGGGGACGGTTCGGCCCGGTC
>CAWJJC010000017.1:0-235593 GCA_963843145.1 uncultured delta proteobacterium
AATCGTCTCCACCATATCGTACCTTTTATTGGGAGAGTATTCCCTTTACGAAAAACAGGTCCCTACACGGGTCGATTCGCCGGCCCATATCGGTGATTTTGCCGTGGATCTTATGGGTCATATTTCGGTCAAAGAGGCTTTCCCGGCGGACAGAAAAATTGAGACCATTCCCCTGGACATGCATTTTGATGAAATTGTTCAAACGATCGTCACCTCCCATCAATCCAATTTTCCGGTCATGGATGAGGATGGTCGATTGAGCGGAATTCTTTCCTTAACCGATATGCGTCAGGTCCTCTTGGAAAAGGAACTGCATAACCTGGTCATAGCCAAAGACGTCGCCACGGAAAAGGTCATTACCATAACGCCTGAGGACAGTCTGAATGCGGCCCTGAAAAAGATGGCGGGGCCGAGATCAGGGAATTACCGGTAGTCAGTCGGGAGGATTCCCGAAAATTGATCTCCATGGTCAGCCGGAAGGATATCCTCCGAACCTACTATAACAGTATTGAGGAACTTAAGAAGGTGAACCAGTAAGGTGCGGTCATAAAAAGAACCATCGCGAGAAAGAAACGGACGTCCCCCATTTTCACGGGGCATTTTCAGGTCCCCCAATGGCCGTGTTATTTCAGGTAATGCTCGATGTAATGCCGGACCTCCTGTCTGGAATTAAAAATCCCGAAATGCCCTTCACAGAGGATATCAGCTTCCAGCTCCAGGAGCCGGAGCATCGATTCCCGCCAATCGTCCAGGTCCGCTCCGAATTCTTCCAGAAAGGGGCCGTGGATGTCCTGGCCGAAGAGGATCCGCTGTCCGTCGCGATCCAAATAGGGGGAAATGGATCCGGGAGTGTGCCCGGGGGTGTGGAGGCAGATGATCTTCTCTTCGTTCCCGACAGGGATTTCTTCGTTGGCCCCGGTTAATACCTGATCCACCATTAAAGGCGGCAAGGTTACGCCGTACCAGGACGCCCCGGTGCGGATCTGGTCGCCCAGCTCTATGGCTTCCCGGTCCCCCTGGTGGGCTACGATCCGGCACCCGGTTTTGTCCCGAAAAAAGGCGGCCCCTCCGATATGGTCCACGTGGCCGTGAGTCAGGATGAGCACGGAAATGGTGCCGGGTTCCACTCCCAGGTCGAGGATATTCTTCCAGATAATCTCGGATCCCCAACCCGCTCCGGCGTCAATCAGAACAGCTTGGTTAAGGCCTCGAACCAGGAATACCGAAGCATCGTGTTCGTGGGATATTTCCGAGCCGCCAACCTGATAGACGCTTCTGGTCACCTCTATTCGGCCCATTTTTCCTCCTCTGCAATGAGTATCTTTTTGGGCTTGCCGGTACGGGTTGGTCCTGAATATCTTGGTGGTGCCTCGATCTCCCGGCACATGAGATGATGCAGGGTCTCAGGGGCTTGGTTTCCGTTGAACCATGACTTCCTCTTAGATGCCCATATCGGAGGGATAACTTCGTTTGAGATTTTAAAGATTCATCATAAATCAAGAGGATTTTTTGGTAGACCATCCTTCGTCCCAAGGTAAGGAGGCGTAATATTCTTCAACAAGTTGGAAGACCTCATCAAAAGGGGGGAGCTCACCCTCGATCTCCTGGGCCAAGTTATTATATTCAGCTTTTGACCTTCTAATAATTTCTTCGTCATTCAAAGTGTTTTTATCAACTTTCAAATTCCGGGATCCGGCTTTAATAATTAATGAGTTATGAATTAATTTCTTTAATTCCTGGTCTTCCAAATCACCATTCTTTAAAAGCCAATAAATATCAAAGGCATCTTGTCTTCTAATGCGGTTTCTGGATTTCTGTTGAATGATGGCCCGATATTTTTCGCCTACTAGATCTGAAATACTATAAGTTTTAATCTTTCTTCCATTTTGAAATTCAAAGAGATCAATTTCTTGACTTATTTCATTATAACTATAATCAATCCTCAGTACTGTTAGGCATTTTCCTTCCAACAATCTCTTGTGGCTTTTGGAACCCTTGGAGGCATATCCAATTTTTAAGGTTAAGGTAGGAAAGGACGAATTTTCTCGAGAGGGATTAAGTGAGGATGATTGGATCCTGCATTCTAGTCCATAATCCAAAAGCTCAGTGGCAAGTAAAAGGTTTTTTTCTAATATGCTTTTAAATTTCACTTCATTATTGGTATCGTATTGCTCTGATGTTGAGAAATCAATATCGCGAGTAAGTCTTAAACCCTTAAACCTTATCGCCAACAATACCCCACCCTTCATGACCATTTTAGTCTGCAAATATCTGGAGTTAGAAACGGCTAGTAATACTGTATGAACTGCCTGGCGGAACTCTTTAATGGCCGAATTATTACTCCTAGTTATCCATTCTTCAATATTCGACATATTTTTAAATTATTCCAAATTGAGAGATAAACTCCAACGTTTTGAATAGGTAGAACTAAACTCCCCAGTAGAGTCCAATTTCCGTGATCCTCCTCTTTGGGCAAAATTTGCCCATTTCTCTATTACGTCATCCTTAATATCGCAAACCTTCTCTAACAAATATCCGACACGGATTTTTTCAATTTGATTTCCATGCTGATCAACTTCATCAATAATCAGTTTATTATAAGGGGAGCCAAATTCTTTAAAAACTTCCATAACATGTCTCATCCCTCCACAGTAACCTGGTTCCCGAACCATATCCAAAAAAGTCCTGCCTATGGTCGAAACTCTGGTTTTTCTATCTTTAATTGTCTTAAAAGCACCCCAATGGATACTTGAATATCGAACTACCGGACTCTTATTTAATTTATCAAATTTAATTCTTACTAGCCGTGAAAAACCTTTGTTTAGATACTCTTTCAAGGATCCCCGACAATCCTTTTTCATCTTTATTAAAGCGAACTCTGCCCATTTTTTGGGAGGAGGAGTGGAAATGTAAAGCGTATTAGGAATTCTATCGGTAATTCCATGGAAGGCCATGGCGCTGAGATGGGAAATATAAGCAAAAGGATCTACCGAGCAGGCGATATCACTGATGTCAAAACCTTTTTTTCCAATTATTTTAAAGACTTTCTCCCCGGGAAAGTTTTTGTGGGGGATTATTATCCCTAAACTAGTGATTGTTTTTAGTTCGTCATCTACTTGGTCCTTCATCTTAGATTGAGATAATGGTACTAATTGGCCCCCCTCATTTTTTTTCTCCAAAAGGGTATTAAAAATAAACATATCCAATTCATAGTTGGATATGACCGGTTGATCTAATTCTCCTAAGTGGAGGGCTATTGCTCTTGATAAGTCCATTTATTTTTGAAAGATAGGTTATACGTCCTATGGACGTATAACCTATCTTTCAAAATATGTCAACTATAAAAAAGCTTGACAAATTAAGTATACTGTGATATTAAAACGTCCTTAGGACGTTTTAATATCACAGTATACTATAAATAAACTCATTTTTTCTTTAATTTAAACTACTTTCCTTTTCAAACCGGTACCCAATGCTCTTTTAGCCTTTAATCAATTCCTGAAACATTCTCATAAGCAAAGGTCAACGTCCTCGGGAAGGCGGATCGATACCTGCTGTTGTCCACGGCCCTGGTGCTCCATCTCCAGGAAACCCGGTAAGCGGACCGGCGGAATCTTTGGAAGGGACAGGTCAAAAAATCGGTTGTCTGGTTGCGAGATCAGCTTGCGCGAACCCTGTCTTTGAAGGTCGGAAACTGAAGAGCTGAATTGTAGCTTTCTTCAAAGAAGGCAGGTCAGATGATTAAAATCAGAATCATTTCCGGGGGGTTGACCGGGCCGCCTTGGACGTGGTCCTTGCCCTGGGGCTTCCCTCTGGTGGGTGAATCCCTAAAGGCCAGCGCGCCGAAAACGGGACGATCCCGGCGAGGTATCCGCTGCGAGAAATGCCATCCTCGATGTATCCGATCAGGACGGCCAAGAATGTCCGGAAAGCTGACGAAACGTTAAGTCTAACAGCGGGCGCCCCTACCGGTGGGACTACCCTAACCGTAAAGCTGGCCAAGAAGCACCGCAAACCATTCCTTGTGTTAACCCTGGACCACGGCGGGGATCCAGACGCCGTCCGCGAGTGGATCGGGGAAAATGAAATCAGTATCCTGATTTTTCGGCCAGGCTATCCCAAATCATCCCCTGGTTCGACCGGAAGCCACTCTCCTCCCGGAGACTTTTGGACACCTCCCGCTGGTGGTCCCGCCTCAGGCTGAAGTGCATGATCTTTTCCCCGGAGTCGAAATTTCTGGATTTGTAGTTCCAGCGGCCATGCTCGACGCAACTTACCGGGATGACCACCTCCGAATTGGGGCCGATTAGAAAAGTGGCGTTGACGATTCGGTTCTGTTTGGCCCCCTTCAGTTCCTCGCCGTCCAGGATAAAAATTTTAGACTCCGAGTGGTTGACGAGTTTCAGTTCCGGTACCTGGCCGCCCTCGCTGACCTCGGTGATGACCACCGCCTCCGCCTTGAGGGCCTCCTCCATCGTCAGGTAGTCCGGTTCACCGGATTCGGGGGTCAGCAGGAGAAAGAGGACCAAATTCCGGTGGGTCTGGGCTTTGGCGAGCTTGACAATATCCAGGAAATCTTTGATTGGGTCCATAGTGGTGCCTCCTTCAAGGTAATTTTGAGGCCAGTATAAACCCGGGGATTGTCAGATCAGGACAATCGGTTGATAAAAAAGATTAAAAAACTTACCAGAGTAATGGCGAGTTTTTGATTGCGATTGGGCTGTTGGTAATATAAATTTGATATTACATTGATAAAAGAGCGCTCAATGGAATCTCTTTGGGATAAAATTCTAAAAAGATGGAAGAAGTGAAACGAAAGAAAAGAACGAAATTAATCCATGAAGGGGAATTCGTTGCTGAGGTGGAAGTGGACCTGCTGGAGACCGATGAAGGTTGGTCGCCCTATCTTTCCCTGGATGACGCCTATAAACTCGATGATGTCCGGGAGTCCCTGAGACGGGGTGATCTCCAATCCGCAGCCAAACTTGGACGGATTTTCCGGTTGAAACCGGCAACCATTCCATCCCGAGGAAAAAGCAAATCTCTCTCGATTTAAGCCATAAACTGGGACGCAGTTTCTGAATAAACTTGGCTCCTGTCTAACGGTTCCTCCTCCGGTTCGAAAAGCTCCCCCCCGGGAGAATCGCCGGCAATCCTGCTCATTCTTGAGGCGCTCAAAAACCGACGGATGGGCGGCCACCAGGAGGACGGGACGTAGTTTCTGAGGGAACGTATGGAACCAAAGACGTTCTTAAATTCGTGGAATTAAATTGACATGGCCCGCAGGCACCCTGAGGATATCGATGGTCTGGAAGGCCCTAAGAGGGCGAGCGGAAGGTCTTTTGTTTCCTCCGGGAAGCATCCCGACCGGACCAGGATTTTATCGGCGGGTATGAGCCTACTATCGGGGAACAGGGCAGGGAGCCCGACTTCGTTCTCTTCGGCAAACAACTCGGCCCGAGGGTACTTGAAGTCAAGGACTGGCTGATCGACCAGATCGAGGAGGCCGCCCCCCGAACCAGTCCCGACCGGCAAGCTAAATACAGCGTTCACCGCTAAGAAGCGAAGGACGCCGAGATGAAATATTTTTCAACCGGAGGGAGATACCGCCGGTCGAAAATTCCTTGGTCTTTTGATCCGCCGATTCACGTTTAAGGGTGGACATTACCGCCTGGTATATCCATCGCTTTGGAGAGTCTCGGCAGAGCCCTGATCATTTCCCCGGATTTCTGCTCGGCTAGACGCAAGTTCATAGAGCTTTTGCAGGTTCATCCAGAATTCCGGGCTCGTTCCGAAGAAATGTCCCAGGCGCAAGGCCGTGTCCCCGGTCACGCGCGCTGGCCGTTCAGGATTTCGGTTATGCGGTTTGTGGGCACTTTAAGCTTGCGGGCCAATTCAGCCGCGCTCATGTCCAGCTCTTGAAGTTGTTCGGCGAGATGTTCGCCAGGATATATAGCACTACGTCCCATAATCCACCTCAATGGTAATCGACGATTTCAACATTGATCGGCCCCGGCGAACCCTTCGGCCACTCGAAGCAAATCCGCCATTGGTCATTGATGCGGATACTGTATTGGCCCTTACGGTCTCCCTTGAGGGCTTCGAGACGGTTGCCGGGCAAGTCCAGATCAAGCAGCGACGTAGCGGAGTCCAGTTGGTCAAGCTTCATTTCCGCCTTGTGCTTAAATCCCGTGAAGGCCTTGACCCGGTTGCCCTCGGACGAAATTTTGCGTTCGCTTATCTTTGAAGCTCACGATCATGCGAACTCAATTTTTCACCCTTTATGCGTTATGTCAAGCATAACAGGAGACTTTCTATTCATGAACCCGTTGAGTTAGTAATACGGTACGTAGTTTCTATCCTGGGAAAAAGTAAGGCGGGATTTCTAATCCCTCGCCTCCCCTTCCCGCTTCTTGATCAGGTAAAAATCCAATTCCACCCGGGCAGCCTGGACCATATCCTAACCCTTTGGGACAACCAAGTCAGCAAGCCACTTCCCTGAGCTTTTCATAGAGCCTGACCATCCCAAGGGTGTCCATCCGGCAATATTCCAAGAGAGCCTTCCGGACCTTTTCAATTTCAGCAGGATCCCCGGCTTGACACATTCGGAAATACCCCTCCATCGCCATCCCTCCATCGATAATTTCCATCCCTTGATAGCCCATGCCAGGGATCAAGGCCGGGAGGACCATCTTCTGGGAATACGACCCCTTCATTTCCCAGCGATAAATATCCCTGGTCCGGAACGGAACGGCCAAGTCCCGGAGATTGTCGATTATTTTCTCCAGGGCTTGGCGGTGTTCGGGGAACCAGTCGGCGAGTTGATTCAGGATAGTCTTCTCGAAGGAGGCATTGTAGGCCAGAACACAGGCGTTGTCGGGAATGTCACCAACCAGTTTTTCGACCAGAGGACGCCTTGGATCGGTCTTCGGTAGCGCCAGAAACTCGGAATGGCCCAAGCTTGAATCTTCCCCTTGAATGGAATGGAGGGAGTACTGATAAGGGACCTGCTGGTACGGCCTGGTCCCGTCATAAATCGGGATGGCCGTCATGAAAGTTTCAAAATCAAGGAAGGAGAGGGGAAACCAGAGACTACTCAGGAATTCCTTTATTCCATCGAGGTTGACGAATTCCTTCTGGTCAAGGTAGGCCTCGACCTGGAGCAATTGGATCGGGGAAAGGCATTCTTTCGAGACATCCTCAAGCCGGATGAACCCCTGGCGGTATAAATCCCAAGGATTGGCGCCCCGCTTGACTAAATCCAAGACTGAATATTCCGGAATATGAGCCCAGCAGTGCCCCTGGAAATCGCAGGGATAAGGATCGGCACAATGCTCCCCGATATCAATGGCAGGAGGCCCACTAGCGAGTATTCCTCTCAGCCTGCCGATTTCCTCTCGGACCAAACCCTCCCTTTCGATTGCCATTTGGGTGACGTCTTCAAATAGGAACAACCGGTCCAAGGCCAAGGCCCCGTTTCTGACGTACTGGTTGTTGATATAGACCAGGTAGGCTTTCCGGGCCGGCAGGCCCGAGTTTTTTAGAACGTAGTACTGGAGGGCAACATCGTTGAGGTAAACTTCCTTGATTCCGGTGCTCCCCTTGACTTCATAGAGGTCCCATTCCTCCCCGACCTTTCTCAGGATATCGGCCTTGACAAAAACTTTATCGAATTGAAAAGCGGGCTCGTAGAGGACTGGGGTCCCGACGGCTATTTCGGTCTGGGTCATTTTGAGCTGGCTATCGAGAGACATTCCATCGTAGGGGATTACCTTCCCTTCTGGGAAAAGGCCTTGGGCTACTATTCCGACATTAGTTCCAGCCCGGAAAACCGCCTCCTGGGCTTCGGAAATTTCATCCCGCAAGTCGGGCTGAGTTTTATACAAGTAAAGAGATTTCGGGCATTGCAGTCCCCGGAGGAAAAGGCTTTTGCTGAGATAGGAGAGGTCTCTTTTTTTTGGGTTGTCCATCGGCGGTCCTGATGCAAGATTATCTGGGTTTGCTCATGAAATCAAATTCTAAAACTTAATCCTCTTCCCGACAAACAACCCCAAAAACGAAGCCACCAAATTAAGGATTATGGCTACGACCGCCAAGGTTCTATTAATTCCCTTCACGGCTTCCCTTCCTCCCGTCTGGAGTATTTCCGGGCCGCATTGAAAACTGCCCCGGCTGAACCCAAAACTCCGCCGACAACTCCAAAAAAGATCCATGAGGCGAAGGTCAACCCGGCCACGTCACCGGTATCGGAAAGTATCCCAGGGTAAGGAGGGTTAAATATCAGGCCATGGCCGACACCGATTATGATCCCGGCCAACCCACCACCTGCAATCGCTTTACCGAAAGTTTTGGCCACTTGGGGGATAAAGGCGGCGAAATACCCGGTGACCAGACCCAACAATACGGTGAGAATCATTAGGCTATAAAATCGCACGGATTGAAGGGAATTCTTTTGGGAAATTGGCCATTTCCATAACTTATCGGAAGGTTTGAGGAAATTATTAACTGCTTAAGGGCCTTCACTTGATATGCTCGACATAGGCCCCTTCTTCCCAATCAAATATTCGGCAATCAGCCGGCAGTGGCAGTTGGCAACCCGTTCTTCTGCTCAAAGGAGGCAGAAAGGCCGAAGCGTCGCGGCTCACCAGCCCACCAGGAGGTCACCGACTTGATTGAGGAGGGATTTATATCGGGCTTCCCAATCGGGATATTCCCGGAAAATGTTCCCGAGTTCGATTACTTGAAGCCTCTCCTGACAATCTGGTTCCTGACCGGATGGAGTTACGTAGAATACGTGGGCCCCAAATGGAGCCAGGTAAAATTAGAGGAAGGGATCATGCGGCTTGAACCGGGGGAGACCAAAAACGGCAAAGGTCGGACCCTATTCCTGGAACCCGAATTGATGGACCTTTTTAAGGACCTTCTCCGAAACCGTCGGTTGGATTGCCAGTTAGTCTTCCACAGAGATGGAACAAAGATTGGTGATTTTCGGAAGTCTTGGAACACGGCCTGCGAACAGGCGAAGATTCCCAAGATGCTGTTCCACGACTTGAGGAGAAGCGAAGTCCGGAATATGATCCGGGCCGGGATACCCGAAACCGTGGCCATGGCCATCTCCGGTCATAAAACCAGGGCGGTCTTCGACAGGTATAACATTACGTCGGATGAGGACCTTAAGGATGCCGCAAAGAAGAGGCAGGCCTTTACCGAGAGCCAGGGGCGACAGGTACGTTTTAGCTACGTTTTACCGAATTCAAGGGAGAAGGCAAAAGAGGCTGCTGGCTAAGTAGTTGATTTTTGGTGCCTGGGACCGGAATCGAACCGGTACAGCCACGAGGACCGAGGGATTTTAAGTCCCTTGCGTCTACCTATTCCGCCACCCAGGCACCTGCCGGTTTAATCTGAACTTTTTGATCAACCGGCTGATTGTTTTCATTGGTTGTTTATCAAAATATGTCAAGGTGAAAGTTGGCGGGGACGGCGCCAGCGTTCCTTTAGTTTGTCCAGGATTTCTTTGAGTTCCCGAATCCCCAACCAGTGGACCAGCCCGAAATAGAACAACCCGGCGGCGGCGATCACTAAAGCCAGGACGGCCATCTGGCCTGCCAGGCGCGGTCTTCCCCAGAGTTTTCCCAACTCCAGATTCAGGGCATAGGCCAATCCGCCCATGGCCAGGGAAGCCCCGCTGATCTTGAACAACGATTTAAACAAATACCGGAGGTCGAATCCCCCCACCTTACGGTAGAGAATAGTCCCCAAAAAAGCAAAATTTAAAATCATGGTGATGGAGGTGGAAAAGGCGATGGCCTTATGCTGGAACGTTTCCAGGGTCAAAGAAATAATTACGATGTTGGTGATCACGGAAATAAAGCTGGCGATGACCGGGTACTTGGTGTCCTTTAAGGCGTAAAAAATGGGGACGGTGATTTTCACCGACGAATAGGCAAAGAGCCCAATGGCGTAATAGGCCAGGGCTTCGGCAGTATGCCGGGTGTCCACTGCGGTAAAGCGGCCGTGTTCAAAAATAAGCCGGATGATGGGCTCGGCCAGGAAGGCCAAACCGAAGGAGGCCGGCACGGTCAGCAGGAAAGCCATGGTCAGGGAGGAGACGTAGGTAGCCTTCAGAGAAGTCATGTCGCCCCGGGAGGCCTGGCGAGAGACCAGGGGCAGGGTGGCGATGGAAATGGCCACCCCGAAAACCCCGATGGGAAACTGCATCAGGCGAAAGGCGTAGTTGAGCCAGGAAACGCTGCCCTCGGCGCAGCGGGCGGCGAAATTGGTATTGATGAAAATGTTGATCTGGGTGGCGGACAGTCCGATCACCGCCGGGATCATCAAAACCATGATCCGCCGCAACCCCGGATCCCAGGGATGGAAAACGGGTCGCCATTCAAACCCGGTTTTATTTAAAGAGGGCATCTGGATAAGCAACTGGAGCAGACCCCCGATCAAGGTGCCCACGGCCATCCCGACGATACGCGGCTGGCCGAAGACCGGGGCATACCAGGCGCAGGCCACCCCGCCGAGGATGGAGCCCAGATTGAAAAACGTGGAGGCCATGGCCGGGATGAAGAATACCCCCCGGGTGTTCAGGATGCCCATGACCACCGCCGCGATCGAGATCAGCACCAGGAAGGGAAACATGATGTTGGCCAGCAGCCGGGTCAGGTCGATCTTGCCGGCCACCCGCCCAAAATCCGGGGCCATGATCCGAATGATATCTTCGGAGAAGAACATACCCAGGAGGGTGATCAGGGTCAAAAGCAGGGCCAGCGTGACCAGAACATTGTTGGCCAGACGCCAGGTGGCTTCCCGGCCTTTGGTCTGGCCATAATCGGTGAAGACGGTGACAAAGGCGGCCGAAAGGGCGCCCTCGGCGAATAAATCGCGCAGCAGATTGGGAATGCGAAAGGCCACCACGAAGGCGTCCATGTAATAGCCGGCCCCAAAAAGGACGGCCATGACCTGTTCGCGGACCAAGCCCAGGATCCGGCTGCAAAAAACAGCGACGCCTACCGAACCGGCGGATCTGGCTACCTGGGTGGTGGAAGAAGGCTCAGGGGGAATTTCCATCCAGAAGACCTTGGAACAATTGGCGCGTTTTTTCCTGCAGGATCTCGGAGAGATTCAGGACCCCTTCCTGATTGAATGGCACGGAATAGGGGCCGATGACCGTATCCAAGAAGAGTGTTCCGATAAGAGTGTAGCGAAAGGCCTGCCCGGAAAGCGCCCGGTCTCCCGCCGCTTGGAGGTCCTGGTAATAAACCGTCCCCGGGACCTTCACCCGAAAGGACTTCAGCGGAGGGATTTCAAACGGCAGGTGCGATTCCCCCCCCATAAGGCGTCGGCCTTCCACCTCCAGTCGGTAGCGGTAACCGGAAACCTTGGCACTGACGTCATTCGGGTTGAAAACCTTTAGCGTCCCTTCCAGATCAAAGGCGTCCTGGTAGGTTCGGGAGACCTGGAGGTTTTCTAATTCAATCTGGGGATCCTGGAAGGATTTGCCGCTGGAGCAGGACAGCAAAAGGAAAATCGCGGAAACCAGAGGAATAACTAAAACTTTCATTGGCCGGGTAACGGGTCGCCGCATAATGATCGCATGGTCGGGTCGAGAGGGTTGGACTCCCGTAATCTCAGAGGAGTTCTTTATCTCCTTTAATCAATTTTTTCAATAAATTCAAGCTAAATAAAAAAATGCTACACAAGGTATCCCCGCCTGTGCTAACAATGGTAAAAACCAATTGTTCAGGGAAGCGCCCACATCCTCATGATCCTTGGAACAAAGCAAAATTTATTCATTAATAGAAGGAGGTCCAATTATGGGAAAGAGAGTTTTTAACTTCAATGCCGGCCCCGCCGCCTTACCGCTGCCCGTTTTAGAGGAAATTCAGGCGGAGTTTTTAGACTATAAGGGCACGGGGATGTCGATTACTGAAATCAGCCATCGTTCCAAACCCTTCGATGCGGTGATCAACGAGGCGGTGACCAGGACCAAACGGCTCCTTAATCTGGGGGACGACTACCAGGTCCTCTTTCTTCAGGGGGGAGCCAGCATGCAGTTTTGCATGATCCCCATGAACCTGGCCCTGCCGGGCAAGCCGCTGGACTACATCAATACGGGAACCTGGTCCACCAAGGCCATCAAGGAAGCCAAGATTCAGGGGCAGGATGTCCGGGTCATTGCCTCATCGGAGGACAAGAATTTTTCTTATATCCCCAAGGAATATACAGTCGATCCAGAGGCCGCCTATCTTCATTTGACCTCCAATAATACCATCAAAGGCACCCAGTGGGCCGAATTCCCGAAGGCAGGAAAGGTGCCCTTGGTCTGCGACATGTCTTCGGATATCATGAGCCGGTCTTTTGATGCGGCTCCCTTCGGGTTGATCTATGCCGGCGCCCAGAAGAATATCGGACCGGCCGGGACGGCCCTGGTCATTATCCGCCAGGATATGCTGGACCGGACTCCGGATAATCTGCCCACCATGCTGAAGTACACCACCTTTGCCAAAGACAACTCCATGTTCAACACGCCGTCCTGCTTTACTATTTACACCATCAACCTGGTGTTGAAATGGCTGGAGGAGACCATCGGCGGATTGAAGGCCATGGAAACGATCAACCAGGAAAAGGGGGCGCTGCTATATAACTATATCGACCAATCCGGCTATTATCGGGCAACGGCGGAGAAGGACAGCCGCTCCCTGATGAACGTCACCTTTCGGCTGCCTAGTGAAGAACTGGAGGCCAAGTTCATTGCCGAAGCCCTAAAGAACGATCTGGCCGGACTCAAGGGGCACCGTTCCGTGGGCGGCTGCCGGGCCTCCATCTACAATGCCACCACCAAAAAAGGCGTGCAGACCCTGGTGGAATTTATGACGTCCTTTGCCAAGGCCAACGGCTAATGTTGCGGAATTGACGCGCTATGAGGCTGGTACCATCTTGAGACCATTTACAGATAGACCGAGAAGCCCCCTGCACCTTTTGGTATAGGGGGCTTCTTGCTTGGATGGTCAGGTAGTCTATGATTTGGGCCGTGCTTCGGACAACGGACATAGGGCGGATCAAGCGAAACGGATCCGCTCTATTTTTTTATACCCGGCAATATTTTATTTGGGCTGCAGGTACGCCAGCCAGGGTGACCAATAGTACTTCTCCCAGCCCTGGCTGACCCCGGCGAAGTCGTTGTCGGCCACATTCACCTGAACCAACTCGATCCGGGCACCCTCCCCTTCCGGCCAGAAAGTCAGTATCAGCGTAGAGTCCAATTCCTCCAGCTTCCAGTGGGCCGCCCGCCAGGACTGGACGATCAGCCGTTTCGGAACCACCTGCCATATTTTTCCTGAAATCAGGCCGTCGAAGGCCTGGAAAGCCGCGCCGGCTTGAGGGGCGATTTCTACCGGGCCCCCCGTGAAAGCCGCGTGCGCAGCCGGATCCAGATACATGTCAAACAACCGATCCGGCGATACCGGAAAAAAAGCGGCCTGCTGGATTACACGCGGCATGTCCTGATTCTCCTTCTCAACTGAATAACCCACATCTTCTATTTCCTAGGCCGTGGTTCGGACAACAAGGCGATCGTCCCCAAGGCCGTGGCGCACAGGGTCTCACCTTCTTCGGTAACAATCCAGATATCGCATCGGCATACGGCCTGGCGGGCGCCGGGGGCTACGACCGTGGCTCGGGCGACCAGCCGGCCTTCGCGGGCCGGTTTGAGGTAGTTGATTTTGTACTCCGCTGGAATAAGTGGTCGGGGCGAGAGGATTTGAACCTCCGACCCCCTGCGCCCAAGGCAGGTGCGCTAACCGGTCTGCGCTACGCCCCGACTTTTAAGTTCATACCACAATTCGGGCGGTTAAGCAAGGAAAGGTGGGGAAGAGAAAGGAGAGGGAAGCGGGAAGATGGAAGATGGAAGAAAAAGCCAAGGGCGTTGAGGAGGGACGGAGTAAAAGGGCAGGTAATCGGAATCTTAGAGGATTCCATCGGGCACTCATCCCATCGGCTGATCCGTCTTAACGGCTGGCATTAAAGGTGGGTACTGCCTCCATCCCTCAATCGCCTTTTTGTTTTTCACTTCCATCTTCCCTCTTCTATCTTCCATCTTTTCTTTCCCCTGGTCGCTAGGCATCGGCTGATTTCAGGATCGCCCATAAATGGAGACGAATCTTCTGCAGGGCCTGGGCGCGGTGGCTGATCCGGTTCTTTTCCTCCAGGGAGATTTCGGCCATGGTTTTATTGAATTCCGGCAGGTAAAAAACGGGGTCGTATCCGAAGCCATGTTCTCCGCGCGGTCCGGGGGCAATAATCCCCGGGCAAAAACCCTCGGTCTGAATCCATTTACCCTCCGGCAAATAGAGGACCATCTGGCAGACAAAGCGGGCGGTCCGTCTCTCCTCGGGAATCCCTTCCAGCAAAGACAACAATTTTCGATTATTGGCTTCGTCAGTAGCCTCTGCCCCCGAAAAGCGGGCCGAATAAATGCCCGGGGCGCCGTTCAAGCAGTCCACTTCCAGTCCGGAATCATCGGCCAGGGCCGGGCAGCCGGTGGCCCGGGCGCAGGCTTGAGCTTTTTTGAAGGCATTTTCCAGGAAGGATTGGCCGTCTTCCACAACCTCGGGGAGGTCCGGGAAATCCTGAAGGGATCGAATCTTCAGACGAGGCAAATCCAGCGACTTTTCAATCTCCCGGATCTTGCCCTGGTTTTGAGTGGCCAGGACCAAATTCATTTGGTCAGGACCTGGTGCTGAAATGCCGTTAACCGATCAATCCCCTGAACGGCCAATTGGGTCATTTGGTCAAAGGATTCACGTGAAAAGGGGCGGCCTTCGGCCGTACCCTGGATCTCGATGAAACTCCCGTGCCCGGTCATTACGAAATTGCAGTCCACTTCGGCGGAGGAGTCTTCCCGGTAGTTGAGGTCCAGGCAAATCTCCCCGTTGACCAGACCCACACTGATGGCCGCCACCGAATCCTGGATCGGGTCCCGGGGGATCGAGATTTCTTTTCGTAAAAACTCAACGGCATCCACCAGGGCCACGTAGGCCCCGGTGATGGAGGCCGTCCGAGTCCCGCCGTCGGCCTGGATGACGTCGCAATCCACCCAGAAGGTCCTTTCTCCCAGGAGGGACATATCCACCACGGCCCGCAGGGACCGGCCGATCAGGCGCTGGATTTCATGGGTTCGGCCGCCGATTCGGCCTTGGGTGGATTCCCGGGTGGTCCGGGTCTTGGTGGACCGGGGGAGCATGGCATATTCCGCCGTAACCCAGCCCCGGCCGGAGTGCCTGAGGAAAGGAGGGACCTTTTCCTCGATGGAAACGGTGCAGATGACCTTGGTCTCGCCTAATTCGATCAGCACCGAGCCTTCGGCCTGTTTGATATAATTGCGGATAATTCGAACTTGTCTTAATTCGTGGGGTTTTCGCCCGTCATTGCGCATGAATTCACTCCTTGGAAATTTGAAAAGGGTCAGCTAACCATGGAGTGAAGCCCCTGTCAAGCCTTTTTCATTCCCATATTGGTTTACGGATGGAATTCTTGTTTTTGTGGTTTTTTTCGGGGACCGGGGCGCCGTTTTTTGTTATATACCCATATTTTTCCTTGAGACGCTGGTTGACGATCTCCGGGACCAGTCCGTCGACCTTACCGTTCAAGGCGGCGGCCTCCTTGATGATGGTGGAACTGATGTAAAACCACTTGTAATCGGTCATCAGAAACACGGTCTCGATCTTCTGGTTTAGTTTCCGGTTCATCAAGGCCATCTGGAACTCGTATTCAAAATCCGACAAGGCCCTGAGTCCCCGCAGAATCAGGTTGCTCTCTTGTCCGGCCACATAGTCCACCAGCAGTCCCTGGAAATGGTCTACCTGGACCCGGGGGTAGTCTTTCAGGACCAGCCCCAGCATATCCAACCGCTCTTCCAGGGTGAAGAGCGGCTTTTTTTCCGGGTTGATGGCAATGGCTACAATGATCTTGTCAAAAATCTGCAAGCCGCGCCGCAGCAGGCTTAAATGCCCGTTGGTGATGGGATCGAAAGAACCGGGGTATATAGCGCAACGGATCATGAGGAGTCATCCTTTATCGCGTATTTATTTTAGTCTATAAAAAGAAATCAGGGTTTGGCCGTAACGGCGCTGATCGGCCAACAGCCCACCGGGCACCCCTTCGGGCATGGCTTCCTTTTGATCGTGCTCCAGAACCAGGAGGCCCTCAGCGGTCAACAGGGAGGCGGTCAGCACTCCTTCTACGATCCGCTGTCCCCAGCCCCGGAGGTAAGGCGGATCCACCAGGATCAGGTCAAAGGGGGCGCCCATCTTTTCTAGAAAACCTACTCCACGAGATAGATCCCTTACCGCCACCTGGGAGGCGGCTTCGAACTTCAAACGCCGGATATTTTCCCCCAAGTTTTCAATGACCCTCCGGTCCGAGTCCACGAAGAGGACCCGCCCCGACCAGCGACTAAGGGCCTCCAAGCCCATGGCCCCGGTGCCGGCAAAGAGATCGGCGATATTGGTGAATATCCCCTGCTGCTCTAAAATGTTGAAAATCGCCTCACGGACCCGATCCTGGGTCGGTCGGGTCCGAAGGCCTTTCAGCGCGGTGAGGCGCTGCCCTTTTCTGCTGCCGGCAATAATGCGCATATAAATTATTTGCGCCGACCCGCTCGGGTCGATGGGGTCGGCGCAAAAATCTATTTATTCTTGACGACTATTTCGGCGATCTGGACCGCGTTGGTGGCGGCCCCTTTGCGGATGTTGTCCGACACCACCCAGAGAACTATCCCCTTCTCGGTGGAAATATCCTCCCGGATCCGCCCGACGAAGACCTCATCCCGCCCGGCGGCCAAGATGGGCAAGGGATATTTTTTGACCGCCACATCATCCACGACCACTACCCCCGGGGCCTCTCTCAAAAGGTCTCGCACTTCGCTCGGGGTAATCTTCTCCTCGGTCTCCAGATGGACCGCTTCCGAATGACCGTAATAGACCGGGACCCGCACCGCGGTGGCCGCCACCCGGATGGAATCATCCTCCAAAATCTTCCGGGTTTCATGGACCATTTTCATCTCTTCCTTGGTATAGTCGTTTTCCAGGAAGACGTCGATCTGGGGCAGACAGTTATAGGCGATCTGGTATGGGTAGACCTTGATTTCCGGCGCCTTGCCGTCCAAGAGGTCCTTAATCTGATTCTGCAATTCGAAAACAGCCTTCTGCCCCGTGCCGGACACCGCCTGATAGGTGGACACCACGATCCGTCGGATCCGGGACCGGTCGTGGATCGGCTTCAGGGCTACAACCATCTGGATGGTGGAACAATTCGGGTTGGCGATAACGCCCGGGGTACTGACGATCCGGTGGGGATTTACCTCCGGGACCACCAGGGGGACCAAGGGATCCATCCGATAGGCGCTGGAATTATCCACTACCACACAGCCGGCCTTGACCGCTGCCGGGGCAAACTTCAGGCTGGTGGAGGCCCCGGCCGAAAACAGGGCGATGTCCACTCCCTCGAAGGACTGCTCGGTCAATTCCTCCACCACCAGCGGAGCGCCCTTGAAAGAAAGGGATTTGCCCGCCGATCGAACGGAGGCCAAAAGTTTTAACTGCCTGATCGGGAAATTACGCTCCTCCAGGCAGCGGATCATCTGATTTCCTACCGCGCCGGTAGCCCCGGCCACGGCCACGTTCCATAAACGGCTCATAAAGGCACCTCGAACTTTAAATTTCTAATTGATTATTGATTATTGGCCCAGGACGAGAATCTTCAGCCTTAATTCAATAATTAATAATCAATTGTTAATCGTTAATTGTTGATGACGAAGGCAATCGAATTTCTTTTCTGACTAAAGATATCCCACCACCAAATCCCCCACTTCCTGGGTGGTGTAACCCATTTTTCCGGCGGTCAGATCCTTGACCTTTTCCAGAACCACCCGGCGGATAGCCTGTTCGATCTTTTGCGCCGGTTTCTCCAGGCCCAGTTGCTCCAGCATCATCTGGGCCGCTCCGATGGCGGCCAGGGGATTGATTATGTTTTTCCCGGTATACTTGGGGGCCGACCCGCCGATGGGCTCAAACATGGATACCGCCCGAGGGTTGATATTCCCTCCCGAGGCAATGCCCATGCCGCCCTGGATCATGGCCCCCAGGTCGGTGATGATATCTCCGAAAAGGTTGTCGGTGACGATGACGTCGAACCATTCCGGATTTTTCACCATCCACATGCAGACCGCATCCACATGGGCGTAGTCGGCGGTCAGGTCCGGATACTCTCCGGCCAGCTCAGTAAAAACCCGGTTCCATAATTCCGAGGCATAGTTCAGGACATTGGTCTTGGCGCAAAGGGTCAATTTCTTTTTCTTGTTTCTTTTTCGGCAAAAGTCAAAGGCGTAGCGAAGGCAGCGCTCCACGCCTTTCCGGGTATTGACCGATTCCTGGATGGCCACCTCATCCGGCGTACCTTTTTTAAAAAAACCTCCGACGCCGGCGTAAAGCCCCTCCGTATTTTCCCGGATAACCACGAAATCGATATCCTCCGGTCTTTTGTTTTTCAACGGGGTTTCCACCCCGGGATAAAGGATCACGGGCCGGAGGTTTATGTACTGATCCAGTTCGAAGCGCAACTTGAGCAGCAGCCCCTGTTCCAGAATGCCGGGTTTCACCTCCGGGTGGCCGATGGCTCCCAGATAGATGGCATCCGCCTGCCGAAGTTCCCGGAGTACCGAATCCGGGAGGATCTCTCCGGTTTTCAGGTAGCGGTCCCCGCCCAGGTCGTACGGAATAAAATTAAAGGAAAGCTTTTCTAATCCGGCCAGGGTCCGCAGGACCTTCAACCCTTCGGCTACTACCTCCGGTCCTGTGCCGTCGCCGGGCAACACCGCAATCTGATAGGTTCGTGAATTCATATAAGGCTCTTTTCTTACTCATCTACCTCCGGCCAAGACGGAGGCTTGAAATTTACCGCCCCTCAAAGGGGCCTGGCCCGAAACGCATACTTTCAGGAAGGGATCGCTTCTCTCGGATCAAGTCCGGGGTCGCCATGACGGCTTTTTGATTTTTTCGGGTCCTTTTCTCTCAGCGTTTAGCGCTCGGCCCTCCGCGCTCCCCGCCTTGCCCCTTTTTGATATGCCGGATCAATCCCCCATCACGAACCAATTCCTGCATGAAGGGCGGGATGGGCTGGGCCTGAAATTTCTCTCCGCTGGTCCGATCTTCGATCATCCCGGTATCGGTATTGACCACCAGTGAATCCCCGGGATTTATCGCCTCGGAAGCTTTCGGGCTTTCCAGGATGGGCAACCCCATGTTGAAGGCGTTGCGATAGAAAATCCGGGCAAAACTTTTCGCGATGACGCAGGAGAGGCCGGCGGCCTTGAGGGCAATAGGGGCGTGCTCCCGGGAGGATCCGCTCCCGAAATTTTTCCCGGCCACGAGGATATCGCCCTTTTTTATTTTCCGGACGAATTGAGGATCGGCGTCTTCCAGACAATGTTTACCCAATTCCTGGGGGTCGGAAGACGTTAAATACCGGGCCGGGATGATCACATCCGTATCCACATGATCCCCGAATTTCCAGGCCTGCCCTTTATAAATCATAGATTATCCTTTGGCAATACTATGGTTGTTTATTACGATGGTAAAATCGAACACCGTGTATGGCTTTTGTTTTTGCCGTCATGCCGGGCACGATCCGGCATCCAGGAAACTTGAAGCTTAAAAAGCCCTGGATTCCGACTTTCGTCGGAATGACGACGGGGATACCTTTTCCCCTTAAGTTGCCCCATATATCCCCACTCCCCTTGCGCAGAAGAGAACAGGGGCCTTAAGGGGGACTGAATGGAAAAGGCTTAGACCGCGCGCTTCGAGCTGGGTGCCCGGCGCCTTGCCGTTTTGGGGAGCTCCTCCACGCCGCCGATCCGGCCCAGAACGGCGGAGGCCGCGGCCACAGCCGGGTTGGATAGATAGACCTCGCTCTTCGGATGTCCCATCCGGCCCACAAAATTGCGGTTGGTGGTGGCGATGGCGTTTTCCCCCTGGGCCAGAATGCCCATATACCCCCCTAAACAGGGGCCGCAAGTGGGCGTGCTGACCACCCCGCCGGCCTGCAGAAATATTTCCACCAAACCTTCTTTGATGGCTTGCCGATAGATCCAGGGGGTGGCCGGAATGATGATTAAGCGCACACCCTTGGCCACTTTTTGATTTTTCAGGACCCGGGCCGCGACGCGCAAGTCCTCCAGTCGCCCGTTGGTGCAGGAGCCAATAACGGCCTGGTCGATCGGAACCCGGCCCACCTGGGACAGGGGCCGGCTATTTTCCGGCAGGTGGGGAAAGGCCACCTGCGGTTCGATATCCCTCAGGTCGTACTCCCGCACCGCGGCGTATTCCGCCCCCGGATCGGAGTGGTAGAAGCGGCCTTCCTTCTTTGACCGCTCCCGCACGTAGGCCCGGGTGATTTCATCCGGTTCGAAGATGCCGGATTTGGCCCCGGCTTCAATGGCCATATTGGCCATCGTCAACCGGTCGGCCATGGAAAGCCGGGAGACGGCCGGCCCGGAGAATTCCATGGCCTGATACAAGGCCCCGTCCACCCCGATATCCCCGATGGTATGGAGGATCAGGTCCTTCCCGGAGACCCAGGGCCGGGGTCGGCCGCGATAAATAAATTTTAGGGTGGACGGCACTTTGAACCAGGTCGTCCCGGTGATCATAGCCGCTCCCAGGTCCGTGCTGCCCACGCCGGTGGCAAAGGCCCCCAGGGCCCCGTAGGTGCAGGTATGGCTGTCCGCCCCGATGACTAAATCGCCGGGCAGCACCAATCCCTTCTCCGGGAGCAGGGCGTGCTCGATCCCCATCTCGCCCAGCTCAAAAAAATATTCCAGTCGCTGCTCCCGGGCGAACTCCCTGATCAGGCGGCACTGTTCGGCGGCGGCGATATCCTTGTTGGGGACAAAATGGTCCGGCACCAGCACGACTTTCCGACGGTTGAAAACCTTTCGCCCGCCGGCTTCCTTAAAAACCTGGATGGCGATCGGGGCGGTAATGTCGTTGGCCAGGGTCAGGTCCACTTTGGCCTGGATCAATTGGCCGGGCTCGACGGTTTTCAAACCGGCATGGGCGGCCAGGATTTTTTCGGTAATGGTCTGGGCTTTTCGAGTCATCGCAATTTCTTAATCGGGTTCTTTTTTAAATACTCCAGCCGGTTCAAGGCATTCAAATAGGCCTTGGCGCTGGCCGTGATGATATCCGGATCGGCGCCTTTACCTAAAACGACGATCCCCTGCTCCTCCAGTCGTACGTTGACCTGCCCCTGGGCATCCATGCCCCCGGTGATGGCGTTCACCGCGAAGCTCAAAAGCTTGGAATGGGTCCGGGTGATCTTTTTAATGGTATTGAAAGTAGCATCGATGGGCCCCACCCCGAATCCGGCCTTTTGTAGGATTTCTCCGTTCCATTCGATCTGGACCGTAGCCGTCGGGACCGCCACGTTTCCGCTGATCACGTTCAGATAAATCAGCTTGTAGGTATCGGGGATCATCAGAATTTCATCGGCGATCAGGGCTTCCAGGTCTTCGTTGACCACCTCTTTCTTTTTATCCGCCAGGTCTTTAAAGCGATCGAAGACCTTCTGGAAATCCTCCGGGTTCAGCGCGTAGCCCATCTCCTTTAGCCGCTCCTCAAAGGCGTGGCGTCCGGAATGCTTCCCCAGGACCAACAGGTTCTGCCCCAAGCCGATGTCCTTGGGGGTCATGATTTCGTAGGTGGACCTTTTCTTAAGCACCCCGTCCTGGTGGATCCCGGATTCATGGGCGAAGGCATTGGCCCCCACGATGGGTTTGTTGGCCGGCACCACCAAACCGGTGATCCGGCTTACCAATCGGCTGGTGGGGAATATCTGCCGCCGATCGATACGGGTGCCATAGGGCTTCAGATCCTTCCGGGTATGAAGGGCCATGACCAGTTCCTCCAGGGAGGTATTCCCGGCCCTTTCCCCGATGCCGTTAATCGTCACTTCCACCTGGCGGGCCCCCTGGTCCATGGCTGCCAGGGAATTGGCCAGGGCCAAGCCCAGGTCATTATGACAATGCACGCTCCAGACTACCTCCGACGGGGCTTGGACCTTTTCCCGCAGGAATCGTATTTTTTCTCCGAATTCCTCCGGCAGGGCGTAGCCGACCGTGTCCGGCACATTGAGGGTCGTAGCCCCGGCCTTAACGGCCGTCTGCAGGGCCTGAGATAAAAACCCGATTTTGGACCGGGAGGCGTCTTCGGCCGAGAATTCTATGTTTTGGGTATAGCGGCGGGCGTAACCGATTCCTTCCCGAATCAACTCCAGCACCTCCCGCCCGGTCTTGCGCAGCTTGTACTTTAAATGAAGGTCCGAAGTAGCGATGAAGATATGCAGACGGGGATCGGCCGCGGTCTTGATGGCCTCCCAGGCCCGGTCGATATCTCCTTTTTGGGTCCGGGCCAAGGCCGCTACCGTCAATCCCCGGACCTCCTTGGCGATCAGACTCACGGCCTCAAAGTCCCCCTGGGAAGCCACCGGGAATCCGGCCTCGATCACGTCCACTTTTAATTTTTCCAACTGGCGGGCCAGGCGGAACTTTTCCGCCTTGTTCATGCTGGCCCCCGGGGATTGTTCGCCGTCCCGCAGGGTGGTGTCAAAAATGATAATACGTTCCGCCATAAAAAATCCGCAATCCTTCCGAGAATTCAAATCGGTTTTTCAACCGGTTCCGGAATCGGTTTTTTTTTCCACAAATAAAGGCTGACTGCCGGACCCGAGAGGACATACCCCAGGATGAAGACGGTCAGCATCACGAAGGGCTCCATGGCGATCAGGACAAACAACAGGACCCCGGCGACTAAGACATTGAACGAACGCCGCTCCGCCAGTTTTAACCCCTTGAAACTCGGATAGCTCAGGTTGCTGACCATCAGAAAAGAAAGGGTATACATCATAATCAGAATCAAGAGATAGCCGGTCGAACTGGCCCCCCCCATCTGGTAGACAAAAAGGATGGTGGCGGACACGATGGCCGCTGCCGCCGGAATGGGCAACCCGACGAAGAAGTTGGGATTCACCTGCCCCACCTGGACATTGAACCGAGCCAGGCGCAAGGCCCCGCAGACCACGTATAGAAAGGCCGCCAGCCAGCCGAGGCGGTTGAAAGGCCGCAAGGCCCACAAAAAAACCACGATGCCGGGTGCCAGGCCGAAGGCGATCAGGTCGGACAGGGAATCATACTGCACCCCAAAAGCGCTGGTGGTATGGGTCATGCGGGCAATGCGCCCGTCCAGTCCATCCAGCACGGCAGCCACCAGGATGGAAATCGCCCCCTGGTAAAAATTTCCCTGTATAGCAGCGATGATGGCATAAAATCCACAAAAAAGACTGGCCGTGGTAACCAGGTTCGGCAATAAAAAAATGCCTCTTCTTCTATCCCGCCGCTTTTTGGCTCTACGCTGCATCTTCATGACAAATACCCCAACACGGTCAATCCCGCTTTAGTGCGGTCGCCGCGTTTAATGGTGATCCGGAATTCGAGGGGCAGGTAGAGGTCCACCCGGGATCCGAACTGAATCAGACCAAAACGATCGCCGGCGCCGACTCGATCACCGCTTCGAACCCAGCAGACGATCCGGCGGGCGATCAGCCCGGCGATCTGGACCACCGTGAAGTGATCTCCCTGATCCGTTTTCAAGTGGAGGATATTTTGTTCATTCTGCCCGGAAGCCCTATCCTGGTGGGCCGCAAAAAATTTTCCCGGACGGTAGTCGATCCCCTCGACAACCCCTTTGAGCGGAACCCGGTTCACATGGCAGTTAAAGACCGACATGAAGATACTGATCTTCAACGTTCGTTCCGCCCCCCCCGGTCCAGCCCCCTGTTCCTCTATCAGCAACACCCGCCCGTCAGCCGGCGCCAGTATCGCCCCCTTTCCGCTCGGAGAAACCCGCTCGGGGTCCCGGAAAAAGGCGATCGCGAAGAGAGCGAAGAGACCGGTCAGACTCATGCCTATCCAGCTCCCCAGCCATCCGCAGAGGACCACCAGTCCCAAACCCAAGGCGATAATGGGAGCCCCCTGGCGGGCGACGGGAATACGCATCCGGATCCAGTGGGCTATTTTTTCAGCCAGCTCATCATACCCCGAAGCTTTTTCCCGACTTCCTCAATCGGGTGCTCGGCTTCGATCCGTCTGAGCCCGTTAAAAACCGGACGATTGGCCTGATTCTCCAGGATCCACTCCCGGGCAAACTCCCCGCTCTGGATCTCTTTCAGTATCCTTTTCATTTCCTTCCGGGTCTCCTCGGTGATGATCCGTTTCCCCCGGGTCAGGTCCCCGAATTCGGCCGTGTCGCTGACCGAATAGCGCATGCGGCTGATGCCGCCTTCGTACATCAAATCCACGATCAATTTCAACTCATGAAGACATTCGAAATAGGCGATCTCCGGCTGATACCCGGCCTCGGTCAGGGTATCAAACCCGGCTTTGACCAATTCGGTCACCCCGCCGCAGAGGACGGATTGTTCCCCAAAAAGATCGGTTTCAGTCTCTTCCTTAAAGTTGGTCTCAATCACTCCGGCCCGGGTGGCCCCGATCCCTTTGGCATAGGCCAAGGCAATCTTCAGGGCCTGGCCCGAGGCATTTTGATAGATGGCCACCAGGGAAGGGACGCCGGCCCCTTTTTCGTATTCGCGGCGGACCAGGTGCCCGGGACCTTTGGGGGCGACCATGATCACGTCCACCTCCGGAGCAGGCTGGATCTGCCCGTAATGAATATTGAATCCGTGGGAAAAAACCAGGGTCTTCCCTTTGTGGAGATGTTTTTTAACTTCGTTTTCAAAAAGAAAGGCTTGGGCGTGGTCCTGGGCCAGGATTTGGATGACCTGGGCCTGAGCCGAGGCCTCGGCGGCCGTCACCGGAGAAAAGCCGTGTTCCTGGGCCAAGCGGTAATTGTCTGTTCCGGCCAATTCGGCCACGACCACATCCACCCCGGAGTCGCGCAGATTCAGCGCCTGGGCGTGCCCTTGGCTCCCGTAGCCGATAATCGCCACCTTGATCCCTTTCAGGTCATTCAGGTCGGCGTCTTGATCATAATAAATCTTCATCTTTTCCTCCTCAGTCTGATAGTCTAATTATAGATAAGGGCGACAGCCCTTCATCCTTTCATTTTTTCACGTTTCAAGGCCCCCTCTTTTTTGCTGCGGGCCAGGGCGATGGCCCCGGTCCGGGCAATTTCTTTAATCCCCAAATGGCTCAGCAGGTCCAAAATGGCCGTGATCTTGCCTTCATTGCCGGTGACCTCGATGGTATATTCCTGGGGGCTCACATCCACCACCTGGCAGCGAAAAATATCCACGATTCGCAGGATTTCCGCCCGGGTGGCGGCTTCGGCCCTGACCTTGACCAGGGCCATTTCTCTTTCCACAAACTCGGTCTGGGTGAAATCGATCACCTTGATCACATTCACCAGCTTGTTCAACTGTTTGGTGATCTGTTCGACGATCTGCTCATTGCCCTGAGTGACCAGGGTTATCCGGGAAACCTCGGGCTCCATGGTTTCCGCCACACAGAGGCTTTCAATATTGAATCCCCGGCCGCTGAACAACCCGGTCACCCGGGACAAAACCCCGGGTTCATTATCCACTAAAACCGAAATGGTATGTTTTTGATTCTGATTATTTTCCATACCGTTACACCAAGAGCATTTCTGTCATAGCCGCCCCGGACGGCACCATGGGGGAAACGCACTCCTCGGAACAAACCACAAAGTCCATGATCACCAGCTTGGGGATCGACAGGGCTTTTTTGATGACCGGAACCACTTCTTCCGGCCGCGTGGCCCGGAGTCCCACTGCCCCGTAGGCTTCGGCCAGTTTAACGAAATCCGGGTTGCCTTTTAGGGCCGTTTGCGCATAGCGTTTTCCATAGAACAGTTCCTGCACCTGCCTGACCATGCCCAGATAGCCATTGTTCAGGATAGCGATCTTGACCGGGACGTTGTTGGCCACGGCCGTGGCCAGCTCCTGGATGTTCATCTGGATGCTGCCGTCGCCGGCGATGTCGATAACCATGCGCTCCGGGCAGGCGATTTGGGCCCCGATGGCCGCCGGGAACCCAAAACCCATGACCCCCAATCCTCCGGAGGTGATAAAAGAATTCGGGCGGTCAAAGTGGTAAAACTGGGCGGTCCACATCTGGTTCTGGCCGACCTCGGTGGTAATGATGGCCTGGCCCCTGGTGACCTCGTAGATCTTTTCCACGACAAACTGCGGCTTTATTTCCTCCCCCTCCTGTCGGTAGGTCAGCGGGTGAGCCGCCTTCCACTCCCGGATCTCCTCAAGCCAGGGGAGGCGGAACTCGTTCCAATCCTGTTCGGGCCACTGCCGGACCCGATGGTTTAGTTTGGTCAGGGCGTCCTTACAATCGCCCACGATCGGGATTTCCACTTTCACGCTTTTCCGGATGGAAGTAGGATCGATATCGATGTGAATGATGCGCGCCTCGGGCGCAAACCGGTCCACATTGCCCGTCACCCGGTCGTCGAAACGGGCACCCACCGCAATCAGCAGGTCGCAATGACCGACGGCCATGTTGGCCCAATAGGTCCCGTGCATGCCCAGCATCCCCAGGGAGAGCGGATGCGTTCCGGGGAAACAACCCAGCCCCATCAGGGTCGAGGTCACCGGGATGGACAGGGTTTCGGCCAGGGTCTGGATCTCCGGGGAGCAACGGGAAGAGAGCGCCCCGCCGCCGGCATAGATCACCGGTTTCCTGGCCTTCTGCAACGCGGCGGCCGCTTTCTCGATCTGCCCCGGGTGGGCGTTGTAAGTGGGGCGATAGCTTTTCATTTCGACTTTTTTTGGGTATTTAAACTCGGTGATGGCCTTAAGCACATCCTTGGGCAGGTCCACCAGGATAGGACCCGGCCGACCGGAGCGGGCCAGGAAAAAGGCCTCCTTGATCACTCGGGCCAGATCTTCCACCCGTTTGACCAGGTAATTGTGCTTGGTACAGGGTCGGGTGATCCCCACGATGTCCACTTCTTGAAAGGCGTCATTGCCGATGAGCTCCGTCGGCACCTGTCCGGTGAAAACCACGATGGGGATGGAGTCCATATAGGCGGAGGCGATGCCGGTAACCGTGTTGGTCGCTCCCGGCCCGGAGGTCACCAGGCAGACCCCCACCTGACCCGAGGCCCGGGCATAGCCGTCGGCCATGTGGACCGCCCCCTGCTCGTGACGCACCAGGATGTGCCGGATGGGCTTCTTTTCCAGGACATCGTAAATATCGGTAATCACCGCTCCGGGGTAGCCGAAGACAATTTTCACCCCCTCTTGAAGCAGGCTCTCGATTAGAATCTCGGCACCCGATAATTTCAACTTCCCAGCCCCTTTTGGCGATAGTCGGTGAGGATCTGGTCGATACGGTCCCGGCCGGCCAGTTTCAACTTCTGGAGGCGTTTTCGCTCCACCTGCTCCTGATCGGAAAGATAAAGGCGCTTGTTGAATTCCAGCAACTGGGCTTCGAATTCCCGGTGAGCCTTCATGAGGCGACGCAAATCATCATTCCCCGACGCCGCCAGGAGTTGGTCGATCAATTCTTCGTCCCTTTTTTCCATACGCTGCTCCTGAATTTTTTGATTAATTATCTTAGGTTATCTATCCTTTTTTGTCAAATGGAAAGATCCGGGGGGACTGGCGGCTATATTGGTCGGTCTTAAAATGAAACTTGGCGTTTCTGACCCGGATTCACCGTCCGGAAAGAATTTGGAAGGCCCTTTCGCCGAACCCCGGCGCCTAAGGCGATAGGAGAGCCACCCAGCCAAAAGAATCAAAAGAATGAAGAGATAATTAAAGAAATGACCCAAAGACCGCCATTTCACTATCGGAAAATGGATGCCAGATGCCGATAGTCTTACTTGTTCTAAAGGGAAAATATTCTCATTCCGCTTTCTAAAATCTAACCAAGAAATGTCCTTTTCCCCTCCGATCATATTCCCTTGACAAATACCTTTTCCTTCAGATAAATTCTTTTGGACATCGTGAGAATATTAGAATTACTGAACGTGCGATCTAAACTTTTCAGCCGGTCTTAATTTCAGGGCCCTAAGTACAATGATGATCAACGAAAACATTTTTCCCCCGGGGCTACCTTTATCCATCGAGTTGCCCCTTTTGGAAAAAATCAGATGCCCTAGTTTTTTTCGAGGCAGCAAGGCAAATCACTATGTTTTGATTGACCATCCTCTCCATAACGGCTTTCCTGCCCGAATCGAAGAAAATACATCCTGCGTGGTCCGTTTTATTTCCGAAGGGAATGTTTTTGGTTTTTCGGGCCATGTCCTCTCGGTCCTTCGGCATCCCTTTCCTTTGGTTTTTTTGACTTACCCCAATCAGCTCGAATCCATCAATCTACGAACCACCCCCCGTTACCCGGTCCGCATCGAGGCCAGTTATGCTCATCAACCCCAGGAAGGGTCCGCGCCGGAAAGCGGCACCGGACTGATCATCAATATTTCCGAGGGGGGATGTCTTTTGGAAGGAAAAGATTTTTTCGATCCGGGAAGCCGCCTGACCCTATCCTTTACCATCCCTCCCCAGGAACCCGTTCAGGAACTGGAGGTGGAAGTCAAACGGGTCAAAAAAAGGGATGAACAGGCTCATCTGGGATTAACCTTCATCACTCCTTCAGAAACCAATACGCGCAAGATCAACGATTATCTCACCCGCCTGAAATCCCTCTGGATCTCCCCCTGATGGTTTCCACCTCCGTCCCCTCCAACCGAAAAACCATTCGCCGCCCACATTTCGATTGACAGGCTAAAAGATTATGAATAACCTCGGATAAAAAGGGAAGGATTCCAGATTCTCTACAGGTAGAATTCGAAGGGAGGGGCAGCATGGGTCGATTGAAGGAGCTTGTCCCGGGTCCACCCGTTCATCAGCGGAAGATCGAGATCCGCACATTTCCGTTGGAAAACCAACAAATCATTGTCGAGGGCTGGCTGACCGATAACCGCCTGATGGAAGGTTATCATTGGGACGGACGCCGCCGGACTCCCGGTGTGGTCCACCGGATAGGGGTCCGGCTCCTGGTCGGGGATTGGCCGCCGGTTATCCTGGAGGCGGAAGCCGAAATGGTGGACATCCCCCATGAGCTCTGTCCGACCGTAGCCGACTCCGTTCAAAAGATCGTCGGGGTGTCGGTGTCCGCCGGTTTCAGCGAACAGATCCGCCGTCGCCTGGGCGGGGTGGAAGGTTGCTCTCATTTGACCCACCTGATCCTGGCCATGGGCCCGGCAATCCTGCATGGATTCTGGGCGGAGCATTCACGGAAGCCCCGACCCGGACCGCGGTCGAGAGAGGATGTCCAAGGGCTGCCTTATCTGATCAACAGTTGTCAACTCTGGCGGCAAGACGGTCCCCTGCTTCACCTGGTTGACGAAACGATCAGGCGATTAAACCAGGAGAAGGAAACGCCCGGGATCCGAGAAGAGGACGAGGGCTGATGACTTCATCGTTTTAGGAGGAGAATTGCCATAGTGGACTTACAGCAAACCGAATACGATTTAAAAGACGGCATCGCCCGGATCCGGCTGAATCGCCCGGAGCAGTTGAATGCCTTCACCCCGGTCATGCGGGAAGAATTGATCCATCTATTTAAGGAAGCCGATGAGGATGACGCCGTCCGGGTGGTGGTGGTGACCGGTGCCGGCCGGGCCTTCTGTGCCGGAGCCGATCTGTCGGCCGGAGGCCAGACTTTTGACCGGGCCCGCCGGGAAGAACGGGAGATCCCTATCAGCCAGCACCGCGACGGAGGGGGACAGGTGTCCCTGGCTGTCTATAAATGCCGCAAACCGGTGATCGCCGCTATCCACGGCCCGGCCGTAGGCATCGGGATCACCATGACCCTGCCCATGGATATCCGGATCGCAGCGGAAGACGCCAAGATCGGGTTTGTCTTCGCCCGCCGGGGAGTGGTGCCGGAGGCCTGCTCTTCCTGGTTTCTACCCCGGATTGTGGGAATTTCCAAATCCGCCGAACTCGTACTCACCGGCCGGATCTTCCGGGCCCGGGAGGAGGCGCACTCCGGCCTCTTTAACTATGTGCTGCCGCAGGATCAGGTCTTGCCGAAGGCCCTGTCCATCGCCCGGGAAATAGCCGACAACACCTCCGCCGTTTCCGTAACGTTGAGCAAGGCCCTGCTCTGGCACGGGCTGGCCGAAGGCGATCCTCAGTCGGTCCACCTGATCGATTCGCGCGTATTTTTCTGGGCCGGAAAAAATAAAGATGCCTACGAAGGCGTACAGAGCTTCCTGGAAAAACGGCCGCCCCGATTCCCCTTGAGCCCGACCAAAGACCTCCCGGATTTCTATCCCTGGTGGAAGGAACCGAAAGTCTAGTACAAAAAAAAACTACTCCAATAATCAATTGCCAATTGTCAGTTGATAATTGATTATTGGTTCTTGCAATTATGCGTATTCTCCACGCTCTCAGCCAGCGCCCGGAAGCCACCGGCAGCGGCATCTATGTCCGGGCCATGGTCCGCGAAGCCTTCCGGGCCGGGCATGACAATTTCCTCTTGGCCGGTATCCCCTCGGACGATCACCCTCAGCTCGACTGTCTGACCGGCGACCAGTGCTCCTACGTCCATTTCGAAACCCCCCGTCTCCCTTTTCCGGTGGTGGGCATGAGCGACGTCATGCCCTACCCCAGCCGGCGTTTTTCCGATCTGACCGCAGCGGACCTGACGCTATATGAAAAATGTTTTTCGGACCGGCTGGATGAGACGGTCAAGAACTTCCAGCCGGATATCATCCATAGCCACCACCTCTGGCTTCTGACTTCTTTGATTAAAAGGTCCTTCCCCCAAATCCCGGTGGTGACCACCTGCCACGGTTCCGACTTGCGCCAGTTCCAGAAATGCGAGGATCTCCAACCACGAGTCCAGTCCGGATGCGGGCGTCTGGATGGTGTCATGGCTCTAAGCCAGGCTCAAAAGCGGGAAATTGTCCGCATATATGGTTTATCTCCCGATCAAGTCTCCGTGGTGGGAGTAGGCTATCATCAGGAAATCTTTAAACCGGAACCGAAACCCCTTCCCCCGCCGATCGAAATGGTTTACGCCGGCAAGCTCAGCCGGGCCAAAGGAGTCCCCTGGATGTTGCGGGCCCTCTCGGAAGTCAGCGAACCCACCTGGAGGCTACATTTGATCGGGGGAGGGGCTGGACCCTGAAAAAGAAGAGGCCCTTTCCTTAGCGGAAACCCTGGGAGATCGAATCCAAGTTCACGGCCCCTTGCCCCAGGAAAAACTGGCGGAGATTTTTCGGCGCTCCCATCTCCTGATTTTACCATCCTTTTACGAAGGACTGGCCCTGGTCCTCCTGGAGGCCCTGGCCTGCGGTTGCCGGCTGGTGTCGACCAACTTCCCCGGCCTCGAGGAGGTGCTGGGAGAACTGCCCGGTTCCTATTGCCGCCTGGTGGACCTGCCCCGCCTGAAAAGTTTAGATACCCCTTTCCCGGAGGATGAAGGCTCATTTGAAGAGCGTCTGACGGCAGCCATCCGGGATCAGATCAAAGCCGTTTTGAGGGGGCCTAAAATGGATCCGGGCCTGATCTGCCCTATCTTGGAGCAGTTTTCCTGGCCCAGGGTTTTCGAACGGGTTGAGAAGGTATATTACCAAGCCTTAAATCGGATTTGTTGATACGAATAAGGAGAATTCGTCCTCTAGCTGGTCAAGTAATTATCCTGTTTTCATTTAGAAACCGAATGATGGCCGTCGTCGTTTCTTCCGGTCGTTCCATGGGTACGAAGTGGCTGGTATGTTCCATCCCGACCAATTCGGCCGAAGCCAGTTTTCTTTTAAAACGCTCGGCAGCCGGCTTCAGGAAGGTGTCCGATTCCCGTCCATAAAGCACCAGAGTCGGGCAACGGACTCGCGGAACGAATTGCCAGACGTCATGGGGACAGACGGCGAAACAGCGGGCCTCCCAGGCGGGATCACAACGCCAGGCAATCCGGCCGTCAGCCGTTTCGGCCGTCCCTTCTTCTACATAAGCCCTCAAGAAAGCTTCGTCCCAGCGGCTCATGGATGGTTTGCGCCGATAGGATTGAAAAATCGTCTCCCGGTCCGGCCAGACCCGCCGTCTTCCGGCCGCGCGGTAGGCGATCGGGACAAAACGAGCCGCGCCCGTTTTTTTGGCCAGGTACCACCACCACATCCAAGAGAAGGGCAGTATGGTGGGATCGATCAATATGAGCGCGCGCACCAATTCCGGGTATTGCACCGCCAGCATCAGGCTGACCGTCCCGCCCCGGGAGTGGCCCAGGGCCACCAGCGGACTCCCCTGCCTTCGAATGAAGGCCGCCAGATCCTCCGTGAATATCTTCCAATTCTTTAATTTCCGAGGATCGGCCGGGACCGAGGTTTTCCCGTGGCCGCGGTCATCCAACCCCAACACCCTCAATTTGGCAGTCAACCTTTCGGCCAGCGGAGTATAGACCCCGGCGCAGTAGCCGGTGGCGTGGGCCAGATGCAGCAGCGGCCCTTCACCCCCCCAGTCCAAGTAATGGAAGTCCCCGTCCACTCCGGAAAAAAAATAATCGGTCGGCAAGAATCTGCCTCCTTGGTAAGAATATTCGGCCTGAGAAGGCCGTGGCTATCTTTCTGTAGCCCACAGGCAGCTTATGCCCTCGTACTTTATTCCATAACGCCTCATTTTTTTGAAAAGGTCAAGGCTGGATTTAAACCGGAGTTGACAACAAGAGTGGTCCATAATACATTACCATCCACAGCAATCGATATCAAAAGAAAGCGCCAAAACTATAAAAGTCCAGGGACCAAGGATGCCGGACCGATCCACCAATAAAAAGGTTAAGGAACTCATCAACCTGCTGAAGGAAATCCGAAACTTAAAGGAACCTTCCCTTGACCTGCTCAAAAGATTTCAAGACCAATACGTCGTGGTGAACCGGGATGATCGGGGCTCCTTCTTTGAAACGCTGGTTTTGACTTTTCAAATCTCCAAAGATCAGATTGCCCCGAATCTGGAGTCCCTGCTGACCGAACCGGATGACCGATCCGACAACTGGCAGCGGCAGATGGTCGAACTGCGCCGGAAAATCGACCCCCCTTATCGGCAGCTCTTTGCGCCCTTCCTGAATCTTCCTGGAGGCCTGAAATTTCTATTGGACTTTCGGGTAGACCTGTTGGCCGCCCAGCGGCAAACTACCCTGAATCTGGAATACCTGGACGAAGACATCATCACCCTCTTTAACCTGCTGTTTCAACAGGGTCTACTGGTCCTTCAGGAAATCACCCAGGATTCTCCTTTCCGTCAGATCCGGTTTTTAAAAGACCGCGACCTGGTCCATCCCATGGCCGATCTGGAAGAAATGGGCCGGCGTCTGGGAACCGACCGCCGCTGCTTTGCCCTTTATCATCGGGCGCTACCTCAGGAACCGGTGGTGTTTATCGAAGTGGCGCTGACCCGGGGGTTGGCCCGGTCCATTGACGAAATCCTCGGCGAGGCGGCGGCCCTGGGCCGGCGCGTCAAGGCCCCTGACTCCGCGATCTTCTATTCCATCAACAATACCCAGAATGGTCTAGCCGGACTGGGACTGGGGAAGGTCCTTATTTTCCAGGTCGTGGAGGCCTTGAAAAGAGACAACCCCGATATAAAAACGTATGCCACCCTGAGTCCTGTCCCGGGTTTCTGGGAACGGTATTTAAAACCTTCCCTCCAAGGAGAACCGGTTCATTTTGCCCTTACCCCGGAACGTTTGATAAACTTTTTCCCGGAAAAGCTTCGTCCTCAGATCTTGGACCAAGGTCGCCGGATTACCGGTCAGGAAACAGGCGATCTGCTGGAGGCACTCTATCAGGTGTTACGCCGTACGGACTGGATTGAACAACAAGAATTTTCCAACCTAATCCGGAAACCCTTGAACGAGCTCGTCTACTTCTACCTGACCCAGGAAAAAAACAAACGCGGACGCCCTTTGAATCCGGTAGCCAATTTTCATCTTGGCAACGGCGCCACGGTGAGCCCCAACCATATCAACTTCGGGGCCAACCGCTCCGCGAAAGGCCTGGCCGAATCCTGCGGTCTGATGGTGAATTACATCTACTCTCAATCCTGGCTGCAACAGATCGGCAGGACCATGAAGGCCCTGCTGCCCTGGAAGATTTAGTTGCTTCCATCATATAGTCTGAGAATTTATCCTAACAATTAAACAAGAAAATCTCTAAATCCGAAATTCGAAGCACGAAATCCAAAACAAGCACGAAAGTTCAAAATCCAAATGGCCGAAACAAAAACGTTTTTAATTTTGAAATTTGATCATTTGAATTTGTTTCGGATTTCGAAATTCGGGTTTCGGGTTTGAACAAAAAAAATGCAGGAGGCCTCAATGACCATGTCAATCCCCACCTTGGAAACACTTGCTTTTAGGGAAATCGAACCGCAGATCGGGCTGGTGACCTTGAATCGTCCGGACCGGCTGAACGCCATCAACGACCGCATGCTTGATGACTTCGATGAGCTGCTGCGACATCTCGACCGGGAGGATGCCATCCGCGTGCTTCTGATCAGCGGTGCCGGACGCGGATTTTGCGCCGGAGCCGACCTGAAAGAAGTCGCCACCCGGGCGCAAACCGAGTCCTTTGCCGATCCCGAGTCCTTTCTGAGACTGGTGCAGGAAAAATATTCGGGATTGGTGTCGAAATTGCGGGGCCTCCGACAGCCGGTGATCGCCGCGGTAAACGGGGCCGCGGCCGGCGGCGGGATGGCCATCGCCCTGGCCGCCGACATCCGGATCTGCGCCCCCGAAGCCTATTTCGTGGCTTCCTTTATCAACATTGGGTTGTCGGGCGGGGAGATGGGCAGCTCCTTCCTGCTGCCTCGGATGGTCGGAATTTCCAGAGCGGCGGACATCCTGCTCACCGGTCGGAAGGTTTTCGGCGAGGAGGCCGAAAGGATCGGGCTGGTCAGTCAGGTGGCCCCCGCCGAGAAACTGCTGGAGTCCGCCCTGTCCTATGCCCGAATGATGACCGCCAAGACCGTGGGCGGCCTCAAGTTAACCAAACGGGCTCTCGAACAAAACCTAACGGCGGCCTCCCTGGATTCCGCCCTGAACCTCGAAAACCGCAACCAGGCCATCATGGTTTTTTCGGGGGAGTTTCGGAGGATGATCGGAGCATTTGTCGGATAAAAGGCGTACCTCGAGCATCCTCCTTATTTTGCGGCCGCTGGCGAAGCAGGCTTGCTCAACCCCTGAAAGCCTTGACACTTTTCGGTCTATTCAGCTAGACTCATCTCAAAGAAGGTAAACCTCAGTAAAGGAGATCCACATGGAACGAACCTTATCCATCATCAAGCCGGACGGCGTGGCCAAAGGGCTCATCGGGGAAGTGCTTAAACGGTTTGAAGCAAACGGCCTGAAGATCGTGGCCCTGAAAATGATCCAAATGTCCAAAACCCAGGCCCAAGGTTTTTACGCGGTCCATCGGGAACGTCCTTTTTTTGAGAGTCTGACCGACTTCATGTCTTCCGGACCCTGTGTAGTGCTAATCCTGGAGGGCGAAGGGGCCATCGAGAAAAACCGCCGCTTAATGGGCGCTACGGACTTTAAAAAAGCCGACCCCGGGACCATCCGGGCCGATTTTGCCGGCAGTATCGAGCAAAATATCGTCCACGGCTCCGACGCTCCGGAGACGGCCCAATATGAAATGGGCTATTTTTTCAACGCCCTGGAGATGGTAGGCTAATTGAACGAATCAGCAATTATCAACCTTTTCCGAAAGGCTTTTGGTCACCCCTTCCCTGGAATGATCCAGGGCATCGGTGATGACTGCGCAGTCCTCCGGACCGCAGGCCCACCCTGGCTGGTCACCACCGATGCCCTGGTGGAAGGGGTCCACTTTCGTCTGGAAACCAACCCGCCCTTCCGTCTAGGGAAAAAGTGTCTGGCCGTTAACCTGAGTGACATCGCCGCCATGGGGGGGATTCCCCGCTTTGCCTTTTTAAATCTGGGGTTGCCCAGGCCGGTTCCCCGGGGTTTTCTCACTCCCTTTGTCAAAGGACTTAAGGAAAAGGCGGAAAAATTCTCCGTGGCCCTGGCCGGGGGAGACACCCACCAGTCAACGTCGGGAATCTCCATTGGCCTGACCGTCATCGGAGAAGCTGACGGCGCTATTGCCTACCGTTCCGGGGCCCAAGTAGGCGACCGCCTTTACGTCAGCGACACCTTGGGTCAATCCGCGGCGGGATTCAAGCTGCTGACGAAATTCCAAAAGAAACCGGCGCCATTAAGACCAAGGGACTGGCGCGAACTTCTTCAAGCCCATCAGGACCCGGAGCCCCAAATCGCCTTAGGCCATTTTTTAGTCCGCCAAAGATTGGTGAGCGCCATGATTGATCTCTCCGATGGGCTGGCTTCCGACCTCCGGCATATGTGCCGGGCCAGCGGGGTAGGCGCCATACTGGACGCGGACCAAATACCCCTCTCCCCGGCCCTCAGGGCCGCCGCCGACCTGCTAAAAACCTCTCCGCTTCAGTTGGCCTTGACGGGCGGCGAGGATTATCAGTTGCTCTTTTCCGTCCCGAAGGACCGGGTGGAAAAGATGGAAACCCGGGTATTAAAACAATTTAGGCGCCCGGCATACCCGATCGGGGAAATCATTTCCGGCCAAAAAATATTTATCAAATTTTCCAAAAGAGTCCGAATTCTGAAAGAAACCGGGTTCGACCACTTCAACCCGTTCGCTTGATTAGAGGCTTATTTCGTTCTGAAAATTTATCTCTAACCTCTTCTTTCGAGTTTGAACTAAAATGAAGGTATCACGAATGCACCTACCCAAAAACGGGCTTTTTTTCTGGCCCTTGATTTGCGTAACAGCCCTGCTTTTTCCGCTTTCCCTGGAGGCCCAGCAGCCTTACTACAGCTTTCCGACCAACCTGACCCTGTGCGGGGAACCGGTACCGCTGCAGGACCGCAAAATCTGGGAAATGATGGACCGGGAATTTACTATGGCCGTTTATGACCGGGCGCAGGTTTTCCTTTGGCTCAAACGCAGCAGCCGTTTTTTTCCTTTTATCGAAAACCAATTGAAGGCCAAAGGGATGCCGGACGACCTGAAATACCTCCTGGTTGCCGAAAGCGCCATGCGCCCCGTGGTCTTTTCCAACAAGGGAGCGGCCGGTCACTGGCAATTTATGGAGAAAACCGGCAAACGTTTTAATCTGCGTAAGAATCCCCAAATTGACGAACGATTGGACCTGGCCAAATCCACCGAAGCGGCCCTGTCTTATCTGAAATCGCTCTATAATCTCTTCGGCAAATGGAATCTGGCCATGGCGGCCTACAATTGCGGAGAAGAACGGGTCAAGGAAGAAATCAGCCAGCAGGGAGAAACCGATTATTACCGTCTGGATTTGCCCCAGGAAACCGAACGCTATATTTTCCGCATTCTAACGGCCAAAGTCCTTTTAAGCGACCCGGCGAGTTATGGCTACCAACTGCCGGATGGGTCTGGCTATCCCCCTGAAGCCTTTGATCTGGTCACCTTTCAATTGCCCTACCCGGTTCACCTCCGAGATTTAGCCCGCGGTTGCGGATCGTTTTATAAGGAACTCAAGGAATTGAATGTGGAACTGAGGGGCTATACCCTGTCGGCCGGAATCCATCAATTAAAAATTCCACCAGGGAAATCAGTAAATTGTGAAAGAAACCTCAAGGACTGGATAAAAAGTCCAAGAGGCCTCCCCCCTCTTCCCGCTGAAGGTTTGACCCCGGTTGATCCTCCCAGTCAATAAACCCCCCAAAAATATTTAGATATTAAGGAAGTATAATTTATTTGACACCCCACATCTTGTATAGTAAAGAGATATCAGGTACAAGATAAAGGAAGGGGAACCCGTTATGGAGGAAAAAGCTCGGGAGTGGATGCCTTGCCTGAACCTGAAAATGCCTGACCCCCAATGCCAGCATTGTCTTTGGCTGGAATTGAGCCCTAAGACCTTACACTGCAACAATCGGCACAAGGTAATCTGTACCCTTTATGTGGATGAAGTTTTTGGCGCCCTAAGTACCAAGTCCGTCAATTGATTCAGTAAGGGGGAGAAATGGCCCCTTGAAGGTCCCCGGGCCATTGTTCTCCCCTCCTATGGCTTTTCAATGGCTTTTCCCTTCCGGATAATATAATTTATTGAATATTTCCATTTTTATATGGCCATCGTCCCCCGACTGACCAAAGCCGCGGGTTTTGAACTGGGCTCCGGGATGTATATCAATACCCAGTTGCCGGAAAAGGACGCCGAATTTTTGAGGGGGGTGCGGATACCCGCTTAAGCAGAGCACAATCTAAAACAACCCGTCTTCCAGTTTTGTTGACCGAGGCCGCTGAGGAGGCAGGAGATTTAAATCAATGGCTGACAAACCAGAGGCTTCAGTCCAAACCCAAAGCCCTCGTTCTGGCCGAGGACCTTAAGCGTGTTAGTTTCGGCCTGTAAGGAAATCCTTCATTAGCTTCTTGTTTTTTCTTACTTTTTCTCCTTGACTCCGCACTTCGCTGATTTTATATTCATTTCAATTTAAGGAAGTTCCCAAGCAAGCATGAAACAAAAAACTGATAACCCCGTTTCCTTTAATCCGTCTGAACCCGAGGATATCCGTTCCGGACTGAGCCCTTCCACGATCGCCCAGGCTTTTTCCGACAATCTGGCCTATCTCTGCGCTCGATTTCCTGAGGTTGCCACCCTCAACGACAGATATGTGGCCTTGGCCTACTCAGTCCGCGACCGTCTTCTGCATCGCTGGATCAATACCGCCCGTACTTATTATCAACTGCGCAGCCGATCGGTGTGTTACCTCTCCGCTGAGTTTTTAATGGGGCCGCAATTGGGCAACAACCTGGTGAACTTGGGTATCTATGATCAAGTAAGGGAAGCCATGGAGCAATTGGGTCTGGATTTGGACGAATTGCTGGAACAGGAGGGGGAACCTGGGTTGGGCAACGGCGGCCTCGGACGCCTGGCTGCCTGCTTTTTGGACTCCCTGGCCACCTTGCAGATCCCATCCATCGGGTACGGCATCCGCTATGAGTTTGGAATCTTCGACCAGGCTCTCCGGGACGGCTGGCAGGTCGAGGTCACGGATAAATGGCTGCGGCTGGGCAACCCTTGGGAAATCGCCCGACCGGAAATAATCTTTGACATCAAACTGGGCGGACGCACCGAGACCTACAACGAAGGCGGCAGAAACCGCGTTCGCTGGATTCCCGATCGCGTGGTCAAAGGGATGGCCTACGACACGCCTGTCCTCGGGTATGGCGGGAACACCGTGAACCTACTGCGCTTGTGGAAAGCCGAAGCGGCTGAGTCCTTCGATTTCCAGGCCTTCAATACCGGGGATTACTTCAGGGCCGTCATGGAAAAGGTGGTCTCCGAGAACATCACCAAGGTGTTATATCCGAACGACGAATCCCTTCAAGGCAAGGAACTCCGCCTTCAGCAACAGTACTTTTTCGCCTCCTGCGCCCTACAAGATATGATCCGTATGTATCTGCAACGGACCAGTTCCCTGGACCAACTGCCCGAGCGGTGGGTCGTGCAACTTAACGACACGCATCCGTCCATCGCCGTGGCCGAACTCATGCGCCTGCTGATTGACGAGCACGCCCTGCCCTGGGAACAGGCCTGGCAGATTACTCAGCAAACGATGGGTTACACCAATCACACCTTATTGCCTGAGGCGCTGGAGCGTTGGCCCCTCCCGCTCTTCGGCAGCCTGCTGCCCCGTCACCTTGAGATTATCTATGAAATCAACCAAAGGTTTTTAGACCAGGTCCGGCTTCGCTTTCCCGGAGATGAGGCCCGGGTAGCCCGCATGTCGCTGATCGACGAGCAGGGTCCCCGTTTTGTGCGTATGGCTAATCTGGCGGTCGTTGGCAGTCATTCCGTCAACGGTGTGGCCAAACTGCATACGGATCTGCTCAAATCCGGTGTCCTGCGCGACTTCGTGGAGTTTTCACCGGAGAAGTTCACCAATGTGACCAACGGTGTGACTCCGCGACGTTTTCTACTGCTCAGCAACCCCGGTCTGGCCAAGCTGATCACCCGCCGAATCGGAAACCAGTGGGTCAAACATCTTGAGGAACTCCGGCAACTTGAGGGGGCCGCTGAGGATCCTTCCTTCCGCCGGGAATGGAGGGAGATCAAACTCCAAAACAAACAAGGCCTGGCCGCCTTGATACTGCGCCTCACAGGGCTGGTCATCAATCCTGACACCCTTTTCGATATCCAGGCCAAGCGGATCCACGAATACAAGCGGCAACACCTGAACCTCCTTCACATTCTCACCCTCTATAACCGGTTGAGGCAAGCACCGGATATTGACCTGTCGCCGCGTACCTTTATTTTCGGTGGCAAGGCCGCGCCCGGCTACGCCATGGCCAAACTGATGATCAAATTGATCACCTCCGTAGCTGAAACGGTAAATCAAGATCCGCTGATCAAGGGTCGATTAAAGGTGATCTTCCTGCCCAACTTCAATGTTAAAAACGCCCAGAGGATCTATCCGGCGGCCGACCTTTCGGAGCAGATTTCCACCGCCGGGATGGAGGCCTCCGGTACCGGTAACATGAAATTCGCGATGAATGGGGCCCTGACTATTGGCACACTGGACGGGGCGAACATCGAAATCCGCAACGAGGTGGGTCATGAAAATTTCTTTCTCTTTGGTTTGACCGCCGCCGAGGTGGACCAGGTAAAATCCCATGGTTATCGAGCGCGCGACTATTATGAGGCGGACCATCAACTCCAAGAGGTCCTTGATCTGATCAACTCCGGTTATTTCTCCCCTCAGAATCCCGGGTTGTTCCATCCGCTGGTGAACGCGCTCTTGGACCACGACGAATTCCTGCTCCTGGCCGATTACCGCTCGTACATCGACTGTCAGGAGAGGGTTAGCCTGGCCTATAAAAACAGGGAGGACTGGACACGCAGGTCCATCCTCAATGTCGCTCGTATCGGCTATTTTTCCTCCGACCGATCCATCCGGGAATACTGCGAGCGCATTTGGAAGACTTCCCCGGTTTCCAGCAAACTCGGTGACTCGCAGGCCGGTTAAAAAATCTAGCGAAATTTTTAAGTTTTGGAGGTCCAAGAAACTGGGGACACCCTATACAGCAAATGAAGCTCCGGCTACCTGCCGCAGCGAAATTTGGCCGACCAATCCCGGAGCCGAAGGACCAACGTCTCCAGTATACTTAAGCTTAGGTCATCTTTAGCCTGTAGTGCGACCCATCATAAATCGAGTCCCCAGCTATTTTACCTCCCCCAAACGAAGCACGGCATCAATCTCTTGGAGGATGGAATAGTTCTGGCGGGCGCTGCCGGCCGTCTCGACCAGGCCGACCAACCGCTGGGTGGCCGGCTTGAGCAGATGCCAGCCCCCGACCAAACGGACCAGGACTTGAAAGAGGAAGAAAGAAAGAAGACTCACTATGAGGATGGCGACGGTGGCGTGAAGAAAATATTCGGGGACCAGGGTCTGCTGCCAGAGAAAACTTTTTACACTTTGATAAGCAAAGAGCCCCATGACCGCCAAGGTCGGAAGATTGAAGATCAACTGCAGAATAAAACCGGATAGGTTTCCTACCCGGCGGTTCAGGGCCTCTTCCAAAGCGCCTTTCCAGGAAGAGGCCAGGCGCAGACGGAGGTCTTCCTCGTCCTGCAAGACCGCTTTGGCCTCGCGCACCCCCTGATTAAATCCCAGGGCAATCAGTCTTCCGGCCAAATCCGGCCAAACCTGCTGGATGGTAAAACGATATTTGAGCAAGACGGAAGCCATATCACCTCCTGCGGTGGCTTCTTCAACCGCCTGACGTGTCTTCCGGTAACGGACCAGGGAGGAAATCAAACCCCAGAGCTGCAGCAACGGGTTTCCAAAACGCAACGTGGCCAAAACACCGGCCCCGGCCATCAGAAATCGGGCCCAGAGGGCCACCAGCCATCCTACCGGGCCCCACCAGCGATCGGCCAATTTTTGATAAAACAGGGCTTGTATCCCGCTCAACATCTCCTCCCCGCTTTCCTTCAGGGTTTCCGTTGCGGCCCTGGTCGCCTTTTGTTCCAGATCCAGGATGTCCTTTCTGATCTCCGTCAGTCTTTCCGGCACTCCCGCCAGGGTGTGCCGGACCGTTTGGTGTATCCATTCAACCAGATGGTCCGCCCTTTCCAGCCGAACGTCCACCAAGCGCCCTTCCTGGTTGAGGGTCCCGAAGATCTGATTATGGAGTTGCGGGTATTGATCGAAGCGATGTCCGGGTTTTTCGTCTTCCAGCCAGCCCGGCGCTTTCAAATGGTCGCGGGCACTGAGACAAAATACGTGGTCGACCTTTCTTCGCCAGGAGGTCTCCAGATGGGTCTGGAGGTCCGGGAGGATAACGGTCTTTAATTCTTCTTCCGGCAGGCGGTCGCAGCGGTTCAAAACCACGTAAAGCGAGAGGCCGGGAAAGAGCTCAACGAACCGTTTAAGAAAAACGATGGTATCCCGGCGTTTGGGATTTTCGGCATTCAAGACACAGACCAGCACGTCGGTCAGGGCGATGGTTTTCTCCAGAAGCGGATGAAAGGGCAGACTTTCCATGCTGTCCATATCCGGGGTGTCCACCAAGATGACCTGTTCCAATCCAGCCGCGAGCGGACGGGGCTCCACCTCGACCGCGGCCGGATCCAGGCCCTGAAGCAGGATTTCGGCATCAGCCCGGGATCGGCAGAAAACGACGACACCTCTAGTGGTTGGCCGGTCGATTCCGACAGGGGAAAGGTGGTCTTCACCGGCCAGGGCGTTCAAGAGGGTCGATTTTCCGGCCCCGCTGGGACCGACCAGGGTGACCACCAATTTGTGGACCAACCGTTCCTCCATTTTTTCCAGCAAATCGACGGCCGCTCGGCATTCCGACGATAGGGTCCGGCCGGGAATCCAGTGGCCGGCGGTTTCAGCCGTGGTCTGGATTTGTCTAATGGATTCCCTGGCGGCCGATAACCGCCCGCGGGCCTTAAGCGGATAGAAGTCGTCCTGGATCATCGGAGATAACCTCGCAATAAGTCCAGTTCTTTTTTAATTTCTTCAATTAATTGATCGAGGCCCCCTCTCATTTTTACTATTTCCTCGATCACACCGCCGGTAATGGTTTCTTCGAAGACTTCCCGAACGATAATGGCCCGGTTTTCTAGCCACCGTCTGACCACCGGCTCCAGCATGTCGGAAAGCTGTTTCCGTCCGGTTTCATCCAGGCCGGCCGAAGCGGGGATGGAAACCAGGGCCCATAAATCGTGCATACCGAAGATACCGTGAAGTTTGGCGTAAAGGCCGCTCCCGCCCACCGGGTCACCGGTGGTCAGAATATAGGCGATACCGAGGGTGGCCGGTAAGACGTTCAACGAAGCAAAAAATGATTCACGGGTTCTTTGAAGAAAATTCATTTGCAGACGGAATTCGTTAATCAGGCTGGTCAGCTCTGCGGTCAAAACGGCATCTTCGGAAATATCCAAAAGGTTTCGGGCCGTGGAAACAATCCGCTCGGAGGTAGCCGACCAGGGACGGCCCTCCAATGCTTTCCGGACGGCAGCGGTACCCTCGGGAGCAACCACGTGCAGGGTTACGGTTCCTCTGCTGGGGGCCATCTGTCGAAAAGGCAACTGTATTTCCTTGGATCCCCGGTGTTGGCGAATATGATCGACCAGGGCGATCAGGCGGGACCCTTCCGGTTCTTTGGCCACGATCTCGGCCACTAATTCCTCGGCCAGGAGGTGGTCACGCAGTTCCGAGGCCGCGCCCAGGAGGTTGGATTTGATTTCCTCCAGCGGATCGATCGGTTGGGCGAAAGAACCTTTTTGGGAGGCCTCATCCCCCTGGGCCAGGTTCAGTAGCGATAAAAGCATCCGGGCAGGTTTACCGAGGACGCTGCCCACGCCGCGGAAGAACTTGAGGTGCGGCGGACTGGTTTCCAGCCAGAGATCATTCATGCTTTGGAGGATCTTCTTGACCGGAATAGAAACCAGGGATTGTTGAACGGCCCGCCCGAGGGCCAGTTGCAGCGTACCGACATACAGGTCGATCTCCTCCCGCGCGACCTTGGAGGTCTTCATGAGCTGCCGCACATAACCGACGAAGGCCTCCAGGGTAGAGAGAATCTGTCGTTCCCTGATGGCCCGCGGGTCCAGTCTTCGTAACAATTCCATCAAATCCGGTTCTCCGGAACGGATCGGTCGCGGATTCATGAAAGCCTGACCGGCGGCCACCTCGTCGCTGGTGTCGGTTCGGTAGGTGCCGATCAGATACTCCTCTTGGGCCGGCCCATATAAATTGGAGGCCGTGGTCTTCAAATGTTCTCTGGCCTGCTGGTCCTCGATCGTGCGGGAACAACTATAGACCAGGATTAAGCGCCGCATCCCGGTCTCGGTTAGAATCTGCCGCATAAAGCGGGTGTTCTCCAGATTGTTGTAGGTCGTATTGGTGACAATATAGATCAGGACGTTACAGGCCTCCAGCACCTCCCGGGCGATGGGACGGTTCAGATAACGGTCGTCGGACCCGGTATCAAAGTCGGGGGTGTCCATCCAGACCTGATCCTGCGGCACATCCGGGTGGGACACCACCAGCGGCGGACCGGGCTCCAGCAGGGCCGTTGAATCCTCAAGGGTCTGGGGAATGAAACCAAAAGGCTCAAAGAGGTTTTCCATAAAGTTCTTCTGGCGGAGTATGACGGGGTGTATAGCCGCCAGAACACGGCGGGTGCTTCCGGCGTCACCTCGGGCCGGTGAGAGACGGATCTTCAACAGAGAATTAAACAAGGTGGACTTCCCTGAGTTGGCGCCACCGCAGACGGCCACCATGAGGGGCAGGCGTTTATCAATCAGCGGAAGCAGCTTGGCATCCAGGTTTCTCCACTGTTCGCTCGAATCCGGGTCACTGGTCCGGATCAAATCGACCAGTCGGGGGAGAAGTTCGCGCAAATGGAGGAGCGGTTGTTTTAATTGATCAATGTTGGACATTGCCTTTTTTATGGTAAAAGGTGAGAAAAAGGGTTTCTCCTTGGATGTCCTGAGCGGAGGCGACCTCTCTCCGCAGAGTCGCCGGCCGGGAGAAGGCAACGGGTAGAATGATGACGGACATTCCAGGAAGCGCCGAGCCGACGGAAGGATCGGTTGGAGACTCCGTCATTGAAGTCCGATTTTAATCAATTCATCGGAACGGGGATAAAGGGGGTTTTCAAGCCGATTACGTTGTAGGCCATGACCGGTTCGCTGAAGCCTTTCACCTCCAGGGCACCGATTTCTTCCACCTCCACCAGATCCTCCACTTGAAAAAGGGTCTTGCGGCTGATCAGGATCTGGCCTCCCTTGGCTGCGGCGCATAATCGGGCGGCCAGGTTGGTGGTCTTCCCAATGGCGGCGTAGTCCATTCGCCCTTCGAAACCGATATTGCCCACATAAACGTAGCCGGTGGAAATCCCAAAGGATATATCCAGGGTATAGCCTAATTTGTTCCATTTGGCCCGCAGGTCGACCAAACGCTCCCGGGCGGCGGTGGCCATGGCCACCGCCCGGCGGGCATGATCCTTAAAACGGACCGGGGCGCCAAAAAAAACCATCACCCCATCCCCGGCAAACCGCTCCAGGGTCCCGTCAAATTCAAAAATTATTTCGCCGTACACGGCATGAAAGTCACTCAGCATGGCGATAATCTCTTCCGGTTCCGAAGTCTCCGAGAAATGGGTATAGTTCCGCAGATCGGAAAAGACGATAGAGACTTCCTGGCGGGTAGGCTTCAGAACGTGCGATTCATCACCGGACAGCACCGCCGCCACCAACTGGGGGGAAAGGTAGCGCTTCAGTCGGGTGATGCGTTCAGCCTCGGAGACATCCTCACTGACCCGCTTTTCCACCTGGGAGGTCACCAGAATGGCTTCTTTTCGCAACCGGTTCATTTCAATCATGTTGCGAATCCGCACCTGAAATTCCGTGAAATCCTGATGATGCAGGATTTCATCCACCCCGGAACGAATGAGGGTCTGGGCCTCGATCCAAGGCTCCCCATGGAGTAACAAGACAATGGGCATGTTTTGTGAATGGGAACGCAGTTCCTGATAAATTTCCAGAGGCTCCGGGATCTGATGGCAGAGCAGGATGCAATCGGGCAGAGGGTTCTCCAGGGCCGCCCGGACCTGATTTCGCTCGGTGGCCTGCCGGATCACCACCCCGGAAGCGACCAGCAGTTCAAGTTGCTGCTCAATTTTCGAACATCCGGGATGAATGACCAGAAGAGAAGGTGGTTCTTGGTTAGGGGGAAATCAGAGGAATGGAGGGTGCCAGGGGTTCCCCTATGGTCTTCGGCTTGCCCTCCGGCGATTTCTCCAGAGAAGGTCTCTCGGCTTCGCCCCCGACGATTTCTTCGGCCAAGGTTTTTCCGCCTTCTCCGGTTCAGCGGCTTGCGGTCGCCGGGCAGCCCTTGGATCGCTCTGCCTGAGCCCCGGATCCTGGGTCTGAGCCGGCGGAGCCGGAAGGACCGCTTCTCTTTCAGGGATCTGTTCCAGGACGATTTCCGACAGCCCCAGACGTATCTTATCTCCGGGATGCAGCAAGACCCGGGTAATCCGCTGTTCATTGACCAGGGTGCCGTTGGCGCTGTGCAAATCCTCCAAGAACAGCCCCTCGGACATCAGTTGCAGCAGGCAATGTTCCCGAGAAACCAGCGGGTCGTTGATGACCACTTCGCAATGAGGGGTCCGACCGATCCTGGCCAACGGTTTTTCTACGGTATAGATCCAACGCTTTCCGACAGATGGGGTAATTTGGAGTTTATAGAGCATACCGTGTTCTTCATCTAGATTTTTTTATGATTATACTCCCAAGGTCCAGCAAAGTCAAACCTCCGAAAAAACTGGGATTGACTCCGGTCGAAAGGTTTGCTATTAGAATAGCGACCACTATTTATGGAATCCTCCACTATCCGCAAAGACTTCATCTTGCTGATCGCCAGCCGGGTTTTTACTCGGATCGGAGACGGCTTTTTGCGCATCCTCTCGGTCCTCCTGGTGGCCGCCAAAAGCCATGATCCCATGATCGCCGGCTTGGTGCTGGTGTTTCGCTATGTCTGCGAAATACTGATCAACGCCATATCCGGCCCCTTTATCGACAAACTGCATATTCGCACCTCCCTGATGGCCGCCGAGCTGCTGCGGACGATCCTGAGCCTGCTGCTGGTGGCGGCCGTGCTTCGGGGTTATCCCTACCCGGTTTATCTGGTCCTCTCTTTTTTGGGAGATTTTGTCTTTATTTTCTTTAAACCGGCGTCCGACAAGGTGGTTAAAGTCAATTTCCCGGTTAAGGAAGGAACCAAAGTCTTATCCCAGGTGGACGCCGCCAACCATTTCAGCAATATCGCGGGTTACGCCCTGGCCAGTCTGGTGTCCGGTTGGCTGGGGCTCAAAGTGGCGGTTCTTTGGGGACCGCCTCTATTCTTTATTTCCTTCCTGCTGGTCACCCGCCTACGACTGAGCGGAGAATCCGTCATCGATTACCAGAGGGTCCGTAAAAAATCCTATTGGGCCAGCCAAAAAGAGGGGCTCCGCTATACCTGGGGCAAGAAACCGCTGCGGCTTTTATTAATCGGCCGCTCCCTGGTAGCGGTGGGCCGCGGCTCCTTTACCGTACTTTCGGTGGTTTACTTGGCCCACATGGCCAAGGGCCTGTCGTCCTACGGCTATTTTGAATCCGCCCAATCCGCGGGCAAGGTGTTGGTCACCGCCCTGGTGATCCCTTTTTTCTTCGCTTACCGTTCTACCTTTTTTCTCACCGCGGTATCCCTGCTCGTCATCGGGGCGTCCTTCTTCGGCTTTAACCTGGTAAATGATATCTACCTGGCCTGTCTGGTGGGGGTCCTGGTAGGCGCCGGGCAGGCCTCCGAAGCCGTGGGGATTGACGCCATGTTGAACCGCTACTCCGAGGCCCACATTCAGGGAAGGGCCAAATCCACCACCAGTTTCGGTAGTCGCATTTTTGGTTTGGCGGCCATGGGGGCGGTTTATCTACTGGTGACCACCTTTCAGGTCTCAGCCCGCACCCTTTTCGGCTGGCTGGGTATTTTCCCCGTTTTGGGATCCTTGGTGTTCTTTTTTGGCTGGAGGGCCGAAAAAGAGGAACGAAACAAAAATCTGTCCGCAGAGAGGTGACTATGACATCGGCCCAGAAACCCCTTCAAGCGTATGAAGCCCCGGAATTGGAAGATCAGGCCGTGGTTTTTTTTGAGGCCCTGCAACAGGCGGCCACCGCCGGGTTCAAGGAAAGCGATCAAGTCTACGGCGGAGTCACCCTGGGAATCAACCTGCCGCCTCTCGGGGAGGGGGATCGCGGCATCGTCTATCCGCTGCGTTCCCATTCGCTAACCCTCCCGGAAGCCCGGGGGCCTCTCTGCCTCAAGGTGGCCAAACAGCAGCCGGTTTGTCGAGAACGTCTCCTGGAAGAGGCCATGACCACGGAATTTTTCCTTTCCGAACAGGTGTACGTCCCTCGTATATATCATTTGGATCCCTTAGGCCGTTTTTGCATCAAAGAATTTGTAGAGGGGGAATCCATTACCAGCCTTTATCTGCGTTTCAATGAATTATCGGTTAAAAGCCAGCAATTGATCCTGGAAGGCCTGGAAAAATTCTTAAACCGTCTTCTGGAATTATTCAAAAAGCGGCCCGATTGCAAAGTCAGCGTCAGCCCTAATAACATTTATGTCTTGAGCGAAGGGGGGAAATTTAAAGATCCCACTCAATTTGTCTTGATCGATCCGGGGACCACCTTAAAAAAAAATTACGAAGGCTATACCTTCAACAAGTACTGGAATGAAGTCCTGCCCGACCGCATCCGCAAATACCAGCGCACCGGTTACCTGCAGTGGCTGGTGCCTCAGGAAGTGACCCAATCCGAACGGGACGAGGCCAAGGAATTTGAAATTTTCCATGACCTGAAACCGGCGGAAATATTCCTGCTCCTAAAAACCGCCAAGACCATTGAATTCGAACCGGAGGAAATCATCCTCCGGGAAGGGGCCATCGGGGAAAATTTTTACCTGATCCTGGAGGGGGAGGTAGAGGTGCGGCGGGGGCATTATTCCAAACCGGGTTCCTGGCACCTGCGGATCGGACGGGGATCGGTCCTGGGGGAAATGGCCTTCCTGCTCCATGTCCCCCGGTCCATGACCGTCGTGGCCGCTACCCCCTGCAAATTGATCGAAATCGATCAGGACAAGTTCAACGAGCTTTTGGAGGCCAACCTCACGGCCCCCTATAAGCTCATCAAAAACATCTCGGTTATTTTGGCTGAACGGCTTTTCCAATTGACCGTCAAGCATGAAAAGGTTTTGGAGAATCATGATCCTAACGCCTCCGGGGAAACCTCCCATGGATGAACCGAAACCCCATACGGAAATATGCCCCCGTTGTGAGGAAGGTTTTTTAGTAACGGTTCAAACCCCTCAGGATATTACCATCGAAGGGTCCATTGTCCGTATCCCCAACGTCCAGGTGGATGAGTGCCGGGTTTGCGGCTTTCGCTCCCTTTCCGGCAGGGAAGTGGGCTTGTTCGAAATCCTTTTCGCTCCCCAGTATGCCCGAATCAGCGATTTGATCCTGGCCCTTCAGACCGCCGGTTATTACGGCATGTTCTTGAGGGAGGACCGGTCGGAAACTTTCATCGGCTTCGGGTCCCGGGATTACGTGGCCAACCTGGCGGAAGATCTGCGGGTCCTTTATCTGGATAACGAATCCAGCCACGTCATTCAGGGGCTGGGCGGCTTTCCCTCCGGGTTCATCCCCATCAACCTGGCCGGCAATCATTATACCGTCAAGCTGCCCAGGATCGGGGAAGGGGAAAATGGGATCGTCTACGACTATCAGGAAGCCCCGCAGGCGGTCTTGAAACTCGCCAAACCCCGTCCCTACAGTCGAAATCATCTGAAGGAGGAATACGAGGTAACGGACTTTTTCGAAAGGCAGGGCGTTCCCGTACCGCGCATCCTGTTGAGCGATCCCTACGGCAGCTTCATGATCAAAGAGCGTCTGGCCGGAGAGTCCCTGGCCAAAACCTATTTTTCCCTGGGTGGACCGGGCAATTCGGCCTATCGATTGGTCCGGGAGAGCGTGCAGGCCTTCATTGACCGGCTGATAGACCTTTTCGACAAAAACCCGGAAGTGAAAACCTCGGTCAGTCCCAATAATATTTTTGTTTTACTAAAGGGAAATGACTGCCAGTGCCTGTTGGTGGATACCGGTCCCGCCCCTTGCCACGATTATTCGGGGTTTAATTTCGACCACTACTGGGAAACGGTGATCCCGCAAAAGATCAAACAATATGCTGCCGCCGGGTATCTCTAGCCAAAAATATTTGAAATATTTTTGGCTTCTCGCAGCCGTTTTAATGTTTGAATATTGATTTCATCCCAGGGGCGGTCCTCCTGTTTTCCTTTGGGGGTTTCCAAAATAAACGGCCGGCCCGACAAGCGGGGATCCCGCAGGAGCCTTTCAAAAGTTGGGATCCCCAGTCCCCCCAGCCCGATCTGTTCATGGCGATCCCCCTTGGCCCCCAAGGACGTTTTGGAATCATTGGCATGAACCACCTTCAGCCGTTTCAGCGTAATCAGCCGGTCAAAGGACACAAAAAAATCCTCGTAGGTTTCCGTCCGGGAAAGATCATACCCGGCGGCATAGACATGGCAGGTATCCAGACAAACCCCCAAACGCGCTTCATTCCGGCTCAAGCCGATGATGTCCCTCAAGTGCTCCAGACGGGAACCCAATTGGGTCCCGGCGCCGGCAGTGGTTTCCAGCAGGATCTGAATGTCAGGCACCTCCGCCCGGGACAGGGCCCTGTCAATCCCCTGGGCAATCCGCCGCAGGCCGACCTTCTCCCCCGCCCCCTGGTGGCTCCCGGGATGAAGAACCAGGAAAGGAATTCCGAGCCGGGCCGAGCGCACCAATTCCAGGGCCAGGGTGAGTCCGGATTTCCGGCGCAGGCCCGGATCGGGTGAGGCCATGTTCAACAGGTAGGAGGCATGGGCCACCACCGGGGCGATCCCCGTCCGGACCTGCTCCCGGGCAAAGCACTCCACCTCTTCCAACGACAGATCACCCGCGGCCCACTGCACATTGGGCTTGACAAAAAGCTGGAGGCATTCCCCGCCCACGGCCACGAGGCGCTCAAAAACCCGATGCAACCCCCCGGCCATGGACATGTGGGCGCCGACAGGATTCACCACTCTCTCCTATTCATATCCGAAAATTTCCTTGATCTCCAGAGTCCGAGGGTGACCTCGACGGGTAAACTCCAGTCGCAGATACCGTAGCCTTCGGCTCGGAAATCGTACGTCCCAGGTCTTTTCGCCGTCGCGGAGCAACCCCCACCCATCGAAATAAACCGGTCCGGACCAGGTCACCACAGGGATCTCTTCCCAAAGAATTCCGTCCTGAGAAGCGGTTATCGTGGGGTGGATTCCTCCCCCCGGCGCCTCCAGGTCCACCCGAAGGCGCTGAATCGGCCGCAGGCTACCCAGGTCAATCCGGAGGTTCCCCTGCCCTTTGGTCCAATCGGGTTTCCATCCGGTTTGCCGCTTTCCATCCAGGACCGCCTTGACCTCTGCACCCGAGGCCAGCGCCGTGACCTTCCACTGATCCCGGGAAATAAGCCGATCCCTTTCCTTCCCGCCGTTAAAAATGATCAAGGTTCCTCCCTCGGCCGGGACCGCCATCCAGGCTGCCGGTTGCCCCGTTAACAGCGACCGGGTTTCTTCGTCATCGGCCTCCCTTTTTAAGAATAAAGCGGTCCCCTTTTGAAGGGCCGTTGGATTTATAACCGCCGGCGCGGGTCCGATCCGACCGCAGGAATTGACATACAGATTGGAAGGAACCGTTTGAATGGCCCCGTTGGAAAGTCGGTTGATCCGGGCGGACAACCAGGGATCGGCATAAAAATAACGGACTCCTTCCCGGTTCAATAGCGAGAGCAGTTTCGGTGGCGAAGGATTCTCCGCCGGCCGAGCTCCCGGGCGGTAAATGAAAATTTCATTGGCCGACCAGGAACGAACGGAGGTCTTCCCCTCTTGGACAAAGCGAAGATAACGAAGGTCACGGGGAGGAAAAACGACCTGGACCCTCCCCCGTCGGACTTTCAAGTAGGCCTGAGGCCCGGCGGAAAAAAACGGGCCTATATAATCAGAAATCTCTGCCAGAGATAGCCAGTTTCTCCCGTCCAGGGATCCTTCCAACCGAAAGCTCTGAGGGATATCCTGCCAGAGGGGGACCCCAAGATCCATCCGCCCGAGGCGTTCTCGTTTACCCAGATCGACGGTGACCCATTGGCCCGGCTCCTGTGGTCCGTTGGTGGTCCATCCGCTGGCCGCATCCCGGTCGGCTAAGTTGCCCGCCGCGCTTGGATTGGGATGGACCGTCAGGGTCCAATCGCGGGGGGATACGGCCTCATAATCCTGGATGGTCTTCCCTTGATACCGGATCACGACAAACGGTCCTATTTGGTCTACCTCCGGTTGCCAACCCAAGGCTTTTAAGGTACTCGTAATCCCCCGGGTCAACTGGTCGTTTCCAGCAGGCTGCCAGCCCGTCACCCAAGGAGGTTTATCGGCCCCATCCACCAGGACGGCCAAGGGGAGGTATTCCTCCCGCCAGGGATCGGCAGCCACGATTTTTCCTCCGGTCAGGAAGGTAAATTCATACGAGGTGATCCCGGGCGCCTCTTCCACATAAATCCTACGCAGGCCGCGATCCTCTAACCACTGTCTGAGGGGGGCCGTTTGCCGCCTCAACGCCTCCCAGCGCCTCTCCGCGGGGGGTACCGAACCAGCGGTATCCTGCCAATTGATCCAGGATTGGAATCCGAGCCATCCGGCCAGCACCCCGATGGCCAGGGCTTTTTTCCGATTCAGCGCTCGTTCCAGGGCCTCCCCCATCCAGACCGGCAATACGGAATAGAAGGGCAGCAGGTAGCGGATGCCCGTACCGCCGATCTCCCCTCCTCGCGGGGTAAATAGGACCAGGACCAGATTCGAGGCCAAAATCCCCCACAAAATAATCCTGCCGGCCCCGGGCAACGACCGCAGACCCACCACCCAGGCCATTTCCCCGGCATCCCGCCTGAGGGCCGAAGCCAGGGCGAACGTTCCGAAAAGCACCAGAAATACCGCCACCGCCACCTGGACCGGCCTCCCCAATCTATCCGGCTCAAACCCCAACAACCGGGGGAAGCTTTCCGTCAAGAGCAGGATTCCCCTATCCGCCAATCCGATCGGGGCCCCTCCCACACGGAAGGTGGCCAGTCGGGCGGAAGGGAAGTGACCCAGTTCATAGAGCCACATCGGCAGGCTCCCCCCCAAAAAGCCCAGGGGAAAGAACCAGAACCGTTTTCCAAACCCCAAACGGGTCCGCAGGGCCAGCAAACCCAGGGGGATCAAATACACCACAATCAACAAGTTGTTCCACCAGCCTAATCCGCCCAGGAGACCGGCCGCCAGCCAATCAGCCGGCGCATTTCTCCGGCCGAAGAACAGGGAGCGGGTCAGGAGCAGCAACAGGTTTCCGAGCAGCAACAGGAGGGGATAGTTCAAATTCCCGTTCAGGCTCCACTGATTGAGCAACAGGGCCGGGACCGCCGAGAGGAGGGCATAACAGGCGGCGGCCCGTCTCCCGGAAAATCTCCGGGCCACCAAATAGCCGGTCCCCCAGAGGGTGAGACCGGCCCCGTAGGCGAAGCAGTCCAGGGCCAGGGGCGAGGCCCCGAAGATTAGGAACCAGGGCGCCAGCAGGTAGGAGGGGAAAGCTCCCATATATTCCACCCCCAATTGGTGAATGGGGAAATCTCCCTGGAGAATACCCAGGGCCGGGACCGCCAGGCGGACTTCATCCCAATGGGCCCAAAGCCCGAAATGGCCCCAAAAACGGAGCCCGCGGGAGGCCAGGCCCCCCAGGACCAGGATCCCGAGCCACAACCACCCGGACCTTATTCCGGCCGGACGATTCATTGGGGTGGGAACAGCCTGGGCATTCATGATCATCCTGCTCGTCTCCGCCTCTATTATCTTCTTTCTACGCTTTGCCCTTTTGGGTGGGTACCCCCCCGAGATCTGGTATGGCCGTGGGGTCTCGGCGAAAGGGTTTTCCAAAGGTACTCCGGACTTCGAATCCGGGCCTAAATTACTAACTTTTTCAGTTCCGTTCAATAAGAAGCCGGCCTATTTTACATTTGCGTGCTTAATAAAAATACTATAAAAATGAGGAATGCCGCTCGAAAAAAAAATTACCGCGGATAATATGAAGACAAACATCATCCTCCGAATATTCTTATGAAAATCGAAACGGTCAGAAAAGTTGATTACTGGATTGGCATCCCGGTCTGCCTCCTGCTTTCCATCCTGGGTTGGGCCCGGAGCAGGCTTTTCCCAAAAAAAGAGCCGGGCCGGGCGTTAAAAAAATTCCTGCTCATCGAGCTGTCCGAAATGGGCAGCGCCATTCTGGCCTATCCAACGATTAAGGCCATTCAGCGAGATTATCCCGAAGCCGAGCTGTATTTTATGATTTTTGAAAAGAACCGGGCCAGTGTGGACATCCTGAATCTCGTCCAGAGGGAAAACGTCTTGACGATCCGTGAGAAATCCCTGGGATCTTTTCTGGGCGATGTGGTTAAAACGGTGGTCCGAATGCACCGGGAAGGAATCGACGTGGTCTTCGATCTGGAACTGTTCACCCGGGTGACGGCCATCCTGACCTTTCTAAGCGGCGCCCCGGTCCGGGTGGGCTTTCACAGATTCCGGATGGAGGGATTATACCGGGGAAATCTGCACACCCATAAAATCCAGTACAACTTTCAGCAGCATATCAGCAAGTCCTTTCTGTCCTTTTTGGACGTGCTCCGCTACCCGACCAAGGACTGGCCGACTATGGACGCGGCCATTCCGGACAGCCGTCTGGAAACGGCCTTGTATCAGGCTTCGGAATCGGGAAAAATCCGGATCCGGGAAAAAATCCGAAAACGGTTTCCAGAATTCGGCGAATCCACTCAGATCGTCATTTTAAATCCCAGCGCCGGGGAAATCCCTATCCGGGCCTGGCCTCTGGAAAATTATGTAGAGCTAGCTCACCGATTATTGCAAGACCCCCACCGGATCGTCGTCCTCATGGGAGCCGGCGCGGACCAGGAAACCACCGGCCGACTGGCGGAAAAGTTGTCTGATCAGCGCTGCCTGGATCTGACCGGCGAGACCACCTTTGAAGAGTTGATGGACCTATTCTGCGTCTCGGAGGCCTTGATCACCAACGACAGCGGCCCGGCCCACTTCGCGTCTTTGACCGGGATAAGAAATTTTGTTTTCCTCGGTCCCGAGTCCCCTTATCTTTACAGCCCTTTGGGCGAAAACACCCACGTTTTTTATTCGAAATTCCCCTGCTCTCCCTGCCTGACCGCCTTCAACCACCGCCACACCTCCTGCCTGGACAACAAATGCCTCCAGGCCATCTCGGTGCCGGAAGTCTGGGAAGTGATCACCGAAAAACTATCCCGCGTTAAATAAAAGGCCGCCGGCAACATTATTAGACGGCGGCTATCGGAATGGTGCGTCGATGGCTACGACGTGGTGCAACCATCTGTCGATCCGGGAATATCAAATACTACTCCTCAAGCAGGATCAATTGGAGATAGATGTGGGTAACGGAGACGGGGGCAATTTGGACGCGGATTTCACCACCGGGAAATAAGTTGGTCTGAGTGTTGAGATAAGCTGTTCCTGCCGTAAGACTTGCGGCGAGTGCCGCTTCGGCTCCAGATACTGTCCCGCCATTCACGGCAATAAAAGTCGGACTGTATGACGCGGCCAGGGTCATATCTAACGTACGGACGTAATCTCCTGAAGTCACGCCGGAAGGGAAACCAGGGAATGTTGGGACCGTCGTGGCGACTCCGGTATTCGTGGTTGGTAGCTCAGGACTATGTATGTGCGACGCGGTAACATTCCCTAAAAGACCACTGAAGGGAACATTCAGACTCAGTGTGTGAAGTATATCATCGTAATCGATATCTGCTCCGGACTTTACAAATCCCTCTGCATCCTAAACTTCCCTTAAACGGGGGCATGATCTTCGAAAATCTCGAAATCCTGACCAAAGGTTTGGATGGCTTTGGCGGCCTCGGCCAACGGGCTCAACCCATCCGATTGTCAGCCGACCATCTCGCGGATAACCTCTTTTACGGAGAGGATGTCTTTGACGAGCTTTGAAATCTGCCCTGCAGGAAGAATCCCCACATGCACATTCCCCTTGATCCAGGAATCCTCCATGGCAGGACCACCGAAGACCGACATCGCTTGAGTCTCTCCACCTCTGATTCGCTCCGTCAGAGATGTCCGCAAGGCTCGAACTTGGAAACGTCCCAGGTCAATGAGCACAGTCCCCAAGTCATTTGCTTCAAGGATGAGGTTCTTGTAGTTGTCATGCGCGACGCATTCCTTTGTGGCTATGAATCGCGTTCCTACTTGGACACCCTCAGCCCCGAGAGCCATGGCTGCCCTGTACCCCCGGGAGTCCCCTATTCCTCCGGCAGCGATTACCGGAACCTTGACCTCGTCCACAACCGCGGGAACCAGAACCATTGTTGATGGTCCCCCAAAGCCCTGCACCCCACCTGATTCACTGCCTTCCGCCACAATGGCGTCCGCGCCCAACGCCTCCGCCTTGCAGGCAGAATCGACGGTCGGTGCTACGACCAGGACTTTTACCCCACGTTCACGGAGAAAGGGAATCAACTGCTTTGGAGATCCCCCGGAAACTGTCACGGCGCCTATGCCTTCCTCGGCCATCACTGCGGCGAATTCCAACGCCTTGGGATTCATGGCAAAGAGGTTCGCTCCAAAGGGTTTTTTCGTACGCTCCTTGGTGGATCGTACCTGATTACGTACAACTTGTGCATCAGTCGCGAAAGCCGTCGCGAGAAGGCCGTAGCCACCCGATTCAGAAACCGCGGCCACGAGCTCCGGATTACATATTACTCCCATGGCGCCCTGAATGACTGGATAATCAACACCTAAAATTTCAGAGACACGCGACATTCTTCTGTACCTCCATTTCAGCCAGAATTATGTAGATTTTTTTCTGCTCCTAGGCGTCCACAAAGCCCACAAGCCGGCAACTTCTAATAGATGGCGTCAAGGTGGATTACTCCCCCTCCCTGGACCATGTCCTTGGGAGTGGCCAGATTTCCTTGCCCAAGGATATCATTTTTGGTATCATTACAGTTGACGAATACCTGAAAACCTGCAAGAGGATCGGGCGAGAACCGGAAAAGCCTTTCTCCGGTCGGTTCATGGTGCGGATTCCTTCCGAGCTGCATTGTGCCATTGCCCTGGCGGCCAAGAGGGAACGCAAGAGCATCAACGCCTGGATCGCCGAAATTTGTGAACAAAACGTTTTTGCTTAGCCTTTCACCACCCCAAGCGGCCGGAGCCGCGCCACCTTTTTAGAAATCCCGGCGCCGTGAACCACCTCCACCACCTGGGCCACGTCCTTATAGGCCTCGGAGATCTCTTCCACCACCGTGCCCATTCCAGCCCCCCGGACGATGATCCCCTTATCTTCCAGCTCCCGGAGGACGGCATGACCCCGGGCGGCTTTTTTAGCAGCCTGGCGGCTCATGACCCGTCCGGCGCCGTGGCAGGTGCTGCCGAAGGTCTCGGCATAGGCCTGTTGGGTCCCCAACAGCACATAGGAGTAACGACCCATATCCCCGGGGATGATCACCGGTTGCCCCAGTTCAAAAAAATCAGGAGGGATCTGGGGGTGACGGGGAGGAAAGGCCCGGGTGGCTCCCTTGCGGTGAACGCACAGCCGTCTGATTTTCCCTTCAACCAAGTGATCTTCAAACTTGGCAATGTTATGGCACAGGTCATAAATCAATTCCAGTCGAAGATCCTTCGGTCCGCGTTGCAAGACCCGCTCCAGGGTTTCCTGGACCCAGTGGGTAATGATCTGCCGGTTGGCAAAGGCGAAATTAGCCGCCGCCGCCATGGCCCCCAGATAGTCCTGCCCTTCCGGGGAATTGATGGGGGCGCAGCACAATTGCCGGTCCGGGAGCTCGATGCCATACTTGGCCGTGGCCCGGATAAGCTGTTTGATGGAATCGTCGCAGACCTGATGGCCCAGCCCCCGGGAGCCGGTATGCACCATAACCGTCACCTGATCTTCAAAAAGCCCCAGGGCCCGGGCCGCCGCCGTTTCATAAATCGTTTCCACGTAGCCCACTTCCACAAAATGATTCCCCGATCCCAGGGTTCCTAACTGGTCCTTCCCCCGTTCCAGCGCCCTGTTGGAAACGAGGTCCGGCCGAGCCCCTTCGATGCACCCCGCCTCTTCAATATGTTCCAGATCCTTGGGCGATCCATAGCCCTGCCGAACGGCCCATTGAGCCCCCTGCTGGAGGACCTTTTCCTGGTCTTTCGGAGAAAGTTTAAAGTCCTTGCGGTGGGACCCGACCCCGGAAGGGATGTTGCGGAACAGGGCGTCCACGATTTCTTTCATTTTTCCTTGAAGGTCATGGCGGCTCAACCCGGAGCGCAGCAGACGCACGCCTCAGTTGATATCATAGCCCACCCCGCCAGGGGAAACGATCCCCTCCGCAGGGTCAAAGGCCGCTACTCCGCCGATGGGAAACCCGTACCCCCAGTGGATGTCCGGCATGGCCAGGGAATTCCCCACGATCCCCGGCAGCCAGGCCACGTTAGCCACCTGGTTCAGGCTCTGGTCCTTCCGGATATCCGGCAACAGCTCCGGAGAAGTGAAAACCAGGCCGTCGGTCCGCATCTTCCCCTCCCGGGGGATTCGAAATCGATAAGGATCGATTTGTTCCATCTTGATTTTATCCGCCATACGCCCTCCCCTAAAATTTTTCTGAACAGAGAAAAATTTAAGACGCTTCGCCCTTTTGGGTGGGTACCCCCCAGATCTGGTATGGCCGATGGGTCTCGGCGAAAGGGCTTTCCAAAGGTACTCCGGACTTCGAACCCGGGCCTAAAATACCAATTTTATTTGAAGCAGGCCCAAACTCAGAGGCTTTTGATGCTTCTTCGGCCGGCCCTGCCTCTGTGAAGATTTAGTAACATGGGGGCCGGGTTAGAACCTATAAAGCAAGGTGGAAAACCCTTTCGCCGAGACCCATCGGCCACGAAGGCCTGATTTCAGTCTAATCTACCAGATATTGTGGCCACCCACCCAAAAGGGCGAACAACCAAATTTAAAACTAAATATCAAAAATCACCCTGGCCCGCCAGCCTTTCGGGGTTTCCCGAATCTGCACTTGGTGATAGGTTACGGCCTTAACCCCGTGTTTGAAACCGTGCCGTTCCGGATCGTAATCCTCCCCCCAAACCCGGGCCTTCAGCGACCGATCGTTCAGCTCCTCGATTTCAAAACGGCTGAAAACCAGACGGCGGGCGTCGAATAAATACAATAGTTCTCCCAGCCAGGCCACCAGCAGGGCCTCGCGATCCGGCGCTTCGACCGAGACCTCCAGCGGTTTTATCGGTTTAATCTTCCGGACGTCCACCAGGAGGTCAAAAAAAGCCCAGGCCGATTGCTCGAAAAGGTCAGCCCGGTCTTTGCCTTGAACCGTCATCCCCAGGTCCCCGGTGTGGCTGATTAAGCGATAGGGCTTCCGGCTGAAAGTCATGGGGCTATTGTAACCCAAGGCAGTTTCTTCTTGCAATCTCACTGTTTACCTATTAAAAACCTAATTCAATTGATCCACTGCTTTAGGAGTGACTATGATTAGACCCATTGTGCTGCTCTGCTTTTTTTTCTCCGGTTTCAGCGGGTTGCTGTATGAAGTCTTATGGCTGCGCCTGCTGATCCTCATCTTCGGCTCCACTACCCTGGCCATCAGCACGGTCTTGACGGCCTTTATGGGCGGTCTGGCCCTGGGCAGCTACTTTTTCGGCCGGATGATGGATCGTCAAAAACGTCCCCTCCTCTATTACGGAATACTGGAAGGGGTTATCGGTCTTTACGCCTTGATCATCCCCTGGATCTTCGGCAGCCTGATTCCGGTCTACCAATTTCTCTGGCAGCAATTTAATTTGAATTTCTACAGCTTCACCCTCCTGCAATTCCTGCTGATTACCGTGGTCCTGATCATTCCCACCACCTGCATGGGCGCCACCTTGCCCATCCTGAGCACCTGGGCCGTCCGGGAAGAAACCACCCTGGGGGTGACCATCGGCCGTCTTTACGCCTTGAACACCTTCGGGGCCGTGTTAGGCACCGCCCTCAGCGGTTTCTTCCTGTTGCCCGCTCTGGGGGTCCAACATACCTTGTGGATCGCCGTAGGCATAAACCTGCTGGTCGCCCTGCTGATCCTCGCCCTGTTGCCCCGGTTTCCTGAGCGTCCGATGGTGGCGGAATCTCCGGGGTCAAAACCTGCTGGGAAATTTCTGGAAGCCACTTCGGGCCTACTGCCCAAGAAGGTAGTCTGGTCCATCGTCATCGGGATCTCCCTATCCGGATTTATCTCCATGATCTACGAAGTGGCCTGGAGCCGGACCCTGTCTCTGCTGGTGGATTCTTCGGTTTACGGTTTTACCATCATGCTGACCACTTTCCTGGTCGGGATCGCTTTCGGGTCTCTGATTTTTTCCCGGTGGGTGGATACCTTTCGTTACCAGGGATTTACCTGGGCACTGATGCAAATCGGAATCGGGGTCCTGGCCTTCCTGAGCCTGATTTTTTTTCAGGAGCTCCCCTACCTTTACCTCTTGCTTTACCAGACCATCGGGCAGTCCATCAATTTGCTTTTGCTCGGGAAGTACCTGCTGGCTTTTTTTATCATGTTGGCCCCTACCCTTTTAATGGGCGCCCTCTTCCCCTTGACCATCAAAATCTGCATGTCCCATCTCAACCAGGTGGGCCGACTGGTGGGCAATATTTACACTATCAATACCCTCGGCTGCATTTTGGGGTCCTTTGCCGGCGGCTTCTTCCTGATCCCGCTGATCGGTATCCGCAACACCATCCTGTTGGGCATCGGTCTGAATCTGCTCTACGGCCTATACGTCCTCTTGATCTCCCCGGCCCCGCGCCTCTATTTGAAAAGAGCGGCTTATGCGCTGACCATTCTTTTCGCGGCCGCCATCATGGCCTTTCCACCCGAATGGAAAGCGCCCTTGATGGCCAGCGGCGTCTATATCTATGCTCATAATTTTGAAAACACCTCCCGGTCCGACCTCCTGGCCATGTATTCCCCCCAAAACGAACCCCTCTTGTATTATAAGGAAGGGCAAACCTGCACCATCAGCGTCCATAAGTCCAAGTACACCGGAACCATTTACATGAAGTCCAACGGCAAAGTGGAGGCCTCGACCAAGGGGGACATGCCTACTCAGGTGCTGGTGGGCCACATTCCGCTGCTGCTGGCGCCCAAATTGGATGAAATCCTGGTGGTCGGCATGGGCAGCGGGGTGACGATCGGATCCGTGACTACCTTCCCCGCGAAAAAAATTACCCTGGTAGAACTGGAACAGGCGGTTATCGAAGGGTCCCATTTCTTTGACCACGTCAATTACCGTCCGCTGGAGGACCCGCGGATGCTTCTACGGGTGGCCGACGCCCGTAATTACCTCCTGGTGACCCCCGATTTTTATGACGTGATCATTTCCGAACCTTCCAACCCCTGGATGGCCGGTATCGCCAACGTCTTCACCCGTGAATTTTTTCAGCTCGGCTTCGACAAGCTTAAACCGGAAGGCGTTTTCTGCCAGTGGCTGCAGTTATATAAAATTTCCCCGGAAAGCTTTAAAACCGTTTTGCGGACCTTTCGCGCCGTCTTTCCCCACGTCTACGTTTTCCAGCCTCAGGACAAAGACCTGGTCCTGGTGGGTTTCAAAACCCCTCCCGTGTTTTCTACGGCGGAGATCGAAAAACGAATGCAATGGCCCAAAGTGGCCCAGGACCTGAAGCGTATTGAAGTTACGGAATTGAAAACCCTCCTGGATCGTTTCGTGATGGGTCCCCGGGAAATTGCCGTGCTGACTCAAAAAGGCCCGCTCAATACGGATGACAATAACATCATTGAATTTTCCACGCCCAAGTCCCTGTTTGAAGAAACGGCGGAACTGAACAGCCAGGTCCTGGAACCCTTCCGCCGTCCGGCCGGAGACTATTTTAAGGACACCCTGCCGCTTCAGAGCCCGACTTGGAAATATGACAACTTCCGGCAGACCAATAACCCGAAAAGTCTAACAGGAGACTAACATGACCAGTCCGTTTATCGATCCGGCCAAAGACCTTTCCATTCGACGGATCGTCTGCGCCGGCGAACCGGGGGCCGGCATCCCCAGCACCCGGAAACGCCTGGAGGAGGCCTGGGGTGCGAAGGTCTTCGACCATGTGGGGGCCACGGAGATCGGAGCCTGGGGCTACGAGTGTACCGAGCAGAACGGCCTCCACCTCAATGAAGCCCGGTTCCTGGTGGAGGTGGAAGACCTGGTGACCGGAGAGCCGATCAATGGAATTTCATTCCTTCCAGAGTCTACCCCGGCCGGAGGGCAAGGCCCGGCGGTTCAAGGACCTGAGGAAGCATTGATACTGAATTCCGGATAAGGGCAAAAAGCAATAGGAAAGACCACGAAATCGAACGTCCAACATCGAACATCGAACGTCCAACGTCGAAAAAACAAACGGCCCCATACCGAAGCATTAAATACCGGTCTCGGCGGGATTTATTCATCTTTTCTTATTCAACATTCGATGTTGGACGTTCGATGTTCGATGTTCATCTTTTTAGCATTTCTGGGGTGAAGGAGATCACGATGGAACCAACCGAAATCGCCAAATTAAAAGCCTTGAGTATGCAAATTCAAATCATCAAAACCGCCGCCCTGGAGATTAAGAATCTCTCCGGAGGAGTTCAGGCGGCGGACTGCAACGCCGACCGCATTTTGGCCAGCGCCAAGATGCTGGAGATTAATTTCAGCGACCTGTTGACCGTCCTTTAACGCGAAGAAAACCTATGAAACCTGCCATTATTGTCGTCGACATGGTGAAGGACAATTTTCACGACGAGGACCACCTGCCCATTACCGCCCACGCCCGGGCCATGGTCCCGGCGCTGAACCGCTTGCTTGAGGAAGCCCATCGACGAGGAATTCCGATCATTTTTGCCTGTGACAGCTTTCTGGAAGGTGATTTCATTTTTCAGGGGAAGATGAAGGCTCACTCGTTACGAGGTACGCCGGGGGCTGAAGTGCTGGAGGCTTTGGATCAGGCCCCCACGGACATTATTTTACCCAAACGCCGCTTCAGTGCCTTCTTTAAAACCGACCTGGATATGACCCTAAAGCTGTATCAGGTCGATACCGTGGCCGTCACCGGCATCGCCACCCATTTCTGCGTTCTGACCACAGCCTTGGACGCCCTTTGTCATGACATCCGGGCGGTCATCCTGGAGGACTGCTCGGCCGCCCCCACCCCGGAAATACACCAGCGGACCCTGGATAATTATCGGCGTAATCCCCTTTATCCGCTGCTAAGAGTCATGGATTCGGCCGCCTTCCTGCAGGAATTAATTTTTAAAGACGAATAATGACGATCTATATTGGGGTTTCTGTATTCAGTACATTTATAACTCCCTTAAAATTATCTCAAGCCACGAGGCGGCCATAAGAAAAACCCCGGCTCCCCTTTCCGGGGAAACCGGGGTTTTACTCATCCTTCGAATGTATTAAACCCGGTCCGGCAGGCTTAATTTATTTCTTATAATCGAACCACCCCGCGCCGGTCTTACGTCCCAGGCGGCCGGCCCGGATCATATTCTTCATCAGGGTCGGGGCCACCCACTTGCCTTCCTTGTTCAGCTCCTTATAAAAATAATCGGCTACAAACTTGCAGATATCCACGCCGGTTAGATCCATCAACTCAAAGGGACCCATAGGGTAGTTCAAACCCAGCTTGACCGCCTTGTCCACGTCCTCCTTGGTGGCCACACCCTCCTGGACGATGTTGATGGCTTCCAACATGTGGGGAATCATGATCCGGTTGACGATGAAACCCGGGGAATCGATCTTGACCTCCACCGTCTCCTTACCCATTTTCTTAGCCAGGTCCGTGGTCACCTGAACCGCTTCGTCATTGGTATGAAAACCCCGGATGACCTCTACCAAACGCATCAAAGGGACCGGGTTAAAGAAATGCATCCCCACCACCTTCTCGGGACGCTGGGTGGCCACGGCGATCTCGGTGATGGACATGGATGAGGTGTTGGTTGCCAGAATCACGTCGGCCCGGCAGATCCCATCCAGATCCTTAAAAACCGATCGCTTCAGGTCCATGTCCTCGATCACCGCTTCGATGACGAAATCCACTTCGGCCAAATCGGCCATGTTGGTGGTCCCCTTAATGCGTCCCAGCACACCCTGTTTTTGGTCTTCGGTCATTTTTCCTTTTTCCACGCTTTTGCTTAAGAAGCGATCAATATTCTTGAGCCCGTTCTGGACAAAACGCTCTTCCACATCCCGCATGATGACCTCACACCCGATGAGGGCGGCAACCTGAGCAATCCCGTTGCCCATCGTACCGGCTCCCACTACACCAATTTTCTTGATCTCCATAGAGTTCCTCCTTTACGAAATTTAGTAGACCATACACTAACCCCGGATTTGTTGTCAATTCCCTTTAACGATTCGGCCGGGTGAACTCCCCAACCCGAAAGATTCGAACGGCAATTTCCTTGACAGGAAACCTGCTTACCGGTATCTAATGAAGGAAACCAAATCGTTAAGGCCTCGACCATGGATTTCTACCCGGAAAATATCCTTTTAGAGATTATTTCCCTGCTGAACGCCTTATCTCCGCCCGGGGGATCCCTGACCGTTCAGGCGGAGACCGAATTCTCCCTCCGGGATATGAATTTCATCTGGTGGCTGGAATATTTCCTCCGGGTGGAACCGGCTGTCTTTCAAGAAAAATTTGATTTCCTGCCCCAGTTGGAACAAAGCCCTTTGGCCGCTCAAATCTGGCGCTGCTTCCTCTACCAGCCCATCCTGCGGCGTCTTTTCCTTTCAAAATCCAGACCGCAAACGACCCATCCTTGGATGGTTATTCGGGATGGCTCATTGCTTCAACTAACCCGCGAAGATGACCAGGCCGTTACGATGGGTCTTTTTTATATTATTCCCCACCGCCGACTCTGGCCGGGATTGGCAACCACCCTCCGGGGCAAAATTTCTCTTGCACCTGAGGATCTGAAAAGCATTCAGACCGCCATCGAATTTACCCTGCAATCCCGCCTGGTTGACATCCGCAGCCGGGCTGAGAGTCTGCGCTCCTTCCTGGTTCAACCGGACCCGAACCCCCTGCAGATTAAGGAATCTCCACCGGCAGACCCGGGACCGGCCATTGAAGTGTTCAAACCAAAGACGGCCAGGAAGAAGAAGAAACCCAGCGGACAATTAAATATTTTTAAGTGAAATTAAGTATCCGCAGGCTGGCCGCCCTGGAGGTAGAGATTCTGCTCCCCGGGCACGGGGAGGTGGTAGTGGGGAAAGAGGCGGTAGAAGCCAATTTTAGGGCGGTGGAGGAGTACTGGTTTAATTATATCTGACGGATGCGCGCCAAGCTATTTTTAGACTTTTGGCAAGGGTTTCATTTCTGCTCAACCGACTTTAAGGGATAAGGCTCAGTTCCCGGCGGCATTTCTCAATCCGCAACCGGCGGAAAACGGCCCACTCCGGGTCGCCATTCAGGTTCGGGACCAACGCCGTGCCTGAAATATTCCTTTCGGCCAGTCGATCCAGGGCCAAGCGGACCTTCTCGCTTCGGGCTCGCTCCAATTCATCTTGAAAAAGTCTCACTATCTCTTTATAGCGTTTAAGGTTGGAAGACCAGAGGCTTTCCAGCAGGTCCCAGCGTTTCCCGTTGTCGGCGCCCGGTTCGATGGCGCCGATTATTTCCTGTTTCAGCAAAAGGTCCCCACCCTCGGATTCCCCTAATTTCTGCAGCGCCGCCAAAACGCCGTTCACCTCGATCAAATCGTCCAGATACTTTTGGACCCAACCCCGGGCTTTCCCCAGCCATTCCTGCCCCTTCAGCCTTCTTTTTTCCTCGGGGGAAAGGGACAGATTCCTGGTTTTCTCCATAATAAGGTCTATGGTGCTGCGAATTTCGCCCATACTTTTCCTCAAATCCGAAATTCGAAACACGAAATCGACTCGGCTGAGCGGCTCGACCTGAGCTCGCCGACAGGTCTAGTCGTAGGCCGAAAGAACAACGAATTCTTGAAATTCAAAAATATCAAAACAAAAAACCTCGACCTCGTATAGCGGGTCTTCCAGAAATTAAGCGTGTCCAACCGTGTCCGTCAATAAGGCAAGATCGACACCCAATAATTTGGCAGCCATTTCCCAGCGCTGGGCAACGGGCGCCTCAAAGATAATCTGTTCATCCGCCGGGCAGGTCAGCCAGGCATTGGCCATAATCTCCGCTTCCAGTTGACCCGGCCCCCAGCCGGCGCACCCCATGGCAATGATAAAGGCCGCCGGCCCTTGTCCCCGGGCCAGGGCCTCTAAGATATCCTTGGAGTTGCTGAGCGCCAGAGAAGTCGTTATCGAATGGTTGCCCTCCCAATCAAAAGGGGGCCCGTGCAGGATAAAGAGTTGCCCTTTGTGAACCGGCCCCCCCACATGAATGGGTATTTCTTCCCGCCCCGGGATGAAAGGTAATCCCAGTTCCTCGAAAATCGCCAAGCCGGTCAAATCCGGGTAGACCCGGTTTATCACCAACCCCAAGGCTCCTTCCACGGAATGCTCGCAGATACAGGTTACGGTTTGATGGAAATTAGGATCCAGCAAACTCGGCATGGCGATGAGAAACTGCCCTTTTAGAGAATGAGAATCTGTTCTAAACGTCATAGCATTAATCTAAGAAAACCCTCGAAAGGAGTCAAGCTTAATCACCAGACCCGGAACCCTGGGCTTAAAGGGGTACGATTTCTAAATCTCCCCAGAGACCCAACTGATCTCCCAGGACTACTAAAACGCCATCGACCCCCGGGATGGTTTGAGCGAAGGCCAAGGCCTCGGGCAGGTCCTTCCGGGTCCGGACGCGATTTCCCACTGCCGTGGCCGCCGCATCGGCCAGGATCGCCGAAGAGGAGCGTACGGCCACTGCATCCGCTAGGCCGAAACTCAAGGAATGCCCGACCGTTCCGGAAGAGGTGCAAAGGCCCACCGACTCCTCGGCAGGCGGCAAGGAAATCCCGATCCTCCGACTGAGCGGGGAAGTCCCGGCGAAAAGACCCACGGTCAGGGATTCCCGACAGGAAATAAAACAGTCTCCCCCATTTTCAATAATGATTTCCGGGGAGAGGTCCAGCAGATCATTTCCCACATATTGAGCGACAGCCCCGGCCACGGCGGCCATCGGTCCCACTCCGACCGCCCTCCCGGCCGCCAGCATCTCTTTAATAATTCCCGGCGCCAGAGGATCGGGAGGCAGCGGCGTCAGCGCCTCTCCAAACTCCGGATGTTGGCGGAGATACTCTTCGATGGTCTGACGATGGCGGTAAAGCCGCTCATATCCTTCCTCAGCCAAATTTCGACGGGCCCTAATCCAGAGGTCGCTTTCCTTGACCTGGATGGTAAAGGATACCCAGTCGGGAGAAGCGGTTTGGGTGCGGTAAAAACGTTCCTGGTAGGAGACCATCGGCCGTTCGGTCGCTAACTAGAAATATTTGATTTATTGGTTCAAATTCGAAATCCGAATATCGAAATCCGAAACGTTTTTGTTTGGGTCATTTGAATTTTGGACCTTCGTGCTTGTTTCGGCCTGCGACGAGCTCAGCCGAGTCGATTTCGTGCTTCGGATTTCGAGTTTAATTGATATCTTCCTGAATTTGGTCTCTACCCTGGCAGCGGTTGTCTATTGAAACTGTACCTCCATAATCGGGGTCCCGAAAAGATCTCGCAGTTCCCGCTTTAACCGCGTCGAGGGCTTGATCTTATAGACATCGGGCAGGCTGAACAAAACCTGGGTCTGATTAGGACAATGAACCAAAAATTGTACCGGGCAGGTCCCGGGATGGTGACGCAATAAGACGGATAGATTGGCCAGTTGGTCCCGGCTCAAACCGGTGGCCGAAATGGAGAGGGTGGCCTTAACGGCTGAAGTTTCCTCAGCCTGTTCCAGGGTCATGACCTCCTGGGCGATGACCTTAACCCCTTTCTCGTCCTTGCTCAGATTACCGGTGATCCATAAGGGGAGCTCATCCTTCAGCAAGGGAGAACACTTGCGGAAGATATCGGCGAAGACGATCACTTCACAGGAGCCGGTCAGATCCTCGATCGTGGCAAAGGCCATACGATCCCCTTTTTTACTGTTGATTTCCTTGAGACCGGCCACTGTACCGGCCAGGTGAACCGTTTCTTTGTCGGCCAATTCGGAGAGGTCCTGGATAGCCGTCGCTTTCAAAGCCTGCATGGTCTCCAGAAAGCGGGTCAGGGGATGCCCGGTGATGTAAAAACCCAAAATTTCTTTTTCAAAGGCCAGTTTCTGACTTTCCCGCCATTCCTCCAGCGCCGGAGGTTCCGACTCGGGCATATCAAATCCAGGCTGATCCCCCAAATCAAAGAGGCTGAACTGATTGCCGGTCCTGTCCCGCTGCAATTGTTGACCGATTTCCGTGGCCTCGGGCAAAAAAGCCATCAGGCGGGAACGGGCCACTCCCAAAGAATCCATGGCCCCGCACTTGATCAGGCTTTCCAGGACCTTGCGATTGGCCCGAAATAAATCGACCCGTTTACATAAATCCACCAGAGAATGGAAAGGGCCTCCCTGCTCCCGCGCCTCGAGGATGGATTCGATGGCCCCCTCCCCCACATTTTTCACTGCCGCTAAACCAAACCGGATCTTATCCTCAAAAATGGAAAAATCCATCCGGCTCTGGTTGATATCCGGAGGCAAAACGACAATCCCCTTCTCCCGGCATTCGGTGATATATTTGATAATATCGGGAGCGTTGCCCATCTTGCTGGTTAACAAGGCCGCCATAAACTCTAGAGGATAATGGGCCTTGAGAAAAGCGGTCTGGTAGGCAATCAGGGCATAGGCCGCGCTATGGGATTTATTGAACCCATAGCCCCCGAACTTTTCCATCAGGTTAAAAACCGTTTCCGCTTTTTTGAGGTCGATCTTCTTCTTTTTGGCTCCCTGCAGAAAACGTTCCCTTTGCTGGGCCATTACTTCGGTTATTTTTTTGCCCATGGCCCGGCGCAGGATATCAGCCTCACCCATGGAGTAATCGGCCAGGACGCTGCCCAACTCCATCACCTGTTCCTGGTAAACGATGACCCCATAGGTTTCTTTGAGGATCGGCTCCATCTGGGGCAGCAGATATTCGACCGGAATCAAGCCGTGCTTACACTTGACAAAGTCATCCACCATGCCGCTTTCCAGCGGTCCGGGACGATACAAGGCCACCAGGGCAATGAGGTCCTCGAAGTTTTCCGGCTTCATCTTGATCACCAGGTCCTTCATGCCCGAACTTTCCAATTGAAAGACCCCGGTGGTATCCCCTCGTCCCAACAATTCGTAGACGGCCGGGTCATCTAAGGGGATCTGGGATAGATTCAAAGGCCGGCCCTGAGACCGCTCGATCATCTTTAAGGCGTACTGGATGATGGTCAAATTATTGAGGCCCAGGAGATCGAACTTGATCAGACCCGCCTCCTGAACCGATTTCATATCATACTGGGTCAGCGTTTCGCCCTTGGGCCCTTTGTACAGAGGCGTACACTCGACCAGCGGCTGGGGAGAAATCACTACGCCGGCGGCATGGGTGGAGGCGTGGCGCGGGAGGCCTTCCAGTACCTCGGCAATGGTCAAAAGTTCCCGCACCATCGGGTCGTTTTCTTTGAGTTCCCGGAGGCGGGGCTCCTTTTCCAGGGCCTCTTTCAGGGTAATCTTCAGAATATTCGGTACCAGTTTGGCGATCCGGTCCACTTCGCCGTAGGGCATATTCAAGGCCCGCCCCACATCGCGGATCACGGCCCGAGGGAGCATTTTCCCAAAAGTGATGATCTGGGCCACGTGGTCCTGGCCGTATTTTCCGACAATATATTTCAGGATTTCATCCCGCCGTTCCACGCAGAAATCCACATCGATATCCGGCAGTTCCTTGCGTTCCACGTTCAAAAACCGTTCAAAGAACAACCCGTAGACCAACGGGTCGATATCGGTAATCTCCAGGGCGTAGGCCACCAGGCTGCCGGCAGCCGAACCCCGGCCCGGGCCCACGGGAATGCCTTTTTCCTTGGCATGGCCGACGTAATCGGATACCACTAAAAAATATCCGGAAAATCCCATTGGGTGATGACCGCCAACTCCCTTTCCAACCGCGCCCGGTAGTCTTTGAACCGCGAGGGCGGGAAGCCGGGATCGGTTTTCTTTGGCTTTCAGCCTTTTTTCCAAACCGGCCCGGGCCTCCCCCTTCAAACGATGATCCATGGTCTCTTCGGGAGGCAAAGGGAAACGGGGCAGAAGGGAGTGCCCCAGCGGCAGATCCAAATTGCAGCGTTCGGCGATGCGCACCGTATTTTCGATGGCTTGGGGATAGTCGAGAAGAGGGCCTGCATTTCTTCCGGTGATTTGAAATAGAGCTGATTGGTGGAAAAACGAAGCCGGTTGTGATCTTGGATCGTTTTACCCGTCTGGATACAGAGCAGGACATCATGGGCCCGGGCATGTTCCTGGGCCAGATAATGGCAATCGTTGGTGGCCACTAAGGGGAGATCCAAACGGCGGCTGAGTTCCACTAGTCCGGAGTTGACGATTTCCTGTTCAGGAATGTCGTTCTTCTGGATTTCCAGGTAAAAACGATCTCTGATCAAAGATCTCCCCCAGTTCACGGGTGTTTCCAACGCCCGTTCGGGGTCACCCCGCAGGAGGGCATGGGGCATCTCTCCGTGCAGGCAGGCGGAAAGGGCGATCAGGCCTTGGTTGTGTTTTTTCAACAACTCCCGGTCGACCCGGGGCTTGTAATAAAAGCCTTCCAAATGGCCCAGCGTGACCAATTGGAGCAGATTACGATAACCTTTTTCGTTTTTGCAGAGCAAGACCAGGTGGTAGGCGTTCTCGCTGATTTGCGCTGCTTTCTTTGTGAAAACGGCTTTGAGGGGCCACATACACTTCACAGCCGATAATCGGTTTCAGGCCATATTTAGGGGCTTGTTTATAAAAATCCACCACCCCGAAAAGGTTGCCATGGTCGGTCATGGTAATGGCCGGCAGTTTAAAGGCCTGGGCCTTTTCGAAAAGCTCCTTGAGGCGGATACCTCCATCCAGAAGGCTGTATTGGGTATGCACGTGAAGATGAACAAAAGGAGCGTGTTGCATCGAATTTTCTTTTTATTCCCACTCAATAGTACTGGGGGGCTTGGAAGAAATATCGTAGACCACCCGGTTGACGCCCTTGACCTCGTTAATGATGCGGTTGGAGATAAGCCCCAGCAGGGTATAAGGAACGCGGGACCAGTCGGCGGTCATGGCATCCTGGCTGTCTACGATTCGCAGGGCGATCACGTGCTCATAGGTTCGTTCATCCCCCATGACTCCCACGGTTTTAACCGGCAGCAGGACGGCGAAGGACTGCCAGACCCGGCTGTAGAGTCCGGCCCGACGCATCTCCTCCCAGACGATGGTATCGGCCCGGCGGAGGATGGCCAGCCGGTCCTCGGTCACCTCGCCCACGATCCGGATGGCCAGGCCCGGCCCGGGAAAAGGCTGACGAATGATCATCTCTTCCGGCAGGCCCAAGCTTCGCCCCACCTGCCGGCCTTCATCCTTGAACAACTCCCGCAGCGGCTCGATGAGGGTCAGTTTCATCCGAGCCGGCAGGCCGCCCACGTTGTGATGAGTCTTGATAGTGGCGGAAGGGCCCCGGAAGGAAACGGACTCGATGACATCCGGGTACAAGGTCCCCTGGGCTAAAAAACGGACCGGCCCGATCTTCTTGGCTTCCTGTTCGAAGATCCGGATGAATTCATGGCCGATGATCCGGCGTTTCTTTTCCGGATCGGTTACCTTTTTCAATTTTCTCAAAAAGTCGGCCCCGGCGTCTACATAGACTAAGGGGATACGGTAATGGCCGCGGAACACCTGAACCACTTTTTCCGCCTCCCCGCTCCGCAGCAGTCCGTTGTTGACGAAGATACAGGTTAACTGGTCACCGATGGCCTGGTGGAGCAGCACCGCCACTACCGATGAATCCACCCCTCCGGAGAGGCCGCAGATCACCTTTCTCGTTCCCACCTGTTCCCGAATATCGACCACCGCCTGTTTGATAAAAGAACGAGTGGTCCAAAGCGGTTTTAGCCGGCAGATCTTAAACAGGAAATTTCTAATTATCTTATAGCCGTTAGGGGTATGGACCACTTCCGGGTGGAACTGAACGCCCCAAATCGTCCGGGACCGATTCCTCATGGCCGCTACCGGGGCATTGCCGCTGCCGGCAATGGCTCTGAAGCCCGGGGGCATCTTCTCGATCCGGTCGCCGTGGCTCATCCAGACGGTCTGCCCTTTTCGGCCGCCCCGGTCCAGGCCCTGGAACAACCCTTCGAAATCCCTGATGGTCATCTCCACCCGGCCGTATTCCCGTTTGGAGGAATGTTCCACCCGTCCGCCCAGTTGGTGGGTCAGCAACTGTAAGCCGTAGCAGATGCCCAACAGGGGAATCCCCAGCTCGAAAATCCTCGGATCAGGCAGGGGAGCCTTGGCATCATAGACGCTGGCCGGACTCCCGGAAAGGATGATCCCCTGGGGGTTGAAGGCTTTGATTTTGGACCAGGACCAGTCAAAGGGATGAAGCTCGCAGTAAACCTTGGCCTCCCGCACCCGTCTGGCGATCAACTGGCTGGTCTGGCCCCCGAAATCCAAGATAAGAACTTTTTGACTGTGCAGGTCCATGGGGTGTTTCCCTCTTTAGGGTAATAATTCGTTCGGCGTTTAGCGTTCGGCGTTCGGCGATAAAGATCTCAATAAGCCGGCTATCATTTTTGACCTATCGATACACAATCAGGGGCACTTTCGATAAACATTCAACCTTTGATGGTTTCGCAAAAAGATACCGAAAGACCGTTTTCGTCATTCCGACGAAATTGTTCGGAATCCAGTAGATTTAACTAGTTATCAAATCACTGGAACCGGTTTTCACCGGGGTGACGACTTTTTGCGAGTTATCAGCCTTTCAAGCTCAAAAAATTCCATCTTTTATTTCTTATCGCCGAACGACGAACGCTCAACGCCGAACGGTTTTAAGGGTTAATCCAGCCAGTAATTGGGCGCCTCTTTGGTGATGATCACGTCATGGACGTGGGACTCGCGCAACCCGGCCGGGGTGATGCGTACAAACCGGGCCTTGGCCCTCAGTTCCTGCAGGGTGCGGCACCCCGCATAGCCCATGCCGGACTTAAGCCCGCCCACTAATTGGTAGACCATGGCCGATAGAGGGCCGCGGTAGGGAACTCGGCCCACAATCCCCTCTGGAACCAGCTTGGATTCGTTCTCAAATCCCTCCTGGTAGTACCGGTCGCTGCTGCCCTGTTTCATGGCCTCGATGGAACCCATGCCGCGGTAGACCTTGTATGTCCGGCCCTGAAACAGAATCGTTTCACCGGGGCTTTCCTCGGTCCCGGCAAAAAGGCTGCCGATCATCACCGTGTTTGCTCCGGCAGCCAGGGCCTTAGTCACATCTCCGGAGAACTTGATGCCGCCGTCGGCGATAACCGGAATTTTGTATTTTTTTGCCACCCCGGCGCAGGCCATGATGGCTGTAATCTGCGGTACGCCCACCCCGGCCACAATCCGGGTGGTGCAGATGGACCCCGGCCCGATCCCCACCTTGACCCCGTCGGCTCCGGCTTTGATCAAGGCCTCGGCCCCTTCGGCCGTCCCCACGTTCCCGGCAATAACCTGCAAATCCGCAAAGCGCTTCTTGATATTTTTCACCGCTTCGACCACATTCTGGGAATGGCCATGGGCTACATCCACCACGACCACATCCACCTCCGCCCGGCGTAGCGCCTCGACCCGATCCAGTTCCCCGGGGGACACTCCGACCGCGGCCCCTACCCGAAGACGGCCCAGCTTATCCTTGCAGGACAAAGGGTACTTTTTAAGTTTTTCAATATCTTTAATGGTAATCAAACCCTTGAGGTTGCCTTTGTCGTCGATGACCAGTAATTTCTCGATCCGGTTCTTATGGAGCAGGGCCTTGGAGTCCGCCAGGTTGATTCCCACCTTGGCGGTCACCAGATTGTCCTTGGTCATGACCTCTTCCACGCTCTTGTTCATGTCCGTCTCGAAACGCAAGTCGCGGTTGGTAATGATCCCCACCAATTTTTTACCTTTAACGATCGGCACCCCGGAAATGCCAAATTTTTCCATGACGGCCAAGACGTCATGGACCTTGCGGTCCGGTTCGATGGTCACCGGATCGACGATCATCCCGCTTTCCGATTTCTTGACTTTTTCCACCTCGGTAGCCTGTAGGGCGATACTCATATTCTTGTGGATAATCCCGATTCCGCCTTGGCGCGCCATGCTGATGGCCGTCTGGTACTCGGTCACCGTATCCATGGCGGCGCTGACGATGGGTATGTTTAGTTGAATCCCTTTGGTCAGGCGAGTGGACACCTCGACCTCCGAGGGTACGATCTGGGCATAAGCTGGCTGGATTAACAGATCGTCAAAAGTCAATCCGTCGGGAATAGCATTCGGTTGGTTGGCCATGGGTTACTCCTTTCAATTAACTTCGGTTGCCTTATGGCCGGCGCCCGATATAGGTCGCCGCTTCGTCCAGCAGCAACCCCTCCAGCAACCCGGCATCGCTTACCCGGAGCGAGTCGGCATCAAAAACGTCCAAAATCGACAACACGACCACCAGGCCGGCTGTGATTATATCCGCCCGGTCCGGTTCCAGCCCGGGAAGTTCTTTGCGGGTGGTCAGGGGGATAGAGGTCAACGTAGATAATAACCGATCCAGGGTATCTTGATCAAGCACAGAACCATTGATCCGGGACGGCACGTACTCCGCCAACTTCTGGACCATGGCGGCTAAAGTCGTCACCGTTCCGGCCGTTCCGATCAGGCAACTAACGGATTCAGTTATATTTATTCTTTTCCGCAGCGTCTGCAGACAATGCCCGCGAAGGCGGTCTAGCTCATGTTTCAGCGGAGGATCGGAAAAAAGAAATTGCTCGGTCAACCCTAAAGCGCCCAGAGGCAGGCTGAGAGTTTCCCTAATTTTTCCCGATTGCACCCAGGTGAATTCCACGGACCCGCCCCCGAGATCAAAAATACAGGAGGGCCCGGTGATATCCTGAAAAACCGACAGGACCCCCAGGGCGCTTAAACGAGCCTCTTCCTCACCAGAAAGTACCTGGATCGTTATTCCGGTAGTTTTTCGAACGGCCTCTAAGAATTGATGGGTATTCGAGGATTCCCGCAGGATTCCGGTGCCTACGGCCCGGAACCGGGCCACCCCCTCCTGGACGCCCGTCCTTTGGAACCGTTCCAGTACCTGGAGGGCCGACCCCAGGGCTTGACGGCCGATGACCCGTCCTGGAAAAAAATTTCGCCCCAACCGGACCATTTCGCGATCGCGGCAGACCGGGAGAACTCGATTTCCTTCGATTTGGGCGATTAACAACCGTAAGGTGTTGGAACCAACGTCTATGGCACCGGCTTTTTTCAAAACGCCTGCGGGTTATGCTTTTAGAATTGAAAATTGATTCATATAGATAACAAACAACCCGCCGTTTTTCAAGAATCATTTTTTTATTTAGATATTTTGATATGGAACGGTGAATTTATAGTCAATCATAAATCGCCAACAGGCTGCTTAGGATCGGCTCTTCCCTCCTTTTCAATCCCGCCGTTTTGATGTACATTAATGACGACTGCAATCAGCCAGAGGAGGCTTGAAATGAAACCAGCCGATGATTTAAAGCGGACACTCTTTCGAATTCACGAAAAAGGCTACAAGGCCTATCAGGATATTGAGGGGGAATACCTCTTCTCACAGTATCAATTGAACATTGACCGGGTCCAGGCCGATCCCTTTGCCCCGCCTTCCCGGTTCCGGATCCTCTATTCCCTGAAAAAGTGGAAGATCATGGCCGACTTCTGGGAAAACCCCGTCCGTCGGGTAGCCTTTTGCGATTATGTGGGACGGCAGGTGCAGCAGGCCATTCGCACCCGATTGAAAAGACAGGGGGGAGGCGGAAAGAGCGGACTGCTGCAGATCGAGGCCTGCGGGCCGGAAATTCTGGAGCGGACTTCGGTGGTGATCGAAGGGGAAACCCTGGAGCTTCGTCTGACCGTGGGCTTGCCAGCGGCGGGACGGACCATCCAGGGCCTGGAGGCGGTGGCCATTTTTTTTGAGGAAATCCCCCTGCTCGTGCAGCATGGTATCCAGCAGATCCCGAACAAAATACTGGAAGTCAAACGCTTCGTCGATGCCTATGAGGACCAGGAATGGCTGCGAGACCAGCTCCGAGGGAAACAACTGATCGCCTTTATCCCCGAGGGGGCGATCCTCCCCCGGGAAAGCGGGGTCAGCTCCAGGCCCTTGGCCATGGGTGCGGTACCCTTTTGGCCTCCTCAAGATCTAACCGTCACATTTCAACTCCCCCACAAGGGCCCTCTGGCCGGCCTGGGCCTCCCCGAAGGGGTGACCCTGATCGTGGGGGGCGGGTTTCATGGGAAATCGACCCTTCTGCGGGCACTGGAACTGGGCATTTACAGCCACATCCCCGGGGACGGTCGGGAATATGTGGTGACCGATCCCCAGGCCGTAAAAATTCGGGCCGAGGACGGCCGGAACGTGGAAAAAGTGAATATCAGCCCCTTTATTCGAGCCCTTCCACTGTTGGAAGACACCACCCGTTTTCGCACGGAAAACGCCAGCGGCAGCACCTCCCAGGCCGCCAATATTATGGAGGCCTTGGAAATGGGTGCCCGGGTCCTGCTCCTGGATGAGGACACCTCGGCCACCAACTTTATGATCCGGGATCGGCGGATGCAGGAACTGATACCCAAGGCCCATGAACCCATTAGACCTTTTGTCGATAAAGTGCGCCCACTGTACCAGGATTATGGAGTCTCCACCGTTTTAGTCATGGGCGGCTCCGGGGATTACTTCGAAGCGGCCGACCAGGTGATTTGGATGAACAATTATCGGCCCACCCTGGTAACCGCAGAAGCCCGGGAAATCGCCCATAGATTTCCGGTCGAGCGGTTGCAGGAAGGCGGGAGCGGCTTTGGTGAAATTACCGCGCGCCAACCCCAGGCCGAGGCCTTCGATCCCAGCCTGGGGCGCCGGGAGGTGCGGATCGACGCCAAAGGGATGCAAACCATCCTTTACGGCGACCAGGCCATCGACCTCTGCTGCCTGGAGCAATTGGTGGAACCCGGCCAGCTCAGGGCCATTGGACGATTAATCCACCTCTACGAGTCCAAGTTTATAGAGAAAAGCGACAATCTGAGGGAAGGCTTGGAGAAGGTCTTTCAAGAATTGGAGGCCAAGGGCCTGGACAGCTTAATGCCCTATAAAGTTGGGAACCTGGTCAGGCCTCGCCTCCTGGAAACCGCCGCTGCTGTCAATCGACTGAGGAGCCTGAAAATAAAATTCGGCTAAGGACCGGCGTTCTAAATCACTTAAGCCAAAGAATTTCCAAGAGCTTAGAAACGGAGTGGTATTCCGGATCGGCGGTGACTACTACGGCCTCCAGTCTGATGGCCGTTGCTATGGCGAAGGCATCCGCATAGGAAACTGGATATTGCCCCTTAATTTTGGCCGCTTCCAGCACTGAAGCCTCGGAGGCTGGGATAAAAGAAAAGGGAAGTAGTCGGATATCCGTCAGAATTTTTTCCGCTTTCTTCAGCCCTGCCAGCCGGCAGGATCGGTAATACACCTCTCCCACGTTGATGATGTGGATCGATATCCAGCCTCCTTTTCTTCCGCCTCCCTTAGCGGACGGTCAACCATCTCCCAGCCCGGTTCTTCTTGAAGCCAACACAACAGGGGAAAGGCATCAAAAAGGTAGGCCTTCATCCCTTTTGCACCTCTTCCCGGTGTTCAGCGATAAGGGCCTCCCCCATGGAGGGCTTTCCCTTCAACAAGCCTTGAAGAGATTTCCGGACATCGGGTGCCGCTCGGATAACCGCCCGGTCTTTTTCAACTTCTAGGAGTACGAATTTATTGGGTCGAATGCCTAACTGCTCACGAACGGCCTTAGGGATAACCAATTGACCTTTGCTGGATAGTTTTACCAGTTCCATATATCCTACCTTATGGTTAAGTTGGACATAATAATATTCTGATCTAGAAGAAAGTAAAAATCAATCTCTTTTTCTACTGGCTGCTCTTTTCTATTCTACCTTTACAATCAATCCCTTCAAATAATAACTTTCCGGGAAGGACAGCAAAATCGGATGATCCGGAGACTGGAGGGCTTTCTCCAGCAGAAACACTTTTCGTCCGGCTTTTCTGGCAGCTTCCCGAATCATGTCCAAAAACAACGTCTCCGAGAAATTGTGGGAACAGGAATAGGTGGCTAAGATGCCGCCGGGGGTCAGGCACCCCAGGGCGCGGCGGTTCAATTCCAGATAACCCCGCGACCCGCCGGCTACCTCCGATTTTTTCCGGGCAAAGGGGGGCGGGTCGAGAATAATCAGGTCAAATCGGTCGGGTTGTTTTTCCGCCGCCTTCAAAAAATCAAAAATATTGCCTTTTATGAAACGAATCCGATCGATGCCGTTCAACCGGGCATTTTCCCTTCCCTCTTCGACGGCCCGGGCCGAGTCGTCCACGGCGATAACCTCGCCGGCCTCCCGGGCCTGGTGGAGGGCGAAGACCCCGGTATAGGAGAAACAATCCAGGACCCTTCCGCCCGGGAGGGTATGGTCGACCGACCGTTTTCTATTTTCCTGCTGGTCCAGATAGGCCCCGGTCTTCTGCCCGCCAAGCAAATCAACCCGGTAGCGGATCTCCCCTTCCCGGATAATGACCCGCTCCGGGATTTCACCGGTCAGCACCTTGACCTCCCGGGGCAATTGCTCGATGGTCCGGGTCTCCAGGTCGTTGCGCAGGAGAATGGATCGGGGGTGAAGAAGATCCTGAAAAAGGCCGGTCAGCAGTGGCAGGAGACGTTCGGTCCCGGGGATCAGGGTTTGCAGAACCAAATAGCCGGCATACCAGTCGGCGATCAACCCAGGAAAGCCGTCGGCCTCGGCAAAAACCAGACGACAGGCCTGATCAGCCTGGTCCAGACAGTTTCTTCGAGCGGCCAGGGCTTTCTCGATAATCAGCCGCCACCTGTCATCATCTATCGGTGTTTCCCGGGAAGAAATTCTTCGGAGGGCAATCCGGGAATGGGCGCTGAAGAACCCCCAACCCAGAAACTCGCCCTGGAGGGTAAAAAATGGGGTGACGGCCCCGTTTTCAGGTTCCTCCAATCGGGCGATATCGTCCCGGAACACCCAGGGGTGCCCGCTGCGGACCCATCGTTCGCCCTTAGTCGTTAAAAATGCCTTCTGACTCTTCATGCCCCTTCCTTTCCTCGATGGAGGTTGCCAAAATAGAAACTAACCGGTTAATAATTAACAATTAATTATTGATTATTAATAATTTGTCTTCAAAAGGGTAGGATTGAACCTACCATTTTGAAAGTCCTCGCCAGGTCAATTATGTTCATGCTTCGCGGTTGCCCCCTCCCGGTCTTTCAAAAGGTCGAGGTTTATCAGCTCAACGCTTCCCTCTTCCATCTTCCTTCTCCTTCAGGCACCGCCCACCCCCACTATAAAATAATCTTGACAGGATACGCCAGGAATTTGTATTATGTTTGCTTTACCGGGCGGGTAGCTCAGCGGGAGAGCATCGGCCTTACAAGCCGAGGGTCACAGGTTCAAATCCTGTTCCGCCTACCAACATGAGTTGCGGGGTCGTAGTTAAGCCGGTTATAACGCCGGCCTGTCACGCCGGAGGCCGCGGGTTCGAGTCCCGTCGACCCCGCCAGAATATCCAAGGGCTTAGAAGCAATTCTAAGCCCTTTTTTTTCAGCAGTTTTAACGCGAGTCTCAATTCTTATTTGGTTAAGGATGGGAGGATATCGCTATAACGTTGCATTTAATTTCGGAAAAAGTTGCACGTAATTTTGGATTTCCAACTTCTTTTCTATGATAAAATCCTTGAACAGAATTTCGGGATTTCCTCTATTTTCTTCTTGATCCCTTTTTTTCTTATTTTATACTCTACCGTTTGAGATTGTCATACGTCCGAACAAAGAAAAAGCGGAAAGCGAATGAACTTCAATACAGAAATTCGAATCGCCTTGCGAGCCTTGGTGCGCTACAAGCTGCGCAGCGGGCTGGCCATGCTGAGCATCATTTTCGGCGTGGGGGCCTTTATCTGCAGTGTGGCGATCGGGCAAGGCGCGTCGTACCAAATCGAGGAACAAATTTACAACCTGGGGGAGAACATGATCTGGATCGAAGCCGGGGGCCGCAACGTTAAAGGGGTGCGGACGGGCACGCACGGCACCAAGAGCCTCACCCTGCAGGACGCGCGCGCGATTCAGGAGCAAATCTCCCTTGTCGATAATGTATCGCCGCATGTCAACACGAGAGTTCAAGTCGTAAACCGAAACCAGAATTGGGCCACCATGGTGCGCGGAGTGTCCCCAGGATATCTGGACATTCGGCGCTGGGACCTGGAAAGCGGGAGATCCTTCTTACAAGACGACGTGGCTTTTGCCGCGAAGGTCTGTGTTCTCGGCCAGACAGTTGTGGCCAACCTGTTTGATCGAGAGTATCCGGTCGGTCAGACTATCAGCGTGCAGAAGATCCCATGCCGGGTCATTGGCGTGCTGAAGCGCAAAGGGCAATCGGCGATTGGTCGGGACCAAGATGACGTACTTCTCATGCCCTACACCACAGTGCAGAAGAAAATCAAAGGGATCTCTTGGCTCGACGACATCATGTGTTCGGCGGTCTCGTCAGGGGCCATCGAGACGGCCGAGGCGGAGATCACGACTCTGCTGCGGCAGCGGCATCACATTTTAGTGGGTCAAGCGGACGATTTCAACCTGCGGCACCCCGCCGATGTCGCAAAAGCCAATGCCGAGGCCCAGCATACTATGACGCTGCTCCTAGCCAGCATCTCTGCGGTCGCCCTGTTGGTGGCCGGGGTAGGAATCATGAACATCATGCTGATGTCCGTTACAGAGCGCACAAGGGAGATCGGCATTCGAATGGCTGTGGGTGCCCGGGCCCGGGACATCCTCTGGCAGTTTCTGGCCGAAGCCCTGGTCCTGAACCTGATCGGGGGATTATTCGGCATCGCCCTGGGCGTTGAGGCTTCTCACTTCATCTCCCAGATCTTCAAGTGGCCAACCCTCATCTCCCCGCAAGCGATATTCCTCTCCTTTTCCTTCGCTGGCCTGGTAGGCATCTTCTTCGGCTTCTACCCGGCGCGAAAGGCCTCGCGACTCGACCCCATCGAGGCCCTCCGCAGGTAGAGTCCGAAGACCTGTCCTGAGATTCCGATTGGTCCCAATTCATTTTCATTAATTTCTTCAAAACTCTCAATACGTCCCATTGATCTTTTTTCGACAAAAGGAAATCATCCTTCAAGTTCACCATTTCCTTGATCTTTTCAAAAAAAAAGAAGAAAATCACGATAAACCAAAATCCAATGAAGGAGTGAAACCATGGCTACAAAGAAAATGGATTACTTTACGGCCTTGTACGACGTGGCGAAAGTGATCAACGCCTCCCTCGAACTCCCCGAGGTGCTGGACAAAGTCGTTCGCCAGGTTACCGAATCTATGAACGTGAAAGCCAGCTCCCTGCGCCTACTGGAACCCAAGCGTAAACGGTTGATCATGGCCGCCGCCTACGGACTGACCACCGGTTACGTGCGCAAAGGACCGGTACTGGTGGAAAAAAGCGGACTGGACCGCAAGGCCCTCAAAGGGGAAACCATTTGGATTGCGGATGCCCAATCAGATAAAAATTTTCAGTACGGGCAGCGGGCCAAGGAGGAAGGGATTAAATCCGTTTTGGTGGTTCCCCTGGGGGTCGGGAAAAAAGTGATCGGCGTCCTGAGGGTCTACACGGAAAAACCCAGGGAATTCAGCGGCCAGGAAATTCAGTTTTTGGATGCCGTGGCCAACCTCAGCGCGCTGGCCATTGAAAACGCCCGTTTGCACCAGCATCTGAAAACGGAATGCGCCCTGCTAAGCGAATACAAGTTTCGGCTGGATGATAATTGATGGACTCCCCAAAAGTCCATCATCAGCCCGAGGGCGATTAAGCCCCGGGCTGAGGTAGGGGTGGAACCATTTGAATTCACTTCAAATGGCGGGGGAGGGGAATCCCTCTCCCGCCGAGCAGAAAGTCGTCTTTTGACTTTTTGCGAGGTTATCATAATTTGGTAACTAAAAGGAGGCTCGTATGATTCGCATCGGGATTAACGGCTTCGGCCGGATCGGACGCCAGGTATTGAAAGCCGTCATGGAACGGCATCCCCAAACCCTCCAGGTGGTGGCTATTAACGATCTGTTTGACACGGAGACCAACGCCCATCTCTTTAAATATGACACCAATTACGGCCGCTTCGATGGGAAAGTGGTTGTCGAAAAAGATCGCTTTCTGATCAACGGGCAGCCGGTGATCAGTTACGCCTGCAAGGACCCCTCCACCATTCCCTGGGACGATATCGGCGTGGAACTGGTGGTCGAGAGTACCGGCCTGTTTACCACCGGTCCCAAGGCCCAGGCCCACCTGGAGGCCGGGGCCAAAAAGGTGATCATTTCCGCCCCGGCCAAGGAAGTCGATCTGACCGTGGTGATGGGGGTAAACCAGGATCAATACCAGCCTAAAACCCATCAGATCGTTTCCAACGCCTCCTGCACCACCAATTGTCTGGCCCCGCCCACCCTGGTCCTCCATCAGGCCTTCGGGATTGAACGGGGCATGATGGTTACCGTCCACTCTTATACCAACGACCAGCGTATCCTAGACCTCCCACACAAGGACCTGCGCCGAGCCCGGGCCGCGGGCCAAAATATCATCCCCACCACCACCGGGGCCGCCCGGGCCTTGGCCCTGGTCATACCCGAGCTGGCCGGCCGGTTTGACGGCTATTCCCTCCGGGTTCCCACGCCGACGGTTTCGGTGGTGGATTTGACCATCCAGTTGCAGAAAGCCACCACTACCGAGGAATTACGGGAGGTCTTGAAGAAAGCCGCCGGGGGTCGTCTGAAGGGCATCATGGCCTGCGAAGAAGAGCGGCTGGTTTCCATGGATTTCAAAGGGAATGACCATTCTTCCATTGTCGATCTGGAGTTTACCCAGGTGCTTCTGGAGACTATGGCCAAAGTGGTCACCTGGTATGACAACGAGTGGGGCTATTCCTGCCGGGTAGCGGACCTGGCCGATTTTATGGCCAAACAGGGATTCTAACGGGGGAGAATTGACGGCGGGCACATCGAAGCATGAAAATAAGGGGCCAACATAAGCCTAACTTGTTGACATTAATAATTAATAATCAATTGTTCATTATTAACTGTTAATAAAGGCTTTGTGGTGCCAAGTTCTATTTTCGTACTAATGCCAAGTTCCCGAAAGTGTCTTGTCTATCGGCCCGGATAAAAGGTTGGAACGCAGCAACTGAAAAAGTTCGGCCAGCAAGGCGGGAAAGGGGTGCGCCTCTTTTTCCAAGGGAACCAGGGCCATCTCTTCCAGCAGGGCCTGGTCTTCCCGCAGGAGTTGGGCGTGCCGACTCCACCATTGGATCTTCAATTCCCGGGCAGCGGATAAATCCTGTTCGTCCAGACAGGTGATGGCCAGAAAGTGCGGAAGAAAAGCGGACAAGCAGGCCGCCCGAATCCAGGGATGGGGGATAGCCAGTTGATAAGGCTCCATTTCTTCCGCCAGGACTTTAAGGCGGTACGAAAAAAGGGAAACCTGCCCCTCCCCCAGACCGATGGTAGCTATCCAGCGGATGGTAAAAAAGGCTTCCAAGCCGTTCTTCAGCCTTTCAACAATCTGGCGGACCAGATTGACCGCCGATCCGGTAACCGGGAAAAGGGGCAGGATTTGCCGGCTAAAATTGAAGGGGGAAAAGGCTCTTTGTTTATGAAGCCGATAATGGCCCAGCACATGATGCAACCAGCCTTTAATGGCCCGCTCGGGTGCCGGCCGGAGGAGTTCCCGGCAGAGATGCAGGACTAATTCATCCCCCTTTTCTTCCAGGACAATCGGGTCGTCCGAGTTGACCGGCCGGAACTCCCTAAAACCGGTTATAGTGGGATAAAAGGTCAGGGCCACGGTCCCTGGAAATGGAGACTCCGATTTCAGTCGGTATTCATCGATCCCTTCCCGAATGGTCGATTCCAAATTGAAGGCGGCGGGTCCCAAAATTATATTCCGGCTTCCTTCCTTTGTTGCCCTTACAAAAAGTCCAAAAACGACTTTTTACTCGGTGCGAGAGGGATTTCCCACTCTCATCCCAGCCCGGCGCTTAGGCGCGACGGACTTTTTGCGAGTCCGTCTTCAGTTTCTCCTCAATCCTGGCCCAGGTATCCCTCAGGGTGGCCGTGCGGTTAAACACCGGTTTCCCCGGAGTGGAATCCCGTCCGTCCAGGCAGAAGTACCCCAGCCTTTCAAACTGGTAGTGATTTCCTGTCTGGGCTCCTTGTAACTCGGGCTCAACCCAGCAGGAGTCTAAAACCTCCAGCGATTGCGGGTTCAGGGAAGCCTTGAAATCGCCCCCATCTTTCGCTTCTCCAGGGTTCGGCTTGAGGAAGAGGCGATCATAGAGCCGCACTTCCGCCTGGAATGCCTGGGAGGCCGAAACCCAATGCAGGGTGGCCTTCACCTTGCGGCCATCGGGCGCGTCCCCGCCCCGGGTGGCTGGATCGTAGGTGCAACGCAACTCGATTACCTCTCCTGTTTTCTCATCACGCACCACCTCTTGGCAGGTGATAAAATAGGCGTAACGAAGACGGACTTCCCGGCCTGGGGCCAGGCGGTAAAACTGCTTGGGAGGGTCTTCCCGGAAGTCGTCCCGTTCGATATAGATTTCCTTAGAGAAAGGCACTTTGCGGTTCCCCATGGACGGGTCTTCGGGGTTATTGACGGCTTCCAATTCCTCCACCCGGTTTTCCGGATAATTGGTCAGCACCACCTTGAGGGGCCGCAGCACGGCCATGACCCGGGGGGCCCTTTTATTCAGATCTTCCCGCAAACAGTGTTCCAGTAGGGCCACGTCCACCAGGCTGTCTCGCCGGGCCACCCCGATGCGGTTGCAAAAATCTCGAATCGCCTCCGGGGTGTACCCCCGACGGCGCAGGCCGGAAAGGGTAGGCATCCGGGGGTCATCCCAGCCGCTGACCAAACCCTCCTCCACCAGTTGCAGGAGCTTTCGCTTGCTCATCACCGTGTAGCTGAGGTTCAGCCGGGCGAATTCGATCTGCTGGGGATGATAAATCTCCAGTTCATCCAGAAACCAGTCGTAAAGCGGCCGATGGTCTTCAAACTCCAGGGTGCAAATGGAATGGGTGATCTTTTCCAGGGAATCGCAGAGGCCGTGGGTGAAATCGTACATGGGATAGAGGCACCACCTTGGGCCGGTGCGATGGTGCTCGGCGTGCATGATCCGGTACATTACCGGGTCGCGCAGATTCAAATTGGGAGAGGCCATGTCAATTTTCGCCCGCAGGGTCCGGGACCCGTCGGGGAATTCCCCGGCCCGCATCCGGGTGAAGAGGTCCAGGTTTTCCTCGACCGAACGGTCTCGAAAAGGGCTGTCCTTTCCGGGTTCGGTCAGGGTCCCCCGGTATCGCCTAACCTCTTCCGCGGTCAGGTCGCAAACGTAGGCCTTGCCCTTTTTTATAAGTTGGACGGCGAAATCGTAGAGTTGTTCAAAATAATCAGAGGCGTAATAGAGGCGGTCGTCCCAGCCGAAACCCAGCCAGCGCACATCTTCCTGAATGGATTCCACATATTCCACCTCCTCCTTACTCGGATTGGTGTCGTCGAAGCGAAGGTTGCAGAGGCCCCGATAGTCGGCCGCGATGCCGAAATTGATGCAAATCGACTTGGCGTGGCCGATGTGGAGGTAGCCGTTGGGTTCAGGCGGGAAACGGGTATGAACCCGGCCGCCGTATTTGTTGGTTTCCAAATCATCGTTAATGATGGAACGGATGAAATCCGTTCCCAGTTCTGCAGGGTTCTCTTTCATAGGGTCTGGTCCTTAAACGGCAATTAGTATTTGAATAGTTTTCTTAATCAGTCCTAATCATATTTTCTTTTGGCCGAGATTCCAAGTTGATTTTTTTCCGGAGGTGGGTTAAATTCACCTTAACCGGATTCTCGCCGAAGGCCAAATAAATAATATATAAGATCGGAATAGAAAAATAAACCTATGAAACGCGCTTTAATTACCGGGGTTACCGGGCAGGACGGATCCTATTTAACCGAGCTATTGCTGGAAAAAGGCTACGAAGTTCATGGCATCCTGCGCCGCAGCAGTTCCTTCAACACCGCTCGCATCGACCATCTGTACAGTGATGCCGGTATCTTCGACAAAACCTTTATCACCCATTACGGGGACCTGACCGATTCCAGCAACCTGAACCGGATACTGGAACGGGTCCAACCCGATGAGATTTATAACCTGGCCGCCCAAAGCCATGTCCGGGTTTCTTTTGAGGTCCCGGAGTACACGGCCGAGGTGGACGCCATCGGAACACTGCGTTTTCTGGATGCCATCAAGAACACGGGCATCAAGACCCGATTTTACCAGGCCTCCACCAGCGAACTGTACGGGAAGGTGCGGGAAATCCCCCAGAACGAATCCACTCCTTTCTACCCCCGCTCCCCTTATGGAGTCGCCAAGATTTATGGCTTCTGGATTGTGGTCAACTATCGGGAGGCTTATAACCTTTATGCCTGCAATGGCATCCTCTTCAACCACGAATCCCCTCGCCGGGGGGAAACCTTCGTGACCCGTAAGATCACCCGAGCCGCAGCCCGGATCCGGTTGGGTGTCCAGCAGGAGATGACCTTAGGCAACCTGGAAGCCAAGCGGGACTGGGGGTACGCCCCGGAATATGTGGAAGCCATGTGGAGGATGCTTCAGCAGGACCAGCCCGATGACTTTGTCATTGCCACCGGAGAAACCCATTCGGTCCGGGAGTTCGTCGAGGCGGCCTTCCGGACCGTCGGCCTGGAGATTGAATGGCGGGGCTCAGGGGTCGACGAAGTGGGGATCCTGGCGGGAATTAGTTCGGTACCCCTGGAGGCCGAACGGGACAGCCGGTCAAACGGTCCCAACGGACATCGGGAACCGGCGATCCCCTTGGAACGGGCCCAACCGCCGGAGGTTGGTTCGGTCCTGCTGCGGATTGATCCGGTCTATTATCGCCCCACTGAAGTGGATATTCTGATTGGCGATCCGGCCAAAGCCAAGAACAAACTGGACTGGGAGGCCAAGGTAAAATTCGATCAGTTGGCTCGGATGATGGCCCGGGCCGATCTGGAAAAGGTCAGCCAGCGGGGATATTAGACAAGAGGGGAGAAGGAAGATGGAAGCGGGAAGATGGGAGAAAAAGCGCAAGGCCTCATTATTCGCTGGGTGGGGACTTTTCGTATGGGTATCCGGCCGGCCGTCCTTTGAAAACCCTGTCGAAAGGCTCAAGCAAACCAGTCACCAGTACCGAGGCGTTTTATCATGAAAATTCAGAAGAAATGGCTTGCCGGGTGGCCCCTGATCCTGCTCTGGGTTTGGGCCGGGATTGTTTGGGCCGGCAACGTTCAAATGCAGGTTCCCGAACCCCGTTTCGATTTTGGGGAATTGGGTGAAGGCGAAACCGTCAGTCATGATTTTAAAATATTGAATATCGGCGCCGAGGCCCTGCAAATTAAAGATGTCCGCCCCGGCTGAGGCTGCGCCGTGACCCGGTTTGACCGGGTCATCCCGCCGGGTGGCGAGGGAAAAGTTACCTTAAACGTCAATCTCAGGGGGTTTCAAGGGAAGGTCTGGAAGGAGGCCACCATTATCAGCAATGACCTCCAGCAGCCTTCTTTCCAGATCGTGCTTCAAGGCAAAGTCCGACCGTATATCGAGCTGCGCCCGGGTCCCTCCGTTCAATTCTCTCCGGCCGCCCCAGACGCTGATGAAAAAACCATCGACCTGCTGGCGACCGGTCAGGATTTTAAGGTGTTAAAAGTTGAAAATAATTTAAAAGAAAAAATCGGCGCCCAATTGGAAACCATCGTCCCGGGCAGTCATTACCGACTCAAGATCACCAATCTTCAGCGGGAGGGGTCTTATTCCGGCGTCATCAAGTGTTTGACCGATCACCCCCAAAAACCGGAAGTCCTGATACGGATCAGCGCCCGATTCCCTCCAGCAAAATAAATGCACATCCTTAACTTGACCCATCTCTTCCATCCGGCCCATGGCGGGACAGAGATGGCCCTGCTCGAACTTTCGCGGGAGCTGGTGAAAAGGGATCATCGGGTCACTGTGCTCACTTCCAATCAACTGGGCTTGGAAGATTTTCAGCGTCCCCAAATTCATCCCTCCCTCCCGGAAGAAGAAACCTGGGAAGGGATTCGGATCATCCGGGTTCGTCTCCCCCCTCTTCAGCGCCTCCTTTTAGCCAAACTGGGAGCCCTCTCCTTGCGTAGTCGATTGCCGGGCGGGGATAGGCTCTGGTACAGGACCCAGGTGCCCCACCTTCCCCAAATGATCCCGCAGGCGAGAAAGCTGAACCCGGATATCCTCTATGCCGTGCCCTTCCCCACCGCCACCCCCTACTATGCCTGGCAGGTGGCCAGCTATTTAGGCTGCCCCTGGGTAATACAGCCCCATATTCACGAATCCCAGATGAACGAATCCCTGCTGAAGATTCTGAAATGGATCTTTCCCAAGGCCTCGGCCGTTCTGACCAATACGGAGCCGGAAAAAAAATTCCTGATTTCCCAGGGGATCAAGCCCTCAAGAATCCAAGTTTTTGGACAGGGTCTCTCCGCAGAGGCTTTGATCCCCGGTGACGGCCAGGCCTTCCGCCGCCGCCAGGGCTGGACCGACGAACCATTGATCGTTTTTCTAGGACGGAAGGTGGAGGGGAAGGGGATCGACACCCTGCTTTCGGTTATGCCGCGGGTCTGGGACGAAACCCCGCAGGCGGTTCTCCTTTTAGCCGGTCAAACGAGTCCCTATTTTAGGGACCTGATGGACCGGCTGCCGGCGGGACGCGATGCCCGCCTTCGGTCTCTGGATAATTTCCCGGAGAAAGAAAAGATCGACCTCCTGGCAGCCGCCGACCTTCTGGCCCTGCCTTCAGCGGTGGAGAGCTTCGGGGTGGTTTTTCTGGAGGCCTGGGCCCAAAAAAAGCCGGTGATCGGAGCGAATATTCCGGCCGTGGCAGCCCTGGTGGAAGATGGGAAAGATGGGTATCTGGTGCCCTTCGACGATCCGTCGGCCCTGGCCCAGGCCATGCTCAAGCTATTGAAAGATCCCGATCAACGCCGGCAAATGGGCGAGGCCGGCGGAGCCAAAGTCCGGGAACGTTTTGAGGTCGGAAAAGTGGCGGAAAAGATGGAGACCCTTTTTCTGGAACTGATAGAAGATGCCAAGTAACAAATGCTTGGACCTGGGGTGAGAGATGGAAGAGGGAAGATAGAAGATGGAAGAAAAGAGAAAGCTCCTGATCGCTGGGTGGACAGTAGCTTATTGAACGTTCCCTAGGTCGGCAAGCCAAAGGGAAGAACTATATTACCGAATATCCAATGTCCAACAAGGAATGTCCAATCATGAAGGAAAACGCCTTCGATTTGCAGGACCGCAGCGATTGCGGGAAGCCAGGCCGGCAAACCTAGCTTCTCGCAATGATTGAGCGAACCTGAATCCCTTCTTGGATATTGGATATTCAAATGAAACGGGACCGGACGGAAAGTACTTTCAATACGAACAAGTTATACCTGCGCATGCCCAAAGGTTAATCAAACCATGAGCAACCAAGGCCCACATTCCGTTTCCGTCGTTATCTGCACCCTCAACCGGGAGGAGTCCCTGCTCCATGTCCTTCGTCTGTTGAAGGACCAGACGGTCCGGCCCTTGGAAATTCTGGTGGTGGACCAAAGCACGCGATCCTTCCCCAAAGTAATGGCCTATCTCCAAGGAGAGGGTCAGGACATTCGGCATCTGACCCTATCGCCTCCTTCCACTACGGCCGCTCGTAATCTGGCCATCCGGGAGACCCAAGGCGAAATCGTGCTTTTCCTCGATGACGACGTCCTTTTTCAGCCCGACCTGATCCGGCATCATCTGGAAAATTATGAAGATCCTTCCATCGGAGCCGTGAATGGCCGGATCATGTACGAAGGGGCCGAGGAAAACAACGAACCCTGGGCGGCCTGCCTGACCCGCACCGGGGCTTACCTCCGGAACTTCACCACCAACCAGCGCTGTGAGCTGCCCACCCTGTACGGTTGCAATATGTCCATCCGCCAAAAGGTCTTGCAAGAGGTCGGGGATTTCGATTTGAACTATTGGGGAAATTTCTTGTGGGAGGAAGTGGATTACGCCCTGCAAATCCGCCGTAAAGGCTACCGGATTCAATACGAACCCCGGGCCTCGGTCTTTCATGTGATGGTCAAGCAGGGAGGCAGCCGAAACCCCTTGCCTAACACGTACCAGGAAAGCACCATCTTCAATGACTGGTATTTCTTCTTTAAATATATCTCTTGGGGCTACTGGCCCTTCCTCTTCTACCGGCAGAAAAGGGTCTGGTGGAATTACGGACGACGTAACCGGATGAATATCCTGCCTCTATTCAAACAAATCCAAAAAGCTTGGCGAAAATCACCTGCCCCCCAATGATACGCACGCAAAAAGTCTGAAAATAATTATCGGCGGGGGCGGGGCTTATTCATCCGCGCCCTGTGGATGGCCTTTTGGCGAACCCCTCAGTAACTCCTCAAATAATATCAGATGGGCCTTAGCGGCTGATCGGTAAGAAAATTGAGATACCTGCCCCTGACCGGCCAGTCCTAACTGTCTCCTCCGTTCGGGAGAAACCAAAAGTCGATCGACGGCTCGAGTCAAATCTTCCACAGTATTTCTTTCCAGCACGATCCCCTGGTCCCCAACCAATTCCGGCATGGCCCCCAAAGGGGTGCAGACCACCGGCTTACCGGAAAGCATTCCCTCCAGCAGGAAAATGCCCCAGCCTTCTTCCTCTTGGGAGGCCAGGACCGTGATATCCGCCGCGTAGTGATACCAGGGTACCTCATCCCGGGGTACCACGCCGTCATATCGAAAAAAATCCTTTAACCGGTTTTCGGACAAAAAAAGGCGGACCTGTTCCTGAGTCTGTCGGTCGGTTACCCCGGTGGACATGACCAAAAGCTGCGGGAAACGGTCCTTTAGGTTTTTGACGGCCTGGAGGACCTGGAGGATGCCTTTGTTGAGCCGCAGAGGGCTGGTGTAGACCACCAGCCGGCCGGCAAGGCCCAGCTTCTGCTTGGCCTCCTCCGGGTCGAGGCGAGGCCAGTCCGCGGTTTCCGCGCCTACGGGGATGACCCGGACCCGATCCGGCTGAAAACCGCGGCGGAGGAGACGATCCCGCCAGTATTGGGAAACGGTGACCACGGTGAACTTTTTGGCCAAGTGGTCTCCCCAGGAATGATATATGGTCTGAAAAGGCTTGCGGTAGGTATCGGCGGTAAAGAGAAACCGGGACCAAGGAGCTTGCCGGAAGAGGTGAAAGACGGCGGCCACCGATGCCCGGGGAGGGAAAGGGCCGGAATGACAGAGATGGTTGACGATATTTGAGGGGCCCCCGACGGAGTAGAGGATATCGTAGGGTTCCCGCACCAGTTTACGTAATTCCCCGACGGCAGCCCACTTGGCCTGGAGAAAGGAGAGCCGCCTCCCCTTATCGGGTGAACGGCCAAAGGTGAAGTCGACCGAACGGGAAATCTCCCGTAACCCCGAATCCCAGACGACATCCCGGGGCGGCACCAGCGTGATAAGGGATACCTCCACCCCCAGACGCACCAATTCCTGAGCCACCCGGGCGACATATAGATTGCCGCCGGTGGCCAGACCCAAACGGTCTCCGAGGAAAGCGACTTTCAAGGTCCACCCACTTAAATCCGAAATCCGAAACCCGAAACCCGAAACAAATCCAAATCATCAAAATTCAAAACATTACCTCCTCAGGGACGCGAGATTCGAAGTATCCGAATTAACCCACCGCCCCTCCCAGCGAGGGAGGGGAAATCGTTTTGGTCATTTGCATTTTGGAATTTTGAATTTGTTTCGAATTTCGGATTTCGAGCTTCGAGTTTAACCTGTGAAAATTTAACAGGATCATTGGCTATTTTATTCAATACCGGCGACTGCTTCAAAGACCGCCAGCGTCTTTCGGGCGCTATCCTCCCAGGAAAATTGCCTCGCTCGCTCCAGTCCGGCCTCTCGGAGTCGTTCTTTGAGTCCCGCCTCCTCGACCAGGCGGAGAATGGCCTGGGATATTTCTTCCGGGCTGGAGGGATCGACCAGCAACCCGGCTTGGCCCACTACTTCGGGCAGAGCACTGACCCGGGAGGCGATCACCGGGCAGCCGGACTGCAACGCTTCCAGCAGGGGCATTCCGAAGCCCTCGTACCAACTGGGATAGACGAAAAAATCGGCGGCATTGTAAAAAAGGACCCGTTCTTCATCGGATACATAGCCGGTCCAGCGGACCCGTTCTTCCAGACCGAGGGTCTTAATAGCCTCAAAGATTCCCTCCCATTTCCAGCCTTTCTGGCCCACCAGGACCAGGGAATGAGGAACCCGCTCTTTCAACGGGGCAAAGGCCCGCAATAAGGTCATCAGGTTTTTACGGGGTTCCAGGGTTCCCAGGAAGAGGATGAAAGGCTGGTCCAACCCATACTTCCGGAGAAGACCGGCAAAAGCCGAAGGGTCGCTGATCGGCCGAAATTGAGGGTCAGCCCCGTGATGGGTGACGGTGATTCTTTCAACCGGGACCTTGAATAAGCGGATCAGGTCGTCGCGGGTGGATTCGGAAACGGTGATCAAATGATGGTAGTTGCGGAGCATGGCCGGGTAGGCCCAACGATCCAGCAGCTTCTGTACCGGGTTAAAGACGAAGAAGCCTGGAAAGAGATAGCGGACCAGATCATGAACCACCATGACCCCTTTGACGCCCGAAGGAATCCGCGCCGGACCGTAAAGGCCGGGAGAAAAAACCAGGTCAAATTGGGGCAAGACTTTTGGGACTTCCAGCAGATTCCAGCGGCTGACGGAAAGGGGTCCGGCAGGGAGAGGGAGGTTCACCTGTCCGAACTGCTCCCGAAAGGCGTTGGACTGCAGCCGATGATCGATCAGGGTATAGCGATGGTGCGGGGCCAGCCTTTTCATGGTCAGCAAGACCTGGTGCAGGTAATGGTCCATGCCGACTTTTTGCTCGCTGATTCCGCCGTAGATGACGCCGATATTCAAGGACCTGTGTTTCATTTTTTTTTAGCCGCAGACCCACACAGGCATAAACATACTATTTGTTTCTACCATTGGAGCCGAAGTGATCCTTAAATCCGAAATTCGAAGCACGAAATCGACTCGGCTGAGCCTTTCGGTAAACTCAAGGCCCTGAGCTTGTCGAAGGGCTCGTCGCAGGCCGAAACAAGCACGAAGGTCCAAAATCCAAATGTTCAAAACAACATCTCCTGGTGGTGGAAAGCTAATTTATTGCCCGAAGGGCCTGACGGTTAGGGGGGCGGCAAGTCGCCGCCCCCCTGTCCTGCCTTTGTCTGCGGCAAAAAAACTTTTCCGATCAGCCAGATTAGAAGGAAGCATAGTCAGGCCGGGGCTAAAAGTCAAACCGCTTTTCCGGACAAGGTTGACAAGCCGGGAGGAGGTTGCTAATCTAAGCGGGTCCTTGGCCGATTACTGCAGGGGAAAGAAAGGGATTTCATCTATGCCCAAGGCTTTGATTACCGGCATATCCGGACAGGATGGCTCGTACCTCACGGAGCTCCTTTTGGATAAAGGCTATGCCGTACACGGCATCGTCCGTCCGGCCACCCTGGAAAATCCAGAGATGCGCCTGGCCCATCTCCAGGCCCACCTGGGCCGGATCCAGCTCCACGCCGTAGAATTGAATTCCCTGACCAGCACCCTTCGCGTCCTCAGGGAAATACAACCCCAGGAGTGCTATCACCTGGCCTCGGAAAGCTATGTCAGCCCCGGCTTTGATAACCTGCGAGAAATGATGCATGCCAACCTCTATACTACCCACAACCTGCTGGAGGGCCTCCGACAAATCAACAACGACTGCCGGATCTATTTTGCCGCCAGCAGCGAAATGTTCGGCGATGCGCCCCATTCCCCTCAGGATGAAGAGACTCCGTTTCACCCGCATTCGGCTTACGGCTTGTCCAAATTAGCGGGCTTCCACCTTGGCCGCTTTTACCGCCGCCATCATGGGCTGCACCTCTCCAATGGCATCCTCTACAATCACGAATCGCCGCGACGAGGTCCGCAGTTTGTTACCCGCAAGGTTTCCTCTTTCGTCGCCGGGCTAAAAAAAGGCCGATCCGGTAAGCTCCATATGGGCAACCTCGAAGCCTGCCGGGATTGGGGCCATGCCCGGGACTACACCCAGGCCATGTGGCGTATGGTGCAGCAGGAGCGTCCGGATGACTACGTGATTGCCACCGGGGTCCCCCATACGGTTCGGGACCTGCTCTCGGCTGCCTTTGCTTGCATTGGAAAGGATTACCAGGACTATGTGCAGGTAGACCCGGTTTTTTTCCGGGAAAAGGAACCGGTGGATCTAATCGGCAACGCTCAAAAGGCCCATCGTCTTTTAGCCTGGCAGCCCCGGATATCCTTTGAGGAAATGATCCGCGAAATGGTCGAAGCGGACCTGGGAAGGTGAAGACCTTCTGGACTATTAACTTCGAAGCACGAAACGATTTTGTTTTGATCTTTTGGATTTTGGACCTTCGTGCTTGTTTCGAATTTCGTGCTTCGAATTTCGAATTTGCTTAATCAAGTCCTTCAATCAAGCGGTTAAACAGATCGACGGCGGCCTGATCCATTCCGGCCAGGGCATCCGATTCCCAGCCCCGCGCCCTGGACCACCCGGTCCCGCTGCTCCAGGGAAACGATATCCCCGGGAGCGTGGGTGTCCGAGTTCAACACCAGTTGGGCCTTATACTCCTGTGCTAGCCGCACCACATGCCCGTTGGTCAACGAGTGCCCTTTTCGGGAAGTCACTTCCAAGTAGACCCCTTTTTCAGCCGCCAGACGCGCTTCCTCGGCTGTAATCAGGCCCGGATGGGCCAGGAGATGAACACCGGCCAGGATGGCCGCCCGATTCGTTCCGGGAGGGACCGGTTCTGCGATGGTTTCGCCGTGGACTACGATCAGCCTGGCGCCTAAATGCTTGGCGACCGCCGCTAATTCCCCGATCGTTTCCGGAGGCACATGGGTTAATTCGATGCCCGGCAGGACCTGGATGATTCGGTAGCGGTTCAGTTCCCGAGCGACCTGGACCAGCCGGGGGACCACGTGGTCCAAATTCGACCGATCGGCGTGGTCGGTGATCGCCCAGTAGCGGTAACCGCGGACTTCGGCCCGACGCACCAGTTCCGAGGGCAAAAGTGCCCCGTCGCTCATCAGGGAATGGCTGTGTAAATCAATCATGACATCCTCGCCTTCTTAAGATGCGGCAATACTGAAATTAATTATTAATATCATGCAGTTTGAATAAAAAATTCAAATAGAGCCTACCCCCGGCCCAGCCTCCGACAGTATCGGCCAGGACATCGCCCACCGTGGCCCAGCGACCCGGGACAAACCATTGGTGAAATTCATCTCCGACGCCATAAAGCAGACAAAAAAAGGTGACCACCGTCACCGAAGATAGACCCCGAAAATCAAAGGCATAGGCCCTGATCACCCGACCGGCCAGGATCCCCAGGACGGTGTACTCCAAAAAGTGATATTGCTTATCCGAGGGAAAAAACTCCGGGGGCTGGAAAATAAAGCGCGTTTGGGAGGACAAATAGAAGATTACCAGGCAGTAAAGGAATAAAGGAAGAACCGTGGACCACCAGCGGGGTTTCGGAAGGGTTAAGGGGTTTAAAGGTCCGGCGAAGCGCATTCACTGAGGCTACATTTTATATTTTCCGAAGTCATCCGGATCCAAACCCTCCAGGACTTCGGTCCATTTTTTCCCATCATCGGAGTGGATTTCCTCTTTCGCCCCCAGATCAACGGCCTTGGATTTTTGAATGACTTCTTCATCGACAAATATAGGGGCTTGCATACGGAGGGCCAGGGCTATGGCATCACTGGGCCGGGCATCCATGGTGAGCTCTTTGTCCTGGGCTACCAGGTAAAGCAAGGCGTAAAAGGTATTTTCTCGCAAATCGCAAATTTCGATACGGGCCACCCGGATGTTCAATTGGTCTAAAAGATTTTTCATCAAATCGTGAGTCATGGGCCGGGAGAATTTTACATTTTCCATCTCGCTGGCAATCGCCGTAGCCTCCAGCAAACCGATCCAGATCGGCAGGGTTTTGTCCCCTTCCAAGTCTTTGAGTATGATGATGGGACTATTGGTCATGGGATCGATCGTCAAACCGTACACTTTCATGCGAAGTAACATGGGGCCTCCCCGTAATTCCTTATTGAAGCGGAGGGATCATCGTCCCTTTGAAAGAGTGCGCGTACACCTTATCGATTTTGACCGACAGGGTGGTCCCTATTTTTATTCCAGATAACACCACGTTAACAATTTTATTGGTTCGGGTCCTCCCCATCCACTGTCCGTCGGACTTCTTACTCGGCCCTTCCATCAGCAGGGTTTGGATCGAGCCCACCAGGGCTTGGTTCCGGTCCAGGGTGATCTTTTTTTGAATTCCCTGCAATTCCGATAATCTTCGGCTTTTTTCGGCTTCCGGAATTTTGTCCGGAAAATGGCTGGCCCGGGCCGGCGGACGATCCGAATATTTAAAGGAAAACAAGTCGTCAAACTGTACGGACTGGATTAACTCCAGGGTTTGCTCAAAGTCGGCGGAAGTCTCCCCGGGAAAACCGACCAGGGCATCGGCCGTAATGGCGATCTCCGGGCACTGGTCCCGGAGAGACGCGATCCGTTCCAGGTAAAGATCCCGGGTGTAACGCCGGTTCATCCTTTTCAGCACCTGGTCGGATCCGGACTGAAAGGGAAGATGAATGTGTTCACACAATTTGGATAGACGTCCGAAACAGCGAGTCAAGGCCGGAGATAAGTCCTTGGGATGAGACGTAGTGAAACGAATACGTTCCAAGCCCTGCACCTCTTCCATCTGTTCTAAAAGCTTTACGAAACCCAGACCTTCTTCCTCGGGCCGGTCGAAGGAGTTTACATTTTGTCCCAAAAGCAGGACCTCTTTCACTCCCTGCGCTGCCAGGGTGTGTACCTCATGCAGAATCTCCCGGCTGGGTCGACTGACCTCCGGTCCCCGGACATAGGGGACTACGCAATAAGCGCAATAATTGTTGCACCCCTGCATGATAGTAACCGAAGCCTTGGCCGGTGAGGATCGAAACGTCGAAGAGGACGGCCGGTAAGCAACCGCCGGATCCATTTCGGTTTGGGAAAGGCGGCAACCTTCTTTTTCCACGGCCTGAACCAACCCGGGCAGCCGGCTGATCCAGCGGGTGCCAAAAACCAGATCCAGGTGGGGGATCCTTTCCAGAAGTCTCTCTCCTTCCTGTTGGGCCACACAGCCCCCCATACCGATAATCAGGTCCGGCCGCCTGGTTTTCAGGCTTTTCAGTCGCCCCAACAGGCTATAGGCTTTTTCCTCGGCTTTTTGCCGAATACTGCAGGTATTGATCAGAATCAAATCGGCATCTTCCGGAAGTTCGGTGCGCTGGTAATCATGTTCCGCCAAAATTTGGGCCATGAGTTCCGAATCCCGGTCATTCATCTGGCAGCCGAAAGTGGATATGTGAACTTGCTTCATGATTTTTATTCTACCCCGATTGGGGGGAAGAATTCAAGGGACAAAAAAAAGAGTAAAAAAACCTTGACTTGGCAACTTGAAAGGATAGAAGAATAATTGACCGAATTATTCAACGGGTAAAGTCGGAGAGAAATGCTATTCTCCTAAAGAATAAGAAGAAGGCTGATGATTCCACTTAAAGACGACAGTCCGATTGAGCGTTTTCCGTTTATCACCTTAGGGATTATTGCCATCAATACCTTGGTCTATGTCTATCAACTCACCTTACCCTCCCTCCATCTGGAATCTTTTATCTTTCGTTACGGGGCCATCCCCTATAACCTGACCCACCCCCTGGCCAAGGACCTCCTCTACGTAACCGCCTTGCCGCCCGTCTTCACCATTTTTTCTTCCATGTTTTTGCATGGCGGGTTCATCCATTTGGCCAGCAATATGCTCTTCCTCTGGATTTTCGGGGATAATATCGAAAACGCTCTCGGCCATCTCCGCTTTGTCTTGTTTTATTTAATCTCCGGTTTCTTCGCCGCCCTGTCCCATATCCTTTCGGCCCCTAATGCCACCATCCCCATGATTGGGGCCAGCGGGGCCATTGCCGGCATCCTGGGGGCTTACCTGATCTTATTCCCCCGGGCGAATGTCTCCACCCTGTTTATTTTCGTGATCATTATTCGAATTATTAAGGTGCCGGCCGTCCTGGTCCTCGGTTTCTGGTTCCTCATTCAACTTCTGAATGCCGGAACCGAAGGGGGATCGGTGGCCTGGTATGCTCATATCGGGGGGTTTATCACCGGGATTTTTCTGATAAAAATCCTTAAACCGGCTCCCGTCCGCCACTATCGACTCCCCTGATCGATCGCCTATATCTTCTTTTCCGAATCCGATCCGATCTTCACTTTTTTGAAGTTGCCGCGTCCGTGTCCTCGGCCGATTTCAATTTATCCCCATTTAAGTTTGGTGCGCAGAATTTCAAAATAATTTTTTAGGGGTGATTTTATAAGCGTAATTTGCCCTGTTGCCCTTTGGACCTGGACCAGGTCTCCGGGCATCAGAGGATAGCCGATTTGCCCGTCGATCGTCAACCAGACATCCCGGGCCTTGGCCCCGAGGCGAATGTCGATCACCGAGTTGTCTTGTAGAATAATCGGCCGGTTGGTCAAGGTAAAGGGACAGATGGGCGTAAGGATGATGGTCCGGAGAGCCGGGTGGAGGATAGGCCCACCGGCCGCCAGGTTATAGGCGGTCGAACCGGTAGGGGTGGCAACGATTAACCCGTCTCCGCGGTAGATGGTTAGAAACTGGTTATCAATACTGGTTTCCAGATCGATAATTCGGGCCAACGCACCCTTATTGATGACCATGTCGTTGAGAAAAACGGTGGGTTCCAAAACCTGGTCTTGACGGACGATTTGCGCCTTCAACATCATTCGGGTTTCCGTTTGAAAATCGCCCTGGAATATTTTTTCCAGGATGGTGTAGAATTCCTCCAAGGCAATTTCCGTCAAAAAACCCAGCCCCCCCAGATTGACCCCCAGGATGGGTGTTCCCTGGCCGCCGTAAAGACGGGCGGCCTTCAACAACGTTCCATCCCCCCCCAGGACTAAGATGAGGTCTGCCGGTCCATTCGTTGGGTTCCACTCGCTGCCGGGATCTTGCTCCTCTTCCCAAAAAACAGAAAGACCCATTTCCCGGGTCAAGCGATCTTTGATGATCCGGGCCTCCCGATGGGCCATTAAATTATTCTTAACTACCAACTGAATTAATCGAGGTTTAGTCTCCATTATCCAACTTTATGCCGTAGGCCTTAATTTTTTTGTGCAGGTGGCTACGTTCTATCCCCAAGGCCTCGGCGGTTTGGGTGATATTTCCCTGGTGTTCCTGCAGTTTCCGGACAATAAATTCTTTTTCAAAGCGGATCTTGGCTTCCTTGAAATCCTTTTCCTGCAAGAAGGCCGGACCGGCGGCGCCCGGGGTATCCGTCTCGAGCTTCTTGGTTAGATGGCCCGGCAGGTCATCGGCCGCGATGATCGCTCCGGGGGTCATTATGACCAACCGTTCGATCAGGTTTTTCAACTCCCGCACATTACCGGGCCATTCGTACTCCCTCAATAAATCATAAGAACGCGGATCCAGGTTTTTCTTATCCGTTCCGGTCTTAAGGGCGTATTCTTTCAGAAATTCTTCGATCAAATCGGGCAAGTCCTCTTTTCGCTCTCGCAGCGGCGGCACTTCCAAAGGGATGACATTGAGGCGGTAATAGAGGTCCTCCCGAAAATTCCCCAGGCTGATTTCCTGCTCCAGGTCTTTGTTGGTGGCGGCAATCACGCGGACATCCACGACGATTGTTTTCCCGCCGCCGACTCTTTCAAATTTTTGCTCTTGAAGGATACGAAGAATTTTGGCCTGGGTTTTCAGACTCATATCTCCGATTTCATCCAAAAACAAGGTGCCTTCGTGAGAAAGATCAAATTTACCTTTTTTTTGGTTGGTGGCGCCGGTAAAGGCCCCCCGCTCGTGACCGAACAATTCGCTTTCAATCAACTCCTCAGGAATAGCGGCGCAGTTGACCTCCACAAAGGGTTTGTTCTTCCGTTTGCTCAATCGGTGAATGGTATGGGCCACGATCTCTTTCCCGGTGCCGTTTTCTCCCCGGATGAGGATCCAGGCGCTGGTGGGGGCCACGATGTCAATCTGTTGTTTCAGCTTTTGGACGGGTTCGCTGTGACCGGTCAGTTGATGACGCGCCTCCTCTTTCTGCCGGAAGAAAAGGGTTTCCTCCTCCAGGAGGCGGTAGTCCAGGGCCTTACGGATGGCGACCGTGATCCGCTCCAGGGAGAGCGGTTTTTCAATAAAATCATGGGCACCTAGTTTCGTGGCCTTGACCGCCGTTTCAATGGTGCCGTGAGCGGACATCATGATGACCGGCAACTGGGGATGGGTCGTCTTGATCCACTGAAGCACCTCGATTCCATCGAGTCCGGGCATTTTGATGTCCAGCAACACCAGGTCCGGATTCTCCTCCTCTGCTTTTTTAAGGGCCTCGTGCCCGTCACGAGCGCAGATCACCTCATAGCCTTCGTCCAGCAGGATCTGCTGGACCGACTTCAGGATTTCCGGTTCGTCGTCTACTACTAAAACCAGTTTGGGCAAGGAGCTCCCCGATAAAACAGAATCCCGGCTGACCGGCAAAGATCTGCAGTCTTTTTTATCACGGATATAACCGGGTGAAAAGAGATTTTCTTAAACCTCCAAAGGCAGTTCAATAGTAAAAATCGTCCCCTGGGGTTCGTTGTTTCTGACCCGGATATGGCCCCGGTGATCGGAGATGATGGAACTGGCTATGGTCAACCCCAACCCGGTGCCTTCTTTCTTGGTGGAGAAATAGGGCTCAAACAGCCGGTCCTTATCTTGTGGAGGGATGCCCTTTCCGGTATCCGACACTTCGATAAGGGCCATTTTAAGCAGGGGATCATAGCCGGTTTTTATCGCGATCTCTCCCTGGCCCTCAATGGCCGCCACGGCGTTATCGAAGAGGTTAATCATCACCCGTTTGATTTGTTCTCGATCCAACATAAAAGAAGGCACCTGGGTATCGGGGTCAAAGGAAAACCGGATGTGCTTGTGGCTTTCCTGGTAAAGAACCAGGACTTCCGGAATCAGGGTGTTCAGGTCATTTTGGCTTAAGGTAACCGCCGGCAGTCGGGCAAAGACAAAAAATTCATTGACCAGTCGGGTCAGTTCGTCCACCTGGTTGATAATGGTCTGGGTGCAATCATCAAAAATATCACGGCCACTCGGCAATTGGTCCAAATATTTTTTCCGCAACCGTTGGGCCGACAGCTTGATAGGCGTCAAGGGGTTTTTGATCTCGTGGGCCAGTCGCCGGGCCACTTCTCGCCAAGCCGAAACCTTTTGGATCTTTTCGATCTCGGTGAGATCATCGAAGACGATAACCAGCCCCAGGTATTTCCCCTCTTCGTCCCGTAACATGGTTATTTTTACCAGCAGGGTTAAGGTCCGATCCCGCAAAGGGACTTGTAGTGATCGCTCCAGCGTTCCTTTCTTGAGCCCGTCCAGATTGGCGACTACGTCCTGCACCAGGGCGAAATGTTCCGGCCGGAGCACCTCTCGATAAGGCCGTCCCAGGACTTTTTCGGTTTTGATATTGAGCATTTCCTTGGCGGAGGTATTGATGATGCTGATCCGGCCCACAACGTCCACCGAAATGACTCCGGCCCCGATATTGGCCAAAATGGTTTCCATGTACCTCCGCCGCTGGTTGATTTCCTCATAGCTTTTTCGGAGTTCCTCATTGATTCTTTCCAGTTCGGTCTGACCCTCCTTCAGGTCGGCCGTCATTTGATTAAAAGATCGGACTAACAGCCCGAATTCATCCTTGGCGTCCAGGTCGATAGTAAAATTATAGTCCCCCTGAGCGACTCGGAAGGTGCCCTCGGCCAGCCGTTGAATGGGAATAGTAATCCCCTTGGCCAAATAAAAACCAAACCAGGTGGCCGAAAAAATAATCAGCAGGGTGACAATCGAGAGAATGATTAAATAGGTAAATTTGATGGGATTCTTCAATAACTGCATCTGGCGGTAGCCTTCCAGACCGCTCGAGATGGCGTCCATTTTTCGCATCAGGGTTTTGGGAAAATAGGATACCGCCACCAGGGTGGCTGCCGCTGCTTTGGTTTGCGATTTGTCCCAAACCGGGACTCCGGCAATAAAGAAGTCCCCTTCCGATGTTGATTGGATGTCGGTAATTCCGGAGGGCTGGAAACCCTTTTGGATAAAGGAGAGGGACGGGGCGTTGAAAAATTCAAGAAAGGCTTCCGGTCGGGCAACCTGGAAACGTCGCTCCATGTTCGGCAGGTAAAGGGCCACCCAGGACAACCCATATTCCTGGAGCTTGTCCTGCAGTAATTTCTGAACCTCCAGGGAGTTGGCGGGGCTTAAGGCGCCCGGCTGCGCCAAGTCCTGGGAAATCTGTTGAGCATAAGTCCGGGTTCCCCTCTGGGAGGATTGGTAATAGGCCTTGCCCACGTCCAAAGAATCTTCGAGAGACCTTTCCAGATGAATAGTGAACCAGTAATCCATTCCGGTGGTCATAAATTCGTAGGCGATAACAAAAAGCACTATGGTGGGAATCAGGGAAAGGGTGACAAAACCCAAGACCAGTTTGGTACGTATTTTGGAACCCAGTATTTTACGCTTTCGTTCCAGGAACAGTTTGGAAAGATTCCGGACGACTAAGAAGATCAACAACAGCAGGAGGATGATATTAATATTGATGAGGGCGAAGAGAATCACCCGCTGGGTCGTGGAAAAGGGAATTTCGGTGCGGAGGATCTTGGTTTCCCAGAAAGTTATGGCAATGACCACCACCGAGGTAATGACGATGATGATCCGTTCTCTTTTTCGGCGGCGGTGTTCCTTTTCCTCCTCCGGGAAAACCGTTTTCAATCCTTTGGGGTGCTGAGCCATAGGCGGGCAGCAATAATAAAAGCCGGGGGCAATTGCTTAGTCCCTCGATTCATAAATCCGATAACGTATCTATTCACTCGGGACTAAGTGTTTCCCTCGGCCATGAGCTCGGGCCGAATGGAGTGAGCAATTGCGCTGGTTAGACTCATAAAACATAGGTTATCCTATTTGCGAATCGAAACACTTAGTAGTTGAATTCCACCACATACCAATCGGTTTCAAAATCCCACAAGGAGACAAAAAAGAGGATGTAGTGCAGATAAAGAGGCAGGGTGACCTTATTCAATTCCGCTTTTATCCGCAGTTGGTATTTATTGTTTCTTTCCAACTGCTTCAGGGGAATCAGTTGGATATTACTGACATCGGCCATTATCTCCTGGGCCTTGGAGAATTCCTTGACAATAAAGGTCTGGTTTCCCCGTTCACTCAGCGTGAGGTTAAATTCCTCCCTCAGGGAATCGTATTTGATGGTGTGATGAAGTTTAACGGCGGATAATTTCTTGTTGGGCCAAAAATTACGCGGTTGGTAGATCTCTATAAAAAAGGTAAAGGTGGTGGGAATGCCGCTCATGATTGCCTTGTTCATTTCCGGCGTAAAACACCCCTTCGTATTAAAGTAGACCAGCAACTCATCTCGGTTATTGGTTACAATAATATCGGCAATCTGGGCCTGTTTACCCCAGAGCATCGAGGTCAGGGAGAAAACCAGGACCAGACTGATCACCCCTAAGAAACAGGAATATTTTGATATTTTTAAAAAAATCCCACTCATAGCCGCATCTTATCAGAATATCGAAAAAAAGCAAGAAGACAGCGGGAATTTTATTGACTGAATTTAAATTTTAGCGGGGGATAAGGAAATAAAGGAAATAGGGGAGTAGGCTAAGGGATCGGTTACCACTGCTTAGGCGGGTTCGTTCCGTTGACAGGGGTGACAATTTGGTAATTTGCGGGGTCGGAAAGCAGCGTCTGGACCAGATTTCGATGAAGAGTATGCCCGGATTTATGGGCGACGACATGGCCCCTGATCGGCATACCGATCAGAGATAAATCACCGATCAGGTCCAAGATCTTATGACGAACAAATTCATCTCGGAACCGCAGCCCTTTCTCGTTCAGGACTCCGGAACGATCGATCACGATGGCATTTTCCAAAGAACCGCCCTGAGCAAAACCACTCCTTTTGAGGCTTTCCACTTCTTCCAGAAACCCAAAAGTGCGGGCCCAACCGATCTCCTGAACAAACGATTTATCCTCGACCGCGACCGTAAGCGATTGGTTCTGCAGGAGAGGGTGATCGTAGTCGATGGTACATGATATCCTGAATTCATCCGCCGGGAGCAAAGTGACTTTACTCCCGTTTTCCCGGACCTCTATCGGTCGTTTAACTACCAGATATTTTTTTGTTTCCTCTTGTTTTTTCAGGCCGGCTTCATGAAGCAAACGGATGAAAGGACCGGAACTCCCGTCCATAATCGGCACCTCCGATGAATCCAGTTCAATGGAGGCATTGTCGATGCCTAATCCGGATAAGGCCGCTAACAGGTGTTCCACGGTGGAAATTCGATACCCGTTGTAACCGATGGAAGTAGCCAATTGGGTGGCCACCACCTGGGTATTTTTGGCTTCAATAACCGGGGAATTGGGAAGATCCACCCGGACAAAGCGGATGCCTGAATCCGGTTCAGCCGGCTTTAAGGTGAGGTTGACATTCTTCCCGTTATGAAGACCTATTCCGGCGCACCCGGCTTCTCGATTAATCGTACGTTGATGGATTACCATGACGGAAGATACATATGCAATCGAGGTGCCAATAAATCCATTTGGGCCTCATCTAAATAACTTAATGATTTAACTAAATTTTATCATCAAGAGCCTGGATGCCTGCGGTAGAACTTTCTGTGGACTGTGTTAAATAAAACACACCTTAATGGATAATAAACGAAAAGACAAGGAGAATGTTGGGCGCATTTACCGTTTGACTATTGGCCCTGACTTGGATAAAAGAAACCCTTATGATCCGGGTTTTCAAAGGGTTACTTTTAATTCTGCTTGCCTTTCAACTGTCTTCCTGTTTTTATCGACCCGTTGGTCCTCCGCTAACCTCTCCTGAGCCCTGTATCCTGGAACTGATTTCCGAGAGGGATTGGCCCCTTCTGGATGACGACGCCGACCGGGAAAGCCTTCGGCAAGCCCTGACCCAAAGTTTGATCTACCTCCAGAAGAGCTCCCCTCAAAAGACCTATCCTCTGGGAACTCGGGAAATTTCCAACGAAGAAATCCGATCCACCTTATCTCTTCTTCAGGAACTTCTGAATACCGATATGGATGTTCCTTCCCTGGAGCGGGAATTGAAGGCCCGTTTCAATTTGTACCAACTGGTATTCCCAAACCGATCAGCCGCTCTTTTAACAACTGGATATTATGAGCCTACTCTGGCCGGCAGTCGGGTCCCCTCCGATAAGTTTCCTTTTCCTTTTTATCGAAAACCGGATGACCTCCTGACCATCGACCTCGAGAATTTCTCAAGCAAATACAAGGGGGAACGGCTGATCGGACGATTATTGGGCCGAAAGGTCCTCCCTTATTTTTCCCGGCGGGAGATCGATCAGGAAGGGAAATTGGCCGGCCGGGGCCTGGAGTTGTATTGGACCGATGACCGTTTGAAGCTTTTTTTCATGCAGATCCAGGGTTCGGGCCGCCTGGTGCTCGAAGACGGCGCCTTCGTTCAACTCCAATACCGGGCGACCAACGGTCATCCCTATTTCCCGATCGGCCGGGAGCTGATTCGCCGGGGCATTTTAAGACCCGAAGAAGTCTCCCTGCAACGAATCTACGCCTACTTAAAGGATCATCCCCTTGAGCAGGATGAGATCTTGAACCTGAACCCCAGTTACGTCTTTTTCCAGGAGGCCCAGGGAGGGCCTTATGGAAGCCTGAACGTCCCCTTGACCCCCGGTCGGTCGGTGGCCATGGACCCGAAAATTTTCCCCCCTGGCGGATTGGCCTGGCTCACCGGGGTCAAGCCGGTATTCTCCCCCGACAATCAGATTCTTTACTGGGTCCCCATGAACCGCTGGGTGCTGGTCCAGGACAGCGGCGGGGCCATCAAGGGGCCGGGACGCCTCGATTTTTTCTGGGGTCCTGGGGCTCAGGCAGAAATGGCCGCCGGGCACCTGCGCCATGAGGGGAGGATCTATTTTATTCTTAAAAAATGAACATCGAATGTCCAACATCGACTATTAATTGAATGTTTGTTTTCATTCGATCTTGGACGTTCGATATTCGCTGTTCATCCTTTTTTCGCGATGATGGCATAATCCCGGGCCAGTATGTTGAATGGAAACCAGTGGGAGAGATGGTCGTCTCCCTCGAGCAATCGGACGGGCTCGATCCTCTTCCCCAGCCACTCCATAACCGACCCGGGCAGGAATTTGTGTTTGTCCCAATACAAAATTTGAAAACCAGCACCGCTCAAGAGGTCCCGGATCTCCTTCTGGCGGAAACAATACGCATGGTGCCACTTATTGAACACCCTGGCCAATAATTCCGAAGTCCCCCAGCGGGCCGGCAGGTTCCAGATAAACAACAAGCCCCCTGCTTTTAAGACCCGGTGAATTTCTCCCAGGATCATCCGCTCGTCCCCGATCCCGTCCTCCCGGACATGTTCGAGAACCCCGGAGGAAATAAAACCCTCGATGGACCCGTCCTCCAATTCCAGACGATTGGGGTCCTGGCCCCATAATGTCGGCAGGTTGAAGGCCTCCTGAAAAAGAGGATAGTGCGTGGTTTCGTGCAGGAGATAGTTGAAAACGTTTCGGTAACCCAGGCCGAGTAAGATTTTGGTGACTTGACCGTACAGCCCTCCCCAATCAATGATCCGGGCTTTTTTTTCGGGCAAAAATTCCTCGATCAGCCGGCCATAATACACATAAATCAGCCAGTCGGATAAGGCTTTAATGTTCTCGGCGTAAGGAACCTGGTGGGTATCGATGATCCGGACATATTGCTGACGAAGATCTTCAAATGGTCCTGTTCGGTCTAATTCTTTGATCAGCTCCCCCCGCATCCCCGATGCCTTCCTCCATTCATCCTTGTTGCCGGCTGAGGAGTGTTAATGCAAGAATAGAACCAGGCACCCCAAAGCATTTACTAACAATGGATAATTGATTAATAATTATGGTTGTCCGTCCTTTGGAGTGGGTGGCCACAACCTAAATATAACCGGGGAATTGGGCCTCCGAGGCCGTCGGGTCTCGGCGAAAGGGTTTTGCATAATACTATTTTGTCTCTGCCCGGCCCCCGTGTTATTAAGTCTGCCCGGGCAGGGCCAGCCTGAGAGGAACAAAGCTCTGAGTTGGCCGCTTTAGATAAAATTGTAGTTCGCCCCGGATTCAAAGTCCGGAGAACCATTGGAAAACCCTTTCGCCGAGACCCGACGGCCATACCAGATCTGGGGGGTGCCCGCCCCAGGCCCTGCGGGTTGAGATAGAATCGGCTGGCCTTAGGCCGGCGCACTCAGCGGAGTCGGAACACTGACCGGGACCCCTTCGTGGGGGGTCCTTTTTCTGGATTTTAGGGTCTTGGGATCCCTCAGCGTCCTTAATATTTCGATGCTGTCCTTCATCCCCTTGTAGAGCCTGGCCATATCGATGGCCATCCCGGCCATGGCGGCCATCGCCTGAACGAAATTTATATCGTCCATGGCAAATTCCCAGGGCTCGGCCGTATAAACCCGCAAAGCCCCAATGATATGACCGCCGGCCAATACCGGTACGGAAAGGATGGACGAAATCCCCTCCTGACGGGCTTCGTCCGGATATTGGATCCGGGGATCGTCCGTGACATCGTAAACAGCCACCGGCCCATCCGCCAAAGTCTGGGATAGGGAACGAAAGGCGCTGACCGGCCCTTTGTTCAGATACTCTTCACTCAGTCCAAAGGAGGCGGCCACCTCCAGGTCATTGGTCTGGCGATTCATCAGGAACAGGGTACACCCTTTGGCCTGCAAAGCGGTCTTAATACTCTCCACCGTCATCAGGATGACTTCTTCCGGGTCCTTGGAATGGGAGATGGCCTTGGAAACCTTGAGCATCGTTTCATAGTTTAGAAGTTGTTTTTTCATGGCTTCTCCTTTCCGGCTCAGGATGCAAATAAGCCGCTGGGCTAAGGGTTGATTGATTATTCACCATCCTTTTGATTCTCTTTCAATAATCGTTCCCAAAAACCCTTTTGGAAGCCTGGGGCCCCCAAAATACAAAACCCCATCTCGCTAATGGAAATGGGGTCGATCTCTCTGCCTTAAACCTCCCTGATAAGGGTTGCCAAACAGAACGCCTTTACTACTTAAATTTAATTAGATTGCAAAGACGCTCTCCTGTCAATAAAAAAATGATTTCCCGGGTTCGACTCAACGGGCCTCCTCCATCTCCTGCTCATCTTTTCCTTGCCTCCAGCCGACTTTATGAGTTAAGTTGAAAAATTAAAAATGTCAAGCGAGATCATTACCGGCAAGGAATAAAGTGGATTTCACTTCTAAACGCAGGCTTCGGGTAACCGCCGATGATTTTGGGTTTACCCCGGGAGTTACCGACGGGATCCTCGAAGCGCATGACGAAGGAATTGTGACCCACACCTCCATCATGGCCGGGGGATTGGACTTTGACCGGGCCGTGGCCTTATCTCGCCAAAGGCCCGGTCTGGGAGTGGGCGTCCATTTAACCTTAACCTGGGGGCACCCCCTTTCATCTCCTTCCAGCGTCCCCAGCCTGGTGGGAGCGGATGGGAAATTAGTATCCTTGGGCGAGATCCTAAAAAGATTTCTGATGGGCCGACTGGACCGGGGGGAGGTGGCCAGGGAATGGGAGGCCCAAATTCAAAGGGTTTCCCATTCCGGGATTAGCCCTACCCATCTGGATAGCCACCATCACCTGCATCTCCTGCCGGGGCTCCTGCCGCTGGCGGCCCAATGTGCTCACAAATACCACGTACCCTGGCTGAGAAGGCCGGCTGAGGCCATTTGGCAAGGGAGTCCCTTCCCATTCCGCACTGGTCAAACGCGTCATCTTCCGCCTCCTGACTCTCAGGTCCTGGCCGCTTCCCGCGAGTGACGCCTTCCGGGGGCTGTCCATTCAGGGCCGGCGGGATTACGCTGCCCGGCTCACCAGGACCATCCGCGGATTACCCCTGGGAACCACGGAATTCATGGTCCACCCCGGGAAACCGGATGCCCTCCTGGAAAAAGAGGACACCTTTGTCTGGGAAAGAGCGATCGAATTGAAAGGGCTCTGCGATCCCGTGGTCAAACGACTTCTCAAGGAGTTAGAAATTATCTTGGACCGGCCGGTCCCCGGGTCCGCTGAAGCGTCATTATGAAGCTATCGGTCATCGTTCCCGTTTACAATGGCGCCGTCTTTATTTCTGAAACTTTCCAGGAATTAGTGGATTATCTGGAAAAGCTGGAGGAAGAATACGAGCTCCTTTTTGTAGATGACGGCAGTCGGGATCATACGGCATCGATTTTGGAGGAACTTGTCGGGAACCACCCCCGGGTCCTTCTGCTCCGGAACGAGACCAATCGAGGGAAAGGGTACTCCGTACGGGTTGGGATGAACCGGGCCCAAGGAGATTTGTTGGTTTTTACCGACGCCGATCTGGCTTACCCGCCCCCGGAGATTGGCAAGATCGTCCAAACCTTGCGAGAAGGGGTGGATCTGGCCATCGCCACCCGGGTGGCGCCGGGCTCCCGTTTCATTATGAGCCCCGAGTTTTTCGGCTATATCTATACCCGCCATATTGGCAGCCGCTTCTTTAATGGACTGGTCAGAAAGGTGCTGGGCCTTTCCATTTTTGACACCCAGGCCGGACTGAAAGGGTTCAGCCGAAAGGCCAAAGAGATCATTTTCCCGCGGCAGACGCTGGAAGGCTTTACTTTTGATGTGGAACTGATTTATATCGCCGAAAAATTCGGATTGACGGTTCGAGAAGTTCCGGTCATCTTCCGCTATTTCTCGGAACCCACCACTGTTTCCTTTTTGAGGCAGTCTCTGGCCAGCCTAAAGGACCTTTTTACCATTCGTTCGCAGGACCATAAAGGCAACTATCAATGAAGACGACCCCACAAAAAGTCCATCCGCAATAGCCCTTCATAAAAACGGAAGAAGGCGACATGAAAATCATTGCCCAAGCGAAAAACCGACTTTCCGAATTACTCGGCAGAACTTTTCTCGGAGGAGCCCTGGTCGTGCTCCTGCCTTTCCTGCAGCGACTGCTCTACCTGAATGGTTTGTTTTACGGCCGGGACTTCACTGAACTCATCGGAGCCCGGGGCTACTTCTATCACCAGTTACGCCAGGGAAAACTGGTCCTCTGGGATGCCGTTCAGGCCACCGGAATACCCTTCCCTACTTATTTTTTCGACCTTTTTAACCCTCTTTCTTTGGTCTATACCTTTCTGTTGCAGGATGGCTACCTGAGGAGTAATCCAGCCCAATGGATGCTCACCATCCATTGTTCCCTGGGGGCGCTGGGGGCCTACCTTTTAGGGTTATCGCTGAACCTGGGCCGGACCGCCGCCGTGGTCATGGGGGTGATCATGGGCTGCTGCGGCGTGGTAGTGATCAAAAGCGTAGAGCCGATGATGGTTCATACCTTTGTTTGGGCCCCCTTCGTCTTTTTATTTCTGCAACGTGCCCGCCGGCGAGGATTGAAACGGGAAGGATTATGGGCCGGGGTTTTTATGGGCCTTTGTTTTATGGGCGGACATCCTCAAATTTTTTATTATATCGGAGTGGCGGTCCTGCTCTATGCCCTCTATGGGCTGGTTGTGGACACCGAAGAGTCGGGGGTCCGGGCGGCCTGGGCCACGGCCTTCCGTATTTACCTGCCGCTGTCCCTTTCTTTTGTACTGACCAGCGCCCCCCAGTTGGCCCAGCAACTGGTCACCCTCGTTTGGGGTCCTGCGGAAGTGATAGAAGCCAGTACCCGCACCCTTCTAATTCACAGTCAAAGCGGTTCAGCCGACTTCAGCATGCTCTATACTTTCCTTTTCCCGCAATTAGAAGGGCGGTCACGGGGAAACTTTTTTTTACGTAGGCATCCTGCCCCTGGTTCTGGCCTGGGTGGCGGTCCTCCAGTTCAAGCCTCGTTCCGAGGCCGGTTTTTGGAAGGTGCTGGTTATCGCCTTTTTTACTTTTGATGATGGGAGGCAACCTGGGGATCCACAAGATCCTGGTCTATGTGTTGCCCGGTTTCAAGTACTTTCCGCCTTCCCAGCCGTTATGTCTTTATAGTTTCCTTGGGATTGCTGGTCCTGGCCGGGTTTGGGGTTGCCCGACTACTCTCGGTTAAACGGGCTGAGGAGTTCGCCGGATTCACCCGGGGTCTGGCTATTATCATTGGCGGCTTTCTCCTGGTGATGATCTCCCTGGTCGTCGTCAGCCACCTCGAGTTGATTAAAGACCAGGGGCCAATCATCCTGGTCCTGCATTCCGTGACCGGCGTCATTCTTTTTCTGGGGGCTACCTGGTTCGTATTCCGGAGGGTCCAGGAGGGCGAGACAGGCATCCGGCTTCAGTTTTTGATCGTGGCCATAGTGATTCTGGATTTGGCCTTTTACTATCCCACAGCGGGGCTCAATTTCAATACGGTGAAGAGCGAAAGGGCCTACGGACCGGATCCCAGTGAGGTCACCGCGGCCATGGATGACCTCGCCAGGGATCTGGGCCGTCTTTCCGCGGAAGGGCCTTCCCGCATCCTGATCGGCCTTCAAGGGGTTCGGGAACCCTGGGTAAGGAATGTCTCCCAGTCCGCTTTTTACCGCTATCGGGTGCGGACTTTTAATTCCATTGACGGCTACCCGGAACGCCTTCACCCTCTGGGATACTGGCAATTGGTCTGGGAGGAGAGACTGATCGAGATGCCCAGGGCGATCAGCCTCTTGGGGGTAAAATACTTGGAAAAAGGGCGCCCGGAAATTGCCGCCCGGCGGTCGCGGTGGGATCTGCTCGGTTTCTCCCAGGCCGCCATCCGCCTGAACCCGGGAGAAAAGGTCACTCAACTGACCCTGGACGCCCGGGTTGATGGCCTCGAAGGCAAAAGCCCGGGGCTGATTGTGGCGGAGATCGGACTGGTGGAGGGCACTCAACTGATGGGTAGTTGGCCGATATCGCTCGAACAACTTTCGAAAGGGGCGCCTCTGGAAATCCCCCTGGCCGGACCCGTATCTGCTACAGAAATCCTGATGGCCTCCACCCAGCCCGAAGGAAAAGTCAGGATCGAAAAGGTCTCGGTCAACGGGAGTCCGGTTTCCGACACCCTGGAGACCACACCGGTCCGCAGTTGGCTGGTCCGTAACGAGCATCCCCAGTCCTTGGCCTTTTTCGTCTCCCGGGCGGCGGTCTTTAAGGACCAATCGGCTTACCTGGAGGCCCTTTATTCTGAGGACCCCACCCGTTGCGTGCTCTTTCGAGAGACCCCTCCCGGGTACCAGACCCCGGCCGCAATGACGGCGAATCCGGGGGGGAGGTCAAAATCCTTCACTGGGGAGACGAAAAGGTAGACCTTCAGGTGAAGGCCCGACGCCCCGGATATCTGGTCATGACCCAGGCGGCTTATCCCGGATGGACCGCCTGGGTGGACGGTCGAAAAACTTCGATCCTCAAGGCCTATGGATTTCTGACCGCGCTCCCGATTGGGCCGGGATCCCATCAGGTCCGCTTTGCCTATGGCGCCCCCTGGCTGGTGGCCGGGCTGTTTATCGCACCGCTCTGGCTCTTGGGGCTTCTCTTCTGGACGTTCCGGCGGAAAAAAGGCAGGCCATCTGAGGGGATTTCCGAGAGACCCCGATAACCTCCGGTGGTTGTTTCAACCGTTCAGGGTACAATGGAGCGTATACCGGTACTTGGAGTAGGAAAAATTATTCTCCAGCTTGCGGGCGGCATACCCCAGCCCTGAAAGGGTTTGTCGCAATTGCTTCTCGTCATAGAGATAAAGGGAAGACGTTCTCAGGCTCAGCTTCGGATCGTCCCGGATATTGGTAATGATGAAGGAGAGCAGTTTCCTGAAAAATTTTTTTCTCATGCCGGTCAGCAATTGGGAGATGGCGTCGACCGCTTTCGAATAACCGGGGGGGACAATGTCGGAAATAATGATTCGGGTTTTTGAGTCACAGAGTCTTTTCAGCTCCCCCAGCATGTTCTTAACTTCGTCTTCCTTCATGTAGTGGATGACACCGTTGATAATAATTAAAGAAACCGGTTCCTTTATGTTCTCTAGCGAGTGAACTACCTGGAGGTTGGGAAAGACGCCAAACCTATTCCTCAATTGGTCTAAAAAAAATTCCGATTTATCATACAAATAAATTCTTTCGACCTTATCCTTGATCAAATGGGAAACATCCCCCAATCCGGCCCCAAAATCCAGCACTACATCGCGTTTTGAAAAACCGAAATATTTCTGGTAGGAGTCCACAAAATAGCCGGCCCAGATCTCCATGATGCCGTGATCGATTTTTGTTGAACTGAAATGTTGATCCCACTCGGAAGGCATCGGGTTTTTCTCCGTTGGTTCTGTCAGCGCCGTTTAATTCCAGAGTCGGGCCAGGGACTGGCCCGGGCTAAGCTCGTACTGACTAGTTAGTTCTTTCCTACCAAAAACCCTCCCCCGCCGTCAAGGCCGTATTACCGTGTAAATAGAATTGACCACCGTTTTCGAGTAGTTGTTTTTGATTGTCATCCCGGACTCGATCCGGGATCCAGGCAGCTCGAACATTCCTTCGGGACGATCCGAAATCTTTTTTAACCCCCCGGCTATTCACCCGGTTCAGGTTTTCCACGCCTCCGGGCCTTCCAACCCCAAACGAGCAGGGCGGAAAGAGTGACCAAGGTGACGGCCAAGCCCAGGTAGAAAGGATAGAAACGGAAAATAAATTCAACCCGGTGCTCCCCCTTGGGTACATAAAGGCCCCGGAGGCCGTAATTGACTTTCAGGACGGGGGCGGGATGGGTATCGATCTCGGCCTTCCAAAAGGGGGAATAGGTATCGCTGAGGACCAGGAATTTATTTTGGTCCGACCTGGTTATGACTTTTATATAACGAGGAGAATACTGAAGCAGCGAGGCCTCCCGGGTGGAAAAGGAGGACTCCGGGGGCTCCCGGTAGCCCGGGGGGAACTGAGTTATCAGGAGGGTCTTCCGGGGGTCTAGATTTTCCAGGTGTTCCAGCAACTCGAGCTCATCTGAAATGGCTCTCGCCTTGCCGATCATAAAGGCGCGGGGGAGATAGGCGCGGTTGTAATACACCCCTGGTCCCTGCGGTTGAAAACGACGGAAGAGCAGGGTCTGGAGGTCCTGATGATTGATCAGGAGTTTTCCAATCACTAAGCCCTCCAGGCCGGAAACAGCCTGCAGTGATATCTTGGCGGTTTCAACGGAGGGTTTTAACTGGGCGGCAAATTCGTAGGCATGTCCCTGGTATCCTTCTCCGGGAATATCCCAAGAATCGACCACCCGGGCTTTCTGGTGGGCACCGTTCAAGCCCGGGCGGTCAATAGCCCATTCGGCGGTTTCGAGGCCGGCCCGCACCGGGATCCGGAGGGAGGAACCGTCCGGCTTATCCAGAATAATCCAAGCCACGGTCCGGCCCTGGGGCACGGCGGAGGAATGGGTTAAAAAGGATTGAACCGTTAGTTGCGAAACGGAGGTCGGCTGGGGCAGGTCAAACTCCCGATCACCGAACTTTCCTCCGATTTTAATGATTATCGCTTCTGGTGGAGGGTGCGGAGAGGCACCAATAAAATATTTGACATTCAACAAATCCAAGAGCAGGGGGTTTTGATCAACTCGTTTAAAAACCTCCAGATATTCCCTGGGGATGACTGTGTGAACATATCCCAGGAGGTCGGACAGGTCGTAGGGGCAGATGCCATTCTGATAGCAGATGAGGGAGGACAACCAATCATCCGTATTGTCTATCCGGTACGGGGAATGATCCTGCCTGAGTTGGGCGACGATAGTTTTTGCCAGGGGCACTTCCGACCGACTGGGATCCTTCCCTGAATAACCGCCCTCCACCCAGGCCAGCAGCAGTAAATCCACGCTGACCAGCAAGATCAGGACCCCTTTGATCCCGGTAAGGGAATGGGACCGATTTCTGAACCATACCAGGGAATAGAAAGCCGCCCAAAAAAATAAAAACCAAAGAAAATCTTTTTTGAGTATCTTCCACCATCCCCAAAAATCCCGCCCGGCTTCCTGGCCGGGCAGGGCAAATCCCACCAGGACCAGACTGGTTACGCCCCCCGCAAGGGCCAGCCAGAGCAGCCCGTAAAGTGACCTGAACCGCGTCGGCTGTGAGCTAGGGTCGTCGGGTTCGTCCAAGAAACGTTGCGTACCAAATCCAGCCAATACAGCCAGGGGAAAGGTAGTAAGGATGATAAATTTAGCCGGGATCCGAAATTGATTGAGCCCGGGCAGGTAATCGTAAAGGAGCTTATAAAGGGGAGTGGCGTTGCCTAAGGCGGCGATAAAAGAAAAAAAGGCTAACAGGCCCAGAAAAGTAATCCGCTTATCCTTGGATTGAATAAGCGCCCAAAGGGCCAGGAGTAAAGGGATCAGACCGACATAGCCGAATTCCTCATCGACGGCCTCGGCGGTCCAAATCGTGTAGCCCGGGATCAAGAAATGCACCAGGTTCAAAATATGAAAGGGGAAAAGGGTATTCCATTCATAAGAACGGGTCCCATGATAGGTGGCCAGACTGGTGGATAATAAGGGCCACAACTGTATGGCTGAAAATCCCAGGCAGAATATACCCAGGACCCCGAAATAGCCGGCCTCCCGGGCCAGGTCTTTCCAGGCCCGCACCCACAACCTTAGGAAAAGGGTAAAGAGAAAATAGGCGGCCAGATACAACAGCAGAAAATAAAAAATATTGGGATGACCGGCGAGAAAGGAGAAGGATAGGAAAAGGCCGGCCAGGGCCGCCCAAAGGGCTCGTCTTTGAAGAAGGGCCTTGTCTAAGAAGTAGAGGACCAACGGGAACCAGGTCACCGTTTCAACGATATTTCTTATACTGGCCCGGCCTACCAGGAAACCTCCGGAAATAAAACAGAGGGAGCCGACCAGGGATGCTACCCGAGACAAGCCTAACTGTCGGATATAGAGATAGGCAAAGACCCCGCCCAGCCAGAAATGCAAGGCGTGGATCCAGGAAAGCAGATAAGGGTTAAAAAAATGGGGGGTTAAAATCCCGGTCAACAGATCCAGCGGATAAAAGACCCCAAAGTCCTCGGCCAGGTACGGCATCCCGGTCCCGATAAAGGCATCCCAAAGGACCAGGATCCCCTGGCGCAGGTGTTGATAAAAAAAGGCCCGCTGGGGAGCGAGCTCGACAAAGTCCCCGGCCCAATAAAGTGTTTCTCCCGGAAGGAGAAAGGCCCGGAATTTAAAAAGAACAAAGACCGCCAGGAAACACAGTACCCAGACATCATTTCGGTAGGCGGAGGATCTGTTTTTCGGCGATGAATTTACCCCTCCCGTGGTCTGGATCTTGTCGCTCCCTGATTTATATTTCAACTTTTTAGGCCTCTAAAGCTGAAATCCGGCCTTGACGGCATCGTTCCGAAACATCTTTACGGTTTCCAGTGAATATTCGGTTAGATCTTTCCCGGTTAAATTTAATTTCTTAAGTATATCTACCGTACTGGTAATAATGTGGCAGCCGATCGAGTTAGCCTGGAAGACATTGAGGAGCTCGCGAGGGCTGGCCCAAATCAATTCTTGCTGGGGATGAGGGCGCAAAATTTCAACCGCGGCGGCCATCAGGGGCAGGGGATCACGCCCGGTATCGGCAATTCTCCCGGCGAAAACGGAAATGAACGAAGGGGCCCCACCGGCCAAGGCCCGGCTGACGTCGATCACCTGGGACAAGGTCAAAAGGGCCGTTACATTCAGCTTGACCCCCTGAGTAGATAATTCCGTGATGAGGGGTACGGAGGATTGACCAAGCGTGTTGGTGACTGGTATCTTGACATAGACATTCTCACCCCAACCGCGTATGAGCAGCGCCTGGCGTTTCATTTCCTCGAACTCGTCTGAAAATACCTCGAAGGAGATCGGCCGGTCCGGGATACTCCTCAGGATGTCCAAGGCGAAGGCCGGGTAATCACTGATCCCGGCTTTACGCATCAGAGTCGGATTGGTAGTAAAACCCTGGATGAGGGGGTTGCGGTACATTTCGATCATCTCGGATTTAACCGCTCCGTCAGCGAAGATCTTGACTGTTAGTTCGGAAAAGCTGCTCATAGGTTTGTCTCCTCACATTGATTTAGAATGATCGACAGCGCTTCCGTCAAGGTATTGACTCTATAATTCGGTTGATCGGGCTGTTTTTCATTGTATTCGTAATTAACAAAGATCGTCCGGCAGCCGGCCCGCCGTCCGGCTTCAATATCCTTCCAGCGGTCACCGATCAGGAAGCTGGCCGCCAGGTCAATATGGTAGCGCTGAGCGCCTTGAAGGATCAGGCCCGGTTCCGGTTTGCGGCACCGGCAATGATCCTCCGTGTCGTGGTAACAGGTGAGGATATCATCCAAAGGCAGCTCCCGGAGGAGAAAGCGATGTATCGCTTCAACCCCTTCTCGGGTCTGCACCCCTCGAGCCACGTCAGGTTGATTAGTGACCACGACCAACAGGTAGCCGGCTTCCTTGAGTGTCGGTAACACCGACCGGACTTCATCCGGTATAACCAATTCGCTCAGGTTGGAAGGGGGGTACGGTTTGGCCTCTCTGACAATAGCCTGATTGATGACGCCATCCCGATCCAGAAAAACGGCTTTAGGCATACGGATTATTTTTCAATGAAACCCATTAAACCTACTAGATTTTGTCGGACGTTTCACTTTCCCATTTGGTTTGAGCCGCCTTAAGCCGGGGATGGGAAACCAGAAGGTGCCAGAGTACCGCTTGAAAGGCCTCGGTATGGGGAGTGCTATGATTGGAGTTGACGGTTGGGATAATAACACAGGCATCCGCCGTCCGGGCGGTGAATCCGCCGTCCCTGCCCACCACCCCACAAATTCTTGCCCCCACGGCTTGGGCGTACTGTAGAGCGGAAATCAGGTTGGGGCTGATATTTCTCTCCGCGTCTCCCCCGCCGACGGAGAAAACCAGAATCAAGTCCTGTTTCCTTAACCGGCTGGTCCGCAGCCATTCCACAAAAACACTCGACCATCCGTCGTCGTTGGTCCTGGCCGTCAGTTCGGAAACGTTATCCGTCGGGGCGTAGGCTTCCATTCCGGTAATTTTCCGGAAATCATTGACGGCATGGGAGGCATTGGCGGCGCTTCCACCCACTCCCAGGATAAATAGACGCCCATCCTGGTCCCGGGTGTCGACCATCAGTCGAACTACCTTTTCGATCGAATCCGGATCCAGTTGTTCTACAACCTTTTTAGCCTCAGCCAGATATTCCGCTACGAACCCCATGGTTAGCCATTCCCCTTCCTTAATTTTTGCTCAGCGACGAATCGCTTCAGGTCCTCCAATCCCTGCCAGGAACCGATTTCGTAAAACCTCTGCCCCACCTCGAAGGCGCCTAGTTCCCCCTCTTTCAGGAGGGATTGGTACAAGTCGGCGAGGTCCGAGGGTTGCCCCGCCGGAAGTCGGTCAAAGGCCTTTCCCTGGAAAGCCCCCAGTCCGTAATCGATATGTTCCATGGCCGGGGTTCGGGTTTGTTTATCATAAGCGATAATTTTTCCCTTCCGGAACTCAACATTACTTCTGTCCCAGAGGCCCTGGTTGTGCAAAACAGTCATCAAGGCCAGCTTTTCGCTGTCAATGAAGGCCTGGTGGACGGCTCGAAAGTCGCAAGGAAGATAGGAATCCCCGTAGAGAACAAAGAAAGTCTGACCCAAGAGGGGCAAGGCCATTTTGACGGCCCCCCCCGTCCCCAGAAGCGGCCCCCGTTCAAAGGAATAATCCGCCTGCAGTCCGAACTGATTCCCGTTACGCACATAGTCTTTGATCAGCTCACCCAGATACCCGGCACAGATCACTACCTGCTGAACCCCCTGGGATTGTAACAAGCGCAATTGATGCGCGATAAAGGGTTCCCCCTCGATAGGGATCAGGGCCTTGGGGATCTTTTCCGTCATAGGCCGGAGCCGGGTAGCCAACCCCCCGGCCAGAATGGCAACCGGAAGCAGCATTAGAGCAGGATCTTGGTCCCTTCGAAATCGAACCGGAAGCGGACCTCTTCCAGGCCGGCCTTGGCCAAGGCCTGTCGCAACTTTCTTCGTTCCCGGGTATAGAATAAAAGAAACCCGCCGCCCCCGGCCCCGACCAGCTTTCCCCCCAGGGCTCCCTGAGCCCGGGCCAGGTCATACCACTCGTTTATCTGGGGATTGCTCATGCCACCCGAACGCTTCTTTTTATGCTCCCAGTGCTCATGGAGAATCTCTCCGAATTCATCCGTCTTGCCTTGTTCCAAGACCTTTTGGCTGCGAAAACCCAACTCTTTGACATAGTGCAGGTTGTTCAGCATCTCTTGATCCGATTCCTGGGTTCGGGTGTTCTGGTCCTGGAGGATGGCCCCGGCGCTGCGGGAAAACCCGGTAAAGAACAGCAATAAATTGTCCTCCAGGTCAAATAGTGTTTCCATGCCGATTTGAAGGGGAACGGCCTCTACCCGGTCATCGGAATGATAGCGAAAGGCCGTAATCCCTCCGAAAGCCGCGATATACTGATCCTGTTTACCGATCGGTTCCCCCAGTTTATTAATTTCAATGTCGCAGGCCAACTCTGCCAGCTCACCGGGATGAATAAGTCGACGGCGATGGGCATAGAGGGCCTTGAGCAGGGCGGTGGTAAAACTTCCGGAAGATCCCAAGCCGGTTCCCGCCGGGATGTCGGCCAGGGTGGTAATTTCAATCTGCGGCGTATTCAGTTTCATCATCCGCAGGGCCTCCCGGATAATGGGATGATGGACCTCGTCCACTTGGTCCACCTGCTCCAGCTTGGAATATTTAAGGAAAATTCCGGGCGTAAAGGGACGCAAGACGGTGACATAGACATAGCGGTCAATAGCGGCGGCCATCAAAAAACCGCCGTACTGGCGATAATAGGAAGGCAGGTCGGTCCCCCCCCCACCGAGGGTAATGCGCAAGGGACTACGCGTGATAATCATAGCCGGACTCGGAGTAAATTTTTTTCACGATGGCCAGGGCCGCCAGGGCCTCCTGCAGGCCGGCCGCCGGCGTTCGATTCAGTCGGATGTCGTCCAAAAATTCTTCAAACTCCAAACGCCAGGAATGATCACCGCGGGGGTATTCCCAGATGGTCGTTTCCGGCGGTCCCATCTCGGGAAGCATCCGGTAATAGGCCAGTCGCTCCACCCCGTAGCTTCCCCCCAAACCCTCGATCTGGACTTTGGCGTTTTTTCCGTACATTTCAAAGGAAAACATATTCTTCCATTCGGTACAACTGACATGCAGAAAGGCGATTTGCCGGCGGGGAGTTTTCAGCAGCATAAACCCGTTGTCCTCCACCGGCATCTGCCAGTAATACGTATGGGCAAAACCGGATACTTCCTCAAAATCACCTAAAAACCAGCGGGCCAGATCGATCAGATGAACCCCCTGGTCTATCAACTCTCCCCCGCCGGACCGGGCCGGATCGGCGCGCCATTCCTGATCATACCCCGGGCGCCCGCCATGCCCGTATCGTCCCCGGACGAACATCATCTCTCCCAACACCCCGGCCTCAAACAGCTCCCGGGCTTTTTGCAGGGCGGGGTGGTAACGATGATTAAAACCGACTCGAACCTGCACCCCGGTCCGGCGGGCGGCTTTTTCCAGGGCTTCCAATTCTCCCATGGTCCGGGCCGCCGGTTTTTCTACCAGAACATGTTTGCCCGCCAGAACAGCGGTTTGGGTGACCGGGGCCAAGGCGTCATTGGTGGTCGCCACGATGACGATATTGACATCTTTCAGCGCGACGGCTTCCTGCCAGTCGGGAACGGCTCTTGCTCCGGGAAAAATCCGGGCCAACCCCTCGGCTCTATCCGAAATCAAGTCGGAGCAGGCCAGCAACCGGGCCCCGGTTAAGGCCGCGGCCCGCTTTTGTCCAATCGACCCGCAACCGATGATCGCCACTCCTAAGGGGGGTTGGGGATCCATCATTCTTCCCATCCCAGCCCACGGTCCTGGGGCAGGATCCGGCGTAAGGTATAAAGATCCGTTCCTTGCAATTCGGCTAAATGGCCCGGCAGTGCCTCCCAGGGATCCCAGACCGCGCTAATCAGTTTCCCGGTAATTCCATCGCCGGCCGGGGAAGCTAAAAACAGACAGAGGGCCACGGCCCGTTCCCGATGGTCCTCCTTGCTCTGGAGAACCCTTTGGGCTTGTTCATATTCCCTGAACCCGGCCAAATCCGGACCGGCCTCCAGAATGGCGGTTATTAAGGAGGTGCCCATCGCCCCGGGCGCCACACAGGTGATATCAATACCCAACGACCTGTTTTCCTCGGCCAGGATTTCGCTGAATCGCACCAAAGCAGTCTTAGCGGTGGCATAGGCCGAAAAATGGGGGCGGGGACCGGCACCCCCTCCTCCGGAAAGATTGATAATTTTCCCCCGCCCGCGGCTGGCCATCCTGGGAATAAACAGACGGCAAAGGAGAGCCGGGGCCAGCAGATCGATCTGCAGGGTTTCCTTCCAGGCCGCCCAATCATTTTCCCCCAAAGGCCCGATAGGTCCTTGAACCGCCGCGTTGTTAATGAGGACATCCAGCCCTTCAAAGTGCTTGGTTGTTTCCGCTAAAATTTGAATGGGAGATTCCGGATCTTTCAGATCAACGCTTAGGGTAAGGATTTTTTGATTCGGTCGAAGGGGGAAAGTCGCTACCAGGCCTTGCATTTTTTCGGCCGATCGGGCAACCAGGATCAGATGGGCCCCCTCCATCCAGAAGGCCTTGGCCAAGCCGGCCCCCAAACCTTGAGACGCCCCGGTGATTAAGACCGTCTGTCCTTCGAAACGATTCATGGCCGGGCCTCCAGAAGCCAGGGATTGGCTTGCAGATAGGCTAATGTCTTTTCGATCCCCTTGCGAATCGAGACCTGTGGGACCCAGCCCAGCGCCCGAATTTTGCTGCAATCAAGAAAAATTAAGGGGCTGTCACCTACCCAGCCGCGTGTCCCGCCGGTGTAGGACAACCGGGGTTTTAACCCCAGCTTTCCGGTGATCCAGGCAATCGAGTCGTTGACTTCACAATACTCGTTCGTGCCCAGGTTAAAAATATTGACCCGGTCGGATGATTTTTGGATGGCCTGAAATATGGCGTCCAGGCAGTCTTGCACATAGAGGTAGGACTTGCGCTGGTGACCATCCCCCAAGACTTTCAAATGGTCGGGCTTGGACCGCAGCGATTGGTAAAAATCAAAAATGTGCCCGTGAGAGTATCGTTCGCCCAATATGGAGACAAACCGAAAAATAAAGCCTTGAAAGCCAAAGCCCTCGCAGTAGGCCTCGATCAGCCCTTCACCCGCCAGTTTGGAGGCGCCGTAAAGAGAGGTCTGGGTCGGAAAGGGGGCGTCTTCCGGCGTGGGAAAGATTTTCGGTTCCCCGTACACCGAACCGGTGGAGGAGAAGACGATCCGCTTTATTCCATTGACCCTCATCGCCTCCAGGACGTTGAAAGTGGCCAGCGTGTTTTGTTCGAGGTCTTTCCGGGGGTGCCGGGTGCCGAAACGGACATCCGCGTTGGCGGCCAGATGAAAGACCAGATCACATCCCGACATGGCCCGCGTCAAGGCCGGCAGATCCAAGACATCGTCTCGGAAGAGGGTAAAATTAGAATTTTGCCGGGCGGATTGCAGGTAAGGGTCAAGTCCGGTGGAAAAATTATCATAGCCAACCACCCGGATCCCCCTTTGAAGCCAACGATCCACCAAATGACTTCCGATGAATCCGGCGGCCCCGGTTATAAATATCTTCTCAAAGCCTGGAATGTTCATGTTCAGGCAGGATTGGGTTAGCGGATTCCCAGGGTTTGGGCCCAGGCGGTTGATCAAAACCATAAGCCGACTCAACAATGTACATGGGCCGCTGTCGGACTTCATCATAAACCCGGCCCAGATATTGGCCAAGAATGCCCATACTTAAAAGCTGCATTCCGGCCAGGAAAGTGATCAGGATCACCAGGGTAGGATTCCCCCAGGGAATTTCCAGATGCATCAAGCGCAGAATCAAATACAACAACCCGGTCAAAAAGGATATCCCGGAAGTCATAAAGCCTAAAAAGGAAATGACGGTTAGAGGAAATCTGGAGAACCCGAACAGTCCATTCATCCCGATTAAAAAAGATCCGGTCCAGCGATTATAGTGGCCACTCCCGGCTAGCCGTTGGTCACGATCGTAGAGGACAGCACTTTGTTTAAATCCGATCAAGGCCACCAAGCCGCGTAGGAAGCCATGAGATTCCTTTAATTTTAACAAATGAGTTACCGCCCGCCGACTTAACAGTCTGAAATCGCCAGTATTCCTGGGAATATGCACATTGGCAATCCGGTTGATCACCCAATAGCCCAAATAGGAAATAATTCTTTTGGGGAGGGTTTCCCCTTGGCGGGTCCTCCTTTGGGCATAGACGACCTCGGCCCCGTCGGTTTGCCATTTCTCGATGAGTTTAGGAATCAACTCCGGGGGATCCTGCAAATCGGCATCAATCACGACACACACCTCCCCGCCGGCGTGCCTTAATCCACCCAGGGTGGCCGCGGGTTGCCCAAATCGTCGGGAAAACCGAAGCAGTTTGATCCGCGGGTTACCGCCCCTCCAAGACAAAATGATGTTCTCCGTGCGGTCGGTTGATGGATCCAGGGCGAAGATGATCTCATAGTCGCACCCCGGGATGGATTGAAGCGCCGGGATTAACCTTTCCAGGAGAGGCGTTACGTTGTTTTCCTCGTTGTAGACGGGGACGATAACGGAACACTGAAAGTCTTTTCCTTGATCAATCGCCATGGTCCAAATCTTTCAACAGTGAGTTTGAAAGGTCGGCCGGAGTGCAGTTTCCTGGAAACCCCTTCTAACCCCCCCGCCAAACGGTTCCTAAGTCTTACTCTCGAATCCCCTTCTTTTCAAGGACTTTATGGATTAGACACCGGCCTTTTTCCTCCTCGAACCGGCATCCCCTTATCGGGTTAATTTGGTAAAGTGTGAATAAACTTGTTGATTGAACGTGACAAACTTGTGGGCTAGAAAATTAAGAACCAGCATAATTCCGGTAGTAATGATGCGGGCCGGCATAGGCCACAGCTTTCCCCACTCAACCAGGACAGCCATCAACACGACGGAACACAATAGAGCGAGCGCGCAAATGAGAGAATATACGCCGATCTGAGCGATGATTTGCTGGGTTTGGTCCTTAAAGGTAATGAATTTGTTCAGCAGATAATTAATCATCGCCCCCAAAGAGAAAGAGAGCATGACCGCGAGCAGATAAGGAAAGCCTCCCAACACATTCAAAGAATAAAAAGAGAGCCAGTCGATCCCGGTGGCTGTTCCTCCCATGACCACGTAGATTGCAAATTGTCGAGATGTCGATTTCTTAAGAAGTAACTTCATACCGTTAGGACAAAAGTCTCCAATAAACCATCTGGGAATTTTTGATCCCTCTCTTAAGATAGTTCCACCCGGCGGGATCCCCCAGGATCTTCCTTTTGACTCTCCCCTTGCACCGGTCCCAGTAAAAAGAGATCAGCGGAAGGACAAACCAACCCCAAGTACCCATAAAAGCCCGATGGCCAAAAGAGGTCCCATAATACCACAAAGGCCAACCGGCCGCGACATATAAATAGAGCAACCGGCCGATCACGATCGGCCGGCTCAAAGACCAGAGCGGCTGGGATAATGATAAGGATTAGCTGCCGGCGGTCAGGGGGTCGTCTTCCTAATCAACGGAAACCAAAATCCATAGGCCCGAATCACCTCGGCTGAACGGCTGAAGGGCCCCAGGACGCTTCCGGAAATTTGGACGGTGTTGGTCTGAGGGGTCAGCCAGGGGAAGCCCGGATTGGGAGCGGCGGCATAGGTTACCCGCACTTCTCCCGAGACCGGGACCGCACCCGACCAGGATATCTTCCCCCCCGCAAAGGTCGGCGGCAACCCCGAGGTAGCCGCCAGAGTTCCAGGGAAAACGGTCAGAGTCGAAGGAGGGGTATCTTCCAGCAAAGCCAGGGCGTCTTTGTTTCCGGTGTTTTGAAGCCGGATGGTATAGAAAAGCGTTTGATCTCCTTGAAAAAGCCGAGGAGAGGCGTATTTGTAGGAGGAGACCAGGACCGGGGCCGGTGAGGTCAGGACCGTGGTAAAAGTCTGTCCCCATTCTTCGTACCCGTAGGGTTCCTGGTTACCGATTCGATCCCGGGCCCGGACCCGAAAAAAATAGGTCTGTCCATGACCGCCGCTAAAAGAAGCGGAAGTCTGAGTGGTATTCAGAAGAAAATCCCTCCAGCCCCCTTCATAGCCCTCGCGGACCTGGACATCATAAGAGCCAATGCCGCTCACGTCATCCGTCCCCGACCAGGATAGGGAAAACGGGCTAGCGGACACTGTGGGCAGAGCGGTCATTTGGGATTGGGGAGCGTTATGATCAAGCGCCTTGAGGGCCTTATCCACCTGGATTCGGGATTTGGTCAAACCGTTACGGGGATCTTTAATCGGGACCCCAGAGTCCTGAAGGGCCGCCAGGATCTGATCGACGGTGGCCTGGGGGGCCGCCTGTTTAAGGATGGCCCAGGTTCCGGAAACATGCGGGGCGGCCAGAGAGGTCCCGCTGTAGCCCAGGACCCAGCCGCCTCCAATCGTGGTCGAAAAAACATCCGCCCCGGGGGCCAGGAGGGAGAGGTATTCGGCGCTGTTGGAAAAATCGGCTATCTGATCGCCCTTGGTGGTGCCCCCCACACTAATAGCCGAAGAAATACAGGCGGGATAGGATAGTTGTTGAGAGTCCCCATTGTTCCCGGAAGGGACAACCGAAGCAATATCGATCGACCTCAGCAGATCAAACATAAATTTCGTAGAGGGATTGTCCGCATCACAGAAGGCCTGGTTAGGGTAAAGGCCACCGCGAACGCTGATATTGACAGCGGCAATATTGTAGGCCCCCCTTAATCCATATACATAGTCGAGTGCTGCGATCTGATCGGATTTATAAGATTCGATCCCATTGGCCGTCTGGGAGAATATCTGGACCGGCAGGAGGCTGGCTCCTTTGGCCACCCCGTTATTGGAAGGATCCGCCGCTGTTGGCCGCGACGATGCCGGCAATATAGGTCCCGTGATCGCAGAGAGCCGTGGAAGAACAATTGACGCCGGCCGGTGAGTTACAGGAATTGGAAAAGCAGGCCCCGCCCACGAGCCTCCCGGAGAAGTAGGGATTGCTAAAATCTACCCCGGTGTCCAGCACGGCTACGGTCCAGCCGCGGCCGTCCAACCCCAGCGACCAGGCCGGAGGGACCCCGATCAAGGGGATCGTTTCATTCAAGGCTGGTTGGCTTAAACTGTCCTCCTCGATATCGGCGATCAGGGGATGGTTTTCCAGTAAGGCCAGGGCCCGGTGGTCCAGTTCCAGGGCCAGGAAGGGGATATAGTTAAATCTTCTTAACTCCCGAACAAGTTGTCCCCCCAGGTCATTCAAGATCTGATCCTGCCGGCGGGCGATGTCCGCCCGCTGTTCCGCAACCTCTTTTTCCCCGGACAAACGGCCTTCCGCCACGGAGTTGCTCTTGAGCCGGACAATAGCCCTGACCGTCCCTTTATTTTGCGCCTGATCGAGAAGTTTCGAAAAGCGGTGGGCCTTGGGTGGGATCGCCGTCGGGGCCGAGGAAATTGTCCCGGACAAATCCAACGCGTATCCGGGGGTTGAAACCCAGAAGGCAAAACCCGCCAATAAGACAATCCAGAGGAAGATCTCCGGACACCAGCGGAAATTCCGATTCCGGCTTTTTAACCCGGAATCCGATAATTCTTTTTTGTTCTTTTTCTCCATTGCCCCCCTCGTTAAACAGAATATCTAAGTCCCCATTTGATGATTCCCTACCCCTAACGACTTGAGTATCGGGGATATGGGTAATGAAACCGGCGTCTAGTGCTTTCAACCGGCAAACCAAATCAATCACCTGTTTTAGCCCCCAGCACTTCCAATTCATAGATCGACCACCAGTAAACCGAGTCTGTCCCGGTTTGAACCAACTTGAGATGCCGGATCGCCTGTGGAGGAAAGCGATAATTGTTCCTTTTAATTACCCGGCCTTGACACCAGGCATATTCGGCAAAGGTTGTTGCCCGGATCTCACGCCATTCGGCGGCATCCTGGGAAACCATTATCTTCAGGTTACGGGGAGAATCGTACAAGGAATTATTTAAAAACAAGGAAAGGCCGTTTACCGAATAGGTTCCGCCCAGACCTACTTGAAAGACCATTCCAGGCTCCTGGCCCCGAAGACTCCCCCACCGGGTCGAGGGGTTCCCGTCAACAGCCAGACCGGCTTCCTTATTGTTCGTATTGGAAAAAACGTTGAATCGAGACGGTGAAAGGCGGAAGCCTTCCCTTGGGGGAAACAAGGTAACGAGTTTTAAATTCTTACCATCGGGATTTTCTCCGGACTTTTCCAACTCCCCAAGATATAAGGCTCGCCCTAATAATTGATGGGCTTCTTCATTTTCCGGGGCCAGACTGATGGCCGTCTGGGCCCACTTGATGACCTCCGGCCAGTTGACCTGCCTTTTTCGAAACGACGAGTTTGTGCCTGGAAAAAACGGATGAGGCCCGGTGGGATCATCCTCCCAGCGTTCCAGGGCTTGTCCGGCCCGAGCCAGGGCTGCCTCCACCTCCGGCCTGGGCGGGTCCGGTTGTTCCAGGGTTTCATAGATAAACAATTCCGCAATGGTCCAGGTTTTGTTTGGATCTTCCGGTTGAAGGCGATTGGTTAAGCGCAGATAGCGCCCTTCCCGGGGCGGGAAACTAATTTGGATTCGGGGATTCTCATCCAAACGGGGCCGTCCTCCAACCCAAGTCATTCCGGTTAAGAAATACTGATCCCGGTTCACGGTATTCCAAACCTGCCCGTCCCGGGAAATCTCCAGCCTTAGGGAGCCGGCCTCTCTGGACATTCCCGGCCAGGGCAGGAGGGATACCCGGCCCAAATTCCGGACCCGGCCCAGATCCACCTGCACCCATTCCCCAGGTTTTTCGGGGATTTCCCAGCCGGTCAGGATATCCCGGTCCTTCATCATTGCGGCATTTTCAGTGTTTTGACTTGTGGTAATCCGCCAATCCTTACTGGAAATGGCCCGGAGAGGAAAAGCCGGTTCCCTAAAATTGTACCAGACCACGTAATTCCCTTGCTCAAAACGGTCGAAACTGCCGCCGATCAATTGCAAAGAGGCGGCCATGACCTCCGGCGGGGGATTGCCCAGTTCCCGATGCGTAATGATCGCCACCTTCCCGGCCGGAGCCTGATCCACGGCCCTGAGGTAATCATAATTGCGTTGGCCGGAATAATCGGCACAGATAATTTTTTCCTGGCTTTCAAACGTCAGGGGTTGGGAGATCCGGTTGTCGGCGTAGGCATATTGGATACCACGACCCTTCAAAGCCTTGATCAGCCCATCCACCGGACGATAGGGGTGGTCCTGATATTCCTGGAGGAAGAGAAAATGGAGAAAGAGGTTAAATCCAAAGAGGACGATCATCGCCCCGGCCCCAAGGCCCCGATGATAAGCCAGGATCTTATGCAGCCAAACCGCTATCAATATGGAAAAGGGAGCATAAAAAGTCAGTGAATAACGGAGAGACCCGGTGGCTCCCTGTTGACTGGTAGAAAAAACCAGGACCAAAATCCAGAAAACCGCCGCAACCAGGTCGATCGGTTCTTGAAAAGGATTGCGAAGGGAAATAATCCTTTGACCCCAGCGAAAAATAACGATCAGGGATAACACAAAGGGGGGCAAATAATAAACGGCCCAAATTGACCAGGCCAAAACCGACGGAACGCTCGGAAGCACGCTTTGGCCATCCCACCAGTCCCCCAAAAAAGACTGAAAAAAAGAATACCGAAGCACACCATAGATACGGGTCGGCAATTGATCAAAAATACCGATGCCTGTATGCCCGAAAAACCCGAAGGTGGAAAAATTATGCCGGATTTCCCAAAGCCAAAAGGGTAAGGATCCCAGTAGAAAACCGGCAAAACCCACCCCGGGAATCCGAGTAAGAAAGGTGCGCGGCCGGGCCATAGCCAGCCCGAGTCCGCAGGCCAGGAGAAAGGGAACCGATAACAGACTAGACCACCAGGCGAGACCGGCCAGAATTCCAATAAGACCGGCCAGGGCTACCTTATTTCTGGACGGCTGAAACGCCAGATGGCAGGTGCCAAAAAGTATAAAACCGCCAAAGGCACAGGCTTCCTCATGGCCCCCGGTGGCTAATAGGGCAATGACGCTTAGGTAGAGAGGCGAAAAAGCCATGAAGGCGGCGGATAGCAGTCCGACCACCCATCCCCCGACCAGGGTTCCAATCTTATTGATGCAAACGATCAGAAAAGCAATGACTAAAATTCCGGTCAGATGAAGCGAAAAGGCCGTTGAGCCGAAGAGAAGAAATAGAAAACTGGCCAGATAGGCTTCCAAAGCCCCCATGTACGGCTGCCCCCAGAAAAAAAGCTGGAATTCGCCCCTTAAAATATGGAGAGCCATATTTCCGGTTACCGCCTCGTCATAGTAGGTCTCCGCGAAAACGGGGGAATGGGCCATGACGTAGCGGATCACAAAATGAACTACGAGCAGGACCGACAATCCAAAACAAACCAGTGTGTGATGGGGGCACGTTTTAATTTTTATGGCCATAAGATTCTTGGTCAAGGGCGGCACCGGATTTAAGGGGATGAATGATCACCTGATGAATTTATCACTTAATCCCCTCCTCCGCGAGCCTTTCGGTTTTTATGTCGGCCTGTGAATTCCTTGGCCGCACGTGGGAAAACTACTTCTTATCGGTGGAGCCGGAGATTTCTCAGCTCCGGGTTCTTGAGCCATCGCCAGAGGTCACCCACCCCCTGGGAGTTGCGCAACATCTTAACATAAATCGGCCAGTTCATACTCGGACGCATTTCACCGGGCAGTGCTCCCTGAAAATATTGAATGAACCAATAAAAGGTCAAGGCGATAAGAAAGGAGCCTATAACCATAACCGTCCTCTTGACCCAACGGCGTCGCACCGAGCTGAAAAAGGCGGCCAGGGGAATGGCAAACATCCCCAGGACATCCACGAAGGCCCGGTGGCCAAAAGACCATCCGAAATACCAGAGGTACCAACTGGAGATGAGATAAAGTTGCAGAAGAAGGCAGACCGCAATGGGCCAGCGAAAGTCCTTTAAGCGACCCTGCATTCGGAAGAGGCCCAGAACAGCAAAGACCAGGATAGGGGACCAAATGAAAAGCCCATGATGGGGGCTGAAAAGGACCTTGAATATTTGGGGGGAAAGAAAATAGAAATGTTCGAAGGGATAGGTATACGTACTGACGAAAAATCGGCCGGTGGCCAGCTTCCAAATGATCACCTGAGGGGAAAAGACCAGGCCGGCCACGGCTGCCAAAAGCAGCACCCGCTTTTTCTCCCGCCAGAGGAACCATATCTTTTCCTTGAGTGCCTCCCATCCGGTTACTCCGTAAAGGGGTAAAAAAAGAAGCAAAAGGGCGTTGGTATTTCGAACCAGGGGGATCATCCCGCAGATCACCCCCAAAAGCGCGCTGTTCCCCCAGGAGGGATCGGCCGACCAGCGGGGAACCAACCAGAGGAAGAGGCAGACCAGGCAAAAGGAATAGGCGTGACTTAAACTCGACTCGACAGCGACGTAGGCCAGGAAGTTGGTTCCTAGATAAAGACTCAACAGAGTGATCAAAACGATTCGTGCTGAGAAATATTCGCTAAGGAGTTTGAACAGGAAGATCAGCCCCAGGAGCATATAGGCGGTGGTGGCGGTATCCACTGCCAACTGGTAGGGCCAAGAAAAACCGTCGGGGGTCGATCCCAGGAAGGGTGTGACCAGATGGCCCAAAAGAAAAAAAGGGGCCTCCATTGCGGCCGTCCCTAAAGGATATTTGATCAGGTAGCGCCCGGTGGCGAGATAGCGCAAAAATCCCTCACCGGGATGGAGGTCCAGCCCCTGGGAGGGATAGTCATAGTGCCGGGTCGGTTCATAAAGGCTCTCCATGGAGAGGTCGTGGTAAATCAGATAGGAAGGCAGATAGGAGTAGTAACCGAGGCCGTCGCTCCAAATAGGAAGGATCGGGTGCTCCAGATGGTAAATCCAACTAAGGGCCGTGGTGAAAAGGGCCAGAGCCAGGAACAACATTTTCCAGCGTCTGTTGGGGAAAATCTTTCCGGCCCAGTACCGAACGTATAACCGGTGCAAGCCTAACCCGCCCGACAAGAGGATCCCGAACAAACAGAGATATTCCCCCCAGTAGACTGCGGTCAGCCAGGTTTCGATATTCCCCAACTCCAGGACGTTTAAATCATTCGGCCTTAAGGCCTGCCCCCCCTCCGGATAGGACCATTGAGGTTCGTTGGTTCCCAGAGAGCCTTTATTGATCTGTCCCGGCCCGTCGGCTTCGATGCGCAGCCACCCCGGCTGGCAGCGGTTCCTCAGGCGCAATTCCAATAAATGGGGGCCCGGGGAAAGCCATTTTTGGGTCTCCCCGGATGGCCAGGAATTCAGGTCCGGCAAGGAAATTATCGATCGGCTGTCGATTAAAACAGCCCCATCTCTGCCCTCGCCGCTTAACCGGAGACGATAGATTCCCCCGTGGGGAACCTGCCAGACGGCGTAGGCGTTAAGGAAGGAAAGCGGCTTGTCCAGCGTTACTATCGGGGTGGACGAAATTTCGATGCGGTCTTGGGCCTTGAAATTCAGATCGTACCGATAAGACTCCACTCGAAATCCGGGCTTTCCGGGTTGAACCTTGGGCAGGAGTACCCAGTGCCAGACCATTGGCCAGAGGGCGAAGTGGAGAAGCAGAAAAAACAGGCCTCCTCCCCCGATCATTACTCCGGTGATGGGTTTCCTTCGAACCGCCCACATGCGAAAAAAAATCCTTTCAGTTTAGGAGCAGTGCCCCTCTAATTTAATCCCGGACGCTTTCTAACGACGGTCCGAAGCATCCGAAAACAAACACGGGCCTGTTCCAGTCCAGGGGATCTTTCCCTTGGCCAGTTTAATAATCGCTTGACTTATAGCATAGAAACCCATAATAATTGACTAATTATAACATTGTAATTAGGGATGACAAGCTGAATTTCCAAATTTATGGACATGCTCGCTAAAGAAAAAATGAACGCCGGCGGGCGGCCGCCAAAATTTCGTGAGCCCCGTCGTCCGGTAACTATGACGCTGCCGGAGCGCATCCTGGAGCGTCTGGCCGAGATTGATCCGGACCGAAGTTGCGCCGTGGTCAAGGCCACCGAGGCGGTGGTGGGAACCGGGCGAGGACATATCCAGCCGCTGGAACTTATTGAAATGGCCCCCGGCAAGTCCCTGATCGTAGTCGGCCCAAGCCAAGCCTTGAGAAAAATACCCTGCCTGAAATTGATCGAAATTACCCCGGCCCGATATCTGTTGACCATTCCCTCCGGCATGTCGATTGAATCCTTGGAGGTAACCCTGCGCGACTTGATTCTCAATCCGGAGTTACGGGAAAAAGAGCACGAATACGGTATCCTGCATGAACTGCTGAATTTGATCGGTCACCAGCGACGTGCCCAACGCCTGTCCAAGGAGGAAATCCTGATCATCAACTCGGACTCCTAGTCCAAAATTCTCTCCCTTCCCTTTAGACTCCATCCGGAAAACCACATATTTTATCCATCCTTCGACGTTGCCCGGAGGATCCCGACAGGGTATCGGATAAACCCTGTTTCCATATTCCTTGCCTTTTCTGATGAAATTGTTTTATTAATACATGGGCAAAAAAAGCTATTGGGCCGGTTTCCTCATCAGTGTCATTTTCCTAATCCTTTTTTTACGAAAAATCGATTGGCAAACGGTGGGGATTATCCTCGGCCAGGTTAAATTAATCTATATCCTTCCCCTGATGGCGGTAAATCTGTTGACCACCCTGATCCGGGCCATACGGTGGGGGGTCCTCCTCCGTCCGCTGAAAGCCATCCCCCTGGGCGAGTTGTATACCGCCACGGGCATAGGCTTCATGGCCAATTACCTGCTGCCGGCCCGGGTCGGGGAATTTGTCCGGGCCTTTCTTCTGGGAAGCCGGGCACAGATCAGCAAGACGGCCTCCTTTGCCACCATCGTGGTGGAAAAGGTCTTCGACGGATTTACCGTGATGGTCATGTTTCTGGTCGTCCTCTTTTTAATGCCCTTCCCGACCGGACATGTTTCTTTTTTCAATGAGCGCAATATCAAGCTGGTGGGACTCCTGAGTTTTGCCTTCTATCTCTCGGTCCTGGGAATCCTGCTACTGATGTTTTTTCATAACCAGCGGATCAACCGGCTGTTTGATTTTCTGCTGAAACCCTTTCCACCTCATCTGGCCTTGAAGGTCCGGAGAAAAGTGGACGCCTTTATATTCGGTCTGGGCATCCTCAGAAACCTCCGGGATATCGCCCTCATCTCTTTTTATTCGGCCCTGGTTTGGGCGATCAGTATTCTGCTCGGTTATTTTCTTTTTTTCCCTTTTGGGATTCATTTGTCCCTGCTCTCTGCCGTCTTTTTAACGGTTATCCTGGTCTTTGGGGTGAGCATCCCTTCGGCCCCGGGATTTATCGGGACCTTCCATTGGGCCTGTGCCGCCGCCCTCATGTTCCTCGGGGTGGAGGCGAACCTGGCCAAAAGCTACGCCATAATTTTATGGTTCATCAGTTTTATCCCTATCACTGGCCTGGGCCTTTTTCTGCTCTGGAAAGAGGGGCTTTCTTTCAAGGTGCTGAAAACGGATGATTCGGAGCAAGTCTCTTAGCCGGAGATTCGGGAACGCTCCCTTAGAGGTCGAAAGAGTTCAAGCTTTGCAGGTTTATTAAGAGTGATGATAAAAAAAGTATCCATCCCTGTACGGCAACAAGACCAGGTTTCCGCTAAAATTTCCGTCCCCGCTGATTTCAGACCCGGCCGAGACCCGGGGATCATCCTGGCCCACGGGGCGGGGAATGATATGGAAAATCCCTTGCTGGTCTATCTGGCCGAAGGTTTAGCCCGGGCGGGCATGTTAGCGCTTCGCTTCAACTTCCCGTACAAGGATGCCGGAAGGACCGCGCCGGACAAACCGGAGGTCCTGGAGGCCACCTGGCAGGCGGCTTTTGATTTCCTGAGCCGGCAAACCCGATATCGCCCGGCTTTCATCGTGGCGGCCGGAAAATCCATGGGCGGGCGGATTGCTTCTCAAGCGGCCGCTGCCGGTCGGCTTCCGGTCCGAGGGCTTATTTTTTACGGCTACCCGCTCCACCCGCCGGGCCATCCGGAAAAACTCCGGGACGCCCACCTGTATTCCTTGTCGATCCCGATGTTTTTCTTCGAAGGCACCCGTGACCCCTTCTGCGATCTGAAGATTCTCGAGGACGTCCTGAAAAAAGTAACCGCGCCCTGGGAATGGGAAATCATCGAAGGCGGGGATCACTCTTTTAAGGTACCAAAATCCAAGGGATTGACGATTCAAGCCGTTTACCGGACAATTTTAGACAAGACCGTTGAAATCCTTAAGACCGGATTTCTTGACAAAGCGGGTCAGGCTTAGTTGTTGATCCGCAATGAACCCTAGCCAAAAAACATTTTTATTTCAGATTTTTGCATCCATTGTTAGAGACAAATTCTCAGAACAATGGATGTAAAAATCTAAGGAGACTTATTTATGCCCTTGCATCCATTGGCCGGGAAGCCGGCTCCCCGGGAAATATTGGTCAATGTACCCTGCTTGATCACGGCTTATTTTCTGGAACACCCGGAGGATGACCAGCCGGACCAGCGGGTCGCCTTCGGAACTTCCGGGCACCGCGGTTCCTCCTTCAAAAAAAGCTTTAACGAAGATCACATCCTGGCCGTCACCCAGGCCATCTGCGATTACCGGGCAGCGAACGGCATCCAAGGGCCTTTATTTTTAGGTATGGATACGCACGCCCTTTCCGAACCCAGCCAGGCCACGGCCCTTGAGGTGCTGGCCGCCAACGCGGTCCCCGTGCGGATCGCCCACGGTCACGGCTACACCCCTACCCCGGTCATTTCCCATGCCATCCTGGTTTATAATCGGGGGCGGTCCGAAGGTTTAAGCGACGGGATCGTGATCACGCCCTCGCACAACCCGCCGGACGACGGGGGTATCAAGTACAACCCGCCGCATGGAGGGCCGGCCGAGACCGCCGTCACCCGTTGGATTGAAGACCGGGCCAATGCACTGCTGCGGCAAGGCAATCAAGAGGTGAAGCGAATCCTCTATTCCCGGGCTATTCGCGGGACCATGATCCGGGAACTTGACTTTATCGGCCCCTACGTGGAAGACCTGAAAAACAGTATCGATCTCGAAGTCATTCGCTCCGCCGGCCTGCGCATCGGGGTCGATCCCCTGGGTGGGGCCTCCATTGCTTACTGGGAACCCATCGCCCAAAAATACGGATTAAAAATAGACCTGGTCAATCCGGTGGTGGACCCGACCTTTTCTTTTATGTCCGTGGACAAGGACGGCAAAATCCGGATGGACTGCTCTTCGCCCTACGCGATGGCCGGCCTGATCCAACTGAAAGACCGGTACGACATCGCCTTCGGCAACGATGCCGACTGCGACCGCCACGGCATCGTCTGTCCCGGCGAAGGCCTGATGAATCCCAACCACTACCTTTCGGTGGCAGTCTGGTATCTCTTCCAGAACCGGCCCGGATGGCCGCGGACGGCGGCCGTGGGCAAGACCCTGGTCAGCAGCAGCCTTATCGATCGCGTGGCCGTCCACCTGAAACGGCCTTTGGCCGAGGTCCCGGTCGGTTTCAAGTGGTTCGTCGAAGGATTAAAAAAGGGGGAGTACGGCATCGGGCTGGAAGAGAGCGCCGGGGCGTCCTTCTTGAGGCTGGACGGCACGGTCTGGTCCACGGACAAGGACGGGATTATCTTGGACCTGCTGGCCGCGGAGATCACGGCCCGGACCGGAAAAGACCCGGGCGTTCTATACCAGGAATTGACCCGACAATTCGGTGCGCCCCTGTACGAGCGGATGGACGCCCCGGCCAACCCTGCCCAAAAGGAAATCTTAAGCCGGCTTTCGCCGGAACAGATCACCGCGGATACCCTGGCCGGTGAACCTATCCTGGCCAAGCTGACCAAAGCCCCGGCCAACCAGGCCCCCATCGGCGGATTAAAGGTGGTCACCGAAAACGGTTGGTTCGCCGCCCGGCCTTCCGGCACCGAAGACATTTATAAAATTTACACCGAGAGCTTCAAGGGGCCGGAACATTTGGCCCAAATCCAGGCGGAGGCCCAGGAGATCGTCCGTCAGGCCTTTCAGTCGGCAGGTGTTTAAGTCAAAAGTCCGCTTGGAGTATTTTTCAGGGATGATAGCCCCCCCTCCCTTGACGGGAGGGGGTCGGGGGGTGGGTGAATCCTCAAAGATCCACTCCGTCAGTCCAGAAAAAGGAATCCTTAGATGGAAATCAAAAACCGCTCCAGGTCCCGGCAGCGAATCATCTCCCTGAGTTGTTTTCTGTTTTTATGGCTCCTCTGGACGTTGCCTTCGGCCCAGGCAACCCTTGTCTCGCTGGACGATTACGATCGAAAATCTGGGGGATCCGTACGGGAACAAGATTTTCTGGATAACCTGGGATATCGTACTGACCGAGATAAACGGCGGGTGGGGAATGTTCTTTTGCCGATAACAGCATGCAGATCCTGTTTTGATTTCTGGACGACGGTCGGTTGATCCGATTTTCCGGACCGCCCGCCGTCGACACCCTCGTACCCGTGGGGACCTTCCAGGCGGAGACGCGGTACACGGTTCGGTTCGAGTACGACCTGGTATCCAATTGCTTTTCGGCGTCCCTGAACGGCGTTCGGGTTGTCAATCGGGAACCCATCCCCGACCACTTTAACGTCGACGCCATCGACAAATTCGGATTCGACATCAATCAAAAGATTGCCCTTCCCGACCTACCCCCGGCCCAGGGCAATATATATTACATATAACTAAGGTCATTTTTGCGGCCCGGCACCAATCTTAAATTTTCCGTTGAAATACCTTTCTCTTATTTCTTTGGCTTCAGAGGCCCACTTTTCAAGTCCTTTGTTTTTAATAGCTGCTAAGTTATAGATCTTTAAATTATGAGGGTACTTCTCAGCGCCTTCTGCTAACGGTTGTAATTTTGAACAGGGGAAGTCATGGCACTCGTAGCAGAAGTCCACGTTTTTCAATTTCACACATTCTAGTGTTTCACATTTGCCAGTGATCATTGTACATCCTGATATTCGGCAACCTTTACAAAGCAATTTCTCTTTTGTCAGTCCTTGGGAAACAAACGCAGTTTTTCTATCTCCGGACATCGTATCAAAGAAAGAATCAATATTCGTGTAATATAATTCGCAGTTAAAGCAATCAATTCCACAAACCGCCGTGCTTAATTTAAGGTCGTCCATTTCATTCTCCTGGGTTAATTGTTTCAGCTCAAAGGAATTTTAAAATTGCCGATGTCACCATTTTGCGGCCATTCCCTGAAAAGGAAAACCGTCCACCTTTTCCACGGTCCGCTTCATGGTCTCCACATAATCGGGCCGCCGGCCGTCCCGCCAGCGGGGATAGCCGCCCAGCCAGACATAGCGTACCAATTCCTGGAAATGTTCCTGATCGAAACGATAGTCCCCGAACCGGATCTCGTTTTTTTCTTTTAGAAACCGGACGGGGAACACTGCGGCCGAACCGTATTGGACCGCGAGTCGCTCCAGGATGGACCGGGTCCGGAAGCCCTCCGGGTTTTGCTTGAAATCTTCCGGCTCCTGCGGAAAAGGATAGAAACGGTAAACCTCCCCGATAAACCCCCGGAAATCAAAACCGTGAATCGCCCCCATCAAGTTGCCGATCCGCTCCTCTTCCAACAGGAATCCACTCAGGACCCATTCCGATTTCCCTTCGTGAAGCGAACCGGCCGCCTCGACGAGGCGGCGGCAGAAGTCGGAGGCGAAAAAGAAATACCGGTTCAAAAGCAGAAGGTCGGTCTCGATATTGAAAAACCCGAAGGCGATTTCTCCATGGCTGAGGCTGTCGAAGGCGAGGGGCATGCCGTTTAATAATTAATAATTATCAATTGATTATTGATTATTTTTACCAACGTTTTCAGTTTCCCGGGGGAGCCGGGGAATTCAAATGCTGCCGTGCCTGTTCGAAGACCCGGTAAAACATCTCCCTGGTTAACTTCCCGGTAAAGGTGTTCTGTTGACTGGGGTGAAAGGAGGCAATGATCGTCCGGGCCTCGGGCAAGGGAAAGACCTTTCCGTGGCCGAACTTCAGGGCCGGCAGTTTCAACCCTTTCCCTCGTAAATTTTTCAAGAGTTGACTGAAGGCGACTTGTCCCAAAGGAATGAAAACCCGAACCCGGTCCAGCAGGTCCAGTTCTTGCTGGAAGTAAGGCCGGCAGGCCTCGATCTCCACGGGCAGCGGTTTGTTCTGGGGCGGGGCGCAGCGGAGGGTGGCGGAGATATAACAATCCTTCAAAACCAGCCCGTCATCCCTCGTTTCCGAATGGGCCTGATTGGCGAACCCGTAACGATGCAGGGCCTCGAAAAGCCAGTCACCGCTCCGGTCCCCGGTGAACATGCGCCCGGTACGGTTTCCGCCTTGGGCCGCCGGGGCCAGGCCGATGATCAAAACCCGGCCTTGGGGATCCCCAAAACTGGACAAGGGGCGGGACCAATAGGACCAGTCTTGAAAACGCCGCGGTTTCCGATGAACTACCTCTTGAAGGTATTCAACCAGCCGGGGACACTTCCGGCAGGAGATGACTTCTTCTTGAAGCTGTCTTAGCGCATTAAATCGGTCGGGCATATACGAAAATAATCCTACGCCTTCCTGTCATTGCTTCCCCCGGATCTGATCCGGGGGAAGCAATCCCCCGATTGAGATTGAGGAGCGTTGCAAGCTGGAAGGGGAATTGCTTCGTCGCTTCGCTCCTCGCAATGACGAGCAAACCAGATATTTCCATGTTTCGCGGGTGGCCCCCCCCGCAACCCCATGGAAATGGGACGCCCGGCGGTTTATGCCTTAACGGTTATTTCTTGGGCTGGAAATATGCCCACTCACTGACACACGTCCAATCAGGGTTTCAATTTCAAACAAAGGTCAGCCACCCGCTTCCCTAAAAGCCGGGCGTTTTCGGAAATCTTTTCATCGGGGGCCCCGGTGCAGGCCACCCCGTAATGCCCGGTGGCCGACAGCGGATCGCCCACGACCAGCATGCCGTAAATCAGCAGACATTGAATGATGGATATCATGGTAGTTTCCTTTCCTCCGGAAGGATCCCCCGAGGTGGCAAAGGCCGCCCCCACCTTGTTCTCCATCTTTTTCCGTACTCCGACGTAATCGTCAAAAATCTTTTTGAGCTCCGCGGCCATCGCCCCGAAGTAGACCGGCGACCCGGCAATCAGCCCGGCGGAATTCACGAAATCATCCTTGGTGACCTCGTTAGTATTCCGCAGCAGGGCCTGCGTCCCCTCCACTGCGCTAACTCCTTCAGCAATGGCCTCTGCCAGTTTCCGGGTATTTCCCCCTCGAGAGTAATAAAGAATCAATACCTGCATTTTTTCCTCCCTTTTTTGGATTTAAACCAAAAATTCAAATATTATTTTACCTCAAAGTGCTGTCCCTCTTCAACCGCCCCGTCCAAACCCGCCTCGTTTCCCCATTCATCATAGACTTTTTTCCCTTTTTCAATCTCTTTAACCAAGCCCGCCTGAATCAAGGCATGACGAACGGTCATCCCCTCCAAGAGATCCACCCGTTGATTATTGACCCAGGCTTTCATGATCACTCCAGGCTCCGGATCCGGCCATCCGTAGAGGCCGTTACCTTTTTCTGTCTTTTCATAAAAGCGATTACCAATTCCTGAATCGTCCTACCCCGATCATACAGGATGACCTTTCCGGATCCGGGTTCGGGCTTCCAGCCCGGATTGGAAGCCTGGTCCGGTAAGGCCTTCTTAAAAACGGAAAACCCGTCTCCCCCGGCGGCCAGGAAATCATTGGTGGCCAGCAGATATTGCTTATCGGCTTCCAGAGGTTGATCGTTGATCCGAATTTCCTGAACCCGGTTGCCCGGGGGCGCCGACTGCCTATAGACCAGGAGCACTCCGGATACCTGCAAGAATTTGCCTCCCTGTCCCCCCAGATCGGAAACCCCCTGTTCCAGGACTTCCCTTATTTCCCGGCCGCTGAGACGCAAGACAACCGGAAAATTGTTAAAGGGTAAAACGTCCATTACCGTTTTGACCTGGATCGGACCTTGGGGGATATCCGCCCGTATCCCGCCCCCATTGAGAACCGCTAGATCCGCTCCGGTTTCAGTGCGGAGAATATCGGCCAGCACGTCGCCCAGGTTGGTTTCCTGCCGGCGGGCGCCCTGCCCTTTCAGGTCCACCAGGGCTTCTCCGATGACTTCCTCCAGTTGGGCATTAACCCGGCGGCTGGTTTCATTCACCAGGGCGGAGACCTCCTTATCCGGTGCCCCCCCCGGCTTGATATCGATCAACCGCCCTTCGGCAAGCCGAATCCCGCCCTCGGCCATCATCAGGTCCAGGCAGCCCAGGACTTTGCCGTGTTCCCAGGCCTGGACAATCCAGGTGTCATTTACCCTCATCGGCTGTTCGATTCGGGTGTGGGTGTGGCCTCCCACGATCAGGTGGATCCCCTTCACCTGCCGGGCCAGTTTCAGGTCGGCGGGGAGGCCCAGGTGGGACAGGACAACGACCAGATCCGCTTTCGGAGCGTTCGAATTCAGTATCTGCCGGATGGTAGCCGCGGGAGGAAGGAAGGCCAGGCCGGTCACGTTCCGGGGATGGGTCATCACCGGGGTGTCTTCGGTCACTACTCCGATGATCAGCACCTTCCAGCCCCCGATTTCTTTTAGGACATAGGGCCTGATTTCGGGCAGGCCCTTTACATTGGCGCCCAGAACGGGATAGGAGGCCTCGCCGATCCGCTGCTTCAGGACCTCCTGTCCGAAATCAAATTCATGGTTGCCCACTACCAGGGCATCGAACTTCAGGGCATTCATTACCCGAAGGACCGAGGCGCCCCGAAAAAAATTGGCCCATTGGTTTCCCTGGATCATATCTCCGGCGGCTAACAGCAGCGTAGGTTGTCCAACCCGTAGCCGGTTAACCTCAGCCGCCAGATAAGCTATCCCCCCTATGGCCTCCGAACTGCCTACCGGCCGCTGCGGTTCCGCGTATCCATGAAAATCATTCAGGTAGAGTATCCGCAGATGTCCTTCCGGTCCCGCCCAGCCGACACCCGCTCCCGCAACCAGGAGGAACAAAGCCAGAAACCAGCTAAAGATCCCCCCCTTTCTTATAAATCTTTTCTTTCGTCTCATGCCCGATATCCTCGCCCGAAGTCTAAATTTAAACCAAAAAAATAAACTATGTTTGATAGGGCACCTTTTTCGAAGCCATCACCCTTTTACCCTCTGTCCTTTACCCCTTACCCCTAACGCGCTCACGTTTTATGCCCTACCCCATGCCCTTGGCCCTCTGCGCTTTGCCTACAAACAGGGCATCAACGGCCCGGACCCCGCGGCCCTCGGGCAGGACCAGCAGGGGGTTGATTTCGATGGAATCAAAATCACGGCCCATTTCCTCTATCAGGCCGGAGAAGTCCACGGTGGCTTGAATCAAGGCCTGGAAATCGGCCGGCGGTCTCCCCCGGACTCCCATGAGGATGGAAAATCCTTTGAGCGACCGCCACATCCTTTCCGCCTGAAAGGGAGAAATCGGTGCGTAGGCAAAAGCGGCGTCTTTCAACACTTCCACCAGGATTCCGCCCAGCCCAATGACCAGCAAGGGTCCGAAATAGGGGTCTTGCGTCATCCCTAAAAGAACCTCCACCCCTTCGGCGACCATCTCCTCCACCAGCAAAGACGGCCCGTTCGTTTGAAAGAGAATCGGGAATCTTCTTTTGATTTTATTGACCGCGGCCGTTACTTCCTCTTCGTTCTCCAAATGGAGAAATACTCCCCCGGCATCGGTCTTATGCTGGATTTCGGCGGATAGTATCTTGAGGGCCGCCGGAAACCCGATCTGTCCGGCGAGGGCCACGGCCTCCTCTTCGTCCCGGGCGATCCCGTTTTTGGGAATGGCAATGCCATAGTGGGCTAAAATCTTTTTGCCCTGAAATTCATCCGGCACTTCAGCCGTTCTTAAGTCACCCGGAAGAGATTCCTTTAAAGGAGATCTTTCCGGAATGGCCAGCAGACCTCGTTTGACATCGTTCAGATACCCGCCATACTCCATCAGACCGCTCATGGACACCACCGCCCGTTCCGGATTCCCAAAGATGGGTTGCTGAAATCGGCGGGTCATCTTTACCGCCGTTCCGGGCAGATAGGTAACCAGCAGGATGGGCTTCCCATAGCGGGCCATGATTTTTCGGATTTCCACCATGAAGGGTCCATCCGCCCAGATCCTGAATTCTCTGAGACGGAAGCCCTCCCGTTTTCTCTTCTCGCTTTTCCCACTGGATTTCCCCTCCGATCGGCCGGCGTCTTTAGCCCAAAGCTTCTGGGGAAGGTTTAAAAGGGAACGCAGCGCATGTTTTACAAAAAGCCACTTCCAGCGAAAAAGTTGCCCCAGATATTTTCGCACCCCGGTCAGCATGCCCAGGACAATCAGGGCATCCACCTCACCTCCGGCGGAAAGGATCCGCAGGACCTCCAAGTGGGACATTCGATCGGTGGTCCCGGCCAGGTCGAGGGGATTGGCGTGGCTCCAGAAAGGCGGCAGAATGGCGTTCAGCTTTTCCATCGTCGGAGGTGAAAGAGCAGCCAGCGGTAAGGCTTTCAAGGCGGCCGCATCGGTAGTGGCCACGCCCCAACCGCCGCCCAGGGTGACCACTCCCAGTCGTCGGCCTTCAGGGGGTTTTAGAAGGCTGAACGTCTTGACTAAGTCAATCAACTCCTCGGTGGATTGGGCCTCCACGATCCCGGCCTGTTTGAAAAGATCGGAAATCATCTGGGGGGATTGGGCCACGGCCCCGGAATGGGAACGGGCGGCCCGGGCCCCGGCGGCCGTTTTGCCCGCCTTGAGCGCCAGGATGGGTTTCACCCGGCTGACCCGGGCAGCCGTTTCCAGAAACTTTTTCCCTTGGCGAACACTTTCGATGTAGAGCACCACCACTTTCGACCGGGGATCGTGCCCGAAAAAGGCCAGGTAATCGGCCAGATCCAGGACGGCTTCGTTGCCTGAGCCGACAAAGCGGCATATCCCCACCCCTTCCTTCATGCTCAATTCCATAATCTGAAGACCGATATTCCCCGATTGAGATATCACATCCACCGGACCCGGTTTTACCCCCAGGGGCATAAATAAGATCTCCAACCCCGCAGGGGTGGAAACCATCCCCATGGTGTTGGGTCCCACCAGCCGGACCCCGCCCGCCAGGGCCTTTTCCGTCAACCGGACTTCCAATTGGGCGCCGGCCTCCCCGACCTCTTTAAAATTGGAGGATACCAGGAGGACATTCCTGACCCCCAAACGGCCACATTCTTCCACCATGGCAATGGAGGACAGGGCCGGAACGGCGATGACGGCCAGATCGACTTTTTCCGGGATATCTTTAAGGGAGGAATAGGCCCTTCGGCCCAGCACTATGCTTTCATGGGGATTGACCAGATAAACCGGCCCCTTAAAGTTGGAAACCAGCAGGGTGGCCGCCAGGTTAAAGCCCCACTTGCCAAAACGATTCGAGGCCCCGATGACGGCCACGCTTTGAGGTGAAAAGAGATCTTCCAAATTGGGTTGGGATGGTTCCAAAGTATTTGAATCCTACTCTTCGGTTTCAGCCGTCGGGTCTCGGCGAAAGGGTTTTCCACATTGCTTTTTAGGTTCTAACCCGGCCCCCGTGTTTCAAATCTTCCCAGAGGCAGGGCCAGCCTGAGAGGCATCAAGAGCCTCCTGGTTTGGGCCTGTTTAAAATGGGATTAGGTGCTCAGGTCCGGATTCGAAGTCCGGGGTACCTCGGGAAATCCCTTTCGCCGAGACCCGACGGCCATACCCGACATAGGCGGGGGTACCCACCCAAGAAGGCAAAGCTTCAAATAAATTAACCCGCTGATCCCTAAAAATCAAGGACTAACCAGGAAAGAATGGATTTGACTTGGAAAAGAATTTAGGTATAATTTCCAATCGCTATGAATAATTCATCCGAAGACCACCCTCCCAGTTTGATCGACCAGGTCCGGTCGCTCTTCAAAAAGAAATCCGAGTCCACTCCTGAATCGATCCTGGAGAAAGATTTTCAGGAACTCATCGACCAGGGTGAAGAGCAGGGTCTCCTGACCCCCGAACAAGGGGACATGATCCATAGCATCTTCGAGTTTAAGGACACCATCGCGCGGGAAATCATGGTGCCTCGCACCGAGATCGTCGGCGTGGACGCCGACACCCGGATTCAAACGATTATTGATTTAATGGTCAAACATGGCCATTCACGCCTTCCCCTCTATCATGAAAATCTGGACAATGTAATCGGTCTCCTTCATGTGAAGGACCTTTTACTCTACTGGGGACAGCCTACCGATCAATCCCTGCCGACGGAAGTGATCCGCCAGCCCGTCTTCGTTCCGGAGACCAAAAAGATCGTTCAACTGCTGAAGGAATTAAGGGGTCAAAAATTTCACATGGCCCTGGTTTTGGATGAATACGGGGGTATCTCGGGGCTGGTTACCATGGAGGATATTATCGAGGAAATTATCGGAGAGATCGAGGACGAATACGACCGTCAGGAACCCCGCCTAATTCCCCTGGATGAAGGCCGGGCGGAAGTGGATGCCCGCCTGGAGATCGAAGACCTGGAAAACTATTTTAACCTGGAAATCGGGGAACGGGATTTCGAATCGGTGGGGGGGTTTATCATCCATCTCTTAGGCCGGGTGCCCAAGGCCGGCGAAAAGATCTTTCATCAGGATCTGGAAATCACCGTGCTGGAGGCCGACAGCCGCCGGGTTCGCCGCCTGCGCATTGAAAAAATACCGGAACAACCGCCGGAACCCTTCCTGGGGTGAAACCGGTTGTTGGTTGCAGGTTACCAGTTGCCTGCTAAAACCTGACCAAAATTCGAAAAGTTTTTGTTTTGGTCATTTGTATTTTAGACCTTCGTGTTTGTTTCGGATTTCGTGCTTCGAATTTCGAATTTGTATTCTCTTACTTTTTAGCCTCCTTCATCTGCTTCAGCAACTGCTCCAGGTCTTTCAGGGCCTGCCCATAAGCCGTCCAGTTCTCCTCCCGCAGGGCCTGTCTGGCCCTCTGCAATTGTTGCCAGGCTAAATCAGGCAAAGGTTTTCCCCCTTCGGATTTAACGACCGCCGCCTCGGGTGTCTTATCTTCTTTTGCCTTTTTGCCCTCCTGTCCGAAGATCCGGGCCAGGGCTTTGTCGAGGGTCTCTTCCATGGCAATCTGATTTTCATAGGCCACGATGACCCGCTTCAATTCCGGGATCTGCCCCGACTCGGCCTTGATATAGAGGGGCTGCACATAGATCAAGGATTCCTCGATAGGGATGACCAGCAGCGTTCCCAAGGTGACCTTGGAGCCCCGCTGGTCCCACAAAGAGAGCTGGCGGGAGATCTCCGGGTCCTGGTTGATGCGGGACTCGATCTGCTTGGGCCCATAGACCAGACGCTGCTTGGGAAAACGGTAGACCACGAATTTGCCGTAATCCGGAAAGTCGCACTTCACCGACATCCAGGCGGCCAGGTTGTCCTTTTTTTGCGGGGTAAAGGGGATCATCAGGATGAATTCCTCCTTCTTTTCCCTTGGCAGGCGCATGATGGTATAGTACGGCTCCATGTCCTTCTTGCCTGAACGCAAGTTGGTAGGAATTTCCCACAGGTCTTCTTTATTATAAAAGGTCTGGGGATTGTTCATGTGGTAGGTGGCGTAGATGTTGGCCTGGAGGTTAAAAAGAAAATGGGGGTAGCGCAAATGGTTTTTTAGATCCGGGGCCAGGGCCGACAGCGGTTGGAACAACCCCGGGAAGATCCGGGCATACGCCTTAATTAAAGGGTCCTTTTCATCTTTGATATAATAATGCACGGTGCCTTCGTAAGCGTCCACCACCGCCACGGCCGAGTTGCGGATGTAATTCCCCAGTCGACGAATGGGTCGGGAGTAAGGATAGTTGTCGGAAACGGTGTAGGCATCGGCGATCCAGTACAACTTACCCTGGGAAACAACCAGATAGGGGTCGCGGTCTACCTGGAGAAACGGTACCACCTTCTGGACCCGGTTAAAAACGGAACGGGTAAAGAGGATTCGGCTTTCCGGGGTGATATCCGAGGAAAGGATAATTTTAAAAGACCCGAAACGTATGGCCCAAAGGATCTTTTTAAGAAACCCGCCCATGCGGATGCCGCCTTTTCCTTGATAACTGGCAAAGACGTTCTGATCGCCCGAAGGGTAATTAAATTCCTTTTGCCGGGTATTGACGATGATGTAATCGTTTTCGATCTCCCCAAAATAGATCTCCGGTTGGGTGACCTGCAGCGTGGTTTTGGAAACCGGGGGAATATCCTGGATCAGCAGGGCCGGCAACCCCTCCGGAGTCACCTGGTTTACCACCCCCAGGGTCAATCCGTAGCCGTGGGTATAAACCAAGTGCTCATTGATCCAGCCCTTACTGGGCAGGTCGGCGTAGGACAGTTCCCGAGGAGACAGCAACACCTGACGGTATTCGTTGTTAATCTGATAGCGGTCATTATCCACGGACTGGAACTTATAATAGGTCCGGATTTCCTGGAGCTGGCTGAAGGTCTCCAAGAGCGGCTGGTGATCCCAGAGGCGGATGTTTTTAACGGTTAACCGGTTGTCATCGATCAATTCCGGGGTCAGGGAGGTGGCCGCCGTCAAGGTACGCTCTTCCACCCGATCCAACCCAAAACCCTGCAGGGTCCCTTGAATATAGCGGGCCAGGTAAGGCGTCTCCTTGTGAATCTCATTGGGGGTGACCACAAAACGCTGGACTATTCCCGGCAGGGCCTGGACGCCGATCAAATAGATCGCGATAAAGGCGGCCAGGACTCCCGTGAGGATCTTCCCTTTGGTTTGAACATTAATGAAAAAAAGACCAGCCCGGTAAAGGCCGAGATGATCACCATGAGGTTCATGGCCGGCAGGACATAGTTCTGATCCACAAAACCCGGGCCGAAGACTACTCCCCGGCCGGTAAACAGCATATCATAGCGGGAAAGATAAAAATAAAAGGCCAGGTAAAGAAACAGAACTCCCAGAAGGGCCGCCAAATATTTCTTTACCCAGGGTTGAACGCTGAAGCCCTTATCCGAGTACTGAAACTGGAAACGGACAATGATGATCCCCAGCGCCGCGATGAGACAGAGGAACCACAAACCGCCGAACCACCCGCTCAGGTATTCCCAAAAAGGCAGCCGGAAGAGATAGAAAGAGATATCTTGCTGAAAAACCGGATCCTTGGTTCCGACCGGCAGGGCATTCCAAAAAAGTTGCAGGTTTTCCCATTGTCCGGCCGCCGCCATTCCGAATAGGATTCCGATCAAGATGGCCGCCGGTTTCAAAAAACGCTGTAGTTGTTCTTCCAGCCAGACGGGTATCGTGAAGGGAAACTGACGGGGACCGGCTGAAACCGTCTGGTGGGCCAGCCGAAAAAGCACCCGACCGTTGGCATAAAAAATCAGCCCTGAAACCACACCCATAACCAAGGCCAACATGAATTTGAAATTTAGCAGGCGGAGGAAAACCGAGGCATAGCCCAGGGATTGGAACCAGAGCCATTCGGTATAAAATCCCAGGAGGCTGGAACCAAAAACAAAGAGAAGAAAAATGATTCCAAAAAAAATGAGGGTGGAACGTTTGCGGGCGGCCATGGCTGCTCCTTTTGTTTCCCGGTTGAAAAAGGGTTCGATCGGTTAAGGGATAGCTTAACCTGGATTGAAGGGTCTGTCAAATCAAACCCGACCTGTTTTTCAGGTTGACACCACAGCTTTCTTTATGGGAATTAATATGAAAAAGGAGGTTTTTATGATCGCTCGATACACCCGTCCCATTATGGAAAAGCTCTGGAACCAGGAAACACGCTATCAAAAATGGCTGGAGGTGGAAATCGCCGCCTGTGAAGCCCTCGCCGGACTGGGCTATATTCCCCCCAAAGACCTGGCCGCGATCCAAAAAAAGGCCCGCTTCTCCGTGGAACGGATCGAGGCCATCGAGCTGGAAACCAAGCACGACGTCATCGCCTTTCTGACCAGTGTCGCGGAACACGTGGGACCGGCCAGCCGGCACATCCATTTGGGCTTAACCTCTTCCGATGTGCTGGATACTTCCATGGCCATCCTGTTGAAGGAAGCCGCGGATATTTTATTGGAAGACCTGAAGGCCTTGCAGGAAGCCATCCGGGAACAGGCCTTCCGCCATAAAAAAACAGTGATGATCGGCCGCTCCCACGGGATCCATGCCGAACCCATCACCTTCGGCCTGAAACTGGCCATCTGGTACGACGAAAGCAAACGCAATCAGCGGCGTCTGGAACAGGCCCGGGAATCCATCGCCGTCGGCAAGATTTCCGGGGCGGTGGGGACCTTCGCCCACATCTCCCCGTCCGTTGAGGCTTATGTCTGTAAAAAACTGGGGCTCAAACCCGCTCCGGCCTCCAGCCAGATCGTCCAGCGGGACCGCTATGCCGAGTTTTTTTGCGCCCTGGCTATCCTGGCCGGATCCATCGAAAAGATGGCCGTGGAAATCCGACACCTCCAACGGACCGAGGTTTTAGAGGCGGAAGAATATTTCTCCAAAGGACAGAAAGGCTCCTCGGCCATGCCCCACAAACGCAATCCCATTGCCTCGGAAAACCTGGCCGGCCTGGCCCGACTGATCCGCGGCTATGCCCTGTCGGCCCTGGAAAACCAGCCCCTCTGGCACGAACGGGACATCAGCCATTCCTCGGTGGAGCGGGTCATCGGCCCCGATGCCACTACCCTCTTGGACTACATGCTGGCCCGCCTGACCGGCCTGATCAAGAACCTGATCGTCTACCCGGAAAACATGAAACGCAACCTGGAGATCACCCGGGGCCTGCCCTTCTCCGAAGGGGTGCTCCTGGCCCTGACCCGTAAAGGAATCACCCGTGAGGAAGCCTATAAGGTAGTCCAGGAAAATGCGATGAAGGTCTGGGCCGGACGAGGGAAACCGCTTTCAGGACCTGCTGGCCGCCGATCCCCGCATTCAGCAATGGTTGAAGCCCAAGGAGCTGGCCGCCCTCTTTGACCTGGACCACACGTTGAAGAATGTGGATACGATTTTTAAACGAGTGTTTGGGAAGGTAAATAAATATAGCGACCTAAAAGGTGAACCTGCCTTTTAATAAACTATCTAGCGCGAACTACGAACTGTGAATATGGAAAAGGAGGATTAACTACCAGATATCAGGCTTAAAAATTTTGGTGCCGGGGATCGGATTAGGCAATTGGGATTGGGCCAACGCCCCCTTCCTTATTCTTTTTATAAAATCAGCATGTCTTAACAATTCTTTCGATGGCCGGTCCACCGGGGTAAGTATACCTATTATTTTATCCGTTTGCTTTTTGACCAGTCGCAGGGCTTCTGCTAAGTCGCTGTCATTAGAAATGATTACAGCACAATCATAAACATCTAGCCAGGCATCATTAAGTAAATGAACGGCCAGATTGACATCCGAGCCCTTTTCTTCCATTTTCTTTACTTTGGCGAATTGAATTGGTTGGGAATTTGCTAATGGCAGGAAAACAGGGTGGCTAAGGAAATGGCCGAAATAAATCCTAAGTTCCGGGATATGCTTTTCAACGGCCCGCAAGTAAGTCTGTTGACGTAAGGGTTTCCCAGGGTCTTGCTCCCCAGACACCAGGGCCGTAAAATATTTTATGATCTGAATTTCGTTGCGAGGGCTTAGGAGAAGGGATAGGAGCTTTTTGAAATCCAGCCATTTATAAGGGGTATCTTTAACCGTTCGGTAGTAAAGATTAAACCCATCGATGTAAATATAGGTTCGAAGTTTTTCCATAAAAAAGCAGGGGCCACAAGATGTGGCCCCGCAGCCCAGGTCGAAACCATGGGGGTGGTAAAAACCTTTAATAACCTGGTAAGAAGTTAATCATGGGGGAATTTACTTGTCAAGGGAAAAGTAATACTCGGCCTCGACCCCAAATTGGTTAATGGGCAACGGTCTCAGCCTCCATCTTTCGCTTCCCCCTTTCCTCGCTATCAGCTGAATTTCCTCAATCATTCTGGCGAAAAGAGAGATTTTCGGCCAATTCCCTTTTATCTGCTTTTTTACTATCCTCTTGATAACCGTTTAAATCTATTTACTTTTATTGAAAATTTTGCTTTATTCTCATAATGTCCATAACGAACCCGATCGTTTTTTAGGGTGGGGGAAAAGTCAACCACTTAGGCCGATAATCAAGAAAACTTCCTTTGCAGAGGAGTGGTAAATCCTCTTATTGATCGCTCAACTATATGCCTACGTTAGATTGGATTGGTAAGAAAGCGGTTTTAAACCACCACCGGCAGGTTCCTTATCACCTGCTGCGGTCTGAAGAAGCTTTGTCCGTTGGGGACCCGGACAGCGGAAATTTACTGGTCCAAGGCGACAATCTTTTGGCCCTCAAAGCCCTGCTCCCCTATTATGCCGGCAAGGTTAAATGTGTCTATATCGATCCCCCTTACAATACAGGCAACGAAAATTGGGTCTATAACGACGCCGTCAATAGTCCGGAGATGAAGCATTGGCTGGGGAAGGTGGTTGGGGCCGAGGCGGAAGATCTTTCCAGACACGACAAATGGCTATCTATGATGTATCCCCGTCTTTCTCTTTTGAGGGAATTTTTAACTGAAGACGGGGCCATCTTTATCAGCATTGACGATAACGAAGTCCAGTATCTTCGCTGTATAATGGATGAGATTTTTGGCCCTCGTAATTTTATTGCCTCAATAATCTGGCAAAAAATATTATTCACCAAAAAACACAGCACGCCATTTTTCTGAAAATCATGATTTTATAATCCTTTATTCAAAGAATGGAGATATTTGGCGACCCAAATTAATACCTCGAAGGGAACAGCAAAATATTCGATATAAAAATTTAGACGATGATCCAAGAGGGCCCTGGACTTCTGGTGATGTGTCCGCCCGCAATTTTTATGGTGCCGGGACATATCCAATTACTTGTCCTTCAGGACGACTTATCCCAGGCCCTCCAAAAGGGATGTATTGGCGAGTCTCTAAAGAAACGTTTGAAAGGTTGGACAATGAAGGGCGAATTTGGTGGGGGAAAAATAGAAACAATATTCCCCGTATCAAGAGATTTCTATCCGAAGTTAAAGATGGGATCGTACCAGAGACAATTTGGAGCCACGGTGAAGTCGGAAATACTCAAGAGGCAAAGAAAGAATTGTTGGCTATATGTGACTTTGAAGACTCCAGTGCCGTTTTTATTACCCCCAAACCAACCCGACTGATTCGACGAATCCTGGAAATCGCTACCGACAAAGATTCCCTGGTTTTGGATTCTTTTGCCGGCAGTGGGACCACAGGCCATGCTGTCTTGGGGTTAAACCAAGATGATGGGGGCAGCCGTCGTTTCATCCTGGTGGAGATGGACCCTTCTATTTGCCGAAAGGTGACCGCTCAGAGACTTACCCGGGTCATAGAAGGATATAACAATACTCCCGGTATGGGAGGGGGATTCCAATTCTGCTCCCTGGTTGAACCTCTCTTTGACGAATCCGGAAATATCCGGGAAACTGTCGCCTATCCGGATCTGGCGGCACACGTGTTCTTTGCCGAAACCGGATCCCCCATTCCCAAACCGGCTCAGGGTAATACCCCCCTTCTTGGTTTTCATAACGGGCAAGCTGTTTATCTTTTGTTTAATGGGGTGATGGGGGACAAGCGACCTCAAAGTGGGAATGTGTTAACCCGCGAACTCCTTCAAAAACTACCTCCCCATGATGGTCCTATGGTTGTTTATGGGGAGGGCTGCCGGATTGGGGAAAACCGGCTTAAAAGTGAAAGGATCATCTTCAAACAAATTCCCTACGCTATCAAAGTGAACTGAATATGCTCCCCCTTCGGGAATATCAAAAACGAAGTCTCGATGCCTTACAATCCTATCTGAGTTTGGTCACCCAAGATGGGGCAAAAAGGGCCTATGTGATCCAAACCGAAAGGCCTTACCGATCCGTTCCCCAACTCCCGGAACTCCCCTACGTCTGTCTGCGGGTGCCAACCGGCGGGGGCAAGACCTTGATGGCCTGCCATGCGCTGGGAATGGTCGCCAAGACTTACTTGCAAAGAGAAAAAACTATCTGCCTGTGGTTGGTCCCCTCCAGTGCCATTCGCGAACAGACTCTAGTGGCCTTACGCAACCGTGAGCATCCCTACCGACAGGTTATCGATGATCAATTCGATGGTCTGGTCAGGGTGATGGATATCACCGAGGCCCTTTATGTCCAAAGGAACTCCCTCGAAGACGAGACCGTTATCATTATTTCCACCCTAGCCGCTCTCCGGGTGGAGGATACGGAGGGGAGGAAGGTTTACGAGGATTCCGGTGCTCTTCAGCATCATTTTTTCGGCCTATCCAGGAAATTGAAGGACCTGATCGAAAAGAGAGAAGACGGGACCATCCCCCATTCTCTCTCCAATGTCCTCAGGCTTTGGAGACCCATTGTGATCATGGATGAAGCCCACAACGCCCGCACCCCCCTGTCTTTTTATACCCTGGCCCGTTTTAACCCATCTTGCATCATAGAATTCACGGCTACTCCCGAAACGTCACATAACCCGGAAAAAAATCTATTTGCCAGTAATGTCCTGCATCACGTCTCGGCCGCCGAACTGAAGGCCGAGGAAATGATTAAACTTCCCATCAAGCTGCGGACTCATGAAGACTGGCAGGAGGTTATTGCCGAAGCCCTTCAGATGCAGCAAAGTTTAGAGAAGGCGGCCGGATCCGAAGAAAAAATTTCCGGCGAATACATACGGCCCATTATCCTCTTCCAGGCCCAGCCAAAAAATCACGACAAACCAACACTGACCGTGGAGGTCGTCAAGAAAACCCTGATCGAGGATTTTAAAATTTCTGAAGAGGAGATCGCTATTGCCACCGGTCAAACCCATGGAATTGACAACGTGGATATCTTCGCTCGGGATTGTCCCATCCGCTACATTATTACCGTCTATGCTTTGAAAGAAGGGTGGGACTGTTCCTATGCCTATATCCTCTGCTCGTTGGCCGAAATGGGTTCATCTCGGGCAGTCGAACAGATTTTGGGAAGGATCCTGCGGCTTCCAGGAGCCAAAAGAAAAACTCGAGATCCTTTGAATTGGGCTTACGCTTTTGTGGCTTCACCAAAATTTCTAGAGGCAGCCAATTCTTTAAAAGATGCTTTGATTGAGAACGGCTTTCAGAAAATGGAGGCCATGGACTTCATTAAACCCTTTGAACAGGTCCCTATTTCCATCCGTGGTCCTTTGTTCGAACAGGTTTCGTGCTCGCCGGATTTTGCCAAGCTCCCCCCCACCCTTGAAAAGACCCTTACCTATGAGCAAAGCACCGGCAGGCTGGTTTTGGGAGGAGACCTTTCTTTTCGGGAAAAGCAGGCTTTAATTAAATCCTATGACCTCCCGGAAGATAAAGCGGCTGTCGAACGGCTTTATCAGGCCGTCCAAGGTGCACGGGTAGAAAAAGACACGACTCTCGCGACCAAGGATTCCTTTCAGGTCCCCTTGATGGCCGTACGGTTTGGCGACCAGGTGGAATTATTTGAAGAAAATCATTTTCTTGATGTTCACTGGAATCTGGCCGAATTAAACCCTACGCTGTCGGAAGAAGAATTTCCATCTAAAAAGCTGTCCGGGGCCACTGGACAAGTGGATGTGGACGATAAGGGGATCATTGCGGTTCAATTTGTTCATCAAATACAGGAGCAAATAAGCTGGCTAACCAGTGAAGCCGGTTGGACTATGCCCGCCTTGGCCAACTGGATCGACCATCAAATCTACCATCCGGACATCACCCAGGCCTATTCCAGTCTTTTTATCCATAAATCAATCGAAAATCTGATCGAAAAACGGGGGCTGACTATTGAACAATTGGCCCGGGAAAAATTCCGCCTTCGGAACGCCATAACCGCCAAGATTCAAGAATATCGCCTCGCCCAGCATAGAAAGGCTTATCAGCAGGCATTGTTCGGCTCTGAGGCTTTACCAGTCCAGGTCGGTCCCGGATTGATCCTCCCCTTATCCGAGGAAGACTATTCCCCAAATTGGTATTACGAAGGATCATTTGAATTCCAAAAGCATTATTTCAAGCGTATCGGAGAACTCCGATCCGAAGGGGAAGAATTTGAGTGCGCGGTGTTTTTGGACAGTCTCTCCCATATCAAATATTGGGTGCGGAATTTAGAACGACGCAAAGATACCTCTTTTTGGCTGCAGACCGCTTCCGACCGTTTCTATCCAGACTTCCTTGCCCTCCTGGAAGACGGCCGAATTCTGGCCTTGGAATATAAGGGAGAACACCTTTGGAGCAACGACGACTCAAAAGAAAAGAGGGCGGTCGGCGAGCTCTGGGCGGAAAGAAGTGGGGGAAAATGTCTGTTTGTGATGACCAAGGGGAAAAACTGGGAAACAGCCGTTGGAGGTTTAGGCACCTAGGCCGATTTCTTCGATAATTGGGAGGGGGATAGAGTCTATCTCTAAATGGACCTTAAACTTGATTGTCCATCCTATGCGAAGGCCGGATTGTTTGAATTCAGTTAGTAAACAATTTTATTGCAATAGTAGTATCGAATCTGATATCATTTCAATTTAAGGTTCTCCATTAATATGTCGAAAATTAAAAAAGGGATAAGTCCAAAAGATCTATTATTAGACCTGAAAACTCCGTTAATGTGGAGGGATTTTAAAAAAATATTAAACAATTATGGATTTGAATGCGAAAACAAAAAGGGTTCAATTCGCGTTTTTGTCCATAACGACGGGGTTCTGTTTAACGCTCATGAACCCCATGGCCGAGAAAAAACTACTCACCATTTAGACAGAAAAAAAGCCTGGGAGGCTATTGAGCGGGTGGAGGAATCGAATGAAGAAAGATATTAAATACTACATAGGGTTAAATTATCCGGTAACCCTTGAAAAAAATCCGGAAGGGGGATTCTCCATTGAAATTCCAGACCTTCCAGGGTGCCATGCTTATGGAAAAACCCTTAAAGAGGCATGGGAAAGACTCCAAAAAGCAAAAGAAGCATGGATAAGTGTAAGCATAGAAAAAGGGTTTCCAATCGAAGAACCCGTTGAAAATCAATTCAGCGGAAAATTACTATTAAGAATACCTCCAAAATTGCATGCTAAATTAGCTAAAGGGGCAAAAAGAAATCGCGTCAGTCTCAACAGATATATGCAAACCAAATTGGAAGATGAGAACAACATCGGTTTGTTTGAAAAAAAGTTTGATTATATTGTTAACAAACTTAATATGTTAGAAGAAAGAATTGTCGATCTTTCCTCAAAAAGAGATAAGACCGAAGGTATCCCAACAACTACTTCAAGTAGCATTGAGGACTTTGCACCAAAATATATAAATTAGAAATTAAAGGGGAAAAAAATGTCCGAAATATCAATGGCATTCAGGAAAAAAATCGGCGAGGAATTAAAATTTATTGCCGGTAAAATTAGTGAAGACACCACGGAAAGGGAAAAATCTTATTATTTAAGCGGGGTAGCTTCGTTAATGAACCGTATTTTTAACCTTGAATTTAGTAAAGAATTGGTCGTGCTCCATTTTCTTTTCCAGGCAATGCATGGGATCCTTGACCAACTAATTTTAAAAATTGAACAACGTGCCGAAAAAACAATAATTATCCCGGAAGATTTTTTTCCCCAGTTATCGAAATTATTGCAAGAACTTGCCCTCGATATAGAAAAGAAAAAGGATCTATACGAAATTGTTCAAAAGATTGCAACATTTAGTTACGTCCTAACCGGAAACGGATATTATTTATATAAAAGAAACGTTTTATCGTTGTCTTAAGGGGATATTTAGTATTTTTAATGCATAAGCCTTCAATGGCCATCAGACACATGATCCATTTCGAGCCCTGATAACATACGGCCTACCTTTTTGATATACGGGATTCAAAGGTTCAATGGACAGGGTTCGGGTGTATCCCCTCCTGAACCACAGCCGGGGTGAGTAAGGAGAGTTGGGATGGGTAGATCACGCGGATGCCTCGATCCTGAATTAACAGCGGAATCGAGGATAGAGAGAATGAGAGAGGAAATACATACTCTGCGTAACACGCTAATCTCTCTAATTCCAGCTCCATTTAAGGATATTATTGAGCCTCGTTATGATTTAACTCGGGAGGAATCCCTTAATTGGCTATATTCTACCGCAAATAAAATTATTGAAATCACCGAACCTGATCAATACGGAAAGGCAATTTGTCCTCTTTGTGGGGGCGTTCCTCAGTTTGTAGGGGTTGGTTATAGTTATCCTATTGGGCTTGAGCGTCATTTGACGGGCTCTTACAACGCCCATAGATGCCCAGTAATGTATGCTGCGGGTGGTCTTTGTAGAGTTCAACATCGAGAACGGTATCCTGGTGACTTTGGGCCGTACGGATGTGATTGATTTCAGCCGAGGCATAATTTTGGTCGAACAAGTATCTCAGTGGAGGACTCTGCTTTGTAATCATTGGGGTCGGACTAGACGAACTAATTGAATTCTCAAAAACTTTTTTCAATCGATAGGCATTTGAGGTCTTAAAATGCCCTTTTTACCCCCCCAATAGAATCCTCTAATCCGATCCCAATTTCATACTACCCACCATGACCCCGGCAATCAATGTGGTCAAGAAAGCCAAGATTACTCATAGGGTGCATGAATACCTGCACGATGCGGCAAGTGAATCGTATGGGAGTGAAGCCGCCGAAAAACTGGACGTCCCGGAGGATCGAGTCTTCAAAACATTGGTGGTGAGTCTCGACGGTAAAGAGCTGGCCGTGGGTGTCGTTCCCGTGTCCTCTATGCTCGACATGAAGCTCCTGGCCAAAGTGGCCGGGGCAAAAAAGGCAAGTATGGCCGCCAGATCAGATGTGGAACGCTCTACCGGATATGTTTTGGGTGGGGTTAGCCCTCTGGGTCAAAAAAAACGGCTCAGGACCTATATTGATTCATCGGCTGGAAACTTCCCAACGGTTTTCGTCAGCGCGGGTCGCCGGGGGCTGCAAATCGAACTGAATCCGAATGACCTGAAGGCCCTGTCCAATGGAGAATACGCCGAAATATCCCAACGTTCCCACATCTAACCAAAAGCGAGACGTTGCCTGTCCCTTGGCCAAGATCAAATGAGAAGAGTCACCGGAATTTTGTTTGGTACAAGGAGAACCAATCGATGAAAGTAATAGCCATTAACGGCAGTCCCAGGAAAAAGTGGAATACCGCCACTTTGCTTGAAAGAGCTGTCGAAGGGGCCGTCTCACAGGGGGCCGAAACCAGCCTCGTCCACTTGTATGGCCTTCAATTTAAGGGGTGTATCAGTTGCTTTGCCTGCAAAAAAAAGGGGGGCCCAAGCTATGGGACCTGCGTGGTTAAGGACGACTTGACCCCCATTTATGCCGAAATCAAGGAAGCCGGCGCTTTAATACTGGGGTCTCCCATCTATTTCGGGGACGTGACCGGCGAATTGCGTTCTTTTCTGGAACGCCTGCTCTTTCCCTACCTCGCCTATGAATCTCCACCCAAAACCCTTTTCCCTGGAAAGATCCGGACGGCTTGGATTTACACCATGAATGCCCCCGAAGACATCGCTCAACAATTTGGCTATGGCCGACTTTTTGAAAGTAATGAAGGTGTCATGCGAAGGATTTTCGGCCATTCCGAATCAATGATGAGCTATGATACGTATCAATTCGAAGATTATTCAGCAGTGGTTGCGGACAGATTTGACGTCAACGAGAAAGAGAAACGCCGCCGGGAATTCTTTCCGAAGGACTGCCAAAAAGCCTTTGATTTAGGAGTCGCTCTGGCGAAAAAAATAACCTAAGCCTGGTTTCCAGAAGAACTATTTAAAATGAGGCGTGTTGAATTGACATTCCTTATGACAGTCCTACCTAATTCATCCGGGTGGTCATGTCGAGCGAAGCACCGCTGAGATAAATCCGAAACTGCCTTTTAGAAAAAAGATACGGGATGCCGGCCACTAATCCCTCCGGATCCCGTATCTTCGTTTCAGATCTAAATCTTTTTTCTTTTCCTTTTGCCTTCTTCCTCGTTCCTCGATCCTTTTACTTCTTTCCCAGCACTTCCCGCTTGATCCGGCTGATATGGCCGCGGCCGGAGCCCTTGACTTCGCAGCCCAGCTCAAAATAGCGGCGGATTTGGGTGTCGTTCAGGATGCCGAAGCAATCCACGATGGCCGCCGGCCGCCCGATCCACTCCACCATCTGGTCGGGATCCAGCGTTAGATAAGGCTGGTGGCGCACGGCCAGGACCACGGCGTCCGCTCCCTGAACAGTGCTGGCCAAGTCCTGGGAGACCGGCAGCTTCGCCAATCCGTCCTGGTTGCGGAAGAACCGGGCCCAGTTGTTATGCATCGGGTAGTCATTCTGTTTTTCCAATTCCCACCAATGCTCCACGTAGGGGTCGTGGACCCGCACTTCCGCGCCCATCTCGGCCAGCTTCCGGACTAAGATCTCCGAACCGCTGTACCGGGTGTCGCCCACGTCCTCCCGGTAGGAAACCCCCAGGACGCTGATCAGGGAGGAAGCCACGATCCGGTTCCGGTTACGCAGGGCGTCACGGACCAGTTGGGCCGCATGGAGGGCCCGGGTGTCGTTGATATTGATCGCCAGGGGGGTAATTTTAAAAATATCATCCTCGAAGCCCATCAAATGTTTATACGACCACATGCCCAGACCGCCGTCCTTGGGCAGGCAGTAGCCCCCGACCCCCGGGCCCGGGAAAAGGATGTTGCTGTGGGTGGGCCGAACCCGGATGGCCTCGATGACCTTGACCAAATCCACCCCGTTACGTTCGGCAAACAAAGTCCATTCGTGCATAAAAGCCAGCAGGGTCGCCCGAAAGCTGTTTTCCACGATCTTGCAGGTCTCACTTTCCACCGGCCGATCCAGGACCGTGAGCGGAAATTTCTCCACTTCGATCACCTCGGACAGAAAACGGACCACCCGCTCCCGGGCTTCCGGATTGATCCCGCTGCAGACCCGCCAGAAATTGCGAATGGAGGAAACGTATTGCCGGCCGGGCATGACCCGCTCAAAGCTGTGGGCCAGCAGGGGTTCCTCGCTCAGCCCCCGTTCCTCGAAGGCCTTCTTGAAGAAGGGATAGGCGATATACTCGGTCGTCCCCGGGGGCACGGTGGTTTCAATTAGGACCAAGGCCTGGGGGGGAATCTTCCTCGCCATAATCTTGAAGCTCTCTTCCAGGGCCTGGATCTCGGCGCTGCCGCTTTTGACATTGCCCAGCTCTTCCTTCAGAAAATCGCATTGCACATCCACGACCACCACATCGGCCAGGGTCAGGGCCTCCATGGTGTAGGTGGCCATCAGGGTTTTTTTCTCCAGCACACACCGCCTGATCAGGGGATCCACTTCCGGGTCTTCCGCTTTTACCGGGCTGACACCGCGGTTCAGGCAGGGGATCTTCCAATAGGAGCGCGGACTCGGCCGCTGCACGCCGATGACGAATTTTCCCGGCGACCCGTCGGCCCGGACGGTGTCGGCCACTACCGCCGCCATTACCGCCCCCACAAATCCCACGCCCATGACGACCACGATCTCCCGCCCCAGGAGGCGTTGCTCCCCGACGATTTCTTTCAGACGCCGGACCTCCACCTCCTCATCCAGTGTCCCGGGCAAAGTAAAACGTTCACCCGTCGGTGCCAGGGAATATTCCATCGTTCTCTCCTCCTTCAAAGTATTGATTAACTCTTTCAACCACATATTCCTGCTGATCCCGGGTCAATTCCGGGAAAATGGGCAGGGCCAGAACCTCCTGGGCCGCTTTTTCCGCTTCCGGGAAATCCCCGGAACGGTAGCCCAGATAGTGAAAGCAGGGCTGCTGATGAAAAGGCAGCGGGTAATAGATTTCCGTGCCCACGCCCTGCTGAGCCAAAAAGGATTGAAGTCCGGCGCGATCCTTAACCCGCAGGACATACTGATTATAGATGTGATAGCCCTTTTCCAAACCCGGCCGACCGCGAAAAACAGCCGGGGGAAGGCGCACCAGACCGCGGGCGGCTAAATCCGTCTGTCCGAAAAGGGTATCATAATACTCGGCGTTTTCCTGCCGCTTGCGGGTCCAGCGATCCAGATAGTTCAATTTAACCACCAGAATCGCGGCCTGCAGGCTGTCCAACCGAAAATTTCCACCGATCAGGTCGTGCACATAACGGGTTTTGGCCCCGTGGACCCGAATCCTTTTCAGCTTATCGGCGAATTCCGGATTATCTGTAACCACCATCCCGGCATCGCCCATCCCGCCCAGATTTTTGGTAGGATAAAAAGAGTAGCCGACCAGATTATCTCGAAAGCGGTCGCCTGTCTCCGCATCGGGGAAGGTCGCCCCGATGGCCTGGGCCGCGTCCTCCACTACCCGCAGACCGTGGGTTTGCGCCAACCGATTAAGCGCCGACATATTCGCGGCCTGGCCGTAGAGGTGGACCGGAAGGATTGCTTTGAGTCGTTCGTTGGGAGGTCGAGGGTCGGCAAATGGGAACCCATTGCCTGAAGGAAGGGGATAAAGAGCGGATTCCTGGTTGAGAAAACCCAAAAGGGCTTTTTCGGCCTGGGCCGGATCCAGGTTGAAGGTTGTCGGCTCGATATCGGCCAGCAAGGGGATGGCCCCCAACCGGGCGATGGTTCCGGCCGTGGCAAAAAAAGAAAAAGGGGTGGTCAAGACCACATCGCCCGGACCGACCCCGAGGGCCATGAGCGAAAGGAGCAGCGCGTCGGTCCCGGAGGATACCCCTACGGCGAAGCGCTTCCGAACATAGGCGGCTATACCCTGCTCCAGTTCTTGTACCGGAGGCCCGAGGATGAATTGCCCGGAATCCAATACCCTTGCGATGGACGCCTCGATTTCCGGCCGCAGGGTCCGGTGTTGTCCGCTGAGATCAAAAAAGGGAACTTTCACTTTTAACCTTTCACCTCTTTCTTGTCACTCTTTTCATAGCCTTGGGGAAACCGCCGGTGCCATTCCCAGGCTGAATGAATAATATCCCTGAGGGCCGGAAATTGTGGCTCCCACCCCAGGAAACGGCGGGCTCGTTCCGACGAGGCCACCAGGATAGCCGGATCGCCGGGCCGCCGCGGTCCCAGCGTATAGGGGATATCCTGGCCCGTTACCTCCGAGGCCTGCCGAATGACCTCCAGGACGGAAAACCCTTGCCCATTGCCCAGGTTAAAAACGCTTCCGGACTGCTCATCTATTTTTTCCAGGGCCAGGACATGGGCCAGGGACAGATCCTCGATGTGGATATAATCCCGAAGGCAGCTCCCGTCCGGAGTGGGATAATCGCTGCCGTAAACTATCAAGCCCCCCCCGGGCGTTTCCGTTTTGAGTCCTTTCAGACGAAGCGCCTGATTAAGGACTAAGGGAATCAGGTGGGTTTCCGGATAGTGGTCTTCCCCGCAGTCCCGTCCGGCCCCGGCCGCATTGAAATAGCGGAAGGCGACATAGCGCAGCCCGTAGGCCTGGTGATAGGCCTGGAGGATTTGCTCAAACATCAATTTGGAAAACCCATAGGGATTCACCGGGCGGGTTGGCTGGTCTTCTTTAATGGGCAGCTCGTCGGGTTCGCCGTAAACGGCGGCCGTAGACGAAAAAACCAGCCGCCCTACCCCGCCGGCCCGCATGGCCTTCAGCAGGGCTATCCCTTTGATCAGATTATTGTCGAAATACTTCTGGGGATCGACCACCGATTCTCCCACCAGACAAAAGGCCGCCAGATGCATCACGGCCTCGATGGCCTGGGCCCGGAAGATTTCTTCCAACCGGTCCTGGTCCTGTATATCCCCCTGGATAAAAACCGCCTTTTCAGGAACCGCCGCCCGATGTCCTTCGGAAAGGTTGTCCAGGACTACCACCCGATGACCCCGCGCCAGCAACGTGCGGGCCACCACGCTGCCGATATAACCGGCCCCTCCGGTTACCAGAACATTACTCAAGGTTGAAACCTCCTCTTAGTACGAAAATAAATCGGATGACGTCCATCATTCGCAATTAACATTTAAAAATTGATTATTGATAATTTATGGTTTCATTTTTGTTTTTATCCTCTCCTCATCCCTCCAACCTGCAACCCCACTTATCCCCGTTTCACGGCATATTTGATGATACACCACAGGGCCCGAACCCCGTCTTTCCAGTTGATTTTTTTGCCCTCGGAATAGGTGCGTCCGGTATAGGAAATCCCCACCTCATAAATCCGGCATCCGGTTCGAGCTACTTTGGCCGTGATCTCGGGTTCGAATCCAAATCGTTTTTCCGTCAGGGTAATCGATTTTAAAACTTCCGCTTTAAATACCTTGTAGCAGGTTTCCATATCCGTCAGGTTCAGATTGGTAAACATGTTGGACAACAGGGTCAACAGCCTATTGCCCAGATAATGCCAGAAATAGAGGACCCGATGGGCCTGTCCGCCCATAAAACGGGAGCCGTAAACCACATCCGCCTTCCCCTCGATAATCGGTTTAAGCAGCTTGGGATATTCTTGCGGGTCGTATTCCAGATCCGCGTCCTGAATCAGAATAAAGTTTCCCCGGGCCTCCCGAAACCCCGATTGGAGGGCGGCCCCTTTCCCCTGATTGACACTGTGCCGGATCAGTCGGATAACCCCCCGATCTGCCAAGGACTGGGCGACCTCCAGGGTCCCGTCCCGGGAACAGTCATCCACCACCACGATTTCTTTATCCAACTCCCAGGAGGACAAATCCACCCGTTGGACCCTCTCGACCAAATCGGCCAAGGTTTCCTTCTCGTTATAGGCTGGAATAATAATGGAAAGCAGCATGGCTCAAGGCCCTTTGTGGTTCGAGCTCGCTTTATGGACGGCAACCGTCTGCAGGCTATAGGGCAACCCCCGAAAAATGCTCCTCAATATATAAGGTATTGTTCTGCTTGTCAAAAAAAATAGGTAGCGCTGGTGATTAAAGAGGGGCCTTCGCCACGATAAGGCCCGCTTTATCGGGAGGGGACGACCAAGATCTTATCCACTCGCTTTCCGTCCATATCCATCACCTCAAAGCGCATTCCCTGCCATTCAAAATGATCGGCCGGTTCCGGAACCCGACCCAATTGGGTCATCATAAACCCGCCCAGCGTCTGATAGATCCCCGCCTCTTCGTCGGGCATTTTTTTCAACTGAAAGAGGTCCTTGAATTCGTCCACCGGCATCATACCGTCCACCAGCCAGGAGCCGTCTTCCCGTTGTCTGGCGCCCGGTTCCGCAGGCTGCCCCGTAGCGGGTATATCGCCAACGATGGCCTCGAGGATATCATTCAAGGTAACCAGTCCTTGAATCCCCCCGTATTCATCCACTACCAGGGCGAGATGTGGGCGGGATTTCTTAAAATTTTCTAATAGTTGTAGGGCGGGCAGGTCTTCCGGAACAAAAAGAGGCGGTTTCATCACCGCCTTCAAGTCCAGCTTTCGGTCGGACTGGCAATAGGCCAAGGCATCTTTCGCCCGGGTGATACCCAAAACATTGTCCAGGCTGCCCTGGCCCACCGGAAAACGGGAAAAAGGGCTCTCCATGATTTTATGATGATTGAACTCCTCGCCGTCGTCCAGGTCCAGCCAGACCATATCTCGCCTGGGGGTCATTAAGATACTCACCTCCCGATCCGCCAGACGAAAAATGCTTTTAACGAGTTCTTGTTCCGTTTCGACAAAAACTCCGGCCTGGGTACCCTGTTCAATCAGCAACTTGATTTCTTCTTCGGTCACCGGCGGTTCCTTGGATTTCCGGACCCCCAGGATCTTCATCACCAGGTCGGATGACAGGCTGAGTCCACGCACGGCCGGCAGTCCGATGAGAGCGATAATTCGAAATAGGGAAGCCGTAGCCAGGGCAATGCGTTCCGGATAGATCAGGGCCAGCCGCTTGGGAACGATTTCCCCCAAAACGACGGAAAAAAAGGTGATGGTCAGGACCACCAAGCCTAGGGCGACCGCGTGTTGATAGGGATGGATCCAGGGGATTTCTTTCAGATAGACCGCCAGCCTGCCGGCAAAAGTAGCCCCCCCAAAAGCGCCGACCAGGATGCCGATCAAGGTGATGCCGATCTGGACAGTCGCCAAAAAGTGTTCCGGGTTTTGGGCCAGCTCCAAGGCCGCCGCGGCCTTCCGGTCCCCTTCCCGGGCCATCTGCTGCAGGCGAATCTTCCGGGAGGAGACCACGGCCAACTCCGTCATGACGAAAAACCCGTTCAAAAGTATCAATACCAGGATGATTACCGCTTCCATGTCAATGCCTTTCCAAAAAAAACCTCCGGAGATTCGGTCTTGGCTGAAAACAATTTGTAAACACGTCGATCACGGCTCTCTGTCAAAAGTCTTATTAGATGGACTTGCAAAAAGTCCATCAGCAGCCCGAGCGCGATTAAGCGCCGGGCTGGGGTGGAACCATTTGAATTCACTTCAAATGGCGGGGGAGGGGAAGCCCTTCCCCGCCGAGCAGAAAGTCGTATTTGGACTTTTTGCGAGGTCATCTTATTAGAAGCTTGTTGCCAATACCCCCCCCATTACTCCTTATCCCGCCTTTGGAGCCAACGCCGTCCTTTGTCGGTCAGCCGATATTTCTGCAGGCGGCTGTTGGGTTTCTCGGGGAGCGTCATTTCAATCAAGCCCTCCGTTAATGCAGACAGCAGATAGCGCGCCCGGAATGATTTGCGGTCCTGCAAGCCGAGCGTGCTTTGGAGCTCCTCGCGGGACATCTCCCCAACGAGGGTTTGAAGGAGCTGTCCGACTTGGGGGGTGACTTGGGGTGCGACTTGGGGGGTAGCTGCAGAGAAAACCGCCTCGAAAATCATCCTGAGCATAAACTCGATAAAGGGTGCGGAGTTCGTTTGATCGGTGCTGCTTTGCAGGGACTGGTAGTACTCCGCCTGGTGTTCGTAGACCAGACTTTCGACCGGGATATGCGCAAACAAGGGATTCCAGCGAAACAAAATCAATGATTGCCACAGTCTCCCCAAGCGGCCGTTGCCGTCAGCGAAAGGGTGGATGAACTCGAACTCGTAGTGAAAAACCGAGCTGGCGACCAGCGGATGTTGATCGGTAGTTCGCAGCCAGTGTAGCAGGTCTTGCATCAGGGAGCGGACGCGATCCGCAGGCGGCGCCATATGGATGACCTGTCCGCCGGCCATGACACCCACGCCTCCACGGCGGTAGGCCCCGGCCTCTTCCAGCAGGCTGGACATGAAGATACGATGGGCTTCCAGCAGGTCTCCTTCAACCTGGGGCTGCCATTGTTCGAAACGGTCATAGGCGGCCAGGGCATTGCGCGCTTCCTGGATTTCCCGTGGCGGGGCGATAACCCGCTTCCCTTCCAGAACCGCGGTGATCTGCCCCTCGCTCAGGGTGTTGCCTTCAATGGCCAGCGAGCCCTGAATGGTGCGAATGCGATTGATACGCCTCAGCCGCAGCGCTTTGGCTGGCTCGACCTGAGCCGTCAGGCGCCCGATGGCTTCGGCGATCTCCGCTGCCAGGCGGAGGATGGCCGGGGTCAAGGTGAAGGGCGGTTGGTAGGAGTCCCTTTTTTTCAAGCCCATGTCCTTCTTGCCCTCTCGATTGGTGTAATCGCAGCGGTCATGCGGTTGGTTATGGAGAATTGCGGGCTTGAAAACGACCATATCAGAATTCCTCCCGCCCAACCTGAATGGGATGCACCCAGGCCGGTATTCGCTTCCAGGCTTCTCGCATCTGGCCGTGGAAGGCATCTGTTTTTGGCTCGAACTGCCTCAGATGGGCCCAGAAACGGCTGCTGTGATTATGTTCGAGCGTGTGACAGAGTTCGTGAATCAAAACGTATCGAACCAGATCTGCGGAGAGAAAAAGCAGCTTGCAGTTGAGGCTGATAACCCTATTCACGGAGCAGCTACCCCACCGTGTGCGCTGGCTCTTGATGGTCAAACGGTTGAACCTCAAGCCGGTTTCGGCCGAGAGAGATTCCAGCCAGTAGCCCAGGGTTTCCTTGGCGTGGCGCGCCAACCAGCGGCGCAGCGCGGCTTTGCTCCGTTCGCTGTCACCCACTGCGCCATAGACCAATAAACGCCCCGGTCGGTCAGTTTTTGCGCCAATGATCCTGGCTTTAGTCTCCCGATATTCAATCCGCCAGGATTCCGCCAAAGCGGGCAAATCAAAGGCCTCTGGGCAGGCTGTTGAGGTTTCGCCGAGCAAATGGCGAACCTCGTCGAACTGTTTAAGGCGCGCCGCAATCCAATCGCGTTTTCCAGCGACCAACTCGACCACCTTCCGTTCATTCAGTCCCTTCGGGGCAATGACGGTCAGACCGTCTCGAACGGTCATTTTCAGGCGGAGGCTTCTGGCCTTGGCGGACGATCGGATTTCGTAGTCTAATTGCCGTCCATCAGGCAGGTCGATACGAGCCGTACGTATCATTCGGAATCCCTTGTACCGGGCTTGAAGTGTTTGCGTTTGAGGACCTGTACCAATTCGCCGATGAAAGTCATGGCATCCTCGCCCAGGAGGCCTGACGACGCGAACCGTTGGACGATCAGCAAGAGCAAGGCGCTGGAGAGTTCAGGATCCACCGCACTGCTGTTCCACCATCCCGGGAAACAGTGTTTGTCCGCCTCCGCCAGTATGGCCGCGGCTACTTCGGCGGCTTGTTCCTCGTTTAAGGCTGGATTTCGCGTTTTAATCTTCAGGGCCAATTGCTGGCCGATGGGGCGTTTGGATTCCTCCAGCGCCGCGCGCACCGCTTCGGTCATAGCTTCCAGTTCTTCGATTAAGGCAATGCCCGCCAGGGTCCCGGCCCGCTTTTCATCGATGATGCGTTGCAGTTTTTCGGAAAGTGGCTGGAAGGCCTCGTCCTGTTCCAGATGGATGCGCAATTCGGCGGTCAGCATCGCCTCGATATCCAAGCGCCTTGGCATCCGGTTTCTTATCTTTCAATTTGGTGAGGAAATGCTCGTCCAGGACATAGGTGGGAAATTCCTTTTCCAGTTCCTCCACATCGATATGCTCCCGGATCAACTCCCGGGTGCGCGCCGCATCTTCCTCGGTCGTCTCCAGAGCCATTTCCGGATAGAATTTCTTACGGTAGAGCATATAGAACTTGGTCAGCCAGGCATAGGGACGTATGTAATCACTTAATTGCTCGTCGGGTTGGAGGGCCTCATAGAGCACCCGCAGGTTACGGTAGCCTGTATCGAACAGTTTTTCTGCGCCTTCCTCATCCCGCAGGATTTTCATGGCGGTCACGAATGTCCCATGGGAGCCGTCACGCGGCACCGTTTCCTCGGGGAAGAGTGACCACAAGGTCTCGAACTGCTTACGGAAATGCTCTCGAATCCGTTCGAAGGGGAAGGCGATATCGCCAAGCTCCTCGGGCCTGTAATTCAATGCCTCGTTCAGGTGGTCAAAGATGCCATAGTAGTCGATGATCAGACCGTGCCCCTTCAGCTCGTTATAGGGTCGGTTCACGCGAGCGATGGTCTGCAGTAATGTGTGGTCCCGTAAGCTCTTATCCAAGTAGAGGGTTTGCAAAATAGGCGCATCGAAGCCGGTAAGCAGCATGTCGCACACCACCAGCAACTGCACCTTACGAAAAGGTTTGTCCTGATGCTCCAGGCGGTCCGAACCGGCCGGGATCAAGAATTCGTTGAGTAGTTTCTTGCGGTTGGCCTCACCGAGATAAAGCCTCTGGATATCCTTCGGATCATTTTGCGGCGCCTCGGAGATGACCGCCATCACCATTTCATCCCCCAGCCGTTCTCGTAACGCCTCCGTGTACCGTTTTACCTTTTCCTTATCTTTACAGACCAACATGGCCTTAAAGCCGTTGGGAATCACATGTTCTTTGAAGTGCTTCACCAGGTCATCGGCGATCTGATCGATGCGTTTCGGCAACTCTAGCAGAACATCCAAGGTGGATGACTCATTCACCAGTCTGTTCTGTTCCGGGATTGGAAGATGGCCGAATTCCCTCTTGAAAGCGGCATCGAGCTTGGCCCCATAAAGCTGCCAGTCGGTTTGGCGTGCCTGCCAGTGAATCGGCTTCACTACCCCGTCACGCAAGGCGTCGGTGACGGTATAGGGACGACCCAGGTAACGCTCAATGGTGCCGTCATCCTTGATCTGGCCCCAGGCCACCGGAGTGTTGTGGTCGTCCTTCTCAATGGGCGTACCGGTGAAACCGAATAAAGAGGCCCCTTGCACCGCCGCGCGCATGTAGGTGCCCAACTCCCTTTCTTGCGTGCGATGGGCCTCGTCGGCCATGACGATGACGTTGGGGCGCTGTCTGGTGATATGTCGCGGCATCCCCTCGAACAGGTGTACCGTAGTGAGTACCACGCCGCGGTAATCCCCCGACAGTTTGGCCTCCAGGTCGCGCTTGCTGGCTGCCACGTGCACGTTCTCGGTCCCGGTGGCCATCAGCTCGCGATCCATCTGGTCGCCGAGTTGTTCTCGGTCTACCAGCAGAATGACCGTCGGTTGGTTCAGTTTCGGGTCTTCCCAGAGGCTGCGGGCGGCATAGATCATGGTCAGGGTCTTGCCCGAACCCTGGGTGTGCCAGATGAGTCCGCGGCGTTTTTCCGGCGGCAGAGCGAGATCGGTGGCGCGGTTGAGGATGTCCTTCACCGCCATATACTGCTGATAGCGCACCACTATCTTTTCCGTCTTCCCGTCCCTGGTCAGGAAGACAATGAAGTGGCGGATGAAGTCCAGCATGTTGGCCCGGTCGAACAGCCCGTAGAGCGAGACCTTCATCTCGTCGAATTCGTCGATGGCGTGGGGCCAGGGATCGCGCCATTGCAGCCAGAACTGCAGGCGCCGACCCGGCACGCCGTACATCATCCGGGTTTCGTTTACCCCCACCCCATAGGCGTTGGTGTAAAAGAGCTGGTCGATCTCCTCGGCGTACATGCCAAGCTGTTTGGCCCCTTCGCGCCAGTCGGGTTTATTGCGGCTGGCGGTCTTGGCCTCGATTACCACCACCGGAATACCATTGATCAGCAGCACGATGTCCGGCCGGCGGGGCGAGTTGCCCTCCACCGGAAACTGGTTGGTTACCCACCACTCGTTGGCATCCGGATCGTCGAAGTCGATGAGCCGCACATCCTTGGATTTCTCGGAAGGGTCGAACTGGTAATTGACGCCGTTCTGCAGCCAGGCCAGCCACTGCTGATTGTCGCGGCAGGCCCGCAGTTTGGTGATGATGGCGTCTATCCGCGATTCGTCGGTAAGGATGGCGGGGTTCAGTTGCTTAAGCTTTTCCCGCAACAGCGGCAGCAACAACACCTCCCGCTCGTCCGGCCGTAGCTTTGTCACCTGTTCCCGGGAGCGGTAGGTCCAGCCTAGTGCCTTGGTTTGCAGATGCTCAATGATTTCCCGCTCGACGGTGGTCTCTTCGTTGAACAGGTGGGTAACGACTGGTAGGCGCGGCGAGGCTGTCGTTCATTTCATCCATGGATAGCCCCCTCGGGAATGCGGATTTTGCCGGTGAGCAGGTTTTGGAGGAGGGATTTTTTGACCTCCTGGAGAGCGTCAACCTTCTCTTCTGACTATGCAATCAGGCTTGGTCGGCAGCCTCAATGACCTCGACGATTTCTCTTGCTCATCCTTTGCCGGGACTGCAACAGGAATTCGTTTTCAATATCGCGCTGATGCCCAATCTTCCATCAGACCGCTTGCCCGACTTGGCTTTTGCTTGAAGCCTGAGGAGGAATACTTGGACTGCCAAAGATATCGGCATGAAATGAGCTAGTTGCAGCCGTTCCGAATACTATGAATCTCAGTACTGACACAGAAGACTCGTCAGCATATATCGATTAGCTCTTGAACTGGCATCGCTGTCTGACAATTCCACCGATCAGCCAATGTAGTCTCGGTCTTCCATTTCCACGGAGCTACAATAGAAGTCTCACGTTTGAGCCTGAAGGTGCAATAATCACCCATCGTCGATATCAACGTACGTGACCTTATATAACATCGCACTCACCGTCATGATCAGGTGACATTCAATTACGGTCCGGACGTTAGGGCTACTCGTGGTGAAAGCCATGTCGAAGGTTTTCAACGACGTCCTTGACATAGTCCAGTCGGATGGCAATCGGTCCATCTTCGTTTCAACAAACTCCGTGAGGTCTTCCAGGCATTCCGGTGACAAAAAAGGTGTGAATCAGCGACCGCTTCAACTCCCGCGTCGCCTCCAGCTCGGCCTTGGCCTTGGCTATGGCGTCGTCGGCCAGCTTCAGCGCGGCGGCAATGCGGCGTTGTTCCTCTAGTCCCGGCCAAGGAACAGTAGTCGCTGGTAATCGCGCCAATTGAGATTTCGCATTTGGGTGGATTGCTGCTGAACCCTCTCGATTATGCCGGTGCGTTGTAACTCGATAAAGCATCCAACCTAAAAACTCGGGGTTACCACATTGGGATTTGGGCGAAGCACCTGAATGAAGTTGGAAACAGTCATGCCGGGTAAGTCTTCGTGATAAAACCAATACGACCCACCGGCTGGTCTGGTCCGCCGCCTGATCGCTCTACCAGCAGAGTCACCTTTCTGAAGGCCAAAAGTTTTTGCCTTTTCGGGCGTGAAGTAGCGAGTGGCTATATTGCTGAAGTCGAGCGCGCCGCTATTGGTGAAGTTGGTTGAACGTAGAACGGAGACGGCATATCTCACCTTCATCTGCGCCCCAATCTCCCGAAAACTGCTTCTCCAAAAGCGTTCGAAGCGGTTTTGGCCGCCAGTCAGCCGGAATATCGCCAATAATGGTGTCGTGCGATGGGTCAGCATTGAGAGGCCTCCATTTGAGCTGAGGCCATTTCCTTAAGAATATTTCTGCAATGCTTCCTGCGCTTTACTGGCTGCGCTTGCGGCTGTATTACGAGATTTGTCAATGCCTCATCCAACGGCACCACCTTCTCCGGCTCAAAGGTGTCCACATACCGCGGCAGATTGAGGTTGAATTCGTTCTCCTCGATCTCGGCCTTGTCCACCACGGCGAAGTAGCGGCGCGCCTCGTCTGGGTCGGCGAAGATACGGCCCAGATCGGCGGCGGCTTCCCGCAGGTGGGCGATCTCCCGCTCGGCAGCCATTTTTATCTCCTGCTCGCGGCCGTCGCGCTCCTCCTGGAGTTTTTTCAGCTCCTTCACGGCCCTGTTCACCTGCTTAGTGCGCTCCTTGAGGGCGGCGATGAGCTTCTTGCGGGCATCTTCGAAGGCCTTTTTCGGTTGGACGAGCTTAGCTTTCAGCGCCGACTTCTCTCTGCGTCCGGCGGCGTTGATCTCGGCCTGCACCTGATCCAGCTCAGCTTTGAGGGGAAATAACGGATGAAAGTAGGGGTGTTCGGGGCTAATGGCCTCGTCAACCGCCTTCACCTTCATATCCAGCGCATCGAGGGTGGTCTGTTCTTCCTCCAGTCTCGCCAGCGGGGCCAGCACTGGGCCGAAGGCGTCTTCAATATCTGCCAGGCGCTCGTCGCGCTGTCCCTCCACCTCGCGGATCAGATGCGCCTCGTGTTCGGCGACCAGCACCTTGGCCTTGTCGAGATCCCCGAAGGCGTGCCAGGGGACCAGGATGCGCATCAGGTCCGAGGGGCGCAGCAGGTTCTGCGGGTTAGTCTTCTGAAAGTGGCGCGAGGCCCAGATCATCAGGGTCTTGCCCTTGCGCTCTTCAGGTTTATTTTTATTGAACAGCAGCAGGCAGGCGGGCACGCCGTTGCCGTAGAAGAGCTTGGAGGGGAGCACCACGATGCATTCGATAAGGTCAGCCTCCACGAAGCCGCGCCGGATCAGATACTCGGCATCGGCCTTCTGGTTCTGGCCGTCCTCCTCCTCGGTCTGTTCGGGCTGGCCGCGGAACAGCACTCCCTGGGACATGACCACCATGCCCTTGCCGGATTCGCCTGTTTCCGGGTTGAATTCCTTGAGCGACGCGATGATCTGCAGCAGCCAGGCCCAGTCGCCATTGGAGGTGGGCGGCAGGCCGAAGGACATGCGGCCGAATTTGTCGCCGGCGGCCACGGTATCGTGTCCCCAGTCCTCCAGCGAGAAGGGAGGATTCATGATGATGCGGTCGAACTGTTTCAGCCGATGGGCTGCCGAGAGATGGCGTGGGTCGCGGAGGCTGTCACCCTGTTTGTGGTCCCACACCGGCACGCCGTGCAGGATCATGTTGATGCGCGAAATGTTGTAGGTGACGACGTTGGACTCCTGCCCGTGCAGGAAGAGCTGGCGTACGTCTCCCCCGTGTTTCTTCACAAAGCGGAGGCACTGCAGCAGCAGACCTCCGGAGCCGCTGGCCCAGTCGCAGATGCTCATGCCCGGCCTGGGCTCCAGCATTTCGGCCATGAGAAACCGACCTCGGCCGGAGTGTAGAATTCGCCGCTGGACTTGCCCGCCTTGCTGGCAAAGTTGCGGATCAGATACTCGTAGGCGTTGCCGAACAGGTCGTCGGAAACGTGAGCGCGGTCGAATTTCTGGCTGCCGAAGTGGTTGATCAGGTTGACCAGTTTGTCGCGTGGAAGTTCGTCCTGCTTGTTGAAATCGATCTTGCCGGTAAGGATGCCGTCGAAATTGTTCTGCCGGTGGGCGTTGGCCCGCTCGATGGCCAGCATGGCATCGTTCAGGGCCTGACCGAGCTGACCCTTGGCGGTGCGGGCGACCTTGTCCCAAGCGGCTTCTTCAGGTACGGTGAAATGATGCAATTCCTTTTGGCGGGCGAGATATTCGGCTTGCTCATCCTTCAATCCCGAAATAGTCAATTTCGAGGCGTGTAGACGCACATCTTCCTCAAAACAGTCGTTGATCCGCTTGTAGAAAAGCAGAGCAAACACGTAGCCGCGAAACTCGGAATGATCGGCGTTGCCGCGGAGGATGTCCGCGGCCTTGTCGAGATAGTTCTCCAACTCGGCCTTGGTCATGCGCCGCGTCGGGCGAACGATAATCGGCCTATCGAGCGTGGCGAGGAGTTCGTTCAGATCCATGAATCTTCCATTCCTATAAATTGAGGCTCGGCCCGATGTGCTTTTCTTTACAGAGCTGATCGAACTGCCGTCGGGCCAGCTTCGAGGGCACGGTCTTGCCGTTCTCCCAGCGATTAACTGTGGCAAAACTCACCCCCAAGGCATGAGCGAGTTCCTCCTGAGACAACCCTAATTGTCGTCGGACATCTTTTACCAGTTCAGTAAAGTTCTCAGATGGTCGGTTCATTATTTTGAGTATCTTTCACTTGGGTTTAAGCAGGGCTACGCCGGGTACCTTTTTGCCATTTCATTCCATTGGAAAAATATAACATATGCTATGCCTTCTGCAAGAAAAAAAGGGAATTTACAGATTTGTCGATGATGTCACATATGGATTTGCGTCAGAAAAGACGCCGGCTACCAGACAAGACGCGGGGAGCGAGGGGAGAATTGTGTTAATTTTACGATTGGTTAGAAGCTGATGCGCATCATTCCAGGTTCAGAAGTGCTCAGTCGCAAAAGTTCGTCCTGGATGAGATTTCAGATAATGAAAAGTACTCAAGGGAGTGGCTTCCCACGGCGTGGTTCGAAACGCATCCTGGTGTTTTTGTGGAAAAGATGCCCGGCTTCGCCCGATGGGCTATGCCGTGGCAGTCTTTGTCCTCCACAGCGTTCCGAACGAAGCCAGTGGGGCGATGTCCATCACATTCTCGGAAAATCATGCCGGAATAATTACGTTTTTCAATAAATGTTTTTCAACGATACCCTCAAAAATACCCCCCATATAGCAACCGCCGATCCGCAAATTAAACATTCTGAAATTTTAATAATATAGACACAAAAAAGGGACGGTAGAAACCGTCCCCAGAGGGTTGCATATTTTAATTAAAAATCTCACCTTTGCGAATTTAGATCCGAAACATCTCTTTCTTTTAGTTTTTTATAATATTCGGGTCCAGTAAGACTACAATCAACTAATTCATTAAAATCGTTATCTTCCAACATTAACGCCTCCGCAATCCATTTGCTTTTGGAGGATCTCATTATTCTATCGTGTTCATTCGGAATCTTTACCTTTGTGATTAGAACTCCATCGATGTAAATATACCCTTTTTCATGGTCATTTCTACCTCGTAAAATTATTGGTTGAACTTTTTTCTTGATGCTGTGCCTTATTTCCTTCTCGGTAAAATTCTTAATTGCCACTTTTTTTGACAAGTGAACAGAGGATTTTTAACCAGGCACGTGGTTTTCCCCCCAATTTTTTTTTGGGGATGGATTGCAAATACTCATACAAGTCGAGTAATTCACCTTCCAAATCGGTCAAAGCTGAAATTTCATCGCTACCTTCGCCATAAAGTTCCAAGTCGGCTCTAATAGCGAGGACCTCGTCTTTGTACCTTTCAACTGTTGCTTCAATCAGTGTTTTTGCAGCATATCGCTTGTCAATGAAATCGCAAATAAATGCTTCCATTGAAACAGGTTCATCCAATGCGTCAATCGTTGAGCGGTCCCCTAGGGGGTGAAGGTACTTTAAAATGTTCTCAACCCCGGACGTGCCGGTTTGCGGCCTTACCCTAGTGGAAGTAACGGTCGCTGTAAAAGGATGATAATCGATTAGAAATTGATAAGCTCCCCGGGTATCGCAAGATGGAATTGACTGCCAATCCTCAACGTTTTTCATGACTTATCTTTTCTTTCTTGTCGATGATTTTATCCAACTTCTTTATTCTATCATCGAGCCAATTCCTCAGTATTTTGGCGGTTTCTAAGTTCATCACGATACCGGCTTCGATTTCACGGACAATACCTTGCTTTCCTACGCGCTTTAGCTCTTTTCCCAATCGTCCTTCGGGACCAACTTCATGTTCAATTATTTGAGGAGTAACTTGCCTTTGAAGGAAAAGATCCATATAAATCATTAAGTTGGGTGTTACCCCACCGAAAATGCCGTCCACATAATAACTCCGGTAGCCGGCGGTTTTAATGTAGTTAACATCAACAGTTTTTGGAGGACTTTGAACGTCCACTCTGGCATTTTCTTTTTTCTTGGAAGAAGTCATTGTTTACCTTGAAGTATATATTGAGTAATTCCAGATACCATATCTCAAAATAGCCGTCAACATTTTTTTGGGGTATTTTTCGGGCAGAATCATACCCTTACAATAGGCTAAGATGATGGCCCCCTCGGACAAAGGACAATAAAAAACCCGCTTTTTACTGCGGGTTATGTCCTTCTTTGGTTTATGTTGGATTGCCTTCTGGTGGAGGCGGCGGGAGTCGAACCCGCGTCCGAAAATAGGTCACTTAGGCCTCTACATACTTGTCCTGGTTTTTATTTGTTCGCCGACCCGTTTTCCACCAGGCGGGAATTCCGGCCAGCTATCCTATTTAAAGTTTCACCTTTTCGGCAACAGGCAACCCGATCCGGCTATCCTGCTAATCGACACCTCTGGTCCCTCCGCAGGCTGAAAAACCGAGGTGTTAGCCTATTAAGCGGCTAAGGCGTAGTTGTAGTCGTCTGCGACTATGTTTTCCTACCAAGTTTACGAGTTGATAGGAACTCGGTATGCCACCCAAGCTAAGTATCCCCGTCGAAACCGTTTCGCCCCCTTTCTTATTATTATATTTTATTATAAGGTATTTTTATTAAAAAGTCAATGCCCCACCGGCGTTACTTTTTACTACGCAGGTTGCGCTGCATCTCCCGCTGCTCATCCCTTTCCCGGATGGTTTCCCGCTTATCGTACAGTTTCTTCCCCTTGGCCAGAGCGACCTCCACCTTGGCCTTTCCACTCCGGAAATAAAGTTTCAGCGGGATGAGGGTCAACCCCTTGCCCTGGATTTTCCCCATGATGCGCTTGATTTCATGGCGGTGCAGCAACAGCTTTCGGACCCGGGTGGGGTCCTGTTCGCCGGCCGGCGCATTTTCATAGGGACTGATATGGGCCTGGAGAAGCCAGATTTCCCCGCCCTTGATCTGGGCATAACTATCCTTCAGATTGGCCCGGCCCAGGCGTAAAGACTTCACTTCCGGCCCGCTCAAAGCCAATCCCGCCTCCAGGGCCTCCAGGATCTGATAATCATGATGGGCCTTCCGATTTTGGCAGATAATCTTAATGGTTTCAGCCATGGTCGTTCAGTCTTTTACATCTTTAAAATTTGAACCAAAAATTCAAAAATTTTTGGTTAGGAATAGAGTAAGTTGCCGTTCGGCCCGAATAAATCCGGGAATCGCTTGGCCATCTCATGGCGCACGTACCGGTTAATCTGCCCGACGGTGGTCAAGGTCAGCACTTCCTCGACAACCCGTCGGGATTCCTGGTAGGAGATCAGGCGGATGACCTGCTTCACCCGGGGGATGGTAACGGGATTCATGCTCAACTCGTCCAATCCCAACCCCAGCAGGATGGGTATATAGAGCGGGTCGCCGGCCATCTCGCCGCACATGGCCACCGGGATATCCGCCCGATGACCGGCCTCGATGGTCTGATGAATCAGCCGCAAAATAGCCGGATGCAGGGGCTGATACATGTGGGCCACGTGTTCGTTGACCCGGTCGATGGCCAGGGTGTATTGGATCAGATCATTCGTACCGATGCTGAAGAAATCGACCTCCCGGGCCAGCAGATCGGCCGTAGCCACCGCTGAGGGTATTTCGATCATGATCCCGATCGGGATCTTGGGATCAAAGCGAATCCCCTCGGACCGCAACTCGGCCTCCACTTCCCGCAAGATGGCCTTGGCCTGCAATACTTCATCAACATCTGAAATCATGGGGAACAAAATTTTCAAACGGCCGTAGAGACTGGCCCGCAAAATGGCCCGAAGTTGGCGTTTGAAAATATGCACCTCCTTGAGGCAAAAACGTATGGCCCGAAGTCCCAAGGCCGGATTCATTTCCTCGGCCAATTCCATTTGAGAGACGAACTTATCCCCCCCGATATCCAGGGTTCGGATGGTTACCGGGACCGGAGCGATCCGACGGGCCACCTCCTTAAAGTTTTCATATAGGGTTTCTTCCTTGGGCAGTTCTTTTTGGCTTAAATAGAAAAATTCGGTACGAAAAAGGCCGATTCCCTCCGCCCCGCTGTCCACCACCGCCCCCAACTCTTCCATGAATTCTATGTTGGCTCGGACCTTCACGGCGTGTCCGTCCAAGGTTACGGCCGGCAAATGACTGTAGCGGGCTATTTCCGCTCGAAATTTTTCGTAGTTTTCCTTTCTGTCCGAGTAATCCTGGACCGTTTTCTGATCCGGATTGATGATCACCCCTCCGTTGGTGCCGTCCAGGATGATCAGACTGCCGCTGCTGAATTCCTGAGTAATCCGCTCCAGACCCACCACCGCCGGTATTTCCAGGGATTGGGCAATAATCGCCGTGTGGGAAGTTTTCCCCCCCATATCGGTGGCAAACCCCAGGACCCGGTCCAGGCGCATCTGGCTGGTATCCGCCGGGGAGAGGTCATGGGCGACGATAATCACCGGTTCGCGGACCTCGGACAGGCTCTCCACCTTTTTCCCGGTTAAGTTCCGGAGGATCCGTTCGGAAACATCCTCCACGTCTTTGAACCGGGAGCGGATATACTCATCCTTGATCTTGGCAAAGGCCTCCTGGGCCTTTTCCACGGACTTTTTTATGGCCCATTCGGCATTGATCTGTTCGGATCTAATCTGCTCCAGGGTATGATCAAAGAGCAGTTTATCCCGCAGGATCAGGCGATGGGAGTCGAAAATGCCGGCCTGGTCCTTGATTTCCTCCGGCATCTCCTCCTGGATCTGTCGTAGTTGTTCCTCCGCCCGATCCACGGCCTGACGGAAGCGCTCGATTTCCTCCACGACTTTATTATCGTCCAGGAGATACTGGTAGATCACCTTGACCCGACTGCGGTCAACCAGGTAGGCCCGCCCGATGGCTACTCCGGCCGAGGCCCCGATGCCCTTTAAAAACCGCATTGTATTCTTTTTTTGGGTCATGGTCTCAGTCTTCCCCAAACTTATCTTCAATGAGGGTCTCCACGGCCGCCATCAGCGCTTCCGCCTGTTCCCCTTCCGTGCGGACCGTAATCTTGGAACCAAAAGGACAGGCCAGGATCAATAAATTCAAAATGCTTTTCCCGTCCACTTCCTGGCCGTCAAAGCGGATAAAGAGGTCGGCCTGAAAAGGTTGGCTGATTTGAACCAATTTGGCTGAAGACCGGGCATGGAGCCCCAGTTGATTCTTGATGATAAATTGTCGTTCCATGGCTTTATCAAGGAGTTTTTCCTTCGGAAGGGGCCAGGATAAGCGTTATTTCCCCCAAAACTTCTTTGTCTCCGAGGCCTTGGAGCACCTGGCTTACCGTTCCAGAAAGCAATTCTTCGTGTATTTTAGTCAACTCCCGGGTCAAAAAGACATCGATGTCTCCCAGCAAATCTCTTATTTCCGCCAATAACTTCTTAATCCGGTAGGGGGATTCATAAAGCACTACCGTTCGGCCCTGGGCGGCCATTTCCTCGAGGATTCTCCTCCTCCGGCTCTTGCGTCTGGGCAGAAACCCCAAAAAAACGAAGGCCCCCCCTTCCATCCCCGAGACGCTAAGGGCGCAGGCCACAGCGGAGGGACCCGGAATAGGCACTACCGGGATCCCGGACTCCCGAGCCTGGCGGACCAATTCCTGACCGGGATCACTGATCCCCGGAGTACCCCCGTCGGTCACCAGGCCGACCTGCTCCCCTCGGAGCAAACGCTCTATCAGCACCCGGGATTTGCCCTGTTTATTGTACTCATGGTAGCTGGTCAGGGGCACATGGAGATCATACGCGGCCAGCAATTTCTGAGTTCTCCGGGTGTCTTCAGCGGCAATCAGGTTGGAGGTCTTCAGCACCTCCAGGGCCCTCAGGGTGATATCCTTAAGGTTTCCCAGGGGAGTCGCCACCACATAAAGGGTTCCCGGTTCGCCGGCTGCCCCGGTCCGTTCCATTATCCTACCAGATCGAAGGCATTGCGAAACAATTCAATCCGCTCCCCCTGGCGCTCCAGATCGACCGCCACCACATCAAACCGGGCCGGGCGGTCCTTCCAGGCCTTCAAATTCAAATAATACAAGGCCAACCGCGACAGCTTCATTTGCTTCTTTCGATCTACCGCCCACTTGGCCGATCCAAAGGAGGTCGACTCTCGGGTCTTAACCTCCACGAAAACCAAGGTCTGACCTTCGCGGGCGACAATATCGATTTCTCCGATGGGGGTCTTGAAATTCCGCTCGATTATTTTATAGCCCTTCTCTTTCAATAGCGTACAGGCCAGCGCTTCTCCCCGAGCCCCCAGGTTAGGCAAAGCCCGGTCGGCAACTCCGGCGCTATTCTCCATCGCGGGCCACCCCCCTGAAGCTCCGCCGATGAAGGGGGCAAGGGCCGTAGCGACGCAAAGCCTCCAGGTGTTCCCGCGTCCCATACCCCTTGTTGCCGGGAAAATTATATTCAGGGAAGCGGATATGGCAGGATTCCATCATCTTGTCCCGAATGACTTTGGCCACGATGGAGGCCGCCCCGATCGTCAGGCTGCGGGCATCTCCCCGGATCAGGCACTGTTGGGGGACCGCAAGATCAAGCGCCCGGTTACCGTCCACCAGCAGAAGGTCCGGAGCAATCGGCAACCGCAGGACGGCCGTTTTCATGGCCTTCAAGGCCGCTTGAAGAATATTGATCCGATCCACCTCTCCGGCATCCACGGACCCTAACCCAATGGCCAGGGCCTTTTCCCGGATGAGGGGGAAAAGGGCTTCCCTTTGTTTGGCCGTTAATTTTTTGGAATCGGTGATACCCGGGATGAGCACCGCAGTGGGGAAGATCACCGCGGCGGCAAGAACCGGTCCGGCCAACGGTCCCCGGCCGACTTCATCTACACCGGCAATACATAGCGATTCGAGGGATCGAAGGGAAAACTCATAATAGACTGGGGCGCTCTGTCGGTTTGCTCGACGGCCCATTTGATTCAAATTCGAAATCCGAATACCCTGCCTTAGGCGGGGAACAAATTCAAACGATCATATCTCAAAATAGAGCGGCGGAAGAGCCAACTCCTCAGGCGGGTTTTTGAAAGGTCCTTTTCTCTTTTATACGCGCCGCCCGGCCTTTTAGACCCCTTAAATAATAAAGCCTGGCCCGCCGCACCTTTCCTCGGCTGATAATATCGATCCGGTCGATCGACGGGGAGTGAGTGGGGAAGATACGTTCCACTCCCACGCCGTAAGAAACTTTCCGCACCGTAAAAGTCGCCCCGGTATTCCCTTTCCGATTGCGGATGACCACGCCCTCGAAAACCTGGATCCGTTCTTTTTCGCCTTCTTTTATTTTCACATGGACTCGAATCTGATCACCGGTCCGAATGTCGGGCAAATCGGCACGCATTTGTTCTTTTTCCAACAAGGTTAAGACATCCACGGCTTTACTCCTCTATAGATAATTTAATGTTTCCGTTTCCGGTGGTCCGGCTTCGTTTTGACGGCCTCCTGGGCTAAGGCCAAAAACTCCAAATCCTCGGTTTTCAATGGCGCTTTAGCTAACAGTTCCGGCCGGACGGCCATGGTCCCGGCCAGCGATTCTTCGCGTCGCCAACGGCGAATCTGGGCATGGTTCCCGGTCAAGAGCATCTCGGGAACCTTATGGTTTTCAAAATTTCCGGGGCGGGTGTATTGGGGGTACTCCAACAGGTGGTCCTCGTAGGATTCCTGATCGATAGACTCCGAACTCCCCAAAACCTCCGGTATCAGTCGCACCACCCCGTCCAGCATCACCAGGGCCGCCGGTTCCCCTCCGCTCAAGACGTAATCGCCGACGGAAATCTGGTCCTGGCAGTAATGGGCCCCTACCCGTTCATCCACCCCTTCATAACGGCCGCAGATCAAAACCAGTCGTCCTTGCGCCGCGATTTTTTTCAAAATCCCTTGATCCAGGGGCCGCCCCCGAGGCGTCAACAGAATACTGTACGGCCGGCCGGGAGGAATCCCCTGGAGAAAAGTCAGGGCCCGCACGATCGGTTCCGGTTTCAAAACCATCCCCGGCCCACCCCCGAAAGGCCGATCATCCACGGTGCGATGTCGGTCGAGGGTAAACTCACGCAGATTAAAAATTCTGACCTGGACCAGACCCTTTTCAATTCCCCGGTGGATCATCCCCTCCTGGAGGGGGGAGGCAAAATAACTCGGAGAAAGGGTCAGGATGTCAATGACCATCAACCTCCCACAATCCCTGTAGCGTCCGAACTTTTATCTCTCCCTCCCCTTGATCCACGGAAAGGATCACCTCGGCTACAGCCGGTATTAAATATTCTCTTCCCGGGGTCCTGGCCACCCAGACATCGTGAGCCGGCGTGGAGATCACCTCCTCCAAGCGGCCCAAAAACCGCCCTTCCTCGCTGACCACGCGCAAGCCGATCAATTGGTACCAGTAATACTCCCCCTCCGGGAGTTTCCCCAGGCTTTCTTCCCGCACATAAAGTGACCTCCCTACCAAGGCCTCCGCTGCCTGACGGTCTTCCACCCCTGTGAAACGAAGGATAAAATGGTGGTCGCCGGCCTTAGACTCGGAAATCACATAATCTGTCTGTTCTTCATCCTGCCGGACATAAATCCGGGCACCGGGCTTAAAACTTTCCCCTGAAGCCGGATCGGCCTGAACCTTCAAATGTCCCCTCAGGCCGTGAGGTTTAGTGATCGCTCCGATCCAAAGAAACCCAGACCCCATGGGGATTAGAACATCACTCGAGGATTTCCAACACGGAACGTTTCTTAATTTTGGTGGAAGCCGCACTTAGAATGGTTCGGATGGCCCGAGCGGTCCGCCCTTGCTTGCCGATGATTTTGCCCAGGTCTTCCTTGGCCACTTTCAATTCGAGGACCGAAGTCTGTTCCCCTTCAATCTCGTGAACTTCCACTTGATCCGGATTGTCAACCAAAGCCTTCGCAATATACTTTACCAGCTCTTTCATGCCGCTACCTCCCGCAAGTGAATAAATCCTCCAGTCGCCAAATCCCGTTGCCGGATCTCCGGATTCAGAGCCCCTGGGCTTTGATTTAAAGGGCTTCCTTTAGGACTCCAGACGACCGAATCAAGTTTTCCACGGTGGTACTGGGGCGGGCCCCTACGGAGAGCCATTTTTTCAAGCTCTCCGGTTTCCAGGAAATCTGGGCCGGATCGCTATTGGGATTATAAGTCCCCAGGATTTCAATAAACTTCCCGTCCCGCGGGGACTCGGCACTAGCCACCACCATGCGATAAAAGGGCTTCTTCTTAGCCCCCATGCGCGTTAACCGTATCCTTACCGCCATATCCGTTTCTCCTTCCCTTATTTGCTCTCTATTGATTATATCGAATTCCACTAAAAAGGCAAGAAACCTCTTTTCAGGCTCTTTTTGCCTCCCTTGGTAAATTGTTTAATCATCTTTTGTACTTGTTCAAAATTCTTTATCAGTTTATTTACATCCTGGACCGTAGTACCGCTCCCTCGGGCAATCCGCCTTCGGCGGCTGCCGTTGAGCAGGTGATAATTTTTGCGCTCCTCCGGGGTCATGGAATTGATCATGGCCTCGGTGAGGACCAATTCCTTCTCGTCGGGCTGAGCATCTTTCAAGGCCTTGACCCGATTAAAACCGGGAATCATCTGCATGATCTGGTCCATAGACCCTATTTTCTTGATCTGGCGAAGCTGGTCCTTGAAATCCTCTAAGGTAAAACTCTCCTTCCGGATTTTCCGGGCCAGTTCATCGGCCTGTTTTTGATCGAACTGGGATTGCGCTTTTTCGATCAGCGAAAGCATGTCGCCCATACCCAGGATTCGGGAAGCCATGCGGTCCGGGTAAAAAGGCTCTAAGGCGTCTAATTTCTCCCCCACGCCGATAAACTTGATCGGTTTTTCGATGACCGCCTTGATGGACAGGGCGGCGCCTCCCCGGGCATCGCCCTCCATTTTGGTCAGGATGACCCCGGTCACCTCCAGGATTTCGTTGAACTTTTGGGCAACGTTGACGGCATCCTGGCCCGTCATGGCATCGGCCACCAAAAGGATTTCATTGGGCCGGATCCGCTCTTTGATCCGCCTCAATTCATCCATCAGCCCCTGGTCGATATGCAACCGACCGGCGGTATCCATAATCAGGGGATTCAAACCTTGCTGGCGAGCCCACTCCCAGGCTTGGGAACACAAATCCACCGGGTCCAGCTCCCGATGGGCAGGAAAAATCTCCACGCCGGCCATTTCCGCGACTTTCTGAAGCTGCTCCATCGCCGCCGGACGGTAGACATCGGCGGAGACCAGGGCCGGTCGAAAATTCTTCTGTTTTAACCACAGGGCCAGCTTGCCGGCGCTGGTGGTCTTTCCGGAGCCTTGCAGACCGACCAGCAGGATGGGAATCGGCGGGCGGCCGGCCAAATTCAAGTCCTGGCGCATCCCGCCCATTAAAACGGTCAATTCCTCCTGGACGATCTTGATGACCTGCTGAGCCGGGGTCAGGCTGCCGAGGACTTCCTGCCCCAGGGACCGTTGGCGGACTTTTTCAATAAAATCCTTGGCGACCTTGTAATGGACGTCAGCCTCCAGCAAGGCCAGACGCACTTCCCGCAGGCCCTCTTTCATGTTGGCTTCAGTCAGCTTGCCCTGGCCCTTTAATTTCTTAAAGGTCAAGTTCAGCCGGTCACTAAGGGATTCGAACATGGTCTTACCTGAAAAATTAAAAATTTTAAATTTATTCTTATCTACTAATAATGTCAATAACTTTTTTTTAATCGCTCGCCGATCAATAAACAAATATCTTGACAAAAAAAATCCGGAAAGTTATTTTAATCATTTTCTCGGGGCCGTTAACTCAGGAGGTAGAGTATCTGCCTTTTAAGCAGAGAGTCGTTGGTTCGAATCCAACACGGCCCACCAAGGAGACGTCCCCATCGTCTAGCCTGGCCCAGGACACCGGCCTTTCACGCCGGCAACACGGGTTCAAATCCCGTTGGGGACGCCAAGAACTTTCCAGGGGTTGGCCTGCCGGGCCGACCCTTTTTTTTCCTTTTCCCTATATATGCTTTTACTGATATAGAGAAAAATGATATTGCCACGACCTTCCGGGTTGGATTCACAGCCCCGGGATTGGACCCCTATGAAGCATCCAGGCCTCACGGTCACCTTCATCATAACGATCCTCTTGGCGGGTTTCAGCCACTCCCCGGCGAGTGAACCGCCCGAGACGAAGGTTCCTCGCCCCGAGAGAAGCCTCCTTTTCAGTCTCCAATACGGATGGCCGGCCCGGTATTTCTCGGACAAATTGTATTCCAACTTCAATACCTTCAGTTTCAATGCGGCCTTCGAAAAGGAATGCGGAGTCATCATTTTCCCGGCAGGTGGTCCTCTTTCGGAATCCCTGCTGCTGGAATTCAGGCTCTTGAAGATCTGGGGGAACGCTATCCCCCTTAATGACGATCAGGTTTCCGGCGAAAAACTAGCCCGGGCCAAACAGCAGGGACATGAGCCTACCGTCAACTGGGACACCTATCAGCTAGGCCTGACCCCTTTCTATCGGATCTATTACCCGATTACCAAGAACTTCAGGCCCTATTTCGAATTAGGGGCCGGGTTAACCTGGTTGCTGGAGGGGTTGATTGAAAATGGCACCCGCTGGAATTTTTCACTCTATTCCGGCCTGGGCACCGAATTCAGATGGGGAGGCCTCCCCCTTCACGCCTTTTTACGCCTGGAACATTTCAGCAACGGAATGAAGTATTGGCATCAGATGGGCCTGTCGGACCAAAGGTTGATCGGCCCGGAAACCCTGGTCCTGGGGCTGGGAATCCGTTATCCGTTGGATATATGATGCTCCCCGGCCGCTGGAACTCTACTGAAAGGGCCCCTTCCCTCTCCCCATGAACCGATTTCTGCTTCACCTGGTCTTATCCTTTCCGCTGTTGCTAGCCCTCCTCGCCCCCGGGCAAGGCTGGTGCGTCTCCAGGGAACTCGACGAATCGAGTCTGAAGGGGAAAAGCCTCTTGGTCCAATTCCAGTCCGGCTGGCCGGTTCAGTTGGTCTCTGACATCCTCTATGAAAACACCCGGGTGAACAGCCTGAGCATTGGTTTGGAGAATGAACTGGCCTCCTGGGTGTTCCTAAGAAAAATCAGACTGATCGGATCCTTGTTGACCGAACTGCGCCTCTCCAAAATCTACGGTCGGGAGGTGCCTCTCTCCCGGGATCAGGTCTCAGCCCAGGAATGGCTCCAGGCCCAAAAAGAGGGCCGCCGGCCGACCACGAATTGGGACCTGTTTCAGATCGGACTTACACCCGTTTATCGCGTCTATCTTCCCCTGTCTAAAGATCTTCGCCCCTTTCTGGAAGCCGGCATCGGGTTCACCTACCTGCAGGATGTCCTGATCAAAGAAGGGACGTCCTGGAATTTTCTGCTGCTCCTGGGGATTGGTTCGGACTTGAAATTATGTGATTGTCTGCCGGTCAGTGTCACTTTGCGCCTGGAGCATTTCAGCAATGGCGGGAAAATCGGGGGAGATTGGGGTATTACCGACAAACGGGTCATCGGCCCGGAAACGATGGCCCTGGGATTGGGGGTCCGGATCCCGTTCTAAATGAAACGCCTCCTCCCCGGAGGCGGACAGGAATTTACATCAATCACCGATGACCACGGCGTCGTTGATGTAGTCAGGTAATAAATGAGGACGGAAAGGAGAAAAGATATGAGTGGACGACTAATGGGGAAGACGGCGATTATTACCGGAGGGACGAGCGGCATCGGACGGCGAAGCGTTGAAATTTTTGCCCGGGAGGGGGCCTCCGTTCTCATCGCTGCCCGGCGGGAAAAGGAAGGAAGAGAACTGGCGGAGGCTTTGGGCCCCCGGGTAGATTTCCTGAAGACCGACGTTTCCAGGGAGGCCGAGGTAAAGGCCATGATCGATTTCGCCGTGAAGCGCTTCGGGCGTTTGGACTGCCTCTTCAATAACGCCGGTTGTCCGGCCCCGGTGGGGGGAATCGCCACCATCCCTTTGGACAAGTATGAGGCTGCCCTGTCGGTCCTTCTGGGCGGGGTCATGCTGGGAATGAAACATGCCGCGCCGGTCATGCGAGCCCAGGGTTCAGGCAGCATCATTAATAACGGCAGCGTCGCCGGTGTCCTGGCCGGATATTCCTCGTCGATGATTTACTCGGCGGCCAAGGCGGCCGTTATCCATCTGACGAAATGCGTAGCCATGGAGCTGGGAGAGAGAAACATCCGGGTCAACTGCATCTCACCCGGAGGCATTGCCACCGGCATTTTCGGCAAAGCCCTTGGCTTGCCGACAGAGGAAGCCGAGCAAAACGTCGAAGCCATCCAACAGGCCTTGGCGGCCATGCAGCCCATTCGTCGTGCCGGTCTACCGGAGGATATCGCTCTGGCAGCCGTTTTTCTCGCTTCGGACGAATCAACCTTTGTCAACGGCCATAACCTGGTAGTGGACGGCGGTCTGATCGGAGGACGGCACTGGTCGGTGCAACAACAAGGATTGAATCTAATGCGGGCGGGCTTTGGTATAAAGGTCGAAAGCTGATCTGTTTTCCCCTTCCCTTAACCCAAAATCAGTTGATACCGGACGGTATACCGGGCCAGGATTTCGGCCACCTTTTCCCTGATGGTCTCTTCCGACACCCCGGCCGCAGGGGTAATGGTTATTGTGGCCAGGGATCCATGGACCTTGTCCTCGGCCACTTTGACTACGGTATGGTCTGCCAGTCCCTGCAGGGTGGAAAGTTGCTCCGCGTACACCTTTCGGATACTCTCCCAGCGAAGTGCCGGCTTAAAAATCTTGCCCACCGGAGTGAGGGGAATCTGGGGGACCACAAAGACTTGCTTAGGTATGGCTGCCCGTTCACCCATCTCCTTACGGAGATATTCCAATATTTCGCCTTCGGTGATAGTCGCTCCATCCTTGAGTTCCACGAAGGCTACCGGGATTTCGCCGGCGTGGGGATCGGGGCTGCCCACCGCCGCAGCCATCTTCACCTCGGGAAGTCGATACAGGGGTTCTTCAATAACCGCCGGATCGATATTGTGCCCCCCCCGGATGATAAGTTCTTTTCTGCGCCCGGTCAGCCAGAAATAGCCGTCCTGGTCCTGCCTTCCCAGGTCCCCGGTATTGAACCATTCCGGAAGGGGCCAGATGCGGCGGTTCTGGGCCTCATCCAGATAGCCCCGGAATACATTCGGGCCCTTAAGGCAAACGCCGCCGATCTCATCGGCCTCGGCCTCTCTCACAAACGTTCCTTCTTCATCCACGATCAAGACCTTCATCTCCTGATAGGGAAGCCTCAGGCCGATGGAACCGATCTTCCGCTCCCCATGAAAGGGGTTCACGGATGAAACACAGGTCCCTTCGGTAAGGCCGTAGCCCTCGATGATCTTCATGCCGCTGTGGGCCTCAAATCGCCTGAAGAGCTCCACGGATAGCGGGGCCGCCCCGCAGACCAGATAGCGAAGGGAAGATATGTCCGAATCCCCCTTGGGTATATCGAGAAGCACCGACAGAATCGTCGGCACGGCCGAGAAGGAAACCGCCCGGTAGTGTTCGACAATCTTGTAGAAGTTTTTTATAACCGCCGGGTCTCGATAGCCGCGCGGCCCAAGGATCACCACATGGGCCCCGATGGAGAAAGGGAACGATCCGGTCACGGTGGTGCCGTTGACATGGAAAAGGGGCAGCCCGCACAGGGTCACCTCCCCGGCGTACAGTTCGGCTCCCAGGGCTACCATCAAGGGCATGACCGCTTCATTATAATGGGTGTGGGGAGCCAGCTTCGGGGTGCCGGTGGTCCCCCCGGTGTGATACATGGAGGCGATGTCCTCGGGGTTAATCAGGCGATCGGAATCCAGTCCATCCTCCCGGTAACGGGGGAGAAGCTCTTCAAAGCTATAAATCCCTTCCTTTTCATCCCCGGGCCCCATGATCCGGACCACAGCCTTGAGTCCCGGGAGGTCCTTCCGGATTAAGGAGACCTTCTGCCAGATGTCCGCTCCCGGAAACTCGCCCAGGGCCACCAGGACCTTGGTATTGGCCGCTTGACAGATTTCACGAATGGTAAAGGGCTCCAGCAGGGAATTGATCGGGTTGACGATCCCGGCGGCCTCTCCCCCCCAAAGCACAAAATGGGTCTCCGGCAGGTTGGGAAGGAGATAGGAGATAACGTCCCCCGAACGGATCCCCAGGTCGTGAAAGAGGTTGGCTGCCTGGGTCACCCTGGAGATTAATTCCCGGTAATTGATCTGCCGGGGAGAAGCATAGTCTTCCCCTTTGGAGAAAAAGCTGATGGCCGGGGCTTCCGGATTGATCCCTGCGCCCTGCTTCAGCAGATCATAGGTATTGGTGGCCTTGATCCTTTCCTTTAGGGGGGTCTTCTCAATGGCCCCAAGGTCTGCGATTGTTCGCACCCTAATTTTTTCTATCGACATGTTCAAATTTCTCCAAAAAGGGAAAAGGCTATTTGCCCGGGAAAAGGTCTCCGGGATTATCCACTATCATGGTTTTGATCAGAAAACCTGGTCACTTGGGCTGCCTCCGCGATAACCGTCCTTGACCAGTGGATTGACTTTTTACGGAAATATACGGAAGACAAAACGCTGCTCATGGTCGAGCACGACATGAGCGTGGTCTTTGATCTGGCGGATCGCATTTCGGTGCTGGTCTATGGGGAACTGGTGGCCACGGATACCCCCGGTAACATTCGCAGCAACGTCCAGGTTCAAGAAGCCTATCTGGAAAAGGAGCTGGCCTAAACGCTGGAGATAAAAGACCTGCACGCCTATTACGGCCGCAGCCACATTCTTCAAGTGGAATTATGGGGTGGGGTCGGGTTTGCTTTTGGTGCCCAGGCGATCGACCACTTTTTCAAAGTAGACCTGGTCCTCTTCAAACTGCGGAGAAACCTTGCGCATCATGTTCAGCTTCATGATCATGAAATTGAGCCGCTTCATCTGCTTGTATTTCTCTTCCACATCCTCAATTCCCCGGAGCATTTCTTCCAGCCGGACGATGTCCTTTTTCAGTTCCAGTTCCGGGGGGAGGCAGTCGGCATTCTTCAGGATTTTATAGGCCAACCGCAATTCCTCCGGGACCTGGCTGTCGTCTTCCAGTTGCAAGGGCCGGCCCTTACCGGGGAGGTTGTCCAACTCCCCCCTGCGCAGGGCCTCCTGAATTTTACGTTCGGCGATGAAATTAGGCAGAATCATAATGAACGAAGATCGCTAAACACGAGAATGAAGCGGATTTTACCAGCGTTTCTCGGAAAAATCAATACCGATTCACCACTACGAATCATGAAAAATGATTTCTCGTCATCCCCGAAGGCCTTTATCGGGGATCCAGTGTTCCTTAAGAGTGGTTAGATTCTAACCGCCGATTTTGGACATCTGCCGCTGGCAGCGGCCGGGAACCGAGGCGGTCTGATGGGGATGTTCTTTCGGCTTACGGGCGATGGCTTGTTGAATGATGTTTTCCAACTGCGCGTCGGAGGCCCCCTGCCGCAGGGATTCCCGGAGATCGGTCTCGTCGTCGGAAAAAATACAGGTTCGGAGCTTTCCATCGGCGGTCAGGCGCAACCGATTGCAGGACGGGCAGAAATGATGACTGATGGGGCTGATCAGCCCGATTTCGCCTCGGGCCCCGGAATACTTCCAGCGTCGGGCGGGACCATCCAACCCGTGGCCGTTCAAGGGCTCCAACGCGCCCTGGGTTTGAAGGCGGTCCAGGATTTGATCTCCCGGCAGGAATCGCTCCGTCTGGCAGCCGGTCTCCGGTCCCACGGGCATAAACTCAATGAAACGGATATGATACGGTTTTTCCCGGGAGAGGCGGCCAAAGGCCGGGATCTCGTCGTCGTTGATTCCTTTCAAAGCGACCACGTTGATCTTGATCGGCTGGAAACCGACGGCTTCGGCGGCCAGGATCCCCTGCCAGACCTGGTGGAAAAAGTCCTGTCGGGTAATTCGGGCGTACCGGCGGGGATCGAGGGAATCGAGGCTGATATTGACCCGGCGGATCCCGGCCTCCCAGATGGCCTGGGCCTGTTCGGCCAGCAGGACCCCATTGGTGGTCAGGCTGATGTCCTTTATCCCCGGGATCCGGGCCAGTTCCGCGATAAAAGGGATCACGCCCCTACGGGCCAAAGGTTCTCCGCCGGTCAGGCGGATCTTTTCGATGCCCAGGCGGACGCTTAACCGGGCCAAACGCAGGAACTCTTCGTAGCTGAGGATATCCTCGTGGGCCAGCTTGGGCACTCCCCCCTCCGGCATGCAATAGAGACAGCGCAGGTTGCACCGGTCGGTGAGGGAGAGGCGTAGATAATTGATACGGCGATTAAAGGGATCTAATAGCATAGGCGCTTATTGGTTGCATAAATATGTCTTTTTTTACATAATATCCATTTATAGAAACTCTGTCAACCGCTGTTGCTGGTTTCGCGGATCTAGAGGAAACGGAACAAACCATGAAACCCTTTTTTAAAGTAAAAACCCCCGAAGAAATCTTTGAAATGTTGGAAATCTTCCCGACCTTGGGCCGGGAAACCCTGCCCTTGGGAAAGGCGCTGAACCGGGTGCTGGCTGAAGAGGTATCCTCCCCCGAAGACCTGCCCCATTTCGCCCGGGCGACCATGGATGGCTACGCGGTTCGAGCCCGGGATACCTTCGGGGCTTCCGAGGCCATACCGGCCTTATTGACGGTCAGCGGGGAAATCACTATGGGCCGGGAGGCCACCGTCCCGATTCGACCCGGCCAATGCGCACGCATCGCCACCGGAGGCATGCTCTCTCCCGGGGCCGACGCGGTGGTTATGATCGAGCAGACCCAGGGGTTGGATGACCAAACCATCGAGGTCTTCAAATCGGTTTCTCCTCTGGACCACGTCATCCAAATCGGGGACGATCTCCGGCGGGGACGGACGGTCCTCCAGGCGGGTCGACGCCTTCGCCCCCAGGATCTGGGTCTTTTAGCCGGCCTCGGGGTGCAGCAGGTCCCGGTAGTTCAACAACCCCGAGTGGCGGTCATTTCCACCGGCGACGAGATCGTCCCCTTCGATCAGCAGCCGCCCCCGGGAAAGGTCCGGGACATCAACGCCTTTACCTTACCGGCCCTGGTCCGGGAGGCCGGCGGGATCCCGGAATTTTTAGGTTTATCCCAGGATAACTTCGAAGATCTCCGGGGAAAATGCCGACAGGCCCTGGAGCATTTCGATGTGGTCCTGATTTCCGGCGGAAGTTCCGTGGGCACCCGGGACTTTTCCCTGGAGGTCATCGGCTCATTTCCGGGAGCGGAAATCCTGGCCCACGGCATTTCCATCAGCCCTGGAAAACCCACCATCCTGGCCCGTGTCGGGCCCAAGGTCCTCTGGGGCCTGCCGGGACACACCGCCTCGGCCATGGTGGTCTTTTCCATTTTTGTCAAGCCCTGTCTGACCCGCCTGGAAGGGGAACTCCCCTCTTCGATCAAACCCGGCCTGAAGGCCCGCCTGACCCGCAACCTGGCCTCGGCCCAGGGCCGGGATGATTATATCCGGGTCGCCCTGCGACTCGGCCCCGAAGGCTGGGAAGCCGAACCGATCCTGGGAAAATCCGGGCTCATTTCCACCCTGGTCCGCTCCGATGGGTTGATCCGCATCGACCGTTTCACGGAAGGAAAAGAAAAGGGAGAATGGGTGGAAGTGCTGTTGTTTTAGTCTGAGAATAAAAGCGAATATGGAATAACGAGATGGTCTTTCGTAGGAGGGGCGACCCCGGGCCTGATCCAGAATGACGGCCTTTTTCCAAACCAAATTAACATTTACGAGGGTAATAAATGAAACGGAAAATCTACTTCGAAATGAAATCACTGGCGGAGGCCCGGAACATTTTTTTTAACTGTCTCGATTACCCTTCCCTGTTGGGGGATGAAGAAATTCCCACGACGGAAGCCCTCGGGCGCGTCCTGGCCGGACCGGTCTTTGCCCGTTTTTCCTCTCCCAATTTCCATGCCGCCGCCATGGATGGGATCGCCGTCTGGGCGGAACAAACCTTCGGAGCCAGCATTGAGCGGCCCAAAGAGCTGACGGTTGGAAAAGAAGCTTTCTGGATCAATACCGGCCATCCCCTGCCCCTCCAAACCAACGCTGTGATCATGGTGGAAAACCTCAATCCGCTGGGTGATGACCGTCTCGAAATCCAGGCCTCCGCCTATCCCTGGCAAAACGTCCGCAAGCTGGGCGAAGATATGGTGGCCACCGAACTCCTCTTGCCCCAGGGGCACCGGATCAACGCCTACGATCTGGGGGCGCTGGTCGCCGGGGGCATATTTATGGTTTCCGTAAAAAAACGCCCCAAAGTGATCCTGATCCCAACCGGTTCCGAACTCCTGGATTGGTCTGACCTGCAGGATAAGCCTCTTCCCCCCGGGAAGGTACCCGAATTCAATACCCTGATCCTAAGCGGCCTGATTAAGGAATGCGGGGGATGCCCTGAACGCCGGGGGATCATCGCCGACCAGCCCGATAAAATTCAGTCCGTCCTGGCGGAAGCCGCAGCCTCAGACTGTCAGATGGTGATTCTGAACGCGGGGTCTTCATCGGGCAGCGAGGATTACACTTTTTCGGCCGTTCAAGCCCAGGGACAAGTCCTGGTCCACGGGGTGACTATCATGCCCGGCAAGCCAACCATTCTGGGAATCGTTCAGGGAAAACCGGTAATCGGAAATCCCGGATATCCGGTTTCAGCCACGATTTCCTTTGAACAGTTCGCCCGCCCGGTTCTATTTCAGATGCAGGGCCTGCTCCCCCCGGAGCGCAAAAAAATGACGGTTTTCCCGGCCCGTTCTTTTCCCTCCAAGCTGGGGCAGGAGGAATTTCTGCGAGTCAATCTTGGGCAGGTGGGGGAGAAAGTGATTGCCAACCCACTGCCCCGCGGGGCCGGCACCATTACCTCCTTAACCCGGGCCGATGGGATCATCCGCATCCCGGAAAACACCGAAGGACTTAACCTGAGCGAGCCGATCTCGGCTGAACTGTTGCGGGAGGAACAGGTCATCGCCCGGACGGTGGTCATCGTCGGCAGCCACGACAATACCCTGGACCTGCTGGGGAATTTCTTTACCCTCTCCTTCCCCCGTTTTCGTCTGACCTCCAGCAACGTGGGCAGCACCGGTGGTCTCATGGCCCTCAAGCGCGGGATTGCCCATCTGGCCGGCTCCCATCTGTTGGACCCGGAAAGCGGAGAATACAATATCCCCGATATCCGGCGCTTGATCCCGGACCTTCGGGTCAAAGGGGTCAATCTGGTTTATCGCCAGCAAGGCCTGATCTTGCCTAAGGGGAATGCCAAGGGGATTAAAGGCCTGGAGGATTTAACGCGCCCGGACATCGTTCTGATCAATCGTCAGGCTGGCTCCGGGACCCGGATTCTGCTTGATTTCCGTTTGAAGGCCTTGGGGATCGATCCGACGGTCATTCGGGGTTACCAGGACGAAGAGTTCACCCACATGGCCGTGGCCGTCAATATTCTCAGCGGTCGGGCCGACGTCGGGATGGGCATATACGCGGCCGCCAAAGCCCTGGACCTGGATTTCATCCCCGTGGTCCAGGAACGCTACGACCTGATCGTTGCGGAGAGGTTTTGGGAGGAAGAAAAGATTCAGGCCCTGCTGTCGGTCATCCGGTCGCAGGAATTTCAGGAAGCCGTCCGGCGATTGGGGGGGTATGAATTGACCCAGACGGGGGAGGTTTTGTTTTAATGAATTGACCAGAGACGGTTTCTAAAAAATCAATCAGCCGGTTATTGTCATTCTGATCGCAATCTCAGTTGGGTTTCGCCTGATTCTACCCCCCCTGTCTTTCTCTTCCATCTCCCATCTTCCCTCTTCAAGCTTATCTCTGATGATAGGCCGGATGCCCCGGCTTCACGGCAAAGAAGGTCCCCCGGCAGGTGGCCGTTACCTCGCCCCGGTAGGACAGGGTGGCTTCGATCACGGCTTTGCTTTTGGTGGATTCCACCACCGTGGCCGACAATTCCACTGCGTCATCGATCGGGGTGGGCTTCAGCAGCTTGACGGCGAATTCCCCGGTGACCGTGCAGGGCGGCTGGTCCAGGCCGTTCTTAACCATCAGATGCCAGGCCGAGGTCCAGTTGGAATGGCAGTCCAGAAGCGTCCCGATGATCCCACCGCAGAGCACCCCCTCAAAGGCCTGGTGGTGCGGCTCCGCCTTCCAGCGGGCCACCACCTTGTCCCCATCCACGTAGCTTTTGATTTTCAAACCCTTTTCATTGATCGGCCCGCAGCCGAAGCAGATGCCCCGGGCGTAATACTTATCCTGAATATTCCATTTTTCCATATCGTTGCTCCACCCTTCTCCGGTTTTGATTAGTTATAGATTCATACATCCCTTGTTCTGAGAATTTGTCTCTAACAATGGATGTATGAATCTAAAAAAAGACAATCTTTAAATCTGTTGCCGTGGTTTTTATTACAGCCAAAAATATTTCAAATATTCTTGGCTAGGTCTTGAACAATCCCTTCTCCCTGGGCGGCTGCCATTAAACGTCGATCAAAAGTCAATAGTTTCAATTCGGGCAGATCCTCCCGGAGGCTTTTAGCGGCAGCCAGGTGCCAGAGGTCGGCTCCCCGCAGGGGATAGCGGCCGGACAACTGCCGCAAGTCCTCCTGCCGGGGGATCCCCTGCCAGGATCTCCAAGGGCCGGTTTCCAGGCTTTCCTCAGCAGCCTTTACCAGCACTTCCGCCAGCAGCCTCTCCCGGGCTATACGCCGCAATACGGCCGACACCTCCGCGTAGGCCAGGGTGGAAAGGAAATGGTATCCCGACCGAATCGCCCATCGATGGGCCTCCCGGCTGTGGTCGTCTTTCAGGAGGGCGGACAGCACGGCCGAGGCGTCCCAATAGAGAACCGCCGACTTTTCTTCCGTCTTCATCGATTTCGGTCCTCCTGCAAGAAGCCTTGAGCCGCTCCCTCCGGAGCCGGCAGCGGCGGCGGCAAGGGTCTCCGGTTTCTTTTCGAGACAGGACGAAGAAGCCCCTGCCCTTCCAAACGGCGGACCCTCTCTTCCAGGGGCAGGTTCTCCGATTCCAAGGGAACGATCTTGGCGATCGGGTGTCCCCGATCGGTGATGACCACCTCCCGGCCGCTTTTTACCCTCTTAAGGATCTTACTCAAGTCGATCTTGGCCTCGCGAATACCGACGCTGTTTAAAACCATAGCCATTCCCCCATAAATCATACTCATTGTAATTCTTTTTTAGATGTAGTCTGACAAAGCACAAATGTCAAGCTGAAAAGGGAAACCGGCATTCAATTCCGATGCGACACCCGCCGGGACTTTCAAAATTTCGCCCGATCCTTAACCGAACGCCCTTCTTGACAAACAACCGGTTCTTTAGTTATCGTGACCAATGTTGAATCGTTCCTGGTAACAAGAAATGGTTGCGGAGAGGAACCATGGCTGAGTTTATCGATCTAAGAAGCGATACCGTCACCAAACCGACACCCGCCATGCGTCAAGCCATGGCCGAGGCCGAGGTGGGCGACGACGTCTTCGGGGAAGACCCTACGGTCAACGCCTTGCAGGAAAAGGTGGCTGCGCTGCTGGGCAAAGAGAAGGCCCTCTTCGTCCCCTCCGGGACCATGGCCAACCAGTTGTCCATCAAGGCCCATACCCAGCCCGGCGACGAGGTCATTCTGGAGGCGTCCGCCCATCCCTATAACTTTGAAGGCGGGGCCGGGGCGGTTTTGTCCGGCGTTCAGTTTTTCTGCCTCCCGGGCGATCCGGGGGATCCTGGAAGCCTCCCAGGTCGAAGAGGCTATCCGGCCTTTGGATCACCACTTCGCGGTGTCGCGGCTGGTCTGCCTGGAAAACACCCATAACCGCGGGGGCGGGAGTATCTATCCCCTGAAGAATATCGAAGACATTTCCAGGCTGTCCCACTCCAAGGGCCTCGTTAGTCCACCTTGACGGAGCGAGGCTTTGGAATGCCTCGGCCGCCACGGGAATTGAACCAGGTGAATACGCCCAATGGGCGGATTCGGTCTCGGTCTGCCTGTCCAAAGGACTGGGTGCGCCCGTGGGCTCCCTGGTGGCCGGCTCGGCCGCCTTTATCGACCGCGTCCACCGTTTCCGGAAGATGTTCGGCGGCGGGATGCGGCAGGCCGGGATCCTGGCGGCGGCCGGGATCCATGCGCTGGAACACCATCGGGAACGGCTGGCGGATGATCACCGCAACGCGAAACGTCTGGCCCACGGTCTTTCTGAATTAAAAGGGGTCCAGATCAATCCTGATCACGTCGAAACGAACATCGTCATCTTCGACGTCAATTCCAGCGGGATGACCGCTCCGCAGGTTGCCGAGTTCATGAAGGACAAGGGGGTGTTGATCCATGCCTTCGGGAAGACCCAGGTCCGCTTGGTCACTCACCTGGGAGTCTCCCCGGAGGAAATCGAGAAGGCCTTGGAGGCCTTCAGGAAGGTTTTCCGATAAAATGCTGCCTTTAGAAGGCCGGCCCCCTATCGCAAACTTATAAACGATCTCAGAACCAGTCCTTATCTCCAGGTAATTTTCGGCGCCCGGCGCTCGGGCAGACGAAAATATTTCGGCTTCGCGATATCCCAACATCATGGGGTAATGGTGCGTATGGCCCTTCGGTATCCCTATAACTTCTTTGAACTCCGCCGAGGACCGCAGCGCCCCCTGAACCAACCCCGCCCAGCAGGTCCCCAGGCCCAGGGGGACGGCCGCCAGCTCCAAATAGGACAGGGCCAGGGTCACGTCCACCATGCCCGCTGGCATCCTCTTTCGGGGCGGAAGCCACCAGCAGGACCGGGGCCTCCCGGAGCACCACATCGTAACCGGCATCCCAGGCAGCAACGATCATGGGCAGATAAGCGGCCTGGGCGGGGAGAGGACTCAATTGGAGTACCGACCGCATCCAGTCCACCGTCATTCCTGCATATTCCTTAATCTTAGCCCGGTCGGTAAATACCAGCCATTCCACTACCTGGGCATTGCTGGCGGTGGGGGCATACCGGGCGACGCTCGATTAATTCTTGGATGATTTCTTTTTCCACCGGCCGGTCCTTGAAAAAACGAACGGAGCGGCGCGAGCGGAGAAACTGAACGGCCTGCTCCTCGTTGATCAACAGGTCCTTCCGGACCGGTTGACAGCTTTCCAAAAGAACCCGAGCGTGACTGAGCGCCCCGTGCGGGCAGACGGCCACGCAATGGCCGCATTGGATGCAAAGGTTCTCCCCGCCCGGAACCAATTCCGGAAAACTCTCCTTATCCTTAAGACGGATGATGGCCGTCGGGCATTCCTTGGCGCACAATCCGTCTCTTTTGCATTTTTCTCTGGTCAACAATTAGAAGTCCCATTTATACCTTTCTTTAACTCCGGACGCTTTACCTGCCGGTTAATTCTGAACCACTCCCCGGTAAGGGTGTTCTATTCAAAAGATCAGTAACTACCTGAGCAAAGGCTTCGCCCCGGTCTTCCTGGAGGAAGTGGCCGCCCCCTTGGACGATCGTATGGGGCTGCCCCTGTGCGCCGGGTACCTTCTTCTGAAAAATTTGCTCGCCGCCCCGGGTGATGGGATCTCCGTCGCTGAAAGCGGTCAGAAAGGGCTTTTCGAAACGGGAAAGGACTCCCCAGGCCTGGCGATTGCCCGGGGCCGCCGGATCGTCCGGGGTTATGGGAACCAGGGAAGGAAAAACCCGCGCCCCTTCCTTGTAGGTTTCGTCCGGGAAGGGAGCATTGTAGGCCCTCAGTACTTCCTCCGGAAGGTCGGAGAGGGTGCCCATATTGACGATCGCGCCCACGTTGAATTCCTCAACCTCGACGGAAAACGTGCGCCACCGGAGAAAGGCCTTACTGATGGGAAATTCCCCGGTGGGCAGACCGGTATTGGCCACCACGGCCCGGGCGAATCGTTCCGGGTGGGCCGCCAGGAGCCGCAGGCCGACCAGGCCTCCCCAATCCTGGCAGACCAGGGTGATGCGTTTCAGGTCCACCTGTTCCAGCCAGGCCTTCATCCACTCCACGTGGCGGTTGTAGGTGTAGTCCCTGCGGTCGGCCGGTTTATCCGAACGACCGAACCCGACCAGGTCCGGGGCTACCGCCCGCTTCCCGGCCTCCAGAAAAATGGGGATCATTTTTCGGTAGAGGAATGACCAGGACGGCTCTCCATGCATCATCAGGACCGGTTCGGCATCCTTTGGTCCTTCATCCAGATAATGAATCCGCAAGCGGCCGCCTTCCCCGTCCGGTACCATGAGGTAGTTGGGTTCATAAGGAAAGTCCGGGAGTCCGGCGAAACGTTCATCGGGGGTGCGCAGCACTTTCATATGGGAATCCTTTTCTTTATCTTTATTGGATTAATCCCCTGGTTTGCAACAGACGCATCATCTGCTCGGCGCTGGAAGCCGGCGGTACGCGCAGTTGGTTCTCGGCCTTCGGGGTCAGTTTCATCGCTCCCGAAGGGCAGGTGGTCACGCAGAGACCGCAGCCGATGCACCGGTCGAGATTCACCTGGGCCAAGCCTTCATCGTTTAGACTCAAGGCGTTCATCTGGCAACGGTCCAGGCAGGTGGAGCAACCCAGACACTCGGAGCCGTCCACTACCGCCTGATAATTGGAAAAGGCGATTTCGGCCGGCTTAGGGTGCTTGTTGAGCGCCCGGAGCACCCCGCAGCAATCCCCACAGCAGTTGCACATGCCGGAGGGATTCTGGGAGGTAGCCGGTTGAGTGACCAGCCCGGCATCCTGGCATCGGGTCAGAATGGCAATCGCCTCCTCCACCTCGATCTTCCTTCCCATGTCCCGGTCGAGATAGTACTGTCCCATCGAACCGAACATGAAGCAGGCCTCCAGCGGTTTTCCGCAGGACTTATCCACGGTCTCGGTCCTCTTGCGGCAGATGCAGTCGGTAACCACGATCAGGTCCTTTTCCCGCAGTAGGTTTACGGCATCTTCATAGGCGGCGATATGCTGGGTGGTATCCACGGAACGTTGAATGGGGATGGTGCGCAGGAAATAGCCGCCGCTGTCCTGCATGGCCCGCTCAAAGCCTTCGTTTTCATATTGCTCCACCATGAGGGCCAGGTCCTTCGAAAGGTTCTTGACCTGGAATTCAAACACCCCGTGGACAAAAGGGATGGCGCCGTATTTGACCGTGCCCTTTTTTCCCAAACGGAACAACAACCCGCGGAGCGCCATATCCTCCAAGTGAGCGGCCACTTTTTCTACCGGCAACTCCAGTCGGGCGGCCACCGATTCCGAAGTCTCCAGCATGGGCGTCAGGGTTAAAAACAAGGCGGCATCGGCCTCAGAAAACAAACTTTTCAGGATCTTGATCTCAATCCCCGACTCGGTGGCCGGAAAACCCATAGAGTATTGATCCAGCCTTTTCTGCAAGTTTCGAAAAATATCCTCAGACATAAAACTTCCTCCTTCGATTGAATAAACCCAATGAAAAGCTTTCCGGGTTGGACGCCCGCAAAGCCTGAAAATGGTTTCCTCCGAACCTTAAACCTTGGACCCTGAACCTGATACCGTGTACCTTGCGCCTTGCGCCTTGGACCCTATTTATCTACTAATCACGCGGCAGCACGACTGGCCTTGATGGCCTCCCCCAGGGCCTTTCCATTCTTCGGGGTTTCGGGGAAGCCCGTTCTGCAGACCATGGAGATCGCCTCCGACGGGCACCCGGTCGCGCAGACGGCACAACCGAAACAGCGGTCGAGATCCACCCGGGGAGGACCCTCCTCCCCGACCAGGGAAAGGGCCTCAGCCGGGCACCGTTCCAGACAAGTCCCGCAGGCCACGCAGCTTTCCGCAGCAAAGTCCGGCTCGAAGCCGGAGTAAAAATACAGGGCGGGTTTGGGCTTGGCCAGGGCCTGTTTTACCGACACGCAGTGCCAACGGTCGCAATTGCAGATGAAGCCCACGTCTTCAGCCGTGTTCATGCTCATGTGGATCAGACCGGCTTCCTCCGCCTGGTTCAAGACTTCCCGGGCCTCCTCCTTGGTCACCTTCCGCCCGCCCAGCCTTTCAATGGCGAACTGGGCGCCCAGGCCGAACTGCATGCAGACATCCAGGGGCATCCCGTGAATGTCTTCGTCGCGCAGGGCAGCGGCATGACGGCAGTAGCAAGTGGTGACCGCGATGGGCTCGTACTGATCGATATAGCTCTGCACCTGGTCGTAGGTATGGACCTGATTCCCGTCCGCCACAGACCGGTCCACGGTGATAACCCGAGTTGGGGGGAAGCCGACTGCCGCCATGTCGGTTTTCTGGTCACAGGCCTTTTTATAGGCCTGGATGAGCCGGGCGAGTTTTTTATGCCGTTCGGTCGTTTTTCCCGGCATGAATTGGAATTCCAGTATGCCGGGCATGAACCGGGCGCCGCGGTAAAATTGGACCCCATTCCTCTTGACGGCTACGCAGAGTCCTTTATCGGCCATGGACTCCAAGATCCTTTCCAGTTCCGCCTCCTCCCGGCCCACTTCCCGGGCCAGGTCCTTGGCCGTGAAAGGTCCCTTGGGCATGGCATTGTTGACCTCGGACTCCTCGGGGGTGAAGAGTTCTTCCGCCATGGCGTAGAATTCCGGGATATCCATTCCCGAATAGCCGCCCCCGCGCTTTTTCATCACTGCCAGTAATTGCTGGTACACCTCGTGGTGGGTCATGACAATCTCCTTAATCGTTTATTTTCGTATTTAACCCACATGCCCGGGGGCAGGTATCCCAAGGCATAAAAAGGACAGTTTCCACTGTCATTGCGAGAAGCGAAGCGACGAAGCAATCCCCCAGTTAGTTTAGAACGATCCCGAAGCTCAATCGGGAGATTGCTTCGCTTCGCTCGCAAGGACAGAAGGATGTGGCGCTATTTTCGTACCATACCCCATGGCACCTACGGCCACCCGCGAAGCGTGAAAATAGATTTCTCCGAACCTTGAACCTTACACCTTATACCGTGTGCCCTGCACCCGAACCCTGGACCCTATTTTCGTATTAACCCACCGGCCCCAACAACCGGTTCAGCCGTTCCCGCACCTCCAGGGCCTCATCCATGGTCCGCTTGATGAAATCGGCGACGGTAGGAATGTCGGTGATGCGGCCGATGACTTGGCCGGCCGGATAGATTCCCTCATTGAGGTTGCCGTCCGCCCAGCCGTGGCGGCTCAATTGTCCGGTGATCATGGGAATCAGTTCCTCCAATGTGGCGCCCTGGTGTTCCATTTCGATGATTTTTTCCGACCAGGGGGTTTTCAGAACTCGGGCGGGGTGCTGCAAGGATTCCATCACCAGCACGGTTTCCGCTTCATGCGCGGCTACGATCTTTTCCTTGAAGGCCTGGTGGGCCGGGCATTCCTGGGTGGCAATGAACCGGGTGCCCATGTTCACGCCGTCGGCGCCGAGCGCCAGGGCCGCGACCAGCGAACGGCCGTCCGAAAAGCCTCCGCCGGCAATGAGCGGCACATCGACCTGGTCCACGGCCTTGGGAATCAGGACCAGGGAAGTCACTTTTTCCATACTGGGGTGTCCGCCGCATTCGATCCCCACGACGGAGACGGCGTCCACCCCGAGGCGGGCCACTTTGGCCGCGTCCCGCACCCGGGCGCACTTATGGAAATGAATCAAACCGGCCTCGGAAATCTGCTGCCGATGGGGTTCCGGGTTGCGGCCGGCTGTCTCCAGGATCTTCACCCCGGAATCGATCACCGTCTGGATCAACTCCTCCGGCGGCCGGGGCATGAGCGCCGGGAAAAGCGAGACGTTCACCCCGAACGGTTTATCGGTCAAATCCCGGGTCCGGTTGATCTCATCGAGCAACTCCTCCCGGGTGGCAAAGGTGGCCGCCGGCAGGCAGGCCAGCGCTCCGGCATTGGCCACCGCCGCCACCAGTTCGGCCCGACTCAACACCTGCATGGTGCCACACTGAATCGGCACTTCGATCCCGAACAACTCAGTCATTCTGGTCTTGAACATGCTCCCTCCTTTAGTATGTAAATAGAAACGAAATTGTATCTACACGGGGTGTTCTTTTTAGCTCTCGCCCGCTTCGCTCGAGTACGCCGAGGGCGCAGAGAAAGACGAATCTATTTTTTGAAAAATCGCTGAGACGCCGATTTTTTAAAAGGACTCACGCCTCCGGCGGGGTCTTGTTCGCGGAGCGGGAGATTTTTTTTGATTGCCGCCCCGCATTAGGCGGGGTCAGCGGCAATCAAAAATTAACTATTCTCTGCGATCTCTGTGTGCTCTGTGAGAGATCGTCTTTGTCTTTGGTTGTGACTGGGCGGTGTTAAGGAACCCTGTCAATATTATTTTGAGACCGTTAATATCACGACGGTCGCAAGAGCCGCTCAAAGATCATCCGGTCAAAAATCTCGTGCGGCCCGGTGCTTTTGGCCACCTTCATCTGCACCAGAGCCCCCTGCCAACTGGTGATGATAAAACCAGCCGTCTCCACCGGATCAATAGATTCAGGTATTTCCCCTCCCCGCCTGGCCTCCTCCAATTGGGCGGCCAGATTTTTTTTCATCTCCTGAAACACCCGGTTCAATTTCTTCCGGAACGCAGGGTTTCGGTCTCCCATTTCCAGGGACAGATTACCGATCGGGCAACCGCCCATGAAATCGTTTTTGCGAAAAAGTTCCGTCTGCCAACGGAAGACCGCGCGGATCCGTTCCAGGTGCGGCAGGCTTTCGTCCCGGTAGGCCTTTTCCTGCCCGGCCTTCAAAACCTCGGCAAAAGAATCGATGAGCTGCAGGCCAAAATCTTCCTTGTTTTTAAAATGGAAATAGAAAGACCCTTTGGGGACTTTGGCCGCCTCCAGAACTTCCGCCAGACCGGTATCGCAGAAGCCTTTTTCCAGAACAATCCGGGCGCCGGCCTTCAGAATTCGAGTTTTGGCGTCCATAGGCAACTCCTTACCGGGGGAAATTCTCTTTGAGCGCATCGAGGTAGGCCGGATCCTCGGTTTCCATGACCCGCAGGATATTTTTGAAGGTTACGGCTTTCATGGTCCTCAGGATTTCCCGGGTCTTATTCTGGAACTTGGCAAAGGCCAGGGCCTCGGGGAACAGGTCTTTGACCGGACAGGCTTTGACGACGACTCGCTGGACCTCCAGTTCCAAGGCGGTGTACCGCTTGCCGGTCAATTGGGCTTCCAGGACCATCGGGGCGGGCAGGGTTTTCTTCAGGATGGCGTCCATGCCCGGCAAAATGGTAATCCCCAGGTCCACTCCCGGAAAACAGAAATACCCTCGATCGGTTCGCATGAAGCGGAAGTCAAAGGCGCAGGCCATGATGGCTCCCCCGGCAAAGGCGTGCCCGTTGATGGCGGCGATGGTGATCAGGGGAAAGGTCAACAGCCGCCGCAGAAACCGTTCCAGGCGGTCGGAGATACGAGAAGCCGCTTCCGGGTCCCGGGCCGACTCGGATTTCAGCCATTCCAGGTCCAGCCCGTTGGACCAGATCTTCTCGTGGGCGCTCTCAACCAGCAGCGCCGTGGCGCTTGGTCCGGGTTTCGATCTCATCCAATAGGCCCTCGAAGTCTTCCAGAAATTCGGGATTGAAGCGGTTTTCCCCGTTCTTCATGGTCACCACCGCTACCTGTTCCTCCAACCGGTACTCAATCAGAGACATTCCTTACCCTCTCTCTCTATCCCGGACTGCTCCTGGTTGGCGCCTCGAACCGGACCCGGGGGTTTCTAGGGAGGCATAGTAGACCAGTCTACTACTATTGTCAAGTCCTATCGCCTTCGGGTATTCTGCCTCAACCATTGCTCCGCCGGCTAGCGGGCGAAGCCTCCCTTCAGCGATTGAAGATAGGCGGGATCGTCGGTTTCCATAACCCGCAGAATATTCTTAAAGGCCACGGCTTTCATAGTTTTCAGGATTTCCCGGCCTTTGTTCATGCTTTTGGCAAAGGCCAGGGCCTCGTTCAGCAGATCGCCCAGCGGACAGGCCTTGACGACGACCCGCTGGACCTCCAGTTCCGCGGCCGTGTAACGTTTGCCGGTCAACTGCGCCTCCAGGACCAGCGAGGTGGGCAGGGCTTTCTTCAGGATGGCATCCATGCCCGGCATAAAAGGGATCTGGATGTCCACCTCCGGAAAACAGAAATAACCTCGATCGTTGCGCATGAAGCGGAAGTCGAAGGCGCAGGCCATGATCGCCCCGCCGGCAAAGGCGTGTCCGTTGATGGCGGCAATGGTGATCAGGGGATAGGTCAACAGGCGCCGCAGGAACTGCATCAAAAGCGAAGGAAACCGGGTGCCCGCCTCCGGGTCCCGGCCCACCTCAGCCAGCAGCCATTCCAGATCGATGCCGTTGGACCATATTTTTTCATGGCCACTCTTGACCAACAACACGGTGGCTTTGGTTCGGTGTTCGATCTCCTCCAGAAGGTCTTCGAAGGCCTTCAAAAAATGGGAGGTGAACCGATTTTCTCCGTTAGTCATATTTACCAAAGCCACATGGTCATCCAATTGGTATTCGAATAAGGCCATAGCGTTTTTTCCTTTCTCGTCGGTTAATGCCTGAAGCTGTCGTCCAAAATCAGCTTTCTGAAAAAGGCGACCGGTCACCCAGGGACAGACTGGAAGCCAAGGCCCTGGCGGTCAGCGGGTTGGCCGCGAAGGGCGGCAACCCCAACTCTCCAATCACCTGACGGCATAACTCCATCAAATCTTCCTTTCCCGACTTCCTGGCCTTCAGCACCGCTTCGTGAATTTTCTGAAGGTAGGAAACGGCCTCTTCATATCTTCGCGTTATATTTTCGGCGCCCTTTACCGGGTCTTCCCAGGACGAACAGAGCGTTTCCACTTTCTCGATCTTTCTTAATTTGTTGATCGAAGAAACGCAATCCTCCAGGTTCTCATAAATTGGAAGATCCCCGGGAAGCGGCACGGCATCTCCAGAAAAAAGCACTTTTTCCTTTTCAAAAAATAGGGCGATCGATCCTTGAGAATGCCCGGGTGTATGAATAACCCGGCAAGGCACATCTTCTAAGGTCAGGGGCTGTCCATCCGCCAGCAGCCGATCGACGGTAACCGGTCCACCCACCAGGGTTGAAAATCCGGGTACCGGCCTCTCCTCCCTTTGTCGCTCCGTATCCTCAATCCAATGTTTTTCGGCTTCATGGGCCAAGACGACGCATCCGCTGCGTTCCTGTATCGCCCTGGCCCCGCCCAGGTGATCCGGATGGGAATGGGAAAGAATCAGGGTGGAAATTTCCCTCGGGTCTCTTCCTGCTTTTTTGAGGTAATCAAAAATCAGGCTGCCCGATCCCAAAACCCCGCTGTCGATCAGGGTGATCTTTTCCCCAAAAATTAAAAAGACATAGACGAACCTGTCTAAAGTTTTATCCGCTGCAATTGGAATCTTAAAAGGAATTTTCAAGGCGTGCAGCCGTTCGCTGACTTCCATCTTCATCCTCCTGAGTGTATTTCTTTATTTTAACCCAAAAGCCTCCAACCTTCCTTAATAAGGGAAAAGGCGAAAACCGCCAACAGGGCTCCCAGGATAAAAAGGATGCCCCGGTAAACCCTTCCGCTCAGCCATTGTCTGGACCTTCCGGTTATCCAGGCGGTCAGTATCTTAGCGCCGACGAGGCAGGTGAAAAAGGCAGGCAAAAATGCCAGGGAGCCCGCCGGGCTTACCGACCAGCCTCGGACGATAACCGGTCCTCCTACCGTCAGCCAGAACAGATAGGGATGGGGGCTCAGGGCATTGGCGGCGACCCCTTTGGCCAATGACTGGGGAGCGACCCGGTCGGCCTCTTCCGGCAGCCGGGGAGCCCGAAAATTTCCATAGGCCAAGTAGGCTACGAATACTCCGCCGACAATGGATATCACTCCCAGGACCGGTTGGAATTCTGTCAGTCGGGTGAGGACCAGCAGCGAGATGAGAATGATCGGCAGATCGGTGATCAGGGGGGCCATCGCCACCTTGGCCCCTTCCCGGGTGCCGTGCTTCAGCGTCTGGGTAATGACCAAGGCCATGAGCGGTCCGGGCGAAAAACCCGCCGACAAACCATACACCAGACCGGCACTTATGGATGCAATCATCTATTCAACCCACCCCTAAAGTCCCCCAATCCGAAAAATTCGAAAAAGACTTTTCCCGCAGACCAAGGCGGAATCTTGCTTGCATTTGAACAGCTTATCAGGTAGCGGTTAACTCCAACTATCATAGGGTGGTCATTGCGAGGAGCGAAGCGACGAAGCAATCCCCAATAATCAGCTTGTTGCCAAGGGGGGATTGCTTCGCTACGCTCGCAATGACAAGTTATTCGACTTTTTGGGAGGTCATCAATTCCTAATTCCTCCCGAGGCCCGGAGCCCAGAGATAATAAAATCCCGGCTGAAAGGTGGGAAACAGATCGGTCAGTGGCAGATCGATTAGCGACGGTTTCGCCGTGCCTTCACCTTGTCCCGGAGAGGCCACGCTGTAGATATTCTCGTCCGCCGAAGCGCTGCGGCGGTAAATGACGACTTTGGCATTCCCCGCCAGTCCGGCCTGCTTTTTGGCCTCCATCAGGGCTTCGGGCAGATAGCCGATTTTATCGATCAGCTTCAAAGCCAGGGCCTCTTCGGCCAGGTAAATCCGGGCCGAGGCTACTTCCGACAACTGAGGCTGTTCAATTTTCCGATGTTGGGAGACCAGGGTTAGAAACCGTTTCCCCATTTTGTCGATCAATCCGGCAAAGATCTCCTTCTCGTCCGGACTGGTCGCCCGGAAGGGTGAGCCCATATCTTTATTCTTTCCGGTCTTGTTGACCTCGACCGTCACCCCGATCTTATCCATGAGGGCGGTGACCGTGGGCCGCAAGAAAATGACCCCGATGGACCCGGTAATGGTGGTGGGATGGGCATAGATGACGTCGGCCGGCAGGGAAACATAATAACCGCCGGAGGCGGCTGTGTCCATCATCATGACGATGATCTTGACTTTTTTCCGTTCTTTGAAGGCCATGATTTCATGATAAAGGAGGTCACTGGCCGTGACCGTTCCCCCCGGGGAGGCCACTTTCAAAAGGACGGCTTTTACTTCCGGGTCCTTTTCGGCCAATCGAAGCTGGGCAACCACTTCCTGGACCAGGCTTGGCTCTTTGACGATCAGTTCCTTGCGGGGGGATTCGGAAATAAACCCCGTTATGGGAATGATCGCCACCTTCCCCTCCCCTTTTCCCTCCAGCACCCGCTCTTTCAGCGGTTTGTTCCGATCCGGCCAGAGATTGAAGTTGACGCCTCCGCAACCGGGAAGCAGTACGGCTATTAGAAAACAAAGCAACAGGCCTTTTATTCCGGGGCTGACCTTTTTCCACATAAACCCTCCCAATTTCTTATTCGGATTTTAAAATTTGATCATCAGTGAATCAAGCGCCGGCGCATCAGGCGCAGGGCCAGGGGCAGCGTGACCAGCGAGAATCCGGCCAGGTAAATCAGGTTCCAGAGTTGGCCGGCCCGATAAATCCCCAGGGCCGCCGGCCGGCATAATTCCACCACGTGGGTGAGGGGAAAAAAATAAGCCAGCACCCGGGCCCAGGAAGGGAGCTGTTCGAGGGGAAAAAAAGTTCCGGAAAAAAGAAACATGGGCGTGATAAACAGGAAAATGGGCAGGTTGAAAATCTCGATCGTTGGCACAATGGCCGTAAAGCACATACCGATGGAGCCGAAGGCCAATCCCCCCAGAAGCGCGATGGGGAGAATCTGCAGGACGGAAGGATAGGACAGGATCCCAAATCCGGTGAGGACCATCATCATGACCACCGTGGCCATGAAAGAACGGGTCGCCCCCCAGACGATTTCCCCTAAAATGACTTCCTCCAAATTCAAGGGTGTGGCCAGAATGGCGTCAAAGGTTTTCTGGTAATACATGCGCACGTAGGAAGCGTAAGTCGTCTCGAAAAAGCTGTTCTGCATGATATTCACGGCCAGAAGCCCGGGGGCGATAAAAACAGCATAGCTCACCGTTTTCCCCTCCCAGGTGATCGAACCCACCAGATAGCCCAAACCGGCGCCAAAAGCCAGCAGGTAAAGGATAGGCTCCAGGATCGGGGGGATGAAATTAATCTTCCAGGTCCTGAGGTACACGTCCCAATTACGCTGCCAGACCCGGATAAAGCGCCAGGAAATCGTTTTCGCCATTGAAGAAAGGGAGGAGGGATTGGACGGATTCATTCCCGCAATCCCCGGCCGGTCAGTTTCAAAAACACATCTTCCAGGGTGGCCAGGCGCAGCGTGCAGACACCGGCGCAGAACTCCTGGGAAATCCGGCGGAAGAGCCCTTCCCCATCCATCGTATAGACAAAGATGCGGTTGAGTTCCTGCTCATAATTGATTTGTTCCCCTTTTAAGAGGTCCAATAGACCCGGAGCCGGATCTTCCACCTCGATGACATTGCCTCCGATATATTGACGGACCAGATCCCTGGGCGCCCCTTCCACCAGGACCCGGCCCTGATCCATGATCACCAGGCGGTCGCACATCTGGGCCGCTTCATCCATATAGTGGGTGGTCAACAGAATACATAACCCCTGGGCCTTTAATTGGCGCATCTTTTCCCAGAGTTGATGACGGGATTGGGGGTCTAATCCGGTGGTGGGTTCATCCAGAATCAACAGGGTCGGCGCGTTGATCAGTGCCCGGGCGATCACCAGACGGCGCAGTAACCCCCCCGACAGTTCCGGAATGCGGGCCTCCCGCTTAGGGGTCAGGCCGAAAAAATCCAGGAGTTCGGCCGCCCTTTTACTGGCCTCGTCCCGGTTCAAATTGAAATAGCGGGCGAAGACCAGCAGATTTTCCCAGACCGTCAGGTCAGGATCCAGGTTGTTATCCTGCTGGCAAACCCCGATCCGGGCCTTAATCTCCCGCCAGTGGCTGTGCATATCCTGACCGAAAACCTTGAGCTCACCCCCGCCCATGGGCGAAAAACCATAAATCAGTCGGACGGTGGTGGTCTTGCCTGCCCCGTTGGGTCCCAGGATACCAAAGCACTCGCCCGGGTAGAGGGTAAATGAGACCTGGTCCACGGCCAGGAAGTCCCCAAATTTCCTGGTCAAATTTTTGGCTTCAACAACCGGGTTCAATAGTATTCCTTTTTGATGTGTTCGCAAAAAAGTCCGTCAAAGAGTGCTTGTCATTCTGAGTCCCGCGATAACGTGGGACGAAGAATCTCGTTTTTTTAATAGGTTGCAAGATCCTCCGCGGAATTTACCCTGAGCCAAAGACCGAGACCCTTCGCTTCGCTCAGGGTGACAGGCGAGAGGCTCAGGGTGTCAGTTTGGGACTTTTGGGGAGAATATGACTATTATAAAATCAAAAATATTTTTACCTTACCAGTCGCCGAAAGAGCCTGTCAAGAATTGAGGTTTCAACCCCAGGGGAACTCAGCCCAAGGGTACTTCAACCAAATTATAGATTTACTTAGATTTTAATTAAATAATAACTAGTTATAAGAATAATCTTAATTAAAAAATTATCTCCAGCCTACTGGTTAGATTCTTATATCCATTGTTCTGAGAATTTATCTCTAACAATGGATTTAAAAATCTAAATTAAAAGACGTTATCTTTAAATCTGTTAAGTGGTTTTTATTGCCCCCAAAATATTTCAAATATTTTTGGCTAGGGTTAAGTGGAAGATCAGTCGTTAAATTTTTTCCTTAGCCATTTCCAAGGGAAAAACATGGAAACCTTCTGCTGATAATCTCGATAGACCTGCCCATAAATACGCATTAACTTTCGTTCTTCGAGCAGGGCCCCGACGATGAAATAGACCGAGAGGATCACCGACATAATTAGAATGGGACGGTCCATTTTTTGGGCCCAAACCAGCAACATCCCGCCGCCGTACCAGGGATGTCGAACCATCCCCAGAATGCCCGACGATTTTAAAGCTCCCTGGGCCGACAAGAGACTGGTGGCCCGGGAATCCTTAATCTGCCGTAACCCCAGGAAGAACGGCAAGTCATAGGCCCGACCGCCGGCGACCATGGCCGCCAATCCCAGCAGGGCCATAAGGACCTGGACCAGGTAATAGGGCCAGGGCCAGAGTGCGCCTGTGATTCTGGACAGGGATTTGGTATAGACCCACAAGGGAAGCAGGGTCAGCAGGCTGAAGAGGTTATACCCCAAACGGTAATAAGCAAAATATCTCCCCCAACGGTTCTGGATTCTTCCGGTAACCACCGGGGTAATCAGGAGGCTGTGCAAGGTGCACCATCCCACCCAGAGTATTCCTAATAAAGCCAATCGAGAATTCATGCTCCTAACAATAAGACATCGCACCCGATATTAAAAGTGGGGCGCCTGTTTAATACGAAAATAGGGTTCAGGGCGCAAGGTGCACGGTATAAGGTATAAGGTTCCTGGTTCAGAGATAGCTATTTTCATACCTCGGGGTGCCCGCCCCGGGCATGGGGGTTAGTATGAAAATGGACTCTATCACCGCATTTTAGGCTTTTATTCGTCATACCGGACTTGATCCGGTATCCAGGACCTCCAGAGCTTATCCTAGGCTGGATTCCGGATCGCGCTCCGCTTGTCCGGAATGACGAATCTTAGTCAATCTTATTTTCATGCTTCGCGGGTGCCCCGCAGGGCATGGGGGTTTAATACGAAAATAGATTTGATCGTGGCCTCCAAGCGTTTTTCGTCATGCCGGACCTGATCCGGCATCTAGGCATTTAAAGCTTGATTGATTCCGGATTCCGGCTTTCAGCGGAATGACAACCTACTGGCTAACAAAATTTCCCGTGCTTCGCGGACTCCCCCCCGGCCAAGGGGGTTTGACAAGATAGGACAAAGGACGAAAACTGGAATTCCGGTTGTAGGAAAAAAGTTAAAGTTTTCAAAAATAATTCCGATACGTTTTGAGGCGCCACCTCCGGAAGTTCCTATTGAAAAGCAGGTCAGTCTACCAGGTGAATCTCAGGAAGGAACATGAAAAGAATAAGAATCCTGCATATCGATCCCGACTACCAAGGACATTTTGTCAGTATCCGAAATGGCAAATTATCTCAATTGCCCCTCCCCATGGATAAAACGCTGGCCATGGTTAAAAAGGTGAAGTTCGACCTGATCCTTTCCGAACCCCAACAACTGGCCATTATGCCTCCGAAAAAAACCCGGTAACGGCTATTGGTTCCCGAGCCTGGGATCGAGGATTCAAATGTTTTCTGTGAGCGTGAACTGTGCCCGGTTGGTGCGGAAGAGATTCCCCCCCTTACATCATTCCCTGCACCCTACACCCGACCCCCTCAACCCCTCTTTTCGGTTATTTTCGTATTAAGACTTGCCTTCCCGTCTAATCGCTGGTAGGGATTAGATCGGTCTATTTTTCTATTTTTCGCTTTATCTTTCCCCAGGGAATTAAATGACGGACTCGCCTTAAGTCCGTCAGCAGCCCGAGCGCGATTAAGCGGCGGGTGGGAGTGAGGGTGGTACCATTTGAATTCACTTCAAATGGCGGGGGAGGGGAAGCCCTTCCCCGCCGAGCAGAAAGTCTTCTTTTGACTTTTTGCGAGGTTATCAACGGAATAGCCTTTCCATGCCAGCGTTAAAAGACGCCTTTCAGGTCTACGGCAACCGGCGCATGCTCTGCCTGCTGGGACTGGGTTTCTCCTCCGGCCTCCCCTTGGCCCTGACCTCGGGGACCCTCCAGGCCTGGATGACCGTCGAAAAAGTCGATCTGACCTTGATCGGTATTTTTTCCCTGGTCGGTCTGCCCTATACCCTGAAGATCCTCTGGGCCCCGATCATGGACCGTTTTTCCCCGCCCTGGCTGGGCCGCCGCCGCGGCTGGATCCTGCTGGCCCAACTCCTCCTGGCCCTGGGGATCGGGCTGTTAGGTATGACCCAACCCGCCGCCTTTCCTTGGATGGTGGCCTTTATGGCCTTTATGGTGGCCTTTTTCAGCTCCAGCCAGGATATCGTGGTCGACGCCTACCGCGCGGAGGTGCTGCCGAAAAAAGAACTGGGCGCCGGGGCGGCGGCCTCGGTCATCGGCTATCGACTGGCCATGCTGGTTTCGGGCGCCCTGGCCCTGATCCTTTCCGATCACCTGCCGTGGTCGACCGTCTACGGTTTCATGGCGGCGCTGATGATTATGTCCGGAGCGGTTACCTTCTGGGCCCCGGAACCGCAGGAAAAGGTGATCCCCCCGAAAAGCCTGAAGGAAGCCGTCTGGGAACCGCTGGCCTCCTACTTTAAACGGTCGGGGGCCGTGGAAATGTTGTTTTTCATCATGGTCTTCAAGCTGGGGGATGCCATCGCCGGGGCCATGACCACCCCCTTTCTGCTGGATATCGGCTTCAGCCGCACCGACGTGGGCACGGTCAATAAAGGCTTCGGGCTGGTCAGCACCATCATCGGGACCCTGGCCGGCGGCAGCCTCATAGCTAAAATGGGGATCAACCGTTCCCTCTGGGTCTTCGGCTTTTTACAGGCCCTTTCCAACCTGACCTTTACCGTGGTGGCCCTCCTGGGGAAGAACTACCCGGCCATGATCGCCGCCATCGGCATCGAAAACATCTGCGGCGGCCTGGGCACCGCGGCCTTCGTGGCCTTCCTGATGAGCCTCTGCGACAAACGTTTCACCGCCACCCAGTACGCCCTGCTCTCCAGCCTGATGGCCATGAGCCGGGTCCTGGCCGGCGTTCCCACCGGCTTTATGGCCAAAAGCCTGGGTTGGCCCATGTTCTTCACCGTCAGCATCCTGGGGGCCGTCCCGGGGATCTGGCTCCTGACCCGGTTTGCACCTTGGGGGAAGGCCAGTCAGGAGTAGGCGTGAGGGCTGGCCCCTGGGCCCGGTTTGGTCATGGCTACCTCGCAGCATCGCCCAGTCCTTCCCGGATTTGGTTTCTCTCCACTTCTTCTTTCGAGATTCGAGATGATCCTGTCCAGTAACGGAAGGCACAAATTCAGGCCCACCTTGGCTTGCCAGGCTTCACCTGTTTGGCTATACTTTGGATATCCGTAGGAGGTATCGACATGATAACCAAAATCCAAAAATGGGGAAACAGCCAGGGGTTACGTCTTGCGAAGCAGTTGCTCGAAGACGCGCATATTTCGATGGATGAGGAGGTCGACGTTACCGCGCGGGACGGACTAATCGTGGTAACGCCGGCCAGACGGGTTCGCGGCAAACGAAGCCTCAAAGAACTTGTGGCGCGCATTCCCAAGAACTACAAGACCGAAGAAAAGGATTGGGGTGAGCCCGTAGGCGTAGAGGTTTGGTAGGTGAAAACGTATATTCCCCATAAGGGGGACTTTATCGCCGTTACCTTTGACCCCCAGTCCGGTCATGAGCAAAAAGGGCGTCGTCCCACCCTCGTCGTCAGCAATACCCTATTCAACGAACAAACCGGTCTCACCATAGTCTGCCCCTTGACCTCCACGGACCGAGGTTACCCTTTTCATGTAGCGGTTACCGAGAACCCACAAGTAAAGGGATTTGTGATGGTAGAACAGGTCAAATCCCTTGATTACCGTACCCGTCAGGCTAAGGTCATCGGAAAGGCATCGGATGATCTACTGGACGAGGTCCTATCGATACTGGATGCCTGTATCTATTGAAGGCCGACCAATTTGGACGCACCCCCAAGGGAATAGGGGTCAAATCTTTATTATTTATATGCTGCTAATATCCTATCGCTTCAGCGAAGATGTCAATTTAGGGAGATCGTCGTGAAAGGATGGTGAGGTTAAGAAGCTTCGCAAGGCGGGACCCGTTCCTTCAGCTCGGCTTTCCGGGCCAGGGTCAGCTTGGGCTCCAGCTTCCAGGACTCCGAGGCGAAGTCATCTTTTTTCTTGATCAGGAGCCATTCGTTGCCCCGGCCCCGGCCCTTGAGCCGGACCAGGGCAAATTCCCCCCGCAGGATCTCGCCTTTTAAGTTGAAGACAATGCGGTCTTCCTTTTGTTCCAGGAGTTCGAAGGTCCCGGCGTCCCAGACCAGGACCGGTCCGGCGCCGGCCATCCCCTTGGGGATGATGCCCTCGAAATCGATATACTCCAGAGGGTGATCTTCCACCCTAATGGCCAGGCGTTTTTCCGCCGGGTTCAGGGAGGGACCTTTGGGCACGGCCCAGGAACGCAGTACCCCTTCCATTTCCAGCCGAAAGTCGAAATGGAGATGGGTGGCATGATGTTCGTGGACGACGAAGCGGGATTTCATAATGGTTTTTTTTGCATCAATGGCAGATAGATATTATAAATAACGAAACAGGCTCTTTCAATTATTAACAGTCTCATAATCGAATTTACATGGGGTGTTCTTTCTATTTCTCGCCCGCTTCGCTCGAGTACTCAGAGGGCGCAGAGAAAGATGATATTGTTCTTTGAAAAATCGTTGAGACGCCGATTTTTCAAAAAAACTCACGCCTCCGGCGGGGTTTTATCCGGCGGAGCAGGAGATTTTTTTTGATTGCCGGCCTCTCAGCGGCAATCAAAGATTATGTATTCTCTGCAATCTCTGCGTGCTCTGTGAGAGATCGTCTTTTGTCTTTGGTGCGGCGATAAGGGATCCTGTCAATAGTATTTTGAGACCATTAACAAGTTAACGGCATTGGTTCCGACGCCAATGAAACCCTAAACATGTTTATTGCTAATCCAATCCCCGCTTCGGCTTCGGGGGACAATAATACACTCCGGGACCGGTGCCCCATTCGGGGTGAAGCCGAAAAACCTCCCCGGAGGAAACGATCTTGGCTACCCGGCTTTCAGGTTCCCGGAGGTCCCCGAAATGCAGGGCCTGGCCCTCGCAGCAGATGACACAGAAGGGTTCCAGACCCTGGTCGATGCGGTGAGCACAAAGGTTGCATTTCTCCACCCGGTTGTTGCGGGGGCTGAACCGCAGGGCCTCGAAGGGGCAGGCGGCGATGCAGCCCTGGCAGCCGTCGCACTTTCCCGGATCGAGCACCACCAGACCGTCCTCCCGCCGGACCAGGGCCTCCAGGGGACAGGCCTCCACACAGGGAGGCTCCTCGCAGTGGTTGCAGAGCCGGGGCAGAAAATCCATGGTCAGGTTCGGAAACCGGCCCACGGGCGCGTCCGAATGATCGGACCCCCGGGTCTCCACCCGGATGGCGCCCTGCTCGAAACCGTTTTCAATCCGGCAGGCCACGGTGCAGGCCTGGCACCCGATACAGCGCTCCTGGTCGACAACCAGACCCAGCCGCTTGCTCATTTCGCTTCCTCCCGCACCCGCTCCACTTCCACGGCCACGTCATTCATGTGCATGTTGGGTTCGTACACCACGGCCTGGACAGGGTTCACGACGTCATGGGTCAGGTGGTTGACACTGCCTTCCCGAAATTGATCGATCCACCAACCCTGGGTGATCTGGACCACCCGAGGCCCAACCGCATCCGTCACCCGGGCCCGGAGGGTGACCCGCCCCCGGTCATTGAAAACGGCCACCAGGTCGCCATCGCTGATCCGTCTTTCCCCGGCATCCTCCGGATTGATCTCCACCAGCGGTTCGGGATTTAAGTCCAATAGAGAGGGAACATTGGCGAACATGGAATGGGTGCGGAACCGGCTGTGCCCCTGGATGAAGGCTAGCGGGTAGCGGGTCTCGACAGGTCCCAGGGGCGTTTCCAGGGGTTCCAGGTACACGGGCAAGGCTTGCCCGTACTCGCGCAAAGACTCGCTATAGATTTCAATCTTCTTCGACGGGGTGGAAAAGGGGATGTCCATCTCCTGGCCTGTGTCCGGGATGTTATACAAGGCCTGAGGCCCCTCCCGGAGTTTTTCCCGGGTAATCCCCTGAACGGAAATGTGGCCGGAATTCAGGATCAAGTCGATAAACCCCTCTTCTCCGCCGTCAAAATAATCCCCGAACCCCAGCCGCCGGGCCAGACCGGAGGCAATGTCCACGTCGGAGCGCGATTCGTACAGGGGATCGATGACCTTCTGCTGGAGTTGAACATACGGATAGGGGAAAGGGATCAGGTCCGAGAACTCCAGGTAGGTGCAGACCGGGAGCACGATGTCCGCGTAGCGGGCCGTGGGAGTCATAAAGAGTTCCGTGGCGACGATGAATTCCAGCCCGGGGATCAGCTCCCGGATGATCTTGCCGCTGTGGGCGCACTGGTTGACGAAGTTGATGAAAGAAAGCCAGAGGGCCTTCACCGGATAGGGTTTCCCGGAAATGACCGCCTCGTACAGGGGCAAAATCCCCAGACGGGAATAGGCCGGCTTGGGGGTGTCGGGCTTGAGGAAGGGGTCCCAGTTGAGCACGGCCGGCAAGTGCCCGCCGCGGAAGGTGGCCTGGACGTTCCCGGTTACGGCGGCCAGCGTTCCCAGGGCCCGCAGGGAAATGTCCCCGTGATAGGTCCGGGTGAAGCCCATGTGGGTGACGAAGGTGACGGACCCGGCCGAGCCGATCCGCTCGGCCAGTTTCACGATGTCTCCCGCCGCTAGACCGGTGATGTCCGCGGCCCGGGCCGGCGGGTAGGCGGCGGCCAGTTCCCGCAGGAGTTCAAAGGACGGGCGGCAGGATAGCCCATTGACGGTATAGGTTCCGGTCAGGGCCGCTTCCCCCCCTTAACCTTTCGTTCCCGGGGCGCCTGGGCGTCCCGGTCCCAGACCACATAGTCTTTGCTGCCTTCCAGTCCCATATCCGCGCCGCGGAGGAAGGCGCCGTTGTCGTCCCGCACCAGGTACGGCCCGACCGTGTATTTCCGCAGGAAGTGCCGGTTTTCCAAACCCTTATCAAAGATCACCTGCATCAGCGCCAGGGCCAGGGCCGTATCCGTTCCGGGCCGCAGACCCAGATAGGCGTCCGCCTTGGAGGCGGTCACCGTGAAGCGCGGGTCGATGACCACCAGCCGCGCGCCCCGGCCCTTGGCGTCCATGATCGGACGCATCAGGTTCAGGGGCTGGGACTCGCCCGGGTTGGCCCCCCAGACCACCAGCAGCTCCGGGGTGGTTTTACCTGAGAACAGGGAGCCGAAGAGCAGGGCATAGGGAAACTGGGCGCCGAACAGGACCTTGCTGCCGCAGGGCAGGCCCGCGTCCCCGTAACCCCAGGCGCTGACCCGGGTAGAGCGGGTCAGGCCGGCCAGGCGGAGATAGGCCCCAAACTTGGTGGTGCCGGCGCCCGGACCGCCCAGGACCCAGCCGATGGCCGGCCAGCCGTATTGCTCCCCGACCTCCTTGAAGCGTTCGGCAATGGTATCCAGGGCCTCGTCCCAGGTGATCCGCTCAAATTTCCCCTCGCCCCGCGCGCCCAACCGTTTCAGGGGATGCTGCAGCCGATCGGGGTGGTAGGTGATCTCCAGGCTGGAGAGCCCGCGCAGACAGATCCGGCGGTACCGGGGATCCGGAAAATCCGCCGGCTCCACCTTGACGACCCGTTTCTCCCTGACATGGGCCAGGATCCCGCAGGCGTCGATCCCGCAGTGGGCCGGGCAGACGGTCCTGATAATCTGGGTTTCTGTTTTCAGGGACATTACTGAGTATCCTTAGCGCTTGATTCTTTGCTAGAGTAATGGAGTATTGTCTATTAAGACCATCTTTCCATTACTATGATTGAAAACTGAACGTCAGCATGCACTATACCTACTGAATCGGCCTCAGGGCAAGGGGTTTATCATCCCAGACGCCGCTGCTCAACTGCCTGAAATCCTTAACGCCCCCCCTCCCTAGACGGGAGGGGGTTGGGGGGCATAAGCGCTAACTTAGAAAGATTGTCATTCCGGCGAAAGCCGGAATCCAGTTCTTTAGACTATACTATTATACAGATCCTCCCAATTTCGATTCGTCTTTTCAATTAATTCCAGTTTCCATTTGCGTTTCCATTCTTTTATCTGCTTTTCCCGATTAATAGCGGCTTCCATGCTCTCGTGCAGTTCATACCAAACCAGTCGATGGACTCCATAGCGTTTGGTAAACCCTTCGACTAGGTTGTTCTTATGTTCCCAAATCCTTTTAACAAGGTCTGAAGTTACACCAACATACAGGGTCCCATTTCTTTGGCTTGCCAGAACGTATACCGCAGGGTGATTATCCAGTGGTGCCTCCCTGGATTCCGGCTTTCGCCGGAATCTGGAGTTTGGACTTTTTATGTCGGTATGTTATTAATTTAGTTGACATACATATTTAAAGATGATATCCTCCCGGAAACAATCCGAAGGAGGGCATCATGAACGAATCCCAGGTCCAGGACGTCATTTTTGAAGCGATTGAAACCAGCTTGGAAGCCCAATTGCGAGCCGTCCGGCGATTGCGATCCGGTAAAGAAACAGCTCCCCAGCGTAAAATCAGAAAAGGTATGTCCCAGGTAGACATGGCTTTCGACATACTTTCAAGAACCGAGGGGCCGCTGCATATCAGCGAGATCATCCGTCGGATGGCCGAAGTCCATAATCGCCAAGTCGACCGGGAATCGCTGGTCTCGTCGCTGGTGAAAAAGGTCCAGCGAGGCGATCGTTTCGTGCGTACCGACAAAAATGTTTTTGGGTTGTTAAAAAAGGCTCGGTAGCCATGTTGCTCCAAACCTTCACCTCGCTGATGGCTGAAGGCTGGCGCCCGGTCTTTGCTCAACAGCGGACCCGGGAACGGGCCGTAGGACAGGCCTTGAGTCTGCCCTTGGTTCTGGGTCGGCGTACCATTTCCCGAAGTCTGTGCGCCCTGGATCGAGCGGATCGGGATTGGAGCGCGGACTACAAGTTGTTCTCCCGGAGCCCTTGGAAGGCGGCGGACTTGTTTGATCCCGTTTTGGACGCCTATCTGGGGCGCTATGACCGGGGTCCGGTGACGGTAGCCTTGGATGACAGTTTGTATCCGAAAACCGGGAAGAAGATCCCAGGAGCGCGATGGCACAAGGACCCGCTGTCTCCCCCGTTTCGAGTCAACTTGCGTTTTGGTTTGCGGTTTTTGCAGGCCAGTCTGCTTTTTCCTCTGCATCAGGAGGGTCCCTTTGCGGCGCGGGCTATTCCGATGGCGTTCGACCAGGCCCCCACCGTGAAGAAGCCCGGCAAGCGGGCTACCGACGAAGAGTGGCAGGCCTACCGTCGCTTGAAGAAGGAAATCAATCTGTCGTGTTCGGCCGTCCAGCAATTGGAGCGGTTGCGAAAAAGGCTGGACGATACCGGAGCCACCCATCGACGGCTGTGGGCCGTTCTGGACGGTAGTTTTTGTAATCGGACTTTGTTTCGGGCCTCCTGGGATCGGGTGATCCTCCTGGCCCGCTGTCGCAAAGATGCCCGCTTGTGCTACCCGGCGGCGGGGCCCGGTAAGCGGCGCTACGAGGCCCAGTTGTTTACTCCGGAATCGGTTCGGGCCGATTCCGGAGTGGTTTGGAAACGAGTCCGGATCTATTACGCGAATCGTCGACGTTGGATCCGAGTGAAAGAACGGAAGAACCTCTTGTGGCGCCGTGGGGCCGGCACCCAACTCCTGCGGTTGATCGTGATTGCCCCCCAACCGTATAAAAACTCCAAAAAAGGGCGCACCTACTATCGGGATCCGGCTTATCTGTTGACCACCGATGTGACCGCTTCTTTGAAACGACTGGTACAGGCCTATTTTGATCGTTGGCAGATCGAGGTCAATCATCGTGATCAAAAATCCTTGCTCGGGGTAGGTCAGGCTCAAGTGCATTCCCCAAAGTCCGTCCCCCGGCATCCCGCTTTATCGGTAGCTTCGTATAGTTTGTTGTTAGTGGCTGGCCTCCAAACGTATGGTCCGGGCCGTTCCCAGGCCCTCGCCCCTCTGCCTAAGTGGAGAAAGCAGCCGCCCCACCGTTTCTCTACGTTGGATCTGTTTACGCAACTGCGTCGTGAAATCAACGAAACGTCAGTTTCTCCATTCCCAACACAAAATATATCGAAAAATCTCATGATTTATGCTTATACCTGACCTGAAAAAGGTCCAAACTCCAGATTCCGGCTTTCGCCGGAATGACAACATAGAAATCGTCACCTTTTAAGTTAACGCGTATGGGGTTGGGGGGTGGGTGGATCCCCAGATCTTCGACGAATCCGGCCTCACTCCATTCCTAACTGACTCCATTGTCGGGTCGGGCTAAGCCAATTCTCTCCCCTCAGTCCGGAGATTTTGGAATAATACCCAGAAAGAAAAAGAAAATCGGCCTGATGAATTGGTTATTGACAATTCTGGTTTTCAAATGGAACTCTTCTTTGAGGAAAGCCGATGCTGCAGGTCTCTGACGAGTTCTGACGCATTCATGTCGAATGAACCCTATTTTTCATATTCCTGGAGCGCCGTTACAAAAGCTTCGATATTTTTAATTTTTGCGGGCGGGTAGACATCCGCAGGGGGGCACACCGTCGTAAAGCCCAGATCGAGGCAGCGATGGACCTTATCGGTAATCTCTGCCGGCGTCGCTTTGGCCAGCATGTCGAAGCTGCCGCATTCCCCGAAAAGCGGTATCGCCTCGGGTATCAGCCCCCTGGTCTTTTCGATGTTGCACTCCTTGTCGAGGAGGATGCCATCGGGGTCACAGGCCAGCATGAATTCGATAATTTCCCTGGAGTTGCCGAAAAAAAAGGTGACTTGGGGCATCTTTTTGGGTTTTAGAATTTCCTGCATGGAGGGCAATAACAGTTTGCGGAAGGTTTTCGGTGCGATGGATGCACCGCCCCCCTCCACGACAATCATGAAATCAGCACCTGCACGAATGTAAAGATCGATCAATTGATTGATAAAAGTGGTGAGCTGCCCGAAAAGCCTCAGGGTTTTTTCCGGTTGCTTCAATAGCATCAGGTAAAGCGCATCCATATCCAGCACCTGACCCGCCAGGGTAAAGGGACCGGGGATGAATACCCCAACCGCCCCTTTATCCCGTGCGCGTTCCTTGAGGGTGCCAATGGTCTTCAATATGGCCGGCATTCGACCTTTTTCAGCCAGGGCATCTGGAATTTCAATATCGTCTTCCGGGGTGAAGGGTTTATCGGCGATGGTCGGGTATACCGGATTCCCATCGAACCCGTCGTGGTATCGGACCCGGGCACCGAGCATTTCCGCTTCCACATTCAGATCAAAGGGCAGCACCGTCGATTCAAAACCGAACTCAAAGCTCATGAGAGCGGCCTCCGTCATGGCTTGGGAGTCCCTCAGGGTATCATTGAACGGCAACCCCCTTTCCTTGAGGCGGGCCAGAGGCAGAAAGGGTCCCATAAGGGTAACCGGCCTGGTTCCCTTCTGAAATTTTTTGATTAAGCGGACAAGCGGGTTGCTCTCTTCCATCTTCTCGATTATGCGTTCTGCTCCTTTTTGACGGTGTTTTTCCATCGATTCCGGTCCAGAGCTTCTAGGAGAACATTTTTCAGGCCATCGACGCCTATTTCTTTACGATCGAGAATTGGGAGACCGGTAAGGTCCACGATCTCATCGATCCTCGACTGGTAATCGTCCAAATCACCCATGGCATCCAAAAGAATGATACCATCGAGCATGCTGAACATTTTCACGGGTTCGTTCTTTTGTTTTTCCCCTTATTTTCTCCGAAAATTGGATAAACGCTGGATTCAAAAACAGATATTTATGATCCGGGTCCATTTCAAGAAGATTTCCTTGGCCTCCGAGCAGGCAGTCGATGCAGTTCAATCCATCGACCTTGACCGCATCGTATTTGTCCATCAGCGTTTTCATTTCACCGTTAAACCCCAGACAGACATCGCCGTAGACGACGATGATGCCTTGCGATCGCAGCTCTGAATACTTTTTGAGGGCTTCGTTTAGCCCACGATCCAGCAGATTGTAATCCATGTGCAACCGTTCACTCAGGAAATGGACCTCTACATCAATATCGCCTTTTTCCAGGAGGTGTTCAATTTCTTTTCGCAAAATACCGCAGGAAATCACACAAGGTTTTTCAGGGCGTTTCATCTCATACTCCTGAATTCATATTACTATTCCCAACCAACAACATCACCGTATTGTGCTGTCTTGATCAATGCACGAACAAAACATCCCACCATGAAAGCAAGACATTCAAATTCCAAGAATTGAAGAGCTGTTTTATCCAGCATGATTTGTATATCGACCGGAAATTCATCATCAGCTTCATAAAAAATAATCTTCAATGGGATTTTTGGAAGAACCCCAAATCTCCACAGATGTTTGCCCCCTTTAGACTCCTCTTCTATTCCACCAAGTTTTACCGCCGCTTCGCTAAATTTAACGTAGTCGTTACCAAAATATCGTTCCAAAGGAGTATTCATCAACCGGCTTTGTGCATTTAGACCGCTGATCATTCTTACCATACTCTCAAATAAAACGTAGGAGTTCTCAGGGTCTCCCTGACCTTTGGACAGAAGATAATAGAGAAGAACACTGCGGTTATTTACATTGGCCGGTTGGCCGTCCAGAGTCTCAACCCCACCTAAGGTAATACGATATTCCCTCTTCAAAAGACATACTTGAATCCCACCATCCACATATTCAAGACCAAGGCGGTCAGCCGCTTCCTGAAAATCACATCCAGAAAGTTTGGCGATTAATTCGAGGAAGATTGACTCATGGCCTTCTCCCACAAAACCCTCCTTGATTCAAATTCCTCTTCAGTAACCGTAAACTTATTAACGGTCTCATAATAGAACCGACTATCTCGATGTTCTCTTATCGTCATTCCCGCAGCGCTTCTGGGCGGGAATCCAGCCCCGGTCTGGTACGATTTTGGATCCCCGACAAAGGCACTCGGGGATGACGGTCGGTGTTATGTAGAGACAATTATGAGAACCTTAATAATGGTGCCTTGGACCTACACTGCGGCCATCCTTTTCCGGCGGCTTACTTCGGCGGCGTCCGCATCATACCGGGCACAACCCGAACTATTTTATGCGGATTTCTTTTGACCCGGGCTTCCGCTTTGGAGCCGGCCAGGACATATACCGGTTCCTGCCGGTCCCGAAGGGGTTTTAGTATTCTTTCGACATGATCCTTCTTATTTTCCCAATAACCGGGCCTGACCTCTTCGCCGGCCGGGCAGACGGCCATGCAATAGCTGCAGCGATAGCTCATGCGAAACATCAGGGATTGCCACATGAAGGCGGTTTCTCGGTTATTAAAATGGGTACCGTATTCGGCCATGTTTTGGGAGGTAACCATGGCCTCCACCCAATCCTGGAATCCGGTCATGTTGTCCCGATAGGTATGGGTAATGCAGGACACAAAATCGAAGGGTTGTCCTTTGGTGATGGCGCCGGTGGGGCAAACCACGGCACAGAGATTACAGTGGATGCAGGGGCTCTCCGTTAGAGGCTGGTCGTATTGATCCACCACCCCATTGATCAGAATACTATCCAACTGGATGGCACTGCCGAATTTCGGATGAAGGACCAGCCGGTTCAGGCCCATATGACCGAGACCGGCCTCCACGGCCATGATCTTGTGGCTCACATCCCAGATCTTTCCCGGATACTGATCCAGATTCATGGGCCAACTCTTGTTGACCACCACCCCCCGGATGCCGATCCGGTTTAAGCGGCGCAAAATCTCTCTCGCCAACCCGGAGGTTTTATCTCCCGTGTGATGGTATTCTTCATTGGCCACATAGCGGGCCGGGCTTTGAAGGTTTTCCCGATTGTTGGTCACAATGATGGAAATGACACTGCGCGCCAGGGAATATACCTGTGAGATGCCCTCCCGCTCTTTCTCCAGGGACCCCCGATCGATATCCACCAGACCTGCATCGTCGGCCCCGGCCTCAAGACAGATCTTCTTGATCTCCTCCGCGGAATAAAGCATTTTCTCCTGTCCCTTCGGTGATGTTTTCATTCCCGCTCCTTAGACTTTTTCCACCCCTTTTTCTTTTTCCTTCTTCTCCACCACGCAATAAAGCCCTTCACCACCCATGATGGTGCGGAAACATTGGTTGTCGGACAGGCAAGAAGCCGGACGCCGGTCTCCGGCCCGCCAGCGTTGAATCAATTCCGGTTCTCGAATAAACGGTCGGCTCATGGAGATATAGTCCGCCACTCCCTGATCGATGATCCTTTCCGCGACCGAAAAGGACCGAACCCCGCCCACCAGCAGGAGAGGGAGGCTCACTTTCTTTTTGAAGGCCCGGGCTTCTTCCGAGAAGTAAGCCTCTTTCTCTTCGCTGGTTATGCCCGTTCGGGAAGGGCTTAAATTTTTCGAGATTAAAACGCCGCCGCTCAGCTCGATGGCGTCCAGGCCGTCTTCCTGGAGCCGGGCCCCGATTTGCAGGGAATCCTCCAGGGTCAGTCCTCCCTCCAGGAAATCTTGGGAGTTGAGCTTGATCAAGATCGGGAAGTCAGGGCCGACAACGGCCCGTATTTTCTTTACCACCTCTCCTAGTGCCCTGTACCTGTTTTCCACCGTCCCCCCATACTCATCGAGACGCCGGTTCAAAAGCGGAGAGATGAACTGGCTCAACAGATAGCCATGGGCGGCATGAATCTCCACGCCGTCAAACCCCGCCGTCCTGGCCCTCTGGGCCGCCAGGCCAAAGGCCTCCACCATTTCCTGGATATCCGCCAAGGTCATTTCCCGGGGTGGGGTTTTATAGAATCCTTCCGGCGCCGAGGGCGCCAGCGCCGTTCGCCCGGTCAGCTTGGGATTGGCAAACCCGCCGGAATGGGCCAGTTGCATGACGATCTTGCCTCCCGCTTCATGTACGGCACAGGTCAGCTCCCGGAGACCGGGGACCAGGGCATCCGCGTAAACCCCCAATTGCCGGGGGCCGGCCTGGCCTTCCGGTTTTATGTAGGCGTGGCTGGAAATGATCAGTCCTACCCCTCCCCGGGCCAGCCGGATCAATAGATCGACCAGGGCCGGGGTTACCGAACCGTCATCGCCGGCCATTCCCTCAAAAGTGGCCGACCGGACGAACCGGTTGGCTAGTTTCATTCCCTTGATTTCTGTGGTTTCAAATAATTTGGACATCGTTTCTCTCCTTTTCTATTTTCATTGTGCTTCCACCCGGCAGGGCACATAGCGGTGCAGGGGCGTCCCCAGAAAATCCCGGTGGGTGTTTTTCGTCAGGCGATTCACATTGACCCCATGGGCTTTACCGTCATAGACCAGTCCGAACCCATGGGGAATGGCCACATGTCCCTGGCGGGCCGTTTCGGTAACTTCCAATTCGATCTCGACAGACCCGGCTTCGGTAGTCACCCGCACCTGCTGACCGTCCATCAGCTTCAGGGTTTCGGCGTCGGCCGGGTGCATGGCCAGGGTGCAGGCCCTTTTGCCGGCGTTCCAGGCCGGGTCGCGCATGAGGGTGTTGGCGTTCATGGAGGTGTGGCGTCCGGCCATGAGAATCAACGGGTATTGGGGATCGGGTCTCAGGGCCGCTTCTTCCTGTTCGGCATCGATCCCCAGGACCGTATCCCTAAGCTCCGGGATATGAAGATTGATCCGGCCGTCCCCGGTTTGAAGGTGCTCAAAGTTTTTGTCCGGGTCCACCCGGCCGATCCAGATGCCTTCCGGATGATCGAGGATCTTTTGAAAAATCTCTTCCCCAAGTCCCGGTCCCGGGGTAAAGCCCACCCGGGCGGCGTTTTCCTGAAAGGACTGGGGTGTCGTCTGCAGGATTCCCCAGAGCGTCGCCAAATGAGCGGACCCCAGGGCTTTCCCCAGGGTTTTGCCGAGAATAAAGGGCAGGACCTTCAGGGCCGTTGGTTCTTTCTGCACATAGGCCATCAGGGCCGCACCAAAGGCGGCCCGGTTACCTTCCGCCGCCTGATAGAGACTTTCGGGGATGGAAGGGATCAGGCCCAAGCGGTCGGCCAGACGAAGCTGGATCTCTCCGGCTTCCAACGGCTCTCCCTCGGGTTCGATGATGGGCCGCCGCATCTGGAAGAAGATGCCGGGATAGGTCAGGGCAAAAAAGATCCCGTCCCAGGATTCATAACCGGACCGGGCCGGAAGCACATAGTGGGACAATACGGCCGTTTCCGTCATGGCCAGCTCCGAAGTCACCAGCAGATCCAGACGCTTGAAGGCCTGTTCATAGGCCGTGGTATCGGCATAGGAGCGCAAGGGATTGGAGGCGGAAACCAGGACCGCCCGCAGACGCTCCGGATGATCGGAGAGGATCTCCTCGGGCATGACGTTGGGTGGAAAGGTGGCCGAGACCGGAAATATATTGGTGGCCATGGTCCGCCAGGTCTTGGGATTCCGCTCATCGGAATGGGCGCCGGTAGGCATCAAATGCCCGGGGAAAATGTTGCCCCCGGGCCTGCAGATCCGTCCGCAAATGGTCTCGAGGGTCGCGGCCAGGTAGGAGGAAGCGGCGCTGTGGCGGTTCATAAACAGGCCCAGGTCGTAACGCAGACAGGATTTGCGGGTGGCGAAGAGGCGGCTGATTTCCCGGACCTGATCGAAATCGAGGCCGCAGGTCTGGACGGCCGCCGGGGCATCAAATTCCATAAACAACGATTTTGCATTTTCAAATCCGGAAGTGTGGTCGGCGATATACTCTTTATTCTCCCAACCTTCCTGGAGGATGATGGCGATCATGGCCCGAAGGAGCAGGGCATCCGTTCCGGGACGGATGGACAGATGCCTGTCGGCGATCTTGGCCGTTTCGGACAGGCGGGGATCGACGACGATGAGGAGTTTGTTCGGATCCTTGGCAATTCGCTGCAGGTGCCGGGGGGCCTGGGGGATCTGATGGCTCTGCATGCCGTTCCAGCCTAAGATCAGAAAGAGATCCGTTTCGGCCACATCGGGGGCGCCGTGTAAGTATTGTCGGCCGAACATACGACCGTGCACCCAGAACATGCCGGAAAATTCCTGGGCCAGGGCACTGTAGTGATAATGAGAACCGAGCCCCCGCAAAAGGCGCACCCCAAAGGCGGCCTCAAAATGACAGGCCTGACCGCCGCCGCCCATGTAGGCCAAGGAACGGGGGCCGTACTGATCGACGATGCCTTTGAGTTTGGCCGCTATTTCATCCAGGGCCTGATCCCAGGAAATCCGTTCGAAGCGATCCCCTACCCGTTTCAAAGGATATTTGAGACGATCGGCATGATGCTGGTGATAAGCGACATTCATCCCTTTCCGGCAGACATAGCCCCGGCTGCGAAGATTGTCCTTGTCCCCTTTGACCTTGACCAGACGGTTGTTTTCGACTTCTACCTCCAACCCGCAGTTCTGGGCGCAAAGGACACAGCTTGTTTTGTGGGTTGTTCCCATAATTCCTCCTGTTTTCATCTTACCTATCAATAAGATAGGCGAAATAAGACAAAAAAAATCAAGAACAGGTCAGACGCATTATCTCATTCATGGCCGAATCAAAACAGGCTGGGGTCGTCGCGCGAACATTTTGAATGGCCCCTTGAAGGCCGCAGGAGATTAAGATAGCGTGATCCTTTGGGAGGCCGGCGAATTTAAATTCACCTTTCTTCCTACCCTCTGATAGAAGATTTTCCAGCCAGCGATGCATGGTAGAAATAAACAGGCGGGTTTCTTTTTGCATCTCTGGCGGGAGGGTCTTAAAATCGGTTTCCAGCGCTCCGCCCAAACAAATCTGTTGCCCGTGATCAACAAATTTCTTAAATATCAGGCAATAGTTGGTCAATTGATCCGCGTAGCGAATTTCTTCACTCTCCATCAAACGGGCCCACTTCTCAAATCTTTTGGTGGCGCGCTGAATAATGGCCAGGCCAAGATCGGTTTTTTGAGGGAAGTGATAATGTATCGAGGCATTTTTGATGTTTAGCGCCCGAGAAATATCCCGGTAGCTAAAACCATTATACCCCCGATCGAGGAGAAGATTTTCCGCGGTGTCAAGAATCTGTTTTTTGGTATCTATTGGCATTCTCATATCGATTCGTTACCCGATTTTGGAGGCGGCAACCGGATTCGACCCAGTGAGCAACGGTGTTGCCGACCGCAGCCTTAACCACCTGGCCATTTCGCCAGACAAAAATATGGGGGATATGTTACCTACTAGTAGGTAGGTTGTCAAGAAAAATATATAGGGGATCTTTAGAAATCCTATTCACCACAGAGACATCGAGAGCGCGGAGAACTACAATTTTGCCTTTGGCGGGAGATACGACCAAAGGCAACCAGCTCGTCGCTTCGCGAACCCTTAACTCGCCGAAGGCGGCTGAATCTTTCATAAAATCGGTATCTATCGATTTTATGAAAAATAAATTCCTCTGCGACAAATGCTTCACCGCCACCCAGTACGCCCTGCTTTCCCGCCTCATGGCCATGAGCCGCGTCCTGGCCGGCGTCCCCACCGACTTTATGGCCAAAAGCCTCGGCTGGCCCACCTTCTCCGCCGTGAGCGTCCTGGGGACCGTTCCAGAGATTTGGCTGCTGACCCGCTTCGCTCCCTAGCGAAGGGCCAGTCAGGAGTAGGTGGGTCCTTGTTAGCCGGTACCTTTCGGTCCTTTTATTCAGACCCACGAGCCGCCCTCTCGACTGACGACTTTTGAGCCCATTCGGCTCTGCAGGTACAGTAAAAATCCCCGAATATTGGTGGAAAAAAATTCCCCGCTTTCTGCCGGGTGAATCGTTCGGGATATCAAGATCTTCATGGGCTTTCCGATCAAGGCCGACGCTTTTTGCAGCCTTTCCATATCGGCCTTTCCCGGTGAGGCGGTTAATTTTACCTCCACGGCAAAGGTAGTGCCGGCCAGGGTAAAGATGAGATCGATTTCATAGCCGTCATTGGTTCGCAGGTAATAAGGCCCGTCGTATTGGAGGCCCTCCGCGTTCAGGTAGATAAGTATTTGTTCGACCACCCAGCCCTCCCAACTGTTACCCACCCAGGGCTGAACCAGGAGTTCCTCCCACCGACTTATTTTCAGCAGACTGTGATGTAGACCGCTGTCGCGGAAGTAGATTTTGGGACTTTTAACGAACCTTTTTTTGATATTGATAAAATAGGGCTGAAGCTTCCTGATCAGATAGGCCTGATCGAGATAATCCAGGTATGAATTGACCGTGTGGTAGGTTATTCCCAGGCTCTTTCCGATCTGGCTGGCATTCCAGATAGTGCCATGGGCAATAGCCAGCATTTGGAAAAACCTTTTAGTAACTTGAGGACGGGCTGCCAGACCCCAGGCCGGCAAATCCCTCATGGCCAACAGATCCAGGTAATTGGTTTGCCAAACAGGGAAATTTCCCTTTTTCCGGATTCCACCATCCGGATATCCCCCCCTGAGCCAGAGCGCCTCCTCCTGGCCCTGCCGGAGTTCGAGAATGGAAAAGGGGGACAATTCACAAATGGCCAGGCGGCCGGTGAGAAATTCGGAGACTTCCCTCATTAAACCGGGGGAAACCGACCCCAGGATTAAGAAACGGCCCATCCGGCTCCGTTCTTGATCGATGGCGCTGCGCATCCGAGGAAACAGTTCCGGGAAATTTTGGGCTTCGTCGAGGACGATCAGTTCCTTAGACCGGATTAATTCATCCCATTGGATATCCAGCTTAAGCCGTTCCTCCTCCAATTCCAAGTCGAAATAGGTGGATGAAAAAGTCCGGGCCAGGGTGGTTTTTCCCACCTGACGGGGACCCAGCAAGGCGACGGCCGGGAAGGCCCGAAGTCTGGATGCGATCGTCTTCTCGATGATTCGTTTTATCATATTTTACATTTTAGAAGTTATTTTCTATTTTGCAAGAAGATTATTTCAACTAATTTGTGGAAGCCGATAAACTACCGAAGCGTGTAGGCTTGCCAACGGACACCCGTAACTGAAGGAGAGAAACTCCTTTTCGCCTTCGCGCCTTACGCCTTACGATAATCAGCCCTGCGATCCTCCTAGGGCCTGATGCCTTACGTTCCAATGCGATAAGAAGTGATCGGTTTACAGTAATTCAACGAACTCAAAAACATGCCTAAGGTCTCTTTGTTCTGTCACTTGACAAGCGTCACCTGACAGATCATGATTGGGCATGATAAAGACGTTCGCGGATAGGGAAACTCAGGTCCTGTACATTACGGGCCAGTCGAAACGGTTCCCGCCACTGAAACGAGGTGTACCATGGCCGTATTAAACACAGAGCCGATCGGGAATTCACCGGAGTTCTGGCTGAACGCTCAACGCGCAGTGGACCTTTGGGATGCCGCCCAAGCTCTCGAATCGGATTTGGAGCGGATCCAACCCCTGCATGCGGCTTAACGGATAAGGGGCCATCAGATCCGGCCAATGGATCAACAAGAGGAAGAGACCGGCCTGATCAAAATAGACTGCTGGCAAATATCTCGTAGCCGTCATTTTCGCCCCCTCCCTTCACTGAAAATCTCAATATTAAAGAATTGAAACCCCTATCCGCCGAAAATGAGATTTTTGGTTTCCCTCTGCGACAAGCGCTTCACCGCCACCCAGTACGCCCTGCTTTCCAGCCTCATGGCCATGAGCCGGGTCCTGGCCGGCGTCCCCACCGGCTTTATGGCCAAAAGCCTCAGATTGGCCCACGTTCTCCGCCGTGAGCGTCCTGGGGGCCGTGCCGGGGATCTGGCTTTTGACCCGCTTCGATCCTTCGCGAAAGGAAGGTCAGGAGTAGGCGGAGTCCGGGGTGGCCGGCATTTTCGGTCCTTTTATCTTCGTTATTTTCGATAACTTTGTATGATATACTACATAAGGTCTGGATTGATGAAGGATTGGCAAAAAGGAATCCTTCCCGTGAAGATCGTTGGACGGAAAGCCTGCCGGTGGGCGGAGAAGCGTTTGTTAATGAAATTCGGGAGGCATTAGAGGTTCGGACCATTGGCCGTTCAATAATCGAGGATGGTGAACAGCAGCAGCTACGGGAGGCGCAACAGCCTTATAACGGCCATTTTGACTCCAAAAGGACCGTTTAAGACAAAATATTCCCTTGAAATGGAACGTTTTCCTTGATAGTCAAGGGAGATGGCCTTATCCGACCCCAATTTCCCTTAACTTAGGGTGATGAACAAAATGGATTCGATAACCACCTTCGACTCAAGCTATAAGTTTATCGAGCTCCACAGGGCCTTCCATGAGCTGTCGAAACATAACATAGAAAACGACGACGTAGATATCAGCCGGGCATTCCATTTTAGCGAGCACCTCCGCTGGCCTAACCTCATCAAAGAGTACCGCCTGATCATTTTATCCGAGGCCGGCTCGGGCAAAACTGCCGAAATCCGCAACGTCACACGCACGCTTAGGGAGCAGGGAAAGCCTGCATTTTTTCTTCGGCTGGAACATATCCCCAGAGATTTCGAGGATGCCTTTGAGGTGGGAACCTGCGAGGTCTTTGAAGAATGGCTATCGTCCGGAGAGGAGGGATGGCTTCTCCTGGACTCGGTGGATGAAGCGCGTCTCCGAAATCCCGGTGACTTTGAACTAGCGATCCGCAAGCTGAGCAGGCGGATCAGTAGCCAAAGAACGAACGCATATCGTCATAACCGGTCGAACGACAGCATGGCGGCCCAAGACGGATCTTGCCTATTGTACTGCTCATCTGCCTTATGCGGCGGTTGCTACATCGGAACGTGATCCGCAGGCTGAGGATAGTGGCCCTCAAGGAAGCTTGCAGATCGAAACCGAAACGCAGGGCGATGCCCAATCGGTTTTCAAGATCGTTGCGCTCGATGATCTCACGTCTGATCAGATTGCTGTGTTCGTCAAAGCCCGAGGAATCGAGGACAGCAAAGCTTTCCTCGACGCTGTGGAACGCGCAGACGCCTGGTCGTTCACATCGCGCCCTCAGGACCTGGAGGAGCTTACCGAATTCTGGATCGACAAAGATCGGATTGGAACCCGCCTTGAGCTCATGCGAAACAGCATCGTCCGAAGGCTGGCGGAGCGTGATCAAGATCGCGCCGATGCCCGCCCACTTTCGGCAGAGCGCGCCCGTCAGGGATCAAGGCTCCTGGCGGCAGCCGCTACGTTGGCTCAGGACCCGACAATCATGGTTCCCGATGGAGTGGAGAACTCCAAAGGGATCGCCGTCAATCCGTGCTTCCCGATTGGGACGATAAGGATCAGTCAACTTTGCTTTCGCGACCCATATTCGACGAGGCGATTTATGGCGCGGTACGCTTCCACCATCGCTCAGTACGGGAGTACCTAACCGCCGAGTGGTTCGCCGAACTCTTCAAGCGTCAAACATCACGCCGAACCATCGAATCGCTATTCTTTCGCAAGCAGTACGGGTTGGATATTGTTGTACCTACGTTGCGTCCGATCTTACCATGGTTGGCAATTCTGGATGAGAAGATCAGGGAGCGTGTCCGCAAAATCGCCCCTGAGATTATTTTTGAAGGTGGCGACCCTAGCCAGTTGCCTATTGAGGATCGTCGCTATATCCTGCGCGAAGTTTGTGAACAAATGGCGGACGGTGCAACTGGCCGCTCGATGCGCGACTACGCGGCGGTCCAGCGTTTCGCAAACCCTGACCTGACCGATGAAGTTCGCGCGTTGATCCAACAGTATGCGGACAATGAAGATCTGGCGGCATTCCTGCTCCGAATGGTATGGCTCGGGCAGCTTTCCGATGCACTTCCCGAAGCCATGGGCGTTGCGCTAACGCCAGATGCTGAACAGTACTCCCGCATAACGGCTTTCAGGGCCATCAAGGCGATTGGTTCCAATGAGGATCAAGAACATGTCCGTCAGAGCTTTCTGGCCGAGGCATCTGAACTTAAGCGTGAGTGGCTTGCGGAACTTCTTGAGGGTGTACAGCCGACAGAACAGACCTTCGTTTGGCTTTTCGCGTGTTTGGAAAAGAGCGAACCTAAAGAGCCCAATACCGTTGATCATCTAAGGGACGGCGTAAAGGAATTTGTTGGCACCGCTGACATTGATCTGCTTCCGCAGCTTATTACCGGCTTGAACACGCTTCTTAGCCTTCAGCCGATAATAGAACACCGGTATTGCGAAGTATCTGATAAATTTCAGTGGTTGATCGCGCCGGCATCCAGAGCTGTCGAGCGACTGGTCTTGGCTCGTCATCCCGCATCGCTCGAAACAGATGCGCTTGCAACCCTGCACAAATTATCAGCTATGCGTAGATACGGGAGGGATGAACTCACCGAAGTCAAGGACGAATTCTCAAAGCTCGTTCCTGCATGGAAGGAACTGAACCGGGCATTGTTCTGGTTTGAAGTACAAAGGGCGAGGGAGACCGTTGACAAGAAGCGTGGAGAGCGGCTGACCGACTTCTGGCGGGCCTCGTTTTTCGGATCGTTTTGGCGGTTCGAAGAAGGCGATTTTGAGTATGTTGCTGAGGAGATTTCTCGCCAAACGCTTCTGGACGACAGATTGGTCGCCCTGTCGCTGGCCTTCAATATCTACAGAGCGGCTAATCGGCCTCGCGCATGGCGTGAGCAACTGAAGAAGTTGGTCGCAGGTAACGATGAACTGTCTGAGAGCCTTGCCACCTATCTGAGGCCGTCCGCTCAAAATCGGGATTTATACCGTCGGAAGCAGCAGGAAGCCAAATGGAAAAGGCGCGACGAAGAGAATCGAAAGAAACAAGAGAACTACCTTACGGACTGGAAGAAATATTTCAACGACAATCTTGAAAAGGCCCGAGCGGCGCTTCACGAAAAGCCTGGGACTATCACAAACGTCTTGATCTATCTCTATGATCGGACTCGGGCCAATAAGAAAACAACGGGGCGATGGACCCAGTATAACTGGAAATCTCTGATACCGGAGTACGGCGAGGAAGTCGCTCGTTTCTATAGGGATAGCACAGTTTCATTTTGGCGATATCATAAGCCAAAATTGCGGTCGGAAGGTGCTCCATTCAACCAAACGAGCTATGCGGTTATCATCGGGCTCACAGGCCTTGAGATCGAGGCCATTGAAACCAGAAACTGGCCGAAGAATCTGAGCGCTGCGGAAGTCGAACTCGCATGCAAATACGCGTCCTTTGAACTGAACGGCTTTCCCACCTGGTTCCCTAAGCTTTTTGAGACGTACCCGAAAATTGTATCAAGTTTTCATGCGAGAAGTCCTGTATGAGCTGTCGATAGACAAGCCAGAGACAGAAACAAACTACGTCATAAGCGACGTGAGCTGGTCAGGCCAGTGGGCTTGGGATCACATTGCGCCTAAGATCTTCGAGCTCCTGAAGGCAACAAAGCCGAAGACCTATACCAACCTGGATGAGCTGCTGAAGATTCTTCAGGGATCAACCTTTCCGGATGACCTGATTGAAGAGCTGGCGTCCCAAAAAAGCCACGTTCTAAAGAAGTTGGATCATTTGGCTCGCTGGTTTGCCGTATGGACCGGTGTCTTGCTCCCGAAGCCGCAATTGGATCTCTAAAAGCCCGAATTGGAAAGATAGCTGACCCGAAGAAGCGAACTTTGTTCGCGATGACCTTCGTGACCCATCTTTTGGGTGGTCGCAGAGATGACGGGTCTGCTGCGTGCGAAGCCTTCAAAAAGCCGGAGTACCTAAAGTCGTTATATCTGCTAATGCACGAGCACATCCGGCGCGAAGAAGACATCAACCGTTCCG
>CAWJJC010000018.1:0-14586 GCA_963843145.1 uncultured delta proteobacterium
ATGGTTCTTTTTATGACCGCACCTTACTGGGTCCCCTTCTTAAGTTCCTCAATACTGTTATAGTAGGTTCGGAGGATATCCTTCCGGCTGACCATGGAGATCAATTTTCGGGAATCCTCCCGACTGACTACCGGTAATTCCCTGATCTCGGCTCCCGCCATCTTTTTCAGGGCCGCATTCAGACTGTCCTCAGGCGTTATGGTAATGACCTTCTCCGTGGCGACATCTTTGGCTATGACCAGGTTATGCAGTTCCTTTTCCAAGAGGACCTGACGCATATCGGTTAAGGAAAGAATTCCGCTCAATCGACCATCCTCATCCATGACCGGAAAATTGGATTGATGGGAGGTGACGATCGTTTGAACAATTTCATCAAAATGCATGTCTTGGGGAATGGTCTCAATTTTTCTGTCCGCCGGTAAAGCCTCTTTGACCGATATATGATCCAGAAGATCCACGGCAAAATCACCGATATGGGCCGGCGAATCGACCCGTGTGGGGACCTGTTTTTCATAAAGGGAATACTCTCCCAATAAAAGGTACGATATGGTGGAGACGATTAACAGGGGAACAATCAGGCTGTACCCTCCGGTCATCTCCATGATCATAATCAAGGCGGCGATGGGCACTTTGGCGATTCCGGCAAAAAAACCTCCCATGCCCACTAAGACAAAAGGGCTGGGAGAACTCACCAGATGGGGAAACCATTCAAAACAAAGATTTCCATAAAAACCACCCAGCATGGCGCCGATAAAGAGCGAAGGAGCGAAAACTCCGCCGCTGCCCCCGGAACTGATAGTAAAGGAGGTGGCTATGATTTTGCCGAATATCAGCAGCAGCATCAGGCCGGTGGTCAAATTCCCGTCTATCGCCGATTGCATCGATCCGTAGCCCCCTCCCAAAACCTGGGGGTAAAAGAAGGCCAGGACTCCCAACATCAGCCCTCCCAAAGCCGGCACGATCGATTTGGGGAGCCGGACCTTTTTGAAAAAACGGTCCCTCAGGAGATAGAAAAAGCGGATATAGAAAAAGCCGACGGCGGCGCACAGAAGGCCGAGAAGCCCGTAAAAAGGGCAGTTCGGCCGGCGAGGTGAAGGAAAAAACGGGGATATGGAATATGGTCCCCCAGCCATCGTAAAAGGTGAAGACCGTGTATCCGACAATGGAGGAGATGATGCAGGGGATAATCGCTTCAAATTCGAACTCCGGTTCCCTATAAAGTACTTCCGTGGCAAAAAGGGCCGCCCCCAGGGGGGATTTGAAGATGGCTCCCAGACCCCCGGCCGCTCCGGCCAGAAGCATAAGCCTCCGTTCCCGATCCCCCAATTTCAATAAGGTGGCTAAGGTGGAGCCAAAACCCGATCCGATCTGGGCCACCGGTCCTTCTTTGCCGGCAGATCCTCCAGAGCCGATGGTGATGGCCGAGGCAATCGTTTTGATCACCGGGACCCTTTTCCTCACCCTCCCTTTTTTTCGATGAAAGCTCTCGATCATGGCGTCGGTCCCATGCCCTTCGGTTTCAGGGGCCAGGTTGAAAACGATCAGGCCGGAGAGGAGTCCCCCCAACGCGGGGATCCAGATGATCATCCACCGCTGAAGGGGGATGGAGAGAAAGGGGGTTTCCCCGAGCTTTCCAGGAAGAATCAGGGAGACCAGATCGGTCATAAAGAACCGGCCCCCCCTTTGGAGAAGATAAGTAAACAATATGGCCCCAAGGCCGGAAACCACCCCGATGACCGCCCCGAAGAAAATCCAGCGCCAGACCAATCGTATTCGTTCAAAAGATAGCGGCAATCGCAATTTATTGATCAGGAAATTTATCTTGTCGTTGAGGGTCATGCAAATCCTTCTCTAAAGGACGGAATTTCGATTGCTAACTATACCTTTTCTCTTTCGAGCTGTCCAGATGGGTTCTTGAGCACTTCAATGGGAAAAAATATGAGATAGGGAAATAGGAGAATGTCTATAGTGGAGCAAGATAACCCCCTCATAGGTTAGATCACCCAAAGAACAGATTTTCTTTTTCGTGTAGCCTTCAACTCGGTCCTTGTCTTTTTAACAGCAAAATGTAAAATAACGGTCAGGCAAAAGGCCATGCTCTCGGGTAGGGTGTTCCCGGTAACGAAGGCCTTTAACCCGATCAAGATAATTCACAAACGTGAATATGATCGCTTCCATGAACATCGCTTGGTGGGTGCAGCGCTGGAGTGAACTCCATCCCCAGAAGAGTGCCATCATCTATGAGGAAGAAGCGATTACCTATCTGGATCTGGACCGGCGGGCCAATCGGGCCGGTTGCTGGCTTCAGTCCCTGGGCCTCGATAAGGGGGACCGGGTGGCGGTCCTGCTGCCCAATGGTCCGGCCTTCATCGAACTCTACCTGGCTTGCGCCCGGCTGGGGGCCATCTTTGTGCCGCTCAATTTCCGTCTGGCCCCGCCGGAGCTGGACTATACCCTCCAAAACGCGCGGCCGCGGCTGCTGGTGTTCGGCCAAGAGTTCGCCGGCGCCGTGGCGGAACTCCGTCTCGGCCCCCAAAGGTCGGAGATGCTATTGGCCGGCGTCGGCCCCGGTTATCGGCCGGACGAGATCCGGGATTATGAGGCCGAGACCCAAGCCTTTGGTGAAGAAAAACCCTTTCAGGCCAAATCCCCGGGCCCGGCCAGCGAGGAGGAACCCCAGGTGATCATGTATACCTCGGGCACCACCGGCCTGCCCAAAGGGGCGGTTCTCTCCCACCGCAAGACCTTTTTCAACTGTCTGAATGCTGAGATTTTTTTCAAGTTCCATTTTGATGATATTATGCTCATCGTCCTACCCCTATTTCACTCCGGTGGTCTGTTCATTCAAGCTTCCCCTACCCTGTACAAAGGGGCCACCATGATCATTCATCCGAAATTCGATCCCCAACGGACCTTCGAAGACATTCAACGTTACCGGGTCACGAAGTTCCTCGGGGTCCCGACGATATTCAAATCTCTGGTTCGGGCGGGGAACGGAAAAAAGTCGGACCTTTCTTCCTTGCAGGTCTGCGCCATCGGCGGAGAAAAGGCCACTCCCGGGATGATGGCCCGTTTCCGAGAAGCCGGTTTTTCGCTCCGTCAAATTATGGGTCAAACCGAAACCTCCATCCTGTTGTGGGCCTCGGAGGAGGATGTGATCCGTAAGCCCGGTTCGGTGGGCCGGCCCGTCTTTCATGCCGAGGTCGAACTTGTTGATCGAGACTGCCGGACGGTGAAGCCGGGGGAGGTGGGGGAGATCGTCGTCCGGGGGTCAATCATGATGAACGAGTACTGGAAGGATCCGGTAAAAACCGCGGAGACAATCCGGAACGGATGGCTCCATACCGGTGACCTGGCCCGCCGGGATGAGGAGGGGTATTATTATCTAGTAGACCGGGCCAAGGACCTCTATATCTCCGGCGGGGAAAATGTCTATCCGGCCGAGGTGGAACGGGTCCTTCGTGCGCACCCCGAGGTGGAAGACGCGGCCGTGATCGGGATCCCCGATGAGGTCTGGGGTGAAGCAGGTCACGCCTTTGTCATCCGAAGGGCCGAAGGCCGAGTCTCGTCGGAAGCGCTGATCGCCTTCTGCGAGGGGAAGCTGGCCCATTTCAAGTGGCCGAAAAAAGTGACCTTCTGTAATGAATTTCCCCAGACCGCCCTCGGAAAGGTTCGAAAATCTGCGCTCCTTCAGGAACCTTAAAACGATTACAGGTTGACATCACCTAATTAGTGATGTAAGATGTAACTATAGGAGGATATTGTATGGGAAGCAGCAAACACAGGACTCAAATATCTTTAGAGATATGGCAATATGAAGCCTTGATGGAGGAATCACGAAAAACCAGGAAAAGCCTGGCCGGCATCCTGAGGGATTTAGTTGCAGAAAAATTCTCGGCCGACAAGACAAACCAAGTGGATGACCCGATTATGAGCATTATCGGCCTGGGCTCCGGCGACGGGAAAGCGGTTGCCAGAAATCATGACACCCTCCTTTATGATGTTAAGCATCAAGATCCCAAATGAAGCGTGTTTTCGTTGATACCGGTGCCTGGTATGCCTTGGTTGACCAGAAAGATCCCGATCACTCTGCTGCCGCATCGTTCTTGAAAAATAATAAGATCCCCCTGCTGACAACCAATTTTATTTTTGATGAAACAGTCACTTTACTCAGAAGGAGGCTTGGTTGGATCATAGCGGTCCACTTCGGCAGACAGTTGAAAAACAGCAGACTGACCGACCTTGTTGCAGTGCAACGGGAAAACGAAGAAAAGGCATGGGAACTATTTCTTAAATTTAAAGATCAGGATTTTAGCTATACCGACTGCACGAGTTTCGCGGTCATGGAGGCCCTTAAAGTCGATAGCGCTTTCTCTTTTGATCGACATTTTCTGACGATGAATTTTAAGGTCTTTCCGGAAATCCAATGAAACCGCATCGGGGAAGACCTTTGGTCATATATCACTTTAATACCCCTACTTCACCTGGAACTACCCCTCCGATAAATTAAACGGACCGGTTCCCTACTACCTTCTATCAAGTGGCCTTCCCAGGGAGCGCATTTTCTTCTTGACCTGATTATATCAATCCGATATATATCTAACAAATATATTACGGCGGAAAGGTCGCATGGACATCAAATCAATTCTTCTGGGATTTCTCAACCGTCAGCCTTTGACCGGCTATGATTTGAAGAAACGTTTTTCCATCTCCTTCTCTTTTTTTTCCGGTGCGAGCTATGGGTCCATCTATCCGGCCTTGAAGAAAATGGAAAGGGAGGGACTGGTAACACAGCAGATGGAAATTCAGGATGGGGCACCCAACCGCAAGGTCTATTCCATCACCGCTGCCGGACGTAAGGCTTTTATTGAGGCGTTAACGGCCCCCTATCATTGGGAGATGCCGAAGAATACGTTTTTGATGCGCCTTTTTTTCTTCGCCCACCTCTCCCCGGAAGAACGGAAAACGGCGGTTCGCAGTCACTTGGAATCCCTGAAAGAAACGCAACGACAGCTCAAATCGACCCGATCGAAGATCGAAGGCCGGGCCGACTTTTACCAACTTCAATGCTACAACTTCGGGCTACGGTTCTACCAGGACATTATCCGAAACGTATCCCAAGTGCTTCAGGCTCTGGAAAAGACACCGGAAAAGGAGCAATAGCCCATGGATTCCTTGAGCCGACCCCGGCAGCTTTTTTTATATATCGCCCCGTTTCCGGCCCTGGCCTTTTTCAAAATTTGGGCCTCCTTTGAGCCCTCGGCCGCAAGCCTGACCTGGATCACCCTGTTGCTTTTAGCCTACTGCCTGGCCATATTGGTCATTGCCCGGCAATGGGACAAACCCACCTATTTCGACTGGACCATCGCCGTCTATTTTACGATTGTTCTTTTGTCCTTACTGATCGGACCGAATACCGCCGGACCTTTCCTTTCCCGTTATGCCGTCACCGGCATCTATACCTGTCTTTTCACGGCGGCCTTTTTCCCTCCCCTCCTGGGCCTGCCCCCCTTTACCTATCACTATGCCAAGAAATCTACCCCCCGGGATCTTTGGGAAAATCCGATTTTTATCCGAATCAACCGGATTATGACCTATGTCTGGTCCGGGATATTCGCGGCCTGTCTGCTCTTAAGCCTATCTCCTTCTGTTTTCACCAGGGCTTTGATACCGTTAACCTTGATCCTGGGAATGGGGATGCCCTTTAATTTTCGATTTCCTGACTATTATCTAAGAAAGATAGGCCTGCCCTCACTGGCTGAGCAGAAGAAACTGGCGGCAGAGGCGTCGGGCATGGTCCGTCCGGATCCTTCAACGGTCCCTTTGCCGGAAAGTGCCTGGGAGAACATTTCCCGGATGCCGGATTATTTCAACCCGGAGGCTTCCGGCGAACTGAATGCGGTTATCGCTTTCCTGGTGTCAGGATCTGAGCGCTTCGACGCCTACCTCGTTATTCAGGCGGGCAACTGCCGTCTGGAAAATACGCCGCCCCGTCAACCTGACCTGACCATCCGCACCCCCGCTGAGGTCTGGCTGGCCGTCACCCGCGGGGAACTCGACGGCCAGCAAGCTTTCTTTCAAAAAGCCTATCAAGCGGAAGGGGACCTGGGGCTACTGATGCGGATGAAAATCTTGTTCAGCGGCGGGGTCGCTGTGTCCGGCGGGAAAACACAAAGCGCTAAAACCGGACTTTCCGAATAGGCATCTCAATAGTTGCCTTAAGTAAATCACCAGCAAGCAAAACACAAGAAAGGAGCAGGCAATGAACATATTGGCTTTAAACGCCAGTCCTCGAGGCGGAGGACAAAGCAAGACGGAATTTTTGTTAAATCATCTGGTCCAGGGCATGCAGGAGGCCGGCGCTGGCGTAGAGGTGGTGGCGCTCCGCAAGAAGAAAATCAAGTACTGCGTCGGCTGCTTCACCTGCTGGACCAAGACCCCCGGGGTCTGCATCCACCAGGACGACATGACCAACGAGTTATTCCCGAAGTGGCTGGCCGCCGATCTGGTGGTCTATGCCTTCCCCCTGTATAGTTACACCGTCAGTGCCGCCATGAAAACCTTTATCGAACGCACCCTGCCCGTGCTTACAACCTTTTTTTGACCACCGCGAAGGTGAAACCTGGCATCCGTTGCGATGCGACCCTCCCAAGCGTGGTCATGCTTTCGGTGGCCGGTTTTCCCGAAAATCTGTATTTAATCTACTTTCCTCCTGGGTCTCGGTTCGTTTTCGGCTTCGTCACGATTTTCTGGTGGCGGAACTGTATCGATCGGCGGCCGAAAACCTGATCGCCCCTATCTTTCTGGAAAAAGCCCGGGAGATCCGAGAGGCCTTTGTGCAGGCCGGTCGGGAGATTGTTCAGCAGAGTCTTGTCACCCCGGAAACCATGGCCCTTCTTACCCAGGACTTTACCGAAAACAAGGAAATGTTCACCCGCATGGGGAACGCTTTCTGGAAAACGTGCATTGCGGAGGGGGTAAGCCCCAGGGAATTTGAGGAAAGAGGTCTTGTTCCCCGGCCAGATTCCATTGAAACCTTTATGATGCTTTTGTCGATGGGATTCAACCCGGATGGGGCCGGCAACACCAAGGCCGTCATTCAATTTAACTTTTCGGGTGAAGCGGAGGGATCCTGTTATTTCCATATTGAAAACGGTCGGATTGAACCGCAGCCAGGAAAAGCCGAAAAACCGGACCTGACCATCGAAGCACCCTTCGAAGTCTGGATGGACATCATGACCGGCAAGGCCGACGGCCAGCAGATGTTCATGGAACAGAAATACCGGGTGAACGGCGATTTATCCCTGCTGATGCGGATGAAGCAGTTTTTCGGGAAATAAACCAAGCAAGTTAGGATCCCGAAATCCGAAGCACGAAATTCGAAACAAATTCGAATGATCAAAATCCAAATGATCGAAACATCTCAACATCTCCCCCTCCCTCGGCGGGAGGGGGGGGCGGGGCGGTGGGTGAATCCCGAATCTGAGCTAAAAATTTAAGTACTGTTGGTTGAAAATTAGGCTGATTTTTCACCGGGGTCTTCTTTCTCCGCCAAGTCCGGCTTCCGGGCGGCCAGGACCTCGTCCAGGCGTCCTACCGGCGTGGTGTGGGGCGCGGTTCGCAACAACTCCGGGTCGGTCTCGGCCGTCCGGGCGATGCGTTCCATGGCGGCCACCAAGGCGTCCAGGTTTTCCCGGTTCTCGGTTTCGGTGGGCTCGATCATCAGGGCCTCTTTGACCACCAGGGGGAAGTAGATCGTCGGGGGATGAAAGCCCTCGTCGATCAGGGCCTTGGCAATATCGACCGCCCGAACCCCGTACCGCTCGGCCTTGTCGGCCGCCGAGAAAACCACCTCGTGCAGGCAGGGCCCTTCCACGGCCGGTTGCCAGTTTTCAGACAGTTTTACCCGCAGGTAGTTGGCCGCCAGGACCGCGTCCTCGGCCACTTTTTTGAGACCCGGCCCCCCCAGGGCTAAAATATAGGCGTAGGCCTTGAGGATGACGCCGAAGTTGCCGTAGAAGGGCGCGATGTAGCCGATGGATTTCGGACGGTCATAGTCCAGGAAAAACGTTCCGTCGGCCCGCTGGAGCACCCGGGAGACGGGCAGGTATTCGGCCAGCTTTTCCACCACCCCTACCGGGCCGGCCCCGGGACCGCCTCCCCCGTGGGGTGTCCCGAAGGTCTTGTGCAGATTCAAGTGGACGATGTCAAAACCCAGGTCCGCCGGTTTGGCCCGGCCCAGAATGGCGTTCAAGTTGGCTCCGTCGTAGTACATCAGGGCGTCGACCCGGTGGGCCGCGTCCGCGATTTGTTTAATGTACGGATTGAAGAGGCCCAGGGTGTTGGGATTGGTCATCATCACCCCGGCGACGCGGTCGTTCAGCCGGGCCTCGAAGGTCTCCGGGGTCATGATCCCCTTGACCGTCGGCACGGGTACCACCTCATACCCGGCAATGGCCGCACTGGCCGGATTGGTGCCGTGTGACTCATCCGGGGCCAGGATAATTGATTTATCGTTTCCCCGGTCCCGATGGTAGGCGGCCATCAACATCAGGCCGGTGAGTTCCCCGTGGGCCCCGGCCAGAGGCTGCAGGGTAAAGGCGTCCATGCCGGTAATCCGGCCCAGGAGCTGCTCGGTGTCGTAAAGGACCTGCAGCGCCCCCTGGGCCAGCAGACCGCCTCTTCGCAGTTGGGGCAGCAGGGGGTGGAGCTGGGCGAAGCCGGGAAGCCGGACCATTTCCTCCGTAAATTTCGGGTTGTATTTCATGGTGCAGGAACCCAGGGGGTAGGTCCCTACGTCGACCCCGAAATTGAGTCGGGAAAGATTGGTGAAGTGGCGCACCACGTCCACCTCGGCCATTTCCGGCAGCTCTGCCGGCCTGCTTCGGGAAAGTTCCGCTGGAAGCCGGCTAGCGGTAAAGGCCTCCGTCGGGATCCGCGGCCGGGGAAACATGACGGCCTGGCGGCCGGGACGGCTTTTCTGGAAAATGGTTTTCATAGTACCGCCTCCAGGGCTTCGGCGAAACGGCCGATCTCTTCCTTGGTCCGTTTCTCGGTGACCGCTACCAGCAGGTTATTGGCTTGATCCGGATAATAGCGCCCCAGGGGAAAGCCGGCGGCAAACCCCTTATCGATCAGCCGGCTGACCGCCAAGCGGGCATCCAGGGGAAGCCGGAGGCGAAACTCGTTGAACCAGGGGCCCCGGTCCACCAGCGCCACTCCCGATATGGCGGTCAAACGGGAACGGGCATAGGCCGCCAGAGCCATGTTGAGCCGGGCCAGTTCCACCAGTCCGTTTTTTCCCAACAGACAAAGGTGGATCAGAGCGGCCACGGCGCAAAGGGCTTGATTGGTGCAGATGTTGCTGGTGGCCTTTTCTCGGCGGATGTGCTGTTCCCGGGTTTGGAGGGTCAGGCAATAGCCGGTGCGTCCCTGCCCATCCTTGGTGCGGCCCACCACTCGACCGGGCATGGCCCGGATCAATTCCTGGCGGACGGCCATGATTCCCAGGTAAGGTCCTCCGAAAGAAAGGGGCAATCCCAGGGACTGGCCCTCTCCGACGGCGATGTCCGCACCCATCTCCCCCGGCGTTTTACAAAGGCCCAGGGCCAGCGGATAGCAATTGAGGATGGCCAGGGCCCCCAGTTCATGGGCCCTGGAAAAGTGAGCGGAAAAATCATGGAGACGGCCGAAAAAGTCAGGGTTCTGCAGGATGACGGCGGCGGTGGCCTCGTTGATAAAAGATTCCAGTGCGGCCGGATCTTCGAGATCTTCTTCCACCAGATCGATTTTCAGGTTGGCGGTATACGATCGGAGCATGACCCGATAGATGGGGTTGACCGAGGCGCAGACCAGCAGCCGCCGCCGTCCGGTCCGGCGGACGGCGATCATGGCCGCCTCGAACAGGGCCGTCCCCCCGTCATAGAGCGAGGCGTTGGCGGCGTCCAGGCCGGTCAGGCGGCAGACGGCCGTCTGGTATTCGTAAATGGCCTGCAGGGTCCCCTGGGATATTTCAGCCTGGTACGGGGTATAGACCGTGTAAAATTCGCCGCGGCGGATCAGGGCATCCACGGCGGCCGGAGTGAAATGGTCGTAAAAACCCGCGCCCAGGAAACCGATCAGATGATGGGCATTCATGCCGGCCAGATACCGGAGGTGGTCTGTGACCTCCAATTCGCTCAGGGGCTCGGGAAGATCCCAGGTTTTCGCTTGCAGTTCCTCGGGGATGACCGCGAAGAGTTCATCCCCGGAATGAAGCCCCAGGGCTCTCAGCATTCCGGCCCGGTCCTTGTCGGTGTGAGGGGTGAAGTCCAAGGGTCAGACCCCTTTCTCCAGAAAGTCCTGATAACCCCGGGAGGACATCAGTTCCGCCACCTCTTCGGGATTGAATTCCTTGAGCTTGACCAGCCAGCCGCGGCCGTAACAATCCTGGTTGATCCATTCCGGATGGTCTCCCAGGTCCGAGTTGACTTCCGCCACTTCACCGGAAAGGGGAGAGTAAAAGTCCGCCGCCGTCTTGACGGATTCAATGGTCCCCAATTCTCCCATTCGGTCGACTCGTCGGCCGACTTCCGGGAGATCCACATAGGTGATATCACCCAACTGCTGCTGGGCGTGGTCCGTTATCCCCACCCAGGCCAGGGCGCCCTCGATTTTCACCCATTCATGCTCGGAAGTAAAATTCAATTCTTCCGGAATCAAGGTTTGGTCCATACCCGATCCTCCCGATTAATTAAGTTCAGCCGCCATTAATGACGACCTCGAAAAAAATCCAAAAACCTGTCATTGCGACCCCGGACTTGATCCGGGGGAAGCTAATCCCCAGCATAGTAGCTAGCTGATTCTGGGGGATTGCTTCGTCGCTTCACTCCTCGCAATGACAGCGCTGGGGCCTTTTTGCGAACATATCAGCAATGACGCCCTCGGAAAAAGCTCAGCAGTCACGGTTTGTCATTCTGGGTCCCGCGACAGCGCGGGACCCAGAATCCTCCTACCGACATCCTCCGCGGAGTTTATCCTGAGCCGAAAAACCAGATCCTTCGCGTTGCTCAGGATGACCAGCGCGGGGCTGAGGATGACGGCAGGCGAAGGGCTAAAAATGATCTAAACCGAAAGAGCCCTCAGATATTGGCCCTCCCTTTTCAGAAATCGGGAGACGATTTCCCCCTGGAGTTCCTTCCCCCGATACTCAATGGTTACCCGATCCCCCGGGCGTAGGTTTCGGTCCAGATAGGCCAGGCCGATAGCCCGGATAAAGGATTTTTCCCCGGGTCGGGACCCGTCGAATTCCCAGGCGGGGACCATCGTTCCGCTGGTCAATTCTCCCACTATCCGATCGTTAAATCGAACGGTCGATCCCTGCCGGATCATGCCTTTCCCCCGTACCTGCACCTTCATAATCCTCCGGGGGACCAGGCTAACCGCCTCTGACCCTAGTTCCGCCGCCTGGGCGGCCAGGGCCTCCCGGCCCGGGAAATCACTCCGCTCCCGGGTCAGGCTTACGCCGCGCAGCGCCTGGGGTAAGGAAAGGAGGGGCCGCTCCGGGCGGAGTTCATGCCCGTACAGCGGTAACCCGGCCTCCAGGCGCAGGGTGTCGCGGGCGCCCAGGCCGGCGGGAAGGACACCCAGGGGCTCCCCGGTTTTGACCAGGGTATCCCAAAAAGCGCCCAAGGCCTGGGCTGGAAGCATTACTTCGAAGCCCAGCGGTTCACCGGTGTAACCGCTTCGGGCGGTCAGCAATTCCAGCTTCCGCCAGCGAGCTGCGGCCGTCAGGCCGAACCCGGCGGCGGGTAGCCCTTCCACCCCTGACGCGGCTAAAAGGGCCTCGCTCTTCGGACCCTGAACGGCCACCATCGACAATTCGTCGGTCATATCTTGAAGTCCCCTCTCGGATCCCGCCTGTCGGGTAAGGATTTCCCAGTCCCTTTCCCGGTTGGACGCATTGACCACCAGCAGCGTTTTATCCGGTGTGAATTGATAGAGGTAGGCATCGTCCAGCGGCCGCCCCTGCTCATCGGAAAACAGGGTGTATTGAGAAAATCCCGGTCGGAGACGGGAAGCGTCGTTGGTCAAGGTCCGGGTAAGGAGGGCCAACCCCTCCGGCCCTTTGATTAGGAAGCGGCCCAGGTGGCTGATATCAAACAGGGCGCCAAACTTCCGGCAGGCCAGATGTTCGGCGATGATACCGGAAGAATAATTGACCGGCAAGCTCCATCCGGCGAATTCGGTCATTCGCCCCTTATGGGCCTCATGCCAGGCATCCAGGGGGGTACGGTGAGACAAAAGGACCTCCCTTGCGGGAAAAGACTATTTGAACTTCGAGACGGCCGCTTTCAGGGCCTTTTCCACCTCTTTCCAGGCGCCCTCGATCCCCGTCTTCAGGTCTTCCCAGGCCCCTCCCGATGACTGGTGGAGTTCATCCAACTTGGCTCGAGCGTTTTTCTGTTTGCCCTGCAGATCCTCGATCAATTTGCGGTATTCGGTTTTGGCCTCTGCGGCCGCCTGTTCCGCTTTGGCCTTCAGCCGGTCGATTTCCGGCTTCCATTCGTCAAACTGGGCTTGCAGCCGTTGAATGTAGACTTCCTTTAAACCGGGCGGCTCTTTTCCTTCAAAAGGGTTATACCCAGGCTTTTTGTACAAGCGGGCCTCGTTTCCTAATATATCCGGGCGATAGACCTTTTCGGCCCATTCGGAAGGTTCCACCTCCTCAAAGGCTACCGACACGGTCTTTTCTTCACAAACGGCAATCTCCATGACCTCCCGGGTGATGGCTTCCGCCAGTCGTTTCTTCTGGTCCTCGGTCCGCCCGGGATGCAGCTTAATGATTACATGAGGCATACGGATGGTCTCCTCTCTTCCGGATAATTGCTCGAGCCTGTTGCCCAATTCCACGAGGCAGCGAAACCCAAAATTTATTTTATTTCTTGTATAGTTATAGCACTTCTCTTTATCCATTTCAAATTGTATAATCTCTTCCGGGGCCGGTACTCATCAAATAAGAGGAGATCTATTGTGCGAAAAATCTTAATCTCAACCACATTATTTGTTTTTTCTCTTTGTTCAATATTTTCTTTTTGTTATGCAGCGGAAAATCAAGCCCTCCATAATTCCAAAAAGGAAATTCTGGTAGCCAAAGGGGAGAAAAAAGAAGTAGCGGAAAAAATTGAAAAGTTGGAAAAGAAGATCAAGGAATTAAAGGAAGACAAGGAAAAGACAGAAAAAGAGATCAAAGAAAACGAAAAAGAATTGAAGGAGCTTAAAGAAAAGAAGAAAAAATCATAGAAATCAATTTCTATGAGGCCGACCCCAATTTACGCCTCTATCTTCAGCCTTTGAAGTGAATTTTCAGCCGACCTTCGAATCAATCCTTTTTTAAATTTTATAGGCCACGGTGGTCTTACTGACCCCGGGAATCAACCAGCGGCCTTGACTGATCCGGGAGAGCCATTCCCCGGCTCCCCCGAAAATCAAAGACGACACCATTCCCAGGTTGGAAGAAGGCTTTGTCTTTCCAGAAATGAAAGTTTTTATATTAATAAATCCTATAGTTGCAAGTTGTTTTTCAATAAAAAGTTTAGAAAAATCGAAGAGATGATAAGGGGTGTGATAAAGATCCAAATACCGGCTGAAAGGACCCAACAGGCGGACAATCGGGGTGGTATGCGGCCAACGAAGCAGCACTACCCCTCCCGGCCTTAAGAGACGAAAGACTTCCCGGAGCACAATTAGCGGATCTGGAAGATGCTCGATGACATAAAAGAGCGTCACCGCATCATAGCTATTTCCTGGAATTGAAGGATCAGGCAGGGGAGTGGATCGAATATTTAAGCCCGGGAAATGGGTCTGACAGTAATTTCGGCCGGGTTGAGATATTTCGATGCCATCGGCCCGCCAGCCCCTATTGGCCATATAGTGAAGAAAAAATCCATATCCGCTGCCCACATCTAAAATCCTTCCGGGTTTACTCCCTTTTTCGATAATTTTGGCCGATTTTCGAATCACCTCCTCCTGGGACCGAGACCAGGACTCTATTTCATCCGGTTTCCCGGGCAGGTAGCTCTGATACGTGGTAGTCAATTCCGGAGAAGAGGGCTGGGGGGCAATGAAGACTAAGGGACAGAATCCACACTGATAATAGGACCAGGAAGCCTTTTTCGCCACCAGTCGATCGGATGGGGTATGGCAAATCGGGCAGAGGCAAGGGAATATTTTTTTATTTTTATTATTAATATCAATAGAATGCATATATTTTCTTGACCGGACCGAGTCAATCATTTATATCCTAATTCACCTTAAAATGGGAATCAGGTTTCTTGATGAAAATTTTTTTTTATTATGTCATCTTTCCTCTCTATCGGCCTTTTTACTTAGTAGCGGTGATTATCGACACCCTGCTGCTCGGCTTTCTGATTATTATTCTTTCACCTTTGGACCCCTCAGGGAATTTTGTCCATTATATAGGAAAGTTTTGGTCCAGGCTGAATATTTATCTGGGGTTCTGCCGGGTGAGGGTTAGGGGGATGGAACATCTAGATCCTGAAAGGGCGTATATCGTCATGCCCAATCACCAGAGTTTTTTTGATGTTT
>CAWJJC010000019.1:0-102651 GCA_963843145.1 uncultured delta proteobacterium
CCAGGACCTGGTCCAGACGTCCTACCGGCGTAGTGTGCGGCGCGGTCCGCAGCGCCTCGGGGTCGGTCTCGGCCATGCGGGCGATGCGTTCCATGGCGGCCACCAAAGCGTCCAGGTTTTCCCGGTTCTCGGTCTCCGTGGGCTCGATCATCAGGGCCTCTTTGACCACCAGGGGGAAGTAAATCGTCGGGGGATGAAAGCCCTCGTCGATCAGGGCCTTGGCAATATCGACCGCTCGGACCCCGTAGCGCTCGGCCTTGTCCGCCGCCGAGAAAACCACCTCATGCAGGCAGGGCCCCTCCACTGCCGGTTGCCGGTTTTCAGACAGTTTTACCCGCAGGTAATTGGCCGCCAGGACCGCGTCCTCGGCCACTTTTTTGAGACCCGGCCCCCCTAGGGCTAAAATATAGGCGTAGGCCTTGAGGATGACGCCGAAGTTGCCATAAAAAGGCGCGATGTAGCCGATCGATTTAGGACGGTCATAGTCCAGGAAAAACGTTCCGTCGGCCCGCTGGACCACCCGGGAGACGGGCAGGTATTCGGTCAGCTTTTCCACCACCCCTACCGGGCCGGCCCCCGGACCGCCTCCCCCGTGGGGTGTCCCGAAGGTCTTGTGCAGATTCAAGTGGACGATATCAAAACCCAGGTCGGCCGGTTTGGCTCGGCCCAGAATGGCGTTCAGTTGGCTCCGTCGTAGTACATGAGGGCGTCGACCCGGTGGGCCGCGTCCGCTATCCGCTGGATGAAGGGGTTGAAGAGGCCCAGGGTGTTGGGGTTGGTCATCATCACCCCGGCGACGCGGTCGTTCAGCCGGGCCTCAAGGTCTCCGGGGTCATGATCCCCTTGACCGTCGGCACGGGTACCACCTCATACCCGGCAATGGCCGCACTGGCCGGATTGGTGCCGTGTGACTCATCCGGGGCCAGGATAATCGACTTGTCGTTCCCCCGATCCCGATGGTAGGCGGCCATCAACATCAGGCCGGTGAGTTCCCCGTGGGCGCCGGCCAGGGGTTGGAGAGTAAAGGCGTCCATGCCGGTGATCCGGCCCAGGAGCTGCTCGGTGTCGTAAAGGACCTGCAGCGCCCCCTGGGCCAGCAGACCGCCTCTTCGCAGTTGGGGCAGCAGGGGGTGGAGCTGGGCGAAGCCGGGAAGCCGGACCATTTCCTCCGTAAATTTCGGGTTGTATTTCATGGTGCAGGAACCCAGGGGGTAGGTCCCTACGTCGACCCCGAAATTGAGTCGGGAAAGATTGGTGAAGTGGCGCACCACGTCCACCTCAGCCATTTCCGGCAGCTCTGCCGGCCTGCTTCGGGAAAGTTCCGCTGGAAGCCGGCTAGCGGTAAAGGCCTCCGCCGGGATCCGCGGCCGGGGAAACATGACGGCCTGGCGGCCGGGACGGCTTTTCTGAAAAATGGTTTTCATAGTACCGCCTCCAGGGCTTCGGCGAAACGGCCGATCTCTTCCTTGGTCCGTTTTTCCGTGACCGTTACCAGTAAATTGTCCGCTTGATCCGGATAATAGCGCCCCAGGGGAAAGCCGGCGGCAAACCCCTTATCGATCAGCCGGCTGACCGCCAAGCGGGCATCCAGGGGAAGCCGGAGGCGAAACTCGTTGAACCAGGGGCCCCGGTCCACCAGCGCCACTCCCGGTATGGCGGTCAAACGGGAACGGGCATAGGCCGCCAGAGCCATGTTGAGCCGGGCCAGTTCCACCAGTCCGTTTTTACCCAACAGACACAGGTGGATCAGAGCGGCCACGGCGCAAAGGGCTTGATTGGTGCAGATGTTGCTGGTGGCCTTTTCTCGGCGGATGTGCTGTTCCCGGGTTTGGAGGGTCAGGCAATAGCCGGTGCGTCCCTGCCCGTCCTGGGTGCGGCCCACCACCCGACCGGGCATGGCCCGGATCAATTCCTGGCGGACGGCCATGATTCCCAGGTAAGGCCCGCCGAAAGAAAGGGGCAATCCCAGGGACTGGCCCTCCCCTACGGCGATGTCCGCACCCATCTCCCCCGGTGTTTTACAAAGGCCCAGGGCCACCGGATAGCAATTGAGGATGGCCAGGGCCCCCAGTTCATGGGCTCTGGAAAAGTGAGCGGAAAAATCATGGAGGCGGCCGAAAAAGTCGGGGTTCTGCAGGATGACGGCGGCGGTGGCCTCGTTGATAAAAGATTCCAGTGCGGCCGGATCTTCGAGGTCTTCTTCCACCAGATCGATTTTCAGGTTGGCGGTATACGATCGGAGCATGACCCGATAGATGGGGTTGACCGAGGCGCAGACCAGCAGCCGCCGCCGTCCGGTCCGGCGGACGGCGATCATGGCGGCCTCGAACAGGGCCGTCCCCCCGTCATAGAGCGAGGCGTTGGCGGCGTCCAGGCCGGTCAGGCGGCAGACGGCCGTCTGGTATTCGTAAATGGCCTGCAGGGTCCCCTGGGATATTTCAGCCTGATACGGGGTATAGACCGTGTAAAATTCGCCGCGGCGGATCAGGGCATCCACGGCGGCCGGAGTGAAATGGTCGTAAAAACCCGCGCCCAGGAAACCGATCAGGTGATGGGCATTCATGCCGGCCAGATACCGGAGGTGGTCTGTGACCTCCAATTCGCTCAGGGGCTCGGGAAGATCCCAGGTTTTCGCTTGCAGTTCCTCGGGGATGACTGCAAAGAGTTCATCCACGGAATGAAGCCCCAGGGCTCCCAGCATTCCGGCCCGGTCCTTATCGGTGTGAGGGGTGAAGTCCAAGGGTCAGACCCCTTTCTCCAGAAAGTCCTGATAACCCCGGGCGGACATCAGTTCCGCCACCTCTTCCGGATTGAATTCCTTGAGCTTGACCAGCCAGCCGCGGCCGTAACAATCCTGGTTGATCCATTCCGGATGCTCTCCCAGGTCTGAGTTGACTTCCGCCACTTCACCGGAAAGGGGAGAGTAAAAGTCCGCCGCCGTCTTGACGGATTCGATGGTCCCCAATTCTCCCATTCGGTCGACTCGTCGGCCGACTTCCGGGAGATCCACATAGGTGATATCACCCAACTGCTGCTGGGCGTGGTCCGTTATCCCCACCCAGGCCAGGGCGCCCTCGATTTTCACCCATTCATGCTCGGAAGTAAAATTCAATTCTTCCGGAATCAAGGTTTGGTCCATACCCGATCCTCCCGATTAATTACGTTCAGCCGCCATTAATGACGACCTCGAAAAAAATCCAAAAACCTGTCATTGCGACCCCGGACTTGATCCGGGGGAAGCTAATCCCCAGCATAGTAGCTAGCTGATTCTGGGGGATTGCTTCGTCGCTTCACTCCTCGCAATGACAGCGCTGGGGACTTTTTGCGAACATATCAGCAATGACGCCCTCGGAAAAAGCTCAGCAGTCACGGTTTGTCATTCTGGGTCCCGCGACAGCGCGGGACCCAGAATCCTCCTACCGACATCCTCCGCGGAGTTTATCCTGAGCCGAAAAACCAGATCCTTCGCGTTGCTCAGGATGACCAGCGCGGGGCTGAGGATGACGGCAGGCGAAGGGCTAAAAATGATCTAAACCGAAAGAGCCCTCAGATATTGGCCCTCCCTTTTCAGAAATCGGGAGACGATTTCCCCCTGGAGTTCCTTCCCCCGATACTCAATGGTTACCCGATCCCCCGGGCGTAGGTTTCGGTCCAGATAGGCCAGGCCGATAGCCCGGATAAAGGATTTTTCCCCGGGTCGGGACCCATCGAATTCCCAGGCGGGGACCATCGTTCCGCTGGTCAATTCTCCCACTATCCGATCGTTAAATCGAACGGTCGATCCCTGCCGGATCATGCCTTTCCCCCGTACCTGCACCTTCATAATCCTCCGGGGGACCAGGCTAACCGCCTCTGACCCTAGTTCCGCCGCCTGGGCGGCCAGGGCCTCCCGGCCCGGGAAATCACTCCGCTCCCGGGTCAGGCTTACGCCGCGCAGCGCCTGGGGTAAGGAAAGGAGGGGCCGCTCCGGGCGGAGTTCATGCCCGTACAGCGGTAACCCGGCCTCCAGGCGCAGGGTGTCGCGGGCGCCCAGACCGGCGGGAAGGACACCCAGGGGCTCCCCGGTTTTGACCAGGGTATCCCAAAAAGCGCCCAAGGTATCGGCTGGAAGCATTACTTCGAAGCCGAGCGGTTCACCGGTGTAACCGGTTCGGGCGGTCAGCAATTCCAGCTTCCGCCAGCGAGATGTGGCGGTAAGGCCGAACCCGGCGGCGGGTAGCCCTTCCACCCCTGACGCGGCTAGAAGGGCCTCGCTCTTCGGACCCTGAACGGCCACCATCGACAATTCGTCGGTGACATCTTGAAGTCCCCTCTCGGATCCCGCCTGTCGGGTAAGGATTTCCCAGTCCCTTTCCCGGTTGGCCGCATTGACTACCAGCAGCGTTTTATCCGGCTTGAATTGATAGAGGTAGGCATCGTCCAGCGGCCGCCCTTGCTCATCTGAAAACAGGGTGTATTGAGAAAATCCCGGTCGTAGACGGGAAGCGTCGTTGGTCAAGGTCCGGGTAAGGAGGTCCAACCCCTCCGGTCCTTTGATTAGGAAGCGGCCCAGGTGGCTGATATCAAACAGGGCGCCAAATTTCCGGCAGGCCAGGTGTTCGGCGAGGATGCCGGAAGAATAGTTGACCGGCAGGCTCCATCCGGCGAATTCGGCCATTCGCCCCTTACGGGCCTCATGCCAGGCATCCAGGGGGGTGCGGTGAGACAAAAGGACCTCCCTTACGGGAAAAGGCTATTTGAACTTCGAGATGGCCGCCTTGAGGGCCTTTTCCACCTCTTTCCAGGCGCCCTCGATCCCCGTCTTCAGGTCTTCCCAGGCCCCTCCCGATGACTGGTGGAGTTCATCCAACTTGGCTCGAGCGTTTTTCTGTTTGCCCTGCAAATCCTCGATCAATTTGCGGTATTCGGTTTTGGCCTCTGCGGCCGCCTGTTCCGCTTTGGCCTTCAGCCGGTCGATTTCCGGCTTCCATTCGTCAAACTGGGCTTGCAGCCGTTGAATGTAGACTTCTTTTAAACCGGGCGGCTCTTTTCCTTCAAAAGGGTTATACCCAGGCTTTTTGTACAAGCGGGCATCGTTTCCTAATATATCCGGGCGATAGACCTTTTCGGCCCATTCGGAAGGTTCCACCTCCTCAAAGGCTACCGACACGGTTTTTTCTTCACAAACGGCAATCTCCATGACCTCCCGGGTGACGGCCTCGGCCAGCCGTTTCTTCTGGTCCTCGGTCCGCCCGGGATGCAGCTTAATGATTACATGGGGCATGCGGATGGTCTCCTCTCTTCCGGATAATTGCTCAAGCCTGTTGCCCAATTCTAAAAATCATCGAAACTCAAAATTTATTCTATTTCTTTATAGTTATACCATTTCTCTTTATCCATTTCAAAGTGTATAATCATCTTCCGGGGCCGGTATCATCAGATAAGAGTGAGATCTATAGTGCGAAAAATCTTAATCTCAACCACATTATTTGTTTTTTCCCTTGGTTCAATATTTTCTTTTTGTTATGCAGCGGAAAATCAAGCCCTCCATAATTCCAAAAAGGAAATTCTGGTATCCAAAGGGGAGAAAAAAGAAGTAGCGGAAAAAATTGAAAAGTTGGAAAAGAAGATCAAGGAATTAAAGGAAGACAAGGAAAAGACAGAAAAAGAGATCAAAGAAAACGAAAAAGAATTGAAGGAGCTTAAAGAAAAGAAGAAAAAATCATAGAAATTAATTTCTTGAGGCCGACCCCAATTTACGCCTCTATCTTCAGCCTTTGAAGTGAATTTTTAGCCGACCTTCGAATCAATCCTTTTTTAAATTTTATAGGCCATGGTGGTCTTACTGACCCCGGGAATCAACCAGCGGCCTTGACTAATCCGGGAGAGCCATTCCCCGGCTCCCCCGAAAATCAAAGACGACACCATTCCCAGGTTGGAAGAAGGCTTTGTCTTTCCAGAAATGAAAGTTTTTATATTAATAAATCCTATAGTTGCAAGTTGTTTTTCAATAAAAAGTTTAGAAAAATCGAAGAGATGATAAGGGGTGTGATAAAGATCCAAATACCGGCTGAAAGGACCCAACAGGCGGACAATCGGGGTGGTATGCGGCCAACGAAGCAGCACTACCCCTCCCGGCCTTAAGAGACGAAAGACTTCCCGGAGCACAATTAGCGGATCTGGAAGATGCTCGATGACATAAAAGAGCGTCACCGCATCATAGCTATTTCCTGGAATTGAAGGATCAGGCAGGGGAGTGGATCGAATATTTAAGCCCGGGAAATGGGTCTGACAGTAATTTCGGCCGGGTTGAGATATTTCGATGCCATCGGCCCGCCAGCCCCTATTGGCCATATAGTGAAGAAAAAATCCATATCCGCTGCCCACATCTAAAATCCTTCCGGGTTTACTCCCTTTTTCGATAATTTTGGCCGATTTTCGAATCACCTCCTCCTGGGACCGAGACCAGGACTCTATTTCATCCGGTTTCCCGGGCAGGTAGCTCTGATACGTGGTAGTCAATTCCGGAGAAGAGGGCTGGGGGGCAATGAAGACTAAGGGACAGAATCCACACTGATAATAGGACCAGGAAGCCTTTTTCGCCACCAGGCGATCGGATGGGGTTCGGCAAACCGGGCAGGGGGGAGGGAATATTTCTTTATTTTTATTATTAATATCAATAGAATGCATATATTTTCTTGACCGGACGGAGTCAATCATTTATATCCTAATTCACCTTAAAATGGGAATCAGGTTTTTTGATGAAAATTTTCTTTTATTATGTCATCTTTCCTCTCTACCGGCCTTTTTACTTAGTAGCGGTGATTATCGACACCCTGCTGCTCGGCTTTCTGATTATTATTCTTTCACCTTTGGACCCCTCAGGGAATTTTGTCCATTATATAGGAAAGTTTTGGTCCAGGCTGAATATTTATCTGGGGTTCTGCCGGGTGAGGGTTAGAGGGAAGGAGCAGATAGACCCTGAAAAAGCGTATATCGTCATGTCTAACCACCAGAGCTTTTTCGATGTTTGTGCCTTAATTGCCTATCTTCCCCTGCAATTGCGCTGGGTGGTCAAAGCTGAAATTCGAAAAATGCCGGTGTTTGGCTATGCCTTGCAGCGTATGGGCCATATTTACGTTGATCGGGCTCGGGGAGAAAGTATCCGCCTGAGCATCGAAAAGGCGACCCGCAGCGTTAAGGAAAAAACCTCGGTGGCCTTTTTCCCGGAAGGGACGCGCAGCAAGGACGGGAAGCTCTTAAAATTCCGGAAGGGCGGCTTTATCCTGGCCCAGAAATCCGGTTGTCCAATTTTGCCCATCACCATCAATGGTTCCCGCTTCGTGCTGCCGAAAGATACCCTGGATTGGCTGCCAGGTAAAATCGAGATCCGTATTCATCAGCCCCTTGAGTGTCCTGGCGCTCTGACTTTGGACGATAGCCTCCGGGCGGTGGAGAAGGCGATCCGGGAGGGACTGGATTTGGATTACGGCCAGCGGAGCTGAAGCGTGCTGAAACCTTAAATAGAATGCGTTCCCATCCCTTTGACCATTACTTGGCCTATCAAGCCATAATTCAAACGGTGAAACGGATACCGCTGCCGTTGGCCTATAGTCTGGCCCGGGGCCTGGCCTCCCTTTTCTTCCTTTTGTTACCTGCTGATCGCCGGAATCTAATCGCCAATTTGACGGTGGTTTTTGGGGGGGACACCGCTAAGGCCCGTGAGACCTGCCTCAAGCTTTTTCAGAACTATGGCCAGTATCTTATTGATTATTTTTTGTTACCGCAACTTTCGTTTGAAAAGTTGAATGATTTTTATTCCCCTCAAATTGGAGAGGCTTATTTACACGACGCCCTTCAAAAGGGGAGAGGAGCCTTGCTGCTGACAGGCCATTTGGGCAACTGGGAAATGGGAGGGGTACTTCTGCGATTCATGAATTACCCCCTGAATATTGTCACCCTTCCCCATAATACGCAACGGGCCAACGACCTGATCAAAGGCCTGCGGCAGGAAAAACAGATCCGGACGATTGAATTGGGAGGGTCTCCACTGGGTCCCCTGAACATCCTGGCGGCTCTGAAAAGAAATGAGGTTGTCGCTCTGCTGGCGGACAAGGTTTTCTGGGGCAAGCGCGCCGAAGTCACTTTTTTCGGGCATGGAGTGGCTTTCCCTTTGGGTCCATATTTGCTGGCCCAGGCCAGCGGGGCCGCCGTGCTTCCGGTTTTCATGCTCCGAGACCCGAATGGCCGCTATCAGGGATTTATAGAACCGCCTCTGACGATTGGAACCGACGCGGAAGAAACGACCCTGCGGGAGGCGTTGGGGCAATTCGTCGGTCTTTTTGAACAGTACATCCGGCGTTATCCCGACCAGTGGTATAATGCAGATCGGCTTTTCCCGGAGGCCGAAGGACGTTTCTAAATTCTGGCGAGGTTGCCTTGAGTAGAAAAATTCTAATAATTATGCCCCGCTGGTCGGAAAAAAGCCTCTGGGGCGTCATGGGTATAAAGTTTCCCTACTTGTCGTTGACCACCTTAGCCGCCCTGACTCCTCCGGATATTGAGGTCCGGATCATGGACGAGAACGTGGAACCCATTGATTTTGATTGCCGTCCTGATTTGGTGGGGATCTCTCTAATGACGCCCCTGGCCCTCAGGGGGTACGAAATCGCCGATCAATTTCGCACTCGGGGGGTCCCGGTAGTGGTGGGAGGGGTACACGCCACGATGATGCCGGAGGAGGCGGCGGAGCATGCCGATGCCGTGGTTATCGGCGAAGGGGAAATCCTTTGGCCTGAGGTGCTGGCCGATTTTAGTAAAGGGGAGCTTAAGAAATATTACCTGACCGATCGTCGGGCCCCCTTGAATGCTCTTCCCCTGCCGCGTCGGGATTTGCTGAGGCGGGGGGCCTACCTTTTCCAAAACACCCTGCAGACCACCCGCGGTTGTCCCAACGACTGTGATTTTTGCTCGGTAACCACCTTTTACGGCAACACCTACCGTTTTCGACCGGTGGCTGAGGTGCTCAAGGAGATCGGGGCGCTGAAGGGCAACTTGATTTTTTTTGTCGATGACAATATTATCGGAAGCAGGACCTATGCCCAGGAACTATTTGAAGGGCTTAAACCGTTAAAAAAACGCTGGGTCAGTCAGGCTACTTTGAACATCTCCCGGGAAGAAAAATTGCTGGCCCTGGCCCGGGACAGTGGCTGTCTGGGATTGTTCGTGGGCTTTGAATCTTTATCCCAGGAGATCTTAAATGGTCTGGGCAAGTCCTTTTACCGGGTGGCGCAATATGAAACGGCTATTCGCCGCCTCCATGATTACGGTATCGGGATCCAGGGGTCCTTTATTTTCGGGAATGACAACGACCCGCCGGACGTTTTTTCCCGGGTGGTCCGGTTTTGCAACCGGAACCGGCTGGAGGCCGTGCTTTTTTCATTATTAACGCCCTTCCCGGGCACCCGGATTTTTCACCAATTGCTAAAAGAGAACCGGATTCTCCATTTCGATTGGGAAAAATATGATATGAACCATGTGGTCTTTCGGCCCCAGGGGATGGATGCGGAAGCCCTGGAAAAAGGTTTTTTCGAGGCCTATAAAAAAGTCTATTCGAGCGCTTCTTTGTTGAAACGATTGTTTAAGCCGGCCAAAAGTCTCTTGCTGTTCGGGCCCATGAACTTATCCATGCGGCAGTCCTGGAAAAGGGTAAGACGCCAGGAAGGGTTGGATTGGACTTGAACCCCTTTCGTCTCTTAAAAAAAAGAAACCTCTCCTCGAGACTTCATCCGGGGCAGTGCCTGGGTATTCCCCGGGGGATGATGTTTTACCACTTTTTTCCTCTCTGGAAGACTTTTTGGAAAAATTTAGGCTTCCCGGTTCTGGTTTCGCCGGTTTCCACCCCCGAAATGGTGGAGGCTGGCCAGGGGCTGACCCGGAGCGACCTCTGTCTGCCGATCAAAACCTATTTAGGCCATGTGCTCTGGTTGCGGGACAAGGTGGACGTCCTTTTTCTCCCCCGACTGGTCAGTATCGAAGCCGGGGCCTATCTCTGCCCTAAGATTTTGGGTCTGAACGACGTGATTCGCAATGTGATCCCCGACCTGCCTCCCATCCTGGGGTCGATGGTCAACTACAAAGGCCCCCAGCGGGTCACCTTGGAAGAATCCTTTCTCTCTTTGTCGGCGGATCTGGGGTTACCGGTTCGACGAATCAAGGAAGCCTATGAGGGGGCCTTTGAATTTTGGCAGAGGCATCAGAAAGAAGTGGGCGAGGCGCAGGGAATTCCCCGGGATCTCCTTCCGGAGGATCTGAGGGGAGATCTGGTTCGGTCCCCGGCGGAAGTCCCACGGTTTCGACTGGGCGTGATCGGCCGGCCTTATCTGCTTTTTGATCCGGTACTCAGCCACCGATTAATAAAAAGATTGGTCTCCTATTCCTGCGGCATAACTTTTTACGAGGGAATCCCGGCGGCCGAGCGGGAGGCCCAGGCCGGACACTTGTCCAAGCCGGTGTACTGGAGTCTGGGCCGGGAGCTGGTGGCGGCCTCATTATCCTTCAGCCGCTGGGAAAGAATCGACGGGTTGATCAACGTTTCTTCTTTTGCCTGCGGCCAGGACGCCTTTACTTCTTATCTCATCGACCATTATGCCCGCCTGGGTTCCGATAAGCCGGTCTTATCCCTGGTCCTGGACGAGCATACCTCCGCCGTGGGCCTCCAGACACGGCTGGAAGCTTTTTTCGATCTATTGGAAAACCGCGCCCGGAAAGGGGAGGAGGTCTCCTGCATCTGAGCATCCCCCATATGGGGCTCCTTTATGTGGGCTATGCCAAAGTTCTGGAAAGTTATGGAGTGCAACTGATCGTTCCGCCCCGGCCCAATCAGGAGGCGTTGCAACTGGGGACCAAGTATTCTCCGGAATGCGCCTGCCTGCCCTTTAAGCAAAACCTGGGGAATATGATCCAGGCCCTGGAACGAGGGGCCACCGATATCCTTATGCCCGGCGGGTTCGGCCCCTGCCGCTTCGGCTATTACGCGGTAATCCAGGAAATGATCCTGCGCCAGTTGGGATTTTCCTTTCGCATGGCCCGGGCCGACGACCCGGACAGCCTGCAGGACATGGTAGCCACGATTAAAGCCATCAGCGGTATCCGGTCCAAGCGGGAAGCCTACCGGATGTTTTTTTTCATCCTGGAGAAGTTGGCCGCTCTCGATCATGCCCAGAAGAAATATCTGGAGATCAAACCCCTGGAAAAGGATCGCGGGGCCGCCGATCGGGTTTTGGAAGAATCCGTTCAACAGATTGACGGCTGTCTAACCTATCCCCAGCTCTTGGCAGCCTGGTTAAGAATCCGTCGTCGATTTGCCGCTATCCCCCGGAAACGGAGGAAATTACTGAAGGTCGGTTTGGTGGGGGAGATCTTCATGCTCCTGGACCCTTTCAGCAACATGAACATCGAAGAAAAATTAAGCGGGATGGGGGTTCGGCTTTCCAAGTCGGTCTGGCTCAGCGACTGGTTGAATGACCGGTTCCGTTTCCGGCCCTTTCGCCGCAATCAGTTTCAACTGGCCTGGAAAAGGGCGCTCGATTATATGGAGTTTCCGGCCGGGGGGGAGAGCATCAAATCCGTGGGCAAGACCCTGCAGTATGCCCGGCAGGGGTATGACGGGATCATCCATCTCATGCCCTTCACCTGCATGCCGGAACTGGTGGCCCAGACCGTTATCGCCCGCATCAGCCGGGATTACCGCCTTCCGGTTTTGACCCTGATCTACGATGAACACACCTCTTCCACCGGACTCCAGACCCGACTGGAGGCCTTCATCGACCTTCTCTTTCAAAAGCGCCACGGTCGGACCCCCGCCGGGGCTTAGAAACCTCCGTCTTCAGCCACCGCCAGGAAGTGAGCGGGTATTCTCCGGAATGGTTCAAGAAGTGAACCATTGCCCGATCTCCATTCTAACCCACCCTCAACCCTTTTTAGGCGGGGTCTGGATAATCAGTACCGGTCGCGAGGTCAGCTTCAGAACCCTATCGGTGACTGAACCGAATACCAATCGCTTCAAACCGGTTTGTCCGTGGGTGGCGATGACAATCAGGTCGACCGCTTTCTTGTCCGCCAGATCCACGATCTGGAGGGCCGCTTGCCCGGTTAGGGTCAAAGGGCGGACTTTGACTTGGGCGGGAACCACCTTGGCGACCAATTCCTTCAGTTGCCTCTTGGAGGCGCTTTCCGCCTCGTCCAGGTATTGCCGGAGGTAGTTCAGCGGGAAGCTGTCCGCCGCGGAGATCGTCGGGATGGGCTCCACTATGTTGACTACCAGTAATTCCGAAGAATAATCCAAAGCCATATCGGCGGCCACCTTCAGGGCTTTCGCCGCCGGGGCGCTGAAATCCGTGGGGCAAAGGATTTTTTTGAATTTCATGAGTTTCTCCCTTCCTGAATTTCAATTTCAAGGCCGGCCAGTTTTTGCCGGTCCATTCCCACGATATCGAGGGGCAGGTCTGTCTGGTCGTCCTGGATGGATCTGGAAAATTCTTAGGCAAAGACAACACGGAGATGGCGGCGGTAAAGGGGGAAGTGCTGATCGGCGATATCAGCGAGCCCCATGGTCTGGCGGCCGATACGGACCTGCGGTCGCTGGTCACCATCGCCCCTCCCATTTGAAGAACCGTATTTCTTGTATTAGATTCTTACTTCCATTGTTAGAGACAAATTCCCAGAACAATGGAGGTAAGAATCTACTTGCAGGCCCCTTCGTAGTTTGACGAAAGCTGATCGTTGGTCAGTTGCCAGCAACCGCCCACTTTTTCGAATTTCAGGGTGACCTGGGCCTTGATGCATTGATTGTAACCGGTTCCGCAATTCCAGATGCAGGTCCTGGCCCGATGGTCACTGGAGCTAAAGTCAATGATGTTGCTGGTATCCAGGCAGACCAGGTTTTCGCAGTCAAAACTGTAGCGGACAATTTTTTCGCTGTTTTTGGAGTCGTGGTTGCCGCCGGTGGAACTGGTGGAACAACCGTAAAGAAAAACCAGACAGATTAAGGCCGCGGTTAAACTGCACCATTTTAAGCGAACGGACACTTTCTTACTCCTTTCTGGGGGGGTGAAAAGCCATCAACGGTTCCGGATTTATGACCCATGCGTCATAGGGAAATTTCGGCGATTATAGCACAAACTTTAGAAAATCGTACACAATCTGCATAATTTTCCGGCCTGAAGAAATATTTTCCGGTTTCTCCTTTGTTCCTCTAATTCCCATCTGCTCTAAGAAACATATAATATCAGATGGTTGTGTGATGAAAAGATCCTGGCATGGTTTTTGGAAATAAACAGATTGCCGGTCAAGGATTCTGTCTGAACGGCTGTTTCGGACATTGGAATCCGGGAAAAGACCAGGGCGGGAAAGGAGAAAAGGAATGGTGGTAAATGCGCAGAGCATCGGCCAGACCCTGATGAACGTTTTTAGGCCCGATCAGGCTCAAAGCCTGCAGGCCGGGGAGACGCAGGGAGGGGGTGAGGGGATCCCGGCGGGTAAAACCGGGAGTTCCTTCCAGGATATTTTTCAATTAATCGACGCCAATACGGATCTTAAGTTGGGGACGGACGAGTTGACCATCATGTCTCATCTATTTACGGAAGGGACAGTGCTGGCGAAGGATACGGATGGCGATGGGGCCTTGAGCGCTGAAGAAGCGGGCGTCCCGGCCAGCCTGGTGACCGACGTCGATACGAACCAGGATAACAAAATTGACGGCAGTGAATTGAGCTCCCTGACCGATGATCTGCTGGGGAGCATTATTCAAGCCCTGGACAAGGATCAGGATAAGGCTTTGAGCATGAAGGAACTGGCCGGGTTGTTCTTTCTTTTCGGTTCACCGAACGCCTCTCCGCCGGTTGAAGCGGTGGAGGGCCAGAGGGGGAGGCGCCGCGGAAGAGGCGGAGCAGAGCCGCCGAACGTCAACCCTTAAGGAAAGTATAGCGGCTGGCATATTCTACCAGAATTTCGCCTTAACTACTGATGAACGACTTAAGGTCTCTAAATCCTTATAGTTTGACCACCGAGATCAGTCGGGCCTGTTGATTCGAGAGGCGAAAAATATTTGTTAACAGCCATTCCGGCCGGGCTTCGGGGCCCGGCCCGTCGGCTAAAACCCAGTGAAGTTCAGTTTGGTTGTCAGCCAAAGGGGTCAGCCGGATTTCTTTAATCAGCGGCCTCAGGTCAATGATCCCTTCCCTTTTGCCGGAGCGTTGAATCGGCCAGGATTCGGCTGCCAGAAAAAGCTGCCAGGAACCTTCCTGTAAATCCCTGGTGTCTATCCGGGCTTGGTAGGTACGTCGTTCTTCTTTAGGAAAAGGAAGATTCAGCGTTACTTCCCGGATTTCGACCAAGTCGGTTCCGGGAAAAAAATTTCCGACCAGGCGCCGCTCCACTTCTTTCATTCCCATCGATCCCTGACACTGCACATCCACCCACTCCCCCAAGCTGTTCAATCCCACCGGCAGTGCCGGTCCAAAGGAGATTCTGGGCAGGGGGTGGAAGCCCTGAGAAAAAACCAGGGGCAGGCCGGCCCGTCTAAAGGCACGGATCAAGGCCTCCTTCCATTCCAGGTGGCCCAAAAGACGGGCCGGTCCGGTTTTGGAAAGGCGGAGACGGAATTTCTTAATGTCCGGCGTGGCGGACGCCGCCGGTCCATTTAATTTCGGGGGAGTGAAATGATCAAAAACAACGGGTTTTACCTTGCGGTCAGAGCAAACCCCGCATTGCCGGCAGTCTCCCTGGCGGCAGTCCGGGGTTAGGTCTCCGTTTAACCCGCGCTGATATTCCTCCCAGAGAACCCTTCGCTGCACACCGGTTTCGATGAAGTCCCAGGGGAAAATAGTTTCCTGACTGTGGACACCAAATAAAGATCGAACATCGTAGCCGGTTTCTTCCAAGGCCTGCTCCCAGGCCGGCCAGTTAAAATAATCACCCCAGGCATCCAAGCGGGCGCCGTTTTCATAGGCCCGCTCGATCGTCCGTCCCAGGCGTCGATCCCCGCGGGAACACAATCCCTCCAAAAGGCTTTGACGGGGATCATTCCATCTCACCTGGATGGTTTTGTCCCGCAGGGCCTTCTGGAGAAAGGCGATCCGTTCCCGGCTTTCTTCCCTGGTCAATTGGGCCGCCCATTGAAAAGGAGTGTGCGGTTTGGGGATAAAGGTGGAAATCCCCAGGTTAATTTGCGGACGGGGAGTGACGGTTCGGGCGGCTTTCTGAATTTTTTTTACCAGGTCGACCAGGCCCTGAAGGTCCTCCTGAGTCTCGGTGGGCAGGCCGATCATAAAATAAAGCTTCAATACTCGCCAGCCGGCCTTGAACACCGCTTGAACCGTATTCAGGATGTCGGGTTCGCTGATATTCTTGTTGATCACGTCCCGCAACCGCTGAGTCCCGGCCTCGGGGGCCAGGGTGAAGCCGGTTTTTCGAACCCGCGAGATTTGGTCGATCATTTTGGGGCTCAAGGTGTCCACCCGCAGGGAGGGAAGGGAAAAGGCTACCCGTTCTACTTCCCAGCGCTCCATCAGGGCCGGGAGGAGTTGATCCAGGCAGCCGTAGTCGCCGCTGCTTAAGGAGAGGAGCGTGGCTTCATCATACCCGCTTCGGGATAAGCCCTTTTCAAAAAGCTGCCAGACTTTTTCCGGCGACCGTTCCCGTACCGGCCGGTAGATGATCCCGGCCTGGCAGAAGCGGCAGCCCCGGGTGCAGCCCCGGGTGATCTCGACGCTCAAACGGTCGTGAATGACACGGTGGTAGGGCAGGGGGCTAACTTCCGGGTAACCCACCTGATTGATATCGGCCACCAGACGTTTGCGGATTCGATTTTCGGCTTGTGGCGGATGATCCGGCTCCGGGGCCTGGACCGCCGGAGCATAAACCCCCTCCAGTCCGGCCAGGGCCTGAAGGATTTCCGGTCGTCCGGATCCGCCGGCCTTCCAGGTTAACCAGGTATCACAGATTTCTTCGATGACCTCCTCTCCGTCGCCAATGACCAGCAGGTCAAAAAAATCGGCCAGTGGTTCGGGATTAAAAACGCAAGGTCCTCCGGCGATCACCAGCGGATCTTCAACGGTCCGATCCCGGGACCTGAGCGGGAGGCCGCCTAAGGCCAGCATCTGCAGGACATTGGTATAGCCCAGTTCATAGGGGAGGCTGAAACCGATCAGGTCAAAATCCTTCAAGGGGGTGCCTGATTCCAGGGAGGTCAGGGGCAGGGAGCGCTCCTCCAGAATCCGGGACAGATCAGGCGCCGGGGCAAAAAAACGCTCCGCCCAAACCTCCGGGCGGGTGTTGAGGAGATGGTAGAGGATTTTAATCCCCAAGTGAGACATGCCCACTTCATACAAGTCGGGAAAGGCCAGGGCAAAACGCAACCGGACGTTTTGAAGATCCTTGTGAGCCGAGAAAAGCTCCTGCCCCAAGTAGCGGCTGGGTTTTTGGACCTCCGGGAGAAGGTCCGCCAGCGAACAGGGATCCATGAATCAGATTTCCTTCAGAAAGCCGTCGAGGCCCTTTTCGGTCTTCTTCAGGAAGGTCTTGAGTTCCCGGATTTTCCCTTTTTTCAGGGTCGGCATTTTTCCGAGGAGGCCGTGCAGTCCTTCCAGACGGGTTTCCAGCAGGGCGTAAAGGGCCAGCAGCTCCTCGCTTTCCTTGGTCAGTTCCACGGGTCTTTCCGTGGGAATCGCCAAGGGGATGGTCTCCAGCCACTGTGGGACTTGGGCGGTGAAGGGGAAGTTTTTTTGAATGGCGGCGGCCAAGGCCAGGCTGGCCGATTCCTCGCCATGGATGACGTACACTTGGAGACCGGGATTCTTAAAGTGACTCAACCAGGCCAGTAATTCCTTTTGGTCGGCGTGGGCCGAGAAACCGCCAATCGTATGGATTTTGGCCCGGACGGCTACCTCCTCCTGAAAGATGCGTACTTTTTTAGCCCCATTGACGATGGCCCGGCCCAAGGTTCCTTCAGCCTGGAAGCCGATGATGACGATTTGGACCCCGGGCTTCCAAAGATTATGTTTCAGATGGTGTTTAATTCGGCCGGCATTACACATGCCGCTGGCGGCGATGATGATCCCCGGACCTTTATGGCGGTTAATCGCCATGGATTCCTCCGGGGTGCGGGAATAGACCAGGGTGGGTAATTCAAACGGATTTTTACCTCCGCTGATCATCCGGGCCGTAGAGGGATTGAAATAGTCCGGGTGCTGTTTAAAAATCTCGGTGGCCGAAATGGCCAGGGGGCTGTCCAGATAAACCGGGAGGGAAGGGATCTGTCCTTTTTCCAGGAACTCGTTTAAGGTCAAAAGAATCTCTTGGGTGCGTTCCACGGCAAAGGCCGGGATGATCACCTTTTCACCGTACTTGATGCCTTCCCGGATGGCTTCCAGTAATTCTTCTTTACTGGCCTCATGGGTCTTGTGGAGGCGGTTCCCGTAGGTGGATTCAATAAAACAATAATCGGCTTCTTCCACGGTCTCTTTTTCGCTGACGATCAAGGCATTTTCCCGGCCGATGTCGCCGGAAAAGACGATTTTCCCCTCCCCTCCCCGCTCCTGGTAATAGATCTCCAGAAAGGAAGCGCCCAGGATATGTCCGGCGTTCCGGAAACGAAAGCGAATATCCGGGCTGAGAGGGATATCGGTATTCCGTCCAACGGGCTCGAAATATTTGAGGCAGGCCTCGGCATCTTCCAGGGTATAAAGAGGCTCTACCGGTTTTTGACCGGAGCGGAGTTTTTTTCGTGACTGCCATTCCGCGTCCATCTCCTGGATATGGGCGCTGTCCTTGAGCATGATCCGACAAAGGTCAAAGGTGGCCTCGGTGCAAAGGATCTTTCCCCGAAACCCTTCTTTGACCAGACGGGGAAGCAGACCGCAGTGGTCGATATGGGCGTGGGTCAAGAGCACATAGTGCAGTTGTTGCGGCCGGTGGCGGCTAAAGGAATAGTTGCGCCGTTCGATCTCTCGGCCGCCTTGAAACATGCCGCAGTCGACTAGAAAGCGGAGACGTTCGTTTTCCACCAAAAAACAGGAGCCGGTCACCGTTCGGGTGGCTCCCAGACAGGTCACTTGCATGAGGGTTGATCCTTTCTTAGCAAAGGCTTGACAGAGCTATTTAAATCATATAAGCAGATAGACGAGATTTCAACGAAAAACTGCGCTCTTAGGGCGCCTGAAGCCTATATCCCGGCGCGCTGGCTTAATCGTCATAAAAAAGACGCTTCGCCCTTTTGGGTGGGTAACCCCGACTATCAGGTATGGCCGCCGAGACCCGGCGGCCAGGGAAGCCCGGTCCCAAAGGGGGAAAAACCAATAAAGGAACAGTTATGCGGGAGCAAAAATCAGACCGACAATACGTGATCGACGATCTGACCATAAAGGATTCCTGGCGGATGTTTCGTATCCTGGCCGAATTTGTGGATGGCTTTGAAACCCTGTCCCAGATCCAACCGGCGGTATCCATCTTCGGTTCGGCCCGCTCCAAGCCCGGGGATCGCTCTTACGAGCAGGCCGTAGAGATCGCGCGCCTGCTGGTTAAGAACGGGTTCAACGTGATCTCCGGCGGCGGGCCGGGGATCATGGAAGCCGCCAATAAGGGTGCGGCCGAGGCCGGAGGCAAGTCGGTGGGACTGAACATCGAGTTGCCCTTCGAACAAAAACCCAACCCTTACGCCAATATCCGTTTGAACTTTCGCTATTTTTTTATTCGCAAGGTCATGTTCATCAAATATGCCGTGGCCTATGTGATCTTGCCCGGCGGTTTCGGCACCTTGGATGAATTTTCCGAGGCCATCACGTTGATTCAAACCAAACGGATCAAACCTTTCCCGGTGATCCTAGTGGACAAGAGTTATTGGAAGGGTCTGCTGGACTGGCTGCGCAAAACGGCCTGCCCCGAGTGCATGATTGACGCCGACGACCTGGATATCATCCGGGTGATCGACGAACCGGAGGAAGTTGTTCGGACCATTAAAAAAGTTATTATTCTTTAGCCTGAAAATAAAAACGAATTTTGAATGACGAGTTGGTCTTCCGTAGGGGCGGCGACCCCGCCGCCCAAACCGGAGCCGGATTTGACCACCATCGCCTTAGCCTGGCCTTGGATTTGAAGGGAACCATATCCCTCGCCCAGCCGGCAGGCGGGGTCGCCTGCCCTACGAAAAACAAAAACTTGGAATGTTTTCAGGCCTCGCAGGTGCCCGCTCCGGGCATGGGGGATTCGTATGGAAAATAAGGAGGTCGCCCGGGTCCTGGCTGAAATCGCCGAGTTGATGGAGTTGGTCGGTGAGAACCCTTTCAAAATCAGGGCGTATGCCCAGGGGGCCCGGACCATCGAGGCCCAGGATCGGGCCGTTTCCGAACTGATCGCCGCTGGCGAACTGGCCCGGATCAAGGGCATCGGGTCCACCCTCTCCCAGCAGATCACCCAACTGGTTCGGGAGGGCGCCATTCCTTTACACCTGGAGTTGAAAAAAACCTTCCCCCAGGGCATCCGGGAACTGCTCCGCGTCCCGGGGCTCGGCCCCAAAAAAGTGAAAGAATTGATCGATCAACTGGGTATCCGTTCCTTGGGAGAACTGGAATACGCCGGACACGAAAACCGGCTGGTCCCCCTGCCCGGGTTCGGAAAAAAATCCCAGGAGAATATCCTCAGAGGGATCGAACACCTGAAGAAATTTCAGGGACGGTTCCTTTTGGGGGAGGTCTATCCGCAGGCCCAGGCGCTGCTCGAAAAAATTCTCAAACACCCCCAAACCCTCCGGGCGGACATTGCCGGGAGCCTTCGCCGGCGCAAGGAAATCGTCAAGGACATCGATCTGGTGGCGGAAAGTCGAAAGCCGGAGGCCCTGATGGACTTTTTCACATCCCTCCCTCTGGTGGAGCAAATAACGGCGAAAGGCTCGACCAAAGCGGCGGTCCTGCTCAAGACCGGCATCCAGGCCGATCTGCGGGTGGTAGGTCCCGGCGGGTTCCCTTTGGCCCTGCACCACTTTACGGGCAGCAAGGAACATCACATCGCCCTGAGGTCCCTGGCCAACGAATTGGACCTCAAGATCAATGAGTACGGGCTGTTCAAAGAAGAACGGCCGATTGCCTGCCGCGATGAGGCCGCGCTTTACGCCCATCTGGGTTTAGCCTACATCCCGCCCGAGCTGCGGGAGGATTGGGGAGAAATCGAGGCCGCCCGAAGGAAAGAGCTCCCTCGCCTGCTGGAGGAAAAAGACCTCCGGGGAGCCTTTCACTTTCATACGCACCTGAGCGACGGCACGCCCACTTTGAGCCAATGGGTCCAAGCGGCCCAAACCAAAGGATACCGTTACCTGGGCATTTCCGACCACAGCCAATCGGCGTTTTATGCCGGCGGCTTGAAAGTGGAACAACTGAAACGGCAGGAAGAGGAAATACGGCGTTTAAACGAAAGTCAAAAACAGGTGCATCTTTTTTGGGGAATCGAGTCGGACATCCAACCCGACGGGTCATTGGATTACCCGGATAAAGAACTAGCCCGTTTCGATTTTATTATTGCCTCCATCCATTCCAAGTTCAATATGACCGAAGCGCAGATGACCCGGCGAATCATCCGGGCGATGGAGAATCCCTTGACCACCATGCTGGGCCATCCCACCGGCCGGTTGCTCCTGGCCCGGGATCCGTATCCGCTGGATATGGAGGCGGTCTTTCAGGCGGCCGCTCGCCAGGGGGTACTGATCGAGTTGAACGCCAATCCCCACCGACTGGATTTGGATTGGCGGCTGATGAAAAAAGCTAAGGAATTAGGGCTCCAGGTGGTGATCAATCCCGATGCCCATCATCTGGAGGGGTTGGATGATGTGGGTTACGGGGTGGGCATAGCCCGCAAAGGCTGGTTGACCAAAGAGGATGTCTTTAATACCCGGGAGGCCGAAGACGTTGCGGAGTATTTGGAGGAACGGAGGGGGAAATTAGAGCGGGCGGTTTGAACGAGCCGGGGTAATCACGAGACCCTTTATGTTTAATACCAAAGATGAACATCGAACATCGAACATCGAACGTCCAACGTCGAATGAAGGAGTCGGAGCAACTGTTCCATGCAAGAATTTGAAATTTCATTAGTTCAATTTCAAAGTTCGAATTCTCATGCCAAATTCTAAGTCCAAATCCGAGTTCGCAATAAAACGTTCGACGTTCGATGTTGTATTTTCATATTAAGGCGGCAATTCATGAAACTTTCCGAAGAAAAATTAAAGATATTCTCCCTGCCCTGGATAAACTCTATCCCCAGGCCCAAACCGCCCTCTCCTCCAAAAATCCCCTGGAGATGCTGGTGGCCACTATTCTCTCGGCCCAGTGCACGGATAAAAAGGTGAACGAGGTGACTCGGGTTCTGTTTAAGAAATACCGGAGCGCCCGCGATTACGCCGAGGCCGACCTGGCTGAACTGGAGGCGGATATCCGGCCTACCGGCTTTTTCCACAACAAGGCCAAGAGCCTCAAAAATTGCTGCACGGAATTAATCCGGCGTCATCAGGGACAGGTGCCTCGGACCTTGGAGGAACTGATCGCCCTCCCGGGGATTGGGCGAAAAACGGCCAATGTGGTCTTAGGAAGCGCTTTTGGGATTCCGGGGGTCGTGGTGGACACCCATGTGGGTCGGATCGTCCAGCGTCTGGGACTGACCCGGGAAAAGGACCCGGTAAAAATCGAGTTGGCCTTAATGCCCCTGATTCCCGAAGACCGCTGGATCCTTTTCTCCCATCAACTGATCGCGCACGGGCGGTCCCTGTGCCCGGCCCGGTCTCCCCGCTGCCCGGAATGCCCCTTGCTGCCGGCTTGTGATTACGGGGGGTCGGGCGGGAAGATGGAAGAGGGAAGAGGGAAGACGGGAGAAAAGAGAAGGGGGAAGAGGGGTGTTCGCCGAGCGAGCCGCTCGGGAGAAAGATAGAGAGGGCAGAGGTAAAGACTAATAGGAATAATGGAAGGATGGATAAGATCGAGAGTGAAATTTCGGTAGTTGAGATCGTTAATCTGTACAAGTCCTATTGGCGGGGGAGCCAGCGGATACCGGTTCTGGAGGACCTTAGCCTCACCATTCCGGAAGGGGAATTTATAGCCCTCATGGGTCCTTCGGGTTCCGGCAAAACCACCCTGCTCAATTTAATCGCCGGGATCGATCAGGCCGATCAGGGCGTGATCAAAGTGGCCGGGACCGATATCACCCGATTGGGAGAAACCGAACTGGCGGCCTGGCGTTCCCGCCACATCGGTTTTGTTTTTCAGTTTTATAATCTGCTTCCGGTCCTGACCGCCTATGAAAATGTGGAACTCCCCCTGCTGTTGAGTGAGCTGTCCAGAAAAGCACGCCGGCGACATGTGGAAACGGCCTTGCGGGTGGTCGGTCTGGAGGACCGCCTGGACCACTATCCCCAGCAGTTATCGGGCGGGCAGCAGCAGCGGGTGGCCATCGCCCGGGCGATCATCACCGATCCGACCATCGTGGTGGCCGACGAACCCACGGGAGACCTGGACAAGGTTTCGGCCCAGGAGATCCTGCTATTGATGGAGGGGCTTAACCGGGAGTTCGGGAAAACCATCATCATGGTCACCCACGACCCCCGGGCCGCCAAGGCGGCGCGCCTACAGTTTTTTTTGGATAAGGGGACACTGAATCCTCAGTCGAAGGCGGACCCGTCGTTTTGAAACGGCATATTTATGTCTTTTTGTTTTATGGGTTGACATAGAGAAATTGTAGAAGCATACTATTTTTATGAGGACCACGATTGAAATTGACATCGATCTAATAAGAGAACTTAAAGAGCAGGGACACCGGGAGGGCAAATCATTGCGAAAAATGGTGAATGCGGCCCTTCGACGGGGTTTAAACAGTCCAACCAGTTCACGTTCTCCAAGTCGATATAAATGTCCGGCTTGGCCTATGGGGAACCCGCCGGGCTCTATAATAGACCTGGATAAGGCCCTCGCCCGGTCCGGAGCGATGGAGGATATCGAGATACTCAGAAAACTGGAGCTGCGGAAATAAAAGCACGGTGAAGCTGGTCGACTTAAATTTGCTCCTTTATGCGGTCAACATCGACAGCCATCCCCATCAAAAGGCGAAGGCTTGGCTGGAAGAGGTGTTGTCGGGGGATGAACCTGTCGCTATTTCCTGGGTGGTTTTTTTGGGGTTTTTGAGAATTTCGACCAACCCCCATATTTTTCCCAATTCCTTGTCGGTTGAGATTGCCTTGGGGATTGTTGATAGCTGGCTGGCCCAGCCCAATGTGCAACTGCTATCGCCCCAAAAGGGTCACTGGAAAATTCTCCGGTCCCTAATGGTGGAATCGGGGACTGCGGGAAACCTCGTCACCGATACCCATTTGGCGGCCCTGGCCATAGAAAACGGCGCGGAACTTTGTTCGACGGACAGCGATTTCGCCCGCTTCCCCAGATTGCATTGGACCAATCCGCTCCGGTAATGTCAGCGTTTTAAGCTCCTTTCAGTGATTCACTAGATACGGATTGCTTATATTCCTTTCTATGCTATAATAACATAGAACAAAATATTAATAAAAAACCTTTGGTTTTTGAAATAGAGATTCCCTGAGCGGTCCCGGGAATCTTTGTTTTTAAAAGGAGAATCCCATGCCCATCTTTGAATTTGTGTGTGAGCATTGCCACCGGAATTTTGAGCTCTTGGCCACCCGGAGCGAAGACCAGGTCGCCCCGATCTGCCCCCACTGCCAGTCGCCGGAGATCAGGCGAGTGCTCTCCAGAGTCAATGCCCGAGTAGCCTCCAGCACTTCGCCGACGTCTTCCCTGCCCCAGGTCCAATCCCGGAATTGCGCCTCCGGTCATTGCAGTACCATCGAAATCCCCGGACCGACTAAGTAGTGGATGTTTATTTATAATTCAATAGGTTATCCTATTTGTTTAAAGCGTTTTCTATGGGAAACTTCATTCTGGAAAGCTTGACAATACAGTAGAAGTGTATTAAAGGCATATACCTAGCCAAAAATATGAGCGAACTACTGACGGTCATAGGGCTGATACTGGTCTTGGAAGGGTTGCCCTATTTCGCCTTTCCGGAAAGATTCAAGACCTGGATCCTGACGCTGACGGAGATGCCGGAAGGGCAACTCCGGATCTACGGTCTGGTTTCCATGCTGATCGGTTTGCTGCTGGTCTTCGTGGCCCGGCGTACTCATTGGCTGAGCGGATGAACGCGGTGATCTAAGGATGGGAGCCTCCCTTGCCGACTTTGATTTTGAACTCCCCTCCCGGTTGATCGCCCAGGAACCCAGCCCGTATCGGGACCAATCGCGATTGTTCGTGTTGGGACGTCGTTCCGGTGAAACGGCCCACCGTCTCTTTTACACGATCATTGAAACCCTGCAAAGCGGAGACGTCCTGGTCATCAATGACACCCGGGTGATTCCGGCCAAGTTAACCGGGCGCAAAGACTCCGGGGGGCGGGTAGAATGTCTGATTTTGAATTATCCGGATTCACCGGTTGAGAAAAGCTATGCCAGCCTCTGTTTGCTGAAGAGTTCGAGAAAACCGAGGGTCGGGGAGCGGTTCACTTTCGGCGAATGGGGTTCCGGTGAAATTCTGCCCCCATCGCCCAACGGGACCGCTCGGGTGCTGTTTCGTTTCCCCGGATCATTCGAAGCCTTCCTGGATCTCGCCGGGCAGCCCCCCCTGCCGCCCTACATTCGTCGGAAGGAAGAGACGGTCGCCTGCCAGGAGCGCGACTTGGAGCGCTATCAGACGGTCTATGCCGAAAAACCGGGGGCGGTGGCGGCCCCGACCGCCGGGTTGCATTTCTCTCCGGAGCTGTTAACCCGGATCAGGGCCAAAGGCGTCTTTATAGCCCCGGTCACCCTGCACGTCGGCTACGGGACCTTTGCTCCCATCAAAAGCGACGACCCGACTCAGCACCGGATGCACGCCGAGTTTTATCATGTTTCCCCAGAGACCGCCCGGATTATTCAGGAACAAAAGCGGAAAGGGAAACGAGTCTTCGCCACGGGGACTACCAGTTTGCGGGTTCTGGAATACGTGGCCGCCAAGCAGGGAAACCTGGTGGCTGCTCAAGGGGAATGCGATCTTTTCATCACCCCCGGCTATGACTTTAAGATCGTGGATGCCTTGATCACGAATTTTCACTTGCCTCGGACTACGCTGATTTTACTGGTGGCGGCCTTTGCCGGGCGCGAGAATATCCTCAGGGCCTATCGGGAGGCCATTGAACAAAATTACCGGTTTTACAGCTATGGCGATGCCATGTTGATCGTCTAGATGTTTTCTTTCTCCCTGGAACATACGGACAGCGCCAGCCGAGCGCGCTTGGGCCGGATGAGGACCGCCCACGGTGAGATCCGCACGCCGGTCTTCATGCCGGTGGGTACCCAGGGAACGGTGAAGTCCCTGACCCCGGAAGACCTCCGGGCAATCGGGGCGGAAGTGATCCTGGCCAATACCTATCATTTGTATCTCCGTCCCGGGCACGAACGGATACACCGGCTGGGGGGACTACACCGCTTCATGCACTGGGATTACCCGATCCTGACCGACAGTGGCGGCTATCAGGTGTTCAGTTTGGGGGCCTTGAGGAAGATCTCGGCCGAAGGGGTCTCCTTTCGCTCTCATCTAGACGGCTCCAGCCATTTTTTGACGCCCGAGTCGGCGGTGGAAATCCAGGAGGCCTTGGGGTCGGACATCGCCATGTGCCTGGATGAATGCACGCCTTACCCGGTAACCCCGGAGGAGGCCCGCCGTTCCCTGGAGTTGACCCGGGACTGGGCCCGGCGTTGCCGTCGGGCCCACCGCTCGGAGTCTCAGGCCCTGTTCGGAATCGTCCAGGGCAGTGTTTTTCAGGACCTGCGCCGGGAGAGCGCCGAGGCCGTCATGGAGATCGGCTTCGATGGCTACGCCTTAGGCGGTTTAAGCGTCGGTGAGCCTGCGGAGGAAAGGCTGGCGGTGATCGAGGCCACCCTCCCGCTCCTGCCCGCCGACCGGCCCCGCTACCTGATGGGCCTGGGGACGCCGGAGGACCTGGTTGAAGGAGTGGCCCGGGGTGCGGACCTGTTTGACTGCGTACTGCCGACCCGCAACGCCCGCAACGGGATGCTGTTTACCCGGCAGGGAAGGGTGATTATAAAAAATGCCGTCTACGCGGACGATCCGCAACCGTTGGATCCGGAATGCGCTTGCTATACCTGCCGAAATTATTCCCGGGCCTATCTGCGGCATTTGTATTTGGCCAAGGAACTCCTGAGCTACCGTTTAAACACTTGGCATAACCTGTATTATTTCATGGAACTGATGCGGGATATCCGGCAGGCCGTGGCCGACGAGCGGTTTGGAGAATTTAGGAAAAATTTTTATCAAAATAGATAACCTCGCACAATAAAGAAAGGAGTCGTCATTATGGATTGGTTACTTTCAGCGGCAGAAGCCATGGGCCTTCCCGGAACGGGATCCGGAGGATCGGCGGGAGGGGGAGGATTGATGGGGTTGCTTCCCTTAGTCCTGATGTTTGCCATTTTCTATTTTTTGCTGATTCGTCCCCAGCAGAAGAAGGCTAAACAGCATAAGGATATGTTGGGCAACCTGAAACGGGGTGACTCGATTATCACCACCGGGGGGATTTACGGGCGCATCGTCGATATCAATGAGGGTATTATGACCATCGAGGTGGCGGATAAGATCCGGATCAAGGTCGGGAAAGGATTTGTCAACGGCCTCGCCGGCAGCAGTCCGGAAGCCCCTCCGCCCCCCAAATAACGGGGTCCCGCCGAGGACTGAACCTGCGATCGCTGAGGGTAAACGTAGATGACACGGGATCCCCGATATGCCTGGCTGGCCTTAAACCGGATCGCCGGTATCGGCCGGGTCCTCTACCGGCGTTTGATTGATCGATTCGGCGCCCCTTCCGGCGTTTTTCAGTCCGACCTCCAGGGACTCCTGGAGGTGGAGGGATTGCGGGAGCAGACCGCCCGAAATATCCTTCGTTTTACGGGGGATGACACGGTGAAGCGGGAGATCGAGGTCTTGGACAGACTGAAGATCCACCTGCTTACCCTGAGGGATCCCCTTTATCCACGGCTATTGGCCGAAATTCACGACCCGCCGCCTTATCTCTATTATCAAGGCCGTGTCTCAGCGCAGGACAGTCGGGTAATGGCCATGGTGGGGTCCCGGAACGGCAGTCCTTACGGGATCAAGGTGACCGAGCGGTTGGCCTACAGTCTGGCGCAACAAGGCTTGACGATTGCCAGCGGGTTGGCCCGGGGCATCGATACGGCCGCCCACGAGGGGGCCCTGTTGGCTAAGGGGCGCACCGTGGCGGTGCTGGGTTCCGGCCTGGATCAGATTTACCCGCCGGAGAATAGAAAGCTGGCGGAACGAATCGTGGAAACCGGAATGATCTGTTCGGAATTTCCCCCGGGGACCCTGCCGGAGCGGCAGAATTTTCCGGTGCGTAACCGGATCATCAGCGGCCTGTCTTTGGGAGTGGTGATTGTGGAAGCCGGCTTGCGTAGCGGTTCCCTGATTACGGCCCGATTGGCCCTGGAGCAGGGGCGGGAGGTCTTTGCCGTGCCCGGCAGCATTGAGTCTTTCAAAAGTTCCGGGACGCATCGTCTGATCAAACAGGGGGCCAAGTTGGTGGAGCATGCCCAGGATATCCTGGAGGAAATTCCGGGGGCGGCTACCGCCCGGGCGATCCTCCCGAACGAACAAGAGTTTTCCAGGCCCTTACCCGCCCTCACCCCGGAAGAGGAGCTGATTTGGAAAGCGCTGGCCGATGGTCCGGTACAAGTGGATCCTTTGGCCCGCCAAACCGGACTGGGGATAGGCGTCCTCTTGTCTCGGTTGTTGGAAATGGAAATCAAGGGCTGGGTCAAACAGTTGCCCGGTAAATTTTTTGAAATAAGATAGGAACCATTGAATGGAAAAGTCTTTGTTGATCGTGGAGTCCCCGACCAAGGTTCGGACCATAAAAAAATACTTAGGCCCCGATTTCGATGTCCGGGCTTCCCTGGGACACCTGAAGGACCTGCCTCCCAATCTGCTGGGAGTGGATGTGGAACATGATTTCAAACCGGAATTCCAAATCATCTCCGGGAAGAATAAGGTCCTGAAAGACCTGAGACAGGCCGCCCAGAAAGTGAAGCGTATTTATTTGGCCCCCGACCCGGACCGTGAAGGCGAAGCGATTGCCTGGCATATCGCCGAAGAATTGGCCGATCCGAAAAAAGAGTTCCATCGGGTTTTATTTCATGAATTGTCCCAGCGGGCTATTCAAGAAGCCATTCAGCATCCGGAACCGCTGAATGAGAATCGGTTCCAATCCCAGTTGGCCCGCAGGATTCTGGACCGTTTGGTAGGGTATCAGATTTCCCCCCTGCTCTGGCAGAAAGTCAAGCGGGGGCTCAGCGCCGGCCGGGTCCAATCGGTTGCCGTGCGCCTGATCTGTGACCGGGAGAAGGAAATACAGGCCTTTAACTCCAGAGAGTACTGGTCGATCACGGCGCTGCTGAGCCCGGAAGAGGGGGTGGCCCGAACTGCGGACGAAAGCCCGCCGTCCACTTTTGAGGCCAAGCTCCTCAAAATTCAGGGCAAGGCGGCCAAGATCGCCAACCAGGAGCAGGCCGATCGGGTTGTTGCCCAACTTTCAGGGGAATCTTTCCGGGTCACCCGAGTCGATCGGAAAGAGCGACTGCGAAACCCCTCCGCCCCCTTCACCACCAGCCAGTTGCAGCAGGAGGCCTTTCGGAAGCTCCGTTTTCCGGCTAAAAAGACCATGTTTTTAGCCCAACGGCTTTACGAAGGGGTAGAGGTGGGCGACCAGGGGTTGGTAGGGCTGATTACCTATATGCGTACCGATTCCACCCGGGTCTCCAAAGAGGCGCTGGAGGCTGTTCGAGGCCATATCGCGACGCAATACGGCCCGGAGTACCTGCCGGCTCGTCCTTTAAGCTACCCCAATAAAAAGGGGGCCCAGGACGCGCACGAGGCCATCCGGCCCACCTCTCTGGATCATACTCCGGACCGGATCGCCTCTTTTCTGGAGAAGGATCTGCTGGGCCTTTATCGGTTGATCTGGAATCGTTTTGTCGCCAGTCAGATGAAGCCGGCCAAAATCGACCAGACCTCCGTGGATATTGCCGCCGGAGAGGGGCTCTTCAGGGCCACCGGCTCGATCCTGAAATTTCCCGGTTTTACCAAGGTCTATGTGGCCGGTAAAGACCTGACCGAAGGAGAGACGGTGGAAGAGGACAAGGCCGCTCAACTTCCCGACCTCCGGATGGAACAACTGCTGACGCTCTGGTCTCTGAACCCCAAACAACATTTTACTCAGCCTCCTTCTCGTTATACCGAGGCCACGCTGGTCAAAGAGTTGGAGGAAAAGGGGATCGGCCGACCCAGCACCTACGCCGCCATCATCTCCACTATTCAGGATAAGGAGTACGCCAACAAAGAGAAACAATTTTTCCGTCCCACGGAGCTCGGATTTTTGGTGACCGATCTCCTGGTAAAAAATTTTCCCGATATCCTGGATGTCCAGTTTACCTCCCAAATGGAGAATAACCTCGATCTGATCGAAGAAGGAAAAATGAACTGGATCCGAGTGCTGGAGAATTTTTACCAGCCTTTCACGGAAGCGCTGGTTAAGGCCAAGGCTGAAATGAAACAAGTCAAGGGTCTGGGGTTAAAAACCGATATCGTCTGTCCCCAATGCAACCAACCGATGACCATTCGCCTGGGAAAGAACGGGCCTTTTTTAGCCTGTTCCGCCTATCCTCAATGTAAGCAGACCCTGAATTTTACCCGTGACGAGCGGGGTAAGATCCAACCCCAGGAAGAGGCCCCCGAGGCGTCCTCGGAAAAAAACTGCCCCCAATGCGAGAAGCCGATGGTGGTTCGGAAAGGCAGGTTCGGCGCCTTCTGGGCCTGTTCCGGCTATCCCCAGTGCCGGGAAACCCAGCCACTGACCTCCGGCGGACAGGCCCCGGTCGCCTCGGCGGCCGTCCCCACCGGCCAGGTTTGCCCCGAATGCGGCGGGGCCATGCTTCTGAAAAAGAATCGATTTGGCGGTGAATTTCTGGCCTGCGAGAAATATCCTCAGTGCAAGACCGCTCGGTCGCTGGAAACGGACATTCCCTGCGCAACTCCGAACTGCACGGGGAAACTGGTGCCGCGGATGACGAAGAGGGGGTTGCGCTTTTACGGCTGCAGCCGTTACCCGGAATGCAATTTTCTTCTCTGGGGAAAACCGGTCCAGCAGCCTTGTCCGGAGTGCCAGTCGCCGCTGTTGGTGGAAAAGACCAGTAAACGGGAGGGAACCTACCTGGCTTGCCCGAATAAAGAATGTGGCTATAAAGAAAGCAAGGCGCAGGAGGATTCAGGGCCGGGAGGGGAATGATAGATGGAATAACCCGTTTAACGGTCTCATAATTGGAGCAACATCTTATTTTAATCTGAGAATTTACTTCTACGTGATTCTGTAAATTCGAAATCCGAAGCACGAAATCGACTCGGCTGAGCTCGTCGCAGGCCGAAACAAGCACGAAAGTCAAAAATCCAAATGATCAAAACAAAAACGTTTCGAATTTTGAAATTTGATCATTTGAATTTGTTTCGGATTTCGATATTCGGATTTCGAATTTGTTTTATTCCGACCCCTTGAACCCAACCAATAGACTTTTGATCATCGGCGCCGGTTTGGCGGGCTGTGAGGCGGCCTGGCAGGCCGCCCGTCGGGGGATCGACCTGGAATTGTGGGAGATGAAACCCCGGCGATTCAGTCCGGCGCACCATTCACCCGATCTGGCTGAATTGGTCTGCAGCAATTCCCTCCGCTCCTCTGACCTTCAAAACGCCGCGGGACTGCTCAAGGAGGAGATGCGTCTCCTGGGGTCCCTGGTAACGGAATCGGCCCGGATCAACCGAGTCCCGGCCGGGAAAGCCCTGGCCGTGGACCGAGAGGGATTCGCCCGGTACATCACCCGGAGGATCCGGGAAAATTCGAAAATGCAACTGGTCTCCCGGGAAGCGTCGGATCTCCCGCCCTGGCGCCCCCTGATTCTGGCGACCGGTCCTTTGACGACGGATGAACTGGCCTCCGCGCTGGCCTCTTTTCTGGGGAGGGAGCATCTGCATTTCTATGATGCCATTGCCCCGATTGTTTACGCCGAAACCATCGATGAGACCAAAGCCTACCGGGCCTCCCGCTACGGCCACGGGGGGGATGATTATATCAACTGTCCGCTGTCCGAAGACGAGTATCGTCTTTTTGTCAGCCGACTGCTGGAGGCCGAACAAATACCCCTCCATCCTTTTGAATCCCAAAATTATTTTGAAGGCTGCCTCCCGATTGAAGTGATGGCCCGGCGCGGGGAAGAAACCCTGCGTTACGGTCCAATGAAGCCCGTAGGACTGCCCGATCCCCGGACGGGGAAGATCCCTCAGGCCGTGGTTCAACTGCGACAGGACAACGCCGACGGTTCGCTTTACAATATGGTGGGCTTTCAAACCAAACTCAGGTGGAAAGACCAGGAGCGGGTCTTCCGTCTGATCCCCGGCCTGGAACAGGCCGAATTCGCCCGTTTGGGAAGCGTCCATCGGAATACTTTTGTGGACGGGCCCCGGGTATTGCTTCCCACCCTGCAGTTGAAGACGGACCCGGAAATATTATTAGCCGGTCAGATCACCGGAGTGGAAGGGTACGTGGAATCAGCGGCCATGGGGATCCTGGCCGGGATCAATGCCGCCAGGCTGATGGCCGGCCGGCCTCCGGTGGTTCCGCCTCCGACGACCGCCCTGGGGGCCCTGAGCGGGCATATCGTTCGGGAGGGCCCATCGGATTTTCAACCCATGAATATCAATTTCGGCCTTTTCCCAAGCCTGCCGGGCAGGATCCGCCGCCGGGAAAGAGGTGCTCATCATGCCCGGAGGGCGTTAGCGGATTTTCAAACCTGGATGGCAGCCGAGGGGCTGGAAACTGAATAATGAACGTCGAACATCGAACATCCAACATCGAATGGTTAATGGGAAAAGATGAAGAAGCCGAAATAGGCATTCCCTCCTCGGCAAGGGGGGGGTGTTCTTCATAGTTCGATGTTGGACGTTCATCTTTTCAGTGACCCTTCCACATTCCGTCCAGTGGGAGAATAACCTACCGCACTAAATCAGCGGCGTGACCAGGGTCTCCGGTTCGTCCGCACCATCGGTCCGGTTTCGAAAGGCCACCAGATAGAGCACGGTCTTTCCTATGTTTTTGACCGCGTGTTTGACTCGGGGCGGGATGATCAGATAGGTATGCTGGTCGGCCAACTGTTTTTGCTGAATGGCGTCCGAACCTTCATCCTGCCAGACGACCAGGAAAGGGCCGCCGCAGAAAAGAAGCCATTCCGTGACCCGGGGATGGACGTGGTTTCCCCGGATGGAGCCCGGTTCCAGGGAGACGGTGTGGAAAGAAGCCCAGTCGAGGGATAATCCGGCTGCCAGGGGGCTTACGGTAAATGGAGTAAAAGTCCAGCCCCGCGGTTCCAGCCGAAAATGGTCCGGCAGGGATACAATTCGCAATGCATTCATCGACAGCTCCTATTTTATTTATACATCAAGGGGCTCTGGGAGACCTCTTGCTGTCCCTCCCGGCCCTCTATTCTCTGAGAACCTTCCACAATAACAATCCTTGGACCCTGGTAGGCAACACGGCCAACCTGGCTTTGCTTCATCAGCGTTTCTATGCCCAGGTCATCCGATCCCACCATGAAAAGGAATGGTCCTATTTGTATCGGGAGAGGCCCTCGCTTCCGGAACGGTTCCGTCAATTTCTGGAAGCATTCGAGCGGGTCTACGTTTTTGCGCCCCAATCCCCGGAAGTGGTGATTCGAAATCTAAAAGCCAGCGGCGCTTTCCCGGTGGACTGGATCCCCTCCTTCCCGGAGGCCAAGCGAAAAGAGGCCGTTCCCGCAGTGCAGCAGAGGGCTTTAGCGGCCCGGGGTGTCCCCTGGGTTTCCCCTCAAAAGCTCCTTTTCCCCAGCGATCAGGATCGGCAGGCGGGTCTTCAGGTCCTTGAGCGTTTGGGAATCGGGGGCCGGCCGGAAGTTCTTCCCTGGGCCATTCATCCCGGCAGCGGCAGCCGGACCAAAAACTGGCCCTTAGAGAAAGTTTTTGACCTTGGCCGATCAACTCAAGGCCTTACAGAAATGGCAGCCTTTCTTTATCCTGGGACCGGCGGAGGAGGAAGTCTCTCCGGGGATGGCGCAAACCATTCAGGCCCATGGATTCCCACTGGTTCGCCACCTTCCCGTAACCGTGCTGGCGGGACTCCTCGAACTTTCCGCCGGCTATCTGGGCAATGATTCCGGAGTCTCTCATCTGGCGGCCGCCCTGGACCTTCCCAGCTTTGTTCTGTTCGGCCCCACCGATCCGAGACTTTGGGGCCCGGCGGGTAAAAGGGTCGTAATCCTCCGCTCCCAGGACTCCGGCGAGCCAGGCCGAGCGAAGGATTCTCTCCCGGAGGCCGAAGCAGGCGGTTGGGAGGGAATCCAGGTTTCGGATGTGCTGGCCGCGATCCTACGAAGTTCCCTTAACTCATCCTTTAAATAAAATTAATCTTCCTTCTTTGTAAAGAGGGAGGAGTGGGGAATTTCCAGGCTTTCCGGGTGACCGCCACGGTCATCGGATTTAATCGGGAACTTTTGTCGATTCAGAGCTAGAAAAAAACCGCCTCTTTCGTCTTCTTCGATGTTTTGGGCGATCTGATAATAGGCGGCCCGAAGAAATCGGGCCGGTATCTGACCCCCCTTCACTAATCCGTATAAGACGTTCTCCCCGCTGAGCCATAAGGTTTGGGGGTCCAGGACTTCCTGCCGTTCGTCGTTCAAGGTCAAAAGGAGCGCTTCGTTTTCCTCAGGGCCGGCTGGGATTCGATCTACCCCCAGGATGACCAGGGGGGTATCCTCCACCTCGAGGACACACTTCTGATTGTTTAGATGGACCAGGTAACGGCCTTCCTCGTCTTTTTCCAGGTTCTGAATCAACCAGAGAAAGATGGGGCGATGGATGATCTCGGCGCCCTCATGAAACCATTTACCTTCTTTCCCGACAAAGATCATACAGGGAGGAAGGGGCTCCGGGGTGTTCATCGGGACGGAGCCTCGCTGGTGTGCCGGGCGTTGAAATTATTGAACAGACCGCAGGCCAAAATCATCGGGGTCTCCGTGATCGCTACGACAGCCCTGGTTTTCCCCCTCACGGAGCCCTGATCGATGTTTCTTCCGCTAACCATAAAGGAACCCTCCTAAAAAGATTTCTGGCTGTCCAGGAGCAGCGTGACCGGCCCGTCATTGACAAGCTGGACCTCCATCATCTCCTGAAAACGGCCGCTGGCCACGGACAGGCCGGCTTCCATTGCCTTTTGGATAAATAGTTTGTAAAGCGGTTCAGCCTTCTCGGGGGGAGCGGAATGAGTAAAGGAAGGCCTTCGTCCTTTCCGGGTATCACCCCAGAGGGTGAACTGGGAAACAATCAGCAGAGAACCATGAATATCCAGCAACGAAAGGTTGAACCGGCTGTGACCATCGGCAAAGATCCGCAGGTGCAGGACTTTCTCCACCAGATAGCGCACATCCTCCTCCGTGTCGTCCCGACCGACCCCTAGAAATATCAACAGACCGAGGCCGATCTCCCCCACGGTTTCATTTTGAATTCGAACGGAAGCCTGTTTGACGCGCTGGACGACTAGACGCAAAGGAGAACCCCCTGTTGTATATCCATTCGATCCGGTCCTGAGGCAGTATAGGACCATGGAATTCCGGGGGTCAAGGAAAAAGCTGCCCCGAAAAGGAGCTCTTTCCCGCGGCCAATTTTTACTTGGCATTCGAATTAGATAACTTTATAGTATCGGCCGGTGAACCAAGATTATCGCCGTAAAGGAGCATCCGTGAAAAAGTTGTTCTTTATCCTCTTAGGATCGTCTTTCTTACAAGAAGGACAACCCGCCGCCACAGAAGGGGAAGCTGAATTTATCCTGGATGGAAAAAGGGGAGATGCAAGGAGTAAAGGGACTTATCCCGGTGCTGGAGGGCGTCGTCTACAACCTGGTCCATCAGAAATTTGAAAATGGAAAATGGATGCCCTTGGACCCTCCCGGTCTTGCAACCGTTCAATATGCCGGATATGCGGGAGCGGTTTCGGAGAAGCATTTCCGAAAAATGCTGAAGTTCAAGAGTGAAGAGTCGGGGTCCAAGGACAAAAAGAGAAAGAAATAAACCGATGAATCATCATCTGCCCCAGCCCATTCATCATATCCACCTCATGGGTATCTGCGGGACCGGCATGGGGTCCCTGGCCGGGATGCTGAAGGAGAGGGGATACCGGATCACCGGTTCCGACCAGACGGTATATCCGCCCATGAGCACGTTTCTGGAAAACCTGGGGATCCCCGTCCGGTTGGGATACCGCGCCGAAAACCTCAGCCCGCCCCCGGACCTGGTCATCGTCGGCAATGTGATTACCCGAAGCAATCCCGAAGCCCAGGAATTGATTCGTCTGGACCTGCCCTGTCTTTCCCTGCCCCAGGCCCTGGCCCACTTTTTTCTAAATGGAAAAATTCCTTTAGTCATAACCGGCACCCACGGGAAGACCACTACCTCGGCTTTACTGGCCTCCCTGTTGGATCAGGCCGGACTTTCCCCGGGGTTCATGGTGGGGGGGATACTTAAAGGTTTTGAGCGGAACTACCAGATCGGGTCCGGACCCTACTTTGTCATCGAGGGAGATGAATACGACACCGCTTTTTTTGACAAGGGACCTAAATTCCTTCACTACCGGCCCCAATATGCCGTCCTGACCAGCATTGAATTCGATCACGCCGATATTTATCCCGATTTGAAGTCCATCCAGGAGGCCTTTGCCCGGTTTGTTGCCCTCCTGCCCCCAAAGGGGCTGCTGACGGTTTACGGTCCGGATTCCCGAATTCGGGAGATCTTGGCCCGAGCCGTCTGTCCGGTGGAGACCTATGGCCTGGAAGGGGATTGGGACTGGCAGGCGAGAAATGTCCGGACCCATCTCTCCGGAAGCACCTTTGACGTGTTCCAACGAGGGATTTTTTTCCGAAGCTTCGATTCTCCTCTAGTGGGGGAACACAATGCCTTGAACACCTTGTCTTTGGTCTCCCTGCTCTCCCGGCTGGGATTAAGCCCGGAAGTCATGGCCCGGGGGTTGGCCGCGTTTCAGGGGGTCCATCGCCGACAGGAGGTGCGGGGGGTGAAGGCCGGGGTCACGGTCATCGATGATTTTGCCCATCATCCGACCGCGGTCCGCTTGACCGTTCAGGCCCTTCGGGCCCAGTATCTGGGGCGGCGGCTGATCGCCGTCTTTGAACCCAGAACCAACACCAGCCGGCGTTCGGTCTTCCAATCCGAATACCCTCGGGCCTTTGAGGGCGCCGACCGGATCATCATTCGCGAAGCGCCGGACCTGGCCAAGATCCCGGAAGGAGAACGATTTTCCTCCCGTAAACTGGTCGAGGATCTGAGGAACCTGGACCGGCAAGCCGACTATTTTTCGGATACGGATGCCATTCTGGCGTTTCTAAGGGGGGAGCTTCGCAGCGGAGATGTAGTCCTGATTATGTCCAACGGCGGTTTTGACAACCTGCACCAGCGACTCCTGGATAGTCTGGCAAGGGAGGTCTGACGGACTCGTAAAAGTCCGTCAGCAGCCCGAGCGCGATTAAGCGCCGGGCTGGGGTAGGGGTGGCACCGTTTGAATTCACTTTGCGAGGTTATCAGGTCTCATGAAAATAAAGATACTCGGTTCCTCGGGTTCGGTGGCCCCGGGGCAAAACACGGCGGCTTTTCTGATCGATGATTTTCTGCTGCTGGATGCCGGGACGATCTCCCTCTCCCTCGACCGGGATGCCCAGTTCAAGATATCCCATATTTTTCTGACCCATGCCCATCTGGATCACGTCAAGGGTATCCCCTTCCTGGTGGACAACCTGGTGATGGCCCGCCCCAAGGCCCAGGTGACCGTCCTGAGCGGTCCGGAGGTCCTCCGGACCTTAAAAAGGCATATTTTCAATAATCGCATCTGGCCGGATTTTACCCGCATTCCCAGCGTGGAACATCCGGTGTTGCGTTTCCAGGAAGTTTCCACCCGCTCCCCTTTCATCATCGGGGATTATAGAATTTATGCGGCCAGGGTCAACCACGTGGTCCCGGCCTACGGCTATTTAGTGGAGGATAAGAACGGCCATGGGCTGGTCTATACCGGTGACTCCGGTCCGACGGAGGCCATTTGGAAACGCATGAAAGGCCATCAGGTCAACGTCCTGATCGTGGAAGTTTCCTTTCCCAATTCGCAAGGGCAACTGGCCCGGAGATCGGGTCACTTGACGCCGGCGCTCCTCAAGAAAGAGATTCAGAAAATGCCCGTCCATCCTGAAAAGATTTACATCTGTCATCCGAAACCCGTCTATCGACAGACCATCGAAAAAGAATTGGCCGGCCTTAAAGGGGTATCCCTGGCGATCCTGGAGGACGGGATGGAGATTCAAACTTAACCAAAAATAATTGAATTTTTGGTTCAAATCCGAAATCCGAATTTCGAAATCCGAAACAAATTCAAATGATCAAATTTCAAAACTCAAAAGACCTCGTTTGGGTCATTTGGATTTTGGACCTTCGTGCTTGTTTCGGATTTCGTGCTTCGAATTTCGGATTTATTTTCTATCTTCTGGTCAACCGCCGGTACTTGATTCGGTGCGGCTGGTCGGCTGCGGCCCCCAGGCGGACCTTACGGTCCGCCTCGTATTCGCTGTAATTGCCGTCAAACCAGAGGACCTTGCTTTCCCCTTCAAAAGCCAGAATATGGGTGACGATTCGATCCAGGAACCAGCGGTCGTGGCTGATCACCAGGGCGCAGCCGCCGAAATTCTCCAAGGCCTCTTCCAGTGCCCGCATGGTGTTCACGTCTAAATCATTGGTCGGTTCGTCGAGCAGGAGTACATTGGCGCCTTCTTTCAACATCCGCGCCAAGTGGACCCGATTCCGCTCCCCGCCGGAAATCAGTCCGACTTTTTTTTGTTGATCGCTGCCGGAGAAATTAAACCGGGCCACGTAAGCCCGGGAGTTAACCTCCCTGACCCCCAACTTGATGGTATCCTGCCCCCCGGAAATCATTTCCCAAATCGTTTTTTCGGGATCGAGCACCTCCCGGCTCTGATCCACATAGGCGAGAGTCACCGTTTCCCCGATCCGCAGGGTGCCGGCATCCGGCGCTTCTTGTTCGGTAATCAGGCGAAAAAGGGTGGTCTTGCCGGCGCCGTTGGGGCCGATGACTCCCACGATCGCCCCGGGGGGGACGCTGAAGGTAACCCGGTCCAGGAGCAAGTTGTCCCCATAGGCCTTGTCGACGTTTTCCGCCTGGATAACCAAGGTCCCGAGGCGCGGGCCCGGCGGGATATAGATCTCCAGTTCTTTTTCTCTTTTTTCGCTCTCCTGGCCCACCAGGTTTTCGTAGGAGGTGATGCGGGCTTTGGCTTTGGTATGCCGCCCTTTGGGGGACATGCGGATCCATTCCAGTTCTCGCTGCAGCGTCCGCTGGCGCTGGGTTTCGCTTTTTTCCTCCAGGCGCAGGCGGTTTTGTTTTTGTTCCAGCCAGGAGGAATAGTTGCCCTTCCAGGGGATGCCCTCGCCCCGGTCCAGTTCCAGGATCCAGCCGGCCACGTTGTCCAGAAAATAGCGGTCGTGCGTTACGGCAATCACGGTGCCGGCATAGCGCCGCAGGTGGCTCTCCAGCCAGGCTACGGATTCGGCATCGAGATGGTTGGTGGGTTCGTCCAGGAGAAGGATGTCCGGTTTCTGCAGCAGGAGACGGCAGAGGGCCACCCGCCTCCTTTCGCCGCCGGAAAGGATCTTGACCGGCGTATCCCCGGGAGGGCAACGCAGGGCCTCCATGGCCAGGTCCAGTCGGGAATCCAGGTCCCAGGCATCCAGGGCGTCCAACTGCTCCTGAACCTGTCCCTGGCGTTCGATGAGTTGATCCATTTCCTCAGCGGACAGAGGCTCGGCAAACTGCTCGTTGATGCGGTTAAACTCGTTGAGCAGGTCCACGGTGGCTTGGGCCCCTTGTTCCACGATTTCCTTCACGGTCCGGGTGTCATCCAAGTGGGGTTCCTGCTCCAGGAAGCCCACGGTATACCCGGGGGAGAGGATGGTCTGGCCGTTGAAATCCGGATCGACCCCGGCCAGGATCCGCAGCAGGGAACTCTTGCCCGACCCGTTCAAACCCAGGACTCCGATCTTGGCGCCGTAAAAATAGGACAAGGAGATGTCCTTCAATATCGGTTTCTTGTCATAATATTTGCTCACTCGGATCATGGTGTAGATGACTTTATTCGGTTCGCTGGCCATGGGGCGGTTTTTCTCCTTTATCGGATATTTCTTCGTGTTAGATTCGATTATTGACTATTCGGCGGCCAATAAGCAAATAGAAATAAAAAAGGAGCCGCCCCGCAGGGGCAAACTCCTTGGAATTTGTGGTGGGCCGTCCCGGGCTCGAACCGGGAACCTACTGATTAAGAGTCAGTTGCTCTACCAGTTGAGCTAACGGCCCGAAAAATAATTTTTTTAGCATAAGTCCTAAAAAATTACAAGAAAAAATATTTTGGGAGAAATAGGGGGGAGGGGCGAAGAGAGAGGGAAGAAAGAAGATGGAAGATGGAAGAAAAAAGAAGGGAGAGGGGCGAAGTTAGAAAAAAAGGCTTTGAATTAGGGGAGTTTATTCTTCTGAATTCCCTCTATACAGGCGAAGATCCTTTCCAGGCGGCTCTGAGGTAACCCGCCAAAGGTTTCCTGGAGGACTTCCGGGGGAAAGTTTTCCTTCAAAAAAGTCCCCACCTCCATCCGGGTTTCCCAGCAATTTATGAAATTGCGACAGGGGAGGTCAGACTGGACCCGGCGGCAGTAATTGAAAGTCATCATGGTTCCCATTTGGGGGCAATAGATTTCCAGAAGATCGTGTTTGTCAAGCATACGTACCTCGCCAAAAGCTCCTCAGAGCGTGCTTGTCATTCCGAGCGCACGCGAAGGGCTCAGGATGACAGTTTGGAGTTTGTTGCGAAACCGCCAAGAATAACGCCGAGTCATCTGGGATAGCCGGTCAAAAGCGACCGGCTATCCCTTAATTTAACAGTTATCTAGGTGGGCATTTGGGGAAATTCTCCAGAGCCAACAAGGACTGTTGAATCTCATCATCGGGCATTTCATAATCGGAAAGTTTTCCTTCAAAATAGGCATTATAGGCCATCAGGTCCACCAGACCGTGACCGCTCCAGTTGACCAGAATGGTCTTGGCTTTGCCTTCTTCCTTGCACTTCTTGGCCTCCTGAATAACCGCGGCCAGGGCGTGGTTGGTTTCCGGGGCCGGGATAAAGCCTTCGGTCCGGGCCCAGGTGACCCCGGCGGCAAAGGTCTCCATTTGGAGTACCGCCCGCGGTTCGATCATCTTATCGAGGATTAACTGGGATACAATGGGGGCCATGCCGTGGTAACGAAGCCCGCCGGCATGGATGGGGGCCGGTACAAAGGCATGTCCCAAACTGTGCATGGGCAGCAGAGGGGTCATCTGAACGGTATCGCCGAAATCATAGACAAAGGGCCCCTTGGTCATGGTCGGGCAGGAGGCCGGTTCCACGGCAATCACCTGGACCTGTTTGCCGTTGATTTTATCCAGAATGAAGGGCAGGGCCAGTCCGGCGAAATTACTTCCCCCGCCGCAGCAGGCGATGACGATGTCGGGATATTCCCCGATTTTTTTCATCTGCTTCTGGGCCTCTAGACCGATGATGGTCTGGTGCAGCATCACATGGTTTAAGACGCTGCCCAGGGAATACTTGGTGTCCGGGGTGGTCACAGCGTCTTCCACGGCTTCGCTGATGGCGATGCCCAGGCTGCCCGGGGTATCGGGATTCTGCTCCAGGATCTTCCGTCCGGCATTGGTGTCCGGGCTGGGGCTGGGCACACAGGTGGCCCCCCAGGTGTTCATCATCAGGCGACGGTAGGGTTTCTGGTCGAAGCTGATCCGCACCATATAGACCTTGACTTCCAGACCATAGAGTGCCCCGGCAAAGCTCATGGCGCTGCCCCACTGTCCGGCGCCGGTTTCAGTGGAGATCCGCTTGGTGCCGAAGACCTTGTTGTAATACGCCTGGGGAATAGCTGTATTGGGCTTGTGGCTGCCCGGGGGGCTGACCCCCTCATTCTTGAAATAGATCTTGGCCGGGGTCTGGAGAAATTGTTCCAGACCGTAGGCCCGCCCCAGGGGGCTGGGCCGGTAGATGGCGTATTTTTCCAGGACCGCTTCCGGGATGTCGATCCAGCGCTGGGGGCTGACCTCCTGTTCGATCAGGTTCATGGGGAAGATGGGAGCCAGATCATCCGGGCCCACCGGCTGTCCGGTGCCGGGATGCAGGGGAGGGAGCATCCCATTGGGCATGTCGGGTAGGATGTTGTACCACTGCCTGGGCATTTCGTCTTCGGTCAAAAGCACTTTTTTTTGCAACATGGTTCCTCCTTGAAGTAGTTAATAATATTAATAAACCACTGGGACGGCGTTTATTCTGCCGATTCACCTCCTTTCAATATATTGAACCAAGCTAAAAAGCATGCCCTAAAAATAAAAAGCGCCTCAGTTTCCTCCTAACCCGAGACCTATGAATCCAATCCTAATGGTACGCTCTAATACGCCTAAACAACTATATACAAGGTTCTGAAGGCCTGTCAATTTTTTTTGATTTGGGATATTTTCTCGGCCATTGCTTTTTCTGAATATAGAGGCTATAAAAAACATATTAAACCCCCAGGCCCGGGACGGGCACTCGCGAAGGATAAAAATATGCCAGGTTTTCGTTTTTCGTAGGGCAGGCGACCTCGCCTGCCGGCTGGGCGAGGAATACGGGTCACTCGACATCCAAGGTAAGGCTAAGGCGACGGTGGTCAAATTCAGCTCCGGTTTGGGCGGCGGGGTCGCCGCCCCTACGAAAAACCACTTTGTCCTTCGAGATCGGGTTCGATATTCGAAATTCATTTTTATTTTCTTATTAACCGACCATGTCCCCTTTCTCTCTTATATTAGCCTCGGAGTCCCCGAGGCGGCAGGCCTTGCTGAACGATCTGGGAATACCTTTCCGAGTAGTTGCGCCCCGGGTAGAGGAGATTCCCAGGGCGGGTGAGCAGCCGGCCGTTTTTTCGAAGCGCCTGGCCCAGGAAAAGGCCAGAACGGTTTCACAACAATACCCCGAAGATTGGGTTTTAGGGGCCGATACGGTGGTCAGTCTGGGAAAGCGCCTTTTGGGGAAACCGGATTCGCTCCGGGAGGCCAAGAAATTTTTGGAGGCTTTAAACAACCGGACCCACGAAGTGATCACCAGTTTCTGTTTGATCAACCAATCGCTCAAGAAGGCCCTGGCCCGGAGCGTCTATACCCGGGTAACCTTTAAGCATTTTTCCCGTCGGGAGATCGACTGGTATCTGCAGACCGGGGAACCCCTGGATAAGGCCGGGGCCTATGCCATCCAGGGGCGGGGATCGTTTTTGGTCCGAGAGATTAAAGGGTCTTACACCAACGTGGTCGGTTTGCCTTTGACGGAAGTCCTGGAGACGCTGGAGAAAAATGCCGGGTTTAGACTGGGGGAAGTGAAATAGATGAGCGGGATCAATGACAATATCCAGCGGGTCCGGGAGCGCATGGAGCGGGCCTGCTCCCGTTCAGGACGTCGACTGGACGAGGTTTTGTTGGTGGCCGTATCTAAGACCATGCCGGCCGAGCGAATCCGGGAAGCCCTGGATGCCGGGCTGACCCATTTCGGAGAAAATTATATTCAGGAGGCCCAGAAAAAAATTGGAGAACTCCACGGAGGGGCCTGGCATTTTATCGGCCACCTTCAGCGGAACAAGGCGCGGACGGCGGTCAAACTTTTTTCGATGATCGAAACCGTAGACCGACTCCCTCTGGCCGAGGAATTGGACCGTCAGGCCCGGGAGGCGGGAAAAGTCCTGGAAGTCCTCATTCAGGTCAACGAAGCGGAAGAGGAAAGCAAATCCGGGCTCCCGCCCGACAAGGTCCCGGCGTTGCTGGAAGCCGTCTTTTCATTGTCCGCTCTGCGGATCCGGGGCCTAATGGCCATTCCGCCTTATGACCCGGACCCGGAGAGTTCGCGCCCCTGGTTTCGGTCTCTTTATCGATGGCGGGAGAAGTGGCAAAATCAGTATCCCTCTTTGGACCTGTCGCAGCTTTCCCTGGGCATGTCCCATGATTTTGAAACAGCTATTGAAGAGGGGGCCACGCTGATCCGAGTGGGCACTGCCCTTTTCGGGGCCCGAGGGTGAAATTCTCCGGCGGAGTAGATTCTCGGGTCCCTTGTCAAAAACAAAATTGTCAATAATCAACGGTTAATTATTAATTAAGAATTAAACATTGATTATTGATTATTGCCTTAGCAAGAGGACATCAGGACTATTTTTGTAAAAACGGTTTTAACCTGTCCCTCTTTATCTTTTCCGGGTTTATGGTTTACAACGGCCACGGTTTATGGCATAAAATTGGATTATTTTAAAATCGACAGGAGCTGAAAGCTTATGGCCATCCTTGCCCCCTTTCGCGGGTTGATTTATAATCCCGAAAAAATCACCGACCTTTCCAGGGTCATCACCCCTCCCTACGATGTCATTTCCCCCCAGCAACAGGAGGCCTTATACGCCCGGCACCCCTATAACATGATCCAATTGGACCTGGGGAAGAACCTTCCCGGAGACAGCCCTACCTACAATCAGTATACCCGGGCCGCCCAACTTTTAAAGAAATGGCAAAAGGAAAAAGTGCTGGTTCGAGAACCGAAGCCGGCCATTTATCTGTACCGGATTCATTATCCTTTCCCGGGGCAGGGACTACGTCAACGCACCGGCTTTATCGCTCTCTTGGGCTTGGAACCCTTCGACTCCGGCATGGTCCGTCCCCATGAAAAGACTTTTTCGGGAATCAAGGTCGATCGCTTCCACTTGCTGGACCATTGCCAGGCCCAGTTCTGCCCGATTTTTTCCTTTTATTCGGACCCGGAAAATCAGGTGGTGGAACTGCTCACTTCCCGGGCCCATCCTGAACCGTTTATTGACTATCAGGATGACGACGGCATCCGGCACCAACTCTGGCGGGTGACCGATAAGGCGGTTCTGAAAAAGGTTCAAAAGGATTTTCAGGAAAAATTCGTCTACATTGCCGATGGGCACCATCGCTATGAAACCGGCCTGGCCTATAAGCAGGCCATGCAAGAGCGCTATCCCGACAGCCCTCCGGGCGCACCCTTCAACTTCACCCTCATGTTTCTCTGTAATATGCACGACCCCGGGTTGACCATCCTCCCCACCCATCGCGTTCTCTGCCAGTTTCCCGAGGAACGATTGGCTCATTTTGAAAAGGATATCGCCGAGGACTTCCTGGTGGAAAGGTTTCCCTTTGAGAAGGCGAACCGGAAAAAAGTGAAGCAGGCGTTTTTAACCCGAATGAAGGAGAAAGCCCGGGAGGGGCATGTGCTGGGAGTTTTTTCTGCCGCCCCCTCAACCCTCTATCTGCTGACTCTGAAAAAGGCTTGCTTGGAAGGGGTCTGCGCGGAAGACCTCCATCCGATCCTCCGGAAGTTGGACGTGATGATCCTGAGCCGCCTGGTTTTGCAGAAAGTGCTCGGGATCAAACCCGAAGAACTGGATCGGGAAAACCTGATCGAATACCGCCATGATACCCGGGAGGCCATGGCCTTAGTGGAATCAGGGTGCTGCCGGATGGCCCTTTTGTTAAATCCCCCGCCCATCCAGCGGATCCAGGAAGTGGCCGAAGCCGGCTTGGTCATGCCTCGCAAATCCACCTTTTTTTACCCCAAAACTCCCACCGGGTTGGTGATCAATATCATGAAACCCAATGAAACCATCATGGTCTGAGATAGCCGGCGGTTCAGGGGAGGATGAAACCTTAGACGTCTGGGCCCCGGCGGATCTTCGGCTGATCCAGAAGAAACGCGGCTATCGTTTCGCTCTCGATTCCCTGCTTCTTTCCGATTTTACCCGTTTGAAATCCAAGGATCGCGTTCTGGAGTTAGGGATCGGCTGCGGGATTGTCTCTTTAGGGCTTTTCCGAAAATATCCGGAAATTTACCTGGTAGGTCTGGAACTCCAGGCCGGGTTCGTTGAGCTGGCTCGCCGTAACCTGGGTTTGAATCAAGCGGAGGATCGTATTTCCCTGGTCCGGGGGGATATTCGTTCCCTGCCTTATCTCTTTCGGCCGGGCTCCTTTGACGCCGTGGTGACCAATCCCCCCTACCGACCGCTCCGCACCGGTCGAATCAATCCCCACTCTGAGAAGGCCCTGGCTCGGCACGAGATAGCAATCAATTTGGAGCACCTCCTGACCGCCAGTCGACAGGTTTTGAAAAAAGGAGGGAGATTTTTTCTGATTTACCCGGTCCGAAGGATGCCCGCTCTTTTAGCCCTGGCCCGGCAAAATCACCTGGAACCCAAGCGTCTGCGCCTGGTGCACCCCCTGGCCGACCGGGAAGCCGATTGGGTGCTGCTGGAAGCGGTTAAGGAAGGGGGCGAAGAACTCAAGGTTCTGCCTGTTTTGGTGGTTTACGAGAAGCTTGGGATTTACTCGCCCGAGGTTCGGGATCTGCTGGGGCGCTGAAGCGAAGGCTTTTTTCCATCAAGGATTGGACCCTATCCCGTAGTTCAGGGTTTTTAATATCCTGGGACATTCGGTGGATGGATTTTTTCTCTTTTCGGGAGAGGGTCCGAGGGGTTCCAGGCAGGTTTTTTTTCGTCTCGTTCCAGCCCTGTTCCTGTGGCGGGAGGTCCCCGGTTTTGAGGCGTACCTCATTAATAAGGGTTTGATTCAGGCGTCGATTGATTTCCTGCCGGAGGGGTTCTTTTAAAAACTGGAATTGCTGGGCGGCGGCCGGGTTGGAAACCACGACCTGAAGAGTCCCTTCCTTGAGTCCTTCCAGACAAGTGTAGGGCCGCAAGGCCTCGGGGATCATTTCCGACCAGAGTTCGATCACCTGCGGGATGACCGGATCAATCGGCAGCCCCCCGCCGTTGATGAGCCCCTGGAGAATCGTTCCCAGGGACTGTATTTTATTATCCTTTTTCATTATCTTTTCCCTTTAAGCATTCGATGTTGGGCGTTCGATGCTCGATGTTTGGCTAATCAGTAACTCTTCCACAGTCTCTTAATTTTTTAATTTTCATTTTGAAATCTGTTTACATACTAAACCACCATGCCCCACGGGGAACCCGCGAAGCATAAAAATAGGCTTCAAAGGGGTAGAGTCAGCTCGTCATTCCGGACAAGCGAAGCGCGATCCGGAATCCAGGCCTCAGTTAAGCCTCAAAGGACCTGGATGCCGGATCGAGTCCGGCATGACGGCAAATAACTGAGTCCTGAAAAGCGCTGGTCTATCCCGTTTTCGTAGTAAACGATTTGTCACCATGTTACCTTTCTGAAGGCGCGACAGGTATTTTGGTAAAGAATCGGAGCCAGTTCCGCCACAGGAATTCCCCTGATTTCCGCCAATCGTTCGGCCGTGTGTACCACGTAGGCGGGTTCGTTTCGTTTCCCCCGGAACGGGTGGGGGGCTAGAAAAGGCGCGTCGGTTTCCAGGAGGAGTGACTCAAGGGGAGCCCGGCGGACGACTTCTTCCAGGGAAGAGCCTTTCTTATAGGTCAAGGCGCCGGTTACGGATAGGAAAAAATTCCAATCCAGGCAGCGCCGGGCCATGGCCCAATCCCCGGAAAAACAGTGGAAAAGACCGCCGACCTCCCAGGCCTTTTCCTCGGCCAAGATTTGCAGGGTCTCCTCATGGGCCTCGCGGTCATGAATCACGATCGGCAAGGAAACTTCCCGGGCCAATTGCAGGCATCGTCGGAAGCAGGCCTTTTGGTGTTCCCTGGGGGAGTAATTTCGAAAAAAATCCAACCCGATCTCGCCGATAGCCACTACCTTGGGATCTCCGGCCAGGACCCGTAATTCCGAAAGGGCCGGTTCATCAGCGGCTGAGGCTTCATGGGGATGAAGCCCGACGGTGGCCCAGATATGGGGGTCGGTCTTGGCCAAGACCAGGGCCCGCCGGCTGCTTTCTAAATCGATCCCGATGGTGATTATGGCGGCCAAACTCCGTTCCCAGGCCCTTTCCAGCACCTTCGGGCGATCCGCATCAAAGTCCCCCATATCCAAATGGGCATGGGTGTCGATCCAGATGGGAGGGGTGAGCGCTTTTTGAGAATTGGTTTTTTCAGTCATTTTATACTAAACCCACTTACGTACTAAATGAACATCGAACATTCAACATCGAACGCCCAACCTCGAATGAAAAACAAACTCTCTCATTACGACATTCGATGTTGGAAGTTCGATGTTCGATGTTCACCTTTTCACCGCCCCTTCCGCAGTCCATTGGACTAGATGGGATGTCCGGAAGGTCAAGTCTATATTCTAATTAAATATTGCACTTTGCATTACTCTTACTCTCTTTCTTCTTCTTTTCTCTTCTTCCCTCTTCTATCTTCTATCTCCCCCCCGCCCCGCACCCACCCTAGCGGCCCGGTTTTTGCCGGTACATGTTGAGATCCGCCTGGCGCAGGATCTGATCATAATCTTGGCAGTCCGAATGATCTCCCAGAGAAACCGTCAAATAACGGGTTTGGTTGTTTTGGTCTAAGACGCTCAAGTTTTTCAGGGTGACTACCAGCCGTTCCCGCACAAAGGCCAGTTGCTCCGGGTCGGTCCGGGGCAGGATTACCACGAATTCGTCCCCTCCGAAGCGGGCCACGATATCCGTGGTCCGCAGGCAGCTCTTGATGATTTCGGCGGTCTTTTTTAAGACCTGATCTCCCACTAAATGCCCATAGCGATCATTCACTTCCTTGAACCGATCAATATCCAGCAGAATCATACTAAGATGATCCCGGTAACGGCGGGCCTTGGTGACCTCTTCTTCCAGTCTTTTTTCCAGGTATTGGCGATTATAGACCCCGGTGAGACCATCCATGGTGGCCAGTTCGGAAAGCTTGGCCTCGAGGGCTTTATGCTCGCTTAGATCCTGGATGGACTCGATGGCCCCCCATAGTTCACCCGCCTGATCATAGATGGGGGCAGACCTGAAATGCAGATAGCGGTCTTTTCCCCCCAGGGATTCAAAAAATTCCTCGGCTTCAAAGCCCCCCGTCAACAAGGGATAAGCCCGCAATTTCTTATCCCCGTAGAGGCGGCCTAAGAGGGCCAGGTTCTGAGACAGGATAAGGTTGGCCAGGACCGGGCGTTCGACCGGATAAAAGGGCTTCCAGATATCCCGGCTGCCCGTTATTTCTTCTCCTAAAACGCCGGTCAACTCGACACAGGCCCGATTCCAAAAAACCACCCGGTGGTCCCGGTCCAGGACGAAGGTCGGGATGGGACTGCCGTTGACCAGTTCCTCCATGATCGCCTTTTCCCGGGTTAAAACGGCCTCCAGGGTCTTTTGCTGGGTCAAGTCATGGAAAAAACCCACACTGCCGATTTCCCGGTCCCCTTCATAGAGCAGACTTCCGGAAAGACGCATGAGCAGCGCCGTGCCGTCCTTGGTCAGCAATTTCGTCCGGTAATCCATCAGCTTGCCGACCCCCCCGAAGTCCGGGCTGCGCAAGGCCTCTTTTACCTCGTGGGCTTTGCCGGGAGGATACAGCCGGGTAACATGGATCCGGCCAATGACTTCTTCCGGGGCATAGCCGATAATCTTGCCCGCCCCCTCATTGAAAGTTATGACCTCGCCTCGCGGATCCACCGAGATAATCCCGTCCATGGAGCTTTGGATCAACGATTGCTCAAAGTCCAGACTGCGGCGCAGTTCCTTCTCCAGGTTTCTCTTACCCGTCACATCCCGGAGCATGACCGTGATCCCGGCCTGGGTTCCCCCTTCGTCCAGGTAACGAAAGGAAGTCAGGCTGATGTTCAAAAGGGCCTCCGATTTGGTCAAGCGGATGGTTTCAAAATCCTGGAGCACTTCGCCTCCCAGGACTTTCCGGATGCCCTCCCGCGTGGCCTCCATTTCGGATTCAGGGACAAAGGGGATTTTTTGCCCGGAGAGTTCCGGCAACGTCCAGCCAAAGGTCTGTTCGAAGGCCGGATTAAGATAACGAACCGTCCCCTCAAAGTTGTAAATCACCAAAGGGATAGGGCAAGTCCTCAAAAAGGACTGGAAGGTTTCCTCCAGCTTCAGCAGTTTTATTTCCTTGGTGATATCCCGGGCGATCCCCACCAGGCCGGCCACGCGGCCGTTTTGAACGAAAGGCGCTTCGTTCACCTCCAACAGCAGTCGCCGGCCGTTTTTATGGTGAATTTCGACCGGGTAGGGCGGACATTTTTTCCCTTTTTCCAGGGCCTCCCGGGTCAAGACATGGACCCGCTCATTCAGGGGATTGGAGGTCATGAAAGTGCTGTAATGGACCTTCCATTCCTCCTGGCTGTAGCCGGTGATCTTACTGACTCCCGGGGAGACATGCAGAAAGCGCCCTTCAGCATTATGGAGGTACACAAAGGCCTCAGAGGACTCGTTCAGGAGCTGGAGGACTTCCAGAAAGGGGAGGCCATCCTCTGACGGCAAGGGGGGTTCGCTGTGCTTATCCACGGATTCTTCCTTTTCAGGGCACGTTAGCTTTTACATGGTAATACGAAAATAAAAACGAATACCGAATATCGAACACCGAAATTCGAATGACGAAGTGGTCTTTCGTAGGGACGGCGACCCCGCCGCCCAAACCTGGGCCGGATTAGACCACCTTCGCCTGTTAATTAGGAATTAGGAATTGATTATTGATTATTGGGTTCGTATCTCCTGCCGTTGTTCGTTATGGGGTTCTAATCTGAATTATAAAATGGGGCTTCCCGGTTCAATAATCGGCTTGTAGGCTCTCCAATGACCACCATGTTCTCCAGGCGGACGCCGCCCCAGCCCGGAAGATAGATCCCCGGTTCGATAGTCACCACCATGCCCGATTCCAGGAGGGCCGGTTTGACCGGGCTTAGACTGGGGGGCTCATGGGTGGCCAAACCCACTCCATGGCCCAAAGAATGGTTGAAATGCCGTCCGTAGCCCCCTCGAACGATGACCGACCGGGCCAGGGTATCAGCCTCCCGCGTGTCCAGGCCGGCCCGTATTCCTTTTTCCGCTTTTTTCTGGGCCAGACGGACCAGACCATATACTTCGAGGAAGCGGTCATTGGGCCGACCCAGAAGAATCGTTCGGGAGAGGTCGGAACAATATCCGTCGACCTTGGCGCCAAAGTCAAAAATGATGGGTTCGCCTTTTTGAATCGGCCGGTCCGTGGGTTCGGCATGGGGTTGGCTGGCATTGGGCCCGGAGGCGACAATCGGTTCAAAGGCGATCGCCTCCCCCCCCTTTTGATGGATCAAGGTCTTTATTTTCCAGGCGATGGACCTTTCGGTCTGGCCGGGACGCAGGGTTGCGGCTATTTCCAGAAAAACCGCTTCAGTGACGGCCAGGGACCTCCGAATGGCCTTAATTTCTCCGGGATCCTTCCGGGCCCGTAACCCTTCGACCAGATTTTGAGTGGGGGTCAATCGAATCGAGGCTTTCGATTTTCGGATAATTTTCTTTAGCCGTTGATAAAAGTGGTAAGTAAGCCCCCCGCTCTCAAATCCCAATCGGTTCATCCCTTGAAGCCTTGCGCTTATCTCAGACCAGGAACCCTCCAGACCTTTACTATAAATAAAAGGAGTGTATCCGGGGGCTTCCCGCCGGGCCTCGATTTCATACCGGGGATCGGTTGCCAGGATGGCTAAAGAATCGCCGACAATCAGGAACCCGGCCGATTCATTTATTTGGGGGTCCGCCGGTTTAAACCCGCTTAAGTAGCGCCGGTTTTCCGGTTGGGTGACCAGCAGGGCCGAAAGACCTTGAGCCTTCAGGGGTTCTTGAAGCATTTCCAGCCGGCGTTTTTGGGCTGGATACGGGGTGCTGCGGGCAGCCATGTCTCCTCCTAAATGTTTCTTTAACTTGACTTTTTTCTAAGAAAGCTTATATTTTAAACATAAAATGTTCAATTATATAGACGGTCATGAAGCAAGGCTTTTCCCAAAATGATATTTTAATGGTAGACCGGGCGTTGGAAATCGCGGAAGACGCTGCGTGTAATCATTATCATATTTCCGGCAGTAATTGGAAGAATTATGGCTTTGAGGTTTCCCCGCTGGCCCAATTACAGGAGGAGGAAATAACCGACCAGGGACTGGCTCAGATCAGTCGCTATGTTTTTGCCCCCTATCAATGGATGCCGGCCCCCTGTCTGAGGGATTATTACCGGGTTTGCCTTCAGGATCATAATATTCTTAAGGTGGTGGAGCGGGGCGAGGGATTGGAGTTATTCCCCCTGATGATCTATATTTTAACCCATGAACTGGTCCATATTATCCGGTTCAGGAAATTTTTTCAGCGTTTTGATGTAAGAAGCGAGGAGCGGGAGATCGAGGAAAGCAAGGTCCATTCGACCACCTTTGATATTCTCAGGCCTATAAAAAAAATTGATTTGCAGCCGATATTTGATTCTTATTTGGGGCATCGTTGCCCCGGTGTAGGGGCGGGTTCCTACACCCATAGTTAATAGTTAATTATTATCAATTGATTATTAATTATTTAGGTCAACCTGTTAGAATTATGTCGCCCCCTTTGTTTTTAGCTTTGCGGGTGTCCACCCCGGGCATGGGGGTTTAATAAAAGGAGGAGATTGAGAAATGCCCATTTACGAGTACCAATGTCAAAAATGCCGGGAAGTGACGGAGGCCATGCAGAAGTTTTCGGATTCCCCTTTGACCCAATGCCCTGCCTGCCAGGGGGAGTTGAAGAAGATGATTTCCCATAGCAGCTTCCACCTGAAAGGCAGCGGCTGGTATGTGACCGATTACGCCCACAAAGGATCTTCGGCACCGGAAGTGAAAAAAAGCGCCCCCGCGGATAAACCCGCTGCTGCGGTGGAAAGCGGCACCTCGGCCGCGCCTGCTCCTAAGACCGACCCGGCTTAAGGGCTTTAAATTCGCCCCTAGCAATTTAACCCCCAAAAACCATGGTGCCCGTTTAGGCCATGGTTTTTTTTTGCCCGGAAGGCCATGAGCAATAAAAACAACCCCCACCATTATGTGTGCATCCATGGTCATTTTTACCAGCCTCCCCGGGAAAATCCTTGGCTGGGGGCGGTGGAGCGGGAGGAAGGCGCCGCTCCCTATCAGGACTGGAACGAACGGATAACGGCCGAATGCTATGCCCCGAACGCCCGCTCCCGGATTCTGAATGACCAGGGAAAAGTGGCCCGGATCAGTAATAATTATGAGAAAATCAGCTTCAATTTCGGGCCTACCCTCCTTTCCTGGATCGCGGAAAAGGCGCCAGCCGTTTTCAGGGGATTAAAGATCGCCGACAATCGATCCCGGGCCGTTCGGGGAGGGCATGGCAATGCCTTGGCCCAACCCTACACCCACGTCATCCTGCCTTTGACCGAGACCCGTGATCTCCTCACCCAGATCCGCTGGGGGATAGCGGCCTTCAGGCATACCTGGGGGCGGTCCCCGGAAGGAATGTGGCTTCCTGAGACGGCTGTCGATGTAAAGACTCTGGAGGCCCTGGCTCTGGAGGAGGTGGGGTTTACCATTCTGGCGCCCCATCAGGTCAGGCGATTTCGCCCGGCGGGTAAAAAGGAATGGCAGGAATTTAAAACAGGGGTTAATCCCCGTCGGGCCTATTGGTGTCCTCTGCCCTCGGGGAAAAAGATCGCCCTCTTCTTTTATGACGGCGCCCTGTCCCATGGCATCGCCTTCCAGGATACCCTTGCTGACGGGGGGGGCTACGCCCGGCGCCTAATGGAGTCCTTTGATCCCTTGGACCCGTCTCCGCAACTGGTGCAGGTGGCCACCGACGGAGAGTCCTATGGGCACCACCGGCCTTTTGGGGATATGGCCCTGGCCTATGCCCTTTATCGCTTGGAAAACGATTCGCGGGTTCGGTTGACCAATTACGGCCAATTTCTGGAACTATTCCCCCCCCAATTTGAAGTGGAGATCCGGGAAAATACTTCCTGGAGTTGCGCCCACGGTATCGGACGCTGGCAGGAGGATTGCGGGTGCCGGGCCGGCGGTCAGGAGCAGCATCAGCAGTGGCGGAAGCCACTTCGGGAAGGATTGAACCGGCTGAAGAAGGAGCTGGATATCCTTTTCGAGGAACAGGGTTCGATCGGATTAAAGGACCCCTGGCAGGCCCGGGACTCTTATGTGCAAGTAGTGCTCAACCGTTCGGCCAATACGATTAACCGGTTTTTCCGGGAACAGGCCCGTCAGAAAAGACTCTCTCTCGATGATCGGGTCAAGACCTTGAAACTCTTGGAGATGCAACATAACAGCCTGCTCATGTTCACCAGTTGCGGCTGGTTTTTCGATGAGATCAGCGGCCTGGAGACCAGACAGATCCTCAAATACGCCTGCCGGGCCATCCAATTGGCCCGGGATTTCGACCGGGACCTGGAGCCTCTGCTCCTTTCTTATTTGTCGCGGGCCCCCAGCAATCTGGAGGAATACCGGGACGGCCGGGGGGTGTGGGAGCGGCTCATCCGGCCGTTGGCCGTGGATTTAAACCAGGTCTTGGCCCACCAGGCCATCGCTTCCCTGTATCGGGCCCCCGAGGAACGTTCCGCGGTCTATTGTTATGACCTGAAAAATCCCGATCAGGAAGTGCAGCGCCAGAACGGCACCCAGTTGGCCGTCGGCCGGCTCCAGGTGCATTCCCGCCTGACCGGGGAAGAGCGGGAAATGATCTATGCCGTCCTTCATTTCGGGGGGCTGGATTTTTATTGCCGCCTGAAGGCCTATCAACAAGCCGAAAGTCTACCAAACCTTTAAGGCTGAACTTCAGGAACTCTACCAGACCGCCTCGCTGGGGGAAGTATATGATCACATCAGAGAATTCTGCGGTGGGCGACATTATTATCTCAAGGATCTTTTTTTGGAGGAGCGTCGTCACCTGATTGACCTGATTCTAGAGGACCGGTTGAAGGAATATTACCAGCAGATGGGCGAATGGGTCCGGGTCGATGAAGGGGTGATGAAAAAATTGCTGCATTGGGGAGTTCCCCTTCCCCCGCCCATGGGCTGGGCTTTGCGCCAGTCTTTAAAAAAGGCCTGGGACCAGGCCCTGGAGGAAGGCCCGGTCGACACTCGGAAATGGGAGGCCTTGAGTAGCCTATTGGAAAGGATGCAAAAGCTGGAATTCCCCATTGACAAAAACCAGATGGCGGAGACTTTTCAGCAAAAGGCGACGCAGTGGATGAAGGGTCTGGCTCAAGCCCCGGAACCTTCCTCCGTCTTCGGCCGAGTTAGAGAACTCCTGGCGGGGGCCGGGAAGTTGGGCCTAGCGGTCAATCTCTGGCCCGTGCAGAACAGTTTTCTGGACGCCTGCCTGCTGGTCTCGGATTTATCCCCCCGGGGATTGAACGAGTATCGGGCTTTTGCCGAAGAACTGGAATTGCCGGTTTCCGTGGTTCCCGAGAGGGCAGCAAGTAGATAACGCCCGCCTTTAACCTCTCTGCCCGAGTCGGCCTGCAACGAGACCTGTCGGCGAGCCCTTCGACAGGCTCAGGGCCTTGAGCTTGCCGAAAAGGCTCAGGATGAGCTGCTCCGGCGAGTCGGAGAAGGTCAGGGTGTGAGAAATATCCTTTCAAGGCAGCTCCCCACTTATTTCCATAGAAACCAAACGAATACACTTGAGCGTAGGACCTGGTGGCTAAAACAATTAGCCTGCGGCCTAAAGAAGATGTGTATAAGCTAGTTGTCGAGGCGGCCTAGGCCGAAAACCGGCTCTTTCCCGGCTTCGGGAGAGGCAATTCGTAGGCCGGAAGAACTGGACGGCATTTTGTCCGATTTAGGGTAATCGGGGCTGTTTTCTCTGTGTAACGGGTTGTTGGTTACCCTTTGTTAAGATATCCCCGGATAAGCCTCATAAAAACCAGAAAGTCCTCCAGCCGATAACGGACGAATTCGATCAGCATTTCCAGGTCGACCCTCAGGTAATCATGAACCAGGATGTTCCGCAGGCCGGCCATTCCTTTGATTTCTTCCGCGAAATCGGAAGGGATCACGCGGTGGACCCCAAGTTTTCGTATGATTTGTGAGTAATCATCCCAATCATTCTTAAAGCCGCCCGCCAATATATGGGCACCGATATCCAAAAGATTCTGGATCAGCACCTGAAGACCTTTCTCCAGGATCCACTGCAGGCCGAGGTCGGAATTTAGGGCTTCCGGAGAGAGATCCTGATACATTTTCAACCGGGCCAAGGCCTCTTCCATTTTTTGCAGATGCTCCTCGATCAGTTCCCGATCAATCATAAGCGGATAATCCTATGGCGATCCGCTTCTCGGAATAGGTTCGCTTAATGCGGCGCAGGTATCGGGTGTCGGCGTGTCGCTTTAGGGCCGATATTTCGAATTCGTGCCTGATTTCTTCGGAGCGACTGAAGATCAACCGTCCGGTATGGATGACCTGATAGGTCAGCACCGGGGAAGCACGGTGCAGCAGGGTGAGATCGACCCGGTTGATTTTCAAATGGGCCATGATAGCGGTATTTAGCTCCGCCGGGTAGCCGTAAGGCGCTTCACGATCCATGGTTTCAAGTCGGTCCGAATTAACCAGGACGGCCAGGTCCAGATCTCGGGGAATCCTGGTCGAGGTAGTGAGTAATGAGCCGAAGAGATAGGCCAGAAGGATTTCCGGTCGGTCCCTGAAAAATGTATAGAGCCGAGCCTCGACCACTTCCACCGATAATTTGGGTAACGATTCCATGATGATCATAATATATACCATATTGAACAGGATAGAAAATTAATTAGTCTCCCTGGATCAGGCCAAAAAATGCACCCCGAGGCGGATATCGCTCTCAGCGGAGACGGACCCAGCGGACTTCGGAGCCTAAATATACATAGAATCCAACAGCCCTTCTAATCCAGGGGCGAGTCTCTTCGTTTCACACAGAATGAATTTAAAATAGAAATTTCAAGCCGAGGCGGCAGCGACCCTTTTCTGTCCCGGACCAGCGGACTTCGGAAGTAGTTGGAATTATAGTGTTTGAATCTCCGAGGGGAATGTAAAGTTTTACGACATCCCCCGGGGACAATAACCGGTCGGTAAGGATACCGATCCCACTGGAACTGATATCAAGGCCGCGTCCTTCAATCCGCATGGTGTTGGAAGGACCTGATTTCGTACCATAAATTTCGAAAAGGACGGGGTAGGAAAAAGAGGCGCGATCCAGCTTCCTTTTTTCTATATTCGGTTCCATAATAGCCCTTTCTTATACGCAAATAGTAGACCAAGGGAATCGTTTTTATTTGGGTGCCTGCTTTTTTCTATACTAGGAAATGAAGCCCCATCCGGTAATTTCCCCCTGATTTCCTTGTCCAGCGCACCTCCGAAAAAGTCGGGATCATCGTTTTCGGCTCCCCGAGAGGGAGATATAATTTTACCACCCCGCCCGGATTTATCGGTTTTTCGTTCAAGATCCCGATTCCATTCGAATTGATATCGACTCCGTCCGCTCGGAGCTGAACAGAGTCGAAACATCCGAGCTCCGGATCATTGCATTCAAGGAGAACAGGATAGGGGAAGGCAGTGCGTTCCAGTTGTCTTTTGTCCGGTGTTTTTTTCATAAGTCGGCCTTATTTTAGATTCGAGGATATCGAGGACAAAATCCTTCTAAGAACCTGCAAATTTTGATAAAAATTCTATTCCGTTTCATGAATAAAACAATCCCTCAAAAGTGGGGATTTTGGGGTTGCAAACCGTCCATATGGTTTTATAATAGTTTCTCCTAACAAGGAAACGATACAAACCAAACATATTTGGCGAACTAAATATTCAAGTTTCCTTGACATTCGACGATATCAAGAAGAAAATGGATAGAATGCTTCGGGGGAGATTTCTTGGACCAGTTAGCTAAAATCATCAACCAGCGCGCCATCCCCGGGACCTTGATTTTTGACCTCAACAATCGACTTCTTTTTATTAACAATGAAGCCGTGGCCCTGCTTCCTGAAAAAAAATCGGAAATCCCCCAGGAAATTTATTCTCTCTGCGAACGGCTCAAGGAAGGCCCCTCTTCAGAAGATCTATCCGAAATTAATAATCAAAACGGTATAATACTTCAAAATGAAACGGGCTTTCATTATTCGGCCCGTGCCTTCCTGATCAGCCGCCGAATGGCCGAGGGAGAGGTTTCCCATATTATGGTCTTGTTGGAGCGGGTAGCGGAAAAGCATTCCCTCAATTACGAAAGCGTGGCCGAACGGTTTGCCTTAAGCAAGAGGGAAGTAGAGGTCGTCCGCTTGATCTGCGAAGGCTTCAACAACCGGGAAATTGGGCAGAAATTATATATCAGCGAGCATACGGTCAAGGATCATATCAAAAATATCATGCGAAAGATGGAAGTGGCCTCCAGGAACGAACTGGTGGCGGTCCTGCTTTAAGGCCCGGAGCGCCGGTGAGGGGTTAGGGTGCAGGGGATAGGGGGCAGTGTTGAAGATTAAATCTTTTCCCCAACACCCTATACCCCATACCCTAAACCCTGAATTTTAAATGAACCAAAAAAACCAAAAGAACGAAATCAACCAATTACGTTTGGCTTGGTTCACCACCGCCCGGGACCGGGCGGCTTGGGACCTGCTCCAGGCGGCCTGGAACAAGAAGAAGGAAGGATTTTATAACCTGTCCATTCCAGTGGTGTTCGTCAGCCGGGAGCGGGGAGAGAGCCCGGCCAGTGACCTTTTCATGGATTGGGCGGAAGCACAGGGTTTGAAAATAGAGGCCATTTCCGCCCGCCGATTCCTGCCGGAGCTTCGAGAAAAGGATTCCGGCGCTTGGCGGGAGGCATACGACCAAGAAATCGGGCATTTATTAAAAAGATACCAATTCGACTGGGTCTTTCTGGCCGGGTACATGTGGATCGTCAGCCCTTTTCTCATCCGCCGGTATCGGATCATCAATCTCCACCCAGCGCCGCCGGGCGGTCCCAAAGGGACCTGGCAGGAAGTGATCTGGGAAACCTTACGGAAGCGCCTCACCGAGGCCGGGGCTCAGATCCACCTGGTCACGGAAGCGCTCGATGAGGGGCCTCCCTTGACCTATGTGACTTTCCCTTTAAATACAACTGAATGGGCTCCCTGGTGGCGTGATTTGAAAGAAAAAGTAAATCGGAAAGGTTGGCCCGCCATTCAGAAAGAAGAGGGGGAGGGGGGACCTCTTTTCACCAAAGTTCGGGCCAGGGAACTCGATTTGGAATTTCCATTGATCCTCTGGACCCTGAAAACCCTACAATCCGGGAGGCTGAAGGTGGAAGGAGGCCGAGTGATCTGGGACAAGAAATGGCTTCGGGGGGGGTATTGTTTGAACAGGGAGGTCCTGGGCGAAAAAGGAGAAAGGCTGTTGGCCTAAAAGACGATAGGCGTTTTAGTCGCGAACACTACAGATAACGGCGGATAAAAGGTGGGGGAAAACATATGAGCCTTGCCGGTGTGTCATCCTCAGCCTGGCGAAGGATCCCCCTATCAGCCTATGTCCCGTGCTTCGCCAGCCTCAAAAGCCGGACAGGGGGATTCTTCAGTCGTTTCACTTCTTCAGAATGACGGGTTGGCCTTCCCTCCTTTTCCTTGATGTATCTATCCTAATTCTCCAATCAATTCTCCTCGCACTACCTTACGGAATTGAGAGCTCTTCCGAATGACCTCGGGCCGGTTTTCGGAGGAAAGGACGAAAAGCTCTGCAGGGAAGGACTGGCCCGGGGAAAACAGGTCAGCTACCCAATCCTTCCCGATCCCCATCTCAATGAGCCGATTCCGGGTCCAGTTTTCTGCCAGGTTCACGCACCCCCCTGTCCCTTCACGATCGAAGATCTCGGCTAGAACGGCCATGGGCAGGGTCGTGCCGGAGAGGCAGGCCATTTGAGCCTCTCTGACGGCATAGGCATTGCCGTTGATCGCCAGGGTTAAGCCGCCGGCGCGGTTGACCTCCTGAAAAACCTGAACGTCCGTAATGCTGTCTCCGGCATAAAAAGCTTGAGACAGCGGCAGGCTATGGATGGCGGAAATCCTTTTAAGAGCCAGGGCCTTTTCCTCCCCGCCGACTGGGGTAATTTCGGTCAAAAGCCGGCCTATCCCCCAGGAGGAGATATCTTCCCAGAAAATCCGGTTTAGCCGTTCAATACACTTTCGGTCACGGGCCTCGAGATCGTCCAGGCTCCCGGCTGCCTCCGACCAATCAAACGGCGGCAGGCCGGCGATTTCCTCTTCCAATTCTTTCAGTTTTCCTTTTTCCAAAGATGAAATAGGAAATTGATCCAGGGGCGCGGCCGTGGAGAAGGCCCTCTCTTCCGGATGGCCGATGGCCCGGCAGAGGGCGCGAATGTACGGAGAATAGCTGGTGCTGATAATATAACAGGGCATCAGGTTGGAGATAAAGGCCAAGGTCTCCTGGGCTCGGGGTAGAAGGAGGATATGGTCTCGGGAAAACTCTTCCATGTCTTTTTCGGTCACCCCAAAGGCCTTGAAAAAAGGAAGGATCAGCTTCAGGGTATCCCCGGCCCGATAGCCCGGGCGCTTTTCCACATCGGCTAAAAAATCATCATATTTGCTCACCCGGGAAAAGAAAAGCTCACCCCGAGGCAGGAAGTGGCCGGCCAATTCCATGGCGTTGTCATTTTTTGAGATGGGACCTTCACAATCGGTGGCAAAAAATCGGTTCGGCATGGTAAGATATCCCTGTGGAGGGTTCAGAGTTCGGAGTTCCGGGTTCAATAAAATCTAAATAAAAAGTATCTCTTAAGATTATATAAAATATTCGCTTGCGTTGGGAATAAAATTTATTTTTTTCCAGCAATTTGGTATGGTTTCAATTTAACAAAGTAATTGAATTTTTGTTTTGATCATTTGGGTTTTGGACCTTCGTGCTTGTTTCGAATTTCGTGCTTCGAATTTCGGATTTATAAGCCTTTTTGTTCAAATGGGAACAATGAAAAATCCTCAGATTAAAACAATGCCAGCAACTATTCTTGCGAGGAGGATCCTTTGAGTCCGGAAAACGAAGCCCCTGAGAATATGGAAAATGTTGTCCCCCGAAAACAACGATTCAAACCCTCGATGCTGGAAGTAATGATCGGGAGTCTAATATTGTTGGGAATTTTTTATCTGGCCTACCTGGTCCTGAATAAGGATTCGGGCGATACCCGGGGAATGGAGGCCAGAGTCAAAGCCCTGGAAGCCAGGATTGATCAAAGGGGACTGGCGCTGGAGAAGGGGTTTGAAGGGATTAAAGAATCTTCCCGGCAAATGGAAGCCCGTATAAAGGCCTTGGAGGAACACCGGAAACAGGTGGACTCCCGGGTGGAGGGTCTGGCGGCTAAAGCGGCCCCCGCCCCGCCTAAAGTCGCGTCAGAGGATAAGAGACCCCCCGCCCCGGCTAAAGCCGGGACGGAAGATAAGAAACCCGCCGTATCCGGCCCCGGGAAGGAAAAAATAACCCATAAGGTCAAAAAGGGGGAAACCCTGGGCTTCATCGCGAGGAAATACCGGGTTAGTACCCAGGACATCGTCCAGTGGAATAAACTGCCCCACGGCAGGGCCATTAGGCCGGATGATAAATTGATCATCTATGTCAAAAAGTAACCAAAGCCCCATGCCCGGGGGGTATCCTGAAGATCGAACGTCCAACCTCGAATGAAAAACCAACCTCCATTCGGCAAACCAATACGATGCCTCAGCCGACTGATCCCAAAAGATTAAGAAGAAGACCCCGGCGATCCTTTCAGTGCCATTGTTGCGGGAAAGGAGAGGAATTTTGCTGGGTCTGCCCCTGCGGTTTTCAGATCTGCCGCGGGTGCCTTAATGAAAACGCCTGGGGACTGACTTGCAACGGCATAACCTGGACCTGTCCGGATTGTGGGGCGGACCGAGGATTTTGAATCGTTTATTTGGTTCATTTGGTTTGTTTGGTTGAACCCAAAAGATCAAACCAAATGAACGGCCGGTCTTTATCTTCTTTTTGTAGCATTCATACTCCCACAAATCGCATAGAAATTGGTTGACTTGTTCAGGTTTCTGAATACAATGGGGACCTATACGCTACAGGTTGCAATTTTTTTTCTCGCCCGTTCCCTTCGGTCACTCGAGTTCGCAGAGATCGCAGAGAAAGGCGAAATTTTAATTAAAAATCGGTGAGAGACCGATTTTTAATAACACCTCAGGCCTCCGGCCGTTGGTGCGCGACAGCGCCGAGCCTGTTTTTTATTGCCGGCCCCTCACCGGCAATAAAAGAATGTCGTTTCTCTGCGTCCTCTGCGCGCTCTGTGAGAGATTGTCTTTAGGATTAGCGTTTATTGGAAAAGGGCGATATGAACCAAGGGATCCTGATCATCGACGATGATCTTAACTACACCCAAATCGTAAAGAAATTTTTGGAGGACCAGGGTTTTCGAGTTACTATTGGGGTCGATGGGGCCTCGGCCCTCCTGATACTAAAGGCGGAGGTCCCCGAGTTAATCCTTTTAGACCTCAATCTGCCGGATACCTCCGGAGAGGAATTGCTGGCCAAGATCAGGGAAACCCATCCCGATTGCGCGATCATCGTGATAACTGGTTACGGCGGCGAACAAGTGGCCGTAGAGATGATGAAGGCCGGGGCCATCGATTTCCTCTCCAAGCCCATTGAACTGAAGACCCTCCTGGAGTCTATTCACAACACCCTGAAATTGCGGAAAGCGCGACTTGAAGAACGGGTCGATGAAAGTTTGCCCACCTTAGAAAATTTTTTCCCCTTCCTGGCCCACGAGATCCGCAACCCCTTGCATGCCATCGGCGGGGCTTTGGCCGTGATCCAACGGCGCTCCGATTTAAAGGATGAACCTTTAGCGCAATCCATCCGCATTATCAAGGAAGAGGTACACCATCTCAGTGAATTCGTTCAGGAATGCCTGGACTTCGTCCGTCCGCCCAATAAGAAACATTATACCGAAATCGATATTAACGAAGTCCTGTCGCTGGTATTGAATATCGTTCAGCATATTTACGAGGAATACTCGTCCAAAATCAAGATTTGCCGTACGGCAACCCCGCAATTACCCAAGATCCTGGCCAATTATGAAGAGATCAAGCAGGCGCTGCTGAATATTGTGAAAAATAGTTATGAAGCCATGCTTGAAGAAGGGGGCGAATTGGAGGTTCAAACCTGTTTTCAGCCGGAGGACGGCGGGTGGGTTAAGGTCTTGTTTATCGACCAGGGCCAGGGGATCAAAAAGGAAAACCTGAAACACCTGTTCACCCCATTTTTTACGACTAAATTGAAAGGTACCGGACTGGGGTTGCCCATCTGTCATCGGATTATCGTGGATCGCCATCAGGGGCAAATTGCGCATTGAAAGTCAGGAAGGTCATGGTACCCGAGTAGAAGTCCGCCTGCCGATACGGCAGGCGTAGCTATTGATAGCTCCGCAAAAAGGCCGAAACTGTCATCCTGAGCCCCGCTTGGTCATCCTGAGCAAAGCGAAGGATCTCTGTCTTCTGCGCGGGGTAGACTCCGCGCAGGAATTTTTGCGAGCACAATATCACTAGAATGAAGCCGACCCTATTAGTTGTCGATGACGATCCTAACGCCCTTTTCGGGATCAGCCAACTGCTGATCGGACGAGGGCTATCAGGTGCTTTCGGCGAACAATGGCCGGAAGGCCTTGGAGATCTTGAAGAACTCGCCGATCGATGTGGTGGTAACAGACGAGAAGATGCCGGATCTTACCGGCATGGGACTCCTCTCCCGGATGCAGCAGGGGGAAAGAAAGCCCCCGGTCATCTTGATCACCGCTTACGGTTCGGTTTCGCTGGCCGTAGAGGCTCTGAAGAAGGGGGCCTTTTACTTCTTTGAAAAGCCTATATTCAACAACTTAGACCAGTTTTTAGCTATTGTTCGCCAGGCCGTAAAGTCCCAGGCCATGGCCCGGGAACTGGCCTCCCTCCGGCGGGAGGTGATCGAAAAATATTCCTTTCCGAACATTATCGGACGGCATCCTCTAATGCAGGAACTCTTCGAGGTCGTCGGCCGAGTGGCCCAAACCGAAAAGTCGGTACTGATCGAAGGAGAGAGCGGGACCGGCAAGGACTTGATCGCCCGGACTATTCATTTCAACAGCCTGAGGCGTGACCAGCCCTTGGTCTCGGTGAACTGCGGGGCCTTGACCGAGACCTTGTTTACCAGTGAACTTTTCGGGCATACCAAGGGGGCTTTTACGGGGGCGGTCAAGGATTCCATCGGTCGGTTTCAGGCCGCCGAAGGGGGCACGCTCATCTTCGAGGAGATAGGAGAAATTCCTTATAACCTTCAAAAAACCTTACTTCGGGTACTGGAAGAAAAAGAGTACGAGCGGGTGGGCAGCAGCCAGCCGATCAAAATGGAGGCGCGTATCCTCTCGACCACCAACCGCAGCCTCCGGGAAGAGGTGGCTAAGGGAAATTTTCGGGAGGACCTTTATTACCGGATCAGCGTGGTCCCATTGAGAATCCCGCCTTTGAGGGAAAGGGCTTCCGATATCCCTTTATTGGTCCATTATCTCTTGAAAAAGTTTCAGGAAAAGGAGGAAACGGTCAGGGTTGAGCCGGTCGTATTAGAAAAACTGAAAGGCTACCCCTGGCCGGGCAATGTGCGGGAACTGGCCAATGTGGTCCAGCACATGATGGTTTTTTGTCGGGAAAACATTATTTCCTTAGAAGATCTGCCGCCTTACCTGACCTCAGGAGAGGCCGCTGATTTGGAGCCGGCTGCCGGAAAAATTCAACTGATGAAGATGGTTTCCGAATTGGAACGGAGATGGATCCTTTCGAAGTTGAAGGAATCCAATTGGAATAAGGAGAAGGCCGCGCAGCTTCTCGGCTTGACCCGCAAGATGCTCATGAACCGGATGGCCAAACATAAAATTAAGAATCCCACGGAGGCTCGTCCCCGGGCGTAATCCTGGCAATAAAATTGCATATTTTTTTATGTTAGACACTTATTTCCGGAGCGGCGCCTCGAAGCATGAGATGATTAGTTTTGTACTTAATTAGCCCATTGGGGAATTTTTCCAGGGGTATATTTCCCGAAGGGCGGAGTGGTTTTGTGTTGCGGGTACCTCCCCGCAACGCAAAAAAATTCTTCTCTGTGATCTCTGAGTCTCTGTGGTGAAGGTGCTAATAAAATGTTTTTAACTATCCTTTGAAGGTGTCGACCGTTGATCCAGTCCGAAAATTCTCTGTTGCTGGTTGATCCTTACAAAAACCTCCTCCATGCCTACCGGATTCTATTTGAGCAGGTCGGCCTGCTGGTGGAAACAGCGGTAAATCTGGAAGAGGCTCGGAGGAGCCTGAAGGATAAGGAGTATGCCCTGATTATGGCGGACTTGTTCCTCCCGGATTTTGAGGGGTTGAATTTCTGGGAGGAAATAAAAAAAGGCCATCCCGAAACCTATCTTATCCTGATGACCGATACTTCGGTGGACGAAGAGGGATATGAGCGCATCTTAAACTCCGGCGTCGATGAACTAATTATCAAACCTTTTTCCCCGGAAAAGCTCCTGGTCCATATCCGCCGGGGATTGCAGCACCGGGCTTCGATCCTCAAGCAGAAAAAAATGGCCCTGTTGGATCCGATCTGCGAATCCCCGGATTTGTCCGTTCTAAACCAGGATTACTTCAAAAAGTGTTTTCGCCAGGAATTAAAACGGGCTCGCAGGCATCAGGATCCCCTTTCCTTGGTGATTATCAAGGCCAATACCTTTGATACGGAACGGGATGGAAAAAAGGATTTTCTGAAGGAGTTGGCCCAATTGTTAAGGTCATCTACCCGGGAGGAAGATGTCATTGGCCGGGAAAACGGCGGATTCGGGATCCTTTTATATAAAACCGGCCACGAGGGGTCCCGGGTTCTAGAACAGCGACTAGCCAATCTTATTCAAAATCATCGCCCTTTCCAGTCGGAGAGGCTCCAGTCCCTGGTTGAGAATTTGGAGATTCAATCATTTACCTACCCGGAGCTGTGGAAAATCCCCGAACCCTTCTCCCGGATCGCCAGCGACCTGAACCAGGGAATTCCATTCCATTAATACATAGGGTTCAGGGTGTCGGGTGTAGAGGGTAGTTGCTTCCCTCTTCCATCTTCTCTCCCTTTTGGTACATCTATTTAACAAGTTGTTATAATTTAATTTTTTTATCACCCTGTCCCTTTTTGTCATTTCTTTGACCCCTGTGGGCTGGAGACTCCCACTATTTGGCCGGGATATTAATGCTGCAATAAAAATAACACTAAATAAATTCAGTTAGATAAATACAATAGAGGCCAGGTTTGTCGAGTTGGCATATCTTTCGCATGCCACAATTAGTTGTGCTATTTTTTGGAATAATTCCCGAAAAATGAGGCTTTTATGAACCACAGTGCCAAAGCCATCCTCATTCTGGACGATGAAGCGCCTGTTTCCTGGGCGCTCAAGTCAATACTGGGCATGGAAAATTACCAGGTCTTCACCGCCTCGACCCTGGAGGAAGCCGGTCCTATTTTACATGGGGAGGCCCTCTCCGGCGTGATCACCGAATACCGGCTGGATCGAGATTATACCGTTGAAACCATAAAGAAATTGAAGGAAACCCTGCCGGATCTCTATGTCATGATGCTCACCAATAACGAGGTCGGTGAGCGGGAATACGAGGAGATAATCCGCGCCGGTGTGGATGATTATTTTTTAAAACCTTTCTCCTTCAACCGGATTTTACTTCACCTGGAAAAGGGACTGAAAAGGATGACTTGTTGATATTAATACGAAAATAGGTATCAAGGCGTATGGCATACGGTACAAGGTATAAGGTGCAAGGTGCGGGAGGGGACTTCGGCGTGAGCCCTTCGGCAGTGACCTCTTCGGCTTTGAGCTTGTCGAAAAGGCTCAGGTCGAACTGCTCAGTCGAACGATTGAGGGGTGGGGGGACTCGGAATTTTTGTGCTTCCCGGGTGCCGGAGGGCCATGGGGAAAAAGATGAAGAAACAGAAATAGGTGTTCTCTGCTCGGCAAGGGAGGGTTTTTCATTCGAGGTTGGACGTTCGAGGTTCAATGTTCATTTATTAGTTATAAGGAGAGGTTAACCATGAAATGTTGGAAAAGGAAATTCATCGGGTTCTTACTCCTATCGCTGTTGACTTTGCCGGTTTATGCCCAGGGACCCCAACCCGGACCCCCGGCGCCGCCCGGCCAGGGGCAGCCGTTGGTAGACAGCGACAGCTATGTGATTGGACCGGAAGATGTGCTGGATATTTTTGTCTGGAAGGAAACCGAACTCTCCCGCAAGGTCCCGGTCCGGATGGACGGTAAGATTACCCTTCCCCTGGTCGGGGAAATGAAAGCCGCCGGCCTGACCCCGCTAAAGTTAAAGGCGGAATTGATCGATAAGCTAAAAGCGTACGTGGATGTACCGAATGTCACGGTGACCGTGATGGAGGTCAACAGCTTTAAGGTGTACATTTCCGGCCAGGTGGCCAAGCCCGGGGTGTACCCGCTGAGATCCGAGACCACCATTTTACAATTTATTTCTTTGGCCGGCGGGTTTACCGAGTGGGCCAACCAGCGCAAGATCCTCCTGATCCGCAAGGAACAGGGGAAAGAAAAGCGTTTTACCATCAATTATAAAAATATCGTTTCCGGCGACGATCTCAGTCAGAATTTAGTCCTTAAGCCGGGGGACACGATCATTGTGCCGGATTAGGCGTACTGCGCAGAGCGCAGATGGAAGAGGGAAGAAGAAACAATGCAAAATCCAAAAAAGGGGGGAGAGCATGATCGATCAAAATAAAAGTGTAGCCCCATATTTCTTTCGCCTAGTACTTAGCGCTCTACGCTTGGCGCTTCGCGCCCCGCGCTTCCATCTTCCATCTTCCATCTTCCATCTCCTCCCCCCCCCCCGCGCTCTGCGCTCTGCGCTCTGCGCTATAACCCTCGGGCTATTTCTGGGAACGGGCTTCTTGCCGGCCTACGGAGATATGAAGGACCAGCTTTCAAACCTCCACCCCTATATCACCCTCCAAGGACAATATGACGACAACCTTTATCTAACCCAGGATAATAAAACCAGCGACTTCATTACTACTATTTCCCCGGGATTGAAGTACAAGACCGAGGGGCCGGCCTATAAATTCGACCTGGGGTTCGATCTGGGGATGAATTTTTACGCCTCCAATTCCGAGCTCAATTATATAAGCTATAACGGGCGCCTGGACACATCTTACTCCTTCACCCCGCGCTGGACCGTCAAATTGTATGATACCATTACCCGTTCCCGGGACAACCTGCAGAATTATTCGGTTCCTTCCCCCGGCGGACCGCAGACCTTTACGACCTCCAGCAGCGGGCAGGGGCTTTACCTTCGCAATACTTTCCAGCCGGCGCTCGAATATAAATTCGGGCGGGAAAATGTGGCTGCTTTGAGTTACAGGAACATGATCTACCGGACGGAGGGCAGCAGCAGTTCCGGGGACAGCACGGAAAACGCCGTCACACCCCGCCTTGACCTATTGGTTCAACATCCGCAATGGGATTGCTTTGGACTATACCTACACCAAGGCCGAATTCGAGGATCAGCCCGATTGGGTTGGCAGCAGTCCTGGGGGGCCGCTATCTCTACCGGTTCAACTCCCCGGACCACCGCGTTTGGGGACTATCGCTATACCCTTCGGGACTTCGATCCCCCCGGCCGAGACTATTCGGTCCACTCCCCCAGCCTGGGTGTGGATCACGCCTTCAGCCCCCGGCTGAACGGCCATGCCCAGTTCGGCTGGTTTTGGGAACTGGTCGATGCCGGTCCTTCCTTCAATGGGCCGGTCATTAACCTTTCGATCACTCACCGCGTCACAGAAAGGACGAGTTACACCCTGACTTTTGATAGCGGATACCGGGAGAACTACTTTACCACCGACAACCTGGGGTTTTCCAAGTATTACCAGGTCACCGCTTCGGTCACCCACCAGCTCCGGGAGCGTCTGAGCATCGGCCTGACCGGCAGCCTGAGCCGTGACGAATACACACAGCCGGACTATATCAGTTATCTCTATAACGTTACCGCCAACCTGGCCTACCAGCCCTTGAAATGGCTGAAAACCTCCCTGGAAGCCGGCAACTACGGCCGAGAGTCGGAACTGAACGGCGATAGTTATAGGGATAATAGGGTGATGCTGAAACTGACGGCGGAATACTAAGGGCCGTTTATATCGTTCATTTCGTTTGTTTGGTTTGTATCGTTCCAGAAACCAAAAGAACGAGGAGAACCAAAGGATCCGAATAAACCCAACAACGAAACGAACGTAATCCACCAAATAAACCAAACAAACGAAAAAGACGGAGTCTTTTGAAATGATCAATTCCCAAAAATCCTTCAACCTGAATGACTATCTGGATGTCTTTTTGCGGCGGATCTGGTATTTCCTGATCCCATTGGTGATCGTCCTGGCCGGAACGGTGTTTTACGCCTCCATAGCCCCCAGGTGGTACCGGTCCAGCACTTTGGTCCTGGTTTCGCCCCAGAAAATTCCGGAGAATTACGTGAAGTCTACGATCACCTCCGGGATCGAAGAGCGATTGATCTCCATTTCCCAGGAAATCTTGAGCCGCACCCGACTGGAACAGGTCATCAAGGATTTGAATCTCTACCCGGATAAGGTGAAATCCCAGCCCATGGAATCGGTAGTGGAAGCCATGCGGAAGGATATTGAGATTGAGATTCCCAAACAGGACAAGGAGAAGAACCACTTCACCATTTCGTACGTGGGAAAAGACCCTAAACTGGTAGCTGTGGTTACAAATAAACTGTCCTCTCTGTTTATCGAGGAGAACCTGAAGATCCGGGAGCAGCAGGCCCAGGGCACCTCGGAATTCCTGGATGCGGAACTGAAAATGAAGCGGGAACAGGTGGACCGGGCACAGCAATTGGTCACCAATTTTAAAATGCAGTTCATCAACCAGTTGCCTGAAAACCGGGATGCAAACCTAAAGGTCCTGGAGCAGCTCAATCTCCAGAGTCAGAAAATAAATGAAGGCATCAAAAGCGCAGAAGACCGAAGGGTCATTATCCAAAATCAATTGGCCAACATGACTTTTCACAGTTTCGATAACGCTGGAGAAGGCAAAGGATCTGCTTCAACAGTCAGACCCCCGATGGTGGTCCAGTTGAGCCAATTGAAAGGGACCCTGGAAGAACTCCAGGCTAAATATACGGATAACCATCCGGATATCGTTGTTACTAAAAAGAAAATCGCTGACTTGGAAAAGAGGCTGGCCGACTCCCAAACGGTCTCAGCCGGACCGGAGGCCTCCAAGAAAGGAAAGAACGCGGATCCGGTTCAGGAGCAATACAACATTTTCCAGGCCGAGCGTAAAACCCAATTGGGCCTGATCGATAGGGAGATCGCCCGCCTTAAGAAAGAGGATGAAAAGGTCCGGGCCCAGATTGCCCAATATCAGGGTCGGATTGAGAGCACGCCTATCCGGGAATTGACCTTGAGCAACCTGACCCGTGAGTTTAATAACTTGAATGAAACCTATCAATCATTACTCAAGAAATCGGCGGAAGCCCAGCAGGCCGAAAACCTGGAGCGCCGGCAGAAAGGGGAGCAGTTCCGGATCGTGGACCCGGCCCGGGTCCCGGTAAAGCCTTTTAAACCGGACATCCCCAAGGTGTTGCTCATCGGGTTGGTCCTCGCCATCGGCTCTGGCCTAGGCCTGACCTTCGTCCGCGAGCAGATGGACCATTCGTTCCGCGATGCCGAAGACTTGGAAGTGACCCTGGGCCTGCGGGTTCTGGCTAATATTCCTAAAGCAGAAAGGAAAGCCGCATAGCGCGGCTCGTTAATATCGTTCATTTCGTTTGTTTGGTTTGTTTCGTTTTGAAAACCATAAAAACCAAGGTAACCAAATAACCATACAAGCCAGATAACCAAATCAACGAAATCAACGAAATAACTAAACAAACGAAAATGTATCGACATTTTTATGGTTTAAAAGAAAAGCCTTTCGAGATCACCCCGGACCCGAATTTTCTTTATTTGAGTCCAGGGCATCAAGAGGCCCTGGCTCATTTAACCTATGCCGTGCGGGAACGGGTGGGGTTCACGGTGATCACCGGCGAAGTAGGGACTGGCAAAACGACGTTGGTCCAGTCGCTGCTCAGCCAACTGAACGGTCGGACCAAGACGGCCTATCTATTCAATCCTAATCTAAATACCCTGGATTTCCTGGAATATATCTGCGAGGACCTGGGGCTCAAGGTATTGCGACGATCCAAAGGCCATTATATCAGCCAGTTGTACCAATTGCTTCTGGATTATTATGCCCAGGGGATCAACGTGGTGCTGATCATCGATGAGGCCCATCGTCTGCGGGCGGACCTTCTTGAGGAAGTCCGTCTCCTGACCAACCTGGAAACCCCCAAGGGCAAGTTGCTTCAGGTGGTCCTTATGGGCCAGCCGGAACTCAACGGCATCCTGGATCGCCATGAATTTCGGCAGCTTAAGCAGCGGGTCAGCCTCCGGTATCACTTGCGGGCACTGACCAGGCCCGAGACCGAGCAATATATTCAAAGCCGCCTGCAGAAAGCCGGTTTGGTGAATCCCCGGATCTTTTCGCCCAAGGCCCTGTCCCTGATTTATCAGTATTCACAGGGCCTTCCTAGGCTGATCAACATCCTTTGCGATAACGCCCTGATCTCGGGCTATGCCGCTGACCGCCAGATCATCGACCGCAAGACCATCCGGGAGGTCATCGGCAGCCGGGAAGGGCCGACCTTTAAGGAGAAGCGGAGATGGACGGTTCCGGCCCTGATTCTGGCCCTCTTGGTCCTGATCGCCCTCCTGGCCCTCTGGCAGTTCGGGCCGGGAAATTATTTATTTAAATTTAATTGGTTATGAGACGATAACTAAAGAGAACGTTTATTTCGTTGATGTGGTTTTTTCCTTTTTAAGACCAAATAAACCAAAGGAACCAAACAAACCATATCAACGATATAAACGAAATAAACCAAACAAACGAGACAACCAAATGAACGAAATAAACCAAATAAACGGTACTTCTCATGAGTAAAATTCACTTGGCCCTGGAAAAAGCGGAAAAAGAACGGGTCGAAGAACTAATGAAAAAAACTGTTCGGACGCCAGCCTGGGAAGAAGCCGCGCGTCCCCATCCGGGTCCGGCTATCCCGGTGGTACACTTCGAGAACCTGAAGGGCGATGAGTCCTTGGTTTCCCTCTACCAGCCCCGGTCGCTTATCTCGGAGCAGTTCCGCAAACTGCGGACGCAGCTCCTGCGATTCAACCTGTCCAAGCCGGTGAAGACCATCCTGGTCACCAGCGCCCTCCAGGGAGAAGGAAAATCCTTTGTAGCGGCCAATCTCGCCATCGGCATCGCCCATGACCTGCAACTCCACGCCCTTCTGGTGGACTGTGATCTGCGCGATCCTTCCATGGCCCCCATGTTCGGCTATGACGGTGTCCAGGGAATCGCCGATTACCTTAAGGGCCAAGGAGAGATCTCCAACTTTCTAGTCAAGACCGAGCTGGAAAAATTGTCCCTCCTCCCAGGTGGGACCCTTCCTGAAAACCCCACGGAAATCATCGGCTCCCAGCGCATGGCCGCCCTGGTGGAAGAGTTGAAAACCCGATACGACGACCGGTTCATTATCCTGGATTCCACCCCGCTCCTGGCTACGGCCGAGCCGGATGTGCTGGCAAAGCTGGTCGACGGGGTTTTGATCGTCGTGCGGGCCGGGATGACACCCCGGGAAACGGTCAAGCAAGCCCTGTCCTTTCTGGATAAGGATAAGATCCTGGGGGTGGTCCTCAATGATGTTAATTTTAAATACTCAGCCCTGGGCGCCCGCTACTTCGGGGGGAGTGGGTATAGTTATGGATACGGCTACGGGTACGGCAAACCCAAAAAAACAGAAAAGACATTCTTGAGGAAGCTTTTTCGCTCTAAAACGTAGGGCGTTTATTTGGTTGATATGGTTTATTTGGTTTATTTCGTTAACCAAAAACACCAAATAAACGAAAAAACGGGGTTGTATGGATTATTTCGTTAACCAAATAAACGAAACAAACCAAACAGACGAAATAAACCCCCTTGGTCGGAGCCGAAACGGACCCGAGATGGCGGTAGCCCGTCAAAATGCGGAGATGGAAGAAGGAAGATAGAAGAGGGAAGCAATAAAAAGAAGAGAGAGGGGAGAAAAGAGAAGAGAGTAAAAGAGTGAAAACGTCTTTCTCCCTCGCAATAAACGCGAAGAACGCGATAAACTATATAAACGAAAAAAACGATATAAACCAAACAAACGCTGTCCCCTATGCCTGAGGTTAGAAAAATGAAATCCATGTCCGCTGCTTTGGAGGGTCTAGACCGTCTGCCCGAGGCGGTCCAATCCGCCTTGGACCTTTCCGCCCAGGGAGTTAGGGAGGGCGCCGCCCCGATATACATGGAAGGGATTCTTTCCAAGGGGGAGTTCCTGGAACAGATGCGGTTTGAAAAACGGCGGGTCGATCGTTCGCAGGCTCCCCTGTCCATGGCCCTCTTCGTACTGGGAGAGGAATTGCTGCGAGACGCTAAAAAGCTCCGTGGATTCCTGGTCAATCTGAAACAGGGCACCCGGGAGACGGATATCAAAGGCTGGATCAGCTCTCGAGTCCTGGGCCTGCTTCTTCCGGATACCGATGGACCGGGCGCGGAACGCTGCGTGGAGTTATTGAAAAACGGCAGCCGCCAACAGGCCTGCACCGTGGTGACCGGGACTTACCCGGATCAGTTGTTTCAGGAGGTTTTGGAAAAGACCGAAGATCAGTCGAAAATTTTTACCTTGGACCTCGAAGGGGACGGGGCCCGAAGCGTCCAGTTGGCCCTGAAACGCCTGCTGGACCTGCTGGGCTCCATCATCGGTCTGGTGCTCTTTTCGCCTTTGATGTTGATCATCGCCCTGGCCGTCAAGTTCACTTCCCCCGGTCCGATTATTTTCCGGCAGACCCGGTTGGGCAAGCGGGGAAACCCTTTCTCCTTTTATAAGTTTCGTTCCATGGTAGCCGGCAATGACGACCGGGTCCACCGGGAGTACGTCTGCAAACTGATCAATGGGGAAAACGATCAGATCAATCAAGGCGAGAAAGACCGGCCGCTCTATAAACTGAAAAACGACTGTCGAATCACCAAGGTGGGCCGGATCATTCGCAAACTAAGCCTAGACGAGCTTCCCCAGCTTTTCAATGTCCTCAAAGGAGATATGAGTCTGGTCGGCCCCCGCCCCCCCATCCCCTACGAGGTGGAAAAATACAAGTCCTGGCACCTGCGGCGGATCTTGGAAGTCAAGCCCGGAATCACCGGCCTCTGGCAGGTGGAAGGCCGCAGCAAAACCTCTTTCGATGAAATGGTCCGACTGGATATTCGCTATGTTCAAAATTGTTCCCTCTGGCTGGACATAAAAATCCTGCTCCGTACGGTCCGGGAAGTGATTATGCCGAAGGGAGGACTTTGATAAGTCAGGAGTGAGGGGTAAAAAGTGAGGAGTGAGGAGGGGGAGATGGACAAACCGCATAAGAAGATGAAGGTCTGGCAGGAGGCTATGAGGGCAGTTCGGGAAATGTACCGACTGACCAATTTGCTGCCCAGCGAGGAGAAATTCGGTTTAATTTCGCAAATGCGTAGGGCGGCAGTCAGCATCCCCTGTAATATCGCTGAAGGGGCGGCCCGAAGAGGGAAGAAAGAGTTCAAAAATTTCCTAAGCATCGCTCAAGGTTCGTTGAGCGAGTTAGATACCCTACTAAAGGAGTCTTTATAATGAAAATCGCCGTTATCGGTTGTGGTTATTGGGGGCCGAACTTGATCCGCAATCTGGTCCAGTCCAAAAAGGTGCGGGAAGTGGTCTGCTGCGACCTTTCGGAATCCCGTCTGCAGCGGATGAAAACCCTTTACCCCTCGGTAATAATCAAGACCGATTACCGCGAACTCCTCAAGGAGAATGACCTGAAGGGGGTGGTGATCGCCACCCCGGTGGGGCATCATTTTCCTATAGCCCGAGATTTTCTGGCCCAGGGCAAGCACGTGATGATCGAGAAGCCCCTGACCCATTCCTTTGACAGCGGCCTGGAACTAGTGCGACTGGCCGAGGAAAAGGAACGGATCCTCATGGTCGGCCATACCTTCGAGTATACCGGGGCGGTCCACAAGATCAAGGAGATCATCCAGAGCGGTGAATTGGGGAAGATCCTGTACGTGAGCAGCATTCGGGTCAACCTGGGGCTTTTCCAGCAGGACATCAATGTGGTTTGGGACCTGGCCCCGCATGATATTTCCATTCTTCTCTATGTGCTCGGAGAAACGCCGGTGTCGGTCAGCAGCCAAGGCATGGCCCATTACAAATCCGGAATCGAGGACGTGGCCATCACTACCCTGAATTTCAAGGACGGATTGATCGCTTTTCTTCACAACAGTTGGCTGGACCCCAAGAAAATCAGGAAATTCACCATCGTCGGCACCCGGAAGATGCTGGTCTATGACGACATCGAGACCCAGGAAAAGATCAAGATCTATGACAAAGGTCTGGAAGTACCTCCCTATTACGACACCTTTGCCGAATTCCACTTCGCCTATCGCAGCGGCGACATCCACAGCCCCAAGGTGGACGAATACGAACCGCTGAAGCTGGAAATCGACTGTTTTCTGGAGAGCATCAAGTCCGGCCGTACTCCGCCGACCGACGGCTACAACGGCCTGCGGGTGGTGTCGGTGCTGGAAGGGTCCAGTAAGTCCCTGAAAAACGGGGGAAAGTCCGTGCCCATCCCCGGCTTGAAAATATTACAAAAAAACAAGGCCATGGCGAACAAGGGCACCGGGGGAAGCCGCCCGAGTCAATACGAATCCGTCCAGCAGGTGAGCCCCTGATAAAAAGAGGGGAGATAGAAGATGGAAGAGGGAAGGAAGTAAAAGAAGGGAATAGTGCAGATTCGAAATGTCTTTACTCTTTTCGCCTAACGCTCCGTGTTTCGCCACTGGCGCCGCAGGCCGGAGGGTTTCCTAAAATCGGCATCTCCCGATTTTAGGAAAATATAGTTCTCTGTGCTCTCTGTGTCTCCGTGGTGAATATTCTTTTGTCTATCTTTGCATGCTTAGCGCCTTTGCGGTGAATAATTTTTGTAACCCTGTCTAACGAACCCAACCAAATAAACGAAACCAACCAAACTAACCAATTTAAACGAAACAAACCAATGAACGAGAAAACCTGCATCATCACCCCCGACGTCAAACTGGGGGAAAACGTTCAGATCTATAATTTTGTCAACCTCTACGGCTGCGAGATCGGCGACCAGACCCGGATCGGGGCCTTTGTGGAGATTCAGAAAAACGCCCGCGTCGGGAAGCACTGCAAGATCTCCAGCCATACCTTTATCTGCGAAGGCGTTTTCATCGAGGATGAGGTCTTTGTCGGCCACGGGGTCATGTTCATCAACGACAGCTTTCCCAGGGCCACGGCCGGCGGACGCCTCCAGACCGAGGCCGACTGGGCCGTGGAACCCATCGTGGTGAAAAAGGGCGCCTCCATCGGCTCCAACGCCACCATCCTGGCTAACGTGACTATCGGGGAACGGGCCATCATCGGCGCCGGCAGCGTGGTCACCCGAGACGTCCCCGCCGATACCATCGTCGCCGGTAATCCTGCGAGGGTTTTGAGAAAAATAAAAGAGGATAACGGTTTGAGGATCGAGGAGCGAGGACCGAGGTGCGAGGTCCAATGATAAGATATCAGGGAGAAAGGAAAACAAATGGATTTTGAAGACTTGGAGGTTTGGAAAAGATCGACACGATTAAGCGCGACAATCTACAAAAATCTAGCCATGCTGAAAGATTATAGTTTTCGTGATCAAATAACTCGATCGGGACTATCTGTGCCTAGTAATATCGCGGAAGGTTTTGAACGGGAATCACAAAAAGAATGTTTGGTTTTCCTGTCTTATGCCAAAGGTTCCTCCGGGGAATTAAGAACTCAGATCTACATTGGAATGGAAATCGGGTATATTGATGATGAAATCGGAAAAGGATGGATAAAAGAGGTTAAAGAACTTTCTTCAATGCTAGGCGGGCTCATTAAAACGAAAAGAAATTTTATTCAAAACCAAGTAAAGAAGAAGTAAAAGCTTTTTTTCCTTGATCCTTAATCCTAGAACCTCGATCCTCGTTTCTGATAAAGGAGTTATTTATATGCAAGTTCCTTTTCTGGATCTGAAAGCCCAATACGAAGCCATTAAACCCGAAATCCATTCCGCCCTGCAAGCGGTGATCGACAAAACCGCTTTTGCCGGGGGGCCGTTTGTGGAGAAGTTCGAAAAGGACTTCGCCCTTTTCTGCGGCTGCCCGGAAGCCATCGGGGTGGGCAGCGGCACGGAGGCCCTCTGGATGGCCCTGCTGGCCCTGGGCGTCGGGCCGGGAGACGAGGTCATCACCGTGCCCAACACCTTCATCGCCACCGCCGAGGCCATCTCCTTCTGCGGCGCCACCCCGGTTTTTGTGGATGTGGACGAGCACACCGCCACGATGGACCCGGGGAAGCTTGAAGAACTTCTTAAGCGCAGAGCGCTGAGCGCGAAGCGCGGAGCGGAGATGGAAGAGGGAAGAGGGAAGATGGAAGCAAAGACCCCTATCCCCTATCCCCTGCCCCCTAGACCCTCCCAAGAAGAGGGAAGAGGGAAGAGGGAAGAGGGAAGCGGCCAACCTTTTTCTCGCTCCTCGCTCCTCGCTCCTCACTCCTCACCCCCTAACGGTAGTCTAAAAGCCATAATTCCTGTCCACCTCTACGGCCAAACCGCCGATATGGACCCCATTCTGGACTTGGCGGAGAAATACGGCCTGGTTGTTGTGGAAGACGCCTGCCAGGCCCATGGGGCGGAGTATAAGGGAAAGCGGGCCGGGTCGCTCGGGGCGGCCGGGGCCTTCAGCTTTTACCCAGGTAAAAACCTGGGGGCCTACGGAGAGGCCGGGGCCATTGTCACCCGGGATAAAACCCTGGCCGATCGGCTGCGGGTCTTTCGGGACCACGGCCAGGCCCGCCGTTACTATCATGATGTGGTCGGTTGGAACGGGCGCATGGACGGCTTCCAGGGGGCGGTCCTGGGAGCGAAGTTGAAGTACTTGGAAGAATGGAATAATGGAAGATTGGAAAATGCCAAACGATACCGGAAGCACCTGGCGGGGGTCGAGGGGGTCGTGTTGCCGGGGCAAGCGGACTATGCGCGGCACGTGTACCATTTGTTCCCGGTGCGGGTCAAGAACCGGGACGCCGTGCTCCAGGCATTAACCGAGCAGGGAATAGGCTGCGGCATCCACTATCCGGTACCGATCCACCTCCAGAAGGCCTATGAATTTCTGGGTCATCAAACGGGGGATTTCCCGGTCTCCGAAAAGATCGCTTCCGAACTGATCTCCCTGCCCATGTTCCCCGAGCTGACCGAGGAACAGGTGGCCTACGTCGCCGAAGCCCTGAAGGATGCGTGAAGACGCGGGGCGCATAGCGCTGAGCGCAGAGGGAAGATGGAAGAAATAAAAAGAAGAGAGAGGGAGAGAAGAGAGAAAAAGAAGGAAAAAACAGGGGAAAAAGGAATCTTGGCCGCAGGCCCGACAGATTTTTTTGGGTGACCCGCAGTTCAGGGGCAGCCAAAAAAATCTTTCTCAGCGCCCTCAGCGAGACTCGAGGCGAAGCGGGCGAGAGGCAAAAGGATTTTCCGTCATTGACCCTCACGCCCTCGCTCCTCACACTTTGACGGCTCTAATCTTCTGCATATTCTTCGCTTTAATTTTAGTAAGCTTCACTAGAACGAAACAAACCAAATGAACCAAACGAACCCAAAAACGATATCAACCAAATTAAACGCCTCCAACCCCAGAAAATGGCTGGTAACCGGCGTGGCCGGTTTCATCGGTTCGGCCCTATTAGAGGAATTGCTGAAGCTGGACCAGGAAGTGGTCGGTCTGGATAATTTCTTCACCGGCAAGCGGGAAAATCTGGAAGACGTCCGGACTGTTGGTGACCCCGGAGCAATGGGACCGGTTCTCGTTTTCACCAGGCCGATATCCGGGACCTGGAGGCCTGCCGGCGCCTCTGCGCCGGGATGGATGTGGTCCTGCACCAGGCCGCTCTGGGGAGCGTCCCCCGGTCCATCGAGGACCCGATCACCACCAACCAGGCCAACATCGACGGGTTTTTGAACATGCTCGTTGCCGCCCGGGACCAGGGGGTAAGGCGGTTTGTTTACGCCGCCTCTTCTTCAACCTATGGAGATCATCCCGGGCTCCCCAAGGTCGAGGATCAAATCGGCCGTCCCTTATCCCCTTATGCCATCACCAAATAGGTTAACGAACTTTACGCCGATGGTTTTCTCCCGGCTCTACGGGATGGAAACCATCGGCCTGCGTTATTTCAATATCTACGGGAGGCGGCAGGATCCCCTGGGCGCCTACGCCGCGGTCATCCCCCAGTGGATCGGTGCATTACTGCGGGGGAAGCAACCGGTCATTAATGGAGACGGTTCTACCAGCCGGGATTTCTGTTACGTGGATAATGCCGTCCAGGCCAACTTGCTGGCGGCCCTGACCGAAGAAGCCGGGGCGCTGAACACGGTCTACAATATCGCCTGCAACCGGCAGACCAGTTTGAATGATCTTTTCAGGATCCTTCGGGGCCGACTGGCCGAAGCAGCGGGCCGAGATTGGTCGAATCGAGCCCGTCTACGGCCCCTTCCGGCAAGGGGATGTGCTGCACTCTCTGGCCGACATCACCAAGGCCCGAAAGCTCCTGGGCTATGAACCGGTTTACCACATCGAGGAAGGCCTAAAAGAAACACCGTACTGGTTCCTTTCCCGGCAAGGGGGAAAGGACTAAAACGAATCTCTCACAGAGCGCACAGAGATCACAGAGAAAAAATAATTTTTGATTGCCGCTGAGGGGCCGGCAATCAAAAAAAATCTCCCGCTCCGCGAACGAAACCCCGCCGGAGGCGTGAGTTGTTTTGAAAAATCGGCCTCTCATCGATTTTTCAAAAAAAGAATCGTCTTTCTCTGCGCCCTCCGGGAACTCGAGCGAAGCGGGCGAGAGATAATAAACTCATGGATCTAAACCAACTTTCCTCTGACATCATCAAGGCGGCTATAAATGTTCACAAGGAACTCGGGCCAGGATTACTGGAAAGCGTCTATCAGGTTATGCATGGCCAAGGAATTATCGATCGATGGGGAAAAAACTCGCAGACAGAGGTGCCGTTTCCCCATTTATTACAAAGAGGAAATAGTCCAGCAATGAAGGCTTTCGTCTGGATCTCTTAATCGAAGAGACCATGATCGTTGAATTGAAATCAGTTGGTCAAATCCAGGAGATTCATAAAAAACAATTATCTAACCTATCTCCGCCTGGCCAAGAAACCACTGGGATTACTTATAAATTTTAATGAAGTCCTTATCAGAGACGGCATAACCCGGATTGTTAATTCACCTCTGGAGGATGGCCGGCAATAAAGAACCAATCCGGCGCAACCTCGCACCCCCGCCGGAGGCGTGAGGCGGTTTTAAAGAATGCCGTCCCTCTCAACGGCAGTTTTTAAAAAATAATTCGTCTTTCTCTGCGCCCTCTGTGAACTCGAGCGAAGCGGGCGAGAGAAAAGACATCCCTGGTGAAGAAAATCATCTAAGAGTCTTTTCGGGCTGACTTAGTCCCTTGACTTAGTTTATTACCTTATGGTAAAGTTATTGCCTTAATAGGGAGATTCTATGCCGGATATCGTTAATGTACATGAAGCCAAGACACATTTATCCAGTCTTCTGGAAAAAGTCAAGGGAGGACAGGTTATCATCCTGGCGAAGGCCGGGCGTCCGATTGCCCGTTTGGTGCTCTATGACGAAGTAAATCCGCGAGCAGGGGGATTTGTCGAGGGCACTTTTGACGAATCCTTTTTTGATCCTTTGCCGGAGGAGGAACTCTCCGCCTGGGGGTAATAGAATGAATGAAGGCGAGATTCTTGCTTGATACCCATGTTCTTTTATGGTGGTTTTTTGGAGACCGGCGCCTTTCGGAAAAAGCCTCGGAAACCATTAAAGATCCGGACCACGCGATTCTTGTCAGCTGCGCTTCAGCTTGGGAAATTTCCACTAAATTCCGGTTGAGGAAACTTCCCCAGGCCGGAACGGTTGTGAGGAATTTCTCCGCTCTGATTAGGCAGGCTAGTCTGGAAGAACTGCCTATTTCCATCGATCAAGCGTTGGAGGCGGGTGGGCTTCCTCGGGACCCCACCGAGATCCCTTTGATCGGATGCTGATCACGCACAGGCCCGTCTGGAAGGTATTCCCCTCGATTGGTCTGACCCGGTTTTTGGACAATTGACCCAGTTTCCATCGTCTGGTAACCAGTACGGACAGAGAGAAGCGGAAAAACGAGATGGAAAATAGAAGAGGGAAGAGTGTAGAACAGACGCCCTCGGCTGTGTACCGGCTGCGTTGGAAATTCAGAAAAGACGATTCACCACAGACACAGAGAACACAGAGTGAATATTTTTTTCCTTTGGCGGGATCCCGCCGCCGGCGGGAGCGCCAAAGGAAAACAGCTCAGCCGCTCTGCGAGCATGAATTTTGTTGCTAGTGAACTGGATATGAATCGTCACGCTCTGCGCCCAACGCTCCGCGCTCCGCGTCTAGCGCCGCAGGCTGGGGGGGTCTAAAATCGGCATCTCCCGATTTCAGGGAAAAATATCAATCTCTGTGCTCTCCGTGCCTCTGTGGTGAAAACGTCTTCTTCTTTGCGTCCTTGGCGCTTTTGCGGTGAATATTTTGTCTTCCTCAGCGAACTCGAGCGAAGCGGGCTAGAGATATGAAGGTTTTTCTGTCTTTTTCAACTCCTCACGCCCTCGCGCCTTACAGCCATCATTTTGATATGATTGTCACTTGTCAAGACCTGACACCAGAAACTTTGTTGACCGCTGTTAAACAGTAGGATCGATCCGACTCATGCATCCCGAGCAGACAAAAATCTATAAACGATTGTCCCCGACGGAGAAACTTCGAATAGCCGGAGAGCTGTACGCGACCAGTCGGAAGTTGAAAACGGCCGCTGTGCGAAGGCAGCATCCAGACTGGTCCGCGCTGGAAGTGGAAAAAAAAGTCCGGGAGATATTCTTGTATGCCCGAACCTGATTTTTCCAAGCTATTCATCTCGAAATTTAACCGGATTGGGGTCAATTACTTCATTACCGGTTCGATAGCCAGCATCCTTTACGGAGAGCCGCGACTGACCCACGATATCGACTTAGTGATCTCTCTAGACCGCCAGGATATAGAAAGATTTATTGAGGCCTTTCCGGAAGACGAATATTATTGCCCCCCGGAAGATATCATGCGCATTGAATTGAAGCGAACCTCCCGGGGCGCGTTTAACCTGATCCATCTGCCGACGGGTTATAAGGCTGATGTTTATTTGATGGGGGAAGATGCCCTGCACCAATGGGCCATGGTTAATAAGCGGTCGTTTGAGGTGGAAGGCGAAACCTTATGGGTAGCTCCCCCGGAATATGTCATCCTCCGGAAATTGGAATTTTATCGGGAAGGCGGGTCCGATAAGCATTTGACGGGATATCGCCGGAATGCTGGCCAATTCTTCTGAGCTGATCGACTTTTCATTCCTTTCAAACCAAATGAAATTGCTGGGCCTCGAGCAGGAATGGGAAAAAGCCAAGGGCTTTTCCGCCTCCTAACTCAAGCGAAGCGGGCGAGAAAATGAAGGTTTTCTGTCTTTTTCAACTCCTCACGCCCTCGCGCCTTACGCCTCACGGTCTATAATTTTGATTTAATTGTCACATGTCAAGACCTGGCACCAGAAGCTGTTCCGAGCGAAGTGGGCGAGAGATAAAGGGTCTATCTTTCACTACAATGATTAAATTCAAAAAAATTCCTCCAAACATTGAGGAGCTTCTTCCCGGGGCGGCCCGTTATCTGAAAAATCAACCGGAAGTCCGATTTGTCTATCTTTTTGGGGGATTGGCGGTTGGTCGACGGGGCCCTTAAGTGATATTGATCTGGCTGTTTATTTAGCTGACGAGAGGAAGACACCCTGGATCAAAATAGAATTATTGAATCATTTAATCGATCTGCTGCGGACCGAGGAAATTGATCTGGTCATTTTAAACACGGCCCCTTTGCCTTTGGCCTATCGAATCCTAAAGAATAAAAGAATTCTGGTTGACCGGGCCCCCTTCCTTCGCCATCGCTATGAATCGCTGATCATCAGGGAATATCTGGATTTTTCCGTGGCGGAAAGCCGGATTTTCGAGAGAAGGTACCTCCATGGTTGACCGGGGTCTGGTGCTGCGAAAATTGGCGGAACTGGAGGGATATCAAAACCAGCTCCTGGAATTCAAAGGAATGACGGTCAAGCAATACCGTGATGATTGGAAGACCCAGCGGATTGTCGAGCGTACCCTGCAGATGATGATCGAAACCTGCCTGGATATGGCCAATCACCTTGTTTCGGATCAGGGCTACCGGATGCCGGTAAGTTATGCGGACATCTTCAAAGTCCTCGGTGAAAATAAAGTTTTGGAAAAAAAACTGGTCGTTCGCCTGGAAAAGATGGCCAAGTTCCGGAATGTCCTGGTGCACCAATATGAAAAGATCGATCCCGAAATCATCCTCGGCCTCCTAAAAAAGAATTTGGGGGATTTCGGCCAATTTAGAAAAGCTGTGGTAGGGTTTGTTCAAAACCGTCAGAACCTCGAGTGACCGAAGAAGGCGGACGAGGGACAAAAGGCCTATCTCTAAATAATTCGTCTTTCTCTGAGATCTCCGCGAACTCGAGCGAAGCGGGCAAGAGAAAAAGGCCTTCCGTTTTACACCGCCTCGCGCCCTCGTGCCTCACGGTCTATAATTTTGTTATGATTGTCACTTGTCAAGACCTGACACTAGAAGCTGAAGGACAAGATGGAAGATGGAAGCAACTGCGATGACCCCTTCTTCGAAGGGGCGGAGATCAGGTGGTGACGGAACGTATTAAAACAGTCAGGGATCTGGTCGTTTACAAGAAAGCATTTGTTGCGGCAATGTCCATTTTCGAAATATCGAAGACTTTTCCCAATGAGGAAAAATATTCGTTGACCGATCAGATCCGTCGATCCTCGAGATCAGTGTGCACAAATATCGCCGAGGCGTGGTGAAAAAGGAAATACAAGGCCGTCTTCGTCAACAAGCTTTCGGACTCCGGTCAAGAGGCTGCGGAAACTCAAACCTGGCTGGAATTCGCCCTTGCCTGTCGATATATCAATGCCCAGATTTACGAAGATTTGTTCGCAGAATACGAACAAATCTTCGCCATGCTCCATGCTATGGGGGAGAAAGCTTCAGCTTTCTGCAATAAAGGTTAATGGTAGTTGCTTCCATCTTCTCTCCCAACCCAGTGCAGCTTAACCTAATTTATTGTCTAGTGAGGTGAACATGAAATCCACGGCCACATTGACCGTACTAAAGATGCTCGAAGGCTTACCGGATTCCATCCAGGATCGTGTAGTCGAGCATCTTCGGGATTACATCGAAGATATGCGGGAGGAGGCCCAGTGGACGGAGTCCTTTTCCCAATCCCAAGAAAAGCTTGGTTCTATGGCCCAGAAGGCCCGTAAGGATAAGGCTGAGGGCCGAACAATACGGAACCAACGAATAACACAACGTATTGCTCCTCGAATCGCATCGGCCAGACCGACTTCAACTTTTTCGCCACGGTACACGACGCCGCGGGTCAGACCCTTGGTCGTGCCGCAGTCATGCATTGTGATGACCATATTCTGGCAGACGTCGGCCAGCTTGCGAGTCAGGTAACCGCTGTCCGCCGTTTTCAGAGCCGTATCCGCCAGACCCTTTACGGGCACCGTGCGTCGAACTGAAATATTCCAGTACCGACAGACCTTCACGGAAGTTCGACTTGATCGGCGTTTCGATGATTTCGCCGCTTGGCTTGGCCATCAAACCGCGCATCCCGGCCAACTGCTGAATCTGCCCGACACCGCCTCGAGCACCGGAATGTGCCATGAGGTAAATCGGGTTGACATAGGCACCGGATTCGCGAATGTCTTCCTTGAGCTGTTCCATCATGGACTTCGTGATTTCCTCACGAGCATGCGTCCAGATGTCGAGCACTTTGTTGTAACGTTCCTGATTTGTGATCACGCCACGTTCGAACAGCTTCTGCTGCTTGAGCACGTCCTTCTCAGACTTGCCAATGACCTCTTGCTTGTTCGGAGCCGTCTTCAGGTCACTCACACCGAATGACAGACCGCTCTCGGTTGATGCGCGGAAACCCACAGCTCTTCATGCGATCCAGCAGTTCAATCGTTTCACGACGACCAAGTTCCAGATAGCAGTCGGAGATCACGCGAGCCAGATCCTTGCTGCCCAGCGTCTGGTTGTAGTACGACATCTTCTTCGGCAGGATATCATTGAAGATCACGCGGCCTGGCGACGTTTCCACAAGTCCGCCCGGACGATAGGTCTCTGCCCCATCGCCCTTGACCCGCTTGCCTGCGCGGCATCCGCAGGCGGATCGTGGCGTGACGCGAGACTTTACCGAGCTGGAAGGCCATAAAGACTTCTTCCGACGAGGCAAACACCATGCCTTCGCCGGGACGATCGGGCCGCTTGAGCGTCAGGTAATAGCAGCCCATCACGATGTCCTGCGACGGCACTGATGATCGGAGCACCGTTGGCAGGACTGAAGATGTTGTGAGTCGACATCATCAGCGTCGTGGCTTCGATCTGCGCTTCCATCGACAGCGGAAGGTGCACGGCCATCTGGTCGCCGTCAAAGTCGGCATTGAATCCTTTGCAGACCAGCGGATGCAGACGAATCGCATTCCCTTCCACCAGCGTCGGCTCAAACGCCTGAATCCCGATGCGGTGCAGCGTCGGAGCACGGTTCAGCAACACCGGATGGTTGCGAATGACATCATCCAGGATGTCCCACACATCTTCATCGCGGCGTTCCAGCATCCGCTTCGCGCTCTTGATCGTATCGGCATGACCCAGATCCTTCAGGCGGCGAATGACGAACGGCTGGAACAGTTCCAGCGCAATCTTCTTGGGCAGACCACACTGATGCAGTTTCAGTTCCGGACCGACGACAATCACGCTTCGCGCCGAATAGTCGACGCGCTTACCAAGCAGGTTTTCGCGGAATCGCCCCTGCTTGCCTTTGATCATGTCGGTCAAAGATTTGAGCGGACGGTTGGATGAACCCAGCACCGGACGCTTGCAGCGATTGTTGTCGAACAACGCGTCGACCGACTGCTGCAGCATGCGCTTTTCATTGCGGACAATGACTTCCGGAGCGTTCAGGTCCACCAGCTTCTTCAGGCGGTTGTTGCGGTTGATGATTCGGCGATAAAGGTCGTTCAGGTCGCTGGTGGCGAAGTTGCCGGAATCCAGCAGTACCAGCGGACGCAGGTCCGGCGGAATCACGGGAATCACATCCAGCACCATCCACTCCGGCTTGTTTTCGCTGTCGCGCAAGGCTTCAACGATCTTCAACCGCTTAATCAGATCTTTGATCTTCTGCTGGCTGCCGGTCTTTGCAAGATCCGTGCGCAGTTCGCCGGACAATTCCGCCAGGTGCATGGATGCCAGCAGCTTCTTGATGGCTTCGGCACCCATGCCGATTTCGAACGTGCCGTCGCCATAATCGCGACGTGCCTGACGTGCTTCTTCTTCCGTCAGCATCTGGCACTGCTTCAGCGGAGTGTCGCCCGGCTCAATGACCACGTAATCCTGGAAGTAGATCACCTTTTCCAGTGACGGTCGTCTTCATGTTCAGCAACGCGCCGAGGCGGCTGGGCATGGACTTGAAGAACCAGATATGCACAACCGGTGCGGCGAGTTCAATATGGCCCATCCGTTTGCGACGAACGCGGCTGTGTGTCACTTTTACGCCGCAACGGTCACAAATCATGCCCTTGTACTTCATGCCGCGGTACTTGCCGCAGGCACATTCCCAGTCCTTTTCAGGACCGAAAATACGCTCGCAGAACAAGCCATCCCGCTCAGGACGGTAGGTTCGATAGTTGATCGTTTCGGGTTTTTTGACTTCGCCAAAAGACCAGCTGCGAATGTCGTGTGGACTTGCAAGGCTGATTTTCACAGCATGCATAGTCGTTAACTCGATCAAATGTACCTTCGCTGACACTCACGCACGAATCTCCTCAAAGTGGAGTTTCAAAACGAATCAAGTGGTCCGATCCTGGATATGAACACGACATCGACGACTCTCGGTGGCAGGATGATCTCTGCACTAGTCGACGGATCGATCTCCCAAGTTGTTCGATCGCAGACGATGCTTACAGTCTGACGGCTTTTTCAAGTTGCAGGTTCAGACACAGACCGCGAATTTCGTTGTTCAACACGTCAAAGCTGGCCGGTGTACCGGCTTCCAGTGTGTTCTCGCCCTTGACCATGCTTTCATAGATCTTGGTACGGCCTTCGACGTCGTCGCTCTTCACCGTCAGCAGTTCCTGAAGAATGTAGGCAGCCCCGTAGGCTTCCAGTGCCCAGACTTCCATTTCCCCAAATCGCTGACCGCCGAAACGGGCCTTGCCACCCAGCGGCTGCTGAGTAATCAGCGAGTACGGCCCTGTCGCACGTGCATGCACTTTGTCATCGACAAGGTGATGCAGCTTGAGCATGTAGATGTAAGCCGACGGTTGTTCTCTGTTCCTGACGTTCACCCGTTCGACCGTCATACAGATACGCCTTGCCGTCCTCAGGCAGTCCGGCTTCTTCCATCGCCTTTCGCACTTCTTCTTCCGTAGCACCGTCAAAGACCGGGCAGATGGCCCGGATAGCCCAGCTTTGCGGCGGCCCAGCCCAGATGAGTTTCCAGAATCTGACCGACATTCATACGACTGGGAACGCCCAGCGGATTCAGAATGATGTCGACGGAGTACCGTCTTCGAGGAACGGCATGTCTTCAATCGGCAGCACCTTGGAGATCACCCCTTTGTTCCCGTGACGACCGGCCATCTTGTCGCCGACAGAGATCTGTCGTTTGGAAGCGACGTAGACTTTGACCATCTGCAGCACGCCGCTTGGCAATTCATCGCCGCGTTTCATACTGTTCAGACGATGATCTTCACGATCGATCACGTCTTCCACCAGCACCCAGCTCTCACGCACCACTTTGCGCGCGGCCGTCTTCTTCTGCGGGCTGCGAATGTCCATGTCTTCGAAATGCGTATGGAATCGCCGGGCAAAATCCGCGACGGCCTTGGGATCATCCAGCTTGGCCAGTTGCCGACCATCGGCATCCGTTACCGGTTGCTCCAGTGCAGCTTCCAGCTCGACAAGGAATGTCTTGAACGCCGCCGCAATTGCGACTTCATTTTCTTTTTCGACCTTCTTCAGTTCGTCTTCGAATTGCTTGCGCTCGATTTCCGACAGACTCATCCGGCGAGAGAATTTCTCGGTATGAATCACGATGCCGCCGACGCCGCTGGGGACTTCCAGGCTTTCATTCTTCACGTCTTCGCCGGCACGTCCGAAAATGGCGTGCAGCAGTTTTTCTTCCGGCGTCAGTTCCGACTTCGCTTTCGGAGACACCTTGCCAACCAGAATGTCACCCGGATTGACACGCGTTCCGACCTTAACGATGCCGGTTTCATCCAGATGCCGCAGAGCCTTTTCGCTGACATTCGGAATGTCGCGCGTGAATTCTTCACGCCCCAGTTTTGTCTCGCGAATTTCCACATCAAATTCGTCGAGATGAATCGACGTGTAAACGTCTTCTTTCACCAGACGTTCGGACAGAATAATCGCGTCTTCGAAGTTGTAGCCTTCCCATGACATGAAGGCCACGAGCACGTTGCGGCCCAGTGCCAGCGATCCATTTTTGGTGGCAGCACTGTCGCACAGAATCTGTCCCGCCTTGACGCGTTCGCCCATCGCGACAATCGGCTTCTGGTTCAGACAGGTTCGTTCATTCAGACCGCGTGAATTTCCGCAGCGGATAACGTCGTCCGTCGATTTCAATATTGCAGGCATCGACATAACGTCACTTTGCCGGACTTCTCGGCCCGCAGCACCATGCCGGAATTCTGAGCCACATACTGCTCCATCCCGGTTCCCACCAGCGGGCGTTCTGCAATCAGCAGCGGCACAGCCTGCCGCTGCATGTTCGAACCCATCAGGGCACGGTTCGCGTCGTCATGTTCCAGGAACGGAATCAGACCGGCTGAAACACCGACCATCTGACACGGTGCGACATCGATGTAACTGGACTTCGCTTGCGATCAATCCAGACCACGTCGCTCTGTGGTGCGGGCCAGCACGCGCTCTTCGGCAATCATTCCATTTTCGACCAGCGTATCGGCAGGACAGACCATGCCGGATGCTTCTTCGTCGGCACGCAGCCAGACGACTTCGTCCGTGACTTTCGCATTCTTCACAACGCGATATGGCGAAATCAGAAAGCCGTAATCATCCACTCTGGCATAAATACTCAGACTGGAAATCAGCCCGATGTTCGTACCTTCAGGCGTTTCAATCGGACAGATTCGTCCGTAGTGCGAAATATGCACGTCACGAACTTCAAAGCCCGCACGCTTACGATTCAAACCGCCGGGCCCAGAGCACTCAAACGCCGTTCGTGCGTCAGCATCGACAGCGGATTCGTCTGGTCCACCACCTGTGAAAGTTCACTGCGACCGAAGAAGTAATCAATCGCCGCAGAAACACTCTTGGGATTGATGAGCGTCCGAGGAGTCATCGCATCGACTTCCTTCAGGCTCATGCGCTCCTGAACAGTACGACGCAGTTTCAGAAAACCCTTTCCGGATTTCGTCGGCCGCCAGCTCATCAATCGTCCGCAGACGACGATTACCAAGATTATCGATGTCGTCGACCTATGCCGAGTCGTCACCGATCCGCAGACGCACGATATACTGCATCGCATTGATAAAGTCTTCCGGCTTCAGAGTCATCTCGTCATCGGAGATATCCTGAGCGAATTTACGATTGATACGGAAGCGACCAACGCGCCCCAGCCGATAGCGATTCACGTCAAAGAACTTTTCGTTGAACAGATCGCTGGCCTTGTCCAGGTTCGGCGGATTTCCCGGACGCAGTCGCTGGTAAATCTTCAGCAGTGCTTCTTCGTGCGTTGAAGTCCGTCTTCTGCGAGACGTCTTCAGCATCAGCAGATCGGTAGCGTCTTTGACAATCTCAACGCTCTTCAGACCGCATGTGATCAGTTCTTCTGACACCAGCTCACTGATCTCATAGCCGGCATCGACAACGATTTCACCAGCCCGCTCGTGCTTTTCCGGAAAGACGACATTCTCGACAGAATACTTCCCTTCCAGGTCTTTCGCCACGGTCTTTGGCAGAGATCTTGATCGTCTCCGTCTCATAAAACAGGCGAATGATCTCGGCGTCCGAAGAGTACTCTTTCGACATCGCCCGCAGCAGAGTCACAGCGGAAAATTTGCCGCTCTGATCAATCCGCACGCCGATCGCCTCACGCTTGCTGACAAGCAACTCGATCCAGCTTCCGCGTTCCGGAATAATGCGGCACGACTGTGTCTTGCGGTCGCTGCTGGCCGTTTCTTCGGCCATCACAAAGTCCACGCCCGGAGAACGGTGCAACTGGCTGACGACGACACGTTCGGCACCGTTGATGATGAACTCACCACCACCCACCATGATCGGAATGTCGCCGAGATACACTTCTTCTTCAACCGGCTGCTCTTTCACCAGATCGCAGCCAGACACGGAACGGCATTCCGTAGGTCAGACGCAGCTGGCGGCACTCCTCCGGCGTGTACCGGGGCTTGCCCAGCTCATACCGAATGTATTCCAGGCGAAACTGAGAGTCGTAACTTTCGATCGGGAACACTTCGCGCAGAATCGCTTCCAGACCTATATCCAGACGATCGCGTGACGATCGATCGGCCTGCAGAAATCGAGCATAAGAAGCCGTCTGAATCAAAGTCAGTCCGGAAATCTCATACTCGGCGTTAATTTTTCCGAAGTTTCGAACTTCGTCCTGGTCGATAGTACGAACAGACGGAATCGGCATACGGAGCCCTGCCTTCGCTGAAGAGATCACAAGACGCGAGTCTGACAAAACTCGCGATCAATAAACATACCTGAGACAAACACCATCCACTTAGTCACTGACATCTGCCCGGGACGCAGATGCTCAGCCGGTTCTGACCCCAAATTACGGCCACATCAGACAATTCGACCAAACGGTGCGCGACGAAAGGCACCTGTCGATCAACTCGACAGCTGCCTGCTTCTCTGAGCCATCCACATCAAATTCAGAAACGCCGGACGCTCGCTGGACACCAAGTGCCGAGCCTTCATTCACTAACGGATAAGTGCCTCAAGAGGCAACTGAATCCAAACCACTGGCATTTGCCACCGCCGGGGGCGATCAACGATCGCCCCGGCCAGTGCCAACGAAAAGCTCTGTCACAGAGTCTGCAACAATCAATTACTTGATGTCGCAGGTACCGCCAGCCGCAACAACTTCGGCCTTCAGCTTCTCTGCATCTTCCTTGGAAACACCTTCCTTCAAAGGCTTTGGGACGCCTTCGACAAGGTCTTTTGCTTCCTTCAGACCAAGGCCCGTTACGGCGCGGACAACCTTGATGACAGCGATCTTGTTTTCGCCAAAACCTGTCAGAACGACGGTGAATTCCGTCTGTTCAACGGCAGCTTCAGCGGCAGCAGCCTGGCGCAGCAGCGATCATCATCGCACCGCCACCTGCTGGCTCAATGCCGTGAACTTCCTTCAGGTAATCTACGACCCGCTTGGCCTCCAGCAGGGTCAAACCAACAATCTTATCGCCAAGCTCTTTCGTCTTGCTGTCAAATTCAGTGGCTGCTTCTGCAGACATTGCCAACACCTTTCTCTTTCGGTAACACGCTTTTCGTTAACAACAAATCACATCAGCAGAACACCAAGCCGCTGAATCACTCAGAAATTTCTTTTTCAGACAACGTCTTCAACTGGCCAGCCAACTGACCACCTGGACTCTGCAGACAACCTGCCAACTGCCTTCCGGGAGCCAGCATCAATCCGGCAATCTGACCGATCGTTTCGACGCGGCCAGCACTCTTGCTGAGACTATCGACAGCAGCCGCATTCAGAGTCTGACCCTCAACGCTGCCACCCTTGATTTCAAGCTTCGGCATCTCCTTCGCGTACTTCGTCACCGCTTTGGACAAAGCAACAACGTCATCACCACCCCAAACCAACGTCGAAGGCCCCGCCAGAACGGTGTCCAGCCCTTCGATACCCTTTTTCTTCAAGGCATTTGCCGCGATAGAATTTTTGACCGTCAACGCCGTGATCTGATCTTTCCGCAGATCCAGCCGCCAGCGATTCGCAGTGACCGCATCGATCTTTGAACAGTCGACGACGATGAAATCCTTCACATCGCCAATCCGCGACTGGATATCCGAAATCACCATGTCTTTAACGTGACGACCCATTGCTGACAACTCACCGCAAAAACAAATTCTAGTCAACCCAAGCAACCCGACGCAACAGCCCGCAGCCTAAACGGCGACCAGAATCGCAGGCATCATTGTCGCCGAAACCACTACTCCGCGAACATAAACGCCTTTTGAAGCATTCGGCTTCAGACTGCGAATAAAACTCAGCAGCGATTCAATGTTTTCCGTCAACTTATCAGCATCAAATGACATGCGACCAACAACGCAATGCACGTTGGAGCCATTATCGACTCGAAACTCCACTTTACCCGCCTTGTATTCCCGCACAGCCGTAGCAACATCCTGAGTCACCGTACCGGCACGCGGACTTGGCATCAAACCACGCGGACCAAGCACCCGGCCCAGCGGCCCAACGACACCCATCATGTCGGGCGTCGCGATGGCAACATCAAATTCCAGCCATCCGTCCTTAATCTTGTCGGCCAGACTCTTTACCACCAACAATATCGGCACCTGCCGCCTGAGCGATCTTGACGTTCTCACCCTGAGCGAACACAATCACACGCTGCGATTTGCCGATCCCGTGCGGCAGCACGATGGAGCCACGCACAATCTGATCGGCCTGCCGAGGATCAACACCCAGCCGCACGGCAATCTCAACCGTCTGGTCGAAACCAATTCGCTTAATCGCCTTTGGCATCGCCTCCTCAAGACCCTTCAGAGCCTTCACAGCCTCCGGCAACTGCATAACACCAAGCCCAGCCGCCTTCTTGGACAGTGCCTTCATTCGCTTCGACTGACCTGCCATTTTTCACACCCAAATCTGTCAACCAGAACCACTAAAAACACACATCCACACGCACAGGAACTAATCAATCACTTCGATTCCCATGCTGCGAGCCGTCCCGGCAATCATCTTGCGAGCCTGCTCAAGCGAAGATGCATTCAAATCTTCGTACTTCTGCTTTGCGATCTGCTCCAGCTGCGCCGTCGTCACACTGCCGACTTTGGTCCGCAGCGGATTCCCGGAACCCTTCGCGATCCCGGCAACCTTCTTCAGCAGCACGGCGGCCGGAGGGCTCTTCAGAACAAACTCAAACGTGCGGTCATTGTAAACCGTGATGACACAGGGAATCGTGATCCCCATCATGTCACGAGTTTTCTCATTGAACTGCTGAACAAACTGCCCGATGTTCACGCCATGCGGACCAATGCAGTACCAACCGGCGGAGCCGGCGTTGCCTGACCCCCCGTAACCTGCACTTTGATCTGTGCCGTCACCGCACGCTTCTTACCCATGACCGATCAACCCAACTCGCTAAACAAAACAAGCAATAAGACACCGCAATCAATATCAACTCAGACCGACTCAACCTGCCAATGATCCAATTCAACCGGAGTTGATCGCCCGAAAATCTCAATCAAAACCGAAACTTTACCGTTGTGCTCATCCACACCCTCGACGGTCCCCTCGAAATTCTCGAAAGTCCCTTCGCGAATCTTCACAATGTCACCCGATGAAAACTGAATTCGCACTTTCGGAGCCGCGGTCGCCTGCTGCTCCGCACGACCCAGCATCCTGTCCACCTCATGCTGCTCCATCGGCATCGGCTTGCCAGCCGCACCCGCAAAGTCACCTACGCCACCAGTATCACGAACCAGATACCACGTGTCATCGTTCAAGCACCATCTGAATCATGATGTAACCAGGAAACAATTTCCGATCATGCTCTTTTGGAGCTCCACCGCGAGTATCAACAACCTTCTCTGAAGGAATCACAATCTCGCCAAAAAACTCTTCCAGACCTTCAAGCTTCACCTTCTTCAGCAACGCTTCGCGAATTGTTCGCTCACGATTTGTCTGAACTTTCAGCACGAACCAGAGCATGTCGCTGGCCGCAGAACTGGTACTCACTGCGTCTTTGGCCATGAAGACAAACCTCCTGAACAACCCCGGCAAAAAAATCGAAACCGCGTATGCTGATGACCGGAAAGCCAAATTGCAACCGCTGAGCCAAACCGTTTGAAAACTTGCCGACAGACACCAAGTCAACTCTTGGACTTGTATTCCGTAAATCCGATGAAGCTGAACAGCCAGGTCCAGACCAAATCGATCAGGAACAGAAACAACCCCAGAAAAAACATCGTACACAACACCACAACGGTCGCCTGAAGCACTTCCTGCCGACCCGGCCAGGTCACTTTCTCCAATTCCGATTCCACGGAAACAAGAAAATCGGCAAACCGCGGGAAGTTCACAACTCGAAACGCAACCCAGCAGCAGAACAGCCCAAACTGCCACCGGGACACCAACCTGAATACCTTCGCATACGACATCAGCGGCCCATTTGCGAGCGTAATACACCCAAACGCAGCCACGACGGCGATCGCAAAAAACGTAAACTGGCGAACCATCCGCCCCTGATTTGACTTATAAATGCCAAATCGGAACAGCTCTGGCAGCAGTGAGGCACCCGCACTCTTGCTCGACATCTGACACTCGACAAAAAACTGAACCAGAAGAACGAGAAACCCACGAGACCACAACCCATGACAGCCAACACCAAAGCACGGGCGGAGGGAGTCGAACCCCCAACCGCCGGATTTGGAATCCGGTGCTCTGCCAATTGAGCTACACCCGTTCAGACCGTGACGACACACTCGCCTATTTCTTACGCGATTCTTTATGGAGCGTATGCTTTCGAAGTTTTGGGCAATACTTCATCAGCTCCAGCCGCTCCGTCCCGCGAGTTTCCTTGATCACGCGGTAGTTCCGCTGCCCGGACTCCGTGCATTCAAGCCACACATACTCACGCATGACAAAAACCTTCTTACCAGAAACCTGAAACCACTCAGGAACCAACGCGGCTCAAAAAGCAAAACTGCCTGCCGACACAACCGCCGGCAGGCAGCCAGAATTCACTGACACGGAGACTACTTCAGAATCTTGGTCACAACGCCGGAACCCACCGTCTTGCCGCCTTCGCGAATCGCGAAAGCGACTCTGCTCTTCCATAGCGATCGGCTTACCAAGCTCAACTTCAACCTTGACATTGTCGCCAGGCATACACATTTCTGCACCACCCAGCAATTTGGTCGAACCCGTCACGTCCGTCGTGCGGAAATAGAACTGAGGACGATAGCCGGTGAAGAACGGCGTATGACGACCTCCTTCTTCTTTGCTCAACAAGCAATACTAAGACTGTTCAGGCGTAAGCGTTACACATAACCAATATTGCTTGGCCGATGTCCGCCGGCACAACGCGGGCATCCAGGTGACCGAGGGCGTCGGCGCCGCGAACCCGACGCCGTCGTCGAGTACTTCTCCGCGGCGCTCTACGCCTCGACGGCGTGGCCCGAGGGCTTCCCGCGCCAGGTGGCGGCGGCCTACGACCCGGCGGCCCGGCAGCTGGTGCTGGACTGGGAGCTGCCCGGCTACGACGTCGTCCCGGAGGCCAAGTCGGTGCGGTACATGCCCAGCGCGGACCAGGACAAGGAGACCGCCCGGCCGGTGGCGCAGCGCCGGGCCGCTGTACCGGGAAGTGCTCGCGCAGTGCGTGCTGCTGGTCCTGCGCGAGCTCTTCGCCGCCGACGAGTTCGGCGCGCTGGAGTCGGTGGCGCTGAACGGCTTCGTGGACGACGCACGACCCGGCGACCGGCCGGCGGGGCCAGATCTTCCTGGCGACCGTCATGGCGCCGCGCGCCGCCTTCGGCGGGCTGCACCTGGCGCAGGTGCACGCCGTGGAGCTGCCTGGCCGACGCGCTGCGCGGGCAGCTCTCCGCCCGGCCCGACCAGCTCACCGCGGTGCGGCCCGGCCGCCGTGCCGCAGGACGTCGGCGACCGCGTCGTCGCCGCACGGCGGCGACGAGGAACCCGGACCTGTTCGACGATGGATCCGATCGCCTTCGAGGACCTGGTCGCCGAGCTGTTCCGGGCCATGGGGATGCAGGCGGTGACCACCCAGCGCTCCAACGACGGCGGGGTGGACGTCGACGCGCTGGACCCGACGCCGATCCGCGGCGGCAAGATCGTCGTGCAGGTGAAGCGCTACCGCAACACGGTGCCGCCGACCGCCGTCCGCGACCTGTACGGCACCGTGCAGGACGCGGGCGCCAACAAGGGCGTCCTGGTGACGACATCGGGGTTCGGCCCGGGCTCGCACACCTTCGCCAACGGCAAGCCGCTGGAGCTGATCTCCGGCGCCGAACTCGTCGATCTGCTGCACCGGCACGGGCTGCGCGGGCGGCTGGGCGAGGGCGCCCGGCGGTCCGCGCAGCGAGCCGGCACCGACCGGGCCCGGACGACCCGACTGCCCGACGACTACAACGTCCTGGGCATGTCGTGGACCGGCGAGCGTCGCCCTGGACGTGTGCGCGCTCGTCTGCCACGGCGACCGCGTCCTCAGCGACGATCACTTCGTCTTCTTCAACAACCCGCAGACGCCGGACGGTTCGGTCCGCGCGCTGCCGCCGGCCGCCCCGGACAAGGCGGCGATCTGCGTCGCCTTCGACGCGCTGCCGGCGAGACGCCGACCGGTTCGTGCTGGTGGCCGCGATCGACCCGGAGGTCAACCCGGACGCCGACCTGTCCGGCTTCACCGACGCCCACATCCGGCTGCTCGACCCGAGGCGGGCCGAGCTGGGCCGGCTCGAGGTCTCCGACGGCCGCGCCGGCGAGACCGCCTTGGTGCTCGGCTCCTTCCGCCGCAGGTCGAACGGCGACTGGGACTTCGTGATCGGCGGCAAGGGCTACGCGGGCGGCCTGGAGCAGCTCGTTCAGGACTTCGGCATCGAGGTGGAGTAGCTGAAGCACGGCTCGGGCCGGGGGCCGAGCCGCGCCCCAGGGCGTGACGGCGCCCGGACCCGGGAGGCGCTGGCGTTGCGTATCTGCGTGGGTCCCGGTCGCGGACGTACCGTCGTGCACGTCAGGGCCAGACTCACGTCTCACCGAAACGGCAGGAACGCTCCATGAGTACCACGCACTACGACGTCGTCGTCCTGGGTGCCGGGCCCGGTGGCTACACCGCGGCCGTGCGCGCCACCCAGCTGGGCCTTCGTACCGCGGTCGTCGAGGGGAAGTACTGGGGTGGTGTCTGCCTGAACGTGGGCTGTATCCCGTCCAAGGCGCTCCTGCGCAACGCCGAACTCGCGCACATCTTCACGCAGCAGGCCTCGACCTTCGGCATCCACGTCGACGGACAGGTCAGCTTCGACTACGGCGAGGCCTACCGGCGCAGCCGCAAGGTCGCCGACGGCCGCGTCGCCGGCGTGCACTACCTGATGAAGAAGAACAACATCACGGAGTACGACGGCCGCGGCACGTTCACCGACGACCGCACGCTCCGCATCGACCTGACGGCCGGCGGCACCGAGACCGTCACCTTCGGGAACTGCATCATCGCGACCGGCGCCACCACCCGCCTCCTGCCGGGCACCGCCCTCAGCGAACGCGTGGTCACCTACGAGGAGCAGATCCTCTCCGAGACACTCCCCGAGTCCATCGTCATCGCGGGCGCCGGAGCGATCGGCGTCGAGTTCGCGTACGTCCTGCACAACTACGGCGTCAAGGTGACCGTCGTCGAGTTCCTGGACCGCATGGTGCCGACCGAGGACGCCGACGTGTCCAAGGAACTCTCCCGCCAGTACCGCAAGTTGGGCATCGAGGTGCACACCGGGACCCGGGTGGAATCCATCGACGACAGCGATCCCCGGCCAAGGTGCGCGTCACCGTCTCCAAGGACGGGCAGCAGCGCGTGATCGAGGCCGACAAGGTCCTCCAGGCGATCGGCTTCGCGCCTCGCACCACCGGCTACGGGCTCGAGAACACCGGCGTACGGCTCACCGAGCGCGGCGCGATCGACGTGGACGGACGCGGCCGCACGAACGTGCCCCACCTGTACGCGATCGGTGACGTCACCGCGAAACTGATGCTGGCGCACGCGGCGGAGGCCATGGCCGTGATCGCCGCCGAGACGATCGGCGGCGCGGAGACCATGGAGGTCGACTTCACGATGATCCCGCGCGCCACCTACTGCCAGCCGCAGATCGCCAGCTTCGGGTGGACCGAGGCGCAGGCCCGCGAGCTCGGGTTCGACGTGAAGGTGGCGAAGTTCCCGTTCTCCGCGAACGGAAAGGCCCACGGCCTCGGTGAGCCGACGGGCTTCGTCAAGGTCGTCAGCGACAACCGGTACGGCGAACTGCTGGGCGCCCACCTCATCGGCCCCGAAGTCACCGAACTGCTACCGGAGTTGACACTGGCTCAGCAGTGGGACCTGACCGTCCACGAGGTGGCCCGCAACGTGCACGCCCACCCGACGCTCGGCGAGGCCGTGAAGGAGGCGATCCACGGGCTGGCCGGACACATGATCAACATGTGACGGTCGTCCGGGTGGCGCCTCCTCCGGCAGCCACGCCTCCTCGGTCAGGTACCGATCAACGCCCGGCCGTCACGCGGTCGCGAGCGAGACCTCGGTCGACTTGATCAGGGCCACGACGGAGGTGCCGGGGGCCAGGGCCAGGTCGGTGACGGCGTCCTTGGTGATGGCGGACGTCAGTTCGCCACCCGGGACGCTGACCTTGACGGAGGCCATGGCGCCGCCCGTGGCGATGTCGTCGACCGTTCCGGCGAGCTGGTTGCGGATGGACAGCCCCTCGCCGTGCCGGTGGCGAGGGAGACCTCCGTGGACTTGACCAGGGCGCGCACGGCGGAGCCCTCGGCGAGGCCGAGTTCCTTGACGGCATCCAGGGTGATCGCCGCGGTGATGTCCTGGCCGCCGTCGAGGCGGACCTTGACCGTCGCCATGGCTTCACCCGCGGTGATGCCCGTAACGCTGCCGGGAAGCTGATTGCGGATGCTCAGGCTCATGCGGAACGCCTCACAGGAAAGGTATGGAATGTCAGGCTTTGGGCCTGCATAGGCCTCACCGTAGCCGGGCTGGACGTGGCTGGTGTGAGGCGCGTCGCATCTGCGAGGTGAAGGGGAATGGGTGCCTGCAGGCCGGAGTCGCCAAAGTGTGCTGCGGGATGCCGGGGCGCTCTTGTCGCGGATCCAAGGGGGCCGAGTGCGGCGTCAGGCCGGATACGCGTGCGTCTGCGTCGCCTTGACCGTGGCCCAGACCGCCGCGCCCGGGTGCAGGTCCAGTTCGGCGGCGGCGACCGTCGTCAGGTCGGCGGCGAGCGGGAGTTCACCGGTGAGGTCCGCGCGGATCTGGTCGCCGTGCGTCTCCAGCCCGGCGACCTGGCACCGCCACAGGTTGCGGGCGCTGGCGCCGGTGGGCCGGTCCCGGTGCAGGGTCACCGCGCTCGGCGGGAAGGCCACGAAGGCGGGCCCCGACAGGTCCTCGCTGGTGGCGATGTCCGGCCCGGAGCCGACCCGGACGATGTGCCCGTCGGCCTGCCCCTGGTAGAGGTTGAGGCCGACCAGCCGGGCGACGTAGTCGGTACGCGGGTGGCGGGCGATCTCGGCCGGCGTGCCGTCCTGGACGACGCGGCCGTCCTCGATGACCACGAGCCGGTCGGCCAGCACCATCGCGTCCAGCGGGTCGTGCGTGACCAGTACGGCGACGGCCTCGAACGCGGCCAGGTGGCGGCGCAGGTCGGCCCGCACGTCGAGCCGGGTGCGCGCGTCGAGCGCGGCGAGCGGCTCGTCGAGCAGCAGCAGCCGGGGGCGGTGGCCAGGGCGCGGGCGAGCGCGACCCGCTGGGCCTGGCCGCCGGACAGCCGGCGCGGCTGGCGCCGCGCGTGGTCGGCGAGGCCCATGCGCTCCAGCCACTCGGCGGCCTGCGCGCGCGCCTCCGCCTTGGGCACGCCGTGGCAGCGCGGCCCGAACGCGACGTTGTCCAGCGCGGTCAGGTGCGGGAAGAGCAGGTAGTCCTGGAAGACCACGCCGACCGGCGCGGGACTCGGGCGGCCGTGCGGTCCACGCGTGCGCCGTCCAGCCGCAGATGGCCGCCGGTGAGCGGGACCAGCCCGGCCAGCGCGCGCAGCGCCGTGGTCTTGCCCGCGCCGTTCGGGCCGAGCAGCGCGACCACCTCGCCGGGGGCGGCGCGTCAGCGCGACGTCCAGGCGGAAGGCGCCGCGGTCGACGACCAGATGGGCGTCGAGGCCGCGGCGCGCATGCCGTCGGCCGGGGCGCCGCCGATGACGTGGTCGATGTGCGTCTGAGGCGGTCCTCCGGCGGTCGGTCGGTCCGGCGAGGGCCGTGTGGGGTCGGCGGGGCCGGTCATGCCGCCGTCATCCAGCGGTCCCGCAGCCCGGCCAGCACCGCGACGGAGACCGCGAGCAGCACCAGGCTCAGGGCGATCGCGGCGTCCGGGTCGTTCTGCAGCGCCAGGTAGACCGCCAGCGGCATGGTCTGCGTGCGGCCGGGGAAGTTGCCGGCGAAGGTGATCGTCGCGCCGAACTCGCCGAGCGCCCGCGCCCAGGCCAGCACGGCGCCCGCCGCGATGCCCGGCGCGATCAGCGGCAGCGTGACCCGGCGGAACGCGGTGAAGCGCGAGGCGCCCAGCGTCGCGGCGGCCTCCTCGTAGCGCGGATCGGCGGCGCGCAGCGTGCCCTCGACGCTGATCACCAGGAACGGCATCGCCACGAACGCCTCGGCGACCACCACCCCGGCCGTGGTGAACGGCAGCGTGATGCCGAACCACGAGTCCAGCCACTGCCCGACCAGGCCGTTGCGGCCGAGCGCCAGCAGCAGCGCCACACCGCCGACCACCGGCGGCAGCACCAGCGGCAGCGTCACCAGCGCCCGGACGAAGCCGCCGGCCGGGGAAGTCGGTGCGGGCCAGCAGCCAGGCCAGCGGCACGCCGAGCACCAGGCAGACCGCCGTGGCCGGCGTGGCGCAGACTGCAGCGACAGCCGCAGCGCCTGCCAGACCTCCGGGCTGGTCAGCTGGTCCGGCAGGCTGCGCCAGGGCGCCCGGACCAGCAGGGCGATCAGCGGCAGCAGCAGGAAGGCCAGCCCGACCAGGGCGGGCAGCAGCAGCGGCAGCGGCACGCCGCGGCCCCGGGCGCCCGGCCGGGCACGCCGACGCCGCGGCCCGGCCCCACGGGTGTCGCCACCCGTGCAGGACCTCGGCCGCGGCGCCGGACGGGTCGGGCTCGGTCACGGCTTGAGGAACCCGGCCTCGGTCAGCACCTTCTGGCCCTCGGCGGACTGCACCAGCGCGATGAACGCCTGCGCGGCCGCGGCGTTCGGCGCGTCCTTCAGCGCCACGATCGGGTAGTCGTTGATGGCCTCGGCCGACTCGGGGAACTCCACGCCGTCCACCTTGCCGCCCGCGGCCTTCACGTCGGTCTGGTAGACCACGGCCGCGTCGACCTCCTTCAGCTCCACCTTCGTCAGGGCGGACTTGACGTCCTGCTCGTAGGAGACCGGGGTGAGCTTCAGGTTGCTGGCGGTCAGCGCCTTCTGCGCGGCGGCGCCGCACGGCACGGTCTTGGCGCACAGCGCGACCTTGAGGCCGGGCTTGGTGAGGTCCTTGAGGGTGGCGATTGTCGGGTTGCCGGGCAGGGTGGCGATCTCCAGCTGGTTGCGCACGAAGGTGGCCGGGGTGCCGGCCGCGTCCTTGGCGTCGGTGACCGTCTTCATGGTCTTCGGGCTGGCGGCGGCGAAGACGTCGGCCGGGGCGCCGCCGGTGATGCTCGCCGCGAGGGTGTCGCTGCCGCCGAAGTTGAAGGTCACCTTCGTGCCCGGGTACGCCTTCTCGAACTCCTTGCCCAGCGTCGTGAAGCTCTCCTTCAGCGACGCCGCGGCGAAGACCATGACCGTCCCCGTGACCTTCTGGCGAGGCCGTGGACGCCGAGGAGCGGAGCCCGCTAGGACGACGAGTCCGGCCGGAGGAGCAGGCGCTCAGCGCCAGCAGCGCGGCGACGCCCGCGCCGGTCACCTGCATGGTCCGGCGGGTCCGGCGCGCGCAACGGGTCATCACGGGTTTACTCCCTAAGGCTCACCTGAGAAGAATCGGGCTGATTCTCCGGAAGCGTCCGGCGGACACTTCAAGGACTTTCGACGACCACATGGGTCGACTTGATCAGGGCGGCCGCAGGAACACCGGGCTCCAGCCGAAATTCCCGGCCGACCCCCGGCTCACCATGGCCACCACCGGGAACGGCCCGGCCTGGATCTCCACCCGCGCCGACACATCTCCGGGGACCACCTCGGTGAAGACGCCGGAAAGGCGGTTGCGGGCCGAGGAGCCGTTGTTCTTCCGCTCGGTGCCGCGCAGCTGCCGGGCGAAGCACGCCAGGGCCGGCCCGGAGAGGATCCGGCGGCCCACCGCGTCACCTTCGGCAGGCAGTCTCCCGGTGTCGACCAGCGCCTAATAGTGTCGGCGCGGACGCCGATCAGGGCGGCCGCGTCCGGGATCCGGTAGGTGTGCATGCATTGATCATACTGCCGCAGATGCAAGGCGGAAGTCTCTTGTTGCATCGCATGAGCTGGATCATGTGCAGACAGGGGTAGGCATGTGCGTTTGTATGAGAGTGCTGCGGCCGAGGCCCGGGTACGGTCATTCGGGAGGTGGTAGTCCGTGCGTCAATCCCTTACGGCCGCCGATCCGGTGGCAGAGTCCGCCCTGACCGGCGATGTCGCGCGCCCGGCCCGGCTGACGGTGCCCGATCTGCTCGACTGGCCCCAGCACACGGCGCGGGTCAGCTTCGAGTGCGCCACCAGCGGCGTCCAGGAGCACAGCTTCGCGGGCCCGCTGCTGCACGACGTCCTGCATGACGCCGGGCCCGGCTTCGACCCCGCCCGCCGCAAGGACCGGCTGCGGTTCCTGATCGCGGTGACCGGAGCGGACGGCCATCACGCCCTGCTGTCCTGGGCGGAGATCGACCCGGACTTCGGGCAGGCCCCCGTCCTGCTCGCCGTCACCATCGACGACTCGCCTCTCGACCGGGCCGGACCCCAGCTCGTCCTGCCCCAGGACCGCTGCGGGGCGCGGCACATCAGCGGCATCAACG
>CAWJJC010000020.1:0-777787 GCA_963843145.1 uncultured delta proteobacterium
AATCTGCGGAGAGCCTCCTTCAAAGGCGGGGGGTTGCAGCCCCCCTTGGAAGGGGCGTCATGGGAGCGCATTCGCGATATGAGCTACGAGAACCGGGGAGGATGATCGCTGTCGAGACGAATATCCTGGTCTATGCCCACCGGGCAGACTCCCCCTGGCTGGAATCACCGGAACTCGTATTGCTCAGTGAATTCGAGCATTATTGGACGGCACTGAAACCAACCCTTTAAGACCCAAAATGCACCAGATCCTGCCCAAGGAAAAAAGCCGGCGCGACGAAATCGTTTTCAATTCCCTTTCGGCTGTGGGGTTGTGGGAAGCGTTAAAAGACCGCCTGGATCAGTCCGCCCTCACCCTGACCCTGGAACAGCAGCAACGCCTCTGCATGGCCCGGATCCTGGCCCTGGAGTCCCGCATTGTTCTAATGGACGAACCCTGCTCGGCCCTGGACCCCATGGCCACGGAAAAAATCGAAAGCCTGATGCTGGAGCTCAAGGAAAAGTACACCATCGTCATCGTCACCCACAATATGCAACAGGCCGCCCGCATCTCCGACGAATCCGGGTTTATGCTCCTGGGCGAACTGATCGAGTTCGGGACCACCGGCCAGATCTTCACCAAGCCCCGGGATGAAAGAACAAATGATTATATTACCGGGAGATATGGATAACAAAATTGAGGCCTCCCAACCAAAAGGGCGAACAACCATAAATATCAACCGGCGATCAATTTTGTTTTTGTTGCTGGTGTTTGACCACTTTCCCCTCGATCATGTAAATCACGTGTTCGGAGATGTTGGTAGCCAGATCGGCGGTCCGTTCCAGATTGTGGGCGATTTTCAGGAGGTGCAAGGCCCTCTCGATCGTCTTCGGATCGGCGATCATGTAGGTAATCAGTTCTCGCAAAATCTGGGAGGCCAAACCGTCCACAATATCGTCCCGTTCGCAGACGCTGACCGCCAGGTCCGGATCTTCATGGACAAAGGCATTGACGGCGTCTCGCAGCATGCCGCTAGCCGCCTCAGCCATCCGGGGCAGGTCCAGCAAAGGTTTGACCAAAGGTTGGGTGATAAGGAAAAGGCCGTTTTCGGCGCTGTTGGCGGCGTGGTCGGCAATCCTTTCCAGGTCATTGTTGATTTTGAGACTCATCAAGATGGTCCGCAATTCTTTGGCCTTGGGACTGAATTGGGCGATCATCGTCGTACAGAGGTCATCGATCAGGATTTCCGTCTCATTGGCCCTTTTTTCACTTTTTTCGATGACCTGAAGGAACAAATCCCGGTCGCTTCTTAACAGCCCGCCGATGCTGTCGTCGATCATTTTTTCCACCAGGAGGGCGTATCCGATCAAGGTCTTCCTGAGCCCGGCAATTTCCTTTTCCAACATAGTTCCCCCGATCAACCAAATTTTCCGGTTAAATATTCTTCCGTCCGCTTGTCCTTGGGAACGGTGAACATCGTTTTCGTCAATCCGTGTTCAATTAATTCCCCGAGGTAGATAAAAGCCGTATAATCGGACACCCGGGCCGCCTGGCCCATGTTGTGGGTGACTAAGAGCATGGTGACGGTTTCTTTCAGGTCCGCGATCAAGGCTTCTATATGGGAGGTCGATTTCGGATCCAGGGCGGAAGTCGGTTCATCCAGTAACAGAATCTCCGGATTCATGGCCAGGGCCCGGGCGATACACAGCCTTTGTTGCTGGCCTCCGGACAAAAAGGTTCCCTTGCGATGCAGGAAATCCTTGACCTCGTTCCACAAGGCGGCCTGCTGGAGTGATCGTTCCACGATCTCCTCGGTTTCCTTTCGGCTGAGCCGAATTCCATTCAATTTATAACCGGCAATGACATTTTCATAAATGCTCATGGTGGGAAAGGGGTTCGGTTTTTGAAAGACCATGCCGATTTTTCTTCGAAGCACGATCGGTTCCATGGCGTAGATATCTCTATCCCGCAGATAGATCTTGCCTTGGATGTTAGAACCGGGGATCAACTCGTGCATCCGGTTAATGCAGCGGATGATCGTAGTTTTGCCGCAACCCGAAGGCCCCATCAGAGCGGTGACCTTATTGTCGCCGATGGCTAGGGAGACGTCCTTCAGGACGCGGTTATCGCCATAACCGGCGGAAAAATGTTCAATGCGTAAGACGTTTAAAGTTGGATCTTCCATCTTTTTGAGACTTTCCGGGCGATCAGATTAAACACCAAAACCAGGCTGACCAGGATAAAAGACGCCCCCCAGGCCAATCGGTGGAATTCCGGATAAGGGCTGGTGGCATAATAAAAAATGATATGGGGCAGCGACTCCATGGGCTTAAAAAGATTCCAGTTTAGGAAGGGATTGCCAAAGGAGGTGAAGAGCAGCGGAGCGGTTTCCCCGGTGATCCGGGCGATACCGAGTAAAATACCGGTCACGATGCCGCTGAGGCCGGACGGTATAATCACCTTTAAAATGGTCCGGTGATAAGGCACTCCCAGGGCCAGGGAGGCCTCCTTCAGATGATAGGGAATCAGCTTTAGCGTCTCTTCCGTGGACTTGATGATTACGGGAATCATCATCATGCTCAAGGCGATACCCCCGGAAAAAACCGAGAAGCTCCTGAAGGGACGAACGATCCAGGTATAGGCGATGATGCCGATGACGATCGAGGGGGTGCCTTGCAGGATTTCGACACACAGTTTTACCGTTCGCGAGAGGAAGCCCTCCCGATTTTCCGAGAGGTAGATTCCCGAGGCGATCCCCACGGGCACGGAGAAAAGGCTGGAGAGTATAATCAGAACGAAGGTGCCCACAATAGCGTTAAAAACCCCGCCCCCGATTTCTCCCATGGGCCGGGGAACCTCGGTGAGGAAGGCCCAATTGATAGAGCTGATCCCGTTTTTCCCGATATAGAAAAGGATCAGCAGCATGGGCGAGATGGAAAGAAAAGAGAGGAGGATAATAGACCCTTTGAAACAATTATTTTTGAAAATGCGCCAGGCCGTGTTCGCTTCCATCAGGTGACTTCCCTCTCGGCGGCGATGCTGACTTTTTTGATAACGTAGTTGCCGATGAGATTGACCACCATGGTGACCAGAAACAGCACCAGGGCGATGTTGATCAAGGAGGAGACGTAAATCTCCAGGGTGGCCTCGGTAAATTCATTGGCAATGACACTGGCCATGGTATTGGCCGGATCAAAGATACTGTGAGGAATACTGTTCCGATTGCCGATGAGCATGGTCACGGCCATGGTCTCTCCCAGGGCCCTTCCCAGGGAAAGCAGGATACCGGCGATGATCCCGGAGCGGGCATAAGGCAGGATGATCCTCTTAACGACCTCATAGCGGGTGGCCCCGAGAGAATAGGCGGCTTCCTTGAGATCGGCCGGGGCCAGGGCGATAACCTCCCGGCCGATAGAGGCGGCATAGGGGATGACCATAATGGCCAGGATGAGGGAAGAGGACAACAATCCCGACCCCCTCGGCCAGGACACCCATCTTGATCTCTATGGCCCTGACGATAGGGATAAGCACAAACAAACCCCAAAACCCGTAGATCACCGAGGGGATGCCGGCTAAAACCTCAATGGAACTCTTCAGGAAAGAGGAGAGGGCCCCTTCTTTGTAATATTCGCCGAGTAAAATGGAGATCGCGGTGGAAAAAGGTATGGAGATGAGCAGGGCCAGGAAAGAGGTCGCCAAGGTCCCCACCAAAAAGGGAAGGGCCCCGAACTTACTGGTCACCGGATCCCAGAGACGTCCGCTAAGAAAGGAAAGACCGAAGACCTTAATCGACGGCCAGGCCCGAATCAGCAAGGTGAGGAAGATACCCAGGAGCAGGGCGACGATTAAATAGGCGAAAAAGGACAAAAAAGTTGAAAACCGCTGTTCCGATTTGTCGATGACCCAGGTGTTGTTTTCCGTTTCTAGCATACCAACCGAATCGTTTTTAAGGATCTATAAAAAATAATCCAAGGGGTCAAGGATTCGAGGAGTCAATCCCGCTGAAGCAAGATCGAACCCCGGAACCCTCGACCCCAATTTTTGTCTTAAACCCCCTTGCCCGGGGCGGGCACCCCGAAGCATGAAAATATGCTTTAAAGGGATCGAGTCGGCTCGTCATTCCTCTATGTTGAAAAGCAAGTCTTTTATAGAGGTTTTTTTTAAATTTATCCCTTCTCCTGGACGACCGCCTGGGTGGCATCCTGAGTGGCATACTGAGACCACCTGTGGAGAACCCAGGTGGTCGTCCAGGAGAAGGCCAGGTTTTTTTGCCCTTCTCGATAGATACCCTCTGTTTGAGGGAAAATCGACGAGAAGTGCGATCTTTTCGTTAACCGACATCCGGGGAAAGAGCGGCACCAATCTTACTAATCAATCTTCTATTAGCAGACATACCCCTGGATGGATAGCTGCAGCTCCTTGATTATATTATAAACGTGGGCACGAAGTCTGGACTAGTGCAGACATCGATGAAACCTGAGCTGCAGGAATGACAGATCGTTGCCCACAAAACGACTTATAAGACTGGTGTTACCCCCGTTCCCGGGTTTTACTGAATCACTCCCGGAACATAGTCCACTTGGTTCTTTAACACATAACGAATGCGGTTGAGCAGTCTCCGGGCAATCTTGACAATGGCCTTGGTCTTCTTCATCCGCCGGCAGTACTCATTAAAGGCCAGCAACAATACCGGATCCAGCCGGGCGGCCGTCCAGGCGGCTTCGATGAGTACGTCCCGTAGTTGGGCGTTTCGCCGAAAGGTCAGGCCGCCGATATGCTCGGTTTCTCCGCTGACGTGAATGTCGGGGATGAGCCCCACGTAACTGGCCAGGTGGTCCAGGTCGCTAAAGCGGGATAGGTCACAAAGCTCGGTGAGCAGGATCATGGACGCTAGCGTACTTAATCCCGGGACGGTTTTTAAGTGCTCCACACTCTTCCGATACACGGGCTCCCGGGAAAGCAGGATGATGCCCCGGTTTACGGAGGCGATCAGTGACTTGAGCTGCTTTAGTTCTTCTAGATAGGCCTGAAAGGCCAGATGGCCGCTGGCCCGCTCCATCTGGATCTGTTCGAGCTGGTTAAGAAACTTTTGGGACCACCGACTACGAACGACTTCTTCGGGCTGATCCAGCCCGTAGAAGAACAGAAAGGACTTGATTTGATTCTTACACCGGGTTTGCTTCCGCACCAAACTTTGCCGGATTCGGACCAGGCTGCGATCTTCCAACTGGGGTCGGGTCGGAACGTAGATCCCTTTCAGTTCCCCGCTCCGCAGATGCCGGGCCAGCTTGCGGCAGTCGATCCGATCCCGTTTGGTGGTGCGCTCTTTATTCGTCGTCGGGACATCAGCCGGATGGACCACGATACAGTTGACCCCCTTTTCCTGAAGCTGATTGTGGGTCCAGAAGCCGCTAAAACCGGCTTCATAGGCCGAATAATAGTTCGCCCCGGGAAAATTCCGTTTCAGATAATGGGCCAATTTGTCCGCTTCGGGAGGCTGGGTAAACTTTTTATGCTCGCATTGTTCCGAAAAAATGCTCACGCTCCAGTTCTTTTTATGGACATCCAGTCCCACGTAAATCGATTGACCCGAAAAATCCAATTTGTTAACCTGTTCCATAGCAAGTCTCCTTTCGGTTGTTTTTTTGTCTGGCACCAAAAGTATAACCGAAAACTCAAGACTTGCCTTTCTATTTCAACATAAGGTCTGGACAAGCGAAGCGCGATCCGGAATCCAGCCTCGGATAAGCTTCGGAGGTCCTGGATACCGGATCAAGTCCGGTATGACTACCTAGGGAAAAGGCCTAAAAAGCGGTGATCAATTCTATTTTCGTATTAAATCCCCTATTTTAAGACCGGTTTGCCGTTATAGGTCATCGAGTGGACCAGTTTATCCGCTTTGGCAAAGGCGTCCTTGGAAAGGGGGGCATAATGCAAGGGCTTCGGCATATTTCTGACCGTCGGTAATGACCCATTTTATTAATTTGGCCAGGGTTTCCGCTTTCTCCAGGGTCTTCCCACCATAATTTTGCTCTTTGTAGAAGATCAGGTAGGTGAAACCGGCGATGGGGTAACCATCCTGGGCATCGGTATCCGTCAAGGAGATGTGCATATCCTCCGGCAATTTGGTGTTGGCCGCCAGACTGGTCGATTTAATGGTCGGTTCGATGAATTTTCCGGCCTTATTTTTCAAGGCGGCGGCCGGCATATTGTTTTGCAGGGTGTAGATGAGTTCCACGTAGCCAAGAGAGCCGGGGATCTGCTTGATCAGTCCGGCTACTCCGGGATTGCCTTTGCCCCCGAGTCCCACCGGCCAGTTCAGAGAGGTCCCCATACCGACCTTTTCTTTCCATTCGGCACTGACTTTGCTCAAGTAATCGCTGAAGATATTGGTCGTGCCGCTGCCGTCGGAACGATGGGCCACGGTTATGGCCAGGTCCGGAAGATGCACCCCCGGATTTAAGGCCGTCACCCGCGGGTCGTTCCATTTCTTAATCTTTCCCAGAAAGATATCGGCGATCACCTCCGGCGCGAACTTCAGTTTGGGATTGTCGGGCAGATTATAAGAAATGACCACTGAACCGAGGCAGGTGGGGACATGAACGATCGGGGCCCCGGCCCCTTTCAACTGGTCCTCGGTCATGAAGGCGTCCGTGCCGCCGAAGTCCACCACCTTGCTGCTGAGCTGCTTAATGCCTCCACCGGAACCGATTCCCTGATAATTGATTTTAACCTTGTACTCCTGGAAGTATTCGTAGAACATTTTTGAATAAAGGGGTTGGGGAAAGGTGGCTCCCGCACCCAACAATTCCATATCGGCCGCCCCGGCGGCCGTCCCTAACCCCAAGATCACCAAACCAACCAATAAAAATAATTTACCAATGAATTTCATTACCTTCTCCTCCTTAAGAATTTTTGATTTTAGATCATGCTCTTTCTCTGTTAAGGAGGTGCAACTTCCAGGTTAATTTTATGTTACATCTCTCTTCGAGGGACGACTCCTTTGGGAGTCGGCCCTTCACCATGGGGGAAGTTGGGCGGAAAGCGGGGGGGCCTTACCTTACTTATATGAACCGTGGGGTGGATAGCCTGGGGATCTTTGGGGGATTTTTACGGTGCCGGGACCTTTCTTCAACAGCCAGAGCGTTGCCTCGCCGAACAGACAATATATCAACCAATCGAGTCCTTACCGCCCCTTCGCATTTCAAACGCCGTGCAAGCGGCCATCCAGCCAGCGTATCACCTCCCGGTAATCCGCCGCCCCATTGGACCCGGGGGCATACTGAAAAATTGGCCTTCCGAATGCCGGGGCTTCGGCCAACGAAACGCTCTCCCGTACCAGGGGGGCCACCTTGCCCGGGAATAGCGATTCCAATTTCTCCATGATCTCCCGGTGGATTATTCTTCGGGGATGCGCCCGGCAGGGGATCACCGCCCCGATTTCCAGGAGACGATTGTCCTGCTGGACGGCGGCGACGGTTTGCAGGATCTGCTGGATCGCGTTCAGCCCCAAGTAATGGACTTCCACGGGGACCAGGACAAAATGGGAAGTCCGCAAGGCCCCCAGGGTCAAGATTTCTTCCCCGGGAGGACAGTCGATGACCACCCGGTCCCAGTCTCCCGGTGTCCTTTCCAAACTTCTTCGCAGCAATTCCAGACCGAGTGCCCCGCTGAAACGCCGGCGGGCCTCCACTAATCCCGGCCCGGAAGGGACCAGATACAATTCGGGCATCACGGTTTCAATCACCGGCAGCGCGTTGGAGGCGGACAAGGCCTGCAATAGCCCCTCGCCGTCATTGGAAACCCCCAGAGACAGGCCCGCACTGCCCTGGGGATCATTGTCTATCAACAAAACCCGCTGTCCCTTTTCCGCCCACCCGGCGGCCAGGCTGACCGCGGTGGTCGTCTTGCCTACGCCCCCTTTGTGGTTCATTACAGAAAAGATTAAGGATTTCATAAAGGCCTCCTTTTAGACACCCGGGCATAAGGTGGGCACCCACAAAGCACGAGAATAATAGTTAGCCAGGAGCAAGGTCGTCATTCCGGCGGAAGCCCTTCGACAGACCCAGGGCCTTGGGCTTTGTCGAATGGCCGGAATCCAGAGCCACTTAAGCTTCAATATGCCCTGGATCCCGGATCAAGTCCGGGATGACTGCAAAAAACAAAGGGCTAAAGCGGTATTCGCCTTTATTACCATACTAAACATTCAATGTTGGAAGTTCGATGTTCGATGTTCGTTCTGTTATTCTCGTATTAGCTCCCCCGGCTCGATTAACAATGGGATTTCCCCGGTCTGGTTTTTGGCCAATGAACGGTCCAAGAAGGCCCTGGACAGCAGGCCGCCCAACCCGACGGCCAGTAGGTCCACCACCCTGGATAGGAAGCCCGCCGATCCTCCCCCTAAACCGGAGAACAAGAAAGGGATCAGGGAACCGCCTAATCCCAACCCCAGGGTGGTGCGCAGCATCCGGTTGGGTGGTCGTTCACCGGTCCCTTCGCCCGCCCGGGCCCGGCAGGCATCGGCGTACAGCAACTGGTTGACCGACAGGCTTTGATGGAACAGACGCCCGGCTTCCCGACCCGTTCCGTATCGTAACAGACCGTACGCCCCAGGCCCTCCGGCCCCGGCCATCATGGCCAGGCCTTCCGGGATAGTGTCCCCCCACTCCCTTCCGGACAACAGGCCCTTCTCCGGAACGCTGTATTCCTTTTCCATAATCTCCGGATCCGGAGGATCCATGGCCAGGGAGAGACAGGCCAGGTTGGTCCAGAGCGGCTGCCAGACCCCGGCTTCCCGCCCCATCGATCCGCTGCGAGAGAGCAGTTCGGAAGCGATATCCACCTGGTTGTTCACCACCAGGAAGCGGATGCTTTTTCTTAAGTTCTCGTAAAAGGACCGCCCGTCGGCGATAGCCGCCGGCACTTTGCGGATGTCGTCATCCTCAAGAACCAAGTCGGCAGTGTGGCGAGCCAGATCGGCCCCTTCCCTCCCCATAGCCATCCCGACATCCGCCACCTTGAGGGCCAGGACATCATTGAAACCGTCTCCCACCATGGCCACTTTCAGTCCGGCGCTCTGGTAGGCCTGAATAATTTCCAGCTTCTGAGTGGGGCTGAGACGGGCGAAAATATGGGCCCGGGTCGCTACCCCCATCAAGCTGGCGCGGTTCAACCCTTTCAGGTTCAAGGAATCCAGGATAACCAGCGGCTCTTCCCCGCTCAAACTCAGCTCCTGCCCGATATGGTTGGCGGTCAGGTTCTGGTCGCCGGTGATCACGGTGGTGCGTATGCCGGCCCGCTGCAGTTCGGCGATCATTTCCCTCGCCCCGGGCCTGATGGGGTCCGCCAGTCCCACCAATCCGGACCAGACCAGACTGCCCGATTCCGGATGATCCAAATCACGTTTCTTAACCCGGCCCCAGTAAAAAGCTACCCCCAGGACCCGGAGACCCTGACCGGCCATCCGGGAATTCTCCAGTTCGATACGCTCCCGGTCCTCCTCCTCCAGGTTCAGCGTTTCCCCGTCCTGGAAGCGGAAACGGCACCTTTCCAGGACTTCCAGCGGGCTGCCCTTGACCACCGTCAGCTTCCTTTCCTCATCCCAACGGTGAATCGTCATCATCAAAGGGGTTTTTTCGCGGCGGTGGCGGATATCCAGTAGGGGGTGTTCGCTGCGCAGGGAGGCCACCGGCAGGCCGGCGTCCTCCGCCAGGACGATCAAGGCCTTTTCGGTGGACGAACCTTCCAAGGACCGCGGTCCGGCGGTTTCCACCAGGACCTCGTTACACAGGGTCGTGCAGGTAATCAGCCAGGAAATATCCCGAGTCCCTTAACAGGGCGAATTCCCGCCCGTCGCCATGCCAGGAATCTCCCCCGGGAAACCAGCACCCGTTTCCCTCCGGCCTGCATTTCGGCCGCGGTCATCCGGTTGCGGGTCAACGTCCCGGTTTTATCGAAACAGACCACCTGGATCGAGGCCAGGTTGGCCAGCACGCGCAGGCGGTGGACCAGGATGCGTTTTTTACGGAGTTCCACGTGCCCCAGGGCAAAAGCGCTCAAGGCCAGGGTGGAGATTCCGGAGGGGATGGTCGCGGCAATCAAAGCCAGGGTGTCGCGCATGATCCGGACCAGACCGAAGCCGCGCAGCAACGAAAGCAGCGCATAGGCGAATGAAGCGCCCAGGGCCAGCCGAAAGAAATGGTAGGTTATTTTTTTGATCTCTCCGGCCGCTACGGCCTCCGGGGGAAACACCGCGCCTAAATACTGCTGCAGGCGGCCCAGGACCGTATGCGTCCCGATGGCCACCACCACCGCCCGCCCGCGGCCTTCCGCTACCAGGGTGCCCCGATAAATCATATTCCGCCGCTGGGGAATGGGCCGGTCTCCCCCTTTGAGGGCACTGGGGAACTTGTGCTCCGGGAGGCTTTCCCCGGTCAAGGCGGCCTCGTTCAGGCTCAAATGGTGCGCCTCGATCAGGCGGGCATCGGCCGGGATCCGCGATCCCACCTGCAGATCCAGCAGGTCCCCGGGGACCACCTTTCCGAATTCAATCTCCCGGACCGATCCATCCCGCACGACCCGGGCCTGGAGCACCACCCGGTGGCTGACCCGCTTCAGGCTTTTTTCAGCCCGGCTTTCGATGACCGTGCCCACGGCGATGTTGGCCAGGGCCACCCCCAGGGTCAGCAGACCGTCGAACACCCGACCGGCGATGATAGAAAAACCGGAAGCCCCGGCGATGAGCAGGATGGGCCAGGACAGGCTCTGCCCTTTGAGGATGTCGAACAGGGTCCTCCGGGACAATATAGGCAGCGCATTTTCCCCATAACGAACGGTCCGGGCCTCCGCTTCTATTGCGGACAATCCCATGGTCTCCGAGGTATCCAGCCGCCGGATGACCTCTTCGACTCCCAGCAGATGCCAGGAATCCGAACCGGCCTCCGGTTGAACCGGTTCCCCGACCGCTCCGGCATGGCCGGAATCCCGGGAGACGCCCTGGCCCGGTGAATAGCGGCCTACCAGGCGTTCCAGGCTTTCTATCAGGCCCTTTACTGATTGGGGCGATTGGTAGTGAATCAGGGCGGTCCCGGTCAACGGATTGGCAACCACCCGGATGATCCCAGCCTTTCCTTTGATCCCGGTTTCCAGAAAGCGGGCCAACGTTTCGGACCCCCGGAGGCCGGTGAGCTGAAACCGTATCCTTCCCTTTAGTTGGTGCACCACCCGGATCATTGTCCCCTTGCCTGTTTTCGCAAATAGTCCTAAATGATCAGGACCCATAAACCGGAAATTCGGATTTTGAGTTTCTAACCAAAACTTCAATAATTTTTGGTTAGTATTATCCCCCAAAAATAATCAAAAAAGCAACGCCTTCCCGGCCAAGGATTATTTTTTTTCACCAAAATGTAACCTGCCGGAAATCAAATCTATTCATAAACTATGCCATACTTTCTGTCGACAACAATGATATCCACTTTAAACGACCTGAACCATAAGGGGTACAGGGGGAGAAAATGAATCTAAAGGAAATGAAACCGACGGACAAAAAGACAAACCACCTGATTTATTCCGGTCCTTCCGGGCCGGCCTACGACTCATCAATCTCTAAAACGGAAGATGCCGCCCTTCATCCGGCCTTCGGCCGGAAAGAAAAGATCTCCCGGCACCCTTTCCCGGAGGATGAGGATTTCCGGGAATACTACCGCCTCCGATAACTGCCAGACTGAGAAGGCGCATTACCTTCGACACTTCGTCCTTTAGGCTCGCTCCCACCCCATTCCGGTAGGGCTGCCGGGAGCCGGCGACCATGAAGCCCCGATTTCAAACTAACCCTCCATGCCCTGGGCGGGCACCCCGAAGCATTAAAATTCCGAGGATATTCTTGAGTTAACCCCCATCCCCCGGCGGGGCCCCGCGAAGCATGAAAACAATCGGGGCGAGTCAACAACTAACCCCATGGATAATTGGATCAAGTGTTAATTAAAGTTAATGAGTGGTGTCAGATTTTATTTACATATTATTTTCATGAACATCTACTCTCACCCGCGAAAAGGGCGATCAACATTAAATTCTTCCGGCCCCTGTTTTTACCTTAAAATCATTGGATCGACATAATTCCGCCATATTCCCGGGGGTATAATGCCCCCATATGTTGTACCGAGTCAAAACCAGCCCTCAAGTAATAGACAGCTCGGCCTTCAGCCTCTCCCCCGATCTGATTCAACGCATATTAAAAAGGGCCAAACCGCTGGGGCACCATTCCCGGCCGGGCAACGCCAACCTGGGATTCGGGTTCCTTTATTACGGTCTGGTCCGGGCCGTTCGTCCCAAACACATCCTGGTCATCGGCTCCGGACACGGCTTCTCCGTGGTCTGCTTGGCCCTGGGTCTGAAGGATAACGGGCAGGGGCACGTTTCCTTTATCGATCCCTCTTATTCCTTGATGAAGAACGGGCCTTTTCACACGGTCGGCGGCCAGTCGAAATGGAATAATCCACAGAAGGTGAAAGATCATTTCGCCCGCTTCGGGGTCGATCGCTGGATAACCCACTACAAGCTGCGCAGCGATCAATTCTTTCCTGAATATTCTCAGCTGACAATTGCCGCCTATTGATCTGGCCTTTATCGACGGCAATCATGCCTACCAGGCCGTCCGCTACGATTTCCTGCAAACCGCCGGGAGGGCGCGAAAAAACAGCTACCTCTTCCTGCATGACACCAACATCTACGTGCGGGAGATTTTGGGCCATGCCGGGGTCAAACGTTTCCTCCAGGAATTGAAAAATGAGCCCGATTTTTTTGAAGTGCCTCGACTTTCCTTTTTCATCCGGAGTTGCCCTGATCCGGCTTCTTAAGAAGAAAACATGGAAACCCGAACCTGGGTCATTATCGGCGCAGCCCTCCTGCTCCTGATTGTGGCCTATCTCTACTGGCGCTATATCTGGTTCTTCCGCAACCCCGGCCGGGCGCCCCATGGATCGGGTCTGGTCAGCCCGGCCGACGGGCGGGTGGTCTATGTCCAGGAAGTCGGTCCTCGGGAAAAGATCATCGCCATAAAAAAAGGGGCCTCCGCCAGCATCAATGATATCTGCCGTCAGGACCTGGCCTGCCCTAAAATACACATCGGCATCTTTATGAGCCCTTTTAATGTTCACTACAACCGGGCCCCGCTTTCCGGAGAAATCAAATTCATCCACCATTATCCCGCCGACCCGGATAATGTCCAGATGCTGCCCATGCATTGGCGCTCCCTGTTCCGACGGACCGATTATACCCGAAATTCCCTGCATCTACTGCAAAACGAACGGACCGTGACCTGCATCGAGGGGATCTATCGGGAACTGCGCTTGCCCTGTTATGTCGTTCAGATAGCCGGAAAGCGTGTCCGGGGCATCGAAAGTCATTTTAAACCCGGGCAACAGGTGACCGCGGGAGAGATATTCGGGATGATTCGGATCGGGTCGCAAGTGGATGTCGTGGTTCCGCGGGCGACGGGGCTGAAGATCCGGGTTCGAACCGGTGACCGGGTCCGGGCCGGGGAAACCCTGTTAATCGAATAGTTAAGAATTTTTCAAATTCTTAAAGGAGTTGACTGCCATGGAAGCCCAAACCGTAAAAATCGATATGCACCTCCACTCCAAGTATTCCCGCAACCCTTCCACCTGGATCCTGAAAAAGATCGGCTGCCCGGAAAGTTTTTCCGAGCCCCTGCGCCTTTATCAAATGGCCCGGCAGCAAGGGCTGACCCATGTCACCATCACCGACCACAATCAACTGGCTGGGTCTCTGGATATCGCCCATCTGCCCACACCTTTATCAGCGAGGAAGTCACCACCTATTTTCCGGAAGACCGCTGCAAACTCCATGTCCTGGTTTACCGAATCGATGAGGCCATCCACCGGGAAATACAGACCCTCCGGGAGAATGTCTTTGATCTGGTTCCCTATCTCCGTTCCCGGGGAATCTTTCACGTGCTGGCCCACCCTCTTTTCGGGGTCAATGAACGGCTGACCCTCCGTCATTTCGAACAATGTCTGTTGCTGTTCAATTATTTCGAGCTGAACGGGGCCCGGGACGGGCAACTCAATATCCTCTTGCAAGAACTCCTTTCCCGCCTCCGCAAGGTTGACCTGGAAAAGCTGGCCGACCGGTATAACTTAGCCCCCTACGGAGACCGGCCCTGGGAAAAGCACCTGACCGGGGGCTCCGACGATCACAGCACCCTGTCCCTCGGGCGGCAATACACGGAGGTGCCCGGGGCCCGGACGCTGAATGACTTTTTTCAGGGTCTGGAGCAGGGGCGGTCCGTCGTCGCCGGAGAGGCTTCCTCCCCGGCCTCGCTGGCTCGCACCCTATACAGCATTGCCTACCAATTTTACTGCCACAAGTTCAAGCTGGACAAGTATCTCCATAAAGACCTGCTCCTGCGCCTGTTGCACCGTTTTCTCCATTCACCGCAGCAGGGGGAATCCCGGCTGGTCTCCAAGGTCTACGACCTGTTCCAGGTCCACCTGCGGTCCTCCAAAACCCAGCAAACCCTGCAGTCCCTCCCGGATTACCTGCGTTTCGAAATCTATAAGCTGCTGGCCGGCGACCCGGCCTTGAAACAATTCCTGAAGAATGGCGATGATCAAACCCGGCCGCTGGAGGAAAAGTGGTTTTCCCTGGTCAACCGCATTTCCAACCGCATTCTTTTCCAGATCGGAAACGTCCTCTTGGATAACCTGTCCCGAGGGAATGTCTTCGGCTTTTTCCAGGCCGTCGGTTCCGCCGGTTCGCTTTATTTCCTCCTGGCCCCCTATTTCATCGCTTTTTCCCATTTCGCCCAGGACCGGCAACTGGCCGGAGAGATCAGCCGATCCTGTCCCCTCGGCCCCCCGACCGCACCAAACGCCCGGCGCCTGCGGATCGCCCATTTTACCGATACCTTTTATCAGGTCAACGGGGTGGCGCTGACCCTCCAGCAACAGGTGGCCATGGCCAAAAAAAACAACAAGCGGCTCACGGTCATCACCTGTGACTGGATCGACGAACAGGACACTGAACCGGAAATCAAAAAATTTCGCCCTGTCGGATCCTACGACCTGACCGAGTACCCGGAATTCAAACTTCATTTTCCGCCTTTCCTGGAAATGCTGCAGTACTGTTACCAGGAACAATTTACCGCCATCCACACGGCCACCCCGGGTCCGGTCGGGCTGGCGGCTTTGGCGATCGCCCGCATCCTGAAGCTGCCCTGTTACAGCACCTACCACACCTCCATCCCGCAGTACGCCCGCTACCTGACCGAGGACCCCAATATCGAAGATCTCCCTGGAAATATATCTGCTGGTATTATGACCAAATGGACCGGGTCTATGTCCCCTCCCAAAGCACCCAGCAGGAATTGATCGGAAAAGGCCTGGCCGCTGAAAAAATTCAACTCTTCGCCCGGGGCATCGATACGCAGCGGTTCCATCCGGACAAGCGGAACGGATTTTTTGAGGCCCGCTTCTCCGTCCGGCCGGGCTTTAAGCTCCTCTACGTGGGCCGGGTCTCCAAAGAAAAAAACCTCCGGGTCTTGGGCGAGGCCTATAAGCGACTCTGGCGCCGCCGGAAAGACCTGCAACTCATTATTGTGGGGGACGGACCTTATTGGAAAGAATTTCAAGATTGGATGAGTGATACCCCCTGTCTGTTTACCGGATATTTAGACGGGGAGGACCTGACGGCGGCCTATGCCTCGGCCGATCTGTTCATTTTCCCCAGCAGTACGGATACCTTCGGGAATGTCATTCTGGAGGCCCAGGCCTCGGGATTGCCGGTCATTGTGACTGACCAGGGCGGGCCTCAAGAAAACATTCTGTCCGGGGAAACGGGGCTGATCGTCCCCGCGGATGATCCCCAGGCCCTCGTCGACGCCGTGGAAAACCTGGTTGCCGATCCCCTGCGACTGAAACGCATGGGACAGGCGGCGAGGCAGTTTTTGGAGGACCGCTCCTTTGAGAAGGCTTTCCAGGAAACTTGGGAAATGTACCGCCACCCGCTCCACCCCGGGCAGAGTCCTGGCCAGGCCGTATGAATCTGGAATGACCGTCCAAGACAAACGCCAAAAAACGATTTCCTATTCAAAGGAACCCACAATGTCCAACCTCTATATTTTAGACACCAACGTTTTGCTGCACGATCCGAACGCCCTATTTGCCTTTCAGGAAAACGAAGTCATTATTCCGCTGGCCGTCGTGGAGGAGATCGACAACCAGAAAAAAAGGCAGGACGAAATCGGCCGAAATGCCCGGGTGGTCTCCCGAAAATCGGATGCCCTGCGGGCCCATGGCAATCTGGCGGAGGGATTACCCCTGCCTACGGGCGGGCGACTGCGCATCGAGTTAAACCATCAGGATGGGCACAGCCTTCCGGCCGCCCTGGACACCCAGAAATTCGACAATCGCATCCTGGCCGTGGCGCATTATTTCAACCGCCGCCAGGAAGGCGGGACGGTCCTGGTGACCAAGGATTTGAACCTGCGGATCAAAGCCGACGTACTGGGGATTCAGGCTGAGGATTATCAGTCGGAAACGGTCAATTATCAGCGACTGTATACCGGGGCCGGGGAACGGAACCTGAACGCCGAGGAACTCAACCGCTTCTACCGGGAAGGCCGGGTGAAGGTCTCCGATCCCGGCGCCGCCTTGCCCCATCAGTTTTTCATCCTCCGCAGTCAAGACAGCCCCTCCCAGTCCGCCCTGGCCCGGCATTTCCGGGACACTCTCCTGCCCCTGTCCCACGGAGAGACCACCAATTGGGGCATCAAGGCCTTGAACAAAGAGCAAAAATTCGCCCTGGAGCTGTTGTTGCACGATCCGATCAAGGTGGTCACTCTGGTAGGCAAGGCCGGCACCGGCAAGACCCTGCTGGCCCTGGCCGTGGGACTGGAAAAAGTAATCGAGCAAATCAATTTACCCGGCTGTTGATTACCCGTCCGGTCATCCCCATGGGACAGGACATCGGCTACCTCCCCGGTTCCAAGGAAGAAAAGCTGCGCCCCTGGATGCAGCCCATTTTCGACAATCTGGAGTTTCTCTCCAATAGCGCCTCCCAGCCCTCGGCGGTGGTGGAGGATTTACTGGAACGGGGCCTGATCGAAATGGAGGCGCTGACTTACATCCGCGGCCGCAGTATACCCCGGCAGTTCATCATCTGCGACGAGGCCCAAAAACTTTCCCCCACATGATCAAGACCCTCATCACCCGGGTCGGCCGGGGACCAAGATCGTCTTCACCGGGGACCCGGTTCAGATGGACCATCCCTACCTGGACGCCAACAGCAACGGATTGAGCTACCTGGTGGAAAAGCTGAAAGGCGAAGAGATCACCGGTCACGTGACCTTGGTCAAAGGAGAAAGGTCCCAAGTGGCCGAGCTGGGGGCCCGGTTGTTGTAACAAATCGTTATCGGATTACCGCTTTACCAGGCCCCAGTTCGCCTTCCTCTGAAGCCGCAGAAGATTCTTCATTTGTTTGCAAAAAATTCATCGATTCATCACTGATTATTACACAACCCTGCTACATATTCCCTGACTGAAGACCGAAAACCAGGCAGTTGCTCCTGGTTTATGGCTATCCGCCGGATCTGGAGGAATGTATCATCACGGAATTTGACGAAAGAATTCGAAACTATTTTGAGTCGAAAGACGTGGGAAAGGGGTCATTGAGGTGAAAAACCGTTGGGGCGAGTTGGAAAATTCCCGCTGAAAGACCCTATCCGCATTCTTTGCCTGGATACCCGGCAAAAGGCCAGTTATATTATTATTTAACGGGGATCACCATGCACTCCCGGATAACTTTCCGGAAGGCCGGTGAAATGCTCAGGGCCTTCCCGATCGATCTTATTTTTTCCCAACGGCAAGGCCTGGTCCTCTACCGTGGCCATTTTATCACGGAGATTCCCCAACCTCTTCGGGAAAAAGTCCGGGCTTTTCTGCCGGAAGAAGAACAACGAGCCGCCTGAAGAGGTTCAACCAACAATATAAAGTGGTGGGGAGGCCATTCTGGTAGCTGAGGATGAGGAGGTCGTTCGGTCCTTCGTTGAGGAAATCTGATGCGCCATGCTCTTTAATTGATCGGAACTGGTGCGGAGGTGTTCCATGACTTGAAGAACAGGTCGGAGACGCTGCGGGCCATCCATAAGGAGAAAGCCAGGGCGCCCAGGGTAATGATCGTACCCGCTATCAAAAACCAGGTAAACAGCTCCTGGAATTCCTTGTTCAAATCATTGACGTAGATGCCCGAGCCAATGACCCCGCCCCACTCGTTAAACCCTTTGACATAGGAAAGATCGGCGAGATCGGGGTCTCGGCTGCGGTAAAACAAATAGTTTTTTCATTCCCTTACCTCATTCAAACTTCAAAAAATATCCTATAGACTCGAAATAAGGCTGAACAATCCCCGGCCTTCAGGCCGCGTTGGCGGTTTGAAGGCTTTCGGCCTTTTCCGCCCCGCGAGGCCGAGGGGGGTGATCGGCCGGATCGGGTGTCTGTTGATGGCTCAAGAAAAAGTCGGCGCCCGCTTTTCCCAGGTATTTTTCCAGGACCACCGGATTGGTCTTGGCCAGGTCCACCAGAATCAATCCGTCCACCACCCGGCTAAATTGGGGGTCGATATTGAAGCCCAATAACTTTCCCCCAGTTTCAAGTACTGCTTCAAAAGAATAGGGATGCCTTTCTGATCCGCTTCCAGTTCGGCGATCCAATCCGATACCTCGGCCGCATCCCGGATCATGGAAGCCACCGCTTGGTCCATCCAGCCCTTGCGGAGGTCCTGCCGGTAGGGACGTTTGGCCTTGACCCAGCGGGCCAGCTCCGGCCGATAGTTCTGCTCCCGCAAGAATTTGATCAGCAGGGTTTTGGAAACGCGCCGGTAGTCGTCGCTGATGCTCACCGGCCCGAAGAGAAAGCGGTAACGGGGGTAGCGGACCACATACTGCCCGATGCCTTTCCAGAGCAGCATCAGGGTACTGAAGGCCTTTTGGTATTCCCGGCGGATGAAGGATCGCCCCAATTCCAGGGCGGGATGAATCTGCAGGAAGAAGTCGTTGTGAAACGTAAACAGGGAGGTGGTGTAAAGCCCTTTCTTCCCGTAGCGGCTTAAAATCAAATCCGTGGGCCCCAGACGGTAAGACCCCACTACTTCAAAGGTCTTCTTCTGCCAAAGAATCAGGTGGTGATAATGCGAGTCAAAAAGGTCCAGGTCGATGGATTTCCGGTCCCCTCCCCGGCCTCCCGGAAAGTGATTTCCCTCAACCGGCCCACTTCCCTTAAAACATAAGGGATCTGAGAGGCCCGGGCCCAGAAAACTGCGTAGTTTTCCTGTTCCAGGAGGATCTGAGCATCGGGCAAATTGCAGACTTCTTCCATCAGGAAATTCTTTACGGTAGGAACGACCAGGGGCTTCCAGGCCCGTCTTCGCTTCACCCGCTGCTTTTCTGCACTATTTTGGTTCACAGGCAGACGCTTACCCAGCAGATAAGTTCGCTGCCGGAGATAATCAATCAGGTCCCGGTCGTTTGGAAAACGCTCGATCTTTTTGAAGGGGATCGGCTGACCGATCTTCATCTCAATCCGGGAATCCATTTTGTTCAGGAGCCCGTGGGACAGCAGGGCCGTCCGGAGCAGTGGGTGGATCAACCCTAGGAGATGAAACCAGGCGCTGTTCCTTCCCTGAAAATATACCGGGACCACTGTGGCCCTGGTTTTCCTGATCAGGCCGGCCACCAGGTCCCCCCACTCTGGGTCGGTAATGGATTTATTTTTCAAACTCCAGTGAGCCACCTCCCCGGCCGGGAAAATCCCCAATAGATTTCCGTTTTTCAACCAGTCGAGGGATTCACGCAGCCCTTTCAGGTTCTTCCAGGCCGATTCTTTTCGTCCAAAGGGGTCCACAAAAATCAGGTGATCCCGTACCTCCGGATCCGTTCCAAAAGATAATTGGCCAGGATCTTCTCATCCGGCCGGACCTTGAGGAGCAGATCGGCCAGGACGAGGCCTTCGATGCCTTCAAAGGGATGGTTGGCGACTACCACAACCGGTCCCCGACGGGACAGATGGCCCGGTCAAGCTCGGATATTTGGTAGCCAATGCGCAGTTGGGCCAGCGAACGCTCGAAAAAGGACCGGTCGTCCGATCCCCCGGCCACCTGGTCGTACATCCTGTTCAGGCGGGGAAAGGACAGCGCCCTTTCCAGAGAGGCCTCGATCAGAGGAAAAAATTTGCGGGGCCAGGGGCGATTGAACTGAAAATCTAATTTAAAGGGGAGGACTTCCGACTCTGTTGCTTCCATGACCTACCTCCTTTTTTTTAAGGTTTACAGCCAGTTTCTGGAAAAGGATTTTAACGGAACTGCGTGGCAATTTGATGGTGCGGAGGTGAAAATTAGATAACTTATTAATATTTTGTTATTTTTGAAGAATATTTAACGAAATCGATAGATTTCCTTCATCAAACTGTCACATTCCTACTATATCTTGGGGTCATGGTTGATAACGATACTACTCCGATTCGATGTCCCCACTGCGAGTCCGAGGCTATCTATCGCGATGGCAAGACCTGGAACAAGAAACAGCGTTACTTCCGCCGGGCCTGCAGCCGGCAATTCCTCCCCGATCCGGAAAGGGTATCGATGAAAAAGAAACCGACCTGCCCGGCATGCGGCCGGCCCATGACGTTTATCGCCGTTATCCCCGGGTGATCCGGTTCCGTTGTTCCGGCTATCCCGACTGCCGCCACTATCTCAAAATGTCTCTCAAAGGAGGAATGTGTACAATGAGCTACTACGTCCATCAAGTTCCTGGCCGACTGCGTATCAAATCGCCCTCGATTAAGAATAACCAGACGGAAGCGGTGGTGGTGGAAAATCTTTTGAAGGATATGGAAGGTATTAAATCCACCTCGGTCAGTACCTTGACCGGCAGCGTGGTTGTAAACGATGACTCTCGGATGGTCAGCGATCAAATGATCATCTCCCGATTGACCGACCTGGGACATTTTAAGCCGGCCCAGGCCAAAACCAACGACGAATATATCCAGGGGGCCTTTTCCACTGCCGGAGAGATCGTCTGGAAGGCCTTCTTCGGCTCCTTTGTCGATGTCGCCCTGGCCGGCACGCCGATATCCTTTGTCTCCGTTTTGATGTAGCCTTCCACCCAAGCTCTTTTCTTGTCTCGACCCTCCTTCATGCCCCGGTATCCGGGGCATCTTTTTTAAGGGGACCCTTCCAGATCTTGTTCAAACGGCCCTTCTTCGCCGGACTGTCTTTTTTTCTTAAAATAATTATTGGACTTGGGTCTCCCGGCCTTGGCAGACGCCCAGTGGTAAAATACCGGCAAAGGCGGTGATCCAGCCAATTCCTTGATAATCCTGTTCACATCCCGGTCCGATTCTTTCCCGGCGTTGACCTTCAAAATCTGCGGGCAATCACGGCAAACCTCATAACTCAAATGCGATAGGGCCCTTTCCTGTCGCTTCCGGCAGGTGCCGACCTTCATCGTGGCTTTTAGTCTTTTACAAAACATGGGTGCCTCACCTTCCTGAAATTGATTAATCTGATTCGAATTTATCCGGGAAGCGTTACAGGAATATGAAGGTCTGGTTTTTTTAAGGCTTCATTGGCGATATGATCGCAAAAAGTTTCCCCGGGCTGTCATTGCGAGGAGTGACGCGACGAAGCAATCCCCAATAATTGGCTCGTTGCCAAGGTGGCGCTTGCTTCCCCCGGATCGAGTCCGGGGTCGTCATGACGGTTTCTTCGCCTTTCTACGAAACTACCATTTATTATTTCAATCAGGAGGACATTTGCTGGCCTAATCAGACCAAAACCGGTGAGTAGATAATGGTTTGTTAACCCAAACGTCATCCTAGCCGGCGTCTCCCGTTTCGGGCTCGGCCAACTCTTCAGAAAGCTTATCGAAAATTGAATTCCCCTTCTGGGGATCATTTCCTTCCGTGTAATTGAATTTTTATCAGCCGGTCATCCTCCCGTTACATTCCTCCGGTATGGTACTCCCAATCGTTCGGGTCACCAGGGTGATCCAGACTTTATCCCCTCGGCTTTAAAAATATCTTCTCAAAACAAAACGATCCGCAGGGAAGCGTGAAGGAGGTGAGGCTTTTCGCGAAACGACACCCCACGGGTAAGACAGGTTTTCCTGTCCAAGGACACTAAATTGTTTACGAGAACGTTTAGTAGAACAGACAACATCCTAAAATTTAAAAGAAATTTGAAAGGAAAATAAGATGAAAAGAATACTTTGTTCCAAAACATTGTTGGCCCTGCTGTTCGCGATTATCATCGCGGTAGGGTCGACATCCGCAGAAGCGGGCTCATTACAAAAAATTACAGCGGGATCGGCTTCCGGAGAACCCTGGAGTTTCGGTGTCATCTCGGACACTCAGTGGACCATAGCAGACGACGGCAAGAATCCGAATACCTGCGCCGCCGACATCATCAAGCAGGTGGATCAGCAGTTCATCGCCCAAGGCGTTAAACTCGTCGTTCACGTCGGCGACATGGTGGACTCGGGCAGCCAGATCAATGACTACACCCGGGCGCTCTACGCCCAGGACCTTTACAATGCGGGCATCGGCTTTTACCCCCTGCGCGGCAACCACGAGGCCGCCAACGGAACCTACTTGGACTCCGGCACGGATTATATACATGCCTACCCGCAGATCGTCCCCGGGCCCCACGCCGGTGTGAATAATAGCACCCCGGGCGATATCACCACGGCCCTCATCCCTTCCGCCGACCTGGACCCCATCACTGGCAATCCACCGGCGGACAAGACCAAACAAAAAACGTTCAAGGTGGGCAGCAACTTCTCCGCACCCGACAGCGTCAACGCTTACACCGGCGGCGTCTCCTACGCCTTCGACTATAAAAACGTGACCTTCATGCTGCTCGACCAGTTTAAATCTCCCGACTACTATACCAGCTACATCCCCGATCAGCAGCCGTGGATCGAAAGCACCCTCTCCGGCCGTCCGGCCAACACCCACGCCTTCGCCTTTACCCACAAGAACATCCTGGGCGGCAACCACAAGGACAATATGTTCGGGGGAAACGCTACCAGACGATCCCGGTGACGGCTATGGGCTTGACCCCAGCACGGTGATTACCAACACCCCAGGCCTTACTGTTGGTGGCAAGCAGGCGGCCATGAACACCTTCCTTGACTCGATGCAGGCCAATAACGTCAAGTACGTGATCTCCGGCCACGATCACCACCATTACAATTCCGTGGTTACGAGCCCCGATGGACTGAGCAAGGTTCATCAGCTCATCACCCAGTCCGACAGCTCTAAGTTCTACACCCCGGGTACACCCGTTTCAGCCAACGACGTGCCGGTTGAGCAGGACCTTGCCCGGATTGGCTATTACATCTTCACCGTGGACGGTCCCCGTGTGACCATCGACTACTATGCCGACGACCACGGCAACTGGCAGTCGGACGCGAAATTTCCCAATTACAACTTAGACCTCGTCAACTTCCCCCTCGGGACTACCCCTGCCCTCCACTTTGTCAAGCGGTCCACCACAGGCTACAGCTTGAATGGTAAAGAAAACCTTGTTGCCCAAGGCGCCTCCTACGCCATGACCGACGACACCACCGTTGCCGCCCATATGGAACGCGGGTTTGTCGGCACCTCCATGGCCATCCTCGACGGCACGAATGGCAGCACCGCCACGACCAACTACGGGAAGGTGAACGAAAAAGCTGTCAATACCGGGTGGGCTCCTAAGAATTACGGGACGCGGAGGAAATGTGATGATCCCGAAAGCGACATTCTGACCCTCTGGGGCATGGCCGACCTCGGCACCGAGCAGACCGATACCTTTGTCCTCTCCATGAGCTACGATCATCATCGCTTGCTCCCGGTTCAATTCGGACACGGCTTGTTAGGCCTGGCCACCCCGGATGAAAAAGGCAACTGGGTTAACGCCGTGGATATGAATTTTGGTGACGGCAGCGTCAAAAAATTTGTCCTCGGCCCTTATAACTCGAGCTATGGTCTCGGCACCTATGGTATCGACCTGAAAAAGCACACGGCCTGGGCGGTCATTAACTACGATGGCGATTTCGCCGTAGCCGGCTTTAGACACTTCGGGAAAAGATAACCCGGGAGAACGGATTGACAGAGAGTTTGTCGATCGGTACGGCCCTTGGTAGAAAGGGTCTCTAAATTGTAGAAATAGCCTTCAGAGGCTCTAAAACGAGGAAACCCGCGAGACCCGCGGGTTTCCTCAATTAAATACAAGCGGAAGAACCTGCCTCAGCCATTCGTCCTTTCCATAACTTTTGACTTTCCTGGACATAGAATGTAATATTCAACGGAAATAAAGGCAATCCCGCGCAGGGGATTGCTATGTCGATTTACTCCTCGCAATGACCGGTTTTGCGGGGTCATCAATGCGCCCAGAGAGGTTGAGAAAGGGAGGTTTGATATGATCAATCAATGGCTGGCTGAAGTAAAGAAAAAAGCGGACCCCAAGGGCCTGGGGATGATCCTGGTCCATAATGGGATCGTTCGGGCTACCTCTAAACAGGGCCATCCGGTGCGTGGGATGAACCTTTCCTATGATGAGGAGAAGCTCAAAACCGTCGTCTCCGAACAAAAAAAGAAAGACGGCATCTTGGATATCAAGGTTTGGATCAACCGGGGAGACCTGAAGGTGGGGGACGACATCATGCTGCTCCTGGTCGCCGGGCGATTCCGGATGGACGTGCTCCCGGTTTTTGAATCGCTGCTATTTGCCATCAAACAGGAAATCGTCAGTGAGCGGGAGATTGCCTGAGATTAGGGCTTGACCACCCTTTCAGCCAACGGGCCTTTCCCCAACCGGGCCAATCGTTTAACCACCCGTGTAATCGAATTTTTATTTGCCGGTCATCCTCCCGCCACATTCTTCCTCTATAGTATTCGCAAAACTCCGGGTAACCGCATCTCAATAAACCATAAACCTCAGGAGAGTAGGAAGATGGAAAAGAAACTTCTTGATTTAAGAAGGTATGGTATGGTCTTTTGCCCTCGTTGTTACGGCCAAGGCTATATAGAAGACCCGAGGCTTCAATGTTGTCCGGTGTGCCAAGGGTTTGGGTTGATCAAGAACTCCGTGCCTGCCGGTCCCCAAAGTCCCATCGCTTCCAGCGAGGCTTGTGTTCCCAGAAATTCCTTGGGATAAGGGTTCCAGCTTATTTGGCTTGCGATTCCTCGCCGGGTACCCGTCCCAGATCTACGTCTCTCTTAATATAGGCCTCAAAATCCTTTTCGACCGGGGCGTATCGTTCCTCCATTAACGGCGACGACATGATAAAATCAGCGCTGGCCCGGTTACAGGCGATCGGCACGTTGTAAAGGACCGCGATCCGCAACAAGGCCTTCACGTCCACGTCGTGGGGATGCGGTTGCATGGGGTCCCATAAAAATATGACCAGATCGATTAGCCCATCTGTAATCATGGCGCCTAATTGCTGATCGCCGCTGCTTGGCAGCACAATCCGTTAAGAGATAAGTTCAGGCTATCCGAACACATTAAAGAGGAGGATAGCCGATGAACGATCCTGCAATAGAAAATACCCCGACCTTAGAATCCGTTCAAGAGCAGTTTGAAGCCTGGCGCCTCAGCCGAACCAAGCGGGAACCGATTCCCGAGACACTATGGGAAGCGGCGGTCCAAATTATGCCTGGTTCACCCCCGGACTCACGTTTGCCGGATTTTACGACTTTCCTTCCCGGATCTTAAAAGGCGTCTTTCCACCGCCCAGACGACCCCCGTCCGCTTCACGGAACTTGATTTAAGCTGCTTTACCGGACCCTGGCAGATCGAGTGCGAGCGACCCGACGGGGCCCGGTTCCGGTTTTCAGGCCAGGGGCAGCCCCCGGCCCTGGAACCGTTACTGCGGGAATTCTGGTCATGATCCAACTCACTCCCCAGATGCGCCTGCTGGTGGCCGCGGAGCCAGTGGACTTTCGGAAAGGCATCGATGGGCTGTGCGCCGTGTGCCGGCAGCAACTGGATCAGGATCCCTTTTCCGGCACGCTGTTTGTCTTCGTGAACCGGTCCCGCCAGGCGATCCGTCTGCTGGGCTACGATGGCCAAGGCTACTGGCTTTGCCACAAGCGGCTGTCCCGGGGACGGTTCGTCTGGAACTTTCAGCGGACCGAAGGGCGGGTCCGGGAACTGGCGGTCCGACAGCTTCAGCTGCTTTTGTGGAACGCCGATCCCTTAAAGCTATCCGCCGCCGAAGACTTCCGCCGGCTTCCAAAAAAAATGAACGGGCCTGAAAAAAGTACTGGCCACGGGTAAAAATATCTGCTATAGGATCTGCAACGCTTCCTTAGAAAGGAGACCGCTTTGCAGATCTGTGGTCGAGCCTTCAGTGAGACGGACCTCTCTTGGATTCGGGATCAGGTTAAAAACCGGCCTGATCTGAACCGGGTGCAATTATCCCGTCTGTTTTGTCTTCAGAGCGGCTGGTTCAAACTGGACGGCGGCTTCAAGGAGATGAGCTGCCGGGTGGCGCTGCTGCGTTTGGAGCGTGCGGGGCTGATCCGGCTGCCGGCGCCCAAGAATAAAATGGCCCCCGTCGGAAAGGTTCTGCGGACCCCCCAGGGAGAACCCCAGACCGGTATTGAACTCGACACCGGCCGAGTTGAACTGGCCCTTTCGCCGGTGGAGCGTGCGACCTCCCCCCTCTGGAACGAACTCATCGACCGCTACCATTATCTGGGCTATTGCCGTACGGGCGGCGCCCAGATGCGCTTCTTTGTCCGGGCCTCCGGCCGGTTGGTCGCCTTGTTGGGTTTTTCCGCCGCCGCCTGGCGGGTGGCTCCCCGAGAGGCCTTTATCGGCTGGACCGATCCAAAGCGCCAACAACAACTCCACCGGGTGGTGGATAACAGCCGCTTTTTAATCCTGCCCTGGGTCCGAGGCCAGAACCTGGCCTCCCGGATCTTGGGCCTGGCAGCCCGTAAACTGGCCGATTATTGGCAACAGCGCTACCGGTATCGGCCGGTCTTGTTGGAAACCTTTGTGGAAAAAAACCGGTTTACCGGCACCTGTTACCGGGCGGCCAACTGGATCTGTGTGGGCCAGACCCTGGGCCGGGGCAAGTGGGACCGAACCAATGCCCATGATCAGCCGGTCAAGACCATCTGGCTCTACCCCCTGCACCGCCGGTTCCGGGAGGTCTTATGCGGGTAAAACGCAAGACCAAGAGAACCCCTTTAACGGCCCTGCAGGAACGGATCAAAAAACGCCAACTGGCGGAAGAAGACTGGGCCGTACTGGAAGGCTTAACGGTTACGGTGGAGCGTCTCAGCCTGGCCCTGGAGGAAAAAGACGCCTCCCTGGGCAAGCTGGCCAAATACCTGCTGGGGGCGCCGACGGAAACCCAGCATAATGTGCTGGGCAAGGAACGTCCACCGACCCCGAAAGAACCGGAAGCCAAGCCTAAAAACAAAGGGCATGGCCGCAACGGGGCGGCGACCTATACCGGCGGCGCCCGAGTCACCCTGGACCATCCCAGCTTGAAAGCGGAGGACCATTGTCCCGGCTGCGAACAGGGGAAACTCTACGAACTGGCTCAACCGGCCGTCTTCGTCCAGGTGATCGGCGATGCGCCGCTGAAGGCCACGGTCTATGAACGGACCCGCTTGCGCTGCAATCTCTGCGGCGAAGTTTTTACTCCCGAGTTGCCGCCCGAGGTCGGGGAGCAGAAGTATACCGATTCGGCCACGGCCACCAAAGGTCCTGATTTCAACCTCACTATCTGATAATCCACTTCTTCGTCGCCCAATTTCGACTGGAGCGCCTCCTCGATCAACCTCCCCGTCGTTCCGGTGCAGACCAGCTTGTGTTTGACCAAGGACCGGTAATTGTATTCAAACCATTCGATCAAATCCTTCTTACGGTTATCGTGCGCCACCAGCGCGATATTTTTGTTCTTCTCCATGCGATCTCCTTCGTTGTACGCCTTTCGGCAAAACCATCAGGGATGATGCCATGCCTCAGTTAAGATAACCAGGCCCCGTTACCGTTTGAAGGCGGATTTCAAGCGGTTTGATATAAAAACGACCTATGGGGGATTGCTTTGTCGCTTCTCTCCTCGCCATGACAGACTGGGGGATTTTTTTGAGAGGTATCCGGTTTTAAGGAGAGGGGGAATCTTTATTCAGCAGGACCCTTTCCCGTATATATTCTTTATTGGTAATATATACTTTACAATAAATCCACTTGACTTGGATAATTCCTGTAATTATATCCATTTTGAACGATTTAAGGAGAAACCGATGGAGCGTTTCCTCAAGGTCATGAAGTCCCTTTCCGATCCCAATCGGGTGAAGATCCTCAAGATGCTGGAACAGCGAAACCTCTGCGTCTGTGAGCTCCAGGCGGCCCTCGGCCTGGCGCAACCGACCGTTTCTAAGCACCTGAAGACGCTGGAGGAGGCCGGATTGGTAACTTTTTTCAAGGAGGGCCTGTGGGCAATTACCGGTTGACGGAAGGCCGGGACAGCCCTTATGCCGCTACCCTGCTGGGGATCCTGAGGCACTGGCTGACCGATGACCCGGAAATCGCCGATTTGGTGAAGAAGCGCCTCCCTTTTATTCATCGAGAAGAGGTTTGTAAAAAATAGAACCTCAAAAGGAGATCAATGATGAGACTGCTGATCATTGGCGGGAGCGATGCCGGGATAAGCGCGGCTATCCGAGCCCGGGAAATGGATCCATCTATTTCAGTCGTGGTAGTACTCCGCGATGCCTATCCCAACTACAGCATTTGCGGCATCCCTTTCTTTATCAGTGGCGAAACGGCCGATTGGACGAATCTGGCCCACCGGTCTCTGGGGGAGCTAGAGGAAACCGGTATCGAAATTAGAAGCAACACCCATGCCCTGCGACTGAACCCGGAATCCAAAGAAGTACTCGTAGGCAATTCGTCCGGTCGTTCGGAATCGATGAAATACGATCGATTGATCTTGGCTACCGGCGCCCAACCCGTCGTCCCTTCCCTGGAAGGATTGAGTCAACCCGGAGTTTTCCAAATCCGCTGGATGGAGGACGCCCTGGCCCTGGCCCGCTTTATTGACCAAAGAAAGCCCCGTCGGGCGGCCATTGTCGGCGCGGGGTATATCGGTCTCGAAATGGCCGATGCCTTGACCAAGTTGGGGATTGAAGTTAACCTGATCCAACGTTCCTCGCAGGTCCTGAAAACACTGGCCCCGGAGTTAGGTGAAGCGGTCAAGAGTGAATTGGAGCGGCACGGGGTTCGTGTTTTGACCGGTCGACCCCCGGAAAGCATTCAGAGAAACGGCGATACATTGCGGGTTCTAGGACCGGAGGGCTTGGCTGTGGAAGCGGACCTGGTGTTGGTGGTGACAGGCGTCCGGCCGCAAGCCGCCCTGGCAGTGGATGCCGGAATCGCTACCGGAATCCAAAACGCCATAAAGGTTAACCGCCGGATGCAGACCAGCCTGACGGATGTCTTTGCCGCCGGAGATTGCGTCGAAACCTGGCATCGTCTTTTGGAGACCTTTGTTTATCTGCCCCTGGGTACGACTGCCTACAAACAGGGACGGGTAGCCGGTGAGAACGCCGCGGGGGGGCAAGCGGTCTTTGCCGGGAGTCTGGGGACCCAGGTCGTCAAGATATTTGATCTGGTGGCCGCCCGGACCGGTCTCTTGCACCAGGAGGCCCTGGAGGCCGGGTTCCAACCGCTTTCAATAAAAAAAGAGCTCTGGGACCACAAGGCCTATTATCCCGGTGCCAAAAAATTGATCGTCCATCTGACCGGGGACCAGGAAAGCGGACGATTACTGGGGGCCCAAATTTTGGGGCCTTATGGGGCCGAGATTTCAAAACGGATCGATATCCTGGCCGCAGGGCTCTATGCCGGCCTAAACGTCCAGGATCTGCCGGAGATGGATCTCAGTTATACGCCGCCCCTCTCAAGCCCCTGGGATCCGGTCCAAATGGCCGCCTTGTCCTGGCTGGATGAGAAGGCTATAATACAATAAAAGATGTTCGTAGGCAGGTAATGAATTAAATAGATGGCATTTTCCTTTTAAGGGCTTATGATTTATCAATAGGATAAAAATCCTTCCTTACCCCTCCCAAGCAGGCCTTAAACAGAAACTCGAAGATAAACCAGCCATGCATCTGTCATACGTTCTCCTGCTCAGTATTGCCGCGGGCCTCGATTCCCTCTTTGCCGGCGTGGCCTATGGGCTCAAGAGTATCCAAATGCCCTTGCGCTCTTTGGCTGTCGTGGGGCTGATTACTGCTTTGGGAACCACCCTGTCCATGGTTGGTGCGCATCTATTAGGGAAGTTTATTGACAGCCGGTTCACCCTGGCGGCCGGCGCCTCCCTGCTGGTAGCTATCGGTCTGTTTAATCTGCTGAAGGTGTATCTCACCCACGGGGCTGCGCCCAGGGAAACCAACCGCACCGACAGGGCGCGCCGACTCATTTTCTCAATTGGCGGCCTGGTGATCAGCATCATGGCCAAACCGGAAACCGCTGACCTCGACGACTCGCAATCCATCAGCCTGGGTGAAGCGGTCCTTTTAAGTCTCGCGCTGGGTGTAGACAACATGGTGGTTACGTTCGCCGCTCATCTGGCCAGCAGCCTGCCCCTGTACACGCCGCTCCTCATGGGTGGCATCCAGATGTCCTTCGTCAAACTCGGGGACTATGGAGCTCAGCACCTCCTATCCAGCCGTCTCAAGAATAGCCTCCCTTACCTGGCCGGCTGGATTTTCATTGCCTTGGGTTTGTCGCGATTGGTCTAGGCTCAGTTTTTTAATCGAATATTTTTTAGAAAGGGGACGAGTTGTTCAGCCTCGCAGCATCTGGGCCTTGTCGGTCAGTTCCCAGGGTAGCCCGATGTCCATGCGGCCCACATGGCCGTAGGCCGCCAGCTTGCGGTAAAAGCCACCTTTGACCACGGACGGCTGGTAGCGGAGGTTGAATTGTTTGATGATCCCGGCCAGACGGAAATCAAAATGGTTCTTGATCAGGCCGGAAATTTCTTTGTCCGGAATGGTGCCGGTGCCGAAGGTTTCCACCTCGATGCTGGCCGGCCGGGGCAGACCGATGGTGTAGGTGAGCTGCACTTCACACTCCCGGGCCAGTCCGGCGGCCACCACGTTTTTGGCCGCGTAGCGGGCCGCGTAGGCCCCGATACGGTCGATCCGCAAGGGGTCCTTGCCGCTCAGAGCCGCGCCGCTATGCCGGGCATATTCTCCGTAGGTGTCGATGGCCGTCTTCCGGCCGGTCAAGCCCGGAATGGACGGCCGGTCCGCCGATCAGGAAAGGCCCGTCGGGATTGATGAAAATGCGGGTTCGGTCGTCCGGCTGGATCTCTTCGTCATGAAAAATCTGGTCCACCACCGCTTCCCGGATATCGTCGGTCAGCTTCCTTAAATCGGGCCCTCCGGCCTGGGGGGACATTTTTTGGCTGGCGATCACGGTCACACTGTGAATGCGGGAGGGGTGCCCGCCGCGATATTCCACACCCACCTGGGTCTTGCCGTCCGGAGACAGGTAAGGCAGCACTTTCTGCAGACGGGCCGATGTCAGTTTCCTGGCCAGTTTATGGGCCAGCCAGAGGGGCAGAGGGATCAGGGCCGCGGTCTGATTACAGGCGAAACCAAAAATGTTCACCTGGTTCTTGATCAGGATGCGGTCCATCTCCTCTTCCGAAATAGTGGCCTCATTAAAGAAGGTCTGGTCTTTGGGCGGCAGCTCCTTCAGGCTGGTGATGATGCTGCAGGTCTTGGCGTTGAAGGCCTGGTGCTCATAACCGATCAGGTTCAAGACCTTCCGGGCCACCCCGGGGAAATCCACCGTGGCGCTGGACTCGAACCGGGCGGCGATAAACAGGATGGCCGTGGCCACGGCGCATTCGGCGATCACCCGGGAAAAAGGATCCTGCTGCAGAAAATGGTCCACAATGGCATCGCTGATCTGGTCGCAGAGTTTGTCGGGATGCCCTTCGGTGACCGACTCGGACATAAAGACAAAATCCTCTTTCATGGGGTCTCCTTACTCATTTTGATGGTTTCGTTGATCAGCAGGGGGGCCACGGCCGTCCCGCCGATGACCAGCCCATCGACGAGCCCGACCGGCGAAAGCTGCATAAGAGACCGCAACCCGGGCACGAACAGGGTCGAGACCTGCAACAGCACGGAAGCGGCCAGGGCCTGGGTCAACAAGCGGTTGGGCGGCAGCTTTTCCTTGGAAAAGATACTGATATGGTCGGACCGGCAACTGAAGGCATGGAGCAACTGGCCGATGCTCAGGCTCATGAACGCCAGGGTATTGGCCTGGGGACCTCGGCCGTAGCGGACCAAGCCGTACCCGTAGGCCGACAGGGCCCCGGCGGACAGCACCCCGGATTCGATCATGATTTTTTTAAAATCCTGCCGGCGGATGATCGGCTCTTTCGGGTCCCGGGGCGGTTTGGTGAGCACGTCCGGCTCCGGCAGTTCCATGGCCAAGGCCAGACCGGGGAAGATGTCCGAGATCAGGTTGATCCAGAGGAGCTGCATGGCATTCAGCGGCTCGCCCAGGCCGACCGCCAGAGAGCTGAAGACCACGATGATTTCGCTCATGTTGGTAGCCAACAGGAAATGAATGGCCTTGCGGATATTGTTGTAGATGGTCCGGCCCTGCTTGACGGCGATGATCATGGTTTCCAGGCGGTCGTCTTCCAGCACCACATCGGCCACCTCCCGAGCCACGTCGGTCCCGGACCTTCCCATGGCTACCCCGATGTCGGCCACTTTCAGGGCCGGTCCGTCATTGATCCCGTCCCCGGTCATGGCCACCACCCGACCGGCCCGTTGCAGGGCCTGGACGATCTGCAGCTTGTGGGCCGGACTGACCCGGGCAAAGACCTGGACCTTCTCGGCCAGGGCCTCCAGCAAGTCCGGCTGCAGACTGTCCAGGTTGCTGGAATCCAGGATCTCCAGGTCCTCCTCGCGGTTCAGCTTCAAAGATCGGCCTATGGCGTAGGCGGTGGCCGACTGGTCGCCGGTGATCATGACCGTATCAATACCCGCCGTGTGGAACTGGCCGATCAACTCCTTCACCCCTTCCCGGACCGGATCGCCCATGCCCACCAGGCCGAGCCAGGTGAGGCTCCCGACCGCATCGGGGTCCTCCAGAAAATTCGCTCCGTCCGACAGTAGCGCGTAACCCACCGCCAAGACCCGCAGGCCCTTGCCGGCCAGGCGCTCATTCTCCATTTCCAGTTCCAGGCGGTCCTCTTCCGTGAGGGGCATTCGTTCCCCGTCACGCATCCAGAAATCGCAGAGGGCCACGACCTCCTGGGGGTTCCCCTTAACCGCCGCCACCCGTTGCCCTTCCTCGGCGGTCCGGTGCAGGGTGATCATGTAGTTTCGGGTTTCCGTACGCAGGGCCGTTTTTTCAACCGGGAACTGTTCCCGGAGACTCTGAATATTGACGCCGGCGGTCAAGGCCAATTGAATGAAGGCGTTCTCCGTTGAAGATCCGCTGACCAGCACATTACCGTCCTGGAAGACCGCGAGCCCCTTGCCCTGGACTTCACGAGTTTTTTGCTGGTACACGTCGGCGTCGGGGATGAGGGAGCTGACTTCGCTTTCATTGCAGAGGACCGAAATATGGATGAGCTGAAGCAACTCCGGCCAGAGGTACGGATTGACGACTTCTTCCCCCTGCTTGAACTGATCTTTTTCCAGGTGGATGCGTCGCATCCCCACATTGAGCATGACCACGGACATCCGGTTCAGCGTCAGGGTCCCGGTCTTGTCCATGCAGATGGTCTGGACCGACCCCAGGGTTTCCACGGCTTCCAGGTGACGGATGAGGACATTGTATTTGCGCATGCGCCGCAGGCCCAGGCCCAGCGTGGTGGTGGCCACGGTGGGCAATCCTTCCGGGACGGCCGCCACGGCCAGGGAAATGGAGCTCTTCAGCATCTGGAGAAATCCGTAGCCCCGCAGCAGGCCGATGACAAATACCAGCCCGCAGACCGCCCCGGAAATCAAGACCAGTTGGCTGCCCATGGTATCGAGCTGCCGTTCCATGGGGGTTTCCGGGGTCTGGGATTCTCCCATCAGGGTCTGGATCCGGCCGATTTCGGTAAACCGGCCCGTGCCCACCACCAGGGCCAATCCCTGCCCTCCGGTCACCAGGGTGCCCATATAGGTCATGTTGGTCCGATCCGCCAGCGCCACCTCCATCTGCAGCGAGGCCCCGTCGGACGCCTGCCCAAAGACCACCAGGGTCTCCGTGGTTTTGGAGACCGGCAGGCTCTCCCCGGTCAATGCGGATTCATCGATGGTCAGGTTATGGGCTTCGATCAGCCGGGCATCGGCGGTTACATAGGTACCCGGACGCAGCACCAGGATATCCCCCGGAACCACCTCTTCGGCCCTGATTTCTTCGGCCGTCCCGTCCCGGACCACAAGGGCATGGGGCCGGACCAGGGTCTTCAGGGAGTGAATGGTCTTCTCGGACTGGCTTTCGGTGACATAGCCGATGACGGCATTGATCAACACCACCGAGGCAATGACCACGGCATCGGCGATCCCGGCGGTGGCCACGGATATCCCGGCCGCCACCCCGAGCAGGGCCACCGGAAGGGATTTGAACTGGTCAATGAAGATGCTGAAGCCCGAGCGAGGTACCGACTCGGGAAGGACATTGGGGCCGAATTTTTTCAGGCGGGAAAGGGACTCCGACTGGGGCAACCCCAGAGCGGAATGGGAGCCGAGCTGTTCCAGCAGATCATGGGCCGCCAGGAGATGCCAGGGTTGGGCCGTCTGCTCTTCGGAATGGACGACCAGATTCCGGATCTTCCGACGGCTGGAGGCGGTTTTTTGACCGATAACAGGGGCCAGGGGATGGCGGGATTTCGCCTCGGCCGGTTCCGTCCGGCGGTTTCCAGACTGTCTTTCCGGAAAAAAAAGGGGATAAAGGCCGGCCTTTCTTTCCCGGCCTTCCTTTATCCCGTTGTTTTGCTGAAAATTAAGGACCAGTGTTTGAAGCAGCGCCCCCAGCTCCTCCGGGGTCCGATGACCGTTGAATCGGATGAGTACATGGCCGGTCAGAATATTGGCGGAAAAAGAATAGACTTCCCCCTCCTGGTTCAATTGATCCGCCAGATACTGCTTGAGTCCTTCCGAGCGGTAGAGGCCCTGGACCCGATACCGGACCCGGCCCCGGACCTCCGTATGGATGACTTCGACCACGTGCGGCTATTTAGTTTTTTTTGGCCCGCCCGTGCGGACTGACCTCCGTAGCGGAAGAGGCCTCGGTCTCCCTGGAGGCGGAGGCCGCCCCGCTCCCCTTGGGCAGGAGGGAAGAGGCCACTTCCTTGACCCCTTCCACCACGCCGACCAGCATGTCCTTCACAGACCGGACCGCGGTATTCCCAATGGTGCCGGCGGCCTCGATAGCGCCGCCCACGGCCACCTTGGCCACTTCCTCGACGTTGCCCCCCACTTCCTTGGTGGCCTCGATCACGCCGTCCACGGCCCGCCGGGCTACCAGGCCTACGTCGGCTCCGATCTCCGCGGCGCCTTTCACGGCCCCCTTGACCGTCTGGCTGGCTACCGAAACCAAGTCACCGCCCACGTCGCTGATGCCCATGATCACGCCCTTGGCCACGCTCTTGGTGCTGAGGATCAGGCCCGTGCCGACTTCCTCCGAAGCCTGGATGGTCCCCTTGACCACATCCTTGGCGACGCTCAGGCTTTCGGTGACCACCGCGCCGCCGGCTCGTAGAGTCGTGGAGACCGTGTTGCGTACCAGGCTGACGATCTCGGATTCGATTTCATTGATGCCCTTCAGGCTGCTGACCACGCCTTCCTTGACGGAAGTGCCGGCCTTCCCGATGGTTTCATCCACTTTGGCGCCTGTCTTCTCCTGTTTTTCAGTCATTACTTTTCTCCCTAAGAAAATAGTGTTGTTTTTTGTTTTAGATAATAAATTGTACTCGACTAAACTTTATGACTTCACATTAAACCACCATCCCGTTGTCATTTGATTTCTCCGCCGGGGTTCCATTCTCCTTAGGTTTCGATTTCAAAAAAATGTTTAAGGCGTACCAGAAGGCCGTGTACCAGGCCGGGGCCATGAAGTTGCCGCGGCTGATTTGGTAAATGCCCATGATCAGCAGGGCCCCGAAAGACAGGGTCCCCACATCCATTTCCCCGCCGGTAAATTTTTTGATCTTATTTTCTACCTGGTTATATGTTTCAGTTACCTGTAGGTAAATATTGGAAGAAGGCGAACCAATTTGTTTGGCCTGTCCGTGGAAATAGGTTCGGGCCAGATCTTTCATCATTGCCGGGTCCAGGGAATGCTTGATCAGGATGCTGCCGGTGACGGGATTGGCCGCCACCTCATGGATATTGGGATACTTCCCCGCCCGGTCCTTCAGGGACTGGAAAAAAGCAACGTCCCCTTTTCTCGATGGGACTCTGATCCGAAACCGCCCGGAGGTGGTGTGGCTGATATAGGCATCAGAAGGCAAATTGTTGAACATGACAGTTCCCTCCGTCAAAGGCCGGACTAAATTTTTACCTTTAATCTTTTGCTTCAATGGTACCGTCCAGCCCTGTTGCCGCCATGGCTCCGGACCCGGCTTCTTCCAATTCGGCCCTGGTCTCGGCTACCAGGTCCTCCACCACCTCCTGGGCTTCGGCCGCCACTTCCCGACCTTTCTGGTAAAGCAGAAAACCGCCCTTGATGGCAGCTTTGGCCATAGGCTTGACAACACTGGCCAAAACAGGTATGACCACAGGTGCCAGAATGGAAGAACCGATACCAATGGCCAAGCCTGTGACGATATTGCCTTTCAGACCGTTATCAAATAGACCCATATCATCCGCTCCTTTCTCTTTGAAATAAAAATAATAGCTTTTTTCTATCTACTACAATAACAATTAAATCATTATTTGACTACGCATTTTCAATTTCAGGGAAATTTCATGAAACCGATCCCTTTAACAAAACGAATAATCTTTGCCCTGGATGTTGAAACCCCGGAGGAGGCCCGGGCCTGGGTGGAAAAACTGGAAGACTGGGTGAAGTTTTTTAAAGTCGGGCTCCAGCTTTTTCTGGCCGGCGGGTTCGACATCGTCGACTGGATTTTGCGACGCGGTTCGGAGGTGATGCTGGATCTCAAATTCTTCGACGTGCCCCAGACTGTAGCCTCCGCTGTCAAGCAACTGGCCGGCCGGGGGGTATCCTTTACCACCGTCCATGGCAATGACGCCATCCTCCGGGCCGCGGCCGAAGCCAAACAGGGGGTGAAAATCCTGGCGGTTACTGTTTTGACCAGCCTGGACCAGGGGGACCTGAACGACCTTGGTTTTCAATGCTCCCCTGAAGATCTGGTCCTATCCCGGGCCCGACGGGCCCTGCAGGTCGGCTGCGACGGGGTGGTCTCCTCAGGCCTGGAAGCGCCGAGGTTGCGAAAGGAACTAGGGGGAAATTTCCTGGTGGTGGTGCCGGGGGTCCGGCCTGTAGAAAACCGAGTCGATGACCAAAAACGGATTGTCACTGTCCGGGACGCCTTTTTGAACGGCGCCGACTACGTGGTCATCGGTCGCCCCCTGAAACAAGCCGCCGATCCCCTGGCTCTGGCCGCGGAGATGCAGCAGCAGATTCAGGAAGTGTTGGAGCAGAACGATTAGGGTCAGTTCCAGGTTTTTGAGCCCTTGACCAGTGGCTCTTGGCCAGTCATCCGGCCTGGCTCCAGATCGTTACCGATACCGTTGCGGGTAGCCCTGCGCCAACATTCAATGCAACCTCTTCGCTAAGCGGTGAACCAGATCCCGAACCCGTCACCATACTTAGGATCTGGCCGCCTTTAATATTAAAAATATAGTGGGGGTACGAATAACGTAAAGGAAAATTCTTATCGAAAATCAACGAATAAATCGGTGGGCGTCTTTTCGCAGTTCGTGGCTCTCCAACACATGAAAAAAACGGATCGATTTAAGCAACGCCGGTGAAAACTGGCCGATCGGCAGAAAAACAATCTTTTTCCCTTGACGCTCGGCAAAGGTTCGGCAGAAGGATCGGGGTGGTTGGGCGGCAATATAGGCCACCAGGCGTTCCTCGCTGTAATCGATCCCGGCCAACAGCAGCCTTTCCGGCTTTGAGCGGGCCGCGTTGAAAAACCGATCTTTCCAAACTTCGAACATCCGCAAGGGGGGATAGCTTAAGACAAAGCCCCCGTACTCACAGCGGGAGATCCCGGGTCCGACCACGTTTTCACCGGCCGGAGTGGCGTAAAAAGCCATATCCGACTCCTGATCGTGCTCCCCCAGCCAGGTTATCTTCCAGGGAAACCGCTCCGCCTGGTTCTTCGACGATTCATCCTCCTCGAAAATAAACACCACGGACCCTACCTGGCCCCGGACGGAACTTTCCTCCCGGACATAGATTTTATTTTCCACCAGATGGCGCAGCGTCTCCTTCACGTCCAACCCGTCCAAAAGGGAGGTGGTAAACGGAAGCAGCCGGACCTGTTCCTGAGACAAAACCCCTCGGGCCTTCTTCTTAACGTAATCCCCCAGACCTTCCACCCGGATGTCTTCGGGGGGATAGGAGCAGATGGCCTCTCCCCGCCAGCGTTTTTTGAACTCCTCCTGTTCGGCCGGGGATGCCCTTTTTTTCGCGGGCACCGGCACCAGGCGACGGCGAAAAGTCCGGAAGCGCCGATAGAATTGGATCTTTTTCTGATTGATCCGAAGATCCTGGGCGGTCACCTCAATTTCCGGCAATCGGGACGGGCTTTCCTGGTAAGGGTAAGAGGACCCCCTCTCCCAGACTTCGTAGGAAAAGTCATCGTTGACCGCCCCGCGGGCCGCCACCAGAAGCTGGTAAAAATCCGGGGTCAAGGTCCCCTGGATAAAGGCATAGTTGCGGGCGAATTTTTTTAAGACGATCAAGGCCGGCTCCCTAATCTTTTCCCGGCTGTTCTTGTAATGCTGCCTTTGCGCCTCCCCCAGCAGTTCGTCGCGGAGGCGCAGGCGATCCAGATTCCAGAAATCTTCGGGATTGCCGGTCTCCCGGGCCTTGGTTCGTTTTTCTTCGTATTTTCCTTGTAAAAAGGGCAGCTCTGAAAGGATCTCCCGGCTGGAATCCTCCTTCAGGTTCCCCAACACGACCCCGGAGCGCGTCTCCCGCCCCAGGGGTTTGGCGGGTTCCAAATCGAGTTGCCTGCGGATTCCCGAGAAATGCCCCAGCCCGCAGACAAGAAGAACCCGTTGGTATTGGCGGCCTAAGGCCAGGACCTGAGAGGCCATGGTCCGTTCCCGCAGAAGGTCATCGGGAGTCGGGGTCTCACTCCCCCGTTCCTCCCAGTAAACCCGGCAATAGGCTTCGTAACCGATTTGGGTCAGCGCATAGGAGTCCGGCATGGGGTCCCGAAATAGGGGATAGCCCTCGATATCCCGATCTACAAAAAAAACCGGGAGGGCCTGCTCTTGTGCCAAGCGAACCGCCTCGATAATCCCATCCACGGGTTCTATAGGCAGATATACCGTTCTTCCGGACTTTTCCGGGTAAACCAGGACCGAGAGGTAGGGCAGACGACGGACGCCGGCTACTATTTTTTCCTGCAGGGTAGGGGGCAATTCCACTGCCACGGCCGAAGGCCGGAGATCGGTAAAACGCCGGTGAACCTCCAGGGCAAATTCCAGCCGGTTGTGCAGGATGGGAACCAGGTGGATGTTCTTAAAGGTGAAAAGGTGGTTTTCGTTAGATGGGGTCATCCCTTTTCTGAGCTCAAATTCGAAATTCGAAGCACGAAATCCGAAACAAGCACGAAGGTCCAAAATCCCAATGATCAAAACCAAAACGTTTCGAATTTTGAAATTTGGTCATTTGAATTTGTTTCGGATTTCGTGCTTCGAATTTCGAATTTAAAGGCTAAAGTTGGAAATACATGAGGGCCTTTTCCCCCAGGATCATCTCCACGGCCATCCGCAGGGCATAACCAGGGCGTTCTTCGCCGGGGACCCTCCTCAACAGACCATCGGTTTCCAGGATCTTCAGGGCGTAGCGGGCGATATTGATCCCGTCCCGCACCGTGAAGCGTTCATGAGCCCGGTGGGCTAACTGCAGAAATCGGACTACATAATCCAAGATATCCTCGGGGGCGAAGGGCAGGTTACGCTGGAGGATCAGCCGTTCCTCGTCCGGCTCGGGAAAGTCGATGAAGATCTGAGGCTGGAGGCGGGAATGAATATATTCCGGCAGTTCATAGGTGCTGGCATCATCGTTCATGGTGGCGCAAAAACGAAAATTCGGATGGGCCGGCACTTTTAGGCCGGCTACGATCGATTCCACCGTGCGGCGGTTGTCCAGCAAAGGCGCCAAGGAGGCCCAGGATTTTTCGCTCATCCGGTTGCCCTCATCCAGGATCAATACTCCACCCCGCAGCATGGCCGTCACCACAGGACTGGCCATGTAGCGGATCTTCCCCTGGTCGGCAATGACCGGGGTGACGACCAGGTCTTCCGGTCGGGTATCCATAGTGGCCTGGAAAAAATAGACCTCCCGGCCTAAGCGACGGGCGGCGGCGTAGGCCAGGGTGGTTTTGCCCACACCGGGCTTGCCCACAATGCGGGGGTGCAGGGGGAGGTCCTGTTCCTCCACCACCAGCCAGGCGGCCAGCACCTGGTCAATCAAATCCGGCTGTCCCACCCAGTCCAGGGGAAAAACATCCGGACGGCACAAGTGCAGGGTAACCCCTTCGATAATCACGGTTTCCATGTATTCTGAATGTTCCTTTTTACCTTAATCGTTCAATTTCCGGTTATTTCTTTTTCAGGAGAAAGTGGATTTATTCCGACCGGATCCCGTTTAGATAATCCTCCAGATTTTTAAAGGGCGCCAGGGCCGAACAGGAATTCCGGGCCACCTCCCAATTGGGTTGGTCGGTGAGCATGGGCTTAAAAAAAGGCCACTGGCGGCAAGGGGTGGGCTTGACCGGATGGATGGTGCACCGGCCTTCCACGGCAAAATGGCAAAAACCGTCGGTTTCTCGAACGTGAATGTACCTCTGGCCATTCTTCTCCAGGCAAAAACGGGCTAAAAAATCCTCGACCGGAAGGTCCAAGAATTCGGCGATGCGTTTTTCTTCTTCTTTGTTGAAATAAATTCCCCCCTCACCCCGGCAACAGGTTCCGCAGACCTGGCACTCGAAAAGGGCCAGGGCTTTTTCCTGAAGGGTTTCTAACGGTTCTTTCTTTTTCTTGCTGCCTGCCATGAATATTCCCCGGGCGGCTATCGCCGAAGAAGTGGTTAGTTATTGCTAAATCAAAAAAATCTAGCCAAAAATGGAAAATTTTAGGCTGTAATAAAAACCACTGGAACTGATTTAAAGATAGCATTTTTTTATTTAGATTTTTACATCCATTGTTAGAGACAAATTCTCAGAACAATGGATGTAAAAATCTAAAACCAGCGGCAATCGGTGTACAGACCAAAAAAAGGAAAGATGCTTTCCTGGACCGCCCGGACTGTGGCCTTAGCCTCGTAATTGGCCCGTTGCCACTTGGCTTCTTCCTCACGATGCTCCTCGTCGCGCAGCCACTTTTCGTCGTAGCCCAGGCCGCGAAGGGTCTCCTGGAATGGGGCGGGAAGACTTTCCTGGCCCAGTTCCCGACCCCGCATGATCGACCAGGCCAGGGTCCAGGCCCGGGCCACGTTTACCGGGTGATAGCCGCCTCCGCCCAAGGCCACCCAAGGCTTATCCAGCCCCTTGAAAAACCGTACCGCGTGACAAAACCCCTTGGAGGTCAGACTGAGGTTGGCCAGGGGATCGTTGTAGAAAGTGTCCACACCCAACTGGGTGACGATCACCTCGGGTTGAAAAGCCTGCAATACCGACGGAACGATCTGGTCAAAGGCCCAGATAAAGATCTGATCGTCGGTCCAGGGGAAAAAGGGCACATTGACCGAATACCCGGTCCCAACCCCGGTCCCCATTTCACTCACAAATCCGGTGCTGGGAAAAAGGGTCCGCCCGTTTTGGTGAAAAGACAGGGTCAGGACCCGGTTGGTCCCGTAAAAGGCTTCCTGCACCCCGTCACCATGGTGGGCGTCAATATCGATATAAGCCACCCGCAGGCCTCGGGAAAGCAAATGAATAATAGCCAGGACCGGATCGTTGAGATAACAAAAGCCGGAGGCGGAACTCTTATGGGCGTGGTGCATGCCGCCGGCTATATGGAAAGCGACCGGTCCCTGTCCGGAGGCTACCCATTCCGCGGCCTGCAGGGCTCCGCCGGCGCAGAACAGCCCCCAATCGAGGACTCCCGGGAAAACCGGATTGTCCCCGGGCCCCAGGCCATAACCGCCCCATTCCGCTTGAAACCGGCCGGAGTTGGCTTCCTTCAGGACTTGCAGGTAATCCCAGGAATGAAAGGTCAAGACCTCTTCCTCGGAGGCCTGACGGGCTTCCAGGGTCCGGGTCTTTTTCCCCCGCAAAAGCCCATAGGCCTCGATCAGTTCAACAGTCAATTTAAGACGTTTGACCTGCAGGGGATGGGTCGGTCCGTAATCAAAGCGTTGATAGGCGTCGCTGGTTATCAGCAGTGGGGGCATGGGTATATGGGGGAATCAGGAGTCAGTATCCGATTAAACTTTGGTTGTTCGCCCTCTTGGGTGGGTGGCCACAAGATAGGGGAGATTAACCTGAAATCGGGCCTCCGTGGCCGTGGGGTCTCGGCGAAAGGGTTTTCCATATTGCTTTTTAGGTTCTAACCCGGCCCTCTTATTTTTAAATCTTCAGGAGGCAGGGCCAGCCGAGGAGACATCAAAATATTCGGAGTATGGGCCTGCTTTAAATAAAATTAGTAAGTTAGGCCCGGATTCGAAGTCCGGAGTACCTTTGGAAAACCCTTTCGCCGAGACCCCACGGCCGGACCAGATTGGGGGAGGTACCCACCCAAAAGGGCGAAGCGTCTAAACTTTATCCGGATTCTAACTCCTCTATTTAAGACTTACATCATTCGATTATCTTTTCAGGCTTTTTTCCATCCTTGCCAGTTCGGATTTTATTCCCTCAGGTACCCGGTCGCCAAACTGTCCCAGGAACTTCCGGACATCGGCCAATTCCTGGTCCCATTCAGCGGGTTTTACCTCGAAGAGGGCGGCCAACCGGTCCCGGGAGACGTCCAAACCCTCGGTATTGAAATTCTTCAGGTCCGGAACCAGGCCGATGGGCGTCTCCCGGGCGCCGACCTGATCCGGGTTCGTAGAGCGGTCAATGGCCCACTTCAACACCCGGATATTCTCTCCGAATCCGGGCCAGAGGAATTTCCCCTCTTCATCCCGACGGAACCAGTTGATGGAAAAAATCTTGGGAGGATGAGTCATCCGGGGGCCCATGGCCAGCCAATGCTGAAAATAGTCGGCCATGTTATATCCGCAGAAAGGCAGCATGGCCATGGGGTCTCGCCGCAGGACCCCCTCCTGGCCGACGGCCGCGGCCGTGGTCTCCGACCCCATCCGGGCGCCGCAAAAAACCCCATGCTCCCAATTGAAGCTTTCATACACCAGGGGCAGCAACTGGCTCCGTTTACCCCCGAACAGGATGGCGGTTATAGGCACTCCTTTGGGATTGTCGATTTCCGGGGAGACCGTCGGACAATCCTTGATGGAGACGGTGAACCGGGAATTGGGGTGGTCGACCCTTCCTTCTGAAGCCGGGGTCCAGGTTTTTCCCTTCCAGTCCAGGATATGGGGCGGGACGGCGTCGGTCAGGCCCTCCCACCAGGGTTCGTTGGTGTCGGTATTCAGCCCGGTATTGGTAAACAGGACCGGATAAAAATTGCCGGCCTTGAGGGTCCGGATCATGTTGGGGTTGGTTTTCATGGAGGTGCCCGGCGCCACCCCGAAAAACCCGGCTTCCGGATTGATGGCGTAAAGCCGGCCGTCCGGGCCGATATTTAACCAGGCAATGTCGTCCCCCAGAGTCCAGATCTTGTATCCGGGCAGGACCGATTGGAGCATGGCCAGGTTGGTTTTTCCGCAGGCCGAAGGCAGGGCGGCCAGCAGATAATCGATTTTTCCATCCGGCGCTTCGATACCGATAATGATCATATGTTCGGCCAGCCAGCCCTCCTGCAGTCCCAGCCAGGAAGCCAGCCGCAGCGAAAAACATTTTTTCCCCAAAAGGGCGTTACCCCCGTAACCAGAGCCGATGCTCCAAACCAGGCTGTCATTGGGAAAGTGCATGATGAATCGCCGGCTCGGATCAAAATCCCCCACCGAGTGAAGCCCTTTGACGAAATTTTCCGAGTTTCCGATTTTATCCAACACTCCCCGGTCCATGCGGGTCATAATGCGCATACTGACGGCCACATAGGTCACATCGGTCACCTGCACACAGGCCTTGGCATAGGGGGAATCCGGATGGCCCATCATATAGGGCAGCACGTACATGGTCCGACCGCGCATGCAGCCGTCGGTCAACCCGGTCAGCATCTTTTTAGCCTCCCCGGGCTCCATCCAGTTATTGTTGGGACCGGCCGTCTCTTTGTCCTTCTGGCAGACGAAGGTCAGTTTTTCGGTTCGGGCCACGTCAGTGGGATGGCTGAGATGCCAGAAGGCATGGGGCCATTCCTTATGATTCAATTCGCGAAAGATCGGTTGGCCGTTGATTCGCTCCTCTTTGATCCCGATCTCGACCAGCCGATGGGCTTCCTCCTCGGATCCGTCGCACCAATAAATCTTATCCGGCTTGGTCAGCCGGGCCTGTTCTTCAACCCACTTCTCCACATAAGTAGCCATGATGATAACCCTTTCTGTTTCCTCAGCTCAATTTGAAATTCTTCAGACGTTTACCTGATTTTTTCCAAAAGAATTTGTTTAAAGGATATAAACTCCTCTTCAGCGATCAAGTCCTGTTTCCGAAGTTTTGTCAATCGATCTAATACATCCAGGGCCTTTTCCTGGAATTCCTTCCGGTTCAGATCAAAATCCGGGGGAAGCTGTTTCAAGGTAATGTTTAAGTCGGCTTCGGAAAACGGACCTGCCGGCTTGGAATCCCGGGGACCCGTCTGGGTCAGAAAGTCATCCCAGGCTTTTTGCAGGCCGTCCATTTCCCCCATGGACTCCTTTAGCCGTTGTAAAAGGTGCCTGTTTTCCCGGATAAGTGATATCTTCTCGCTGGCATTTTTCACCGCCACTTCCAGTTCTTCCAGTTTAAAAGGCTTGCGGATGTAATCATAGGCCCCCCCGCGAATAGCCTGAATGGCTGTATCCAAAGAGGCATAGCCGGTGATAATGATTACCTCACATTCCGGATAAACAGCTTTTACCTCCTTAAGGACCTGCAATCCATCGGCCCCCGGCAGCATTAAATCCGCAATGACCACATCATAGGGCTGGTTTTTGAAATCCCGAATGGCTTCCCGGCCGTTTTTCTGGAGATGGAGCTCTCTTTCGGGCTTTTGCAAAAAATCCCGAAGCATGGCCCCCAGGATCTCATCGTCCTCGGCGATTAACATCCGGATCTGGCTTTTTGCTATCTCCATGAGCTCAAAGAGTTTCCCTTTCAACCGGTCTATAATTTATATAGCATTGCGCTCCTCTCTCTGTCAACAAACCAAGTTTGATATTCTGCGGGAAAACCCTTTTGCCGAGACCCGACGGCCTTAACAGAAAAGAGGGGTACCCACCCAAAAAGGCGAAGCGTCTTTTTTAAAAGGGTGGGAGAAAAGAACTCTGCTTGTATTCTTTGGCGAGGGAGCGCCTTTTCCTGGAACTAATTGGCGCAGGAGACCGCGAAGCGCCTGGTTTTAAATAGATGCCCGAGGACGCAGCGACTTTAATTCGAAATTCGGGTGGAAGAACCACTGGGCAAGTCCCCCATGAATGGCGGGAGACTTCGCAATACCTGCCTGATTTTAACCGCCAGGGCTTCCGGGGTGAAGGGTTTCTCTAAAAAGGCCAGCCCTTCCTCTAAGACCCCGTGATGGACGATGGCGTTGTGGGTATACCCCGACATAAATAACACTTTCAGGTCCGGTCGGATCCGGGAGAGCTGACCGGCCAGGTCCCGACCATTCATGCCGGGCATAACGATATCGGACAGGAGGAGATTTATCGGGCCGGGATATTGCCTGGCTACGCCCAAGGCCTCTTCTCCATGGCTGGCTTCTAAGACCGAATACCCCTGCCTCTCCAGGATTTCTCGGATAGGAGTCCTCAACAATTCCTCGTCTTCCACCAATAAGATGGTTTCCGACCCCGGCGGGACCTTTCCGGAGCCTGCCCCGGCAGAATCAAAAGGAGCGGATCCTTCCGCTTGAGGAAGATAGATTTTAAAGGTCGTTCCTTTACCGACTTCACTATACACCCAGATATACCCTCCGGATTGTCTGACGATTCCATAAACGGTCGAAAGGCCCATCCCGCTTCCCTTCCCCCATTCCTTGGTGGTGAAAAAGGGCTCAAAAACGTGGGATTTGGTCTCCGCGTCCATACCTTTCCCATTGTCGCTGATGGCCAGCAGAGCATAATTACCTACCGGCATGACCGGGTAGCGGCGCGGGCTGGTCTGTCCTACAGCCACATTGCTCGTTTCAATGATCAGCTTTCCTCCCGCGGACATGGCGTCCCGAGCATTGATCGCCAAATTGACAATAACCTGCTCCATTTGCCCCCGGTCACCGGCAATGTTGGTCAGGGTCGGGTCCAGCACGGTTACCAGTTCGACTTCTTCCCTCACCAAGCGCCCTAATATTTTCTCTAAATCAATAATGATGGCATTTAAGTCCAACACCTTCGGTTCGGCTACCTGTTTGCGGTTCAAGGCCAGGAGTTGCTGGGTTAGATCCGCCGCCTTCTGGGCTGCTTTTTTTATCTCCCTGACCTGTCGAACAACCCCGGTTTCTCCGACCGGGGGGTTCATCAGGATCAGATCACTATAGCCCATAATGGCCATCAACAGATTGTTGAAATCGTGCGCCACTCCGCCGGCCATCCGGGCGATGGCTTCCAGTTTCAGGGACTGGTGAAATTGCTCTTCCAGAAATTTCAGCTCCGTGATGTCAATAAAGCTCTCCATCAGGCATTTTCGTCCCCCCCAATAAATGGGGGATACTTTCTTGAGAATCGGAACCGTCTGTCGGTTTCCTTTAACCAGCACCTGCTCGGCATTATGAATGGATTGGGAAAAATCGATAACCGGGCACCGCCCCTTTTCCATTACGCACATATATTGATTGCAAAAAGACCCGACCACTTCCTCTTTGGAAAGACCGATAATCTCCAAGGCCGTCTGATTGGCTTCCAAAATCCGGTAGTTTTTGGTATCCACAATCACTACCCCGGCGTTAATGGAGTCCAGGATAGAAGTCAGCTCCCTACGGTTTTTTTCCAAGTCCAAGGTGCGCAAGGCGACCTTTTGATCCAGCACTCCTTTCTGATTGGTCAATTTTTGAGAAAGGATTTTGTTATGCAGCATACTGGCAAGTTGTTGGACCCCCAGTTCCGCGAAGCGGGCTTCTTGCGAGGGGATGGCTGTCGCCCGACGGCCCAGTTCCACTAAAACCAGGCCTAATATTCCGGTCGGGATTACTAAGGGAAAAATTAGAAAAATCCCCTGCGGTTCCTCCAGTGTCTGATGAGAACCGGGTTCCCCGTTCCGGACCGATTCCAGCGCGCCGGCGATCGCCCCGGACTCCACCAGGCGGGCAAATCGATCCTCCATCCGGATCTTATTGGTTTCAGGTCGTGAGGCCCCGAAACGAAATTCAAAAGACTCCTGGTCCAGCCAAAAGATGGATACGGTTTGCGCCTCGGGGAAAAGGCGAAAAATTTCCAACCCGTCCGCAATGGTTTTGGCCAGGGGTTCATCCGCCATCCGGTTACTCGGAAAACGCATCAAGGCTTCCAGAAAGCGATTCCAGGAATTGTGGGCCTCGGTCCCATTGTCATCAATCTTAGCCATAATCCAAACCTCAATCCCCTGGGCTAATGGAGCCCCATAATTTTTTTAGCTTCTTCAAACTGTTCCAGAATATGGGGAGTTATTTCGGTAAGCGTATTTGGCGGGAGACCTAACACCTCCCTGGCCTGCTCATTCGGTCGGGGAATCAAATCATCCCCGCCAAATCCCAATTCCAGCGCCCGAGCCAGCGTATCCGCTATATGTACCGCCGCGACCAGAGGATCCGGAGGCTCTCCGAACAACCCGGCATGATGCCCGCAAATAGCTTTTTGGATGGCCGGGGGTAAGTTCCAGTTTTCCACCAGCAACAAACCGCCCTGACTATGATCCATCCCCAGAATATCCATCTCCGATTCCCAGAGTGGCTGTTGGCATTTATTCGCTTGATCCAGGGCTCGGGTAAATTCCTTCTCGGCGAATTCGAAAAAAACCAATTTCCCAATATCATGAAGGACACCGGCCACAAATAGATTTTCCACATTCGCTAGGCGGCAGGCCTGCCCGATTAGCCGGGTGGCAATTCCTACGCCTATGGAATGGGCCCAAAAATCCCCCGGCCGAAAATCGAACGCCGAATCCTGTTTGGAAAAAAGATCCAGGACGGAAGTAGCCAGCACCAGATTACGTACCTCGTCAAAACCCAATACCACCACCGCCCGGGAAATCGTCTCGACCTGTCCGGGAAAACCATAGAGCACTGAATTGGCCAACCGCAAAACCCGGGAGGCGGAAGCCGGATCGGACGATACTATTTGTGAAACGGCCTGGGCCGTGGACCAGGGATCGGCCAGGACTTCGGAGAGCGCCAGGTAAACGGTCGGCAAGGTCGGAAGATCCCGGATATTTTCAATAATTTTTTCTATGACCCTCATGGTTAGAGAAACTTTTGAATGACCCTTTTTACGGCCAGTTGGAAAACTTCTTTTTCCAGGCTAGTGGTCGGTTCCCATTTCAATCGCCAGTTCACCCGAGTTAACGCCCGATCTAATAATTCAGGGCTCACTTTTGTCTCTTTTTCCGGGAACCTTTCCTCTTTGACCTTCACGGTCTTGCAGCCCCAGGTCTTCAATACCTTCAGGTGCCGCGGTAGAAGTTCAACCCCCCGAGGCAACAAGGTCTGTCCGAACTGATTTAAAACCGGTTCGGCCAGAATTAACCCGGGTTCAACAGCCTTTAGTTCATTAAGTTGCAAGACCATGTCCATTTTCTTTCAATCCGTTATTTATTGGAGATTCGTTGGCTTGCAGGGGGTAATCTGCCTCCCTGAAGATCGATATTCTTATCGACCAGTCCGCCCTAAAACTTAAATTGACGCTAAACCGCACTAAAAACCATACAATATTTGGAGAGATTAATAGTTCCTGGCAAGATAGAATATTTTATCTTATTGAAATAACGTGAAATACTAAATTAATGGCGGGCCGATTCCCGAACGGCATCTTATTTGCTTGATACTGGGGAAAAATATCTATTGTTTTCAATAGGGATTGGAGTTTTTCCTGAAGCCGGAAATAGTAAGATCTCCCCATTGTTCGGAACAGAAACGGGTTAACCTGACCATCGGTTTGATTTCTTTTCTATTAGTTTCAATTTTCCTTATACTTACGTGTCCCTTGGGAAAGGCCATGGCCGCCGACATAACCCTGGCCTGGGATCAGAATTCGGACCCCGACCTGGCCGGGTATAAGCTGTACCTTGGTAACTCCTCCCGAAATTATACCCATACCATTGATCTGGGACTGACCACTCAGTATACGATCAGAAACCTGATCGATGGAACCGTCTATTTTTTTACTTTAACGGCTTACAATCAGAAAGGATTCGAGAGCAGTTTTTCCAACGAAGTGCGTTACCCATATATTGAATATACGCAGAAGATCTTTCTTCCTATGGTCCTCAACGGGAGCTAATCCGCTTTTTTGACTTCCCGGCCAACGAGAGAAGCTGTTCGAATTCCCCCGCCTTTACCTAAAAGGATTCGGCCTTTGCTACAACCGGCCGAATAGATCCCGGTACTTCCGGCACTGGTCAAATTTCAAGTAAGGAATAACCCCGGCGGTTTCCGCATCGCTCAGAGGAATGAACTTGCCTTTGGCCTTCAGGCAGACCTGTCCCTGGTAAAGGAGTTCGCCCTCGCTGAAGGCGATCCGCCCCGCATCCTTGACCAGGCGGCAGACAATTTCGATCTCCTCTTCCACCGGGACAGGGGCGAGGTATTTGACGGTCAACTCCCCGGTTACATAAAAAACATGCTTTCCCCCGAACACTGTGGCCGCCCAGCCCATGGTTTCATCCAGCAGACCGGCCAGCACTCCGCCATGCGCCGTATTCAGGTAGCCGTTCATATGGCGCGGCAACTTCAGCCTTGTCCGGATCGTGTCCCCCTCTACAAAAAACCGGGTCCGGACCCCGCAGGCGTTTTCATCACCGCATAAAAAGCAGCCCGAGGAATGGGGCAGGTATTCTCGTTCTTCCAATTTCATTTCAGCCTCTCTGAAGCTCCGTATCGTCCTGGGTGACGATCCGGAGAGATTAGTAGTGAAACCGCGACAGCCCTCGATGACCCCGCAAAAAGTCTCGCTGGGACTTTTTGCGAAACCATCAGCCCTTTACTCGCTGTAATTTTTTATTTTTCGGGAACCCAGGATAAAAAAGAGCACGGCGTAGCCGATCATCACCAGAATGGCCGTCATCCCCTGTTCATCCAGAACCGGTTTCCGGATCAGGATATTGGTGTGCGTTAGGGGCAGGCAGAGAATAAGGTATTGCAGCAACTTGGGCATCCGGTCCAGGGGGAAAAAAGTCCCGCTGAAAAAGACCATGGGCAGGATGAAAAAATTGGCATAGGTGGAGGTGTCCTCATGGGTCTTGGTCAACATGCCGATGAGTACGCCCATATTGGCAAAGAGGAAACAATTCAACAGGAGAGTAAAAAGAAAAAGCCAGGAAAGGTGGAACCCGGCACCCGCCACCAGCCCGACCAGGATAATCATCAGCGAAGCAAACAGCCCCCGGACCATGCCGGCCAATACATAGCCGGCCATGATGGAAGTGGGGGCGATGGGGGCCTGGATCAGGACCTGAAAGGTTTTGAAATAAACCCGGCTCAAGTTGAGCCCGCTGGCCACCCAATTATAGGAATTGTTCATGGAACTCATGGCCACCAGCCCGGGCAGCAGGAAACCCAGGTAGGTCCCGCCCGGGACCTGCACGCTGCGTCCCAGACCCAACCCGAAGGCCAGCAGATACAGCAGGGGCACCATCATGGAAGTAAAAATATAGCCCAGACGAAAAAGTTTCTTCTTGAACTGGATCATTTCCCGAAGAAAAACCGGATACCAGTTCATTGCTCGATTCGCCCCCCGGTCAGCTTCACAAAGACGTCCTCCAGGTTGGACTTGCGCATGGTGACCTCGGTCTCGACTTCCCGCAATTGGCACTGGGCATCTTCCCGGCTGGCGCACATCCGATAAACCCGACTGCCGTCCCGGTCCGCATATTCCACCACGTATTCTCCGACCATCTTTTTCAGGTTGTCCGGGGTGTCCAGGGCGATCAATTTCCCTTGGGAAAGGATGCCGACCCGATCACTCAGGGCCTCGGCCTCTTCGATGTAATGGGTCGTCAGTAAAATCGTCCCTCCCTGGGCCTTGATCCGCCGGATCATGTTCCAGATCTCCCGGCGCACCTGGGGGTCCAACCCGATGGTGGGCTCATCCAGAAAAAGGACTTTCGGCCGGGCCAGGACGGCCCGGGCGATCAGCAGGCGCCGCTGCATACCCCCCGAAAAGGTCAGGATATTATCGTATCGCCGCTCCCAAAGACCGACCGAACGGAGCTGCTCCTCGATCTTGGATTCCAGGCCTGGAATATGGTGCAGGAGTCCGTAAAGACGCAAGTTGTCAAAGGCGGACATCTCCCGGTCCAGATTGTTTTCCTGGGGAACCACGGCGATGCGTTTTTTAATTTCCAGGGGATCTCCGACCACGTCAATCCCATCCAGGAGGGCGCGGCCGGCCGTTGGTTTGACCAGGGTGGTCAGGATCTTGATGGTGGTGCTTTTCCCGGCCCCATTCGGTCCCAGAAGTCCGAAAATTTCATTCGTTTCGATTCGAAACGAAAGGCCCTCGATCGCCTTGATTTTTCCGTACTCTTTGGTCAGATGTTCCAGTTCGATCATGAGCAAACAATTCTCTTGACAAGCCGTTTCATTTGGCTTTCATTTGGATTTCGAGTATTTGTATTTGTTTCGGATTTCGAGCTTCGAATTTCGAATTTGTGGTCGTTATGTCCACCATCCGCCAAACCATCATCTCACTGCTTCAAGGCCAGGATTTATCCGCCAGGGAGATTTCCCAGATCGTCGGGATTCGGGAAAAAGAAGTCTACGATCATCTGACCCATATCGCCCGGTCGGCGGCCGTAAAAGGAAAATTAATCGTCCTACCGGCCTCCTGCCGACGCTGTGGTTTTATCTTCAAGAAACGCGACCGTCTAACCGCCCCCGGCAAATGTTTTCTTTGCCACAGCGAGTCCATCAGTCCGCCCCGTTTTGCTATCCACGACTAAAAAATCCCCTCCAACCGACCCTTACCAGGGAATGGCCATTTACGAGAACTCCCCCCTTTGGAAAAAAAGGGCCAGAGGGGATTTTTTAGGATTGAACCTTCAAAACCCCGGTAGCCCGGTACCGTCCGGCGACATGAATCGGGAACCGTTGGCCTAAAACCCTTTGATGGGTCCGACGGGCCAGTTCGGGATGATTGTTATGCTCCGAAAGATGGGCCAGGCAAACCCACTGCATCCGGTTGGTAGCCGATCCTTTCAGCACCCCGGCCGCCTCTTGGTTGGAAAGATGCCCGCCCAATCCGCGAATCCTTTGTTTTAGATATTCCGGATACGGGCCCTGCTCTAACATCTCCGGATCAAAGTTGCTTTCCAGAAAAATCGCGTCCAGGGAAGCGATAACGGTTTCCAGTCCCTGAAAAAGGTGCCCCAGATCGGTAAGAATCCCCAAGCGTCTTTGGCGGGTTTCCACCACAAAAGCCACGCCGTCAGCCCCATCGTGAGGGGTGGGGATGGTCTGAACGGATACGCTTCCAAAAGAAATCCCATCCCCGGCCTGAAAAGAACGGACCTCCGACAACCGGCCCAGTCGAAGCGTTTTCCCGGCAGCCAGGGTCCGGGGGGTGATGTAGAGCGGTATCCCGTATTTCCGCTGATAGATGCCGGCGCAGCGAAGATGATCCGCATGATCGTGGGAGATAATCAAGGCATCCACTTTCCGAATGTCCTTTCCCAGAGCGGCCAGCCTCTGTTCCGCCTGGATGCCGCTGATGCCGGCGTCAAAAAGCAGTCTGACCCCTTCGGCCTCCACGTAGATGCAATTTCCGTTGCTGCCCGATTGTAACGAGATAGCTATCATTCTTTATCCTCCGGGGTGCCCCTTTTCCTCCTGGCGGTTATAAATACATAATAAATCATGAGCAGGGGTAAAAAAGCCAGTCCCACTTCAAAGTTGCCTTTAAAAAAGTAATAGGTGCTGATTCCCACGATCAAGAGAACCAGTACGATTTGAATGATCGCCGCGATTTTAGTCATTTATTTCTTCAGCCTTCACTATCTATCTATTTACGAAAAGAAAATCTACCCTCTCACCCTTAAGGAATTAGTACCTCCCATGTCAAGGCAAATCTGGAATAATTTGTCGAATCGCCTCGACATTCGTGTCTTCTTATATCTATTCAAAATCTAAAGATAAATAGATTATTTTCGAAAACCTGGCCCCTAAATCTTTTGAGACGCCTAATAATTTCGACAAAATCGTCGAACACGAAAAAAAATCAATATCCTTACTAATCGTAAATATAATGTAATTTTATACAGTTATACATAATCAGGGAACTTGGCACGAGACTTGAATTATACTTTGGACAAAACCTGACTCAAAAAAAATTAAAGGAGGAAAATATCATGTTAGATAAAAGTAGATTGAAAGTATGGATGGTAGGTGGGGCTCTCTTGGCCATGTCCGGTTTAGCGATCGCCGCCGGTCCCGGATTCGGCTGGGGGAACAATTTCAACTGCCCTGGTGGGTTTGATCAGTTGAACCTGACCGCAGACCAGAATACCAAGCTGAACGACGTGCGGGAGAAAACCTGGAAGGAAACGGTTACCCTGCGAAATCAGATGCAGACCAAACGGTTGGAACTTCAGACTCTGTGGAGCAACCCGAATCCCGACAAGGACAAGGTCCTGGCCAAGCAGAAGGAACTTAACGACCTGCGGAATACACTCCAGGCCAAGATGACCGATTCTCGGCTGGAAGCCCGGAAGGTTCTAACCCCTGAACAGGCCGCTCAGGTGGCCGGCAGCGGCCCGGGCCTGGGTTTCGGTGGCGGCGGAATGCGCCGTTTCGGCCGAGTGGGGAACGGATACTGTGGCGGTCCCGGCTTCGGTCCCGGCGGCGCTGGATTCGGTCCCGGTAGAGGCCCCGGCAGGGTGCCTGGACAAGGCTTCGGCCCCGGCGGCAGCCGGTTATAATATAGACTTCCTCTCCTTCCCCTCCTCCCGGGAGGTATGGAGCAACCCTCCATACCTCCTTTCCTTTTTCATGATTAATCATTGACAGCTTATCCGGGAGCCGTTACATATAGGGCATGTCTTTGGCCCTTGATCCGACCCCATCAAAGCCCGAATCCGTCCCGGTCTATCCCTTTACGGCGATCGTCGGTCAGGAGAAGATGAAATTAGGGCTCTTGCTGACCCTGATCCACCCCCGGATCGGAGGTCTGTTGATCCGGGGCCAGCGAGGCACAGCCAAATCAACGGCCGTTCGCGGGTTGATCAACCTGCTCCCCCCCGTGGAATTGGTGGCCGATTGTCCTTTTCGCTGCCCTCTTCGAGACCCGGAAGAGATGTGCGAGCTTTGCCGTCAGCGGCTGGCGAAGGGGGAAACCCTACCCGGCGTCAGCGCCCCCTTTGGGCTGGTCAACCTGCCCCTGGGGACCTCGGAAGACCGCTTGATCGGGGCCTTGGACTTTGAAGCCGCCCTGTCCAAGGGAGAACGCCGTTTTGAACCAGGGCTCTTGGCCCGGGCCAACCGCTCTATTCTTTATGTGGATGAAGTCAACCTGCTCGAAGATCACCTGGTGGATTTGCTGCTGGATGTGGCCGCCCTGGGAGTCAATTACGTGGAGCGGGAGGGGATTTCCTTCAGCCATCCCAGCCGCTTCATCCTGATCGGCACCATGAATCCGGAAGAAGGGGACCTGCGCCCCCAGTTGTTGGACCGCTTCGGTCTCTGCCTGGACGTGCGGGGCAGCTCCGATTTAAAGGAACGGATTGATGTCGCCCACCGCCGCCTAGCCTTCGAGTCCGATCCGGTTGGTTTTCTCGAAGACTGGTCCGGCCAGGAAAAAGATCTCGCCCAAAAGATCATTCAAGCCCGCCGGGATTTAGACCAAATCCGGACTCCCCAGCGCATCTGGGAAATGGCGGCCCGCTTATCGCTAAGCTATGGGGTGGAAGGTCATCGCAGCGATTTAACCATGATCAAGGCTGCCCAGGCCATCAGCGCCTTCCGGGGAGGGACCGAGGTCACCCCTCCGGATCTGCTGAAAGCTGCTGAACTGGCTCTGCCTCACCGCTTGAAAAACCAGGACCTTAATCAGCCCCGACTGGAACCCGGTCAAATCCAAAAGATCCTCGAGGAACTGGAAGCCGCTCAGGAAGAGCCGCCGGCCGCCCCGTCCTCCGGCGAATTAAAAAAAAAGCCCCTGGCCTATTAGACCCCCCTCCTCTTTCAGTCCCTCTCCCACTTGAAAGCACCCGGATACCAGATCCCTCCATCCCTTTGGCGGAATTGATCCGGCTCGCCTCCCCAGGCCGAAGAAAGACTTTCCCCTCCATGAGGAACGAAGGCCGGGTGGTTGGAAGCGGCCCTTTTTCCGGGACATCGTTGACGGAGACGGCCTTTCTTTCAACGGTGAAATCCGCCTGCGGCCGTTCGGGTTTTGACCGGGCTCAGAGACCGCTTCGCTTTATCCGGGACGACTTACGGCGGAAAATAAAAAAGAAAAAAGGCGGTTATTCGATAGTTTTTGTGGTGGATGCCAGTTCATCCATGGGAGTGCATGGACGAATGTCTCTGGTCAAGGACCTGTTGAACGCCTACCTCAAGGAGAGCTATCTGCGGCGGGACCGGGTGGCCCTGGTGGCCTTCCGCCATCAACAGTCTCAGGTGATTCAGCCCTTCACCGGAAATCTGGGACGGGTCCGACTACTCCCTCCGAATGCTGCCGATGGGTGGAAAGACGCCCCTGGCAGAGGGTCTGCGCCTGGGCTTCCGGGCCCTGGCCCAGGAACGATTTAAATACCCCCGATTCGGTCAGGTCCTGGTGCTGGTCTCCGACGGAAAACCTAATCTAAGTTTTTCCGGCTTGGACCCGGTGGATGAGGCCCTTTTGACGGCCTCCTGGCTGCGCCGGAATGGCATTGCCTTCGTCTTCATCGATACGGAGCCCAACCCCCTGGCCTTTGGTTACGGACCGGCCATCGCCCGAAAGGCCGGGGGAACCTATCGCACCCTGGTGGATCTTCTTAGAAAGCCCGGCTAAACAATTTTGCCCCCCCAGATTCAAAATGCTCGTTAAGCGGCCAAAGTTTCAAAAGATAACCGCAAAGGCTCCAATCGGGTCAATGCGAGATTCAATTTTTCAAACCCGATAACCTGACCGTTCTTGTCTTTCATTAGAATTACTTCTTCCCCGGTTTCTTCAGAAATATATTCATCCTGGGGATTACCGAACCAGACCGTCAAGGTGTTCGCTGTTTGGTCATAGTAGACGTTCACTTGGGCCATATTTTATCTCCTTCTCGAAATCCTAAGGGGGTTACCACTTCAAAAATCAAACCCGAGTATGAAGGCAGGTCGCTCATTACGGTTAAGTATATCAAATTTTAACAATAATGGGGCAAGATTAATTGACATTAAGAATGATTCTAGTAAGATATGAAAATACCAAGGAGGGGAATAAATTCTATGTCACCAGGTATTTCACGTGACCAGGCCTTGGATCTAATTCATCAACACCTCAAGAATCCCAATATGATCAAACACTGCCTGGCTTCCGAAGCCGTTCTCGGCGCCCTGGCGGACCGCCTGGGGGAAGACCGGGAAAAGTGGTCTCTGGCCGGATTGCTCCACGATCTGGATGTGGAGCTGACCCAGGCCGACCTAGCCGTACATGGGATGGAAGCGGTCCGGATACTGGAGAGTAATGGAGTGGACCCGGAAATCGTTCAGGCCGTCAAGCTTCATAATGAGTTGGCCTGCGGAGAAAAAAGATGCGCTGTTTTTCACCACGCCCTGGCCGCCGGGGAGACGATCACCGGGTTGATCACGGCTACCGCCCTGGTCTATCCGGACAAAAAATTGGCCTCGGTCAAATCCAAGTCCATTGTGAAGCGGATGAAAGAAAAGGCCTTCGCGGCTTCGGTCAACCGGGATATTATCCGAGAGTGCGAGGTGATCGGAATCCCCCTGCCGGAATTTGCCGAAATCGCCCTCCGCGCCATGCAATCGATCAGCCAAGACCTGGACTTGTAAGCGGAGATAATCCTTGACCTTTCAGGAAGGGTGGTCTACCTTAATCGACCTATGCATGAAATGTCCATCGCCCAAAGTATCATCGATATTGTTCAGCAGGAGATGGTCCGCCACCAGGTATCCAAGGTCTCGGTGATTCGCCTGGTGGTGGGGGAATTTACCGCCGTAGTTCCGGACAGTCTCACCTTTTGTTTCGAACTGATCACCAAGGACACCCCCTTGGAAGGGGTTAAGGTAGAACTGGAGCAGGTGCCCCTGACCGGCCGGTGCCGGGCCTGCGGGAAAGAATTCCCCATCGTTGACTATCGATTCGTTTGCCCGGAGTGCCAGTCCATTGAGGTCGAGCCTGTTTCCGGGAAAGAGTTGTTTATCAAAGAAATTGAAGCGGAATAGCCAAATGGAGTAAATAATGAAAGTGCCGGTAGTGCGCAATATTCTGGAGGCCAACGAGCAATTGGCTCAGGAAAACAAGACCCGGTTTCAGGAAAAAGGGTTACTGGTTCTGAACCTGATGAGCTCCCCAGGGGCGGGGAAAACCACCCTTCTGGAACGGACGGTCGAGGCCCTGAAGGACAAAATACGGATCGCGGTCATCGAAGGGGATATTCAATCTACCTATGACGCGGAAAAAATCGCTCAGCACGGAGTTCCCGCAGTCCAGATCAACACCGACGGGGCCTGTCACCTGGACAGCCGGATGATCCAACAGGCCTTGAAGGAGATAGACCTCTCCAGCCTGGATCTCCTGGTAGTGGAAAACGTGGGCAACCTGGTCTGCCCGGCGGAATTCGACGTGGGCGAAGATTACAAGGTGATGATCCTGAGCGTCACCGAAGGGGACGACAAGCCGCTCAAGTATCCCCTCATGTTCAGCAAGTCCAGCGTCCTCTTGGTCAACAAAATCGACTTGCTTCCCTACATCAATACCAGCGTGGAGAAAATCCGCCAGGTCTCCCTGGAAATAAATCCTCAATTGGATATCTTTGAAGTGTCCTGCCAGACGGGAACGGGTCTGGAGTCCTGGTTCAACTGGATCTTGAAGCGGGTGCCGCACTATAAAAGCGCGTAGCGCCTGGCGCGGAACGCGGAGCGACAATCCCAGACTAAAATTTAGAATTGGGGGTCGCCATACCCTTTAAACCCGAAATTCGAAGCACGAAATCCGAAACAATCTCAAAGGTCCAAAATTCAAATGACCAAAACAAAGACGTTTCGAGTTTCGAAATTTGATCATTTGAATTTGTTTCGGATTTCGGATTTCGTGCTTCGGATTTAAGGGGTTTAGCTCTTACCGAATTATTCCAATACCGGCCCCTCTGAAGTTGGATTGTCTCACTTGCCTGACTGTCTATGAAAACCCGCTATAAGGTTGTCATACAGGGTATCGTCCAAGGCGTAGGTTTTCGACCCTTCGTCTACCAGCAGGCCCTGGCCCGCCGCCTGACCGGGTACGTGTCCAATACTTCCCACGGGGTGGATCTGGAGGTGGAAGGAGAAGGACCGGACTTGGATGATTTTATCCGGACTCTCCGGCAGGACCCTCCCCCCTTGTCCCGCATTACTTCCCTGGAGTTTCAGCCCCTCCCAGCGCAAGGGGATTCGGGATTCACTATCCGGATGAGTCAGGCCCAGGAGACCCGCTCGGCCCTGATCTCCCCGGACGTGGCTGTTTGTCCCGACTGCCTGAGGGAGATGCGAGACCCCCGGGACCGCCGCTATCGCTACCCCTTCATCAACTGCACCAACTGCGGGCCCCGCTACACCATTATCAAAGATATCCCCTACGACCGGGCCAAGACCACCATGGCGGCCTTCACCCTGTGTCCGGAATGCTCCTCCGAGTACCATGATCCCCTGAACCGGCGTTTTCACGCCCAGCCCAATGCCTGCTGGACCTGCGGACCCCGGGTGCGTCTTCTGGACGGAATGGGCCAGATCATCGAAGGTCAAGATCCCATCGCCGAAACCGCCCGGCTGCTGCGAGAGGGTTGGATCGTGGCCATCAAAGGCCTGGGAGGGTTTCACCTGGCCGTGGACGCCGTTCAGGAAGAAGCGGTCAGGCGCCTGCGGGCGCGTAAGCACCGGGAGGAGAAACCCCTGGCCCTGATGAGCCCGGATTTGGACCGGATTAGAGCATTCGCCCGGATTGAAGCGGAAGAGGCGGCCGTGCTGCTCTCCAGGGAACGGCCCATTATCCTCCTCCAGCAAAATGACCCCAGCCCTATCGCCTCCGCGGTGGCCCCGGGCAATCAGTATTACGGTGTCATGTTGCCCTACGCCCCGCTCCATTATTTGCTGCTGGATCACGGATTTCTGGCCCTGGTCATGACCAGCGGCAACCTGTCCGAGGAACCCATCTGCATCGACAATGAAGAGGCCTTCCTCCGGCTCAAGGGGATCGCCGATTATTTCCTGGTACACAACCGCGACATTCACCTGCGCAGCGACGACTCCATTGTTCGACAGGTTTCCGGATCGCTGCGCCAACTGCGCCGCTCCCGGGGCTTCGTTCCCGTGCCCGTCTTCCTGGCGGAACCGCTGGCGCCCGTTTTGGCCTGTGGGGCCGAATTAAAAAACACCGTCTGTCTGACCAAAGATAACCGGGCCTTTATCAGCCAGCATGTGGGGGACCTGGAGAACCTGGAAACGCTGCATTTTTTCAAGCAGACCATTGAGCATCTCAAACAGATCCTGCAGATCGAACCGGAAATTATCGCCTATGACCTCCACCCGGATTACCTCAGCACCCGGTTTGCCCTGGAACAGGAAGGGGTTGAATTAATCGGGGTGCAGCATCATTTCGCGCATCTGGTGGGCTGTCTGGCCGAACACGGCCTGAATGAAAAGGTGATTGGCTTGATGCTGGACGGCAGCGGGTACGGGCTGGACGGACGGATCTGGGGGGGCGAGGTCCTGGTGGGCGATTGCGGGTCCTTTGAACGATGCGGTCACTTCGCCTACCTGCCCCTCCCCGGGGGGGCCAGGGCCATCCGGGAACCCTGGCGCATGGCCGTCAGCTACCTTTACCAGGCCTATGGAGAAGGCCTCTGGGATCTTTCCCTGCCCCTGCTGGAACGAATCGACCGCGCCAAAACCGAGATCTTGGTACGGATGATCCAAAAGGGGATCAACAGCCCAATGACCTCAAGCTGCGGGCGGCTTTTTGACGGGGTGGCCGCCATCATCGGCTTGCGGGATACCGTGGCCTTTGAAGGGCAGGCAGCCATGGAACTGGAGATGACTCAAAGCCGAGAAAACGAAGGCTCCTATGATTTCGAGATATTGAAATCAGAGGAAACCATCCAGATCCTTCCCCAATCCATCATCCGGAGCGTGGTGGACGATGTCCGCCAGGGCGCATCCCAGGAACAAATCAGCCGGCGTTTCCACCGGACGCTGGTGGAAGTCCTGACCCGGGTTTGCCGAATCCTACGAGAAGAGCGGGGCCTTGAAAAAGTAGCCCTAGGCGGAGGGGTCTTCCAAAATCGAACGCTCCTGACAGAGATGGAGGCCCGTCTGTCTGCGGAGGGCTTCCGGGTCTACAGCAAATCCCTGATTCCTTCCAACGACGGAGGAATATCTCTGGGCCAGGCGGTGGCCGCCCACTATATGCGGCAAAAAATGAAAGAAAGGACCAAACGTCAATGCCGTTTCTGAAAGCCAACGGGATTACTATCCACTACGAAATCCACGGCCGGGGGAATCCCCTGCTCCTGATCATGGGACTGCGCCGGAACGCCGAATGGTGGTATCGGCAGATTCCGGAACTTTCCCGCCATTTCCGGGTGATCGCCTTTGACAACCGGGGGGCCGGGCGAACCGACCAGCCCGCCAGGGAATATTCCATTCGCCTCTTTGCCGAAGACACGGCGGCCCTTTTGGACGGTCTGGGGATTCCCCGGGCACATATCCTGGGAATTTCCATGGGCGGATACATCGCCCAGGAACTGGCCATCAACTTTCCGGAGAAGGTACACCGGCTGGTGTTGGGCTGCACCGGCTGCGGAGGCCGACGGGCGGTCCGGATGAGCCCGGAACGAATGGCTAAGTTCACGGCGGTTGAGGGGCTCACCCCGGAGCAAATTCTGCACAAGGACCTGGATATCTATTTCTCGGAACGGTTTATTCGGGAAAATCCGGCCAGGATCGAGGAGTTCATCACCATTTCGCTTCGCGACTACCAGCCGGCCGCCGCCTTTCAACGGCAGTTCGCCGCCTGCCAGGCCCACGATACCGGGGATCGTCTGGATCGTCTGACCGCTCCTACCCTGATCATGACCGGCGACGACGATCCCCTGGTGCCTCCCCAGAATTCCCGCATTCTTCAGGAGCTGATCCCCCACGCGGAACTGGCTCTTTTCCCAGGCCTCCGGCACTGCTTCTTCATGGAAGCCGACCGAGAATTTAATCGCCGGGCGGTAGAATTTCTAGGAAGATTGAACAGATCGACTTTTGGAGAATCTATCATTTAAAGAAGAGTTTTACCCTGGAAATACCCTAAGAAAGGCCCGCGGGAAGGGAAGATGTTTCAAAACACGAAGGGCACCCGGATAGCGGGGCCCTTCGTGTTTTGAAGCTTTGAACCCGGAGAGTTATTTTTTCTTTTCTTTCCCTTCCTCTTTCTTTTTGGGCTCATCCTTCTTCTTGGCCTCGCCCTTGACCTCGACCTCGGTGGCTTTCATCGTAGTACTGGATGGTCACCTTCGAACCGACTTTCAGGTCTCCTTGTACTTTGGTGTCCTTATCCCTGGCCAGTTCCCACTTGTCACTGCCCTTCTGCACAACGATCAGGTCGCCCTTCACTTCCAGTACCGGTCCGGTTACCTGGTAGGTCTTTGGCCCTGCGGCCAGGGCCAAAGAGGAAAATAGAAAGAACACCCCCGCCAAAACAAAGATCATCCGTTTCATACCGCTTCCTCCTTTTCTGATTTTTTCCGGCTAATGGTAGATAAGAGGGTACTGGGTGTCAATAAAAATTGAATCTAAAAAACGCCGGGCCCCGCTGTTCCCCAAAGGCCCGGCCTTTTCCTTTCCAGCTCAAAGGGTTTTGACAGCCGCCCGGAGAGCCTCCGGGGTTAGCGGCAAGCTCCTCATCCGAATTCCGGAGGCGGCGAAAACCCCGTTGGCCACGGCCGGTGCGATGGGCGGCAGGCCCGGTTCCCCGACCCCCCCCGGCTTCTTCATCCCCTTGACGAGATGGACTTCGATCTCCGGAATTTCGCTGAAGCGAAGCAGCGGGTAATCGGAAAAATTGGCCGACTTCACGCCGCCTTTCTCAAAAACCACTTGCTCTTTAAGGGCGGCGCTCAATCCCATGATGATTCCGCCTTCCATCTGCGCTCTGACGGTGTCCGGATTGATGACCGGTCCGCAGTCAATCGCGCAAACCACCCGGTGCACCCGGACAGTACCCTTCTCTTTGTCGACCGAGACCTCGGCCACTTGGGCCACATGGCTGCCAAAGCAGGAGTGGCAGGCGAGACCGCGGGCCTGGCCAATCTTCAAGGGCTTGCTCCAGCCCGCTTTCTCCGCGGCCATTACCAGAACCCGCCGGAGCTCGGACGATGGGGCCATATGTTCCAGACGAAAATCCAGCGGATCCTTTCCGGCCGCCAGGGCCAGCTCATCCAGGAAGCATTCCACAGTAAAGGCGTTATGCGTACTCCCGACGGATCGCCAGAAGCCCACCGGGATGGGGAGGTCCAGGCGGACATATTCCACCCGGAGGTTGGGGACCTGGTAGGGCAGATCAGTGATCCCTTCCACGGCGGCCGGATCGATCCCATTTTGCATCATCTTAGGAAATACCCTGGCAAAAATGGAAGGGACGACCACCCGGTGGGACCAGGCTATGATTTTGCCTTGGGCGTCCAGGGCCCCAGCGATTCGACAGCAGTTCCCCGGGCGAAAAAAATCATAGTGGATATCCTCTTCCCGGGTCCAGATCACTTTCACGGGTTTACCGATCGCCTTGGAGATCGCCACCGCCTCCTCAACCGTATCCACCTCGGCCCGCCGGCCGAAGCCGCCGCCCAGATAAGTAGTATGGATATGGACCTTTTTCAGGTCCAGTCCGGAAAGCTTGGCGGCTGTTAATTGGGCGTTCGTCTGACTCTGGGTGGGCACCCAGACGTCGCAGCGGTCCGGCTGCACCCAGGCGGTGCAGTTCATGGGTTCCATGGTGGCATGGGCGAGATAGGGCAGCCGATATACGGAATCAACTTTTTTCACTGCCGAAGCCAGGGCTTTTTCGGCGTCCCCGTCATCGCGGGCGACCACTCCGGTCTTTTCTAAGTGGCCCAGCAGGGCCTTTTCGACAAAGGCATTGTCCAGGTCCGGTTGGGCGCCGCGGTCCCATTCTATTTTCAGGGCAGCCCGGCCGCGACGAGCCGCTTCAAAACTCCCGGCGCAGACCGCCACCCCGCGACCGATCCGGACGACCTGCTCCACCCCCTTGATTTTCTTGGCGGCGTCGGAATCAAAGGATTTGGCTTGAGCCCCGAAAATGGGCGCTCGGGCGACGGCCGCATAGCGCATATCGGGGACGAACGTATCGATGCCGAACCGGGCCTTTCCGCTTATTTTATCAGGCAGGTCAAGCCGCGGGAGCGGTTGCCCGATAAATCGAAGTTGGGAGGGTTCTTTCAAAGGGGGATCTTTCGGCAGGGGCATTTTAGAGGCCGCCGCCGCCAGTTTCCCGTAAGAGGCTGACCGGCCGCTTCCGGGATGCCGGACGGCGCCCTTTTCAGCCAGGCATTCCGCCGGGGGAACCCCCCAGGACTGGGCGGCGGCCTGGATCAGCATCGCCCGCCCGGCGGCCCCGGCCTTACGCAACAGATCGTGAAAATGCCGGATGCTGGTGCTGCCGCCTGTCGCCTGCAGGCCCCAGACCGGGTTCTTGTATTCATCGGCTGCCGGGGCCGCCCGGAACCGGACGGTCTTCCAGTCGGCCTCCAGTTCATCGGCGACGATCATCGGAAATGAAGTGTATACTCCCTGGCCCATCTCCGACTGAGAGACGGTGATAGTAACGATATCCTCGGGGGTAATACTGATCCAGGCGTTGAAGATCAGGTCCTTCAAGTCGGTTTTCTTTATTTCTTCCGCGCCGAGTACGCGGAACCCATCCGAGCGTATAGGCCAGGATCAGGGTCAGCCCGGATCCGGCCAGGAGCCCTTTCATGAAATTGCGTCGGGAGAGTTGTTTTTTCATGATTTTCGGCCCTCCTTCTTCATCAATTGTATGGAGGTTTGCAGGGCCTTTTTGATTCGGGGATACGTCCCGCAGCGACAGAGGACCTCGTCCATGGTCTGGCTAATTTTTCCTTCATCGGGGTTGGGGTCTTCCCGGAGCAGAGCCGCGGCCTGCATCATCTGGCCGGATTGGCAGTAGCCGCACTGGGGTACCTGTTCCTGGAGCCAGGCCCGCTTCACCGGGTGGCTTTCAGGGAGGCCTTCGATGGTGGTGATGGCCTTCCCCTGGGCCTCCCGGACCGGCAGGAGGCAGGATTTTTCGGGCTGCCCGTTGATATGCACTGTGCAGGAGCCGCACTCCCCCACGCCGCAGCCGAATTTGGTCCCGGTTAGCTGCAAGTGCTCCCGGATCACCCAGAGCAGCGGGGTTTCGGGGGCCACGTCCAGCTTGAAATCCTGTCCGTTGATTCTTAAGGATATCATAGCGCCTCCTTTGGTGAACTTTCTTTCTATTTTGCCATAGTAGCGAAGCTTTTACAAATTAAACAAAACCATCCCCCGCGGATTAAGCCGGGAGTGCCGGTTAGAAGGGGAAGAGAATAAAGGGAAGACCGCCCGTTTTTTTATTGAAACCTAATGATAATAATGGTATCCTGTTTTTTAAGCTAAAAAAGAGTTGTCGGGCAGAGGGGGCAAATTAGTTTACGCCATTTTATTAACCGATTTTTAATCTTTAAAAAGGAGGCTAACTATGGCAGTAAAACCGACCAAAGCAGCTAAACCATTTGTGTGGGTCAAAGACAAGAAGGGCAATCAATTTATTTGCCCGATCGATGCCTTGAAAGATCCCAAGAAGGCAACGCAGAAAGAATTGAAGAGCTGTGTCGATGACGCCAAAATGGGAGTCAATATCGGCGATTAATATTTCAACTAGACCTGCAACAGGTTAAAGGCCGCCTTCTTTTTGGGTGCGGCCTTTATTTTTTTCCCGGTTGTCAAATCACCGTACCCGCTTAGTTGCTTACCTATTTTAGCCTGATTTCGAAATTCGGATTTTGGATTTGAACCAAAAATTCGACTATTTCTTGTTCGATCCCTCACATGGGCACAAAGTTATTGGCCTGGAAATAGTCATCCTTGAGTTGGTTCAGTTGCTGCTCGAAGGCCCGGTAGTGCTCCTCCTCCCAATCGGCCAGTTCGTTATAAAACTGCCGGGCCTCTTCGCCGGAGGCCTCTCGGGCGCACTGGCGGTAAAAATTCACCGCTTCCAGTTCCAGCTTCATGCCGATGCTTAGGACACTGACCTCAAAGTGGCTGTCCTTAACCCGCTTTTTGATTTCATCGCTGAAAATGGGGTTGCCGGCCGGTTTCTGGTGGGCCAGGCCCAAGTGGGGGAAAAAGAATAATCTCCCTTTTCCATGACGGATTTATACTGGGTCCGCAGATAATTGAAATGTCCCAGCTCCTCCTCGGCCATCCGGGCCAGGGTTTCCCGCCCCAGGGAATCGGTAGTATTCTGCGAAGCATTTTTATAAAAATTGTGGCCGAAGATTTCGGCCTCCATGGCGGTCCGAAGACCTTTTAAAATTTCTTCCTGGGAGGTGGTCATAGGTAAGAGGCTCCTGGCTGAGGTAGAATCATATAACCTAACGTACATTACAACCCAATTCATTTCATTATAAAACATGGAAGTGAAGTTCTCAATGGGCACCCCTTTAAAAATGGCGAATTGGGCAAAAATGTTTTATTATATATATCGGCTGAGTGGGTGGCCGAAAAATAGGGAAACTTAGGCTGAAATCGAGCCCTTTCGTCCTCCGACTCGGCAAAAGGATTTTCCACATTTCTTGTTAGGATTAAACCAACCATGCGCTATTATCCGGCTTTTCTGGATTTACAAGGTCAGGGCTGCCTGGTGGTGGGCGGCGGACAGGTGGGAGAGAGGAAGGTAAAGACCCTTATGGAATGCGGCGCTGTGGTCCACCTGGTGAGCCCGGAGCTAACGCCTTTCCTCGAAGCGGTGGTTCGGCAGGGCCGCGTCCGCTTGCTGGCCCCCGAATTCCTGCCGGAACATCTGGAGGGCATGTTTTTAGTCATCGGGGCCACCGATGATCCGGAAGCCAACCAGCGGATCAGCAGAGCAGCCCGGGCCAGGAATCTTTTATGCAATATTGTGGATAAGCCCCGGGAATGCAATTTTATCGTTCCCTCCCAGGTCCACCGGGGTGACCTGGTCATCGCCGTATCCACCGGCGGGCGCAGCCCGGCCCTGGCTAAAAAAATCCGGCAGGACCTGGAAAATCTGTTTCCGGATATTTATAGTAGTTATCTGGCCTTGTTGGGCCGGGTGAGGGAATACCTGTTGGCTCAGGGGTTTACCCAGGCCAGGAATCAGCAGATTTTTGAGTCGCTGATCAAGGCCCCTATCCTGGAATCCTTACAACGGGGCGACCGGGAAGGTCTGACCAACCAATTGATCCACTTGTTGGACCCGCCTCCGCGCCCAAAAGAGGTGGAAGACTGGCTCCGGGAATTGGACTGTGGTTTGCAGGTCCCCCCAAAGCCCCCGGCGGGCGCCCGCGAAAGATGGATAAAAATACCCGGAAGGGATTTTCTTAGGGCCGGGTTCGAACCTGCTCTTTCGAAAAGACAAATAATTAATAATCAATAATCAATTTTTAATATTAAATGTTTCGTATTATTTATATCTAAGAGGAACCATGACCCTATTCCTTTTTCAACTCGCCCTCCTTTTCTACCTCCTGGGAACCGTGGGATATATTGTCTACCTGATCTCCCAGAAGAAGCCTCTAGCCCATTACGCCTACGGGCTCCTCTGGGCCGGGTTCCTGGCGCATAGCCTGGTCATCGGCGGGCTTTATTACCAGACCGGTTTTTTCCCTGTTCATAACCTGAGGGAATCCCTGTCATTTTTTGCCTGGGCGATTATGGGCGCCTATCTGGTCACCCAAATCCGGTTTAATATTCGGGTATTGGGCTCTTTTCTCTCCCCCCTGGCGGTGGTCATGATGATCAGCTCCTCCTTTTTGCCCCAACCGACCGGGCCGGCTAACCCGCTGTTGCGCAGTTTCTGGTTGGTGCTGCACGTGTTGACCATCTTTTTGGGCAACGGGATCTTCGCCATCGCCTTCCTGGCCGGAATCATGTATCTGATCCAGGAAAGGCAGATCAAGTCCAAGCAGTTGGGCGCCCTCTACCACCGTCTCCCCTCGCTGGAAACCCTGGACGGGCTGAATTACCAATGCCTGGTCCTGGGCTTTCCCTTGTTGACCCTGGGGATGCTCAGCGGATCTCTGTATGCCCACTACACCCTGGGGGCCTTCTGGCGCTGGGACCCCAAGGAGGTCTGGTCGCTGATCACCTGGCTCTTGTATGCCGCCCTGCTGCATGGCCGTCTGGTGGCCGGCTGGCGGGGCCGACGCTCGGCCCTCTTATCTATCGCTTTTTTCCTGGTCCTGATTTTTTCATTCCTGGGGATCAATTTCCTGGTGAAGGGCTATCACACCTTTTCCGCCTTTCAGAAAGTATAGAGGATGGAGATCGGACTGATCGGCCTGAATCATAAAACCGCTCCGGTGGAACTCCGGGAGCAGCTCTCCTCAACCTGCGTCCAGGGGGGGGTGGGTATGGGGAAAGAGAGCGCTCCGTCGATCGTTAAAGAGGCCCTGACCCTGACCACCTGCAACCGGGTCGAGATCCTCCTGACCGCTGAAGACCTCGACCGGGCCTTCCAGGAGATCCTCAGAACCTGGGAAGATCCGCCCCACCGGACCGAGGCGGGCTTGAAGCCCTATATTTATGCCTACCGAGGCGATGAAGCGATTCAACACCTGTTCCGGGTAGCGGCCAGTCTGGATTCCCTGGTCGTGGGGGAACCCCAAATTTTGGGGCAGCTTAAGACCGCCTACCGGGAAGCGGTGAACAACCGCTCCACCGGCGTGGTCATGAACCGGCTGTTGCACAAGGCCTTTACCGTGGCCAAGCGGATCAGGACCGAAACCGGCATTGCCGACAACGCCGTTTCCATCAGTTTTGCCGCCGTGGAACTGGCCAAAAAAATCTTTCAGGATTTGGCCGGGAAAAAAGTCCTACTGGTCGGGGCCGGAGAAATGGCCGAATTGGCGGCCGAACACCTGGTCCATCATAAGGTCCAGGAAATCGTGGTGGCCAACCGGACCCTGGAACGGGCCATGGATCTGGCCCATCGCTGGCGGGGCCGGGCGGTGTCCCTGCAGGAAGTTCCCCAGGCTCTGAACGGTGCGGACATTGTCATCAGCTCCACCGGGGCCCCGGACATCCTTATCCGGCAGGATGAAGTCAAGGCCATCATGAAGCAGCGCAAGCAGCGGCCTTTATTTTTCATCGACATTGCCGTGCCCCGGGACATCGATCCTCAGGTGAATCAGCTCGATAACGTCTATCTTTATGATATCGACGACCTGCAGGGGGTGGTGGCGCAAAATATCGCCGCCCGCAAAAACGAAGCCGTTCAAGCCGAGCGGATTGTCCAGGAGGAAGCCGTCAAATTCCGGAACTGGATGAACGGTCTGGAGGTGGTGCCGACGATTATCGCCCTTCGGAATAAGATAGAGGACATTCGTCAGGGGGAGTTGAAAAAGGCCGGTCCGCTCCTTCAAGCGCTGACCCCGGAGCAGCAAAAGGCCATCGAAGTCATGAGTCAGGCCATGATTAATAAAATCCTCCACGACCCGATCACTTATTTGAAGAAGCCCGGGGACCCCTTTCAGGTCAGCAAACAGGCGGACTTGACCCAGAAGATCTTCAACCTCAACGCCGAAGCGGAAGCAGAGGAAAATTCATAGTTATGGCGGACATTATTTCCCTTGACGAGCGTCTGAAGGAACAGCGGGACAAACAGCTTTCCGATCAGAAAAAGAAACGGCGGACTTCCCTGCGGATGGTCATGGAGTGCAGCAACTGCCCACGGAAATGCGCCAAATGCGGATCTCAGTTAGAAGCGCCTGAACCGCGGATCTTATCTCCCGAACTGCCCCTGCGCCTCTGCGGGGGTTGCTGGGAGGAGTACCGGATCTACCAGCGATTCATTCAGGGGCAGTCGGTCCCGCAGGATTTGGAGAACTACCAGAGCCCGGCCTGGATGGAGGTCTGGAAATCCTGGGTGGATTACCAGACCAATCTGCACCGCTACCGGAATTCCCTGGAATTCAAGAGGTTAATGGTGGAGCTTTCCAAAGAGGAAGAGTAAAGGAATAGTTAACGCTTCGAACTGTTGGGTTAGGTCCCCCTCCCCCATTTGATATGGCCCGATTTTCAGACTACGTTGAACGTCCAACATTGAAATAAAAACAAAGCTCCATTAAAGATTCGATGTTGGAAGTTCGATGTTCGACGTTCAACTTTTCAGCAACCTTCCACAGTCCATCCAGCGGAAATACCACCGTTAGAAGGGTATATCATCCTCCGGAAACGGCCCTCCCCCCCCTTCCTCGCGGGGACCGGGTGCGGAAAAATCCCGTCCGGACGTGGCCTTTTCCCCCGCCGGGCCCAGCATCTGCATGACCTGCGCGTTTATTTCGGTGGTATAGCGTTTATTCCCTTCCTTGTCCTCCCAACTGCGGGTCTGCAACCGGCCTTCGATATAGACCTGCTTGCCTTTGGACAGGTATTCCCCGCAGATTTCCCCTAGGCGGGCCCAGGCCACGATGCGGTGCCATTCGGTCCGTTCTTCCTTGTTCCCGTCCTTACCGGTCCAATTCTCTTTGGTAGCCAGGTTGAACCGGGCGATGGCCGTTCCGCTGGCGGTATAACGCAGTTCCGGGTCGGCTCCGAGGTTGCCGATTAAAATGACTTTATTGACCGATGCCATAAATCTCCCCTTCCCAATCCTTATTGGAGTTCAATCAAACAGAACTATTTCTAACATAAGTGGGCGGGAAAGGGCAAGTGCTGATGACGGGCTGGTGTTAATACGAAGATAGAATCTATGACCTGGGAAAAGGCCAATAATCAATAATCGATAATCAATTGATAATGAACAATTGTTTATCGATTATTCATATCATGCGGTTAGGAAGTTGTCTCGCCCCTTTTCTTTTCATGCTTCACGGGTGCCCGCCGCGGGTTTGGGGATGGAAAATTCCCCCAGGTTAGTAGAAAAGGGGGAAGGGTGAGATCCTTAATTGACTCCGGGCGGGCAATGGATTATGATTCCGGCAAATCAAAAACTTAGTCTGAATTAGGCTTTTATAGAAAATCCAAAGGCAGACGGAAATCGGAGTACAAAGGGCGGGCATGTCCATTGCCAGTGTGTTGTTTTTCCCCATTTTTATTGTGCTGACCATCGGCTTCAGCCTGGCGGCCATCCTGGCCGCCCTGTTGGATTCCAGCGGAAATCGGGCCCACCGGGTGGGCGCCCTCTGGGGTACGTGGCTCCTTTTTTTCTCCGGGGTGCGGGCGCGAATCACCTATCTGGAACCCTTGCCCTCCGGTGAGGCCTATATTTTTGCCGCCAACCACCAGAGTGCTTTCGATATTCTCGCCCTGCTCTCGAAGCTGAAAGTCCAGTTTCGCTGGCTGGCCAAAGAAAGCTTGTTTAAAACCCCCTTTATGGGCTGGGCCATGACCCGGGTCGGGTATATCCCCATCAACCGCTCCAACCCGAAATCGGCATATCGCAGCCTCCTATTGGCCGCTAAAAAAGTGGAAAACGGGACCTCAGTGCTGATCTTCCCCGAGGGGACCCGTCAGGAACCCAATCAATTAGGAGAATTCAAAAAAGGGGGGTTTATCCTGGCGGTCAAGTCCGGGCGGCCCCTGGTCCCGATCAGCATCAGCGGCAGCGCCTCCGTCCTCCCTAAACATAGTTTCTCCCTCAAACCCGGATCGATTGACATCGTGGTCGGAAAACCGATATCCACAGCGGGGATTTCGGCCAAAACGGTGGAACCGCTGATGGAGCAGGTCCGGGCCGCCATCCAACAACAGTACCGCCCAATCCACAGGAGGGCCCGCCCATGACGTCCGTTCTTCAAATCCCGGATAGCGAACCCGTGCTGGAAATCATCCCCCTGGGGGGACTGGGGGAGATCGGACTCAATATGCTCCTCTTCAAGTATGGAGAAGAGATTCTGGTCATCGATGCCGGGTTGATGTTTCCGGAAGACTATATGCTGGGCATCGACATCGTCATTCCGGATTTCAGCTTTCTTTTAAGGCACAAAGACCAAGTCCGGGCCGTGATCCTGACCCACGGCCATGAAGACCATATCGGAGCGCTGCCCTTCCTGTTGCGGGAACTCTCGGCCCCGGTGTACGGTTCCCGCTTTACCCTGGAGTTACTTCGGGAGAAATTGAAAGAACATCAACTCTCCGGGCAGACGGACCTGCGCTTGGTCGCGCCCAAAGAAATCCTGGAGCTGGGTTCGTTTAAAATAGAATTTATCCGAGTCGCCCACAGCATCCCGGACGGGATGGGGTTAGCCATTCAAACCCCCCTGGGGACATTCATCCATTCCGGGGATTTCAAGATCGACCAGACCGGAGGCGTCTCCGACCTCAACACCCTGGCCGTTTACGGGGCCCGGGGTGTTCTGGCCCTGCTTTCGGATTCCACCAACGTGGAACGGGAAGGCTATACCGTCCCGGAAAAGCGAATCGGCGAGAGCCTGGATCAAATCATGCGAAAATGCGAAGGCCGGGTGATGGTAGCCGTCTTCGCCTCCAATATCTACCGGATCCAGCAGGTGGTGGACTCGGCCGTGCGTTGCGGCCGTCAGGTGGCTTTCAACGGCAAGAGCATGATCACCAACTGCCGGATCGCCCGGGAGTTGGGCTACCTGCACCTCCCCCCGGGTCGGGAGATTACCTTGAGCGAGATGGCCCAAACCCCTGATCCCCAGGTGGCCGTCATCACCACCGGCAGTCAGGCCGAACCCATGTCCTCCTTGACCCGGATCGCCCGGGATGATCACAAGCAGATCAAAATTAAGAAAGGCGATACGGTCATCCTTTCCTCTCGCTTCATTCCGGGCAACGAGCGGGCCATTACCGGAATGATCGACAACCTCTACCGCTTTGGGGCCGAGGTAATCTACGAAAGGGTTTCCGAAATCCACGTCTCCGGCCACGCCCACCAGGAGGAGTTGAAGCTGATGCTCCAACTGACCAAACCCCGCTATTTTCTACCCATCCACGGGGAATACCGCCACCTGGTCAAACACGCCCAGTTGGCCCACGAGATCGGTCTCCCTTGGGAAAATCTGTTGGTGGCGGAAAACGGACAGGTCATTCGGTTCGATCGGGAAGGATGCCGGTTCAGCGATCCGGTGGAGGTGGGGCGGGTTTTTGTGGACGGCAAAGGAGTGGGCGACGTGGGAGACCTGATCTTACGGGACCGGCGCCATCTATCGGAAGAGGGACTGGTCGTGGTCCTGATGGTCATGAACAACCAAACCGGCGACCTCCTTTCCGGTCCGGAGATTATCTCCCGGGGGTTTATTTCCGAGGAGGAATACCCGGAATTGATCCAGGAAGCCAAAAACCGGGTCCTGGAGATCCTGGCCCAGCGGTCGGTGGAAGATCAAAAGAACTGGATGGAAATCCAGAAAGAAATTCGTAAGACCTTGCAGCGTTTTTTTGTAAAATCTATAGAACGCCGGCCCGTAGTGCTGCCGCTGTTTATTCCCATGTAGGTCGCGAACGCCGCCGATGGCCAAAGATAGCGAACCACGATCCATAAAGCATGAGATTGTAGGACTGGGATTGGCGGCCCTGACGCTCCTCCTGGCCCTGAGCCTTTTCACCCACCATCCCGCCGATCCTTCTTTCAGCGCTCCGGAGGCCGGCCGGCAAATTGTTCAAAACTGGACCGGCCGCCTGGGTTCCTATTTTTCGTCCTTCCTGTTTGAATACCTGGGCCTGGCCTCTTTCTGGCTGGTCTTCATTCTGGGTCAGTTGACTTTTTTCACTTTTAAAAGGCAGCCCCGCCAGGCCTCCCCGTCCTGGTACGCCTTGGGATATCTACTGCTGTTGGTCGGTACAGCCGCCATCTTCTCCTGGGATGGGCAAAACTTCCAGTTTTTCGGCTGGAACTTTCAACGGGGAGGGGTGGTGGGTTATCTGTTTTTTGAGCAGATCAAGCGTTACCTGAACCCGCCGGGGACGAATATTCTGCTGGTAGTGATGCTCCTGGTGGGCCTGATCCTGATCAGCCGGGTCTCGCTGGCTCGTCTGGCGGAACGGTTCCAACTCGGGCTTTATGCCCAGGTGGGAGCCTGGCGGGACAGCTTTCAGAAGAACCGGGAACGGCGGCGAAAGGCCAAAGTCCTGACGGCCGGAAAAGAACTGCAAAAAGAAAGGGAATCGAAACCGCCGCTGATCGTCCAGAACCCGGTAGTCAAAGCCCCCCCGGCCCCGAAGGTCACGACCCAGCAGGAGCAGTTCGTTTTCATGAAGGACCTGGGGGACTATACCCTTCCGCCGCTTTCGCTCCTGGATGACGTGGAAAAGAATGACCAGCAAATACAGCAGCAGAGCCTGATTATGAATTCACGCCTGCTGGAAAAAAAACTGAAGGACTTCGGCGTGGAGGGGCAGGTTTTGGAGGTTTCACCCGGACCGGTGATCACCATGTATGAATTTGAACCGGCGCCGGGCGTTAAGATTAGCCGGATCACCGGGCTGGCCGACGACCTGGCCATGGCCATGCGGGCCGTGAGTATCCGGATCGTAGCCCCTTTGCCGGGGAAGGCGGTGATCGGCATTGAAATCCCCAACGTCCTGCGGGATACGGTGGGCCTGAAGGAAATTCTGGCCTCTCCGGCCTTCGCCGGTTCCAAATCCAAGCTGACCATCGCCCTGGGGAAGGATATCATGGGAATCCCGGTGGCCAATAATTTAGCCCGCATGCCCCACCTGATGATCGCCGGGGCCACCGGCACCGGGAAGAGCGTTTGCCTGAACGCCATGATCTGCAGCATTCTGTTCAAGGCCCGACCGGAGGAGGTCCGTTTTCTGCTCATCGACCCCAAACGGATCGAACTCCTGCCCTTCGAGGGAATCCCTCATCTGCTCCACGAAGTGGTCACCGAACCCAAGATGGCCACCCGGGTCCTGCGTTGGGCCATCCGGGAGATGGAAGACCGCTATCAGCGCATGGCTGAGAAAGGGGTCCGCAGTATTGACAGCTATAATCAGCGCCTGCTCAAGGAGAAAAAGGGAACTCCCCAGGGATATCCCGAGGGCTGGCTGCCTTATATCATCGTGGTGATCGATGAATTGGCCGACCTGATGATGGTTTCTTCACGGGATGTAGAGGAATACCTGACCCGGCTGGCCCAGATGGCCCGGGCCGCCGGGATCCACTTGCTGATCGCCACTCAGAGGCCCTCCGTGGACGTGCTCACCGGGATCATCAAGGCCAATTTTCCCGCCCGGATCTCATTCCAGGTCTCCTCGAAAACGGATTCCCGGACCATCCTGGATACCAACGGGGCCGAGGCCCTCCTGGGAGCCGGGGATATGCTCTTTCTGCCGCCCGGTGTTTCCAAATTACAGCGCATTCACGGGGCCTATGTATCTGAAACGGAGATCAAACGGCTGACCGATTTCTTGCGAAACCAGCAGAAGCCGGTGTATGATGATTCCATTCTGGCGGTCGAGGAAAACCTGGGTCCCGAGGAGGAAGAGGCCCTGGATGAGAAATACGAAGAGGCGGTCCGGTTGGTCAAGGAAACCCGGCAGGTCTCGATTTCCATGATCCAGCGCAAATTACGTATCGGCTATAACCGCGCGGCCCGCCTGGTGGAGATCATGGAACGGGAGGGTATTGTCGGCTCGGCGGACGGAGGACGGACCAGAGAGGTATTGGTGAAAAACTTTTAACCCGGGGCAGGTTCCAGGGGTCAACAGAAGAACATACATAAGCTTAATTTAATGACATTAATAATCAATAATTAATTGTTCATTATTAACTGTTAATAAATGCTTTGTGGCGCCGAGTTCTATTTTTCGTATTAAACCCCCATGGCCCGCGGCGGGGCACCCGCGAAGCATGAAAATGTCGAATGTCGAATAACGAATGTTGAAGTAACTAAAAAAAATCACTTCGAAATTCGATATTCAGCGTTCGGAATTCGAAATTCGTATTTTTTAGTTACATACTAAACAGCCCTATAGGGTGTCAACCGTAAGGAGTACTCCATGGAGAAAAAAAGAAGCCACAAGGCCATCCTTTCCTTTTTAATTTTAATAACTTTTCCACTAACCTTCTGGGGGGCATTCGATCGAAGCTATGCTCAGGCAGATCCGGAGCTCCAATCCCTTTTGGAAAAGCTCAAGGACCGCTTCGGACTCATCAAAACTTTGAAGGCCGATTACGTCCGGAATCTGCTTCCCAAGGTATCCAGCGCGCTGCCCGCTGCGACGATGAAGGCCGAAGGGCGGCTCACCTTTGCCTCACCGAACAAGCTACGTCTGGACCAGAGCCAACCCCGGGCGGAACTGTTGGTCAGCGATGGGGAAAAAGCCTGGTGGTATATCCCCGGAGAAAAGACGGTCCAGGTTTTTCAAGTGAGCGAGTACGGCCAGACGGTCAAGCCCATCACCGATTTTTTCTCCGGTCTGGGCGGTTTGGAGAAACATTTTACTGTCCGCCTGGACAAGACTATTCCTGAAGAGGCGCCTTTTTACGCGCTGGTGCTGCAGCCCAAAAATCCCCAGCCGGACCTCAACCAGATCCACTTGCGGGTCTCCAAGACCACCCTCCTGCCCCTGGAGTTCACTTTTTACAATATCCTGGGCGACGGAACCCGCTTTCGCTTCAGCCAGGTCCAGACAGGGGTCCAAGTCAGCGACTCAGCCTTCCGGTTCACCCCGCCCAAGGGAGTACAAGTCATCACTCCTTCCGTAGCTATTCCGAAAAATAGCAAATAAAAGAACCGAATCCTCGCCTCTTCGTCAGGCAGATCGGATAATTCAAAGGAAAGCGACTTTCCCCACGGGGTCCGGGGTCAAAGGCGGTTTTGCGGTGAATGGAGCGGGGCGATTATTTTAAGGCTTCCTCAATCCTGACCCCGGTGGCCTTGATTTTTTCCATCTCCCCGGGTTGCAGATCGTGAGCCCGCATTTCCACCCCGTCGTTTTCCCAGCGGGGAACCAGGTGGACATGGTAATGATCCACGATCTGGTTGGCTGCCCGACCGTTGAGCTGAAACATGGTCATTCCGTCCGGTTTCAAGGACGCCTTAATAGCCAGGGCCACCTTTTTAACCGTCTTGAAGGCGGCCTGCAGGTCTTTTTCTTCAATGTCAAAGAGCGTGGCGGCATGCGCTTTCGGAACGATCAGGCAGTGGCCGTCGGACCGGGGATTGATATCCATGAAGGCGATGGTCTGGTCGTCTTCAAAGACTTTCACACAAGGAATCTGACCGGCAATGATTTTACAGAAGATGCAATCCATGGTTTCAATACTCTCTCTCTGGATTTCGGTAACCGCTCCAGGAATTATTATCCGATTGGGGATTATTTATCAATTAGTTATTTTCTTGTCATCCCGAAGGCTTTCAGCCGCTCAGGGTTTATCCGGCCGTCGGTTCCCTGATCCCCGCCAGCCAATATTGCCATTGACAGAGCAAACCTTTACGATTATATAAATAATATCAGAGCGCCCATAGCTCAGCTGGATAGAGTGCCGGACTACGAATCCGTAGGTCGGGTGTTCGAATCACCCTGGGCGCGCCATGAATATCAAGGGGTTAGCCGAATCAGGCTAGCTCCTTTTTTTCTTTTGCTACCATTTTGCTACTATTCTCCTCAAAGATGGTGCTTTCGAGCTTCCTGGCAGCTTCCTGGTTCGACCTTTTGGTATTGTGCATGTAGACATTGAGCGTGGTCATCGGAGTCGAGTGTCCAAGCTGGGACTGGATGTACTTGATGGTTTCCCCTTGCTCCCGGTCACCGGAACATTAATCCTGGTGGGGGACGTCAATCAGCTCCCGTCGGTCGGGCCGGGGAACGTCCTTAAGGATATTATTGAATCCGAAGTTGCCCCGGTGGTTCAACTTAATGAAATTTTTCGGCAGGCCAAGGAAAGCTCGATTATCGTCAACGCCCATAAAATCAATCAGGGGGTTATCCCCAATCTCAAACCTCAGTCCGACAAGATTGATGACTTCTATTTTATCGACCAGGAAGACCCCAAGAAAGTTTTGGAATTGATCATCAGCCTGGTTAAAGACCGAATACCGAAACGGTTTGGGTTAAAAAAGGAGGACGAGATTCAGGTCCTAACTCCCATGCACCGGGGAATCGTCGGGGCCGGGAACCTTAACGTCGAACTCCAGAAGGCCCTCAATCCGCGGGAGGATGGGGTAGTTCGAGGGGGGAGGACTTATAAAGTCAATGACCGGGTCATGCAGATAGCCAACAACTACGACAAAGAGGTCTTCAACGGAGACATCGGGCGGATAGTCTCGATTGACGAGGAGGCCCACGAACTCAAAGTCCAGGTCGATGATCGGGAAATTGCCTAGGACTATTCTGATTTGGATGAATTGGTCCATGCCTACGCAGTCTCGATCCATAAATCCCAAGGGTCGGAGTACCCGGCGGTCGTTATCCCGATCCTAACCCAGCATTACATCCTCCTCCAGCGAAATTTACTTTATACCGGGGTCACCCGGGGGAAGAAACTTGTCGTTCTCGTTGGGACGAAGAAGGCGATGGCCATTGCCGTCAAAAATGACAAGACTGAGAAGAGGTATACCCGGTTGCGGGACCGGTTGGTGGGGCAATAGCCAACATGTAAGGACAAATCCCCTATGTACTGTTCCCAGAATGCTGTATAATTTGGGCCAAAAGGGTTTAGCTCGCCAACGGAATTGGTCTCTGAGACAATCCCTTTCGGCTCGTGAGCAAGCTTAATCCGGATGCAGAACAAGCGATAAAAAAATAATAGACATTGGGTGGTATCCCCATCAAATGGATCGAGCAGATGCGCCAAGCCAAGCTCTTTATCAGGGGCGTTAGGTGCCATGGAGGTGTGTTGTGACCACGAATGAGATCAAAAGATTTCTTCTCTGGTGCGTCGGTCTTAACTACGCGGTTCTATTCATCTGGTTCGGCGTCTTTGTCTTTGCCCATGACTGGATGTATGGAATGCATGCCCGTTGGTTCAAGCTCTCGGTTGAGACCTTTGACGCAGTTCATTACTCAGGTCTAGCAGTCTACAAGATCGGCATAATCTTGCTTAATTTAGTGCCATTAATCGCACTCTTTTTGGTTTGCCGACGGAGTCGCGTATGACATTCACCCACTCGTTCAAGGCCGACGCCCCTGATGGGTTGCGGCCTTAACGCGAACTTTGTTAAGGAAGCTTGGCGTCGTCGCCAATCCACCGTTGTCTTTAGCGGTGCCTAGCCTAACCGTCGCAGCAATAACAAAATAATTAAGAATGAAAGGACTGACCCACATGAAAAAATCATTTGGCGCAAAAACCCTCATTTATCCTGCACCGGTCTGGTGCGTCGGAACCTACGATACCAACGGAAATCCAAACGTGATGACCATTGCCTGGGGCGGTATTTGTTGTTCCAAGCCGCCTTGCGTGACCATTTCCCTCCGCAAGGCCACGTTTACCTATGGCAATATCATCGAGAGACAGGCATACACATTGAGCGTTCCGTCTGTCCAATTTGTTCAAGAGGCTGATTATTTTGGCATGGTATCGGGCCGGAATGTGAACAAATTCAAGGAGACCCGTCTTACGCCAGTCAAATCTGATTTGGTCGATGCCCCGTATGTAAAGGAATTTCCAATGATTTTAGAATGCAAGGTCATTCATCAATACGAGATCGGCTTGCACACACAATTCGTGGGTGAGATTTTAGACGTTAAAATAGAGGAAAGTTTGCTGGATGATGATGGGAAACCAGATATCGAAAGAATTCGTCCTATTGTCTTTAGCCCAGAAATACAACAATATCATGGTATTGGGAAACTTATTGGGAAAGCGTTTGAGATCGGAAAAAAACGGTAATGGACTAAACTTAAATTATCAGGAACCGGTTTGTGGGCTCCATAGTCAAAATAAGAGGCTGAACCTTGGGTAGTCCGGCTGAAAAGGCGATATATTCAATAAATTAAATACTTCCTGAAGTCTTCTAAATCGGGTTTGGGCCGATACGCAAGACTATCATCGGTAATCGTTGATCGCGGGGTGGAATACTTGAAACCCCAGTCTCTGATTTTTGAACCTGTGCCTGAAGGGTTCACCCTCATTTTTCAATTGATATTTTCCCATGAAGGTGCTTTTATTGGATGTACTCCTATACATAATTATTGAGTAAACATCCCAACTTAACCTCAACCTATTTGGAGCGAGAAATGAAGTGGGATTCTCAGGAGTGGCCGATATGAAGCCTCCATAGGGGATCAAATCCTTGTGGAGGCTTATTTTTTGCCACAATATTTCTATTGCTCCATTAAGCACCTAACTATTTCAGCAACCTAAAAGGAGGAAACACCATGCCTTATTTAATAATAACTTCTTTGTACCCAAGCAAAAAAGAACTTGAAGTAGTCAAAATGGTTTCTGAAGCGATGAGTAAATATCCCCCTGATAAAAAACTGGCCACCCAGGTAGTCCCAGTCGCTTTGAAAGCAACCCATCAAGGTATACAGGCCATAATAGTTGAAGAGGTTAAGAAAGGGAAACTGGATGAAGCCTATATGTACGTAGTTCGTAGGATGGCGATGTTACAAGGTATACAAGGCTTTGAATATAGAATAGATACTTATCTTACGGCTGAAGAAGCCGGGGAAATACGGGCATGAGCTTACCCGTTTAATTATATTACAAATTTACCTATAAGCCAAAGCGAACAAATCATTTTATGGAAATTTGTGATTGTAGTTGTGTTTGGTTTATTCATTCTAATTCAAGGTGCTCAAGCACAAACACCTTTCGACTTCACAGAATGTATCTCAGGAACCGCCACTATCGCTTTTCAAAGTAAAGATATAACCATCAGAGGCGTGGAAGGTTGACCAATTCTTATTGAAAGAAATAGGCCGATCTTCTGTTATTTATTGTAGAGTTCGAAGAGAGCGGGGTTTTGTGTTTCATCGACACATGGGAGGTGGACTCATGAAAAATAGTCAGTCGCCCGAAAAGCATGGAGAATCCGGCCCGAAGATGCTTCTGTCGGAAAGTAAGAGGCTATCCCACCTTTCCGGTATCAAGGTTGTGAAGAAAGGGAAGATACCCGCTGACATTCAGGCAAACAGCGAAATTTATGATTTATTGACTCTTCCCGTATTTACATTATGTGCATGCTATCTCGGATATGCAAATTCTAAAATACTGGAGGAAGAAAAGGGTGAGATTCCCGTCGGCTTGATCTGGGACCTGTTCGACTTTACGTCTGGTCTAACCATCGACAGACAAATAATGGATCGGCATATGATGATTATTGAGAAGGCTTTCGAGTTGCTTGGCTTCCATGCAGATCTTTCAGTCAAGGATCAACATATTGTTGTCATTGATGGAATTTCAAAGATTGCGGACAAGGAGAGTGGGAAAACGAAATACGTCGGATTCAACGAAAAAGGCATAAATCCGGACATTTTTTTGCAGATGTTGATGCGTGCTTTACACAGGAGCTTTTGAATCTTTCCTCTTTTTGACAACAGGAATTGAGCGTAGGGTCGTCAATCCAGAGATAAATGGTTATCGTTTACATCCCCAGAATCCTTTGAGTAGGGAAATTATTCAAAAACTTTAGAATAATTTGGGCGGCTCGAAAGTGAGCCAAGGAGGAGGTGAGTAATAGCGGCATAAATTGAGAAATATCCATAGGCTGGTGAGTATCGTAAAGGCCGTTAAAACGAAAGGAGGCATTCTAAAGAAATCCTCTTTCCAGCGAATGACCTTAAATACCCTTGAAACAATTATAGGAGGCCGATCAGAAATGGCTCGGCCTTTGATTTGCGCATTTGAATCCGTAATCGTTGAACCCTTGAATCATTCCAGAACAGGATTTGCAGGTAAGTAGTCTCTTAAGATCCCTATAACTCGCCCCAGGAAGGCTCCAATCAACGTTTTAACCGGTCTTTCAAAAACCGCATTTTTGGCTATGCTAAACACAGGGGAGGCAAAAAGCACTCCTTCAAAGTGCCATCCTAAGCTTCCAACTGGCCTGTAAGAGCCTCCAATTAGCGTTTAAAACTGGCATATTTTACAGGCTTGAAGTTTCGATTTTCTGGTTATCACCGGTCAAGACTCAGTCCATACCTTCTACTGGCCTGGTTATCTTTCTTAAACAGGCCGGTCAAGTCTTATAGAAGTACTACCGCGTTGGCTAACATTTCAAAATTATCCCATCACGAAAAAACTTTATACAAATAATGCAAATGGTCAGAAAGGCCATAATTCCATAACAACTGGCACTATGGACACATATTTTGATGATTCCAATGAAAATAGGGGTAGGGAGAAATCACAATTAAGGGAGTACAGGGCTAAATATCAATTTCTGCCTAATTCTTGGCGTTGGTCCTTGAATATTCGGGCACTGGGCCGACTTCTTCTCCCTGTACTTCCGGCCTGGGTCTCCCGGGTCGGTTCTCCGTTTTCTTCTCTGTAGTTATAGATATTCTCGATATAGTACAATAAAATATGGTTCTTCTTCCAATTAGTTGGCGAAGGCCTGGTATGACTGATGAACAAAGAAAACCGGTACTTTCGATTTAAACTGGCATCGTCTTCAATATCTTCATTTTCCTTTATTAAAAAGTTCCCAACTGACAGGAAGAGACTTTAATTTTCAAGGTCTCACAGGCTGAAGAGATTTCTCTTTTGGCTATTTTAAATTTTACCGCAATTTCCCATGCTTGGGCACAGGGAAGTTTTCCTTTAACCAAGGCCTCCCCTATGGCTGATTCCAGGGCTGGTGATACGGTTTCCGCCGCTATAACCCTTTTATTGGGAGGGCCATATCCAAAAAGCCCGAGCTGGCATTTGATGACCGGGACCTCAAGCAAATCTATCGTAAAACCAACCTCGTGCGGTGTGACTTTCAATTTGCCGGCCACTTTAAAGGCTCCGGCACATGATATTTTCCCGTCAGAGACCCCCTGTTTTACGGCGTCGGCGATTGCCGGGTTCAACTTAAGTTCAGGCGGACGTTTTTTGGCGTAACTCTTTTTGTCTTTGTGCGTCATGGATTCCCTCCCCGATAGCCTTTTGTCCAAATTGGAATTCTATATCCTTTTTCAAAGTATCCTTTTTCTGGTAAAAATGGCAACTATTAAAATTAGTTGAGGAAAATAGGATTTAATAGAATGGCTCAGGGCTATTGGGCTAAGGGGTTCTAGCCAGTTGCCCTTGGATTGGGAGATAATAAGAAAAGTTCCGGGGGGAAAAGGTTGAATTTTTGCAATAGAAAATTTATGCTGAGGGAAATTCGGGCAACAGGCAGCTACCGTTTTTCTTTCGCTTCTCTCTATAAAATTGTAGATGCCGGGTTAATTAAAACCATGATTAGGGTTGGACGAAGTCAAGAGACCTTCTGAACCGGACTACCCAACCCTGGGGAGATGAGATAGGGTGCCAATTATTCCTAAATCGATCGGCCGCCAGTATCGGGGCCGGACCGGTCGGATCCTTCCAGACCAAACCGGGCCACGATTTACCGGAGGCCATAGCCGTCCTGGACGACCGGAGGCCATCGCCCTTCGGATGGTCACTTTTAATGTCAAGTTTTCACAGTATATCGATCGGGCTCTCCAGCTTCTTGAAAAAAACCAGTCCCTTCAGGACCTGGATTTACTGGCCCTGCAAGAAATGGATGAAGCCGGTGTCGAAAAGATAGCTAGGCGGTTGGGGTTGAATTATGTCTATTACCCGGCAGTGGTTCACTCGGCCTATGGCAAGAATTTCGGCAATGCTCTGCTTTCGCCTTGGCGGATACTGGAAGATAAAAAAATCTTCTTGCCCCACTCCGGTCAGATAGATAAGATGCAACGCATTGCCGTAGCGGCCACCTTCAAAATAGGGAAGTGGAAGCTCAGGGCCTACAGTCTTCACCTCGGTACGGCCTTGGAAATCCTTCCCCGCCAGCGAAAACACCAAGTAGAGGCCGTGCTGGCCGATGCCGACCGATTTTCCGGCCCGATCGTCATGGTCGGGGATATGAATGCCAGGGGCATTGGCCGGTTCCTGGAGAGACAAGGGTATTATTGGGCTACCAAATCGGTTAGAAGGACTATCAGCCTCTTTGCCTGGGATCACATCTTCCTTCGGAATTTTGAGGGCAGTCCAAGGGGTAAAGTCGGTGTGGTCAAGGACAACCGTCAGGCCAGTGACCACAAGCCGGTTTGGATGGTCCTGAGACTGGACGGGCAACGTCCTGTCGACTCTCAATCTCAGCCGGAGGAAAAAGGAAAAACGGTCTGATCAGTCTGGTGTAATACGATTGTTTCATCTATTCCCTAGGAGATTCCAATGTTTCATTGGCTTATCGATCGTCGCCGAAAGAAGCTCATCCAGGCTCCTTTCCCTTCCTTATGGGAGGACATCATCCGCCGCAACGTTGCCCACTACTGCATGCTGGAAGATGCCCAGCGTGCTCATCTGCGTGCCTTGATCCAGGTATTTATCGCCGAAAAAAATTGGGAAGGCGCTGGTGGACTGGAACTTACCGACGAAATTCGCGTCACGATTTCCGCTCAGGCCTGTCTGCTTTTGCTGGGCCTGCCCCACAACTACTACCGTAACGTCGAATCCATCATCGTCTATCCCTCCACTGTTGTTCCGCCTCAAAGCAGGCCGGGTTTCTTTGAAAATACATTCGCGCCGGTGGAGTTGGACCATCCCATTATCGGGCAGGCGTTCCGGCAGGGGCCGGTCATTATTGTCTGGGATGCCGCCCTGCGCGGCGGCCGCCATCCTGAGTCCGGTCACAACGTTATTTACCACGAATTCGCCCATAAACTGGACATGCTCGACGGTGCGGCCGATGGTACACCTCCGCTGCGCGACCGGGGTGAATACCGTGATTGGGTCCTGACTTGTTCGCGCGAATACCTACGTCTCAAACACGAGACCGAAAAGGGCAAAAAATCTTTCCTCAGTGCCTACGGGGCAATCAGCGAAGCGGAATTTTTCGCCGTCGCCACTGAGCAATTCTTCGATCAGCCGCGGTTAATGATTAAGCAGGCACCGGACCTTTATCGTGTTTTACAGGGATACTACCGTCAGGATCCTTCCGAACGTGTGTCCCGGAATTACTGCACGGGAGAAAATTAAAATCTTATTCTTATCGGATTTAAGAAAGGAGAACGTACATGAAAAAGAACATGGGAACCGTTGACCGGGTTATTAGAATAGTACTGGCCATTGTGGTGATTGTCCTTTACCTGACCGGCAACATTACGGGCGTTGCGGCGATTATACTGGGTATTCTGGCGCTGGTATTCATACTGACGAGCCTGATTGGTTTTTGCCCGCTCTATGGACCTCTCAAGATTTCGACAATCAGGAAATAAAAAGGCTTGTTGATCCGACAATCCCTGAGAACGGAGTGCTGGTTCAAGCCGCAACCAAACTACTCGATTTTTACCCGGTTGAAAAACGGGAGCGGGATCCCTTCAGCCCGTTTTATTTCCCAGACGGGGTCGTCGAACGGACATGCTCACAGGCTTGCAGCACCTCGGCCTTAAACGTATCAAAGTCGAGTTGCAGGCCGTTAATATAGGCGCTCCAACCGGCACTGGATTTGGCATAATGGATCGCATCCTCTATCTCCGCCTCGGTTGCTCCATTAAGCTTGGCAATCTCCGTATGAAAAAGGGCGCAATAGCGGCATTTGGAAACGGCCGAAATAGCCACTCCAATCAGTTCCCGGTATTTATTCGGGATAGGACCTTCTTCAAACTGCACTTTCTTGAATAACTGCCATTCCAATTCCAGGGTGGCCTCCGGAATGGACTTGAACATGCTGGGCACCAGGCCAAACATATCCGTGATTTCCTTATAAACCTGTTCACGGTTCATCGTCTCTACTCCTTCTCATCTAAATAAAAAATTGGTTTAGAAAGTTATGATTGCTCCCTGACCAAACTAAAAAGGTCGCGTACCTCAGAGAATATCCCTAAACGAACGAGCCGTTTCTTCAAACACCCCTCTTACGGTTGGGGGGGGGCCCGCCTGGTTAACCTCGATCTTTCATCGGAGCCAATATCTGCTCCAGCGCCGTCTGGTCAGGCCCGACAAAGGGGGGCAAAGCGGGGACCGTCGTCAGCAGTTCCAGGAACTGTTGGGTCTTTCCTCGTGCCGGTGGCAGGTGCGCCGAGAAAATCATTTTTGGGCCCATTTGACGAATCCTGTCCAGTGCCCGGCTGAATTCGCTCGGATCAACCATATGAACCCAGGGGCTGTCCGCGAGGGCCCAGCCGATCATGCCTTGAGCCAGATCCCCCGCGGAAACCTCATCGACACTCCGCGCCGGCGACGGCATGATGGCACCAAAGCAATCGGCAGAGAAAAAGGCTTCCGATTTGTCGTCGTAGAACCCGATAGTAGTCGGGTTATCGAACAAGGGCGGTCTGATGGCAGTCAGCCTACGGTCACCCACTCGAAGGCTGTCTCCCGAATTCAGCCAGTAAACCCGGTCCATGGGTACCGGCCAAGCCGTGGTTATCCTCAGCACGGCTAAGGCGTTCGCCACCAGGCGGGCGCCGGGTGCTGCTTCAAGAACCTTTTGAAGGCTGCCGGTATGATCCGCATCATCGTGGGTAAGCCACACCCACTTTATGTCCCGAGGGTCAATGATCGACTCCAGGGTCTTCATAAACTCCGCACTCTCGATTCCTATTCCCGTGTCGACCAGGACCGGCTCGCCGGCCTTGATGACAAAGGCATTAATCGGAAGGAGTCCCATACCGGGGATGGGGAAATGCGCGGGCAGGACCTCGACATCCGGCATCGCTTGATAGGGTTTATCCATCTAAAGCTCCTTTTTTGCGGTTTTCAACTTAGCCTTCTTGGTCATCACGATAGGTGGCTATTCGCCCTCTTGGGTGGGGATCCTCCATATCTGGTATGGCCGCCGGGCCTCGGCGACCACGGAGCTCCGATTTCAAACTAAGCTACCATACATTGTGGCCACCCACCCAAAAGGGCTAAGCGACCGATAAGTAAGGTAAGCGGTGTGCTTGATCCTAAGACCACTTTCCCCCAAGCTTTTCAAGGCCTGCCCGTCCTAATTCTTCCGGAGTCATGGCAACATGAAATTCGACGTCGGCGTTGAACAGCAGAAACCACGGTTCCGCATACTTCGGCACTTCCGACGAGTCATTGATGTTGATAATCATAATGGCCCCGCGCTGCCCGTCATACTCGGTAAAATAAACGGCCTCCGCCTTGGTTTCATCGATAATTTTTTTCATCTTCCCCCCGACACTACCGTCTCGAACAGCCGCGTTGAACTCTTCGTGAGGAATCCTCACCTGTAGAATCATTCGCATGGTGGTCTCCTTTCAAATTCAATAGAATCATATATCTTATTATCATTCAAAGACCAGGGGTGCGTAAATAGAACGAACAGCGTATTTTTTGGATAAAAACACTGTATTTTAAAGCCGGCCTCTTCCCTCGGCAATCGACCTGCTTTTTGAATTATTTGATTGTTATTTCGGGAGAAGATTCAACCCGTCGTCTTAAACAAGGAGGAAGTCAATATTGACCATATGGGGAAGGTCTTAAAAATAAAGCGATATTCTTGGTTTATAACCCGCTGGGGGGGGTCCTCCCTTAGGTTAGGGATAAGTGAGGGGCAGGGAATATTTCTTTCCAGGTTGTTAGCGACGCCTTCTGCGGTATTCGTCGCTGTCACGCAGGGCCCGGACGACGTCCTGCTCGGTCCAGCGGTCGCGCAGGATCTTGTCCACCCAGCCCTCGGCGCCCGGGTCCGGTTCCCGCCCGAGAACGTCGAGATAGGCCCGTCGCACCATCTGTTCCGCCCTTCGCCGGGTCATCTGCCCCCCGCGACGGTATTCGTCGCTGTCACGCAAGGCCCGAATAACGTCCTGCTCGGTCCAGCGCTCGCGCAGGACCTTGTCCACCCAGCCCTGGGCGCCCGCGTCCGGTTCCCGCCCGAGAACGTCGAGATAGGCCTGTCGCACCATCCATTCGGCCTCTCGACGGGACATCCGGCTCTCATGCTGGATATAGCCTTTACTCTGCAGGTCCTTCCGTACATCGTTTTCCGTCCAACCGTATTGAGTCATCCTGTTGCGGTAATAGCGCAAGCTCTCTTCGTCCGGCTCCCGCTGGAGGACTTCGTTATAGATCTGCCGGATGATCAAATCAAGGTTCCGGTTCGCCTCCCCGGAATAACGACGGTAGTCCGCTTGAGCTCGGAGGTCCTTGCGGATATTGTCAGACGTCCTGCCGTAATCCTCGTTCTCCCTGCGGTCCCCCTGGAGTTCCGGTCCAAATGTCTCCAGGTCAAGTTCGGCCAGGACCGCCCGTTGGATCGCCTTGTTCTGCCGGGGGGACTTCAGCGATTTCGCGATATCGCCCTGAAGGTCCGCTAACCAATTATTATGGGATTCCTGCCCCTGAGCCGGGGCGAAAAGAAGCGTCATCTGAACGATCACGGCCGCCAAGACAACCATCGGTCTCCCTTGCTTCATGCTGAACCTCCGACGTTAGTATGCAAAAAGGACTCGGTTACACTTAAGCATTTATTAGTTGATAATGAACAATTGATTATTAATTATTAAAATCATCTGGTTAAGCTATCACCTGGCCCCTTTTACTTCTTTGCTTCGGGGCACCTACCTGGGTCTGGGCGTTTACCAGGAACTTCTTTTATTCTCAAATAATAAGACCATTTGAAGGAGAGTCAAGTGAAAGGCGGATTTGGTGGTGAAGGTCTGAGGTATTGATCCGGGACATGATCGGTTAAACAGCCCTCTTTGGCCGGCAGGTAAGGCCTAGCCAAAAATATTTGAAATATTTTTGGCTGTAATAAAAACCACTTACCAGATTTAAAGACAAATGCTCAGAACAATGGATGTAAGAATCTACGTCTTGATGCATCTCCCCGGGATATTGCTGTCTATTTTAGAGTATACCCCCGGCCATCAAGGCAGGCACTGATCGCCCGTAAATAGTCCGAGCTCTTTTGGGTGGTCTGAGCATCGGGTCGGCCGGCAGGCGGCTTTGACGGATCGAAGCCTGCCTGACCAACAGCCCAGTTGTGGCAGGCGTCAAAATCCTCGTTTTGCTGCTCCTCACTCTGACCCTGGCGGGGGTAGACGAACATCCGGCCAACCGAATTTTCGCTGGCCGACAGCGGTGCCTGACTTCCTTCGGTCGGCGGTGGATAATAATTTGACGGAGGCGGGGGTGAATAATAATAATCCGGTGGAGGCGGGGAAGGATAGTAATAATCCGGAGGCGGCGGGGAAGAATAATAATACGCTGGAGAGTCATAATAACTTGACCACAACCCCCAGCCTAAAACACCACCGACAAATAATCCGGGAAAGAACCCCCTATGCCCTCCATGTCCACTATATCTACTCTGCCCACTGGGCCGGCCGCTCCCTCTATACTCACCACGCGTGCCAGATCTTCTACTCCCATCGTAACCGCGTGCTCCACCGGACCTTCCTCCCCGGCTATATCCTCCGTGGCCGTCGGACCCGCTCGACCTGCCTCCCCCACTATACCCTCCACGACCGCCGGATCCTCCACCCCCACGATCAGCTTCCGCCTGACAAGGCGGCACCAACAGGGTCAACAAAAAAAGGAGGCTTAATAGACGAATAGACTTTTTCATATTTTGTTCTCTCCTCTAGCCTGGGACGAGCAACGGATTCTCTTAAGGTTTTTATAGCTTAGACTTTCAATGGACAAAAAAGTTAAAAAACGCCCAACCAAGGCTGATTGGTGAAGGCTCACTATTGGATTTTTAGATTGTTATTGTTCGGTAAAAAGTATTATAAAATGAGAAATAAGCTGTTAAAAGAAATATAGATCTGCCAATAGCCGTTTGCACTTCATTGAAAAGGAGAAGATCTATGAGGAAGAACAACCGCGATCTCGAAAAATCCCTGACCCGGAATTACAAAAAAGTAAATTTCACCGAAACTGGCCAGCCGGTCGAGGTAAGCAAGCCGATACCCGAGCCACCGGCGGCCAAAAAACCAAGGAAAGCGGCATCCAATAAGAAGGCGACCCCGAAACCGGTCAGGGCCAAGGTCGAAAAACCGATTGGCCGGAAACCGGGTCCTTCAAAGAAAAAAATTGCGGAAAACCCAGAGAAAAAAGTAGCCGTCAAGGCCAAGAAAGCCCCCATTAGGAAGCCTGCCGCCGGAAAGCCGCGGCTAATCGGCCGGAAAACCGACTTGCTCAGGATGGGGGAAGGAGCCTTCCTCTACTCGCTCGAACTCACTCGACAGGTTGAAGAAATGGAGAGGGAAATCGCCGACTATCAAAGGGTCTTCGAGGTTATCCGGGAACTCTTCAGCCGGGAGATGGATGAAATAGAGGAATGGTTGGGCGTGGTGTTGAAATAATTTTCTCCTCTAAAAAAGGGTTAGCTTAAATAGGCAAACCCTTTTTTAGAGGGTGACACTCCGCTTCAAGAATTATTTTTCCACCGGATAGCCGGCCTCGACCCATTCTTGGAGCTGCGCATTCATCAACACGGCATTTTTGTAACCCAGATCATTCAGCGTCTTCGTGGCCAGGGCCGAACGTACTGCCGATTGGCAGTACACATAGATCTTGGCATCTTGATCAGGGACCTTTTCCCAGATCCTAAGTTCCAAGGTCCCCCGGGAAATGTTGATCGCCCCGGGAAGATGGCCGGCAGCAAACTCCCAGGGATCCCGGACATCAAGGATTACGACCTGCGCCTTCTTATCCAAGGCCTCCTTCACTTCGGCGGCCGTGACCATCCTGACCGCCGCCCTGGCCTTTTCTACCATCTCCAGCACCATCGGCGGATGCTCCGCGGAATAAACGGTCTGCGTCCAGGTTTGACTCAGCCAGGATCCGGCCAGCAGGAAAACCAACAGGAAACAGATTTCTTTTCGGTTCAATCTCTCTACCTCCTTGGTTTCAGGGATTTTATTAGCAATTCGAAACGTTCGTTTAAAACGTGTGCCCACCGACCCCCCCCTGCCCTGTATAGCTGCCCCATTCCCGGATCAGAGACGACAGCTTCCCCTCCTTAATTGCCGATCGGATTTCCTTCATCAGGATCTCCATGAATTGCAGGTTGTGCCGGACGGCGAGGTGCATCCCCAGTGGTTCCCCAGCCATAAAAAGATGCCGAAGGTAGGCCCGGGAATAGCCCCGGCAGGTTGCACAGGGGCAGTCCTCCTCAATGGGCCGAAGGTCTTTCCGAAAAGTTTCATTCCGGATCCGGAGACGGAAGCGCTTTTCCCGTTTAGCCAGCAGCGTCCCGGTCAGGGCCAGACGGGTGGGTGCGGCGCAGTCCAGGAGGTCGATCCCCTGTTCGACCGCCTTCAAGACGTCCTCCACCCAGCCGATGCCCAGGAGGTGTCGGGGTTTGAGTTCCGGCAGAGAGGGGATAGTCCACTCCAAGACCTGCGCCATGCGGGCCCGGGATTGGCCCAGGTAACCGCCGATAGCCAGGCCGTCAAAGGCCTGTCCGGCAACAAACCGGGCGCTCTCCCGCCGCAGGTCTTCGAAGTCTCCCCCCTGAATAATGCCGAAGAGGGCCTGCCCCCCGAACGGGCACCGTTGAAAGGCGGCCAGGGACCGCAGTGCCCAGCGATGGGTGCGTTCCAGGGCGGCCCGAGTTTCCCCGTAAGAATAAAGCGGAGAGGTGCATTCGTCCAGGGGCATGATCAGATCGGCCCCCAGGTCCAGGCCGCTCTCCACCACCCCTTCAGGGCTGAAGCGATGCCGGGACCCATCCCGATAGGAAATGAACTCGGCCCCGTCCTCATCCAGCCGCACCAGCGATTTGGCCTTCATGGCCGGAGGGTGCTGGTCCCGGTCCCCTTCCCCGGTAAATTCGGAGGCCACCTTGCTCAAGCCGTGTTTCCGGCCGGCGCCCAAGCTGAAGATTTGAAAGCCGCCGGAATCGATCACGATCGGCCCCTGCCAGCCCATAAATTGCTGGAGCCCGCCGGCGGCCCGGATCACCTCTTCCCCGGGTTGCAAGTGCAGGTGAAAAGCGTTAGTGATCAGGACCTGAGAGCCGACGGCCTTCAGATCCTCAGCGGAAAGACCGGAGATGGCAGCCCGGGTGGCTACCGGGACAAAAGCCGGTGTCTCGATAACACCGTGAGGGGTGGAAAGACGCCCGGCCCGGGCCCGCCGGTCCCGGGCCGCTATTTCGAAGGAAAAGACAGCCGCCTTAACCATGATCCCCTCACCCCAACCCGGCTCTTACCCCCGCCTTCGTCGGGGTGGACCTTCCGGCGAAATCCTCAGGCTTCATCCCTGATGATCTCAGCGCTCAGGTTATCCACGATCACCGGTGTTTCGAAATAGGTTACGGTCGGCTCCGACCCGTATTTTTCAAAAATAAACTTTTTCCAATCCACCGTATACAGCCGTTCCGCAGACTCCCGGGATTTCCACAAATAAACGCCTCCTCCCGTCCCTCCGTCGGCCGAAAGAATATAGTATTTTCGAATAAGCCCGTCGACCTCCCGGTACTTCGGGGCCGTACCTAAAAAAATCTCCCGGGCTTGGGCGCGGGTAATCGGCTTTGGCAGCTTAAATTGAATCAGAGCAGTAATCATGTTTATTCTCCTTTCCCTATCCGGATTAATCGTGGGTCATCCAGTTTTTGACCAATAAATATACCCTTTCTTATATCGATTATAATTATAGCTTATTCCCGAACAAAAAGCATCTCTTGCCGGGAGGAGCTTCCAAATTCCATGGACAACATACTAAATCGCCCTATTGATTGCCTAAGCCGAGAACGAGGTGGTCTAAGCCCTGGGAACGCAACGAGTTATTATCTTATAAATGGGAGGTGGGGGAAGGCCTATGGGCCTTCCCCCGAGGAGGAGGAATGAGCTGAAGCAGTCGGACCTGCCGGGCAAGAATTAGTAGAGAGAACCCTCTTTCATTCGTTGGGTAACCTGGGGACGCCTTCTCGAAACATTTTCGAAGCGGCCCAAGGTGGTCTTCCGGAAAAGGGAGCGCATTTCATCCCTTACTTTCCGGTAACAGGATAGACAAATTCCGTGGGATATTTCATCTTTTCCCGGAACTCGACTGATCTCCTGGTTGCACCAGGAACAACTTACGACAAACACCGGACACCATCCTTTCTTCCTTGTTCGAAAACAATAAGTCTAAAAGGTGGACCATTTCCTTTCCTTATCGTTATTTAAAAGCAATAAAGATGCCAGATAGCCCGGAATAACTTGCAAAAATGTAACTATATGAAATAACAAAATAAAAAAAACATGATGGGGCCGGCCCTTCTTCTTGGAGCCGGACTGGAAGGGCAAGGCCTTCATCTAAAACCGCCAAACTGTATGGATTTGAATATGGGCGCCTGTCACGAAAATAACGAAATCCGGCAGAACAAGGAAAGATTAGAGATTTTTTATTGCTGGAGTTTTCTATGTTTTCTTGTTAGTAGAAAGGCATGAAACTGCCTCAAGACCTGCTGGATCAATTCAACCGCAACTCCCTTTATACCACCGTCGGGCTGCGGCTCAAAAAGGCCGAAGAAGGGAAAGCGGAATCCGTTCTGACCCCCGACCCCAAGGTTTGCTGGCCTTTCCCGACGCAACCCCATGGCGGGATACTGTTCACCATCATGGACACCACCATGGCCTGGGCCATTCAGTCCCTCCTGGACCAGGGTTTAAGTTGCACCACGATCGATCTGCACATTCAATACCTGGCCCCGGCCAAGGAAAGTCCCTTTACCTGTCTGGCCGAGACGACCCTCCAGAGCCGCCACCTGGCCTTTGTCCGAGCTGAAATTCGGGACGCCCGCCAGCGGCCGATCGCCTCCGGTCAGGCCACCTTTAGAATTATAAAGATGGAACTGGTTTGAGGATTTGGTAATAAGGGCGTTGGCCGGATCTTCCCTGATTTCCGCAACGGGTTCTGCCGATCATCTCCACAAAACCCCTTTCCTCAGTCGCACTTTTGTTCTTCTTTACAGACGCCCTCGTCGCTGAAAGGATTTAGAATTGGATGCGGTGCGCCCGGAGGAGGAAGAGGCAACAGCGATCCGGAATCTCCGGATTTTAGGTTCGGTTCCTTTTTTGAGGCAGGGAAGCCCGAAACAGAAGGAGTTGGCGTCCCTGATGATTGACAGGCGGCGAGATAGCGGCGAATGGACTCCTTTCCGGTCAGCAGGAGCTTTTCGTACCGCCCGTTCACAAAGAGCGTAGGCACGCTGTCAACGCCCAGTGTCTTAAGGGTCGACGCGTATTCCTTGACCAGCACCGGAGTAATATCGAGATTGCCCTTATCGATCTCTTCCTTGATTTCCCTGCAATGCGGGCATTCCGTACTGTAGAACAGAATCATTTTTGGGTTGGAGGGCAGCGCCTTGCCTGGCGGCGGGAGGACGAACCCGACAAAACACAGGACCACCGAGAAGGCGGCGAAACCCGCCGCCGCCTCTTTCCATCCCGCAAACAGCCGCAGGAGGCCGAGGCAAACAAAGATGCCGAACACGCTCAAGCAGAGCAGGCATACCTCCGTAAGCCAGAATACCTGGTAGCCGACGAAAAATCCCTCGGCTGCCAGGGCCGCGATGAGGGCGAGGTTGATCGCCGAGTCGAGCAGCCCGCTCCGCCGCCTCCGGTTCAAACCCGACAATAGCGCCAGGAAGGCCAGCGCCATAAACCCGATGAGGATTATCGAGAGATCGCCGAAACGGGCGAGCTGGGCCACGAGACCGCACCCGCCGGAAACACAAATGCTCCTTCCGAAAACCTGCAGCCCTGCCTCCACCAATAGAAATAGTGCGCCCAGGACGCTGACGATAAAAAAGGCGGTCATACTCAATTGTCTTTCTTGCATGCGTGCTTTCCTTCTTCGGATTCCTCAGGGTTGGAATGTTCAGGCTTTTTTTAGATCTCGGACCGGGTTTATCAGGGTTTCAAAGCCGTCGATCCGGCACTCCACCCGGTCGCCGTCCTGAATCACCGCCGCCCCCGGGGTACCGGTGGAGATGATGTCCCCGGGGAGGAGGGTCATGACCTCGGAGTGAAAAGCGACCAGAAAATCAGGAGGGAAGGTCATATTGGCCACCCGGTCGCCGGCCATGATTTGCCCGTTCAAGACCGTGGAGACGTTTAAATCCCGGACCTCGGTAATTTCATCGGGAGTCAACAGGACCGGACCGAAACTGAAGAAGGTGTCAAAGCTTTTAGACCGGGTCAGATAGCGGGGATTGCGCCGCAGGATGTCCTCGGCCGTCAGGTCGATGACGGTGGTAAATCCAGCCACCACCGAAAGCCAGTCTTCCCGGGCCACGTTTTTACAGGCCCGGCCGATGATGATCCCCAGTTCCGCCTCGGCGGTGGTCCGCTCCGACTGCCGGGGGATGAGGATGGTGTCCCCCGGACCGATAATCGCGGTATCAGGTTTCATGAAACTGGCCGGTTCGGTCTCCGGGGCCTTTTCCGACAAATCTTGGGCGTGGGCCTTGTAGTTCAACCCGATGCCCCAGATTTTCCGGGGGCGGCGGTACAGGGGGGCGAAGGAAATTTCCTTTTCGGGGACCAGGAATTTCACGAGACCCGCAAGCTCTTTCTCTCCGCCGGCCTGATACCAGTCGCGGATCTTTTCCAGCGCTCCCGTTTCAATCAAACCCAACAGGTCAGTGGGATATTTCCAACCGAAATGCTGGTTCAGAAACTCCAAGGATAGGATTCCACCCGGGACCATTATTCCGGCTTTTTCTTTGCCTTGGTATCTCAACGAAGCCAGTTTCATAGCGTTTTCCTTCCTTGATTATATCATTAAAATGATATAATAATGATAAACAACGATTTTTCAATTATCCGTGAATTCCTCATCAATCAAATTATAGGAGAAGCCATGCCATTAATAAAACCCATCTCGGACTTGCGCAACAAGACCAATGAAATCTCAGAGTATGCCCATCAACACGATGAGCCCATTTTTGTCACCAAAAACGGCGAAGGGGATCTGGTGGTCATGTCCATGGGCCATTACAGTAAATTGCAGAAGCAATTGGAATTATACTCCAAACTGGCCGTGGCTCAATCTCAAAAAGTCTCGGGGGAACAGGGAAGAACACTGGCCGAAGTCATGAAGGATATCCGCAGGATTATCCGCGATGCCGGTTAAATATAGTGTTCGTCTTCTGCCGGCGGCTGAATCCGATTTTAAAGAGATCATTGCCTTTATTGCTCTGGATAACCTTTCCGCTGCCGAAAAGCTGGCCGAGAGGATTGGCAAAAGTCTGGCGAATCTGCAAGAACATCCTTTTCTGGGGAAAATTCCCGCCGATGAACCTTTGGCCCAAATGGGTTACCGATATATTGTGGTTGGAAATTACTTGATTTTCTACATGGTTGAGCAACGAAACGTCTTGATTCATCGAATGATTCACGGTGCCCGGGATTATTTAAATCTGATCCAAACCGATTAACCGTCCACAAAAGACCGATCCGTGCTCAAGTGACTCGGGGAGCAGATAAATAGAGCGCACAAGCGGGTGGTGCCGGTGTTCACCAGTTGGTGGACCGTTTTTTCGGGTATGGAAAAACAATCTCCCTTCTCCACCGGAAATTCAGATTCCCAGGAGACCCCATCCGTCCCTTCCGGTTTTCCGATCTTCATCAAGCCTCGGCCTTCCAGGATTTGGTAAATCTCGACCCCCTTGCCGTGGTAGTGGGGTTTGACCCATTTCCCTTCGGCGATTTCGGCCACAAAAACGGAGATGGCGTCGTCCCCGGTTAACCGATCGACCTTGATGCCGGCCTTTTCATCGGGGGTGACCTTTTCCAGTTCCTGATAAATGTTTTTGATTTCCATCGCCTTCCTCCTTCCAATATAGGTTGTTTAACTATTGACTTCCGATTTTGTCAAGGGTTATGAATGGGAATAATGAACTTCCATCTGAACGGTTGCGATATCGTCAGGTTAGCCCAACGCTTTGGGTTGCCCCTCCATTTGTACGATGCCCAAACGATCAGCGGAAACCTGCACGCCTTTCAATCCACGTTTGAAGAGACGGGCATTTCCGGTGGTGTCTGCTATGCCGTCAAGGCTTGCGGGTTTCCGGAAATCATACGCCTGGCCGTTCGAACCGGGGCCGGGGCGGATGTGGCCTCGGAGTATGAACTGGCGACGGCCCTGGCGGCCGGCATCCCTCCGGAAAAACTGGTCATGCATGGCAACGCCAAAAGTGATGCCTACCTGAAGAAGGCGGTGGCGCTCGGCGCCCTGATCGCCGCCAACCATCATACGGAATTGGACCGGATCAACGCCGAGGCCAAAAAGCAACGGAAAACGAGCCCGGGCCTTGCTCCGTTTGTCCGGCTTTCGATCTGGGAACGGTCACGGCCCAGGGGATTTTTACCGCCGGGCCTTGGTGTAAGTTCGGGGAACCGGTGGCCGAGGTTCCGGCCTTGCTTGAAGGCCCTCAGGCAATGGCCCCACTATCGACCTGAGTAGGGTTTCAGGTCCATATCGGCTCCCAGATCACCGAGATGGAACCGTATCAAAAAGTGATGGGGTGATGGCGGAATTGGCTCGTCTTGTATCGGGAGACCATCGGACGGCCGGTGCAGGTAATCGATCTGGGAGGAGGTTTTCCGTTATCGTACGTGGATCGCAGGACGTGGCAAAATCTCCAGAAAAATATTCAGCGGGAAGCGCGAGGATTCCACCCCCACCCCGACCCACCCCCGTCGAGAGGGAGGGCGATTAGTGAGAGCGGGGCTTCCCCTGAATTATTGCACAGGGACCAATTCTCGACCTGGGAGGGGATGACCGGGGGATTCAGACCTGATCCGGAAACGGGAATAATCGAACTGGACGCAATGGTCCGGGGAGAAATTTTTTTCGCCCTATCCGAAAGAAAAAATGCTGATCCGACTCCTACGCAGGGAAAGATTCCTTTTCACGGAAAAGCCGAGCGGTTAAAAGGGTGCTGGAAGGGATCGGGAATCCTGTTTGATCGTGGAGCCGGGCCGGGCGATCGTAGGGGACGCCGGAATCACTTTGGCGCGGGTAGTGGATGTCTATCCGGTGGCCGGAGGGCATCCCCTGGTGACCTTGACCTGGGGATCGTTAACCACGGCACCGGACTGGTGGAGCCGGACCTCTATTCCTGGACCCTGGCCAACGATATCGAACGAAAAGACCGCCGGCCGTTCAAGGCCTTCGTGGCCGGCCGCCTCTGCTTCTCCGGGGACCTGCTTTCCCGTTACCGGGTTTCCTTCCCACGGAAACCCGTACCCGGCGATATCGCCGTCATCGAAAAAACCGGCGCCTATGCCCCGACATTTTTCGCCTCCCGGGCCAATGGCTTCCCCCTCCCGAATTTCTGTCTGATCGGTCCGCATCGACGTATCCGGCTACTCACCTCAAAAGTCAATTAGAATGCTTCACCGGAAAACTCGGTATCCTTAGGTGGTCCGCAAGGCCTCGACGATGTTGAGGCGGGCGGCGCGGAAGGCGGGCAGGAAGCCGCCGACCAGGCCCATGATCAGGGCGAAGCCGAGGGTCTCCAGGGCGATGCGGCCGTTGAGGACAAAACTGAAAGGCCAGCTCGGAGAAGGTCTGCCAGTTGATGGTGGAGATAGTCACCCACTGCATGGCGGAAGCGGCCAAAAGTCCCTGGATCCCTCCCAGGGCCCCGAGAAACAGCGCTTCCAGCAGAAAAGCTCCCAGGATACTTTTTCGTCGGAAAACCCAGAGCCCGCAGGGTGCCGATCTCGATGGTTCGGTTGGCCACCGCCGCGTACATGGTCACCATGGCGCCGATCATGGCCCCTACCGAGAAGATGATGGTCATGGACAGGCCCAGAATCCGGATGAAACGGGCCATGATTTCCGACTGGTCGGCGTAAAACTGCGTTTCCCTTTTGGCCGTTACCGTCAGCCGGGGGTCGGATTCAAGCTGTTTGCTTCAGGCTGCCGAAGGAGGCCGGGTCACGCAATTTCAGGATCAGCGAGGAATAGACCGGCCGACGAAAAGTGTTCATGAGCAGATCGGCATCGGCCCAAATCTCCGAGTCGAAGCCCGTCCGCCCGGCATCAAAGATTCCCACCACCCGCCAATCCCTTAACCCGAATCGGAGGCTCTGGCCCAAACCGGTCCCTTTGAATCGCTGGGCAATGCTTCCTCCGATCAGGATTTCCGGAACGCCGGGCTTGATGAAGCGCCCGGAACTCAGTTTGACCTGGGGACGGAGCCGCAGAGAGATATCGGTGATGCCCCGGATGGAAACGTTTCCTGTCGCCTTGGTTCCGACTTTGGGCAGGGCGATCAGGACCATGACTTCGCGGGCTACCAGAGGGTTCCCTTCGGTATCCCGGGCGATTTCCGGCCGCGTTTCGACGATGGCGGCCTCCGAACGCTGAACGATGCTGACCACTTCGCTGTCGGCCGACCGGCGGACCACCACCACGTTGTCCGGGGACCCGGTTTCCACCAGGGTCTTTTTCAATCCCTCGGCCAGCATAAGGACGGCGGCAAAAACGTAAACGACCAGGGCCATACCGACGGCCGTGAGAATCGTGGTCAGCTTACGGGTCCAGAGATTGCGGAAGCTGTAACTAAGGGGGAGGCGCATGGGGTTATCTGCCGGCTATGAGTTGAACTCGGGAGTATGTTGTCTAAAGGGAATGTCTGGAAGTCCAAATTCAAAATCCGAAACGAAATTCGAAATTCAAATGATCGAATGTTCAAATCATGTATAAAAATGAAGTCGAGTAAAATTTCCAGAGGCCCTGGTAAATGCGCGTCATGCCGGACCCGATCCGGCATCCAGGGCAGTTTGAGTTTTAGAGGCCTAGGATCCCGGCCATTCGACAAAGCTCATGGCCCTGAGCGACACGACTGAGCCTTTTCGATAAGCTCAAAGCCCTGAGCCCGTCGAAGGGCTTTCGCCAGGATAACGATCGCATATTTTTAACCTTCATTCGTCTGATGCCGGTGATACGGTCTGTGGGTATACTCCATTTCGGTGATTTGGATTTTGGTCATTTGGATTTGTTTCGAATTTCGGATTTCGTGCTTCGAATTTAACTTCCCCAAGCCGTCGGGCCGGAGATCAGGTTCATTTGTCGGCCACCTTTACCCTGCTCCCCTCCTTCAGCCCCTTGGGGGGATTGAGGACCACCCGGTCGCCGGCCTGAAGGCCCCGGGTAACCTGCACCAAATCCGCCAGGAGAGGTCCTTTGTCGATGGGGACTTCTTGAACCTGGTCCCCTTTTAGTTGATAAACCATGGCCCGGCCGTTCTTGGAAACGATGGCCGAGGGGTTCACCCCGAGTTTTGGTTTTTCATCCCGGGCAATGGGCCTAGAAAGAAAGGCCACCTTGGCGCTCATCTCCGGCAGAACGCGGTCATCTTTCTTAAGAAATTTGACTTTGGTCTGGACCGTGGCCTTCGTCCGGTCAGCCGTGGGAACGACCATGTGAACCTCCCCCGGGAAGCGTTCCTCCGGAAAGGCGTCCAGGGTGATTTCACAGGGCTGGCCGGCTTTCACTTTTTCCAGGTTGATCTCGGAGACATCGGCTTCCACGATCAATGATTCCATGTCGGCCATGGTCACCACCGCCGCCTTGGCGTTGACCGAGGAGCCGAAAGGGGCGACCACCTCTCCCACGTCGGCATTCTTGGTCAAAATCACCCCATCGAACGGAGCCCGGATCAGGGTGTATTCCAGGCCCACCCGCACGGCCTGGAGAGCCGCCTCGGCCGCTTTGATCTGAGAGCGCGCGGCTGCTTCGGCCGCCACAGACTGCTGAAATTTGGCTTCGGCGGCGTCGTAATCGGACTGGGAAACGGCCTGGGCCTGGATCAGTTTTTGATACCGTTCGAATCGCAGGCGATCATTGCTGACCCCGGCCCGGACCTGGTTCAGGTTGGCCTGGGCGGCGTTGAGGTTGGCCTGGGCCTGGGCGGCCTGGGCCTGGAGGTCGGCATTTTCCAGCCGGGCCAGGATTTGCCCTTTTTTGACCCGCGACCCTTCTTCCACGGCCAGGGTTTCCAGTCGCCCGGTGCCCTTGGAAGCCACGGCCGCTTTTCGCTGGGCCACCACATACCCGCTGGCGTTAAGGAGGGTAACCGGCTGAGAGGGATAGACCAGGGAAACCGTAGTCACCGATACTTCCTGGGCCGGACGCAGATAGCCCCGAGTATACCCCAGTCCGATCAATCCCAACAAGAGCAAGAACAAGAGGACCCAGACAATTCTTTTTCTCTTGGACCGTCGATAAGGTACCGGTTCTTTTTCGGACCGGGGAATTTTAAGTTGGGCCAGGTCTTCCTTTTCCATTTTGCGTTTGCCTTTTAGTTGACTTTAGGCTATAGTTATTTTTTTTCTATCTAAAATAGAAGAATTGTTTAGTCCGTCATCCCCCCTGATCCCTCATCGTGGGCGATTAGCTCAGTTGGATAGAGCGTTGGTCTCCGGAACCAAAGGCCGTGGGTTCAAGTCCCGCATCGCCCACCATTTTTAAATCCGTCCCCTTAATATTTTGACGCTTTGCCCTTGGGGGTGGGTACCCTCCACATCTGGTATGGTCGCCGAGATCCGGCGGCAAGGCAGATCCGATTTCAGGCTAAACTGCTATATGTTGTGGCCACCCACCCCAATGGGCGAACGACCAATATTTTTGGTTAGGCCTTGGCTTCAACCGGGATTAATTCGTACTCGCGCGTCCCCAGTCCGATTTCCTCGGCATAAGCCAACTGCACTTCCCAGTCGATCTGGGGGTAAATCCCGCGGAATTTATCTTCTCCCGGGTTGAAATTTTTGGTCAGTGCGGAATCTCGGTTCCCGGGCTCCTGGTTGACTAGATCGACCGAGGCCTGGTCGAGGGCCACGGGGTCGGTGGAAGCCAGGATACCGATGTCCCGGACGATGGGCCGGTCGGCGTGTCCGTAGCAGTCGCAGGCCGGGGAGATATCGGTCAAAAAGTTCAGGAACAGGGACCGGCCCTCCTTGCCCTTTAAGACCCCGGCCATGTGCTCCACCATCTTCTCCTGAAAAATGGGGATGGATTCGTTCCATTGAATTTGAATGGCCCCCTGGGGGCAGGTCAGGATACATTCGCCGCAGCCCACGCAGGTTTCCGGGTTGATCACCGATTTTTCGTCTTCCAGGGCGATGGCGCTCTGGGCGCAGTGACTGACGCACTCCCCGCAGCCGATGCATTTCTTCCGGGTCACCTTGGGCGCGATATTGGAATGCTGGCTGAGTTTCCCTTCCCGTGAAGCGCAGCCCATGCCCACATTTTTGATGGTCCCGCCGAAACCGGCCAGTTCATGCCCTTTAAAATGGGCCACGCTGATGAAGGCGTCGGCTGCGACGATGTCGGCGGCAATAGAAACGGACTTAAAATTCTTTTTATTAATGGTCACCTTGACGGCGGATTTTCCCTTGAGCCCATCGGCAATAATCAGGGGGGCCCCGACCGTGTCGTAGGAAAACCCGTTTCCCAGGGCCGTCAGCAGGTGAGAAACGCTTTCGGCCCGGGTACCCACATAAAGGGTATTGGCATCGGTGATAAAGGGCTTGCCGCCCCAGGCCTTGACTGTATCGGTTATGGGTCGCACATAGATGGGGCGCACATAGGCCGTATTGCCCTTTTCCCCGAAATGGATTTTAATAGCCACCAGGTTGTTTTTGGCCAGTGGTCTGGAAAAGGGTACTTTTCCCAGCAGTTGGCTGATCCGCTGTAGCCGATTCTCCTTCAACGAAGTCTTCAGGTCGACGAAATAAACGGGTGATGCCATAAATCCTCCTTCTGAGGCGCAGAGCGTTAAAATCAGAACGATACTTCAACCAGACGCCCATCCGGCATTTTATTATATCCCGGGCGTCGAAACCATCTTTTGCTTTTATTACGCTTTGCGCTCAGCGCTCTGCGCTCTGCGTCATATAATACCCATCCCCTTCAACACCGAAAGCATGACCGCCGCGGCCATGACCGAACCGACCTGGCCGCCGGCGTTGGCGCCCATGGCGTGCATCAGCAGGTAATTTCTCTTGTTGTATTTGAATCCTTCTTTTTGGACCACCCGGGCCGACATGGGGAAGGCGGAAATTCCGGCTGCCCCGATCAAGGGATTCACCTTGCCGCCGGTCAAAATCATCAAGGCCTTTCCAAAAAGGACCCCGCAGGCCGTGTCCAGGCAAATGGCCAACAGACCCAGGGCCAGGATAATTAAGGTTTGGGACTTGACGAATTCCGGCCCACTCATGGTGGCCCCGATGGAAATACCCAGGAGTAAAGTAACAATATTCGAGATTTCATTTTCCGAGGCCTTGGTCAACCGGCTGACCGCCCCGGATTCCTTCATCAGGTTCCCCAGCATGATGGTGGCCAAAAGGGGCAAGCCTTTGGGGGCAATAAAGCCCCCCACTATGGTAATGACGACTGGAAAGAGGATTCGGGTTGTTTTGGAAACGGTCTTTTTATGGGTTTTCATAACAATCTGCCGCTCTTTTTCGGTGGTCAGCATTCTCATAATCGGCGGCTGAAGCACAGGAACCAGGGACATATAAGAATAGGCCGCCACCGAAACCGCCCCCAGCAAATGAGGGGCATATTGGGAGGCGACATAAATAACCGTAGGCCCGTCACAGGCTCCGATGATCCCGATGGTCACCGCATCCAGCTTACTGAAACCCAGGGCCAAAGCCAGCAGCAGGGTCAAAAAAATCCCGCATTGACCGGCGGCCCCCAGGAGAAAAGTATAGGGATTCTCCAAAACGGGTCCGAAATCGGTCATGGCGCCAATACCCACGAAAATAAGCAAAGGAAATAATTCCGTGATAACGCCGGCATCATAAATAATCCGCAGGAATCCGTCCTTAGCCATCAGATCCGCCAGGGGAATGTTGACGATGATGGCCCCAAATCCGATGGGCAGCAAAAGTAAGGGTTCAAAATCCTTTTTTATTCCCAAATAAAGGAGAAGACAACCCACGGCGATCATGACCAGGTTAGACCACTGGAGATGAACAAACCCGGCTATGAGCCCGGACAATCCACTCAAAATGGCTTCGAGCATTATTCTGCTTCCCCCTCTTTAACAGGAAAAATTCTCTTTAAAACCCCCATCAGCGTGCTCATAATCATTAGGGTAAGCAACGTGCCTCCCATACCGACGATGAGCATGCTCAGCCCAAAGGTCCAGTTATCCATAAAGCCTCCATTTATCCCGGGCGGTTAAAGCCCGTTGATTTTTACCAACCCGTTGAGGATAGCGATTTCCCTATCCCTTTAGACAGGGTGGGCCGCTACCTCGTCGAGGTCTTCCGCCAGGTTCCGCCATTTCTCCCCGGAGGACTTCAGGTCCAGGAGGATCCGCTCCTTATCGACAAAGGCGTACTGCCTTTCCCGGGCTACGGCCCGGCCGATTTCCCGGCCGCCGCTGCGGTACTCCCTGGAAATGGATAAGATAGCCATGCCGGATTACTCCTTTTTTTCGATAGCCCGCGATGGCCGGGCCGGAGAGGCCTGATAGTCCCTTTCTTCCCTGGATATTTTAAATCGGAGCCAGAGTTTGCCGGCCGCCAGCACCCCGACCAGAAAAAAAACCTCGACCCCGTACTGCACCCACGGGGGGGGATGGAGCAGTCCGACCACGTAAGGGTCGGTGATCATCATCTCTCCGCCGACCCGCCCCAAGACGGCCGCGCCGATATAAAGGATGACCGGGTATTTATCCATCAACATGGCCAGCAGGCTGCTGGTGAAGACGACGAAGGGGATGCTCAGGGCCAGGCCGAAGATCAGCAGAAAGAGGTTGCCCTGGGAGGCGCCGGCGACCGCCAGGACATTGTCGGTGGACATGGTGATATCGGCGATGATGATGACCCAGACGGCCTGCCAGAGGGTTTTGGCTTCCCTTTTTACCTCTTCGTCCGGGGCTCCCTCCACGAAAAGCTTGACGGCAATCCAGATGATGACCGCCCCGCCGAAAAATTTAATAAAATTGATCTGCAGCAACTGGGCGGCAAAAAAAGTCAGCGTTACCCGAAGGATGACCGCCGCGCCGGCCCCGAAAGCGATTCCCCGGGTCCTTTGCTTGCGCGGCAGAGAGCGCACCGCCATGGCGATGACCACGGCATTGTCTCCGGCCAGGATCAGGTCGATAAGCACGATGCTCAAAAGACCGGCGACGAACTCCCAGTTAAAGTGTATCTGGCCTAAGACCCCCAGGTCCATGAATTACCGGGGACCTTCTTTAAACTACTTGGCGCCTTTGGCCGGCGGCTGATCCGAGACGAACCGACTGATGATAAAACTCGACAGCCGGATGCCGATCTGCATAACGGCCAGCACAATAAAAACCCCCACAAAGCGGATAAACAGGGAACTAAGCGCAAAACTCCAATTGACCGGTTCCATGGCGCCTCCTTATTTGAACATGGCAATGAACATGCCCGCGGCCGCCGCGGTCCCGATGACGCCGGCCAGATTGGGTCCCATGGCATGCATAAGCAGGTAATTTCTCTTGTTGTATTTCAACCCTTCCACCTGGGAAACCCGGGCCGCCATGGGCACGGCCGAAACCCCGGCCGAGCCGATCAGGGGGTTCATTTTGTTTTCCGACTTCAGAAACCAGTTGATGATCTGGACCGTCCAGATGCCGCCGGCGGTGCAAAAGGCAAAATCCACTATGCCCAGGCTAAGTATCATCAGGGGTTTGGGATTCAAAAATTTATCGGCCTGCATGGTGGCCCCCACGGAAAGCCCCAGGAAGATGGTGACGATATTCATCAGCGCCCCCTGAGCGGTCTCGGTCAACCGGCCCACCACCCCGCATTCCTTCATCAGGTTGCCGAACATGAACATGCCCATGAGGGGGATGACGGCCGGTATCAGCAGGGCGATGATCGTGGCGGCGATCAAAGGAAAAAGGATTTTTTCGGTCCGGGAAACTTTGCGCAGGTTTTGCATGACGATCTTCCGCTCTTTTTCGGTAGTCAACAAGCGCATGATGGGGGGTTGAATCAGAGGAACCAGGGCCATATAAGAATAAGCCGCCAGGGCGTTGGCCCCCAGGAGGTGCGGCGCCAGGGCCTGGGTCAGATAAATGGTGGTCGGTCCGTCGGCCCCCCCGATGATCCCTATGGACCCGGCTTCCTTGAGGGTGAAGCCCAAAAGCAGGCTTCCGATAAAGGTGAAGAAAACGCCCAACTGGGCCCCGGCCCCGACCAGCAAGGTTTTGGGGTTGGCAATCAGGGGTTCAAAATCGGTCATGGCCCCCAGGCCCAGGAAGATGACGCAGGGGATCACCTCCCAGGCAATCCCATAGTGGTAAAAAACCTGGAGCAGCTCCGGGACGCCGTCCTCGGAAAAGCCCATCAAAGGGGTTAGAGGAAAATTGACAATAAAAATGCCGAAGCCGATGGGAACCAGGAGCAGCGGCTCGAATTTTTTGGCGATGGCCAGGTAGAGAAAGAAAAATCCGATCAGCCACATGACCGGATGACCCCAGGTCAGGTTCATAAATCCGGTCGTGTGTAGGATCCCGAAAAAAACTTTTAAAAACTCATCATAGCTCATACCTTTATTCTCCTTGTTCTCCTTTGGCCACCAGGCGAAGGCGGTCGGAAATAACGGAAGAAATCCGTTGCATCACCTTGAAACCGATGGAAGCCTCGGCGGTTACGATCTCTAGAAATTCCAGGGAGGGGACCACCAGAAACCGGCAGTCCTCCAGGCACCTCATGGAACCCAGGTAACGATAGGGGCTTACCAAGGCGGACCAGCCGGCCAGGGAACCCGGCTTATCCATCACGATTTCCCGGCCGTTGGGGAAGGTGAGGCTCACGGACCCTTTTTCCAGCAGATAAAACCGTTCCGCCGGTTCCCGGCTTAAGATAACCGTATCTCCTTTTTTAAAATCTTCCAGGGTACAGACGACGGCGATCTTATCAAGCTCTTCATAGGTCAGGTCCTGAAATATCTCGGTATCTTTGAGACGATCGGAATTAACCATTCTTCCTCCTTCTAGATTTTTAAATTAAATAGGTTAAAGAAACCCTGTCTAACTATTACTTAAACCTGAAAGGTATTACAATAGCTATTTCCCTGTCAAGTGAAATAGCTATAAATTAGTTATATTATAGTTGTATCTCCTCCCGGGGGAAAACAGGACGACCCCAACAAAATAACTTGCCCTAAATGCAAAAAAAAAGGTAACTTAGGCCAACTTAATTCTATGATTTCCGATAAACCAACCCCTAATTCCGAAACAGAAGACTCCCCCAAACCAGGATTACTGGTCCTGTCCCTGGGCGCCTTGGGCGTGGTCTACGGCGATATCGGCACCAGCCCCTTGTACGCCATCCGGGAATGTTTTCATGGGCAACATGCCATTGCCTTGAATTCGGGGAATATCCTGGGTGTCCTCTCCCTGGTCTTCTGGTCTCTGACGATGGTAGTCACTGTAAAATATGTGGGCTTTATTCTGAAAGCTGATAACCGGGGGGAGGGAGGGGTCTTCGCCCTGCTGGCGCTGCTGCTGCAGGCCAGGGATAAGATGTCGGCCCGGAGCTACGGCCTGGCCGTGCTGGCCGCCGTCTTCGGGGCAGCCCTGCTCTATGGAGACGGCCTGATCACCCCGGCCATTTCGGTGCTTTCGGCCATCGAGGGGCTGGAGGTGGCCACCAAGGCCTCCAAACCCTTTATCATTCCCCTGACCTGCATCGTCCTCTTTCTGCTCTTTCTGGTCCAACGCCGCGGGACGGGGGACATCGGCCGTTTCTTCGGTTTAATCATGATCGTCTGGTTCTTGACCCTGGGAACCCTGGGGCTTGTTGAAATCGTCCAGAGCCCGGGGGTGGTGTCCTCCTTAAACCCCTGGCTAGCCGTGGAATTCTTTCAGGCCAATCATCTGCACGGCATGGTGGTCTTGGGTTCAGTCGTGCTTTGCATTACCGGCGGGGAGGCCCTCTATGCCGATATGGGCCATTTCAGCCCCCGGGCCATCAAGATTTCCTGGCTGGGCCTGGCCTACCCGGCCCTGCTGCTCAATTATTTCGGTCAGGGCGCCCTGCTGCTTTCCCACCCGGAGGAATCCTTTCACCCCTTCTATGGCCTGGTCCCCAAGATGCTCCTCTACCCGGCCGTGATGCTTTCGACTGTCGCCACAATCATTGCCTCGCAGGCGATGATCTCGGGGGTCTTCTCCCTCTCTCAGCAGGCCGTCCAGCTCGGGTATCTGCCCCGGCTACGGGTCCTGCACACTTCGGCCGGGCATCGGGGCCAGATATACCTTCCCGGGGTCAACTGGGTCATGATGGTCGGCTGCATCGGGCTGGTGCTGGCCTTCCAGGAGTCCACCAACCTGGCCGGTGCTTACGGCATTGCCGTGACCGCCACGATGGGCATTACCTCGATCATTTACTACTTGGTCGTCACCCGGCTCTGGAATTGGCCGGTCTGGAAGGCCGGCCTGCTGGTCGGTTTGTTTCTATTCTTTGACGTCAGCTACCTGAGCGCCAACCTGCTGAAGCTTCTTGACGGCGGCTGGTTCACCATCGGGGTCGCCGTCCTGATCACCCTCAGCATGACCACCTGGCGGGAGGGCCGTAAGTCCTTAGCTGAAATGTTGACTCCCCGCCTGACCATGGATCTTTTTTTGAAGGACATCGAGCAAAAAAATCCCTACCGGATTCCCGGGACGGCCGTTTTCATGTCCGTGAATCCCAAAGGGGTTCCGGTGGCCCTGCTGCATCATTACAAGCACCATAAGGTGCTGTTTGAGCAGGTGATCCTGTTGTCCATCGTGACCCAGGACCAACCTCGCATCGATCCTAAGGAACGCCTGATGTTGGAAGAATTCGGCCAGGGGTTTTATCGAATCACCGCCCATTACGGGTTCATGGAAACCCCCCGGGTCCCGGAGATCATGGCCCTGGCCGGCAGACTGGGGGTTAAAACCCAAATGGCCGAGACCACTTTTTTCTTGGGGCGGGAATCCCTGTTTACTTCCGGAAAATCCAGAATGGCCCATTGGCGCAAGGTCCTGTTTTCCATGATGTCCCGCAACGCCATGAATCCCACCAATTATTTTGAGATACCCCCGGGTCGAGTCATCGAGATCGGGGCACAAATTCAGCTCTAAGGAAAAAGACCAAACCGACCGAATAGAAAAGCCGGGTACTATGATTGATCGAGGGACGGGTGACGTTGTTCAGTTCTAATGCTCTCCGTAAAAAAATTCGCAAGCTGGAAGGTGGGACCATCTTTATTTTCAGCTACCTGCTGGCGATCGGCCTGGGCGGATTCCTGCTCTGGCTCCCCTTTTCCAGTCCCGGAAGAGAGATTTCCTTTCTGGACGCCTTGTTCACTTCGACGTCGGCCCTCTGCGTCACCGGGCTGACCGTGGTGGACACCGGGACCACCTACAGCCTAATGGGTCAGATCATCATCCTGATGTTGATCCAGGCCGGAGGATTGGGGATCACGACCTTCTCCGTCTGGCTGTTCCTCAGCCTGGGACGGGAGATCGGCTTTAAGAGCCGCCTGTTCATGCAGTCCTCTTTCAGCCCCCGTCCGACCGATGAACTGCGGGAATTGCTGCGGCTGATTTTTTTATTTACCTTCCTGGTCGAGGCAGGAGGCGCCCTGATTTTGCTGGTTTATTGGGGGCATTATTTCCCCTTTCAGCGGGCCCTCTATTTATCGGTGTTCCACAGCGTTTCGGCTTTCTGCAACGCCGGGTTTTCCTTGTTCCCCGATAACCTGATAAAATTTCAAGGAAGCTTTACCGTCAGCCTGACCGTCGCCGGGCTGATCATCCTGGGAGGGATCGGTTTTCCGGTGGCCTACGAGATCCTGGGAATCATGAAAAAGAAGAGGCAGGGAGTTCGGTTCAAACTCTCCCTGCACTCCCGGCTGGTTTTGCTGACCAGCCTGCTGCTGATCATCGGCGGAACGCTGGTCCTGTATGTTACCGAATACGATGATTCCCTGGCTTTTATTCCGATACACCGGGGGCTGCTGGTCGCTTTTTTTCAGTCCGTAACCGCCCGCACGGCCGGGTTCAATACCATTGATCTGGCGACTTTGACCAATCCCTCACTGCTGGTCCTCATCATTCTAATGTTTATCGGTGCTTCGCCCGGGTCCTGTGGCGGAGGCATACGAACCACCACCTTCGCCCTTTTAGGAGGACTCTTGTGGAATCGGTTAAAGGGAAGAAGCCGAGTCCACCTTTTTCACCGGACCGTTCCGGAGGAAGTGGTGTCTCGGGCGGTGGCTTTGTTCGCCGTGGCCTGCGGGCTGGTTTTAACCTTGACCACGCTGATCCTGATGGTGGAAAGCGGAAACTTTCCTTATCCGGTGGCCAAAGGGGAATTGATGGAGGTACTGTTTGAGGTGGTATCCGCCTTCGGGACGGTGGGCTTATCTCTTGGCCTGACCCCTCATCTCGAGTCGGCTAGCAAGGCGCTAATCATCATCACCATGTACCTGGGGAGGGTGGGCATACTCAGTTTAGGTTACTCCATTGCCAAAAGGGAGGAGCGCCATCCCGTTCTATACAGCGAGGAAGGCGTGATGACCGGGTAGGGGGAATACGTGAAACGATACATCGTCATTGGATTGGGAAATTTTGGCTTCTATGTGGCCAAGACGCTCTATGAGGACGGCCACGAGGTCCTGGCCATCGATCGCAACCGGGACCGGATTGCCCGCATCCAGGATCTGGTCAGCGAGGCCATGATCCTCGATGCCATCCACCGGGAATCCCTCAAAGGATTGGGGGTCGCCGCGGCCGAGGCCGTAGTAGTGAGCATGGGAGACGACATCAGCAACTCCATTTTGACCACCCTTTATTTGAAAGAGCTGGGGGCCCGGAAAATCGTGGTCAAGTGCCAGGATGAGGACCACGGACGGATCCTGGAAAAACTTGGGGCCAATGAGATCATCTTCCCCGAAAAGGCCATGGGCCTGAAGGTGGGCAAGGGGCTCTCCCGAGGGAATATCCTGGACTTCATTCCTTTGTCTGAAGACTACACGATTATCGAGACCGCCGCGCCCAAAGAATTTTTGGGTAAATCGTTAAAGGAGTTAAAACTAAAAACCATCTACCAGGTCTACATCATCGCCGTCAATCAATTGATTCCCCCGGCCTTCATCCTCTCCCCCCCCGGAGATTTTGTCATCAAGGACTCGGATGGCCTGGTGCTGCTGGGAAGAGAAAAAGATATCCAGCGAATCAATGGCCTGGTCACCTAATTTGTATGCGAATAAAATCCAAACCCCCTGTCAAGGCGACCCCGGACTTGATCCGGGGGAAACAATCTCCCGGTGGAACTTAGGAAAGGGTAGAGGTTTAATCGGCAGTGAAAATATTGGACATTGGCTGTGGGAATAGAAAGATGGCGGGGGCCGTGGGGATTGACCTCAGCCCGGATTGCCAAGCCGATATCATTCACGATCTGAATTGCTTTCCTTATCCTTTGCCAGCCAATGAATTTGATCGAATTTACTGTCTGGATGTACTGGAACACCTACAGGACGTTATCAGGACCATGGAGGAAATTCACCGCTTGGCCCGGAAAGGGGCCGGGGTATTCATTCGGGTCCCCCATTTTACCAGCACCCTGGCCTATGGGGATCCTACCCACCGGCATTTTTTTAATACCCAGTCCCTGGATTATTTTTGTGGCGGATTCAAGGAATATGATTTTTATTCTAAGGTTGCCTTTAAAAAAAATAGGGTGCGCCTGAATTTCTGGAAAATCCATCGCCTCAGTGGGATCTCCCTTTTAGCCAATCGCTTTCCGCTCTATTATGAAAAACTTTTTGCCTTTATTTTTCCGGCCATGAATATTGAATTTGAACTGGAAGTCATTAAAGAATGATTTTTTGCCTAGCCGTCATCAGATAGCGATCGAGATACATGAATTACGACTGGATATTCATACAGCCCGGTTCAATTCATCTGGCCATAAAACAACTTTTTAAATTAAATCAACAGGTTTAAAAGCGACTGACGGCTGGCATGAGGATTGCTTCCCTACCTTCCATATCAATTCAGGGAAGGGAGACAGTGATATGAAACGGTTAGCTTTGTTGTTATTGGGGGTGCTTTTTATTTGGGGGTGCGCCGGGGAGCCGAAAATGCTGCCCATGCGGGATACCGGTCTGGATCCGGCCGGACCGGAAAAAGGGATGAAGACGGTTGAGTTCCCCAAGGGAACCTGGACCGGTACAGCCTCCACCGAACAGGCCGGCGTCCTGGCCGTGACATTTGTTAATTCCCACAATATGGCCATGCGGGAATTTGACCAGGTGAAGGATAACCAGGAAAAGATTAAGGGGTCCCTGCAAAACTTGAAGGAGGCCGCTCAGAGACTGGAGGAGTCCAACCAGAAGATCCTGGCCTCAGCCCAAAAGAATCAGGATTCGGCCGAGAAGAGCCTGATGCGCATCGAAAAGTTGTCGAAAGAGCAGGGGACCGGCGAAATTACCTTGTTCTACCCCACCGGGTCCGGAAAAATTGCCGAAGGGTCCCTGGAATACCGTCGACTGGTCGAATTTGTGGATTACCTCTCCCGAGAGAGCCGCGGCCGGAAGGTGCTGTTTGTCAACATCGGCAGCGCCTCGACGACCGGCCATAAGAGAACAAATATGAAGCTGGCCAAAGCCCGTTCGGAATTTCCCCTTCAAGTCATCGATAAATATTTGGTCAATGTACCCCACGAGTATTATAAAGTCTATGGAGTGGGAGACCAATACAGCCCCAAAAAAGCAACCAGGAAAGAACACCTGCGCTACCAGCATAACCGGTTGATCGCCGTTTATGAAACAGATCAGGTGCCGGCAGTCCCGGAAGAACCGATGAAAAAATAATTTTTACAAATCGTACGAATCCTATTATAAAAAGGGGGGCGGTCTGGAAATAAACCGCCTCCTTTTCTTTTGGTTGTTTTTTTATGACCAACCAGTCCCTTTTTCCTTCTAAAAAGTTAGTATCCTGGTTTAATAAAAATCAGCGGACGATGCCCTGGCGCAGCGACCGCCATCCCTATACCGTTTGGGTGTCGGAGATTATGCTCCAGCAGACCCGGGTAGACCAGGTGGAGCCCTATTACCGGCGGTTCATGGCCTGGTTTCCCGATACTCGGGCACTGGCGCGGGCGCCGCTGGAGAAAGTGCTCAAGGCTTGGGAGGGGCTGGGATATTACAGCCGGGCCCGTCACCTGCACCGGAGCGCCCAAGAAATAGTCAACCAGCACGGCGGAATCTTCCCGGACCGCTACGCCGAACTGGTTGCGCTTCCCGGCATCGGACGCTCGACCGCCGGTGCCATCTTAAGCCTGGCCTTTGACCGGCCTTATCCGGTGTTGGACGGCAATATCAAAAGGGTCCTGATCCGTTTTTACCACATCGGTCGGCCGGTGGGCGAGGCGGTCACGTTAAACGAATTGTGGCGGAGGGCCGAAGAGTTGCTACCTTCCCGGAAACCCGGGCGGTTCAATGAGGCCCTGATGGAACTGGGCGCCCTGGTCTGCCTGCCGAGGAACCCGGCTTGCGGTCACTGTCCTTTGCGGGAGGCCTGCCTGGCCCTTCTCCGCGGAGATCCTGACAAACTGCCGGTTAAGGCTCCGCGTCGGAAAATTCCCCACTACCAGGTCACGGCGGCCGTGATCCGGAAAGGCAAAAAGATTTTGATCACCCGGCGGCCGGAAAAAGGGCTTCTGGGCGGGTTATGGGAATTCCCCGGGGGTAAGCAAAAACCGGGAGAATCCTTAGAAGAATGTCTGAAGCGGGAGATTGAGGAAGAGTTGGGAATTGAGATCTCGGTGGGCGAGTCGTTTATGCAGGTCAACCACGCCTACAGTCATTTCAAAATTACCCTGCACCCCTTTTTCTGCCGTCACCTGAAAGGCCGCATACAAAAAATTGGGGTTATGGACTACCGCTGGGTGACTTCGGCGGAGCTGAGCGAATATGCCTTTCCCCGAGCCGACCAGCGGGTGATCGCCTACCTGGCGACGGGTGGAATGCAAACCAAAAGTAGTTAAAAATAAGAATAAAATTTACACCCCCTCAGCCGGCGCGCAGGATCAAAGGGAGGTAGATCCTCAGCGGCACCTGGAGCGCCTACAACTCATAGCCCTGTACCCCGTCGTTGGCGGTAAAATACAGGGTTTGGCCGTTTACGAATAACTATTGCGGCCAACCACCTCCGGTAGGATTGATGTCGCAGACCATGCTCGTGCCGGTTTCCGTGCTGTCGCTCTGCCACAACTCGCGGCCATGGAATCGATCGTCGGTGGGGTGAGCGATCCCCTCAGCCATTAACCCGCGGTGGGCGATGAGGTTGGCCATCTAGCCCGACATGAACAAGCGCTTGCTGATCGGTCAATGCACCTCGGCCGGCAAGAACTTGAACGGTTCAGCCGGTTTGAATTGGCTCGCGGCATTTCCGGAATAAAAAGTTCCTCCGGTCAGCGTCAGCCTTAGGGCGGGTTTTCCCGCGGCCAGATCCAGGTCGGCCAGATCGACCCAGAACACATTCGGACTGCGCGCCGAATCGAAGTAGTAGCGCTTGTTTTTGTGGTCCGACACCGTGCGCCAAAGGGTCGAGGAAATATTGGGTTGACCGGGCGTCTTGATCCCTAAGGGCACCGACACATTCCGAATCACCGAGAAGACGCTCGCAATCGCCTCGGCCCTATTGGCCGTCTTGGGGATGGCGTTGATATAGAAGGAAGCGCGCGCGAATCGATCTGCCGATCGGTTGGTGCCGGGCAACATAACGAGCCCGCCGATCTGTTGCCAGTAGGCATTCAGCGCGAGCTGCTGATCGAACTTCGGAGAATTCGTCATGACCTGATATTGACGTCCATGATGAATCGTCAATTTTCCCTCGATATATTCCAGTATAGCCGAGTCACCGGTTGAATCCGACATCGACAGATGGACGCTGCCGGCATGACCGTCCGGCGATTTGACCGGAACTACGTAGAACGGCTCCTGACGAAGCGCGGCCACCGCCTCCGCGACCGTGGCGTAATTGTCGAGCACGTATTGCACCCAAACCGAGATGGACAAGGGGAGGCGTTGGTCATTAGCCGCGGGCTGAGGATATTCGGATTCCGCCAGGTACAAGAGGTTGGCCACCAGACCCTGATCATTCAGGCCATCGGCCGTGCCGGCCTCGAATACCGAGGTGATGACGCTGCCGTATTTCGACGTCCAGCGGATCGATCTGCTGCCCGCCGCCCCGTCGCGCTGCATGCCGCGAGGGAAGGCCCAGAGGTTCGATCCCATGTCCGACAACCAGTCCATGCTACGGGCGGTGATGATGGTTCCTTCGGGCCCGAGATAAACCGCTCGAGTGCAGGTTTGAGCCTCTGGCATCAATGCGATCGTCAGGGCAAAAAAAATCATCGCGGCCCAGAGGGCCGGTTTCGTCCATTGTATTTTCATAATTCGTCCTCCGGCTTTGATGTAATTCATCCTTGGTATTTAAGGAAAGTCCCCTGTTGATACTCTTCGAAGGCTATTTGTAATTCTTCATTGGTGTTCATGACTATGGGTCCATACCAGGCAACCGGTTCACCAATAGGCTTGCCGGAAATCAGGAGGAATCTCACCTTATGCCCTTCGGTAGAGACCAAAATCTCGTCACCGTCAGCGAACAGAACAAGCGTCTCGTTGCTGACAAAGGGGTCGCGCTGAAGGTCAAAGTAGTTCCTTCCCACCACTTCGTAGCTAAAAGGATTTTTTTCCTTACAGAAATATCCCTGGCCTTCGATCAGGTAAGCGAAGACCGTATGGCCCCGTTTCGTGGGGTGCCGGAACTCTGAATGGGCCGGAACGGTAACGTCGATGAACTCGGGATCAATGACGATATCCAGTACCGGACCTTTAATGCCGGATACTTCACCGGAAATGATCTTGATGGTCGCACCGTTGGGGAGTTTGACTTCGGGTATCTGTTCGCTCGTTACATCTCGATAGCGCGGGTCCATCATCTTGTCCCGGGAGGGCAGATTGGCCCAGAGTTGAAACCCGTACATTTTTCCGTTTCGATCGCCTTTTGGCATTTCCTGGTGGATGATCCCGCTGCCGGCAGTCATCCACTGTACATCCCCCGAGCCGATAATCCCTTTGTTTCCAAGACTGTCACCGTGTTCGACGTCTCCCTCCAGAACATAGGTGATTGTTTCGATCCCGCGATGAGGATGCCAGGGGAAACCTCTCAGATAATGATCCGGATTATCAGAACGGAAATCGTCCAGAAGCAGAAAAGGATCGAACAGGGGCACCTCAGCGTTCCCCAGAGCCCTTTTCAGGTGAACACCGGCGCCTTCAATCGTTGGTTTGCTCTTTAGAACTTTACGGATTTGTCGAGTGGTAGGCATCGCAAGTCCTTTCTTCGTGAAAAATAAGACTTCATCCTGTCTGAAGTGATTAAGCGGCCGGAGGTCGGCTGTCGAGAATAACTCATTGTTTTTTTTGTCTTTTCAATTTAATAGAATTATAGGTTGACAAATGAGGATCGGTCAAGAAAATATTGAGGAGCACATTTATTAGATGAACACGGGGAGGGAATCCAGGTGGTCAGGCAGATTAGAAGAGCGCAAAGGGTAGACGCGGATTTTCTGGCCAAAATCATCCTCATGGGTTGATTTTACTTTATCCCCCGGTTCTATGACCCCGGGGATGAGGTTATCTTCATTTTCTTTTTGACGGAAGCCCCATGAGAAGTTACTATGGTGCCCTTGGCAAAGGTAAGCTCTTGCTTGGGCCGAGGAATTTCGTCTGAAAATTTACTCATTGCAGGAGGGCAAGGTGTTCTTGAGCCCTGCCGGCCGGATAGAGAACCTAGACAGCTTGTTGATCGAGATCAGAAAACGGGCTAAGCACGCCAACCGATAAAAAAGACGAAGGCATCGGAATCCGATCATGACTGAAAAACCCGAGATCTTGACGACCCTGGCCGAAAGCCATTTGTTCGGCCATTTAAATCCTGAAATCCTGAAAGCCATTTCGGAAATTGTCCAGGAGGTCGTCTTCCCTCCCGACACCACCATTGGTACGATGGGGGAGAAGGGAAAACCCTGTTGCCTCATTGCCTCCGGTCGGGTGAAGCTGTTCCGAACAAGCAAATCCGGGGCCGAGGTCGATCTGGTCCAATTGGTTGCCGGCGAGAGTTTCGGAGAAGTGGCCCTTTTGTCGGATGAACCGATCCCGGCTTCGGTAAAAAGCGTGGAAGAAACCCGGTTGCTCGTGATATCCAAAGATAGGTTTGATCCCCTGATGAGGCAATATCCTGAGATCAAAGAGGCTGTCGGCAAAGGGGTTTTGAGCTGGTTCCAGCGGGCCACTGCCAATATGGAAGGTCAGGCCGAGCTTCGAGCCAAGGATTCTCGCCTAAGATGGATCGACTTGGCCATCATTATCGGTCTCAGCCTCCTGTGCGCCCTGGCTTTTAATCATTCCAACCCCAAAGGGATACCTCTTATTCCCCAACGCGCTACCTTGGAAGGCGTTTCCTTTTTAAATCCCTCGGCCGTCTTCGAGAAACAGAAAAGAGGAGAAGTCCTTATCGTCGATGCCCTGCCTGCTATCTTTTATGATCAGGCGCATATCGCGAATGCGGTGAACCTACCCTTGGCCATCTTTGACTTTATGTATGATATGAAATTGGGGAAAATGGACAAGACCAAAGCCATTGTGGTCTATGGGCGGACTATCAGCAGGCACTATGATGAGGAGGTGGCCACTAAATTGGTCATTCGAGGGTTCAAAAATGTGAGCATTCTAAATGGCGGGCTGGCCGCCTGGAAAAAAAATCACTATCCGGTGGCGCCATGAAGGTCCTGGTCTCGTTTATGAAAAGGATTTTTACCAGCCCCTACCTTTCGCTGGCCTTCAGAGTCTATATAGCCTGGATTTTTTTACAAGCCGGCCTGGGTAAGATACCCGATCCCGCCCTATTCGCGGAAAACGTGGCCGATTACCGGATTATACCCTTCCTGGCGATTAACCTGGTGGCCCTGGTCTTACCTTGGCTGGAATTGATCTGCGCCTTTTATCTTTTTTTCGGTCTCAAGTCCAAGGCGACGGCAGCGATTTTATCCGGACTCCTCTTCCTTTTCACCCTCTTCGTGATCATCAACGTCTTCCGGGGTGTATCCATGAATTGCGGTTGTTTTGATAACGTCGGAGAGCCCATAGGTTGGGCGAAAGTCACTCAGAACACGATTTGGCTTCTGATGACCATTCAAATATTTTTCTTTGACCGGATTCCTTTTTATCGCAGGAGCGAGTACCTGTTTAAGAAGAAGACGCCGGAGATAACTCTCGTTTCCTCTTCGTGAGGGAGACTATGCCCAGATCACCGAGATCGCTTAAGCGCTTTGTATTTCTGCTGACGGTTGTGATGTTGGTTACCGTAGCCTGCTCCCAGGAAGAAAAATTCTTAGGAACGTACACGCCCATCCCAAACAGCCCGCCGGAGTACTTCGACCTGTATGTGGAATTAAAAAAAGGCGGGGAGGGTGTCCGCCGCTTTCAGAGCGGAGAACCCATGGCCTTTCATTGGGTCGTCAAAGGCGACGAAGTGCGGATCCATACCAAATCCGGGGGAACTATTGTGGCCAGGAAGAAAGGAGATTTGTTTGAGGTAAGATTTCCCGGTCCCGAAGTGGTGTATTTTAGAAAGATTAAATAATTTTCGGTCACTTCGCCCTTAAGCGGGAGTGCCTCTCTTATCCGGCCTGGCCGCCTGGGTATCTTGGGACATGGCGGAGCCCACCAATGATTTTGAACTGCTGGAACTCTGGCAGACCTTCATGACCGGCAACTATTATTAGTATTTCCCCGCCAGGCCCAATGCCCGGCCACGCGAAGGCCCGTTGGATTACCTCCCCTTTTTCCGGGGATCCCCCTTATCCAAAGGTGCGGCCGCTGACTTCCGGGCGCAATCAGGACAGAGACCACCCGGCGCCCCTGTTTCGGTTCGGGCCCGGACATACCGGCTGAGCAACTCCCGATAATCTTCATCATCCCGAAACTCCCCGCAGGACCGGCAGACCGGCAAGAGGGAAGATGTTTCTTCAATCTGTTCGAGAAGTTTATTTCTTTCTAGACGCATTTTCCGGTATCCATCCACATTACGACGAATAGTGGCTGTGGTCAAGGCATTGACCAGGAAAGTCACCAGACGGATGCCCATGTTCCAATAACGATAAAATTCGCTCGAATACCGGTAGGCGTTATAGTCGGCCAGGAACCAGGCCGCTGTCGAGGCGAAAGCAACGATCATCGCCGGGTAGAGACCCACATACCAGGCGGCCATGACGATCGGCACGAAATAAAAGACCAGGAAACCGAATTCATAGCGAGTCATATGGTCCAGCCACCCCAGGATAACCACTAATAACAGGCTTAACCCGAAGCAAACACGGCGATGGTTGTTGAGGAAAAAGCTGGCCTGCTGAAGTAGATTCTTGCAGAAATTCTCGCTCGGCTTCATAGGACAAACCCACTCAGACGGTTCGGTCTGTCCCCCGGACCTCTTCTATTTCCGAGGTCCAGGAGCAGTCGATGCACCCCTTGATGGATTGAATAGTAATCTATCACCAGGCCCGGTGAACTACCACATCCGGCAGGGGATAGTGCTTTCATCGACCCGGGCCGATAATATCTTGTCCATTTTTAATCCCTCCCTAGCTTACGTTTACATAATAACGTAAGATTTTGTACGGATCAACGCCTTGTTGGCCGGGCTACCGGAAGAATTAACAATGAGAGATCCGCTAATTCCCGGTTGGCGTTTTCGAAGACGGCCCTGAAGGGGTTTGGAAGTGGTCTCGCCGGAGGGAGCGATAAATCTGCCGCACTACCTGTCACCGGCCGCCGAGTTCCTCCTCCAACTCCTCGACGACCTCTGCGACGAAATCGTGAAATCCCCAGCCGATGCCTTTGGTCATCTGCTCCACTCTGGCCAACCGGTCCCTGAATTGTGGATATATGCCCTGCGCCTTGCCACGCAACAGGGCGGCCAGTTCGTCCAGCGCCGACCCCACGCTGTTGTAGAACCGCTCGTCAATGTCCCCATACTTGCGGGTGAATCTCGTGCCGTTCTCCACATAGGTCATCAGCAGTTCCGCCTTACCGGAAAGGTTGCCCGTGGCTTTGTGGTAATCGTGGATAGCCTTGCGCGCTTCTCCCAGCTTCAGTTTGCCAAAGCCTCGTGTGGGAAAGAACTGCTCTACGATCTTGCTCCGATATCTTTCCAGGGCCTCGTTGCTGCCCTCTCCGGCCTGACAGCGGGCCTGGATAAAGTCCCGGTTCTCAGTGCCCGCTTCATAAAGGTCTTTCACCAGCGCGAGCAGCACGGGCTTCTCCCAGGCAGCGAGTTGTTGGCGGACCGCGCTCCAGCCGCTGGATTTCTTGGTTGCGTTTTTCATGTTTTCAATAGCCTCGGTTGAACGCGTTTCAAGGCGGGCAAAGATTCGGGCGGAACGATCAGAGTGATGCTGCGCGCCTTTCCGGGCACGCGCCGAATCAAGCCCCGCCGTTCCAGCGTGAGTACCATCGAATGCACGCTCGGCGGCGTGACCTGGAAAAACCGTTGCATATCTGCTTCAGCCGGAGCGCAACCGTTCACGAGGCTGTATTGATGGATGTAGGCCAGGAACTGGCCTTGTCGTTCGGTGTAAGTCGGTTTCATAAAGGTTTGTGGGTGGTCGACATTGACACCATTCATGGCTCAGGCCTCCGTCGGGGCGAGCTTTATTCCAGCAGTTTTTTAATGTGACGATCAAAGTCGGACTCAAACAGGCGATCCTGCACGATACGGTATTTCTCGAACTCGCTCTCGGCAAAAGCCTTGGCGACTTCCTGGCTGACCTTACCGGGATTGTCGAGGATGTCCCGTTCGTTGAATTGGAGAAAAACGTTGAGTTTTTTGGCCCAGTCTTCCATGGTCATAGGGATGTTCCGCTCGGCCTGATCCTCGGCGTAATCGAGATACATCGTCACAAACCGGTCCAGCGACTTCAGTTCCTTCTCGGTGAGGTAATTCTTCGCGATGGAGACATCCGGTTTGATGACCTTCCCGTGAGGAGCGTTCTTCCAAGTGGTCAACCCCATTTGCTCTTTCTTGCTATCAGCCCGTTCCACGATCAGTTCGGCGGCGGTGCGCCGATGGATGGCGAAATGGAGCTTGTTCTGTACAGTAGCGAAGAAGGCCTGGGTAGTTTCCGCGCCCGCGCTGTAATCCATCGCCGTGGCATAGATGTCGGTGATCTTCTGGTAGAACTTCCGCTCGCTCGCCCTGATTTCGCGGATCTCGGCCAGCAGGTTCTCGAAATACTCCTTGCTGAAGAAGGCGCCGTTCTTCAACCGCTCCTTGTCCAGTACGTAGCCGCGGATGGCGTAGTCGCGCAAAATTCCCGTTGCCCACTGACGGAACTGAATGGCGCGGGCTGAGTTCACCCGGAAGCCCACGGCGATGATGGCGTCGAGGTTGTAAAACCGCGTCGCGTAATCCTTGCCGTCCTCGGCAGTATGTCGGAAATCCCGACATACTGCTTTTTCATCCAGTTCTCCGGTCTCGAAGATGTTTTTCAGATGCTCGGTGATCGTGCTGCGGCCCTTGTCGAAGAGCACGCTAATCAGCTTCTGCGTCAGCCAGACGGTTTCCTCCGCCACCCTTACCTCGATGCCGTCTTCGCCCGCCTGCCGGGTAAATATCAGGAACTCGGCTGTGCTGTTGCGGATCTGGAGTTTGTTTTTTCCCCTTTTCATGGCCTGCTCCTATAGTTCTCCATAGAATGCACGATGCGGCGTTTGGTGTCAGTGTCAAGCATTTTTGACTTCCGATTTTTGATTTTTGATTTCAATCTCCCGATTTGAGGCCTTTGATTGTCCGGCAGTCTTAGCTGAGGCGACAAAAATAGCTGTTAATTCATCAGCCTCTTTCCATAACCCCTCAACAAGGCTGCGCTGCATCAGTTCACCATCCATAATCAGTTCAAGCCAGAACTTGCATTCATCTGACCTGGTTCAAGGATACGTAATCCTTTACATATTCAGGAATCATCTTGCGGTACAGGGGCGGCACCGCCTTGAAATCCCCTTTATGAAAATACTAATCAGTCCGCTAGCCCTCTTCTATTTCCGAGGTCCAGGAACAGTCGATACACCCCTTGATGGATTGATAGGCCGGGCAGTTCTTTAAATAGACGGCCAAGGCCTTTTCCGCGTCCTCCCGTTTTCCCTTCGGAATTTTCATCTGATACCGGAGCCGGATTTTGGTGATCCGCAAGACCCCCTCCACCTCTTCGATGTCCCCCTCCACCTGGGCGATCAGGATGTCTTCGGTCTTTATGCCCCGCACCTCCAGTGCGGCCGCCAGGGTGCCGGTCAGTCACCCCCCGACGCCGGCGATCATATACTCCAGCGTGGCCGGATATTCGGGACCTTCGAACTTGCGTCCGTACTTGTCCTGGTAAAAATCCTTGATGCCCCCGTGGATCCCGAAATGAACCGGCTCCGCAAAATCCCCGAAGTGGGCCGTCCGATGGGATCCCCGGTGCTTCTCGATGCGAACGCGACTGGTGTGGGCGACTGACATGATCTGACCTCCTTCAATTCTTCTAGAATGGACCTGTGGCCAGAAGACATAACCTCTGGCGGCGAAACCTTAGCGGCATTGTCGGACCCCTCGTTTCATCTGGGGGTAACACCAGGGTCAGCCAGAGCCCATCGTTTGGGTGATTGGCTGCACCCATTCGTTAAGGCCGTTTGACTTCTTCATTTGTTACAGCTTCCAATCTCTTAAGATACTTGACCATGCACCAACCGTTCTCATGCAGATTGTTTAGGTAGTTGAAATACTCCACGCAAATCCATTTGCCTTTTCGATTCACCAGCCGTACCTTCTGATTCGGGTAAAGTATCTTGAGTAAGTTTGATTTCCTTGTGTTCGGCTTGGAGCGCAAACATACCCTCCGTTCAACTACGTAGTACGTCTTCTCAAACTCATGAGTTTCCGCATTTGCTACTCGCTCCAGTATTGCTTGTTGCATAGCATGAATTTGCCTCGACAGCCTTTTTTCGGACTCTTCAGAGGTCTTCAAAGAATACATGAGGATAGAAAGAGCAATCAGGAGATTGAGCCAGAACTCCAAACTCAAAAGAGTCTTAGGCGTTCTCTGGCCATCCTGTTCAAGTTCTCCGACAAGATGATCGAAGACCTCCCCTACATTGCCACCGGTTTCCGTTTCGACTCTGGCAAATCTTGCCACTGCTTCACGAAATGACTCCTCAAAGAAATTTGTGGGAATAGTGCCCTGTAGAAGTTGTCTGTACGCAGTGGTCGATGAATGCATCGCTCGTATTGCGTCCTGAATGGCGGGAGCGCGAGCCAGTGCCTGCATTTCTTGAATAGCTTCCCGAACAGGCCTTAACGGATCTATGGACTGGAAGGCTCTAACATGTTCTCGAAGACCCAGAAGTGGATCGGGGAGTTGTTGAATGGCCGCTACGGCTTGTTGTACTTCTCTAACCGGGTTGTGCAGTTGGATAAGACGGATGGCCTCGCGGAGTTCCTTGAATGGATCGGCCATTTCTATAACCTTCAAGGTCCGCCTTATTTCTTTTAATGGGTCGATTATCTGGAATTGTCTAATTGTGTCATGCATAGCCTTAATGGCATCAGCGACTTCACGTGACTGCGAGATTACCGCATCTGAGGTTGCCTTAATTGTCATAGACTCTTTCGGCCAATATTATTTTTTGCGATTTGGGTCGGCCCCCCCCGTTGACGATATTGCACCATTGCAGCCAACAGGACGATTGTCGGTCGCTCGAACAGAACGTTTTCGGCATGGCCGGTGGTGGTCATGAGTTAAACCTCTGTTTGATGTAATCCTGAGTCTGGCTGGCGCTTAACTCGGTCGTGGATGGCCCTGTGCGAATATAAAAACGTTCCGTATCGCCATCTTTCAGGAATACTGGCCTGGAGGCCCTCCGACACTTTACTACCATCACGCGGCAGCCGTCGTGATCGTCAAAACGGACATGCATGTTGGTTAAAGCCTGGATCCCCATTCGAGTTTTAACGATATTCACCAAGTGCAGACCCATTCTATCTTCATTATCAAATTCATCAGCTTGGATACCCACTGGGTTGCCATCATCGGAAACACCTACAACCAGCGTGCCGCCGTTGCTGTTCAAAAAACCGGCCAGAGTCTTGAGCACGGCCAACTCCATGCGCGGGTCTTTGCTCCCGGTGTGCAGGTTTGTGCGTAGGGTGGACTTGAACTCCACCGCTTCGGATTCCCCATTTATAATTACCTTCGACAGATCATACTCTACCGTGGTCCAAATCTTCCTTGATTCCCCCAGTCATAAGGGTTGAGTAGCCCTCTCCGATCACCTGTGCCATCAGTTCGCGGCGTTTCTCCAGAAACTCTCGGTAGTCCAGATGTTCCCAGTTTTGCGGCAGAGCGTGTAACCGATACATCCGCTCAAGTTCCGATTGGTTGAATCGCGCCTTCATTCGGGCAGGTAATCGGTCGGTGCTTGATTAGATATGTCTTTATTATCGCCCCACTCCACCAGGGCGTAATTGGCGATCTGGTTGGTTTCGCGGGTAGCAGTAATGCCTTGCTTGCTCAGGAAGTCCTTGGGGAAGAGATGATGCCGTTCCACAGCGGCGCGATTGGCCTGCATAGAAGGATCCAGTAGGTCTGCTACTTTGATCTTGGAGAATAACGCCCGTGCATCCAGCAGCACCAATGCCGCATGATAGGCAAACAGCGACGGGCTGCGTGGTGATGAGGTGGCCAGATCATTAGGTAGAGACACCGCCCAGAAATCATTGGTGAGGGTAATGTCGCAGATTTGACTGAGCGTCTTCAAAAAACCGTCGGTTGTCCTCACGTCACGCAGTCCGGCCAGATCAAACTCCATGGCCGATTCCGGCGAGCCTGTAAAGCGCCCCGTGACCGCCGACATGAAAAACCAACGGGCAATCACCCGCCGCAGGTCGAACTCGGGCACCTTGTATTCAGTGCGGCCTATCAGATAGAGTATGTAAGAAAACACCAAATTGTTCTGCGAGCTGATCATCTTCCCACTGCGGAACCCGGCCTGACGAATGCAGTTCATGAAGTCGTGCCAGTATTGCAGACTCAGCACCCGTTGCTGAGCATTTTTGAGCAATTCAAATTGCTCCTCTCGGCGCTCGGTGCTGAATTTTTCGGTTTCAAGATCCTTGCCACGCAAAATCGAGTACACATATTTTAATCGGGCTCGTTTGAATGCCACGCCCACTCCGACCCGCAACAATTGATCGGGCGAAGGCTCGATAAAATGATTGAACGCCGATGCCTGGCCTTTCGATGGTTTGCGGGATTCACGGCAAAAGCCCTCCAAAGCAGCACGTCCTTCATCCCAAAACACAGACATCAGAGTCAAAATAAAGTCGGCCTGATTCAGCGGAGTACCCTTGCTGTTGATGCGCACGAACACATCCGACACAGCTTCTTCATCAATATCCGATGCCAGTTCAGAGCAGTGAATGGGAAACCTAAAAGCCCTTGGAGTTTGCTGATTCGATTTCTTGATTGCTTTGCTCTCTTCCACCGTTACAATACGCGAAGCACTCAGCCCCTCCAGATAGTTTCCACCACCTCAAACAAGTCTGGTCTTGTCATTCCAAAGCAAGGAAACATCAGAGATAAAAGCTTTGTCACGGCTTATAGCAGCATCAGCCACTTCAAATCTCTCTTCAAGAGGATTGAAGGCAATCTGGATATGTTCGCTTTCAAAGTTCTCCCGCAAAACCGCTATATTTTTGATGACGGCATACAACGAAGTCAGGCGTTGCTGTCCATCTACGATCACTAAACGTGGCGGCTTTTGCTTAATGTCGGTGCCGATGGTCCTGGAGGCGTCAGCCAGCCCGTTTTGCCAAAACAGCAGATAACCCACTGGATAGCCCTTGTACATGGAATCAAACAGATCGCGAACCTTGGCGTTCTTCCACACAAAAGGCCGTTGAATATCCGGGAGCCCAATCTCGCCTAGGCCGATAAATTTAACCAACGAGCCCAAATCGTAGTCAACTTTGGTAAATACGGTTTCACTCATGCTTTGTTATCCTCCTAAGTAACGGCGATTATTTCTCGACATATCCACCTCGACGGGGTGAACTTAGGACTATTGAGTTCTATTGAGAGGTTAATCCAATACCTCCCAGTGGGTGTAGTTGAGGTATCCCAAAGGAAGGCGATATACTCTCGCTCGCTGCTGGTCTTGAATGAAAGCGGCTTCTTCTATAGCTCACGCCTCCGCCGAAGCCGCCTCATCCTTCCCCCCACACCCGCGCGAGGGTAGCCTGGATCTTCTTCTTGAAACGGGCGATCAGTTCGCGGTTGGCGGCGACCAGGGCCTGCTCAGCTTCGATCTCGGCGACGATGGTTTGCTGGGTGGCGAGAGGGGGGAGGGGGATCGGAGCACTTTCGACGATTCCCTGATTGATTTTTAGCATGCTCCCGGCAGCACCGACAGCGTTTCATGTCATATAGGATTTACTGGTGTCGCTTTGGAGAACATGGAACAGATATTTGCTTAGAATCTTCGATTCGTCCGCTCTTACCCGAATCATCAAGTCGGGATACACGAAGTTAGGTTCTGCCACATCAAATATGGCAGCGGTACCGACCAACTCCTTCGTGTTGCCTCGCTGAAGATAGATATCGCCACGTTGACAGCGGCAAGGCGAGTCGAGCGGAATGTCCTCATCGAGGAATTTATGTTCGGAGATATCCAGTCTGCCCGATGTCGTGGCGCTCAGTAGAGGACTTTGAGATTGGTGGTGTGAGCGACTGGTTACGGAGTGACCATTCTCGGTTTGTCCTGAATGACTTCTCCCAACTCCACCATCGGCCAGTCGGGGTGGATGGGGATGTGGGGGCGGTAGTTGTCGAGGACGGCGCGGGCGCCGTTGATGACTTTCTGGTAGCCCTCGATCTCCGCCACGATCTCCTTCTGCACCTCCAGCGGCGGCAAGGGGATTTGAATTGCTTCTACGCAGATTACTTGGTGCTACGGATAGGCCAACCTCTGCCATCAGTTCCGATCATCTGAGTCGACCGCCTTTTCGTGCCTCAAGCGATGCAAATAGATAATCCGGGAAGCAGTCGCTCTCTCTGGTGCGCAGCAGTCGAAACTCGTTGAAGCAACTGCCCTCTCCGGAATTCCATTGCGAATCGTGAATGCCTTAAGGTTAGGACGGACCTCGAGATGAGAACATCGTCTTTCGTAACTGACTTCGTGACGGCTTGGTCGCTTCGTCGGTAGGAATTTGTTCCACCGATGGGACTGTCTCCGAGTCGTTCTCACACAGGATATGTCAACGAGTTGAAAAAAGCACCGCGGATGTCCAATCTTCTGGCAGGATTCGAATGCTTCGGGCATTGATGGTCGCAAACCTCGCCAAGTCGGACCGTGTGGATATTCTGACGAGCGCGCGCTCGCACTCCCGATACCTCTCCCCACTCAGGTTGTACTCGCCATTCGCTGCGATCTTCTCCTTCTCCACGATGAGGCCCAGCGTGGGCTGGAAGTCGTCGACCGATTCCCCTGCCCGCAGGCGGTGCAGGTATTCGCTGATCTCGGCATGGGCCTGCGGTAGGTCGTTCTTCTCAATCTCGCGCCGCTGGGCGCCGAGGCCGAAGCCGTCGTTTTCGATCTTGAAGAAGGCGATGGTACTTGTCCTTCTTGGCCAGCGACTTGTCGAGGATCAGGATCGAGGTCTTGACGCCGGAATAGGGCTGGAACACGCCGGCAGGCAGCGAGACTACGGCGACGAGGTACTCCTCCACCAGCATCTTGCGTAGTTGTTTGTAGGCGGTCTGGCTCTGGAAGATGATCCCCTCAGGCACGATGATGCCGGCTCGGCCGGTAGGGGTGAGATGCTCGGCCATGTAGTCCACGAACAGCACTTCGGAGCGCTTGGACTGCACCGAGAAGCGGTTGTGGGGCTTGATGCCGCCCTTCGGCGACATAAAAGGTGGATTGGCGAGGATCACGTCGGCGTATTCATTCCACCGGTCCTGACTCGTGAGGGCGTCGTACTCGGCAATGTGTGGGTCGGCGAAACCGTGCAGGTACAGGTTCACCAGGGACAAACGCACCATATCAGGCGAAATGTCGTAGCCCTTGAAATTCTGCGCGAGGCGTCCCTTTTCGTCTGGCGTCAAATTGATTGCGGATTGAGGATTGCTGATTGTGGATTTGGCAGAAGTTCCGTGCATGATGATTGGCTCAGAATTGGCTTTCAGGATGTGTTTATACGCCGAGATCAGGAACCCGGCGGTGCCGCAGGCCGGGTCGAGCACGGTCTCGTTCTTCTTCGGGTCGATTACTTCAACGATGAAATCGATGATGTGGCGCGGGAGTGCGGAACTGCCCGGCGTCGCCCTGGGAGCCGAGCACGGAAAGCAGATACTCGAAGGCGTCGCCGAGGCGCTCGCTGTGGTCGTATTCGAACTCGTCGATGACCTTGAGGAACATCTTTAGCGTTTCAGGGTCGCGGTAGGGCAGATAGGCGTTCTTGAAGATGTCGCGGAAAAGGGGCGGTATGCCGGGGTTCTCCGGCATCTTGGCGATGGCCTCGGCGTAGAGATTCAGGGTTTCAAAGCCGCCCAAGCCGGAGCGCATGAGCTTGGCCCAGCCGTAGCGGGCGAACTTATTGGCGAAAAACTTGCGCTTCCCGCCGAACTCCTCGCTCTCGGCGTCCATGTCGTCCATGAACTTGTAGATCAGGGCGATGGTGATCTGCTCGACCTGGCTCTTGGGATCGGGCACCTTGCCGACGAGGATGTCGCGGGCGGTGTCGATGCGGCGTTTGGTGGCGGAGTCTAGCATTTTGGATTTCTGATTGTGGATTTTGGATTGTTTTCCTTCGCCGTCCGTCCGGAGGCGGTGAAAATGGCCGTCAGTTCTTCGGCTTCCTGATGAATTGGAGAAACGAGTTCGAGATTGAGAAGTCCCCCGTCCATGATCATTTCGAGCCAGAAAGCCGACTCATCAGCCTCTTCGGCGACAGTGCCGATCTTGGCGATGAATTCGGCTTTTGATCGGCTGCGGCAGGCGGCGCGGTAGTTGGCGCCTACGGATGTTCCGCTACGAATCAGTTGGCTGCCGATTGCCCGTCCCGTTGTTGTTTTCGGCAACGCATCGACGAGATTCATCACGCGCAACCCGAACTGTTTGGTTCTGGCCTTTAGTTCTTGACTCATTCATAACAGTTTTTTAATCCACAATCAGCAATCCAAAATCCACAATTTACTTCCTATCCCTTGAGTTGTTTGACTGTCGGCGCAGCAGTAAGCACCTGCATCTGGCGGATGGCGATCTCGTTCAGGCGTTTGAGCCGGTCCCCTTGCGGCAGACCCATATGAATGAGTTCGGCGTTCATGCCTTCGATGTTGGCCAGTACCAGTAACTGTTCCACCGTGGCATATTCTCTCATGTTGTCCTCAAGTTTTGGATTGGCGTCGCGCCACTCCTTCGCGGTCTGCCCGAAGAGAGCAATATTGAGTACATCCGCCTCAGTGGCGTAGGTGATGGCCGCCTGAGCCGGAGTAACGGCAGCAGGAATAAGATGGGCTTTCACGGCATCCGTGTGGATGCGGTAATTAAGCTTGGACAAAGTGCGGTTGAGGTTCCAGGATAAGGAGAGGCGACGATTTTCGTCGTCCTTGAGGCGCTGGAATTCCTTGATGAGGTAGAGCTTAAACTCAGGACTGAGCCAGGAGCCGAACTCAAAGGCTATGTCCTTGTGGGCATAGGTGCCGCCGTAGCGCCCGGCACTGGCGACTATACCACGGGCGGCAGTGCGCTCAACCCACTTCTTGGCTGATAGAAAAAAACTATTCCTTCCTGCCTCGTTTTTAATTCCCTCGAATTCGAGGGAATTAAAAACGGGATTGTGGATTTGCTCCCACACACCAAGGAAAAGAACGGTGTCTTTGTTCTTAAGCCACTGTTCGATCAGGGCGTTACCCCCATCAAAATGCTTTACCATATCAGTGAGTGAGATGAAATCGCCCTGGTCCTTGGAAAGAATGGTTATAGCCGTTCCCTGGACTTCTATGATTGCTTTTTTGCCCTTGCCCATGGTTCCCCCCTATGCCACAAACTGGTTCAAGGATACGTAATCTTTGACATATTCAGGAATGATCGTGCGGTACTTGGGCGGCACGGCCTTGAAATCGCGGGTGGAAAAGATTGGATTGGTGGCCAGGTCGGTGAACTGCTTTTCTTCGATAATGTGGCGCAATTGGCCGCTGGTGACGTAGGCTTTGAAATAGGTCTTGATGGCGGGGATGGCCTCAGCCTCTTGGGGCTTGGTATCGGCCACGAACTTGGCGAATTCCTCTTCCAGCAGTTCGTCCTTGGACTTGAACCGCGGGATGAGGCCGAAAATCTTCTCCAGGATCTCCCGCAGGGCCAGGCGTCGGTCCACGGCGGCAGCTTTGCGCAACTTGTGGAGGGTGTAGTACTCCTCGGGTTTGTCGAAGACCTCGCGGTTTACGTAGTCGATGACGCGGTCCCACTGCCCGGCCTCGACGGCTTTCGCGATGATCTCGTTCTCGCGCACGGTATCTTCGAATTTCTCGAAGAACATACGGTCGATCTTCATCCCTTCGAAGCCGATATCAAAAATTTTCATGGAGGCGAGAATATCCTCGCCCAAGTGCTCGTAAGCGCCGCCGTACACCACTGGTCCCCTTCCACCGGTGTTTTCGCTCCCTTTGCCCTGGGGCCGGGGAAGCTTCAGCACCTCGTCATAGTTGAACTTCTCCTCGAAGTATTCGCAATTGGCGAAGAAGTCGAAAAGCTTGAAGGCGGACTTCTGCGGTTGTAAGACGCCCTCTTTGAGGCCGTCGTCGAAAAGCTGTTCGAGAAAGTTGTGCTTGCGGGTGCCGCGTCCCTTGATCTGGATGAAGTCCGTCGGCGAGAAAATCGGTCGAAACAGACCGAGATTGAGGATGTCGGTGCAATCGTAGCCGGTGGTCATCATGCCGACAGTCACGCAGACGCGGGCCTTGCTGGTCCTGTAGGCGGGCAGGAAGTTGGTCGAACCGAGCAGGTTGTTGTTGGCGAAGTTGATGGTGAACTGCTGGGCGTCGGGGATCGTTGAGGTGACCTGAACGGCGAAGTCGGACTGGTACCTGCCGGGGAACAGGCGATCGGCCATCTGATTGAAGATCTGTACCAGCTTCGCGGCGTGATTTTGGCTGACAGTGAAGATGATGGATTTGCCGATCTCTCCGCTGACGGGATCGCGCAGGGCGTTTTCCAGAAAGGTCTTGCAGAAGAGCTGGTTGGTGGCCTTAGAAAAGAAGCTCTTCTCGAAATCGCTCTTCCGCTTCCTTAAGGTCTCCTGCTGGTCTTCATCCTCTTCGTCAGTGAAGGAGCATATGAAGCCCCGTTCGGAGAGCAATTGGGTTGTAATTTCAGTGCGGGCATCCACCACCGTGGGGTTGATCAGGTAGCCTTCCTTCACGCCGTCGAGCAGCGAGTAACGATAGGTTGGCTGGCTGTTCTCGCAGCCGAAGGTCCGGTAGGTGTCCAGCAACAGTCGGCGCTCGGCTTCGCGCGGGTCGCGGGTGGAAGGATTGGTCTTGTCAAACCGTTTAAGGTAGTCGCGGGGCGTAGCGGTAAGGCCGAGCTTGTAGCCGATGAAGTAGTCGAAGACGGCGCGGGCGTTGCCGCCGATGGAGCGGTGGGCTTCGTCGGAAATGACCAGGTCGAAATCGGTTGGCGAGAAGAGCCGCTGGTACTTGTTGTTGAAGAGCAGCGACTGCACCGTGGTGACCACTATTTCCGCCCGCCGCCAGTCGTCACGGTTTTCCTTGTAGATCACCGTCTGAAAGTCAGGGGACAGCAGCGCCTTGAAGGCCTTCCTGGCCTGATCCTCCAGTTCGAGGCGATCCACCAGAAACAGCACGCGTCGGGCATTGCCGGATCGGAGGAAGAGTTTGATGACGGCGGCGGCCGTGAGGGTCTTGCCGGTGCCGGTGGCCATCTCGAACAGGAAGCGGTCTTTGCCGTCCTTCACGGCCCGCTGCAGGGCGTGAATGGCCTTCAACTGATAGGGCCGCAAGAAACGCAGTTTATTGGTCAGGATGTAGCCGGAACGCTCCGTCTCATTGCGCCAGGCCGCTTCGGATTGATAGTTCGGACGCTGAGTCAGCACGATGTAGTCTTCGTCGACCGGATCCTCGATTAGGCGTTGCGGGTTGGGCCTGACCTGCTGGTAGCCGATCACCGAGTCCGGCGTTGGGAAGGACGTAATAAGATAGGGGTTGCCGCGCTCCAGGTCCCAGAAGTAGTGCAAGTTGCCGTTGGAGAGGATCACGAACCGGCAGTTCTGGGACTTGGCGTATTTGCGGGCCTGCTCCTTGCCGACGAGCGGGTTCCTGTCCTCCGATTTGGCCTCTAGGACGATGAGCGGGAAACCTTTGCTGTCGAGCAGCAGGAAGTCGATGAAGCCCTTACTCGTCTTCTCGAAGTTCTCGCCCAGCGCTTCCAGATCGGCTGACTTGATCGTCACGCTGGGTTCCAGGCGGATGTTAGCGTACGCGCCTCCTTCCGGAAAGAAGCGCCAGCCTGCCGCTTCGAGCAGCCTGTTGATCTTTATACGGGCAGTGGCTTCTTTATTTGCCATTCGGTTTCAATTTTCTGTTCGTCCTACGTGGGTGGCCGATATGATAGCCAAAAAGGTCATCCGGAGCTCCCAGTATGGGCGATCGGGGGATTGGTGCGGCATGGTAGAAGGCAGGCAGGGAACGAACGCTGGCATTCCTAACACCCATGTGGGCCGGCAAAGCGGCAACTCATTGAAAGAAGGGGTTAAAAAGTAAGAAAAGAAATTTCATTTGACTTTAATTCGGAAGAATAGGGTTGTCAAGGACTTTTGCAGTAAATACAAATGAATAGAGAATCAGGGAAGCTTGGGGGAGCGAAAAGTTGGAAAATTTCCGCAATCTAACCGCTGAGGTACTCGCAAAAGTCCGTCAGATCGTGCTTGTCATTCCGAGTCCCGCGATAGCGCGGGACGAAGAATCTTGTTTTTTAAAGGGAGGGTTTTAAACGGAATTGGGTTTGGTCCGGCTCAATTATTCACAGCCGAGGGCGGCTGTGCTACATGAAAGCGCAATGGAATCCCTGTCCGCTGGAGCGCCAGGTCAGCCGCTGGGAATGCTGATCACCCCAGTTCGAAAGTCGTCACGCCGAACACTCGGTTGATGGGCAAATCAGGGCTTTTCCCCTTGTACATGCGGGCCGTCTCGAAGGCGACCATCATCTTGTGCCGCTCCACCAATTGGACTGCCGCTGAATTCACTGACGGCGTGTCCAAAAAAATGGGGGCACCTTCCGGGGCCCGGGCCTTCAAAGCCAGGAATAGTTGGTCCGCAAACTCCGGACTGTCCGCAAACAACGGACCTACCTTGTATCCGGAGCGACAAATACGCAGGACCCCATAACCTGCCAGCTTGCGATTTCGTAGAATGCCCAGTGCCGCGCTTTGGGGTTGGTCAATCCAACACCTCAGGAATTGCCTGCGCTTATCGGGGAAAAAGGGTTCGTCGTAGGCGACAATCTCTTCAAAAGGGATCGTGGACAACGGGACGATCCCTGAATCAGCCGGAAAATACCCGCCACCGGTTCCCTGAACGCGGATATTTTTATAAGCCAATGAAAACCCGGATTTCTGGTAGTTACCTTGTTGAGCGACTACCCCATCAAGCCCGACCGTACGACCTCTAAGGTCCGCAAGACCGGCATTCCATATCTGAATACCATAGCCCTGGCCACGATACTCCGGCTTGACCAGGTAAAAACCAAGAAAGCCAAAGGAATCGCCATATTTCACGACTGAAAGCGTGGCGATCGGCTCATCCTCCAGCAATCCGATAAGGAAACCGGTGGGATCGGCGGCGTAGAAGCAATCCGCATCGTACAACCCCGGATTCCATCCTTCTGCCGCCGCCCAGTCGATGGCCATATCGACTTCCTGCCGAGTCATCGCTCTGATGGTATAGCTTTGTCCTGGCATAATGACCCTCAGCGGCTATTCCGTTGTTGAACTTTCCAGGGCCTCCTGGACCATCCCCCGCAAACAGGACGGCAGCCGCTTCAAAACGGGGTCCTGGGTCCGGTTCTGGTGATTCCGAATACACTCACAACAGATCCCATGATTGGGGCAGTCCTCCTTGGGGCAAGAGCAATAGGAATTGATCCGGTCCCTGACCGGGCATTCGCAGGGTTGATTCGGGTCCATCATTCTTCCTGTTTTGAAACTCGAAATTGGTTTATTCTTTCGGGGGGTGCAGGTGGCGGATAAATTTCCCCTCCACCATATAGATCACCATCTCGGCGATGTTGGTGGCGTGGTCGGCCATGCGCTCCAGGTGTTTGGCCACGTAGCTGATCTTGACCGCCCGGGAAACCGTGCTGGGATCCTTGATCATGAAAAAAAGCAATTCGTTGAAAATCTGGACCGCCAGGTTATCCATCTGCTCGTCCCGCTGGATGACATCGTAGGCGATGGCCGTATCCGGTTTGGTGAAGGAATTCAGCACATCGACCACCATGCCCTGGACGATCTTGGCCATGAGGGGGATATCGATATAGGGCTTTAACTGGGGCTCCGTATTCAGTTCCAGGGCCAAGTGGCTGATATTTTCCGCGAAGTCGCCGATGCGCTCCAGGTCGGTGGTGATCTTCATAGCCGTGGTGATGAAGCGCAGATCCCCTCCCACGGGCTGCCGAAGGGCCAGGACACGGATGCACTCCTCATCGATCTCCACGTCGTAGGTATTGATCACCCGATCCCCTTCGATGACCTCTTCGGCTAAACGGTTATTCCGCTCCACCAGCGATCGGATAGCCCGTCCGATGGCCTCCTCCACTAAAGAGCCCATTTTCAGGATCTTGACCTTCACTTCCCTCAGTTCATCCTCCACCGGTTTCATGTTTAGGACCTCCTTTTTTTCTTTTCTTGGGCCGCAAGTAGACCCATAACGGGCCTTTCAACCCCAAGCGATGCATCTTGGAGGCCTCGCCGGGTAGCAGGTCTATCCCCAGACCCGGAAAGACCCAGTTCGGATGGACCTCCGAAAAATCCAGCAATCGCCCTTCCAAATAATCCCGGACCTTGGGGGACAGATAAAAAAACGGCTCCAGGGGATTCCAGTCTCCGGGCAACAGCCCTTCTTCCCGGGCGATTTCCGCCAATCGCGTCCCCGGAAAAACGCGGATGCCGGTCATACAGATCACCGCGGTGGGTTTCAGCTCCTCCACCCGGGCCAAGGTTTCCTCCAGGGTGCCCCGGGTCTCCCCGGGGCCGCCCAACAGCAGGCTGAAACAAAAAGGGATATCCCGCTCCCGACAGATCCGGACCGCTTCCCGGATTTGAGGCAATGAAAAATTCTTCCCCATGGCCTCCAGTTGCGCCGGGGCCGCCGCGTCCAGGCCGAACTCCAGGGCGGCGCAACCCGAGGCTTTCATGGCCTCGCCCAACCGGTCGGTCATGAAACCGGGGTTGACATAGGCTGTCCACTGAACCGGCACTTTTTGCCGAATAATTTCCCGGCAGATGCCTTCGGACTGTTCCTCCGGAAAATTAAAATTGTTGTCCACGAAAAAAATGTAGTCCAACCCGCGGTCCACCAGGGCCTGGATTTCCCGGACCACCCCCAAGGGTTCCCGCACCCGGACCTTTCGGCCCTCGATCAGCGGGTAGGTGCAATAGATGCAGTGGAAAGGGCAACCGCGCTTGGATTGAATATTGGTCAGCCCACCCTGTTCCCGGTAGGCCCCGGCATCAAAGGCTTCCCGGTCCGGCCAGGGAAGGCCATTTAAATCCTCCAGGATGCTGCCGGTTTCCTTTCGGTCTCGGGAAGGACTGGGGGGGAATAACCCGGCAGCGGGCGCCGGATGAGTGTTCCCCGAGAGTCCGGCTAAGAGTTCAAGGAAAACCCGTTCCCCTTCGCCGACCACCCCATAATCCACCCCCAAGTAGCCCAAAACCTCTTCCGGCAAAAGGGTGAAACCCGAACCACCGACCACGATCGGGGCCTGGCTCTTACGGCGGCAAAGCGCAACCACCTCTTTGATGAACGGCAGGTAGGCGGTGGAACGGGGATAGGTGACGTTATCGATGTTGCGGATGGACAGGCCGATGCAGTCGGGCTGGAACGATTCCAGGTCCTGTTCCAGGACCGCCTGCCAGCAAGGAAGGAAACACAGATCGCTGCCCTTGACAGTCATCCCCGCGGCCTTCAGCACCGCCGCCAGGCTCGCCAGGCCCAGCGGATACACCGGGTCAGGGCTGACCTCCCGGTTGGGAGAAATCAACAAAACGCGCATACTCAGGCCGCTGCCGGGGATTTGGCCGACACCTCCATCTTTCCAATCCGGCAATAACGCATCGGTATTTGACCTTTCGGGCAGACCATCTTGGGCATACAATCCATAGTATTCGTCTTTTGAAGAGCTTGTCAATCTTATTCCCCCGTACGAGCCGGTCGGAATCAAGACCTTTGCTATTGATTTAAACGGCTTTCTTAGATACAGTAGAAAGAATCGGCATGAACCCTTCCAGCAGAAAAAAAAATCCGAGCGATCAAACCTTAAGCCCGGCGGATCTGGCCCAGTTGAAGGCCGCGGGAATCACTCCGGCCCAGGTCCGGCGCCAGCTCGCCCTGTTCCGGAAGGCCGGCCACCACCGGAAACTCCACCGGCCCTGTACCCTCGGAGACGGCATCCACCGGATCTCCGCGGTTGCAGCCCGATCCCTGATCCCCCTGCAGGAGGAAGCCGCCGGGGCCGGGCGGTTTCTGAAATTCGTGCCCGCCTCGGGGGCCGCCAGCCGGATGCTCGAGTCCCTGCATTATTACCATTACCAGTCGGAAATGCCCCGGATCGAACAGATACGGAAAAGGGCCGCGCGGGGAGGTCAAAGAGCCCGTATGGTCATTCGCTTTCTGGAAGAATGGGAGCGCTTTCCCTTCTCGGCTGAACTGAAAGAAAAACTCCTGGAAGAGGGCCTTCAGCTCGGCCATCTGACCAAAGGGGACCGCTGGCGCAAGGTACTGAACCTGCTGTTGACCGACCGGGGTTTGAATTACCAGGTGCTGCCCAAGGCCCTGATGAAATTCCACCGCTACCCCGACGAATCCCGTTCCGCCATGGAGGAACACCTGATCGAAGCCGCTGCCACCATCCGCGACGAAAAGGGCCGCGCCTTTCTCCATTTCACCCTCTCCCCCGAACACGAGGCTCTTTTTCTGGAAACCCTAGCTTCGGTGAAGCCCAAACACGAGGAGCGCTCCGGCACCCGGTTTGAGATCAGCTATTCCCACCAGGACCGCTCGACCGACACCATTGCCGTGGACCTGGAAGGCCGGCCGCTGCGGGAACCCGACGGCCGCCTGCACCTGCGGCCCGGGGGGCACGGGGCGCTGCTGCTCAATCTGAACCGACTGCGTGGGGACTTGGTCTACCTGAAAAATATCGACAACGTGGTGCCCGATCACTTGAAGGGCAGCACCATCGAATGGAAGAAAATCTTGGGGGGGTACCTGATCCAGGCCCAGCGGCAGGTGTTCCGGCACCTGGATAAACTTCAGCAGAAACCCGGGGACCAAAGAGGACAGGAGGCGGCCCTGGATTTTCTCCAGCAAGCCCTCTCCATCTCCAAACCGGAAGGGTTCTGGAATTGGCCGGCGGAGAACCGCAGGGAATTCCTGCTGAAAAAATTAAACCGACCGCTGCGGGTCTGCGGCGTAGTGAAGAACCAGGGTGAGCCGGGTGGGGGTCCCTTCTGGGTAAGGGGGCGGGACGGCAGCCTGACGCTACAAATCGTGGAAAGCGCTCAGGTGGACCTGGAGTCCGACCAGCAGCATGAAATCTGGTCTCGGGCCACCCATTTCAATCCGGTCGACCTGGTCTGCTCACTCCGGGACTATCAGGGAAAACCATTCGATTTAAGGCGCTACGTCGATCCCGAGGCCGTCTTCATCACCCGGAAATCCAAAGGCGGCCAGGCGCTGCAGGCCCTGGAACTGCCCGGCCTGTGGAACGGGGCCATGGCCGACTGGATCACCCTCTTCGTCGAAGTCCCCCTCGAAACCTTCAACCCGGTCAAGACCCTGATGGATCTCCTCCGCCCCGAACACCAGCCCGAATTTTAACCAAAAATAATTGATTGGCCAAGGGAAAGGTCGTAATTCCGGCGAAAGCCCTTCGGCTGGCTCAGGGCCATGAAGCTCTGTCGAATGGCCGGAATCCAGGACCGTTTATGCGGCCAATGCCCTGGATGCCGGATCGAGTCCGGCAAGACAAATTAAATAAGGAAGGAAGGGTTGTCTAAGGTTTTTCATCGCCGGTCGAACCGGCAACTGCTCCCCTGGACCGCCTTGGCGTATTTCTTCAGTTCCGAGGCTACTTCGGCCATCTGCCCGTAGTGGATAAATTTCTTGATCCGATTGTCGGTCACTCCGATGGACAGGCTGATCAAGGGGAAGGTCCGCTCCCGGCCCCGGCGGTCCCGGGCCAGAATCGCCCCCCGCTCCCGGTCCTCGGGATCATAAAAGGTGGGAATAATTTGTTTGAGATGATCGATAATCTCTCCGGCGATCTCCTCCGCCAGGGCCGGTTCGACGATAAAAACAAAATCATCTCCCCCGATATGGCCCACAAAACTCTTTTGGGACTGTCTTTGCTTGACGATGTTCAAAATAAGGCGGCCCAGCATCTTCAGGACCTCGTCTCCCCGGCTGAACCCGTAGGTGTCGTTGTACGGTTTGAAATAATCAATATCCGCGTAGGCCAGGGCGAATATGTCTCCCCGGTCCAGCCGGCTTTGAATCTGTTTGATAATGGTGATATTGCCGGGCAGACGGGTTAAGGGGCTGACTTCCATGTTGCGTTCCGCCCGCAGGATGGAGAGCCCCGCCCGGGCGGCCAAATCCGTTTCCAGAAGCGACCGCCGCAGGTAATCATCGCATTTCAGTTCTTCCCATCCCGTAATGAAGTAATCATCCCCCAGCACGGCCAGGACCGGGACCTGCCCGAAAATAGGATCTTCCTTCAGGTCGGAAAGCAGCCGGGCCACCAGAGGATCGCCGGGGCGCAAGTCGATCAGGATCAGGTCCGGCAGGGAATGATAGATGTAATCCAGGGAGGACTGGATCTGGTAAAAACAGACCAGTTTATAGGCCTCGCCCAGGTGCTTTTCGACCAGGCCGGCCAGGGTCTGATCCCCGGTAATATGCACGATGGTCTGCATGGGGCTTTACTCCAGGGCTAAAAAGTCACCCGCCACATCCAGGGAGTCGTCCAATTCCCTCAGGATGGCCCGGAGATCCTCTTCCGAGAGGTTGAGCAATTCCCAGGCCTGGGGATGGATGGCCGGGACAAAGGGGTCGCCGGCAAAACCGAATCCGCGGGCCCGCACCAGGATGTCCGACAAATGCACCACGGCAGTGGGTATCGGGACCTGCCGAGCCAAATGGGGTTTATGGTGGTACTCGATGATCTCGGTCAAGGCCGGTGGAAAATGCCATTTCAGCGCAATCCAGCCGCCGGCATCGGCGTGGTTGATCTCAAAAAATTCTTTTTCTCCCTGGAAGACGAATAACTCGCGCCGGGCTGCGTCTTCCAGGACCCGTTCATAATCCGCCGGGAACTTCAGGCTGAAGATGACCTTGCCGATATCGTGCAACAGGGCGGCTACCGCCACCTCATCGGGGTCTTTCAGCCCGATTTTCTGGCCGATAATCCGGGCGGCCGTGGCGCAACCCACCGAATGCTCCCAGAGCCCGGCCAGGGCCTTTTTCATCGCTTCAAACACCGACACCCCCAGCAGCAATCCGCGGATCAGATTCACCCCTAAAAGGACCAGGGACTGGTTGATCGAAGCGATCCGTCCCGGAAAGCCGTAAATGGGTGAATTTACCGCCCGCAAAACCCGGGTGGTCAGCACCGGATCGTTAGAGATAAAGTTGCCGATTTCTTTCAAGGAAACCTTGGGGTTCTCAATGACCCGGAGCAGCTTGTGGAGGACACTGGGCAGGGTGGGCAGGGTCTCGATACTCTCAATTTCCCGACGTAAGGTTTTATAATCCATCGTCTTCGTACAATCCGGCGATATGGTCGGCCAGGATCCTTTTCAGTTCCACCATGTGAGGTTCTGTTTCGGTTTTTTGGAAACGATACTCCAATTCGGAAAGCAGGACTTCCAGCGACCGGGTGGGTAAGGTGCCGCCCCGCACAAAAACGCTTTCGATCTCCATTTTATGGAGCCGCTCGATCAGCTCCTCGGTTAATTCCAGTCCTTCGGTCAGCAAAACCATGCCGCTGGAGTTGGTCACCGCTTTCAAGAGCCGCATTCCGGGTTTAAGATCACTAATAATCCGCTTGGGCAATTTTCGTGCTCCTTAATGTAAAAATAGAAATATACCATTTTTTTGAATCAATTGGAACGCCTTTCCCTAAATCAACCTGCTTCAGACAATCTTTGACATCCCACGGGTATTTGTTATGATGGCCGATCGTTCCAGACAGGAACCCTTCATGCCCCTTCACTATTATCATCGAGTCTGGCTGGTCCTGATCTTCGGTTGGATCAGTAATTATATGGTCCGGGTGGCCCTTTCGCCGGTGCTCCTCCCGCTGATGAAAGAATTTTCGTTGAGTTACGCCCAAGCCGGCCTTTTGGCCAGCGCGGTGTTTTACTCTTACGCCCTGATGCAGTTCCCGGCCGGCTATCTGGGCGACCGTTTCGGAAAAAAACGCATCCTCATCCTCTGCATCTTGGGGTGGGGACTCTCGTCCCTGGCCATGGCGGCGGCGGCCTCCTTCGCCGCCCTGGTCCTGGTCCGTTTTCTGACCGGACTGGCCCAGGGGACCTACTTCAGCAACGACCGGCCGATTATCGCCTACTACACTCCCAAGGAAAAGGCCGGGATCGGCCAGGGCATCTCTTTTATGGGGTTGGGCCTGGGAATGTGTCTTGGAATCCTGTTGGCCGGCTGGATTTCAGACCATTGGGGCTGGCGAGCCGTATTTCTTATTTTTTCCCTGCCCTCCCTGGCGGCCGCTTATTCCCTTTTCCGGGTGATTCGGGAACCACCCCGGGAAGCGATTGTTTCCGGAAAACCCAAGGGACCGTCCCTTTCCTGGATCTTTAGACACCGGGACCTGTGGCTGCTCTACCTGGGCGGCATCCCGGGCATCTACGCCCTCTGGATGATCGGAACCTGGGCCCCGGCTATGTTGAAGGAGATCGGCGTTCGGACCGTGACCGGCGCTTCCCTTTACGCCAGCCTTTTAGGCCTGTCCGCCATCCCGGGTCTGGCCCTGACCGGCTGGCTCAGCGACCGTCTGGTTCGCCGAGGGAAGGGGCCGCAAAGGGCTGATCGCCTCGGAATTCCTGATGATCGCCCTGCTGCTGCTCATCTTCGGCCTGGGTATCCGGGGGCGCTGGGAGGCCTGGATCATGGGCGGACTGATTTTTATTATCGGGATGGTCGTTTGGGGCCATTGGGCGGCTTATTATTCCCTGATCTCGGAATTGGTCCCCCAATCTATCTTAGGGACGGTTTTCGGCTTCACCAATTCCATCCATTTCATCGGCGGCCTGCTGGCCCCCTGGCTCACCGGGTGGATCAAGGATGCCACCCACTCTTTTGCCTCCGCCTGCTATGGAGCCGCGGTCTTCGCCTTTATGGGGGCGTTGATCCTCTTTTCGGTCCGGCCTGCTTTTCGCTGGAAGCCGGAGATTCCGCTAAGTGGTTCATTCCACGAGGATAGCGGTTGATTACCTCGCAAACAGTCCATCAGAGAAGGCTTGCCATTTTTTCATTGACATTTTTCTTCAGTCCGCTAACATTATTATCGGCAATCTGGGGTAGTTCGCTAGAACTTTAAAAGGGAAGATGGTGTAATTCCATCACGGACCCGCCGCTGTGACCGGGGACGAAAGCCGCAAGAGCCACTGTTCGTTACGGACGGGAAGGCGCGGCCGGTAGAGAGATCCGGAAGTCAGAAGACCTGCCCAGCAGAATCTGGAATTTTACCCTCGCGGATATAGGGTTGCCTTTTGGGAGGATAGAAAACGGTATCCCCGAAACCATTGGATTGGTTTCGGGGTTTTTTGTTTTATTTTCTTCGAAAATAAAATCAAGTTTCGCTTCAAGGTTAGCCCGAGCATTTGCTCATTTTAGTCATGCCGGACTCGATCCGGCATCCAGGAAACGGGGAAATCAGAACCCTAATAACAAGGAAGCCAGACAAAATGTCAGACAACAACTTTGGACATGGCGGCTATATCAATCGGTTAGCCCGACAAGCCGGGCTCAGGCCCGACCAGGTGCTTGATTTTTCAGCGAATATCAATCCCCTGGGACCGCCGGAATGGTTCCGCTCGCTGATTAGTTCCCAATTAAGCTCCCTGGTCCATTATCCGGACCCGGAATGCTCCCCCCTGGTCGAAGCCATCGCCAAGCATTACCGGACTGACTCCCGGGAAATCGTGGTGGGGAACGGGTCCTCCGAACTGTTGTATCTGCTTCCCCGGGCCCTGCCTGTTACTAAAGCCCTGATCGCGGTTCCCGCCTATAGCGATTATGCCCGGGCCGCTCAAATCGCCGGCCTGCCTATTGTCTGGCACCATTTAAAAGAATCCGCGGGGTTCAGACTGGACCCGAGTCAACTGGAGGACCAAATCTCCGAAGGAGGACTGGTCATCCTCGGCCAGCCCAACAACCCGACCGGCTTGACCTTCGATCCCCTGGCCTTACGGGCCTTGGCCGCCCGGCATCCCCAGACCTGTTTCCTGGTCGACGAGGCCTTTGCCGATTTCGTAGAAGGCCTGGACAGCCTGGCCCGGAATCGCCCTCCCAATGTGATCGTCCTCCTTTCCTTCACCAAATTCTACGCCGTCCCGGGCTTGCGATTGGGCAGCGCCCTCCTGGCGCCGGACTGGGCCCGAAAAATCCAGGAATTACGCCCACCCTGGACCGTCAATACCCTGGCCCAGCAATTCGGGGCGGACGCCCTGAGGGACCTGGAATATGAAGAGGCCAGCCGGGCCTATGTCCAGGAACAGCGTCTTCTTTTATTCCGAGCCCTCACGGCCATCCCTTATTTGACCGTTTATCCCGGTGAGGCCAATTTTCTTTTCCTGCGTTCCGACCATCCGAAGCTAAAAGCCCCCGAATTGGCCCGCAAGCTGCTAACCGCAGGGATCGCCATTCGGGTTTGCGCCAATTACCAGAGTTTGGATGACCGCTATTTCCGGGTGGCGGTGCGAACGGAGGCCGAAAATCAGCGGCTGGCTGACGCCCTGAAAGCCGTTCTAGCCAATACCAAAGCCCCCCGGCTAAAACGCCCCAAAACACCGGCCCTTATGTTTCAGGGGACCAGTTCCAACGCCGGCAAGAGCGTGTTGACCGCGGCGCTGTGCCGGATACTCCTTCAGGACGGTTTTCGGGTGGCGCCTTTCAAGGCCCAGAATATGTCGCTCAACTCCTTTGTCACCCCTGACGGCGGGGAGATGGGCCGGGCCCAGGTGGTTCAGGCTCAGGCCAGCCGACTGGACCCGGACGTGCGCATGAATCCGGTGCTGCTCAAACCCAGCAGCGACACCGGCGCCCAGGTAATCGTCCACGGCCGGCCGGTGGGTAATATGGACGTGAACCAATATATCGCTTACAAGCCCCAGGCCCTGATCCGGGTCCAGGAGGCCTATGATTCCCTGGCCGGGGAATTCGAGGTCATCGTCCTGGAAGGGGCCGGCAGTCCGGCCGAAGTCAATTTAAAACACCACGATATCGTCAATATGCGCATGGCCGATTACGCCGGCGCCCCGGTCCTGCTGGTGGGCGATATCGACCGGGGCGGGGTCTTTGCCTCTTTTATCGGGACCATGGAAGTTCTGGCCGAATGGGAACGCCGGCTGGTGGCCGGGTTTATCGTCAATCGTTTCCGGGGCCAGGAAAAACTGCTGGAACCGGCTTTTCAGTACACGGAGCGGCATACCGGCCGACCGGTTTTGGGGACCGTGCCTTATTTGAAAGATCATGGCCTGCCGGAAGAAGATTCAGTCAGTTTCAAGAGCGGCCAATGGGACCAGACGCTGGGGTCGGAAGCCGGGGTGGAGATCGCCCTGATCGATCTGCCGCATATTTCCAATTTCACGGACTTTGACTCCCTGCGGGTTGAACCGGATGTGACCCTGCGCGTCGTCCGCGGCGCGCAGGACTTGAATTGTCCGGACGCGGTGATCATCCCGGGCAGCAAAAACGTTATCGGCGACCTGATCTATTTACAGGAAAGCGGCCTGGGACAGCGCTTGAACCAAATGGCCCGGGAAGGCCGAACGGAGATGGTGGGGGTTTGCGGCGGTTTTCAGATATTAGGCCGGGAGATCGCCGATCCTTACGGAATCGAATCCGAGGGCCGCTCTCTCCGGGGATTGGGGCTGCTGCCGGTGACCACGGTCCTCGAACAGGAGAAAACGCTGGTTCGGGTCCGGGCCAAACACCTGCCCTCCGGGCATGATCTGTACGGCTATGAAATCCATCACGGCCGGACCGACGGCCAGGGACTGCAGCCCGTCGTCCGCCGGGAAGACGGCGAAGTGATCGGGATCGGTCTGGATCAGGAACGGATTTGGGGGACCTATCTCCACGGGCTATTCGATGCCGACGCCTTCCGCCGCTGGTTCATCGACCGCCTGCGGGCGCGCCGGGGCCTTCCGGTGGACGGACGGATACGGGCCGTTTACAACCTGGAATCGGCCCTGGACCGGCTGGCGGAGACGGTCCGCCGGAGCTTGCGGATGGATGCGATCTATCAGCTGATGGGACTGAAATAAAGCCAACCCCGGATAAAAGAATGGCTAAATTCGAAACTCGAAGCACGAAATTCGAAACAAGCACGAATGTCCAAAATACAAAGGTTCAAAACAGGACCGTTTTGGATTTTGATATTCGGTCATTTGAATTTGTTTCGGATTTCGGATTTCGGATTTCGGATTTTTACCCTAAACGAATTTGGAACCGTTAATTCTGGCATGAATAATATTCACGGACGTCTGCTCATTTTCACCGGGGACGGCAAGGGTAAGACTACCGCCGCCCTGGGGATGGCCTTGCGGGCCGTGGGCCACGGGCAGGGGGTTTTGATCCTGCAGTTTATCAAGGCCAATACTTATAGCGGCGAATTGACGGCCCTGAAAAATCTTCCCGGGATAGAACTCCTTCAAATGGGCCGGGGTTTCCTGGTCCCGCCGGAAGACCCCCGGTTTGACGAACACCGCCGGGCCGCGGAAGAGGCGCTGAAAAAAGCGGTGGAAATTTTGGAAGCCGGGAGGCATCGGTTGATCATTTTGGATGAGGTCTGCACGGCAGTTAAAAAAAACCTGCTGACAGAAGAAGAGGTGATGGCGGCGGTCTCCCGGAGAAAGGGAAACGCGGTTTTGGTTCTCACCGGGCGAGGGGCCGGTCCCGGCTTGACGGCCCTGGCCGACACCGTGACCGAAATGCGCAGTCTCAAGCATGGACTTACCGCCGGCTGGAAGGCCCAGGAAGGGGTTGAATTTTGACCTGTTCCATCCCCCGGATCGTTGTGGCCGGCACCCAGAGCGGGGTTGGAAAAACCTCCCTGACCCTGGCCCTGGTGGCGGCCCTCAGCCAGCGAGGGCTGCGGGTTCAGACCTTCAAAGTCGGTCCTGATTTTCTGGACCCCTCTTATCTGACCATCGCCTCGGGAAGACCCTGTTATAACCTGGACGGCTGGATGACCGATCAGGTCTATCTCCTCCGGCTTTTCGAGCGGACCACCCGGAACGCCGATCTGGCCGTGGTAGAAGGAGTCATGGGCCTCTTTGACGGAGCCGACCCGGCCACCTCGGAAGGGAGCACCGCCGAGATCGCCCGCTGGCTGCAAGCGCCGGTGCTGCTGGTGGTCAATGCCCACGGGATGGCCCGCAGCATCGCCGCTCTGGTCAAGGGGTACGAAGAGTTCGATCCCGAACTCCGGATAGCCGGGGTGCTGGCCAATTATTCCGGCACCGACCGCCACCGGGAATGGATCAGCGCCTCCCTGGCCTCGGCCTCCCTGCCTCCTTTGCTGGGGGCCATTCCCCGGGGGGCCTTCCCCAATCTTCCCAGCCGTCACCTGGGTCTGGTGACCGCCGACCGGCACAACCTGTCCGCCACCATCCTGGATGAACTGGCGGCCGTCGTGGACCGGCAGACGCGCTTGGAGCAAATTCTGGACGCGGCCCGCCAGGCCCCGGCCCTGTCTTTCCCCGCACCGCCGCCCGAAATCCCGCCTCCCTTCGAAGCGGTGCCCATCGGGATAGCCCGGGACCAGGCCTTTCACTTTTACTATCAGGATAATCTGGATGAATTGACTCGGCAGGGAGCCGCCCTGATCCCCTGCTCTCCCCTGGCCGATGAACACTTGCCTTCCGGTTTAAAAGCCTTATACTTTGGAGGTGGCTATCCCGAAGAATATGCCCAAGCCCTGTCCGCTAATCGGCCTTTTCTCGAGGATATCCGTCGGTGGGCTGAATCCGGCCGCCCCCTTTATGCCGAATGCGGCGGCTTGATGTATCTCACCCAGGGGATAGAGACCCGGGACGGGAAGAAATACCCCCTGGCCGGGCTTCTGCCGGCCTGGACCCGGATGTTGGAACGTTTAAAAACCTTGGGTTATGTGGAAGTCTCCCTGGCCCGGGACACCCTCTTGGGCGGGAAGGGGGCTATTCTCAGGGGTCACGAATTTCATTACTCGGAACTACTGGAAGACCCGACCCGTGACGGAGCATGGGCGGCGGCCTATCACCTGAAACGACGGCGTTCGATGGCCGGGGAACTGGAAGGCTTCCAGCACCGGCAAACGTTAGCCAGTTATGTCCACCTGCACTGGGCCTCCCGCCCGGAAGCCGTTACGACCTTTATCCACCATTGCGGAGTTGCTTTATGACTTTAATCCAACCCAGCGATAATTCAAAAGCCAAGGATCAACGCATCCCGGTGATCCGTGATTTTTTGGCCGCCCCCTTCAACGGGGAAGAAATCGAGGCTCGGTCTTTTGCCGTGATCGACCGGGAAGCCCCTGAACACCCCTTCAGCCCCGGCGAATGGGAAGTGGTCCGGCGCATGATCCACACCGTCGGCGATTTTTCCATTATTCCCGACATCCGCTTTTCTCCGGGAGCCCTGGAGGCGGCTGTTTCGGCCCTGCGGGAGGGTCGCCTGATTTACTGCGATTCCAATATGATCCGTTCCGGTCTGTCTCTGGCTCGGTTGCGCCGGGTCAATCCCGGCTATGGACCGGAAAAAATTGTCTGCTATGTGGCGGATGAAGCGGTGGCCCGCGATTCCAAAGAATTGGGATTGCCCCGTTCCCTGTTGGGCATTCGGAAAGCCCGGCCCCTGTTGGAAGGGGCCATTGCGGTATTCGGCAATGCCCCCATCGCTCTGCTGGAATTGAATCGGATGATGGTGGAGGAAGGCCTGAAACCGGCCCTGGTCATCGGAATGCCGGTGGGTTTTGTTCATGTGGAGGAGAGCAAGCAGGAACTGCTGACGCTTCCGGTACCCTTCATTGCCCTGGTCGGGAGGCGCGGTGGAAGCCCGCTGGCGGTCAGCGTCGTGCATGCCCTCTGCACCCTGGCATTCAAGGAAGCCAAGGAGGGATAGATTTCTCCTTTCGCAGGGCTTATGGTTTGTTTCAAATATTGGAACCGGCGGGATCTTTAAATTCGAAATCCGAATATCGAAATCCGAAACAAGCACGAAGGTCCAAAATTCAAATGATCAAAACAAAAATATTTCGGATTTTGAGATTTGATCATTTGAATTTGTTTCGGATTTCGTGCTTCGAATTTCGAATTTGAACCAAAAATGTTATTATTTATTGAACAAGAATCAGCAGGGGGAAGATTATGGAGGCGATTATTTTGCTGGGTCACGGCAGCCGGGTCCCGGACGCCGGCCAGGCCATGACCCGGGTGGCCAAACGTTTGAAAAAAAAATTCGGTTACCCGCAGGTGGAGGTTTGTTTTATGTCCCGCCTGGGGCCCCATTTCCCGGAAACTTTTGAGAAATGCGTGCGCCAGGGGGCCTCGCGAGTGGTAGTGATCCCCTACTTTCTGCACACCGGCTTGCATATCCTCCTGGACATTCCGGAAATGATGCAGGAAGAGGCTAAAAAACACCCGCAGGTGCAATTGATCTTCGGCCGAAGTCTAGGGTTCGACGAATCCCTGGTGGATCTGGTCAACCATTGCATCCAGGCCTCCGCGGATTGTACCGATGTGAGAGAGATCGTCCTCCCCCCCAAAGAGAAATTCCCCATCCCCCCGGGCCAGGCGGTATTCGTGCCCATGGATCCCGAGGAAGCGGCGGTTTATCGCAAAAACGGCAACGGCCTATGAAGAAACAAAAACTGTTCGGCGCCCTTTTGGGTGTGCTGCTCTTCGATTTAACGTTTCCTTTGGACAGCGCCCGGGCCATGCATATTTCCGAAGGAATTCTGCCCTTTTCCTGGGCCGTCTTCTGGTTTCTGGCCGCTATCCCCTTTGTCGGCTATGGCCTTTACCGACTGAAAAAAATTTCTCGGACAGACCTGTCTTTCAAACCCCTGGTAGGGCTTTTGGCCGCCTTTGTTTTTATCATTTCCTGTATGCCGGTGCCCGTACCCACGGCCGGAACCTGTTCCCATCCCTGTGGGACCGGGTTATCGGCGATTTTGGTGGGCCCCGGCATCAGTATCCTGATTGCCGCCGTGGCCCTCCTGATCCAGGCCCTGTTTTTGGCCCATGGCGGATTAAGCACGCTGGGAGCGAATATAATGGCGATGGGAGTGCTGGGGTCTCTGGTCGGCTTTTTTACTTTCCGCATCTTAAGAACGTTTAAGGCCAGCCTGGCGGTGGCCGGTTTCTTAGCCGGATTACTGGCCGATTGGGCCACCTACGCCACGACCTCTTTCATCCTGACCCTGGGGATTCGAGGAGATGCTTCTTTCTCCTCCATTTTCACTAAAATCCTGATCGCCTTTATTCCCACCCAGTTGCCCCTCGGTCTCCTGGAAGGGGCGATGACGGCCGGCATGGTTATCCTACTCTCCAAAAAACGCCCCGACCTGTTAATCAAAATGAGGGTCTTGAAATCATCGGAGGCGCTGGTATGAAAACTTCCGCCCGGAGAACGATGGTCTGGCTGGTATTCTTTTTTCTTAGCCTCTACCCCTTCTATGCCTTGGCTGTGGAAAAAAACGGGAAATGGTCCGGCATCGATGAGTCGGTGGTTGAAAAAATTGCCAAGGAGCATGGGCGCGAGGCCCGGGAACCGATCATTAATACCGATCAAGGTGACCTGCTGCTGTTCGTCTTCCTTCTGGCCGGGGCCGTGGGCGGATTTGTGGCCGGCTATTACTGGAGAAGGCTGATCACTGAAAAAGCGCCTCTCACCAACCGGGCCGAGGGCCCTAAAGGATCCCGGGGGACACTTCATTAAATGGAACTCTTCCCCGAATCCTTTCATCCGGATCACTGGCTTTCAAAAATCGACGCCCGGGTTAAACTTCCGGCCGCGGTCCTGGTTTTGATCATGATTTTGACCCAGCAGGGCTTTGCCTTCCCCTGGATAGTTACCGCCGCCGCCCTGCTCCTCCTGAACCGGATGAGGATACCCCTTAAGGTTTACCTGCTGAGAATCGGCGAGCCGCTGCTCATTATTCTCATGTTGATTTTTTTAAAAACCTTCTTCACCGGTCGGGAAGTCTTTTATTCCCTGGACCTCTGGGGCTGGACCTTGACGGCCCATCAGGACGGCCTGTTGGAAGGACTTCGGATCGGCAGCCGGATCATCGGAGCCGTTTCCCTGGTGGTCCTGCTCAGTTTTTGCACTTCTTTCACCGATTTCATAGCCGGCCTCTCCTGGTTCAAGGTTCCCAAGGGCCTGATTGAGATTCTTCTCTTCGCCTACCGTTACATCTTCGTTCTTTTGGAAGAGGCCCAGGTGATCTACCTGGCCCAGAAAAACCGTTTCGGCTACTCCAGCCTGGCCCGGGGACTGAATTCTTTCGGGACCCTGACCGGCTCCCTGATCCTCCGGGTCTTTGAGCACAGCCAGAATGTCTCGGTTTCCATGATCCAACGGGGTTATGACGGGCACCTGCCCTCGATGAAACATAAATCCTTCAAAACGGCTGAAGTCCTTTGTTCCTGCCTGGTGCTGCTGGTCTTTGGAATCCTATGGCAGCTAACCCGATAAGGCTCCAGGCCCGGGAGGTATTCTACCATTACCCGGACGGCACGGCGGCCCTGGGTCAGATCAACCTCTCTATCCACGATGGGGAGTTTATCGGCCTGTTGGGGGCCAATGGGTCCGGGAAAACCACGCTGCTTAAAGTTCTGGACGGCCTGATCCGGGATTTCAAGGGGACCGTCACCCTGGACGGGTCGAATATCAAAGCACTGACGGCCAAAGAAATCTACGGCCGGATGGGCATGGTCTTCCAAAACCCGGACGACCAGCTTTTCGCCTCCACGGTCTTTGAAGATGTGGCCTTCGGACCGATTAACATGGGCTTTCCGGAGCGGGAGGTGCGGACGCGGGTCGCCCGGGCCATGGCCGACGTGGAAATGGAAGGGTTCGCCAAAAAATCGATCCACCATCTCAGCTTTGGTCAAAAGAAAAGGATCTGCATCGCCGGCCTGCTGGCCATGGGACATCAGATTCTGCTGCTAGATGAACCGACCGCCGGCCTGGACCCTATGGGCGAATATAAGATGATGAACCTGCTGACCAAGCTGAACCAGGAATCTCGGGTCACTATCGTCATGGCCACCCACAGCGTGGATCTGGTACCTATTTTCTTGGACCGGCTGTATATCCTGGTGCAGGGCCGGATTGTCCGTAGCGGTACTCCGGAAGAAGTCCTTACGGCGCCGGAAGAGATGACCCAGGTGAAACTCCGACTGCCTCAAATCGCGGAATTGATTTATCGTCTGAAACACGAAGATCATCTGCCCTTTAAAAAAATCCCCTTGACCATCGGCGAGGCCCGCCGGGAGCTGCTGAGGCTGTTGGAAGACAAGGAGAAAGACCTAACCAAAAATTCAAATATTTTTGGTTAAAATTCGAAACTCGAAATCCGAAATCCGAAACAAATTCAAATGATCAAATTTCAAAATCGAAAAGTTTTTGTTTTGAACATTTGAATTTTGGACCTTCGTGCTTGTTTCGGCCTGCGACGAGCTCAGCCGAGTCGATTTCGTGCTTCGGATTTCGAATTTATAGGTCCTCTTGTTCAAATGTTGGTGATGAATTCTCAGATTGAAACCTAAACGGATCTAACCAAAGGATGAGCACTCTTCGTTCAGGCTTTACCACCGGAACCTGCGCGGCCGCGGCCGCCAAGGCGGCGACGCTTCTTCTTCTGGGGGAAGTCTCGGTCACCAACGTAGAAATCGGTCTTCCCGACGGGGAACGGATTCGATTCCCCGTGGTCTGGAGCCGGACGGATCAGGACTATGCCCAAGCCGCCGTGCGCAAAGACGCCGGAGACGACCCGGACATTACCCATCAGGCGGTGATCAAAGCCCGGGTGGATTGGAAGGAGGGAGCGGAAATTGAATTTCAGGCCGGGGAAGGGGTCGGGATTGTTACCAAGCCGGGATTAGCCATTCCCCCCGGGGAGGCGGCCATCAATCCGGTTCCCCGGCGGATGATCCGGGATGCGGTTCGCGAAGTCACCGACCGAGCCGTCCGCGTCACCGTATCCATCCCCGACGGGAAAGCCCTGGCCGCCAAAACCTTTAACCCCAAATTGGGGGTGCAGGGCGGTTTATCCATCCTGGGGACGACCGGGAGGGTCAGGCCGTTCAGTTGTCCGGCCCTGCAGGAATCGCTGCGCTGCGCCCTGCAGGTGGCCCTGGCCCTGGGCCTGAAAGACCTGGTCTTTGTGCCCGGCCATATCGGGGAAAAGGCGGCCCACAGGCATTTTGCCCTCCGCCCGGAGCAGGTCATCGAGGTTAGCAACGAGTGGGGCTACATGCTGGGGCAGGCCATTCGTGAAAAGGTCCCCCGGCTGCTGGTGCTGGGGCATCCCGGGAAACTGGTTAAGCTGGCCGAAGGGATGTGGGACACCCATTCGGGCCGATCCGGAAGCGCCCTGCCTCTGGTGGAAAAAATCGCCGCCGATCATTTTTCCAGACCCCTTCCGGAAGCCAACACAGTGGAGGGCTTTCTGGCCGCCTGGCCGGAGGGGACCCGAGGGGAACTGGCGGAAAGGTTGGCCCGGCGGGTGCATCGGGCGGTAGAAAAATTTACCGGGCAACAAATCCATGTCGCCGTGGTCCTAGTCAACCTCAAAGGAGACCGTCTGGGCAGCGCGGGAGATTTAACCCCATGGGCCATGAACCTTACCCCATCGTCATCGTAGGCTGCGGCCCGGGTTCTCCGAAATACCTGACGGCGGCGGCCATCCGGGCCGTTCAGGAGGCGGAAGTGCTGGTGGGTGCCCGGCGATTGCTGGATCTTTTTCCCGAACACCCGGGTGAACGAATTCTGATGGAAGCTCACACCGAAAAAGTGTTGGTCGCCATCGGTCAGCAACCGGGGAAAAAAATCGCCGTGCTGGTTACCGGAGACCCCGGGTTGGCCAGCCTGGCCCAACCGATCCTGAAACGCTTCGGCCGGAGCCGTTGCCGGGTGATCCCCGGGGTCAGTTCCCTTCAGGCGGCCTTTGCTCGTTTGGGACTGGATTGGCTGGGGGTCCGGATCATTGATGCCCATGGGAAAGACCCTTCGGTTCACCTGAAAACGTTGGAGGGTATAAACAAAATCGCTGTTTTGGGAGGTCGACAGGACTCCCTCGCCTGGATTCTTCAGGAGATCTCGGCTCTGGGTGATGATTTTAGGCTCTGGGCCTGCGAGGACTTGACCCTCGAGACCGAACGGATCCGGGAACTGGACCCGCGGACCTCTGCCGGGTTGGCGTTATCCTCGCGAACGATTTTTATCTTGGTGCGGAAATAAAAAAACTAGGACCGGTACTATGAAATTAGGAACCATTTACGGGATCGGTGTAGGACCCGGCGACCCCGAACTGATTACTTTGAAAGGGGCCAACGTACTGAAGAAGTGCCGACAGGTCTTTGTCCCCAAGGCCCGTGGGGAGGGGGACAGCGCGGCCCTGTCCATTGCCGGGGCCTATCTGCGGGACGACGCTGAAATCCATGAGCTGGTTTTTCCCATGATCACGGATCCGGTGGAGCTGGCCCGCCGCTGGGAAGAATCAGCCGGGCAGGTGGCCGCCGCGCTTCAAGTCGGGGAAGACGCCTGCTTCCTAACCCTGGGGGACCCGCTGCTCTATTCCACGTATATTTATCTTCTCCGGGCCCTGCGGAAGCTCCTGCCCGAGACGCAGGCGGTGACTGTTCCGGGGATTACGGCCTTCAGCGCCGCCGCGGCCCTGACCGATTTTCCCATCGGCGAAGCCAAGGAACCGGTTACCATCGTCCCTACGGCGGACGACCTGCAGGCCCTGGAAGAAGCCCTGGACCGGGGCGGCACGGTGGTCTTGATGAAGATCGGCAAACGGCTGGTCAAGATCCTGGACCTGCTGGAGAATAAAAAGCTGCTGGGCCAAGCCGTATTTGTGTCCCGGGCCGGACAGCCCGACCAGCGCTTGGAAACGGACCTGCGCAAACTGCGGGCCGAAGGACCGGAAGCCGGTTACCTGTCCATTATTTTGGTTCATGCCGGAAAAGGCAAATTCGAAACTCGAAATCGAAATCCGAAACAAATTCAAATGACCAAAACTCGAAATTCAAAACCCTTGGTTCATAAACCTCAGCGACCCACCAGTTGAGGCATACCATTCTTTCTATTTCTGTTCCGGAAGGGGAAGTCGTTTCGGACATTTGAATTTTGAACATTGTTATTTGTTTCGGATTTCGTGCTTCGAATTTCGAATTTAAACTCAACATAGGCTGTAAAATTATGAAGGTTTACTTTGTCGGCGCCGGGCCCGGAGACCCGGAATTATTGACCCTCAAAGCGGACCGGATACTCCGGGGCTGCCGCTGTTGCATCTATGCCGGTTCCCTCATCAACCCGGAGATACTGAAACGCTTGCCGGAAGAGGCCGAACGCTATGATTCAGCCAAAATGGACCTTCCGGAAATCATTAAAATCATCGAACAGGCCCGGACCCGGGGAAACGATGTGGTCCGGCTTCATTCCGGCGATCCCTCGATCTATGGCGCCATCCGGGAGCAGATGAACGAACTGGACTTTCGAGGTATTCCTTACGAAGTGGTCCCCGGGGTCAGCTCCTTTCAGGCGGCGGCCGCGGCCCTGCCCGCCGAACTGACTGCTCCGGAGGTCTCCCAGACCATCATCCTGACCCGCACTTCCGGCCGCACCCCGGTTCCCGAAAAACAGCAACTCCAGGAATTGGCCCGTTCCCAGGCGACCCTCTGCATCTTTCTGTCGGTAGATCGTTTAGCCGAGATCACCGCCGAGCTGATCCCCCATTATGGCGCTGATGGCCCGGCGGCTGTGGTCTACCGGGCCTCCTGGCCGGACCAAAAAGTGATCCGGGGGACTTTGGCCGATATCGCCGGTCAGGTCGAAAAGGCCGGCATTAAAAAGACCGCCTTGATTATCGTGGGTCAAGCCCTTTCCCGCCGTATCCCGGCCTCCAAGTTGTATGACCAGGCCTTTTCCCACGGCTATCGAAAGGCCCGGCCGGAATGAGGCTGGCCCTGATCAGCCTTTCCAACGAAGGGGCGCTGCTCCTTACCCGGCTGGCCCGTCATTTTCCCGAGTCCCGCATTTTTCTTCATGACAAATGCCGCTCCGACCATTCCGGAGAACGGTTCGGACAGATCACCGAATTGACCCGAAAAATATTCTGGGAGTATCCGGGACTGGTTTTTGCCGTCCCCACGGGGGTGGCGGTCCGGGCCATCGCCCCTTGGATCAAACATAAGAAAAAAGATCCGGCCGTAGTGGTCCTGGATGCGGTCGGGCGGTTCGCCATCAGCCTGCTCTCCGGGCACGAAGGCGGAGCCAATGCGTTAGCCCTGACCGTGGGGAACATTCTCGGCGCCGAGCCGGTCATCACCACTACCACCGAGGCCCTCAAGACGGTGATCGTCGGCGTGGGCTGCCGCCGGGGCGCCCCGGCCAAAACAATCCTGGAGGCGGTCGAGGCGGCCCTTCAGGAAGCCGGAATCGACAAGGAAGAGGTACGCTGGCTGGCTTCGGCGGATATCAAGGCCGAAGAGGCCGGGCTCATTCAGGCGGCTGGGACCCTGGGGATTCCCTACCGGCTGGTCGACTCGGAGGAAATCCGCTTGTCCATTCGACCTTTCCGGCATTCCGAATTTGTGCGCCAAAAAGTAAACTTGCCCGCCGTGGCCGAGGCCTCGGCCCTGCTGGCAGGAAGGAGGACCCGATTAATACTGCCCAAGAAGATATTCAACGGGGTAACCGTGGCCCTGGCCCGGGAAAACTTTTTGTAGTCGGTATCGGCCCCGGGGGACCGTTGGATCGAACTCGGAGGGCCGAACGGGCCATCGAGGAAAGTCAGGTAATCGCCGGCTATTCCCGCTATCTGGAACTGATTGCCGATCTGACGAAAGGGAAAAAATTAGTATCTTCCGGAATGCGTCAGGAGACCGAACGCTGCCGGAAGGCCCTGGAATTAGCACGATCCGGCGAAACCGTAGCCCTGGTTTCCTCCGGGGACCCGGGAATTTACGGCATGGCCGGACTGGCCCTGGAGCTGGCCGCCGCCGAGGGAAGCTCCGTCTCCATCGAGGTAATTCCTGGGATCACGGCCTCCAGCGCGGCCGCCGCCCGTCTGGGAGCGCCGCTCATGTTGGATTACGCCGTCATCAGCTTGAGCGATCTGCTGGTGCCCTGGGAGACCATCCGGATGCGCCTGGAAGCCGTGGCGGCTGCCGACCTGGTCACGGTCCTCTATAATCCCAGGAGCAAGAAACGGGTGAAGCAATTGGAAGAGGCCGTGGCCATCTTCGCCCGTCACCGGCCGGGAACCACCCCGGTGGGCATCGGCACCGCGGTGGGCACGGAAGAGGAACAGATCGTCCTGACCGATCTGGCTCAAGTCCTGGAAAAGGAAATCGGCATGCGCAGCCTGGTCATCATCGGCAACCGATCCTCCAGGAAAGTCTTGGACTGGTTCATCACCCCGAGGGGATATAAAGTCTAAAACCGTTTATTTCGTTGATTTGGTTGATTTCGTTTCTTTCGTTTCAACCAGACAACCCAATCAACCCAAAAAACCAAACCAACGGGTATGATCTTATTATTAGGCGGTACCAGTGAAACCGCATCCCTGGCCGAGGCCCTGGCCGAACAGGGCTTCTTGGTGCTGGTCTCCACCGCCACGGATATCCCCTTGGATATCGGGAACCATCCCGCCATTCGGAGAAGGACCGGCCTGCTCGATGAATCCCAACTCCTTCGACTCCTTCTTGATAAAAAAATTCGCGGGGTGGTGGACGCCACTCACCCCTATGCCGAGGCCATCGGTCCGCTGACCCGCAAGGTCGCCGGCCAATTACAACTCCCTTATTTTCGCTGGCTTCGGCCGCCGGCCCTTTCCGGATCAAGCGAAATCCTGACTGCCGCCGACCATGGGGAAGCGGCCGCCCTGGCCTTTTCCTTCGGCGCTCCCGTCCTGCTGACCATCGGCTCCAAGAACCTGGAGCCTTATCTCCGGGAAAGTCGGAGGACCGGCCTCCCGGTCATCGCCCGCGTCTTGGACCATCCCGATTCCCGGTCCGCCTGCCAAAAACTCGGCCTTCCCCCGGAAGCGACTATCACGGGCAAGGGGCCTTTTTCGGCAGACGAAAATCGGTCAACTATCCGGGATTTTCGAATTGGGGTCCTGGTGACCAAGGACAGCGGAAGGGCGGGAGGAGTGACAGAAAAGCTGGAAGCGGCCCGGATGGAAGGATGCCGGGTCATAGTAGTTCGCCGGCCGGAACCGCCGGGGGAATACTTTGATCAAATAGAAACCCTCATAAAAGTTCTGTTGGAGGCCTTAACGCCCTAACCCAATATTAACGCTCCTTTCTTAATAAATCCATATAGGACTACTTCTTGTAATGGTGTTTTTGAATTTTGGCCATCCCGGCATGAGAGATAGGAACCAGACATAGGTGGTGGAAAGATGGTGCATCGCTTAAGCCGAGGGAACCGGCTCGACGAAAACAGGGACGAGGGCAATAGACGCTCCGCAGGCCGTATAGGACGAAAACAGCTATGCAATAAAGGGGACAAATTCAAAATAGGGAACCTGGGTATCGTATCCAGGTCCTAGCTTTTTGCAGCCGGAACAAATAGGCTGACTGTACTGACGAGGATGAATTCAACCTCCAGTATAATTTGAGATCGATTTTTCATTAATCAGTTGGGTAAAAATGAATTCGAAATTTTCGAATGGAAATCGCTAAATCAAGCACATGACAAAGGAAAACATTTGTAGGTGTACATTGGTAATCGATGGATTCAGGGATACTTTAGAGAATTTCTTTTTTAACCTTCGCAATTCCTTCTTAGAATATCCCCTGAATGCCCGGTAAATTTATGGATTTCCGCTGCCGGAGCAGCAGATCCTAAAAACATATTGACAACTCTCCAAATGAGTTGTACAATATAAAGTATGGAAATAGTATCTGATGCAAGCGCGTTTCTCGCTGTGGTCCTTGATGAGGTCGCCCGTAAATGGGTTATCGATAAAACATCCGGGGCGGCCCTTATTTCGCCCGAGGTCCTCCCTTACGAAATCGCCAATGCACTGACCGCCATGAAGAAAAAAGGACGTTTAACGGATCGAGAAGCTCTTAAGGCCTTTAACCTCTCACAAAGCATCCCGGTAAAGCTTGCGCCAATAAGAATATATGATGCTTTGAAAATAGCCATTAAATTCAATATCTATGCGTACGACGCCTACTACGTGCAGTGTTGTCTTGAGACGAAGTTGCCCCTCATCAGCCTTGATAACCACATGTGCGAAGTGGCGAAAATTCTATCAATAAAGGTGGTGATGTAGTCTCATGAAAGTTTACACCTATTCTGAGGCCAGAGGAAAACTGTCGGCTATCCTCGAAGAATCTAAGTCTGAACAGGTCGTCATAAAGCGTCGTAGGGGGGATATGTACGCCATTGTTCCCCAGACTGCCCGCCCTCGCCGTTCTCCCTTTGACGTACCCGGTTTGAATAAAAGCATCACCCGTCAGGAAATACTGGAAGCCATTGGCGAATCACGAGAGAGGGTGTAAGGTGTCGTTGCAGCCGATGTGTAAGCGCCCCTCTAAACCTCGTGTCAACTTTGCCAATTGTCCGATGGAATATCCCCTGAGCGGCCGTTCGATTTCTGAATTCGGTAAGTGCGTCTCAGTCGACAACCCTTTCTTCCACCCCCAACTGGACTTGCTTTGCTGATGGAACGCCCAGCCCTTGCCATCGAAGCCTATATTCCATCGCCTTGGTTGACGAGAGTCGGCGGGTGGGCTGTGGGCGGAGGGGGCACCATCCTTCGCTGGAACGGAAGCACCTGGCGCTCCATCCCCAGTCCCAGCACAAAAGAATTGAATGCCGTCGCCCTGGTATCGGCCAATGACGGCTGGATTGTCGGAAGTGAGGGAGTAATCTTGCGGACCAGCGGTTCCGCTAATAAGTCATATCTCCCGTTAATCATCTATTAGGTCCAAATTGGCAACGGATTATCTCGGAATCGCCAGGCGAACGAAAGTCGTTGTGTCCATCCCCTCCCCGAACCATTGCCCACCAAGGACCAAATTCACCCTATTTACTATTTCCAAAATGGTGTATAATTACCTTATATAATTATAAACTCGGATCAATAAGTTAACCCATCTTCCCGTTTCGTCCTTATACCGAAAGGGAGCATCCTTATGGGAGATTTACGGAAACCCCAATTCTCGGAGGAGAAGCGGGGTTTTTTTATTGAGGTTTCAGCGAATGGCCAAAGCAACGAAGTGGTTTTTATTACAGCCAAAAATATTTCAAAACTTTTTGGCTAGGTTTTAAGATATGAAGCTTCAATCCAAAGCGTCCCTTTTTCTTTCCGCCCTCCTTCTGGCGGCCCTGCTCAGCCAGTGGGGGCTATTGTCTCACTTTTTAGATAAATCCCTGCGGGACAAAGCCGACCAGGAACTTATCCATGAAGCCGCCGGTGTGAGCAGCCGCCTCGATGCCTTTATTTTAGATTCCCAAACCGATATCATGAATCTGGCTCAACATATGGATACCCAGGCTTTGGTGGACGGCAAATGGGTTAAGATCCAAACCTATTTACAATCTGCTTTTTTCGCCAATTCCCGTTTTGATAACGGGTTTTTTATCCTGGACGCCCAAGGGGTTCTGGTCGTGGATTATCCAGTCTCAGATATCAGAGGGATCAACCTATCCTTTCGGGAATATTTTAAAAGGACTTTTTCCGAAAAAAAACCCATCATCTCTTCTCCTTATCAATCCAAACGGACCGGGGCGAATATTATTACCTTTACGGTCCCCCTCCTCTCGTATCAGGGTAATTTTTTAGGGCTTTTAGCCGGATCGGTCAATCTCCTGCAAAGAAACTTTGCCGGAAGCATCCGAGACATCCAGATCGGTCAGGCCCGAAAGATCATGATCTATGATTCCAAAGGAAAATTACTCTACTATCCTGATCTCGACTTGACCTCCAAAGAAGGAGAACCTCCTTACGCGGATCCGCTGCTCAAGGGCCTCCCTCAGGGAAGTAAAGGGGTAATAGATCGTCAAGGCGCCAATAGGATGGAATATACTCTGGCCTTTCACCCCCTGCAAACCACCGATTGGATGGTGGCCGTCATCATGCAGAAGAAGGAAATTCTTGCCCCCTTGAATAGCTTAAAAGAGGAGATTGCCCTATTTTTCCTAATAGCCTTGGTCGTGGGCGTAGGGGTCGGGATCTGGGTAATAAGAATAATTATCAAACCCATCAAGGCCTTTTCTAACAGCATTAAACAGTATCAGGGGGGGGTCTGGGAAGAACCCGCCGGTCTGATTTCACGCCGGGATGAACTGGGTGATCTCGGCAAAAGTTTTCAAAGCATGGCCTCCCTGCTCGGCGAGACCTTAAGTTCCCTAACTGAGTCAGAGACGAAATACCGGGCACTGGTCCAGGGGTCCACGGTGGGGGTATTTTTGATCCAGGGTGGGCGATTCGTTTTTGTCAATCCCCGCTTTGCCGAGATCTTTGGTTATCGCCCGGAGGAGTTGGACCCCTCATTTCGATCCCCTGGAGCTGGTTGCCCCTCTGGAACGTGATCGGGTCCTCAAGATTATGACCCAACCCATACCGGAAAATCAGCACCTGGTCCACTTTTTCTGGCAGGGCCTTCGAAAGGATGGCTCTCTGATAGAAGTGGAAGTCCTGGGAACTCCTTTATCCTATCAAGGGAAACCAGCCATACACGGCACCCTGGTAGACATCTCCGATCGCAAGCTTATGGAAAGTAAACTAGCGCGAATCAATCGGGTGCGGGAGGAATTGATTACTTCTAAAACCAAGGGGGAAAAGCTCAAAATAATCACCGAGGGCCTGGTTCAAATATTTGAGGCGGATTTTGCCCGAATCTGGACCGTTAAACCTGGGGATCGATGCTCTGAGTGTCTGCACGCCCAGGTGAAGGAAGGTCCCCCCGTTTGCCGAGAGAAGGAACAATGTCTTCACCTGCTGGCCAGTTCCGGGCGTTACACGCACACCGACGGTGAGGTTCATGGCCGGGTGCCTTTCGGACAATACATGATAGGACTTATAGCGTCAGGGAACATTCCCAAGTTTTTGACCAACGACGTACTCCATGAACCCCTTATTGAAAATCACGACTGGGCCAAAGAGCTGGGTCTGATTTCCTGCGCGGGATACCGGCTCCTGTCTAACGAGGGGGGATCGATCGGGGTATTGGCCCTTTTCAGCCGGCACATTATTTCGCCCTACGATGACATTCTGTTGGAAGGTCTGGCCAACAGTACCGCTCAGGTTATCCAGACCGCCAGGATAGAAGAGAAACTTAGAGAGGGTGAAGAGCGCTATCGGACGGCCATTGAACAATCCAATGACGGTGTTGCCCTGGTTAAAGAGGACCGGCACCTCTTTGTCAATCAAAGGCTGGTCGAAATTTTTGGTTATGACCGTCCGGAAGAAATCATCGGCCAACCGGTTGGTATGGTGGTCCATCCGGATGACCGCGAGCGGGTAATGGATATAACCCGTCGAAGGCAAAAAGGGGAAGCGCTGCCTCAAAAATATGAATTTATAGGCCAACGGAAAAACGGTGAACCCATCCCTATTGAAGTCTCCGCCGCCAGGACGACTTATCAGGGAGCGCCCGTTGCCCTGGTCTATCTAAGGGATATCACTGACCGTAAGCAGGCCGAGGAGCTTCTCAGGGCCTTATCGATTAAAGATGAGCTCACCGGCCTCTATAACCGCCGGGGGTTTCTTACCCTGGCCGAACAGGAGTTGAAAAGGGCCCAACGGAAGGGAACAGAGGTGCTGCTCATTTTTGGAGATTTGGACAATATGAAGGGAATTAATGATACCTTGGGCCATAAAGAAGGTGACCAGGCCTTGAAGGATATCTCACGGATCCTGATAGAAACCTTTCGGGAATCGGACATCATTGCCCGCTTGGGGGGGGATGAATTTGTCGTTTTGGCGATGAACGGCTTTGAGACCTCAGCCGAAATAATGATCAGCCGCTTCAAGAAAGTCCTGGATGACCATAATCGCCAAACCAAGAACTCCTATACCCTCTCCATGAGCCTGGGTCTGGCCTTTTTTGATCCCCAAAATCCTTGTTCCATCGAAGTCCTGCTGGCCGAGGCGGACAAGTTGATGTATGAGAACAAGCAAAAAAAGGGGCGATAGTTTCCGCATTATTGACCTGATGGTGAGAACCTCGACTGGAGATTTGAGAAATGAACGATAACAGTAAGCCCAAAGACCAACTGATCCAGGAGTTGGAAAATCTTCGCCGGCGGATTTGTATCGCGGCGATGACCTGGCGGTCATCGAGAGCGGCTGCTCCAAATTTCTAATCGAGGACCCGGCCGACGATAAAATGCCTGTTCCTGTCCGGCTACACCGCCGAGGTGATCACTCACCGGGGCATGCTGGACGAGGGTCTACAGTTCATCCCCAAGCCCTTCTCGATGAGCGACCTGGCGGTTAAAGTCAGAAAAGTGCTGGGATAAAGAATTAAATTAGAATCTTCGGATTGACCTTTTCCGACTTCCCCTTTTCCCAGGCCTTAGTAAACCGCTCTCGCTGTCCTTCAAAATACTCGCGGTTATCGGGGTCGCCCGCCAGGATTTTTTCCACAATCCCCAATGACAGGTCCGGCCGGCCGTTGGCCAGGTAGGCCTCGGCCAGGGTGTCCCAAATCGTGGGGTCGGGCTTCAGGGCCGCGGCCGCCTGGGCCAGGACCAGGGCCTTCTCGGGCTTAAAATACTTGGGATCCCGGCTGGTGGCGTACATCCAGGCCAGGTTATTCAGCACCAGGGGATTCCGGGGCTCTTTTTTTAAGACTTTTTCGTAGGCCGCTTCGGCCTCGCCATAGCGCTTCTGCTCTTGGTAAATGAGGCCCAAGCCCGACAGGATCCGGGGGTCTTCCGGCCGGACCCGCAATTCCCTGGTCAGCAGCTTTTCCAGGATTTGGACCTCCCCCTGTCCCCCGGAAGTAAAAAGGCCGGGGGAGCGCCAGACAGAGGCCCCCAAGCCGATCAGCAAGACCAGGTAGATCCCCACGGACCAATAGACTTTCTTCTGGTGCCGCGCGATGATTTGGGGCTCCCGGCTGCTTTTTTCCAGGAAATCCACCCGTTGCGCGATGCTGTAATGATGCCAACTGGGCAGATGACGGTCCTGGCCGGAGTACAACCCGATTTTTTCCAGGGAACCGACTAGGGGGTCGGGAGACCCTAAAAGCTGCAGCGCGTACAGGTCGGCCTGACGCTCGAAATTGCGCATAAAATAGCCGAAAAGAAAGCGGAAATAAAGGACCAGGAAAATGGCCAGGGGGATCATGGACAGCAGGGAAAAAAGTCCCTCGAAATGGGATTGCCAGTGCGTAAGCAGCTTCAGGATCTCCGGCTGGGTCAACAGGTGCTGGCTGACCCACTGATAAAAAAGCAGGGCCAGCAGGGCATAGCCTCCGAAAAAAAGGAGATAAAAAAACATATGCTGCTTGCGAATGTGGCCGATCTCGTGGGCCACCACCCCTTTCAGTTCTTCCGGAGTAAGCAGTTGGAGCAGAGACGGGGTAATCAGGAGGTAGCGAAACCTTTTGATTAAGCCCATGACCCCGGCGGTCAACATCTGACCTTCAAACACCCGCCAGAGCAGTATCTCCTGAAAGGGGGCACCCAGTTCCCGGCAGAAACGGCTGATTTCTTCTTTCTTAGGACTCTCGGGAATAGGCCGGCACTGCCACCAGACCTTGATCAGATAGGGCAAAAATATAGACATCAGCAACAAAAAAACCAGAATATAGGAAATCTCGCCCAGCGGATGGTCCAGGAAGGTCCTGACTTTGGCCCCGCCGAACTTCTCCAGCACATCCGTCAGCGCGGTGATCAGGATCCAGGGAAAAAGGATGGGCAAATTAAACTCGAACTGGGACCAGACATAGGCGCCCTGACCCTGGGCGACATGAAAAAGCGTCCGGTAAGCCGGGAAGCCGTAATACCAGATCAGGGATAGGTGGCCCAGATAGACGGAAATCCCCAGCACTCCCTCCCAGAAGGAATACTGACGGGCCCCGGGAACCAACAGGATCAGGGATTTCAGGTTTAAAAAATAAACTTCCGTGCCGAAAAACAGCAGGGACAAAATCATGAACTGCTGCTGGGCCCGCTGGTAACGAATTTGAATCAGGGAAGGGTCGACCGCTTCACCTTGGGCCAGACGCCCCAATTGTCTGAAACGACGGTGTACTTCAAAACCAAAGAACGCCCCCAGCAGGAGGATCCCCAAAGTGGACATCCACAATCCGGGGATCGTCAGCCGATCGGCTGTCCCCGTGTGAAAGATGAACAGGGCCAGCATGAAGTAGATAATATTAAGGAACATGGGCTAATCTCTTCCGTAAATATTTCAAATATTTTTGGCTAGATACTATGCCACATATAAATCAATAAAAAGAGGCCTATCGAGGTAATGGACAAGGTCAAGAGGATATCCAAAATTAAAGAGGGATGGTAGGTGTCGTCATCGATCTGCCTTTCGGTGTGCTTGTAGCGGATAAAAGCCAGGACCCCCATCAAGGCTCCCAGGGCAATCAACATCAGACCCAAAATGGAAGAATATCCCGGGGAGACCGCTAGCGGATGAGGGGATTTTGCACCATCCGAAGAGGCCTGTCCTAAAAAATAACCCATCTGCCTCACAAATAGTCCGAATTTTTCCACCACGAACCCGAAGGCCATAATGCCAATGCCGGTTCGAATCCAGGCCAGAAAGGTTCGTTCGTTGGCCATGTGAACACGCCGGTTTTGAACCCGAACTTGTTTTAGTTCGATATTTTTTTTAGTCATCCCTTCTTTCTTCCTACTACTTCGATTTTCGTATTAACCCTCATGCCCCGCGGCGGGGCACCCGCGAAGCAGGTAACTAATGCTTGACCATTTAAAGAACCGTCATTCCGGACAAGCGAAGCGCGATCCGGAATCCAGGCCTCAGTTAAGCCTCACAGGACCTGGATGCCCCCGGCTTACTACCTGCCGGGGCAGGCTTATCGGGTCCGGCATGACGGCAAAAAACTGAGGCCTAAAAAGCAGTGATAGATTCTTATTTACATACAAACCCCCCAGGCGAATCACTGCTGCCAGAGAATATGAGCGGCCTCCAGGGGAACCGCCACCCCCGGATAGTGGGGTATCAGGCGGGCCGTATAGTCCGTGGCCGGGCGGTCCGCAGGGACCGCGGCCCGGTAAACATAGCCGCCCGCCGCGCCCGTCAGCGGACGAAGGCGCTTCATCTTCTGCCGCACCGGGCCGTCGTGGTTGGCGTCTTGGGCATAGAGCTCGACCTCTATGACCTGCGGATCGAGGTCATCGAGATATATTTGAATGTCAAAAACGTGCTGCTCCCCGCTGGATTCCACTTTCACCTCCCCAAAGCGCAGCGAGACCCAATGCTGTTTTAGGGCCTGCTGCCACTCGACCACCTGCCGGCCCACTGCGCCCTGATCGGCAGCACGTTCACGAAAGGCGGCCGCGGCCGGAAGATAGTGTTGCTCGGTATATTCGCGCACTGTGCGGTTGGCGGAGAATCGGGGCGTCAACTGCGCCATGCTCTCTCGGACCCGGGCCACCCAGGCCGTGGGGATACCGTTCTCATCGCGGGCATAATATTCGGGGATGACCTCCTGTTCGAGCAGATCGTAAAGGGTCTCGGCTTCGGCCGCATCCCAGATCGGATCGCCGTCATGCTCCCGGCCATCCCCCAAGGCCCACCCCACTTCCGGTCGGTAGGCCTCCGCCCACCAGCCATCGAGCTCGGAAAGATTGAGGCCGCCATTGACGAGCACCTTCATGCCGCTGGTCCCGCAGGCTTCCCACGGTCGCCTGGGGGTATTGATCCAGACATCCACCCCCTGTACCAATTGCCCGGTCATTAGCATGTCGTAGTCGCTCAGAAAGATCACCTGGTTATGGACCTTGTCCCTCCGGATGAATTGCATCCACTCCTGAATCATGTCTTGCCCGATCCGGTCGGCCGGATGGGCCTTGCCGGCCAGAATCAGTTGCACAGGGCGCCGGGAATCGGTCAGGATACGCCGGAGCCTCTCCGGATCGTGCAGCAGCAGGTTGGGCCGCTTGTAGGAAGCAAAGCGCCGGGCGAAGCCCAGGGTCAAGGCGTTGGGATCAAAAAGACGTTTCGCCCCTTCCACCTCCTCGGGTGAGGCGCCCGCGGCCTCCAGTTGCCGGGATAGTCGCTCCCGGACATATTCAATCAGGGACTGGCGGGCGGAGGCCCGGCATTCCCAGAGTCGGGTATCGGGCAGACCGCGCATGTCTTCCTCCAGGTTCTCCAAGGTTCCCAGCCAGCGGTTTTTTCCGCAAGAGCCTGTCCAGAGGGCATCGGTCTCTTCCGAATCCCAACTGGACATATGCACCCCGTTGGTCACGTATCCCACCGGCACTTCGTCCTCCGGCCAGCGCGGGAAGAGCCCTTGAAACAAGCGCCGACTCACCTGCCCGTGCAAGCGGCTGACCCCATTGGCCGCCCCGCTTCCTCGCAAGGCCAGGTAAGCCATATTGAATGGTTCCGAAGAATCGCTCGGGTTTCGACGGCCCAGGGCCAGTAGCTCGTGCAGCGAGATGCCCAGTTTATTTTGAGCGTACCAGCCGAGATAGCGTTCCATCAGGTCCGGAGGAAAATAGTCAAAACCGGCGCTAACCGGCGTATGGCTGGTAAAAAGGTTTCCCGCCCGGGTGACGGCCAAGGCGACTTCGAAAGGTTGCCCGGTCTCTTCCATAAAGGCTCGCGCCCGTTCCAACACGGCGAAGGCCGCATGCCCTTCGTTTAAATGGCAGACTTCGGGCCTGAGGCCGAGGGCGTCCAGCAGACGCCATCCGCCGATGCCCAGGACCAGCTCTTGATTGAGGCGCAACTCCGGGCCGCCTCCGTACAATTCACTGGTAATCCCCCGTCGGGACGGAAAGTTGGCCGGATCGTTGCTGTCAAGCAAATACAGCTTCACCCGCCCCACCTGGACCTCCCAGGCCCGCAGCCAGACCGAGTAACCGGGCAAGGTCAGCTCCAGCCGCAGCCACTCCCCGTCCGGTTCGCGCAGGGGCCTGATCGGCAACTGGCCGGGGTCGTTGTAGGGAAAGAGGGCCTGCTGGGCTCCATCCCGGTCGATGACCTGACGGAAATAGCCCTGCTGGTAAAGGAGTCCCACGCCGAACACCGGCACACCTAAATCACTGGCGGTTTTGAGTTGATCGCCGGCCACGTTGCCCAGCCCTCCCGAATAGATGGGCAGCGCTTCGCTCAACATGAACTCTAAACTGAAATAAGCGACACCCGTCAACGGGGCGGGCGAATGGTTTTGTTGAAACCAGGCGGGAGAATCCTCCCGGCGGCGCTTGTCTCGTAAGAGTTCATCCACCTTTTTACGGAAAACGGGTTCCGCCAAGGCCCGATGGAGCTGGTCTCGGGAGATCGTTTGCAGGACGACCCAGGGATTATAGGTGAGTTGCCAGAGCGCGGGATCAAGCTGCCGCCAGACTTCATCGGCCGAGTGATTCCAATACAAATGCAGGTCCAACGCCAACTCAGCCAAAGAATCGAAACCTTCGACTTCGATAGGAAAAAAAGTGTAAATCGGGCTGCTGACCCTTTGAGCCTTATCCATAGGTTGTCCTCCTCTCAGGGGCTTGCTCCGGTTTCTCTCAGAAGGACGATTTCCAATGGTAAAGAGGTGGGGGCTCGGGCAGCGAGCTCCAGGGGGTGCCGGTTCCTTCAGTTGCGGAAGATGCCCGCCTCTTTAACTGAATCCGAAAGGTCCCTGGTCGTCGGATTCGGTGCCATAACGGTCCGGACTCCGGGTCTCCTTCGTATTAGTCCCCTGGAGCGGATGGGTCCTCAGGGCCGACAGGATCTGACCCCTAAGCCACCCATCCGTTTCGGGTGGAGCGCTAAAGATTCCGGTTAGCCGGCGGTTTTAACGTTGGCTACTAACTGGGCAATCTGAAGCCCCAAACTGACACATTGCTTGCCTTCCATGCAGGTATCGGCATCGATCGGTTCCAGATAGGTTTTAAGATGATGGGCATCCTTATCCAGCTCCACTGTCCAGGCCTTCTTGGCCTCATCAAAGTCTACCTTGACCTCGATGCCGCATTCCCCCATTTCAGGATAAAGGGATCTGATTCGATCACACAATTCTTTTTTGTCATGCATGGCATACCCCTCCTTGGTGTTGTTTTAAGATACCAGTCTAAGGAAAATCGCGCTATTTTGCAACCTCCGTTTCTCAGTCGGAATACGGGCCTGCGTTAAATCAAATTAGCGAGTTAGGCCCGGATTCAAATTCAAATATTCCCCGGGATGTTGGCCGCGGCGCTGTTAATTCTCAGGGTATTGGCGACCACGGTCAGGCTGCTGGCAAACATGGCCAGAACCGCGATCAAAGGATTCAGCAAGCCGGTCATGGCCAGGGGAATTCCCAGCAGATTATAAAAAAAAGCGAAGAGCAGGTTTTGTCGAATAATCCTAAAACTCACCCTGGCCAGGTGAAACACCTCCTGGATCCTGAGGGGATCAGGGGTTAAGAGCGTAATATCCGCAGCCTCCGATAGGATTCCGGCCCTGGTTCCCAGGGCAAAACCCACATCGGCCTGGGCCAGGGCCGCGGCGTCGTTAAGTCCGTCTCCGACCATGCCCACCCGATGTCCTTTCTGCTGGAGTTCTTTAATGATGCGGACCTTGTCCTGGGCCTGGGCCTGGCCGATATAGGGGTCTATGGCCAGTTCCCGGGCCAGGGCTGCGGTAGTCTCCAGAGAGTCACCCGAAACCAGCCAGGTCCCAAAACCTTTTTCTTGAAGACCCGAAACGGCCTCACGGGCCGTTTTCTTGAGCGTATCCCCAAAAGCCAGAAACCCTCGAACCTGTTCCTCCCAGCCGAAGAAAACGACCGTCGCGCCCTGGCTCGACAGGGTCCTGGCCTGCGGCTCAAGAGTCGCGGGGAATATCAGCCCCTGAGACTGCATCAGATTTCGATTCCCGATGATCACCTCCAGGCCGGCAACCACCCCGCGGACCCCGAAACCGGGGAGTGTCTTAAAATCCTTCACTTCCTCCGGGCTGAGGGAAAACTCCCGGGACTGGTTTTGAATCTCCCGGGCCAGAAAGTGATCGGAAAAAGCCTCAACCGAAGCAATTTTTTGCCAGGCCTCCTGCGGCGAGCCTTCGAGGCAAACCATTTCCCGAAAGGAAAAACGGCCTTCGGTTAAGGTCCCGGTCTTGTCGAAGATCAAGACATCCAATTTTCTTATTTTTTCCAGGGCCGCCGGATCGCGGATGAGGATTCCTTTTCTTCGTCCCTGGCCGATGGCCGCCACCTTGGCCAGCGGGGTGGCAATCCCCAAGGCACAGGGGCAGGAAATGACCAGTATCGTGACGGCCCGCAGCAGGCTCTCCTCCAGCGAATAACCGCGAGAGGCCAGCACCAGCGCGGTTCCCGCGGCTAAAGCCAAGAGAGAAGGTACGATCCAGCGGGTCAACCGATCGGCCAAAAGTTCGACCGCGGTCTTCCTGGACAGGCCCTCCTGCATCAAAGTTATGATCTGACCGATTGAACTTTCCGCTCCCACGCGGGTGGCCCGCAACCTCAGCGGGTGGTCAAGGAGTAAAGCGCCGGCCCGGACCTCCTCATTGAGCCCTCTTTTTATCGGCCGCGACTCACCGGTCAAATAGGATTCGTCCAGTTTAGCCCGTCCAAAAAGGACCCGGCCGTCTACGGGGACCCTTTCCCCGGCCAGGACCTGAAAATCGTCCCCGGGTCTTACCTCCTCGGCCGCTCGCCATTCTTCCCCTCTTTCGGTCAGGAGGCGCACTTTTTGATTGGCCAGTTGATAGAGTTCAATCAGACCTTGGGAGATTTTTTCTCTGGCCTGGGCCTCCAGGTACTTTCCCAGCAGGACCAAAACGATCAGCATCGCGGCCGTATCGAAATAAAGGTGCAGGCTGCCTCGCCCCATCTGGACCAGGCTGTAAAAATAGGCCGACAGGGCACCAAGGGAAATAAGGACTTCCATGGTGGGATTTCCATGGCGCAATCCGGCCAGGGCCTTTTTAAAAATGGGAAAGCCCCCGTAAATCAGTACCGGGGTGGCCAGGATCCACAAGGGGTAGGAGAGATAGCCAATGGCCTCCTTCCCCAGATCCTGAAAAAGGCCGCCGTCAAGGGCCAGGGAGATCATCATCACCTGGACCGTCAGAATGGAGGAAATGCCCAGACGCCGTTGTACTCTTTTTCTTTCCCCTGAGGCCTCCGCCGGATCCTGAAAGGAAGAGGACCGATATCCCAGCTTGGAAATCCGGTCCCGGATTTCTTCTATCGTCACCTGATGCGGGAGGTATTTAATCCGGACCAGATCGGAGGCAAAGAGGGCCTTGACCTCGAGCACTCCCCGAGTCCGCGGCAATACACTTTCAATCAACCAGGAACAAGCGCTACACCACATCCCCTCCAGGTTTAAGATCAATTCTTTGGCCAGCGCTTCTTCCAGGCCGGAAGCGTTCAAGGCTTGCGGGCCTGCTTCCCCGCCTTGAGCCGGGCTTTGTTCCCGCGCTTCAGCCTTCCGGCCGATCAGGTCAGCGGCCGCACAAAGACGATAAAGGTCTGAATTTTTCAGGTCGCCGGGAAGACCCCCGGGAAGACTGGTCAGCAGTTGAAAGACCTGCCGGCAGCCGAAACAACAGAAATGGAAAACCGCTGCTCCCCGCCTTTCCTCTACTCCTGAACGACCGACAGGCAAACCGCATAAGCGACATTCCGCTTCAGGACTCATAGCGCAAAAATCCCGTCGGCTCTGAGTGGCCGGGCGCGAGTGGCTGGAGTCTGGTTTTTCTTTGGACCCGGCACCTTGAACCCTCAGGTTAAACCAGGAGCTTCGCGCCCTGGTAGATCAGGATCAGCCCCATAAAAATGACGGAAAAAGCGGCCAGTCGCTCCCCGATAAGTCTCGTCCGCAGGGTGAACAGGGAAGTGGAGATTCCCAGGCCCAAAAGAGCGGGTACCGTGCCCAGGCCAAAAGCCACCATGGTCATAAAGCCTTCCGCCATATTTCCTGTGGTGGCGGCCTTGATGAGCAGGGAACAGGATAGGCAGCAAGGCAGAAGCCCGCTGGCCAGTCCCAGGGCCATCTTGGAAGCTGAACCGGGAGATTGAAACAGGAAAGGAAGGAGGCGGCTCCAGAGGGAACGAGGCGTCAAGGAAAATCGGGCCAAAAGACCCGGCAGGGGAATGACCCTCAAGAAGACCATTCCCAACAGCGTAATCAGGAACCCCCCGGCCAGGATGACCCCGCCGCGGATATTGAGATGTAAATTGAAGCCGGAGATAGTAAAGAGGCCCGCGGCCAGGCCGCCCAGGATTCCGTAGGTCATCAGCCTGCCGAAATGATAGGCCAGGTGATGAGAAAATCCTTTGGCCCAGGAAGAGGAATCCAAGCCCACGACCCGGGGTTCCAGGCTTTTAATGTGCACCGAATAGGCCAGGACCAGGGGGCCGCACATCCCCAGACAATGCAGGCTGCCGAACAATCCGATCAGGAACGGGGCCAGAAGCTCGATAATCCAGGGAGCGTCCATATCCTCTCCTCAGCGGATAGCGGTCGGTTGGAAACCCGTCCGGCCCCCTTCATTTTTTTCTTTAGCCCGGGCCCTCAGATAATGGATGACGGCCCAGCGGTCTTCCGCGCCGATGGTGGCATACAAGGGGGGTTGTCTCTTATGGCCCAGACTGATCTTGTAAAACAGTTCTCCGTCGCTCTGAGTCTGCACTTTGGGATCCAAAAGATAGGTGGGTAAAGGATAAAAGCTTTGACCCACCGTGGCCTTCCCGTCGAGCCCGGGGCCATGACAGTGCACACAGTAATAGAGATAACTTTTCTTTCCCTGGCCTACCACAGCCGGGGTCATCGGCAAAGGGTTGATCAATTGTTTAGGGTTTGATCTTCTCAAGGTCTCGATGCCCCCGCCTAGCGGAATAGTCCCTGTGGGCATGATCGGCAGGGAAAGCTGAAAGGTATTGATGGCTTCGTCATCCCTCATCCGGCCGTAGTAGTTGCTGATCAGGATGGAAAGGAAAAAGAAAGAAAAGGCCAAAAGACCCACAACCAGACCGGTGATTAAGAAGGCTTTTCTCCCCGACACGATCACCGTCCTCCCCGTCCGCCGGTTTTTTCGGTCTTACCGCTGGGGCCCATCACATGTTGTTGCCGAATCCCTTCCCCTTCTTCCCCAGGAGCCGTGCCGGCCCGTTTTTCTGCCCCACGGACCGAATAGACTGACTGGCCGGGCACATCGGCGATGGTCCCGTAGCGCCAGGGGGGCGGCCAATGAACCCCGACGACGGAAAAAATAAAGAGCCCCCAGAGTAAAAAGCCCAGGGCCACGGCCAGTACGATGACCCAACTCCTGGCCATTGATCCCTCCTTTTCCGGGGGAACAGCGGCCTGACTTTTGTCGATCAGGTTGTTGGCCTTCAGGCTACCCAATGGCCTTTCCTCCCAGTCCGACCAGGATCAAGTAGGCCAGGGCCCAGACGATGACCGCCAGGTAAGCCATAATAAGAAATGGCGGCACGGGGTTATCGTCCTTCTTCTGTTCCTCCCCGGACCCCACCCCTCAGGCTCGAGTTCCGCTCCGCCTACCTCCGGCGGGGCCGGGGGATAAAAGGTCCAGGCCGCATAGAGAAGGACCAGAGTCCCCAGCCCCAAAAAAAAGGCCAGGGCCATATCCTGCAAGGTGGTCAAAGGGAAATAGGGCATGGCCGCACCTTACCCTCTTAAGGCCCAAAATAGAGATCCCGCTAAACCCACGACCAGCAAAAGTCCGATAAACATCAAAACATAAACCTCCACGGTCCATTGGGCCGGATCCTTGACCAAGGGTTGCGGCAGGGCGTCTTGCAGGGGCAGGTAGCGGGCCCGGTCCTGATCGGAAAACTGTCCGCTCTGCAGTCCCCACAAAAAGGCCGCCAACGAGACCCACAGGCTGAAAGCGATCAAAATCATCCAGGCTGAAAAATACATCCTATTTCTCCTTCTCCCGGCGCAAGGCCTTGGACAGGGGCTCATTCCCGGGGGGCTCATAAGCGGCAGCCATCCCTTTGGGTTCCTGATGGGCATCGCTTTGGCCGATGAAATAAACGGCCACATAATTCCCCACTTCCCAGATTTTGGCGGATTCCAGTTCTTTTTTAAAATAAGGCATGGCCGTTCCGGTGATGCCGTTCATGATCTGGTGATAGAGGATGCCCCCGGAAATCCCCCGCTGGTTCAACAGGGTAAAGTTCAGCGGTGGGGGATAGAGATAGGGCTCCGCCGGCCCCATGCCGTCGCCGATCGGGCCGTGACAGCCGATGCAAAAACCCTGATAAATCTTGTGCCCCCGTTCCAGACCGGCCTCGGTGGTCGGGTAGGGGTTGGTCAGCTTTCTCCAGGGCTCGGGGACCATTTGATGCAGCCACTGAACATTTTCATCCGGCCCGGCCTCATAGGCCTGGACGGCCTTGACCTTCCAGGCTTCCTGCCGCCGCACCCGGAAGTCGGCCATCCGAAATCCCAGGCTCTGTTTATAGGCGATCAGGGCCAGGATATTCTTCTTTCCCAGAAATTTCCAGGAAGGCATGATCGATTCCGGCCGGACAAACCTGGGATTGGTAAAGTGGGCCAGGTGCCAATCATCCGGGTGTTCTCCCCCTTCCTGGGAGAGATCCGGACCGGTCCGCTCGGTGCCTACCAGGGGGGGTTGGTCCTGAACATAATCCCCGGACAGGGCCACCCTCTCGGCGCCGATGCCCCAGTCGATATCGCGGATAAACTGGGTATGGCAAAAGGTGCATCCGTTCCGGATATAAATTTCCCGCCCCTGCGTTTCGAGGGAGGATCGCGCCCGAAAGATATCCGACGGCTGCTCGCTGATGGTCGTCCAGGGCAGGATGACGGCGATGGACAGCACCGAGGCGAAAATGATCAGACCTCCGAAAACAATGATGGCCAGGTTCATCTTCATCGGGCTTCTCCCTTCCAATCAGGGGAGGCCTCTTTTACCCCGTAGATAGTCTTGTAGATGTTGATCAGCCCCAGGACCGCCCCGCTGACGATCAACAGACCGATGGAGGCCCGAAGGATCATGTAGATATGGATCTCGGGCAGGATCTTGTAGACCACCTGCCCGTTCAACCAGCCATGCCCCTGGACCAGGCCGGCCGCGGTCAGGACGGTAAAGAAGCCGGTCATGCCGATGAGCACCAGCCAGTACTGGATGTCGGCCCAGCGGGGGTTGTAGAGGGGGCGGCCGGTTACCCGGGGCAGGATAAAGTAAATCCCCCCCAAGGCGATGGTCCCGGAAAATCCCAAAACGCCCATGTGGGCGTGGGCCACCACCCAGTTGGTCAGATGGGTCACCCGCTGGACCGCGGGCAACGCCTGCAAGGGGCCCTGGATGCAGACCAAAAGGTACCAGATCAGGCCGGCCATGACGAACTTTCCGCCGATGTCGGCATGGAACAATCCCAGACGACCGCGCATGGTCAGCCAAAGATTGATCAGCACGGTCAAAACCGGGATAAACATCCCTAAACTTCCGGTGATGGCCACCACCTTCAACCAGGTGGGTAGCGGCGTCTGCAGAAGATGGTGGGCCCCGATGTGGGTATAAATGACCAGCAGGGTCCAGAAACCGACCAGGGACAGGGAGTGGCTGTAAAGCGGAGAACGGCAGACGATGGGAATAATGTAATAGGAAAGGGCCACCGCCAGAGGAGTCAAAAACAAGCCCACCACGCCGTGGCCGTAAAACCAGGCCAGAACGGCATCGGGCATTCCGGTAATGGCCCCGCTGGAAGGGTTCCAGACGGCATTGCCGAAAAAATAGATCAGAAAAAAATAGATCAGGCCGGCGAAGATATACCAGATGGACACATAGAGGGTCTGCTCCTGACGATTTCCGGCCGTTCGCAAAAAATTATAGAAAATCAGGGCGAAGGTGAGCAGCACGGCCAGATCGACCGGCCAGATCCATTCGGCGTATTCCCGGCCCTGGGAATACCCCAGGGCCAGGGTGATCGTTCCCGAGGCGATAGTGAGATTCAGGATCCAGAGGGAAAGCTTTCCCAGTCGCTCGCTGAAAAGAGGGGTCCGCAGCAGGGTGGGAACCAGGTAGTGCGCCGATCCCAGCAGAGCGGTACCGACAAAACCGAAAATGACCAGGTTGGTGTGCATCGGACGGGTCCGCCCGAAGACCAACCAGGAGATGTTTCCCAGGAGGTCCGGAGCGACCAGATGGGTGGCATCGATGAAACCGATGGAGGTCCCGATGACAAACCAGACGGCGGCGCTCAAAAAAAAGGCCTTGACCGTTCCCTGGGGTTCTTCTTTTAGCAATTGCACCTTAAACCTTCTTTTCTAATGGTGGCAGGCCAGCCAGCAATCGATTTGGGCCTTTTTCTTAATGTGGCAGTCCTTGCAAAACTTCATCTGAAAAAGTTTTTTCTGCAATCGATCCATTTGCTCCACTGGGCCGTGACAATCCTGGCAATCCAGTTTTCCGAAGCGCAAATGGGGTTGATGCCTGAACTTGACGAAATCAGGGACATAGAAAATCCGCACCCAGGGGACCGGCTTGCCGCTGTCATAATGCTCCTTTTCCTTAAGGAGCATGGGATGGGTGGGGATGATGTATTTGTGGCAGAAAAAACATTTTTCCATTTCCGGAAGTCCGGCATGGGCCGACCTTTCCACGTTCGGATGACAGAACCGGCAATTAATCGCCTTGACCCCGGCGTGCACCCGGTGACTGAAAGGGATGGGTTGTCGAGGTCCGATCCCCTGGCCGGGATAAGCATAATAAAAATAGAGCATCAGGGCCATCAACAAAACCCCCACGGAAAACCATTTTTTCCATGACGGCCCCGGCCTTGCTTTTCCCGGTCGCCTTTCAGCCAGGAGGCTCATCCCCGGCCTTCCTCCCGGTCCGCATCCAGGGTGTCTAAAAACAGGGGGTCCGTCAAGGGGAGCAACGGAAACCGTTTAAAAAACCATTGGAGGCTTAGGGCCATGAGGCCCAAGAAACCTAGGCTGATCAAGAATTCCGCCGGGCCCAATGGAAGGCCCGGTCTTTTCCACAGGGAGGGGGCCACCAACAGAAAACGCTCCAGCCACATCCCGATGAGAATAAGAGCGGTCAGAACCAGCATGGGACCCTGTTTCATCTTGACCTTCTTGCTCAACAGGGTGCCGAAGGGCACGATAAAAAAGAGAACCAGCACGGTCCAGGCCAGAAAATTCCAGGGAGGGAAATTGACCCGGTTGATCACGAAACGGGTCTCTTCAGGCAGATTCCCATACCAGATCACCAGAAACTGGGAAAAGAAAAAATCTCCGTTAGTCAGACAAAAGGCCAGGAGCAACTTTCCCAGATCGTGAAACTGGCTTTTTTGGATGACGTTTCCCAGATCAAAGATCTTGACCGCAAGGATGGAAAGGAAGATCAAGGCGGCCAGGGCGCTGTAAAAGGCACCGGTGAAAAAATACATCCCGAAAAGGGTGCTGTACCAATGAGGGGCTAAGGACATGACCAGGTCAAAGCCGATCAGGCTGAGCGTCAGGGCATAAAGGATGGCCAGGATGGGCGCCAGGATGGCCTGCTTGCGCAAATTTTCTTTTCCTTGCTCCCGGAATTTTTCCCAACCCGCCACCCCTTGGGAAGAAATTTTCTTTTCGCCCCGAACCGAAAAATACACCAGGCCCAGGGAAACGGCCGTCAGCAGAAAGAGGGCCAGACCGTCACGGGCAAAGAGAAAGCCGATATCCAACCAAGCGGCCTTGAAGGGCAGCGGGTGGAGAATCCAGGGGAAAATTCTTTCCCGGCCTAAAAAAAGGACCCAGAAAAGCAGGAAGGCCAAGGGCAGGAAAGCGACCGGGGCCTCGGCCAGACGCTTTATCGGCCTTCCCCAGCGGGCCTTGGTCATCACCAGGGCGGCGGAAAAAAGGACCGAGCCGAAGGCCATTCCGGACCAGAAAAGATAATTGACCAAAAAAATCTGCCAGGCCCTTTCCGGCTGCAGTCCCCCGGCCTCGATTAGAAAGACGGCCCCGCCGATCAGGACCGCGGCCAGGAAGACCAAGGTCCAGCCGTTGAAACCGGTGCCCGGGCCGGAGGCCTTTATCTCCCGGCAGATTTCATCCCGCGAAATCATGGATATCCTCGGCACCGGACTCTCTGAGCCAGCCGGCGACTTTTTCCCGTTCCCTGGGCGGGTAGTAAATCAGCAGGCCGAAACGGTTATCGGAAAAACGGGGGTCATAGTGGGCCGGAAGATGCAGCCTAGGTAGACGGGTGTGAATGAGCATTCCGGCGAAGGAAATAAGGACCCCGAACAAAATCAGAAACTCAAAACCGATGATGACAAAGGGGATCCAGGGGATTATCGGCTTGCCGCCGACGATAAACCGCCACTGGATGACCGTATAAACGGCCAGGGAAAAACCGGAGACCAGGCCGAAGAGACCGCCGAAGAGGGTGTAATAGCGCACCGGACTGGGGCCCGTATTCAAGGCCTCCTGGACCTCCGGGGTGGCCGAGGGACTGAAGACGGTAAAATCCAGGTTGGCCTGCTGGGCGGCCTTCAGCGCCCCCAAAAGATCGTCCAGATAGATAAAGATCCCCATCAAGGCCGGCTGGGCCAGCGGTCTTTTCTCCGCCTTAGACATGGCCCGCCCTTTCCCGCCGGGGAGGTTTGACCTCTTCTTTGACATCGGCAATGGACAGGGTGGGCAAGAATTTGGAAAATAAAAAGAAAAGGAAGAAGAAGATACTGAAGGCCCCGAAGAGGATTCCGTACTCCACCCAGGTGGGACCGGGATAGATCCTCCAGATATAAGGATCATAGGCGTGGGCCGGGGAGCCGAGGATGATCACATAACGCTCATACCACATGCCCACGACCACCATGACGGCGATGACCGTCAAGGTGATGGTGTTGGTTCGAATTTTTTTGAAAAAGTAAAACAGGGGGGCGACGGAATTGCCGAAGACCATCAACCAGAACCATTCTTTATAATAGCCGACCATGCGCCAGTAAAAATTGTCCTTTTCCGTAGGATCCCCGCTGTACCAGGAGATGAAGTGTTCGGTCAGATAGGAATAACCCATGATCAAGCCGGTGAGGATGATGGTCTTGGCGATATTTTCCAGGGTCTCCAGGGTGATGATGTTTTCGAATTTATAGATGCGCCGCAAGGGGATCAACAAGATGAGCACCATGGCCAGACCGGAATGGATGGCCCCGGCCACAAAATAGGGCGCGAAGATGGTGCTGTGCCAGCCGGGTAGAATGGACAGGGCAAAATCCCAGGAAACCACGCTGTGCACGGAAATGACCAGAGGGGTGGCCAGGGCGGCCAGCAGGACGACCGCCCCGCCGTAATGACGCCACTGCCAGTGGGCCCCGGTCCAGTTTAAAGAAAAAAGTCCGTACACCTTGCGCCGCAGTCCCTGGGATCGGTCACGGATGGCCGCCAGGTCGGGAATAAGACCGGTATACCAAAAAAGGACACTGACGGTAAGATACGTGGAAATGGCGATCACGTCAAAAACCAGAGGGGACTGGAAATCAGGCCAGAGATTGCGCTGATTGGGATAGGGCAGGATCCAGTAAACCACCCAGACCCGGCCCAGGTGAATAAAAGGAAAAAGCCCGGCCACCATGACGGCAAAGACCGTCATGGCCTCGGCACTCCGGGATATGGCCGTTCGCCAGCGGGCCCGAAATAGAAAGAGGATGGCCGAGATCAGGGTGCCGGAATGGGCCAAGCCGACAAAAAAGACGAAATTGACCAGATAGGTGCCCCAGGCAATGGGGTGATTGGGCCCGGCCACACCGAGGCCCATCAGGATCTGATAAGCCCAGCACCCGGCCCCCACCAGGATGCCGAAGAACCAGAAGGCCACGATGCCCAGATAGCGATTTCCCGGCGGGGCCATGGCCCGCAAAACTTCCTGATTGACGCTGCCGTAAGGTAAATCCTTCATCCTCAGGCCTCAAAAATATCCGTTATCCTCTTTAAATAAATGACCGCCGGCTTGGTATTGAGATGACCCAGGACCTGATAACGGCGCGTGTCCTGGATCAATTGGGAAACACGGCTTTTCGGGTCAAGGAGGTTTCCAAAAATCAAGGCCTCGGTTGGACAGGTCTGGGCGCAGGCCGTGGTAAATTCCCCGTCTCTCACTTTGCGGCCTTCGGCTCTGGCCTGAATCTTGGCCCCGATGATCCGCTGGACGCAGAAGGAGCATTTTTCCATGACCCCTTTTTGACGAACCGTCACCTCGGGGTTGAGCTGCCAGTCCAGAGGACTGGGCCGCGTATAGTTAAACCAGTTGAACCGCCGGACCTTATAGGGGTCGTTTTGCAGACAAAAACGGGTACCGATACACCGGTTGTAGGTCTGGTTGTTCAGCCCTTCCGGGTTATGGACCGGGGCATAGACCGGGCAGACCGATTCACAGGGGGCGAAGTCGCAGTGCTGACAGAGCATGGGCAGCCAACGGGCCACCCCTTCCTGGGGGTCAAAGTAACGCTGAATCCGGATCCAGGACATCTCCCGGCCGTTGAGGACCTGCTCCTTTCCTACGACCGCCACATTGTTCTCGGCATAGCAGGCCGTCACGCAGGCCGAACAGCCGATGCAGCGGTCCAGGTCGACGACCATCGCCCAGCGGTATTCCTTGTGCTGGTGGGCCGGATAAAAATCCTTTCGGGGGTCGACCCCTTGCGGTAAAGGCAGGTCGAGGTGAGGGAGTACCGCGGATTTGAGGGCTTGCTGGTAATCCTTCAGGGTCATGACCTGCATAATTTCCCGATCGTGCTGGAAAAAGCTCCCGTCCACGTGGGCCAGGACGATCTGCCGGCCCTGTTTTTGAAGACTGACCCGCAGGGCCGGTCGGTGCAATCCCCCTGAAGGGGGATCGATAGCCGGAGACAATAACGACAGGGGATTGGCCGGATGCCCATCGGCATACCTTCCATAATTCCAATGGCCCTGTCCGATGGGCAAGGCCAGGATCCCGGGAGGAACCGTATATACGGGATAGGCCGGCACCTCCAGACTGCCGTGAGGAGATCGAATCAGAAGCACCTCCCCTTTTTGAATATCCAAGGTCTTGGCTGTTTCCGGGTGAATCTCCAGCCAACCATCCCAGGTAATCTGGGTCAGGGGATCGGGAAGCTCCTGGATCCAGGGTCGATTGGCCCCACGTCCGTCAAAAAACTGAATCGTCGGGTAAAGGGTCAAAGGCAGCGTTTGATCGGACCTCGAAACCGATTCGAAATCGGGAAAAGAGAAGGAAAAGTCCTTTAGCGGGGAAGGGGGGTTCCCGGGTTTGGTTTCTTTCCAGGCCCCTCCTCTTTCCATGGCCTTCTGCCAGAATTCTTCCGGAGAAAAATCCATTTCCATTTCCTTTCCCTTTTGGGACCAGGAATTCCGGAGGAACTGATAAAAATCTTTCCAGGGAAACTTTTCCGGGCCCCTGACCCTTTTCCCGGAAGAAAGCAGGATATCCCCTAACGGCCGGGTCTGGAAGACCGGTCCCATCACCGGCTGCATCAGCCCGGAGACCCCCTCCCGGGGCGCATAGTCCCCCCAGGATTCCAGGAAGGTAGGATTGGGCAGGACCAGGTGGGCCCGGCTGCTGGTCTCGTCCAAATAACTCGAAAAGCTGACCACCAGCGGGACCGCCTCCAGACCCTGTTGGAATTCCGAGGAAAAGGGGAGCGTAAAGGCGGGGTTGACCTGCCCCAGGAGCAAAAGATCGACCGCTCCCCTCTTCATTCGCTCCGAAAGTTCTTTCATCCCGGCCAGAGGGGACGCTTGGCCATAGACCAAAGGACTTTGGAAATCCATGGTTTGTTGGGTGCCCGGTTTAACCAGGCAGAGGAGATTGGCCGTTACGGCCGCCTCGAAGGCCCGAGGCCCGGAGAGCCCCTGCCCCTCAGCCAGGACCAGCGGTCTTTCGGCCCGGATAAACCTCCCGGCCAGATTCCGGATCACCGACGCCTGGACCCCGGTCCTTTGGCTGATCCTTTCCAAAGAAAAATTTTGAAGGGCCCTGGCCAGCGCCGGCCTTTGGTCGGCAGGAAAATGGCCGAGTGTTCCTTCATCGAGCAGCACCCTAAGCAGACCCAGGCCGATGAGATACTCATCCCCCGGAGGGACGAAAATCCGCTGATCGGCATTGTTGGCCGTCAGGGAAAGCCTCGGCCCCACGAAGATGAAGGGATTTCTGCCTTTTGGCCGCAGCGAATGGAAAACGGCAAATTGCCGGGCAAATTCCAAATTGGAGATCCAGGTCTCCAAAAAACCGGCCCCCAGGGAAATAAGAAAATCGGCCCGATCGATCCGGTAATGCGGAAAACCATCAAAGTGAAAAACGGCCTGGTTGGCCCGGCGCAAGGGCTCATAGGCAAAAGACTCATAGAGCAGGAGTTCCCGGGAACCCATTTCCGAAAGCCAGCGGGAGGTTAAGTCCCTTAAGCTGCCGTTCAGCAATTCGCTGACAAAGACGATCCGTTCTCCCCGGCCTTTACGAACCAGGTCCTTCAGGGTTCGAACCAGGATTTCTTCCCCTTGATTCCAGGACACCGGGGCCATTTTCCCCTTCCCCTTCTTCATTAAGGGTCCGGGAAACCGATCGGGATTATAAAGCCCCTGGAGTGAAGCCTGCCCGCGGGCACAGAGTTTTCCTCCGCTGACCGGATGGAGGGGATTTCCCTCCACTTTGATTACCCGGCCATCCCGGTTCTTGGCCAGAAGGCCGCAGCCGGCCGGGCACTCCCGGCAAGTGCTGGCATACCAGCTTGCCGCGCCGGGTATCAGGTCTTGGGGGGGAGATAGATAAGGGATCAGGTCATTGGGGGTAGTGGAGGAGCAGCCTAAGGCGGCGCTGGTCCCCGCCAGACCAATGATCTTTAAAAAGTCCCGACGCTCGAGCTTATACATGGATAACTTTCCGGGATAGAACAACAGTCAGGGATTTTTTAGGCATTGCCAATCGGACCTGGGGGCATTTTACCTAAATAATAAAATAAGTAAATGGGGTTATTTGATTTAGGATGAACCTTTATGGACTACATTACATTCATTGCATCCGCAGACCGGGCAGGTGATCGTTTCAGTCAGCTCACTCTTTGGTTCATCCTTCCCAATAACCCGATCCATGAACACCTTGAACCCGTGTCCGCATTCCCGGCATAAGGCTTCCACTTCCTCTTTTTCCAGGTCTTCCAAATTCTCTTTTTGCTCCATGGCTCTTTCCTCCCTTTGAATTTATCGCTTGGCCCTCATGGGTGGGCACCCTGGATTTAATACGAAAATAGAACTCGGCACCACAAAGCCTTTATTAACAATTAATAATTAACAATTGATTATTAATTATTATTGGATGCCTAGGTGGTACCCAGTTTTATTTTCGTATTAATCCCCCATGGCCGGGGCGGGCACCCCGAAGCATGAAAATGGTATTCTCCAAACCTTATGCCTTGAACCTTATACCCTGTGCCCTATTTTCGTACTAATCCCCTCTCTATCCTGGCCGTCCGTCCCGAAGGGCGCACAACGAAATGAAGGAATTCCCTTCCCTCAGTTGCCCGGGATCAGGCAGCGGGCGGCCGCTCCGGCCAGTTCATAGAGATAACCGGGAAAAAGTCCCCCGCCGACGATGATAACGATCAAGGCCGAGGTGAGCAGTCGGGTCGCCGGGGATAAGGAAATCCGCGGCAGCTCTTCATCGGGGTCAAGGAAATAGGCCGCCTTCACGATCAGGGCATAATAGTACAACGAAACGGCCACATTGATCATGCCGATCAACACCAGATAGAAATAGCCATTTTTCATGGCCGCGGCAAAGACCAGGAATTTCCCGGTGAAGCCGATGGTGGGGGGATTCCTCCGAGGCTGAAAACACCGAGCAACAGCGCCAAAGCCAACAGCGGGGAGCGGCGATGCAATCCGGCCAGTTGAGCTACCTGCAAATCGCGACCGGGGGAGGCGGCTTTGACCAGTACCAGAAAGCAGCTAAAGCTCATCACCAGATAGGCCAGGGCATAAAAGATGGCCCCGGCGAAGCCGGCCTCATTCAAACTGAGGATGCCGATCATTACATACCCGGCCTGGGCAATGGCGGAGTATCCCAGCAGCCTTTTGAGGTCCTTCTGGACCATGGCCCCCAGGTTGCCCAGGGTCATAGAGGCTATGGCCAGCACGGCCAGGACGTGGACCAACGGTCGGCTGCCGCCCCCGCTTAAGGAGACCAGGCGCAGCAGGATAGCTATGGCCGCCACTTTGCTCGCCGTGGCGATGTAGGCCGTCACCTGGTTGGCCGCTCCCTGATAAACACTCGGCGCCCAGACATGGAAGGGAAAGAGGGCCAGCTTGAAAAAAAACCCGCTTAACGTAAAAATCAGGCCGATGAAGGCCAGGGGCGATCCCAGCAGACCGGGAAGCACCCGGAGGAGTTCCCCCGCAAAGGTGGTTCCCGTAGCGCCGTAGAGGGCCGCCAGACCGAAAAGCATCACCGCCGAAGTGGTGGCCCCGATCAGGAAATATTTAATTCCCGCCTCCAGAGCCAGGTCGGGCCCTTTCCGCAAGGGGACCAACAGGTAGAGCGAATAACTGGCCAGCTCCAACGCCACGTAGAGGGTGAGCAGCTCCACACTGCTGACCAGGATCATCATGGCCCAAGTGCCCAGGACGAGGAGAAAATAAAACTCGGAGTGGCGCCCCGCACTGATGTCGCTCAATTCCGAGCAGAGGCCGACCACGAGAAAAAGCCCCAGCGCCAGCAGGACCTTGAAAACCTGGGAAAAAAGATCCACGCGGAAAACCTGGGCGAAGAATAAGCCCTCCAGTCGGACGGCCCCCAGGCTGACGGCAACGCCCCCGGCCGTCAGGAAAAGGGCCAGACGATAATCCCGTCGAGGGTTGGACCGGGAGCGCGTGGCCAAGACAAAAAATACGCCGGCCACCAGGAAAAAATAAGCCTCGGGGATGAGGGGCATCCAGTTCATCGGGGCAAGGTCTCCATGAATGGGAGCACCGCGGTTTGAATCAGATCGAGCATCAGCCTTGGCCAGAGACCGAAGAGGACGATTACCGCCACCAGAATCATCCGGGAAAGCCCCAGGCCGAAAGAAATATCGGGCAGATGCGCCCAACGCTCATTTCGCGGTCCGTAAAAGGTCTTTTGAACCACGCGGAGCATAAAAAGGGCGCTAACCGCCAGGGAAGAAATCGCCAGGACGCCGAGAACGGGGTAAACCTTTAGGGCCGAGACAAAGACGGTCACCTCCGCCCAAAAATTGGCGAACCCCGGCACCCCCATGCCGGCCAGCGCGCCCAAGATAAAATAGGCGGAAGCGATGGGCATAATCGCACTCATCCCCCCCAGCTCCGGGATCATCTTGGTCCCGGTCCGGTCATGGAAATACCCTACCGAAGAAAAAAGCAGGGCCGTCATCGCCCCATGGGCAAACATCTGGAAGACGGCGCCGTTCAGGCCGCCCACGGTGACCGTGGAGAGACCCAGTCCGACGATTCCCATGTGGGAGACACTGGAGTAAGCGACCACATACTTGAGATCGGTTTGGGTCAGCCCGACAAAGACCCCGTACACAATCCCGATGGTCGCCAGAACGGCCATCCACTCCGCCCAATACTGCCACCCCAAGGGGCAGAGGGCTATGGCCACCCGCAGCACCCCAAAGGCCCCCAGCTTCATGAGCACTCCGGCATGAATCATACTGACCGAGGTCGGGGCGGCCACATGGCCCGAAGGGGACCAGGTGTGGAAAGGCCAGACTCCGGCCAGAATACCAAAGCCCAGATAGAGAAAAATGAAGGCCAATTTTTGTTGAAAGGGCGTGAAAGTCCCGGGACGCATTAAACTGACCAGATCGAAGGTCTGCAAACCCGATTTCACGAAGAGATAAAGGATGGCCGGCAGAATCAGAGCGCTTCCCGCCAGTAGAAAGAGGAACAGCTTCATGGCGCCGTATTCTTTCCGCGTGGTGCCCCAGATCAGGATGAGGAGAAACATGGGGAAGAGCGAGACATCATACCAGACAAAGATAAAAAAAAGATCCAGGCTCATGAAGAAGCCGAAGACCCCCATGACCAGCAGGAAGTAGAGGGCAAAGAACTCCTTTACCCTTTCTTTCAGTTCCCACATGGCCAGCACCCCGGTAAAGTGAACGATCCCGGTCAAGAGCAGCAGGGGCAAATTAAAACCATCCGCTCCGTTGAAATAATGGATGCCCAGCGTTTTGACCCAGGAGACCTTTTCCACGAACTGGAGTCCGCCCTGGGATCGGTCATAAGCGATGAAGAGATAGATGGAGAGCAGCAAAGCGATTCCGGAAAAAACCGTACTGACCCCACGGATCAGGACTTTTCGTTCAGCGGGGATAAAAAGGATAAGCAGAAGACCCGCCAGGCAACTGAGCAGAATCGCCGTCAGCCAGGGAAATCCGGCCTGGTCAAGGTGCATCGCTGTTCCCCCTCCGGAAGACGCTCCCGATCTTCATTTCCCGGATATTCAATTTTAAACCACCGCTTTTCATTCCCGTCTCATTTTCCTATATAAAGAAAAAGTAAAGTGCCACCAATCCCACTACGGACAAGGGCACCAAGAGGTTATACCGCAAACGGCCGGATTGAAGATAGGAGACCACCCGCCCGCTGCCCACGGTGAATTTACAGAACCCGTCGATACCGCCGTCGATCACCTGCCGGTCATTACGGGTAAAGAGGTTGGCGAAAGTGCGATAAACCACCTGTTCCAAAAAGATCCGGTAAAAATGGTCCAGGTACCAGCGCTCGGCCAGAAAGTTCCGGAGTAGCGGAATTCGCTCCACAAAACCTATCTGTTTGGAACCCTGGCGGCCGAACTCAAACCAGGCCAGCGCCAGGGCGGAGAAGACCAATCCCAGGGAACCGACGGTGACCCAGTCCCAATGAGCCGCGCTACTCTGCCGGCCCAGAAGGAAACCTTCCAGGGGGGCTTCAAAGAACCCCAGCACACTAATAAGGATCGCCAGAATAATGAGCGGTCCGGCCATAGCCCAGTAAGCCGAGACGGACGGGCGACTTTCATTTGGATCATCCGGGTCCCTGTTTTTCGGGAAGAGGATGATCAAAATGGGCCGGAAGGTGTAATAGGGGGTCAGAAAGACGCCGAGAAACCCGACCAGGAGCCAGACGGGATTTTTCAGCCCGGTCAGCGCACCCAGGATGGCCTCCTTGCTGAAGAAACCCGCAAACGGCGGGAGTCCGGAAAGGCTGGCCCCGGCCAGAAGGAGACAGACCATGGGAATCTTCAGTCCCCGGCCCGAACGCCGGCCTATTTCGAACATATCATTGGTCCCAAAATAGGCGACCCAGACCCCCGAGCAGAGAAAGAGCAACGTCTTAAAGGCGGCGTGGGTCGTCAGATGAAAGATCCCGGCGAAGTACCCCCCTGCGCCTAAAGCCATAAGCATATATCCCAATTGGCTGATGGTGGAGTAGGCCCAGACTTTTTTGATATCCCGGTCCACCAGGGCCATGGTGGACGCCATGAGCATGGAGAGGCCCCCGATGGCCAGAATGACGGTCAGGGCCACGGTGGAATGGCTGAAAAAGGGGAAAAGACGGGCCAACAAGTAGACTCCGGCGGCCACCATGGTGGCTGAATGGAGCAAGGCGCTGACCGGCGTGGGGCCTTCCATGGCATCCGGGAGCCAGGTCAGGAGAGGGAACTGGGCGCTCTTGCCCACCACCCCGCCGAACATCAATAGCGCGCAAAGGGTGATGAGTCCTGAAGACAACCGGGCGGGGACTTCGGGGCTGTTCATTTCCAGGATATTCAGGTTGCCCAGGTTTAGCAGTACCAATAATAGCCCGATGAAAAAAGCGACATCTCCCAGACGGGTCATGACGAAGGCCTTTTTTCCGGCCTGGGTGGCGCTGAATTTTTCAAGCCAAAAACCGATCAACAGATAGGAGCAGAGGCCCACCAGCTCCCAAAAAAAATAGAGCTGGAGCAGTGAAGAGGAGAGGGTCAGGGACATCATGGCCCAGGCGAAGAGGGAGTGGAGGGCGTAATAACGGGCCAAACCCGGGTCGCCGGCCATGTAGCCCAGGGAGTAGACCTGCACCAGGAAACTGATTCCGGCCACCACGGTGAGCATGAGCAAGCTGGCCGGATCCAGTAAAAAGCCGAAGGGTATAGAGATATTCCCGCTGACGAACCACTGACCGGCGTGGAGGATCGGGTGCTCCAGGTCCCAATGGACCAGGAGCAGAAAAAGGGTGCTGCCCAGAGAAACCGCGACCGCCCCGATGGAGATAGCGGCGGAGATCCTGGGATAGGGCCGGACAAAAAGGATGATCAGCATAAACGCCAGGAAGGGCAGCGTGACCGCTGTCGCCATGGCCAGGAGCGTCGGGTCCTTAAGCAAGGTCAGGAGCATCGCTGTTCTCTGGATTCATTAAGCCAACACCTACCATTTCAATAGCGTAAAGCGGTCCGCATCCACGGAACCTTTGGACCGGTAGGCCGCGATCACCAGGGTCAGACCTACCGCCACCTCGGTTGCGGATACCCCGAGGATAAAGAGGACAAAGGCTTGCCCCTCCAATTGGTGCCAGCGCAGGGCGGAGGCTATAAACAGGATGGCCGCGGCGTTCATCATGATCTCCACCCCGATGAGGGTCATGATCAGATTGCGCCGCGTCAGCAAGCAGATCAGACCCAGAATGAAGAGGAGCGCCGCCAGGAGAAAGACCTGGCTGTAAGGTACAATCATAGGTTCTCCCCGTTTTCTTCTTCCCCGCCTCTTTTTCCCAGTTGGATGACGGCCATCAGGCCGACGAGCAGGATCAGAGAAATAATCTCCACGGAAAGCCAGTACTTCTCGAAGATGAAACGGCCGAAGGCCTTGGGCGTGGCCACGGCCGGCTCCAAAGGGATCCGGCTGTGCGGGTCCGTAAAAACCAGAAGCAGGGCCACCGAAAGAAAGATCAACCCCAGACCCATGGCGGGCGCCCATTGGGCCGCCGTCATCCCGGCTTCAGCGGCCGCCTCTTCCTTCAGCAGCATAATGACGAAGAGAAACAGGACCATGATCGCGCCGGCATAGATGATGACTTCCAGGGCAGCCAAAAAGGGCGCCCCAAGGAGATAGAAAAGCAGCGCGCTCCCCAGAAAGGATAGGATCAGATAAACCACCGCATGCACCGGATGACGACGGGTAATCGCCAACCCGGTCGAAACCAGAATAAACCCGGCCAGCACATAAAAGATGACGGTGTAAACGGTCATGAAGAATCCTTTCCCGGCGGCGCATCCTCAGGGGATATTGGCGAAGGGCCCCGGCTCAAGGCAGATTACTCCTCAGATCCACCGGTTTCTCCTCCTGGTTATGCTCCCCCTTGCCCCCGGCAACGTTTATGCCGGCCTGGCGATAAAAATTGTACTCCTTATTTTTTCCTCCGTGATCCACCAGAAGATCCTCTTTTTCCGCCAGCAGCGTCAAGACATCATAGCCGCAATGCTCAAAGGACGGGGTCAATTGGATAGCCAGCGTAGGACAGGCCTCTTCACAGAACCCGCAATAGATACAACGGGCGAAGTTGATCCGGAACCAGGGCGCCCAGCGACGCCCATCCGCTCGTTCGGCGGATTGCATGGAGATGCAGTTGACCGGACAGACCGCCGAACAGAGATAACAGGCCACGCAGCGCTCCTCACCGTCCGGGTCCCGGGTCAGGATGATTCTGGCCCGGGAACGGGCAGGCAGCGGCCGTTTATACTCCGGGTACTGCTCGGTGACCGGTTTTCGGAAGAGATGTTTCAAGACGGTCCAAAAGCCTTTGGCCAATCCCGGCCCGACATCGGCCCCTATCTTTCGTATCCTGGAGGAGTCGGCCATTTATTTTAAATTCCCCTGACCCATAAGATCATCCCGCCGGTAGCCATGATATTCAGCAAAGCCGCGGGGATGAGGATCTTCCAGCCCAAATCCATGAGCTGGTCATAACGGAGACGCGGCAGGGTGGTCCGCATCCAGATCATGACAAAAACCACGGCCAGGACCTTGATCAAAAACCAGATCATCGGCGGCAGCAGCGGACCGCGCCATCCGCCCAAAAAGAAAACCGCCATCAATCCGCCCAAGACGATCATGGTAATGTACTCACCCAAAAAATAAAGGCCGAAACGCATACCGCTGTATTCCAGATGATAGCCGGCCACCAGCTCGGCGTCGGCCTCTGGCAGGTCAAAGGGAATCCGTTTGCTTTCCGCCACGGCACTGATAAAGAAAATAACCAGGGCCAGCGGCTGCACCAGGATAAAAGGGTAACGGGCCTGGGCGGCCACGATATCCACCAGGCTGAAGGAGCGGGCCAGCATGACCACGGGGACCAGCGCGAGTCCCAAAGAGAGTTCATAACTGATCATCTGGGCCCCGGCCCGGACGCCGCCCAGAAGGCTGTATTTGGAATGGGAGGCCCACCCTCCCAGGGCCACCCCATAGACGCTGATCGAGGAAAGGGCCAGGACAAAAAGAAGGCCCACATTAAGATCAGTAATCACCAGGGGAACCGGCCGGCCCATGACGGTCCATCCCCGGCCGAAGGGGATGACGGCAAAAATCAGCAAGGCCGTGGCCGCCACGACGGCCGGGGCCACAAGAAATATAGGGCGGTCCGCCCCTTGGGGGACGGTGTCTTCCTTGGTCAGCATTTTGATGACATCGGCCAACGGCTGGAGCAGTCCGAATTTCCCCGCCCGGTTGGGGCCATAGCGGACCTGCATCCGCCCCAGAAGCTTTCGTTCGGCCAGGGTCAGGTAAGCGGCGAGGGTCAGCAGACCGACCAACACCAGGCCCAGCTTGATCAGGAGAAAGAGGTACCCTAAAATCCAGTCCGGGGTCACGGGGTCTCCTGACTTTTTTTGATTTGATCCTGGGACACCCGCAGCGGATGGACGGTTATTTTTTGCCAAGCCAGTTGGTCCTGCCGCGGCAGGATCATGACCCCCGCCGCCAGATGTTCCTGGAGATCCACCGCTATTTCCAGCGGCCCCCCCTCGAGGGAGAGTACCGCCGCCTCCCCATTCCGGAACCCTAACCGGTCTCCCACCTCGGTCGGCAAGGTCAGACTGGGCCGGCGCACTGTTTCCCGGAGGGGGCGGGAATAGGCGGAAATTTCTTCGGTCCCAAAGGTCCGGTCGACCAACAGGAGTTCCAGGGAATCACCGGAGACGGAGCCTTTGCTTCTCTCCAGATCCTCTGCGCCATTCGTTGCCGCAGGGCCTCCCTCCCCCTGATCGAGCCCTTGATCGGGAATGAGACGAATTTCCTCCCGGAGATCCTTCGGGTTCTGCAGTCGGGAGAAGATCGGATTTTCTTCGGCCAGGACTGTCCAGAGGGTATTCAGGGAGAGGTCTTCCTCCGGAGAGAGGAGCCGGGCCAGTTCAGCCAGTAGCCGGCCGGCCGGCCGGGGTTCTCCTCCGGGGATATCCTTTCGGAAGCGGCGCGGCGGATGGCCTCCGGCGTTCAGTTGTTCGACCGAGGTACCGCCGCGATAAACCGGCGCCGCCCATTGAATCCGGCCTTCCTGATTGACGAAAGCGCCTCCGGCTTCAAATATGGTTTGGGTGGGCAAAAAAATATCTGCCTGGCGAGCCGACGGAGTAGGCAGAAAATCCATTACCAATAGAAAATCGAGCTTTCCCAAAGCCTTTTCCAACCGGGCTCGATCGGGGAAAAGCCGGAAGGGATCGCACTCCACCAAGATCAGAGCGGCCAGGGAACCGTTTTCAATGGCCTCCAGGGTCTTCAAAAAGGAGGCCCCGGGAGAGGAGAGCAGGGCTGCGCCGAAGGCATTGGCCTCCCCCAAGAGATAGAAAAGGCCGGCCGGCTGCCCCCTGGACTGAAGGGTAAGGACCAGATCGAAAGCCAGGGCCGGGGTGGTTGGCCTGACGACATCGGTGCCGCAAACGATGACCGGTCGACGGCTTTGTCTCATTTTCCGGGTTATTTCCTCCAGCCGGTCTCCAAGGGCGGGATCCGCGTCCGGGGGGGGCACGGTCCCTCGAGTCAGAAGGGCCAGACAGAGATCCAGGGCATCCGGGGTGACGGGAAGGTGCTCAAAAGTCAGGGGCAGAAAGACCGGTCGGGGATCAAGGACGGCAATGAAGGCCCCCTTCCGGAAGGCCTGTCGCAGAGTCAGGGACAACAGGGGGGCTTCCTGCTCCGGATCGGCACCGATAACCAGGATGAAGTCCGACTGTTCGATGTCCCTCAGAGAAACCGCCACCCGCTCATCCAGTCTGGAGACCGCCCTCTTCACCGCATTTTCTCTAAAAGGATCCACCAGGTAGGCCGGGTCGGGCCAGCCTTGCCTCCGGCTGAGGCCTCTTAACATCCCCTGGGTCTCCAGGCTGCTTCGGCCGGAACCCTGACCGGCAACGGCCCCGGGTCCTTCGCTCCGGGTGATCTCAGCCAGCCGATCGGCAGCGGCCCGGAGGGCCTGATCCAGGGGAACTTCTTCCCGGGAAATCCTGGCCCGACGGGGCCGCTCCGGATGGTTGGCATAGGCATAGCCGTACCGACCCCGGTCACAGATGAAATACCCGTTAACCCTCCTGCTGAAGCCGGCTTCCATCCGGACCACTTCGCGATACCGGGCGCTGGCCACGACCCGGCAGCCCAGGGAGCAGTGAATACAGAGGGAAGGGCTTCGTTCATACTCCCAACGCCGGCCTTTATAACGGGACGGTTTGTCGGTCAGGACCCCGGTGGGACACAAATCGATGATATTGCCCGAGAAGGGACTTTCCAGCGGACCGGCGCTGAACCGGCCGAAATACATGTGCTTGGCGATCCCCAGCGCCCCGAAATCCCGGTACCCGGCGAACTCCTGGTAAAAGCGACGGCAGCGAAAGCAATGGATACAGCGGTTCATCTCCTGCTGGATAAAAGGGCCCAGGTCTTGATCGTTAAAGGTCCGCTTTTTTCCGGCGTAGCGGCGGATGCCGTGCCCGCCGGCCACGGTCAGGTCCTGGAGCAGGCAGTGGCCCCCTTCGTCGCAAACCGGGCAGTCATGGGGGTGATTCATCATCAGCCACTCGATCACCTGGCGGCGAAAATCGACCGCCTCCGCATCGGTGGTGGAGACCACCATTCCCTCCCCGGCTTCCACCATGCAGCTCATTTTCACCCCTTTGACCGGGCCTTCCAGAAATTTCACGGCACACATCCGGCAGGCCCCCAGCGATCCCAGGGCCGGATGATAACAGAAGCGGGGGATGACGATGCCCAGCGCTTCAGCCGCTTCAATGACCTTGGTCCCTGCAGGGACCTCGATCTCCAGATTATCGATGATCAATTGGGGCATTTTCAGTTATACCCTTAAAACATTTTGATTTTTTCGCCCTTTTGAGTAGGTGACCACAACCTTTAACCTGAAATCATTCCTTCGTGGCCGCCGGGTCTCAGCGAAAGGGTTTTCCAAAGGTACTCCGGACCCCGAATCCGGGCCTAACTTGTTAATTTTATTTAGAGCAGACCCAAACTCAGAGGCTTTTGATGCCTCCCAGTCTTGCCCTGCCTCCTGAAAGATTTGAAAACATGGGGGCCGGGTTAGAACTTAAAAAGGCCCGCCTAGGCGGGCTGGAAAACCCTTTCGCTGAGACCCGGCGGCCATACAAGATAAGTCGGAGTACTTGCCCAAAAGGGCTAACCGTCGCATTTAGTGACTCAGGTGGAAAAACCTGTAGCCCGCTCCGTTTTAAAAGGACATTTTTTTTGGGAAATGTGTTCGTGTATTTCCTCGACAAAGTCATCCACCAGTCCCCTGACCGGCGTCGCCGCGCCGGGGGCAAAAGCGCAGTAGGCGTTGGACAGGTGTTCGCACATCTCCCGCAGTCTGGGAATAAAGGCTTCCTTTCCTTCCCCTGCTTCAATACGCCGGAGCAAATCCGCCATGTAAGGCAGTCCTTCGCGGCAAGGGGTACAAAAGCCGCAGGATTCCCGGGCAAAAAATTGAATCAGGTTCAAGGTGGCGCCCACCAGGCAGGTCTTCTGATCGAAGACTACGATGGCCCCGGTTCCCAAACGATGCCCCGGACCTATCTTTTTAAAGGAATCAAAATCCATGGGAATATCGTAAAATCCTTTAGGCACAAACCGGGTCGAGGCCCCCCCCGGCAAACAGGTCTTGTATTCGGATCCGGATTGCAATCCGCCGGCCTGCACTTCGATAATTTCAGATAAAGGGGTCCCGAAAGGCAGCTCAAAACAACCGGGACGTTTGACCCGCCCGCTGACGGAGTAGATCTTGTTGCCGGCGCAGGTCTTGCTCCGGGACAAGTTCCGAAACCACTCGGGGCCGTTCTTCAAGATAAAGGGCACGTAGGCCAGCGTTTCGGCATTGTTGACTATGGTAGGCCGACCCCAGAGTCCTTCCGAGGTGAGGTGACCTTCTATATTGGGATGCGGTCTTTTCCCTTCCAGGGCGTGAACCAGGCCTTTGGTCTCCCCGCAGATGTACCGGCCCGCGCTCCGATGGACAGCCACCTGCAGGGAATGCCCGCTCCCCAGGATGTTCCGGCCCAAAAAGCCCGCCGCCGCGGCCTCCTCCAATGCCGTCTCGAATATCCCGGCCGCGCTTTCATAGGAAGGCCGGATAAAGAAGAAGCCCTTCTCCGCCGAAACGGCATAGGAAGCAATGATCAGCCCTTCGAGGATACTATGGGGATTGGCCGCTACCAGCGTTCTATCCTTGAAAGTTCCGGGCTCCATTTCGTCCGTGTTGGAGACGATAACCCTCGGAAAAAGCGCGTCCTCGGCCACCAAAGACCACTTGCGTCCGGTGGGGAAACCCGCCCCGCCGCGGCCCTGAAGACCGGAATTGAGGACAATCTGTTTGACCTCCTGGGGAGTATGCTTCCCGAGGACGTCCGCCAAAGCCTGGTAACCGCCGCTCTCCCGGTAGGCCGCCAGTCCAAGCGATTGACCGGGCTGAACATTTTTCAAGAGCACCCGTTCCGAGCTACCCATTAGCGATCCGATACCGGAATCTCTTGCCCGGTTTTCAGTTTTTCCAGAATCTGATCGATGCGCTCGGGGGTCAGCGGACCGTAAGGCACCCCGTTGACCAGCATGGCCGGCGCGTGATCGCAATACCCGATACAGGCCGAAGGCAGAATGGTGAACAGCTTGTCGGGAGTGATTTCCCCCACCCGGACGCCCAACTTCCGGCAAAGGTAGGCCACGACCGATTCCTCCCCAAACATCCAGCAGACGACTCCGTCACAGGCGTGAATGACGAATTTCCCCACCGGCTCCCGGTAGATGAAATCGTAGAAAGTGGCGATTTCCTCCAGTTCCAGGGGGGTCAGGCCCAGGAGATCCGCCCCTTCCTGAAGGGCCTCATCACTGAGATAGCCGCACTCTTTCTGCAGGGCGAACATCACCTCCACAGCCAGCTCCCGGGGATGATCGGTCTCGGCCATCTTTTGCCGGAGTAACTCCAAGTTCTCGCTGGACAGCATCCCCGGCCCCCTAACGATCGATATCCGGCATGATATAGTCAATGGAGCCGATAATGGCCAGCAGGTCGGACAACAGGCCGCCGCGAGCCATCAAAGGCATGGCCTGCATGTTGGCAAACCCGGGGGTCCGGATCCGCATCCGGTAGGCCCGAGGCAGACCGTCACTGACCACGTAGTAGCCCTGTTCCCCGCGGGGGGCCTCCACCGCGGCATAGGCCTCCCCGCGGGGGATTTTCGGCCCCCGGGTGACATTGACAAAATGATGAATAAGGCTTTCAATATCCCTCAGGGTATCGGTTTTCCGAGGAACGGTGTAGCGGTAGTCCTCACTGCCATACCGGCCGGCCGGCATCCTCCGGACGGCCTGTTCGATGATCCGCAGGCTCTGGCGCAGTTCCTCGACCCGCACCCGGTAACGGGCGTAGCAGTCCCCTTCCCTGGCCGTGGGAATATCAAAATCAAAATGCTCATAGGAGGAATAGGGGAATTGCTTGCGCAAATCCCAATCGAGGCCGCAGGCCCGCAGGTTGGGACCGGTCACCCCCCAATCCATGGCCTCCTCCAGGGACAAGGGCCCGACGCCGCGGGTTCGGGCCTCAAAAATAGGGTTCCGGGTAGCCAGGGCTTCATACTCTTTGATCCGCTCCGGGAAAATCTTCAGGAAGGCCTCAATCGGTTCTTTCCAGCCCTGCGGCAAGTCGTCAGCCACCCCCCCGATTCGGAACCAGGAGGGATGGAGCCGACCTCCGGTGATCAGCTCGATAATATCCATAACCTTTTCGCGGTCCCGAAAGGTGTAAAAAACCGGACCAATGGCGCCCACGTCCTGCAGGAAGGTGCCGAACCAGACCAGGTGATTGCTCAGTCGAAAAAATTCACCAAGCAGCACCCGGATGTATTGCGCCCGTTCCGGGACCTGGATCCCGGTTAGAATTTCAACCGAATTCAAGTAAGCCAGGTTATTGTACACCCCGGAAAGATAATCCACCCGGTCGGTGTAGGGGATGAATTGATGCCAGGACTGGTGCTCGCCGATTTTTTCCACCGAACGGTGGTGATAGCCGATGTCCAGGTCGATAGCGGAAATCCTTTCGCCCTCCAGGGAAAGGATGAAACGTATCAGGCCGTGAGAGCCCGGGTGATGAGGACCCAGGTTCAGGATCATTTCCCGGCCCTCTTCCCCGGCTTGGCGGACGAGGATGCCGGCGTCCAGAGGCTGGTATTTTTCGGCCTCGGCCCTGGTGTAGGGGGCCATCTCGGTGGCCCGGCCCGGATAATCCTTTCGTAAGGGATGGCCTTCCCAGTCGTGGGGGAGGAGAATCCGGCGCAGATCCGGATGTCCTTGAAAGCGGATTCCGAAGAGGTCAAAGACTTCCCGCTCGTACCAGTTGGCCGAGGGCCAGATATCGGTGATGGTCGGGGTTACCGGGTTTTTATCGGCTAGAGGAACCTTGAGACGAAGACGCCCGGCCGGTTCGAAGGACAGTAAATGATAAACCAGCGTATACGCCGGGTATTCTTGGGGGTCCGGACGGGGAGGCTTATCCCGGACTATTTCTTTCCCCACCGTGCCGTCTTCGATCTCGAAATTCCCCTGGCCCCGTCGGGCCGATTCATCCACAGCAGTCAGATCATCCAGGCGTAGGAACCTGGGACGGGATTCGGTCTTCAGGAAACGGAGGACCTCTTTAATCCGGTCCCCGGCGACCTCAAAGGTGGCCATATCCGAGGTTTGGGGAGTCTGGTTGAGGGCCTCGCCGAACTTTTCCTTTAGCACCGCGGCCAAGGAGCGGTCCCGGTCCGTCAGTTCTATTCTGCGGGGCGGCGGCGTCCACATCAGGTCGGAGCGGCTATCCCAAAATCGAGGAGGGGTGACGGAGGTGCCTCGGACAGGCAGGCCTTCATAGCCCGGCCCCCGGGTATCCCTGGATTTTGTCTGCCCATCGACCAGCACGGGTTTTTGAGACCCTTGAGTCCCTCCGGGCAGATGGAAAATCGAACGACTCGGCCTTTCCGACCCGATCTTCTTTTGCAGCAGCAGCAATCCCTGCAAGACGGCCTCCGGCCGAGGCGGGCAACCCGGAATATAGACATCTACGGGCAAAATTTGATCAATGCCCTGGACCACGCTATAGCCATCATACATCCCGCCGCAGTTGCTGCAGGAGCCCATGGAGATCACCCATTTCGGTTCAGGCATCTGCTCATAAAACCGCAGGATCGCCGGCGCCACTTTTTTAAAAATGGTCCCCGAGGTGATCAGGAGATCGGACTGGCGGGGGGAACCGCGCAGGACCTCGGCCCCAAAACGGGCCATATCATAGCGGGGGGTCAGGGCCGTCGACTCCTCGATGAAGCAGCAGGAAAGTCCAAAAAAGGCGGGCCAGAGGGAATACTTCCGCGACCAGTTGACCAGCAGGTCCAAGCGGTCCAGCGCTTTATTTTTGAGCTGATCGAAGGGTTTCAAGGCCCGCTACCCACTCCAATCCCCGTTTCTTCCAAATATAATAAAGGCCGGCCAGCAGGAGCACAATGAAACCGGAAATCTGGAGCCAGCCGGACCAGCCCAGCTCCAGGATGGCCACGGCCCAGGCGAAAATAAAGACCGCCTCGACATCGAAAATAAGGAAAAAAACGGCCACCCGGTAAAAAGGAACGGGATAGGCGAGCCGCGCCGGTCCGCTGGGGATCAGCCCGCATTCAAAGGGCAGCTCTTTATTCGCGTTGGTTTTCTTTTCTCCCAGCCAGGAAGCAAGAAAAAGAAGGAGGACCACCAAGGCCAGGATCATCAGGCCGTAAAGAAAAAGGGCCGCGAAACCCGGTTCCCAGGGGGTTAACGTACCGGCAGTGTCTAAAGGCTGCATCGTTATCATTTCAGCAACAAAGAGTTCCAATCCTTGGAAAAACCGTTCATCCCCTTGATCGTCAGCTCATGGCTCAGATCAAATTCCTGCCAGGGTCGACTGAGGTCGATCTCCCGATAAGGGATCGCTTTTAAGCCCCCGGCAGCGTAATCAACCCCCGCCTCGGGAAGGGGAAGTCCCTGGTCGCCCCATTCCTTCAAGATGGCCGCGGGTGCGGTGATGATATCCGATCCCAGCTTCAAGGCATAAAGCAGATGATCTCTGGTTCTGACGCTGGCGCTCAGAACTTCCACATGGCCGTCTCCCGGCCCATACATCTGGAGAATGTGGGCGATCAGGTCCATTCCGTTTTCTCCCCGATCATCCAAACGGCCGATGAAGGGCGAGACGAAGACCTCCCCCTTCTTGGCCCCCCGGGTGGCCGCGTAAACGGCGGCCGCCTGCTCCTGGGAAAAACAGAGGGTCATATTGACCCGCAGCCCTTTTTGGACGGCCCCTTCGGCGGCCGTCAGCCCTTCCCGGGAAGTGGGAAATTTGATGTGGGCGTTGGGGATCCAGGAAAACATTTCCTGGCCCTGGACCAACATCCTTTCCGCCGGGGTGGCCGGGTCGGCATAGACTTCAATGGAGACGGACCCCTGAGGAATCAGCCTGGAGATCTCTCCGACCACCTGCCGGTAGAAGTCCAGGATCTCTCTTTCGCTGAACTTCCCCCCCTGGTCCAAATGCCGGCGCGCTTCCGGGTTTTTGGAGATGAGCGTCGGATTGGTCGTCTGACCGTCGAGGAATCCCAAACGACTGATGATTTCCCTGGTTTCCTCCGGATTTCCCCCGTCGAGGAATATACGGCTCTTCAGCTTCTCCGGTCTCATAAAAACTCCTTTACTTTTTCCTGGGTTATTTTCAAACTGGACTATTTTTCCTTTCCCTCCCCGACCTCACAACGCTGCAGGGCCTCATGGTAATGATGCAGATTGGGCATCAGCCAACTGCGGCCATCCCGGGCGATTAAATGTTCGGCGGACTCCGGCCCCCAGGTGCCGACCTGATAATTGGGAAAATTTGCGGGTACCACCTCTTCCCAGGCTTCCAAAATAGGCGTAATAACATTCCAGGCCGCTTCCGCCTGATCCGCGCGCATGAAGAGCGTGGCATTGCCCAGCATGACATCCAGAAGCAAGGTTTCGTAGGCCTCCGGAGAGGAGACCTTAAAGGCCTCCTGATAATAAAACTCCATATCCACCGGGCTCAGACGCAAGGCCTGACCCGGGTGTTTGGCCTGAAGGCGAAGCAGAATGCCTTCCAGCGGCTGGATGGAAATAAGCAGGCGATTCGGCCGCCAATCTAAAACTGTCGAGGAAGGGAAGATCTGATGGGGGACCGGCCGAAACTGGATATTGATCTCCGAAACCTTGGCCGGCAGGCGTTTTCCGGTACGTAAATAAAAGGGAACATCCTGCCAGCGCCAGTTGTCCACAAAGAGTTTGAGGGCGGCATAGGTCTCGGTCGAGGATTCGGGAGAGACGTTCACTTCGCCGCGATAACCGGGGACGTGTTCTCCCTCGATCCAGCCGGCTTCGTACTGGCCGCGGGCGGCAAATTTGTGTATCTCATCGATCGGAATAGGCCGGATGGCATGGAGGACATCCACCTTTTTATTCCGGATTTCATTGTCGTCAAAGGAGATCATGGGTTCCATGGCCATCAGGCAGAGGACCTGGATAAGGTGATTCTGGATCATGTCGCGGAGCGCCCCGGCCTGTTCATAGTAATGGCCGCGCTGTCCGACTCCTACCTGCTCCGCCACGGTAATCTGCACATGATCAATGTAGCGTCGGCTCCAAATGGGCTCAAAGAGGGCATTAGCAAACCGGAAGGCCAGGATATTTTGGACGGTCTCCTTCCCCAGATAATGGTCAATGCGGTAAATCTGGGATTCGTCAAAGATCCGCGTCAGAAGCTTATTCAAAGATTTGGCCGAGGCCAGGTCCCGGCCGAAAGGTTTTTCGATCACAATCCGGGTTCGCTCCCGTTCCAGGGGGATCCGGGCCTTGCCCAACTGCTCCACCACGGTCTCAATGGCTTGCGGCGGCACGGCCAGATAAAGGATACGGACGGCCTTGACGCCCCATTCCTTATCCAGGGTGGAAAATTGTTTAGCCAGTTGGGAATAAATCGGGGGGGCGTCGAATTCGGCGTCCTGGAAGGTCAGGTGAGCGGCAAAGGCCTTCCATTTCCGGCCATCGGTTTCCTTTCGCCGGGAGAACTGGATCACCCCCTGACGTAACTGTTCAATCAACGCCTTGTCGCCCTGGGATTTGTGGCCCAGGCCGATAACCAGGAATTTTTCAGGCAACCACTGATCCAGAAAGAGATCATAGAGGGCCGGAATCAGCTTGCGCCGGGCCAGGTCGCCGCCCATGCCGAAGATAACAAAGACCGTCGATTGGGGATGGAGTTCAGCCGACAAGGGGTCTCCTTATTCCGTGGTCCATTGGGTGTGGAAGATGCCCGGTCCATCAACCCGTTCATAGGTGTGGGCCCCGAAGTAATCCCGCTGGGCCTGAATGAGATTGGCCGGTAACCAGGGACTGCGAAGGCCGTCATAATAGGCCAGTGAGGCCATCAGACCAGGTACGGGGATTCCCAGCTCAACGGCGGTCGTTATCACCGTTCGCAAGGCATCCTGGCAGGGCTTCATCCGTTCGGCCAGATCAGGATCCAGGAGGGGATGGATCAAGTCCGGTTGAACCCGGTAGGCGGCCAGTATTTTTTCCAATAGAAAAGCCCGAATGATACAGCCGCCGCTCCAGATACGAACCACTTCCCCCAGATCCAAACCATAGTGATAGGTCCGGGAGGCCTTTCGGAGCAGGGTCAGACCCTGACCATAGGTCAGAATCAACCCCCCATAAAGGGCTTCGCCGAGTTGGGCGATAAATCCTTCCCGCTTCCCCTGAAAAGGGAGGATACTCCTCTCCCGGCATCCGGCTGACGGCTTGCCTTTCCTGTTTACAACCGGACAGGTCCCGCATGACCACAGCCAGATCGATGGTGGGCACCGGTACCTGCAATTCCAGGGCATTCACGGAAGTCCACATTCCGGTCCCTTTTTGCCCGGCCTGATCCAGAATCTTATCGATCAAGCGGCCTCCGCTCTTCTCATCCTCCTGACGAAAGATCCGGGCGGTAATCTCGATTAAGTAGGCCTGGAGCTCGGTCTGATTCCAACGGTCGAAAATCAAAGACAAGGCATCGTTGTTCAAACCCAGTCCCTGTTTGAGAAGCTGGTAGGTCTCGGCGATCAATTGCATGAAGCCGTATTCAATCCCGTTATGGACCATTTTAACATAGTGGCCGGCCGAACCGGGGCCCAGGTGGGCAACACAGGGGATATCCTTCACCTTGGCGGCGATGGCCTCGAGGATCGGACGCACCCGTTCATAGGCTTGCGGAGTCCCGCCGGGCATCAGACTGGGACCGTAGCGGGCGCCTAACCCTCCTCCGGATATACCCAGTCCCAGATAAAGAAAACCCTTTCCGGCCAGTTCCCGCTCTCGACGATCGGTATCGCTGAAAAAGGAATTGCCGCCATCAATAATCAAGTCGTTTGGTTCCAGAAGGGGTAGAAGCTCCTGGATCAGCTCGTCCACCGGCCGGCCCGCGGAGATCAGCATCAGGACGGCCCGGGGTTTACGCAGGCGGCCCATGAATTCAGACAGGCTGTAGCCGGTTCCGATGGACCGCCCGGCGCCCTCCGTCTCCATAAATTCCTTTGTTTTTTCAGCCGTCCGGTTGTAGACCGCGATGGGAATTCCCTGGTCGGCAATATTTAGGGCCAGATTACGCCCCATCTCACCCAGACCAATCAGACCGATCTCATATTGATGTTCGCTCATGTTTGCTCGCCTTTTCAAATAGCTACCTCAAAGGTTCCCCTTTCAGCCCCCATTTGACCAAGCGGGCCGGAGGGGATATATCAACAATATAACACCACGGTCTTCTTAATCCAAAGTTTTTTTATTCATCTAAGAGGGGATTCTTAGGAAGAACAATTATTCATCCGCCATCCCTCAAATCGGTTCGCTTTCCGTCCGACGCCGGATAAGTAATTTTATACCCCTGGACCTGGGCCCAGGCAGTGAGCAGGTGTTCCCGAGATTCGTCCGCTTTGAAAAGATGAGTCACCGGAATTCCCCGCACCAAAAGGGCATCGGCGATAAGTGACCTATGGCAGCGCCAGGGCAGAGTTTCCGCGCAGAGGAGGGTCAGGGTATGTTGGGAAGCCATTTCGATAAGGTCGTTTAGGTTTGACTCAAATTCATCCGTCTGCAGGTAATCGGCAAAGCCTCGGAAAGAGGCATTGCGCCAGCCCGTATTCGAGGAATCGGGACGTGCCTTCCTTAAGCCTCCCAGACCGGGCTTATGGAGATACCCGATCCCTTGTGAGCGCAGACTGTCCGGCAGCGTTTCCTGGTTGAATTGGGGATTGTGTCTCGACCGCGGGATGGTCCGAACATCAACCACCAGATCAATACTAAAGGATTGAAGAATGGCCATAAACAGCTCAAGAGGTCTGGTTCCATGCCCCAGGGTGAAAATCCGAGAGGCCTTCGAGCGAACTTTGCCGGGCATGGCGCTTACAACCTTTCATTTATGCCATTCATTCTTACGCCTTCCGTCTCCTATATCGACTATTCCCTTAGCAGGACCTCTCCCTGACGAATCGGCCTGGGGCGATCGGAGTGTTTCTCGATAAGTAATCAGGGCGGCCATGACCATGGGCACCACTCCCAGAAAGATAAAAATCAGGTCTCCGGGCATACGGCACCATTCGATGAAGCGCACAAAATCCTGGGTGACATAGGCCAGGCCCCGGGCGTGCCAGTACCCGTTTTGCAGCACATCAACGAATTGCAGGACCCCGCCGGGAAATAAGTTTCCCAGGACCATCAGCGCCAGACCCAGGTTCAGCCCCCAGAAGGAAACCCGGATAAATTTTTCCGCTCGAACCCAGGCTTCGTCTTTCAGCACCTGACGGAAGGCCATGACGGTCAAGGCCATGGCCTCCATACCGAAAGCCCCCATCAGGGCGCTGTGGGCATGGTTGGGCGTCAGCATCGTCCCCACCTCGAAATAACTGATGATGGGCAGGTTGATGAGAAACCCGAAAATCCCGGCCCCGACAAAATTCCAGAACCCCACGGCCATTAAAAAATAAAAGGTCCACTTATGCGGCAGGGTCCTGGAGTGTCGCCTCCCCGGGTCACCTTGGACAAAATCCCAGGCATCCAGGGTCAGGAGAGTCAGCGGCACCACCTCCATGGCCGAAAACAGGGCCGAGAAGGCCAAATTAAAAGTAGGACTGGCCGGTCCAGTACCAGTGATGCCCGGTGCCGATGATACCGCTGCCCAGAAAGAGGATGGCATCCAGATAAATGACCCGGACCGCGGTCTGCCGGGAAACCAGCCCCATTCGGAAGAAAGTCACCGCCACCATGACCGTCACCAGCAGTTCCATGAACCCTTCCACCCAAAGGTGGATGATCCAAAAACGCCAGTTATCCACCAGGGTGTAGTTGGTGGTGCTGCCGAAAAAAAAAGCCGGCAGGTAAAAGAGGGGAATGGTTCCTGCCGCCACCAGGAAAAGGAGCGAGATTTCGCGGCGTTCCGGGTCGTTTAGGGCCGGTCTTACCTGGCGCCAGAGCAGAATGACCCAAACCGCCAGTCCAACGGCCAACAGCACCTGCCAGCCTCTGCCCAGATCCAGGTATTCCCATCCTTGGTGGCCGAACCAGAACCAGTACTTTCCCAGGAGATTATTGATTCCCAGGAACTCCCCCAGGAGGCTCCCCCCGACCACCAACACCAGGGCCCAAAACAGAAAATGAATACCTGGAATTTGTCCCCGGTGCTCTCCGCCATCCAAGGATGAAGCCAGCAGCAGCCCGCCTCCGATATAGGCGGTGGTGATCCAGAAAAGGGCCAGTTGCAGATGCCAGGTGCGCAAGATATTGCTCGGAAAAATCTGGTAGAGGTCAAACCCGTAAAAACTTCCCGGTTCTGCCCGTGAATGGCCTACCGCGGCGCCTATCAAGGTTTGGGCCAGAAAGAGCAGGGCCACAACGACGAAAAATTTGATGGTGGCCCGTTGGCTTGGCGTGGCCAGTCCCGGCAACAGGGCGGGATTGGGCCTAGGCGCCCCTCTCCAGCCCAGGTAGCTGAACTTGCCGAGGGCAAAGAGAATGGCGGCTGTCCCGGCCAGCAGGGTTATCAGGCTCAGGGCACTCCAGAGATAAACCTCTGGCGTCGGGGTGTTACCCACCAGCGGGTCATAGGGGAAATTATTGGTATAAGAATAAGACCGGCCGGGACGCCGGGTTACAGCGGCCCAGGCAGTCCAGGCAAAAAAGGCTGTAAGTTGCCGCAGCTCGACCGGGTCTTGGATATACTTGGCCTTCAAGCCTCCATTGAGGGCCGGGTGGACGAAATAATCCGTCCAGCGGACCACCTGCCTTTGAAAGGACAGTTCCTCGGGCCTTTGAAACAGCAAAATTCGGGTTCGGGGATCATAGCGGTTTTCTTTGAGCAGCTCCCGGGTCCGAGCCTTCAGCGCCTCGTTTTCTTCGGGAAGCAGCTCCGGGGGATTCCGGCCGAAGCCAGAACGGGCCAGGAAGAAGCCGGTATCCAGCGCTAGGGTATGCAGATATTCGGCTGAGAAGTCCGGTCCCAGGTAGGCGCCGTGTCCCCAGATGGTGCCGTTTTCCATCAGCCCATACTTGAGGAAGACCTGCTGGCCGGCCCGGATGTCCTCACCGGTAAAGAGGGTCTCCCCAGCTTCGTTGACCACTTTAGCGGGGACAGGCGGCGCCCCTCGGTAGGCTAAGATGGCAATCCAGCCCTGGATGCCGAAACAGACCAAGAGGATAAAGATGACGGCCCGCCGCCACCAGGGAGAGACTTCCTCGCTCTGTTGTTCCTGATCTACCATACTATTTCTCCGGCCTCCCGTCCAGGATCCCCGGTGTTGATGAAATCAAAGCAAAAAGACGGGGAATTCGGAACTTTTATTTTGATAATACCATAGTAGGTTTCAAGGGGTAAATAGAGTCAATTGACTATTTTTAAACCGAAAAAGCTGTATTTATTCATGACATCCTGTTTTAATCCTCTTCTTTCAGAATATTTCCAAAGGCGGTCTAACGATGATCCGGTAGAGGGGATAGATTTGTTGACGGCTGCCTCCAAAAGGTTCTCTTTCAAGTTTGGCCAATCAACTTAGAGCCCCCCCCTATCCCTTGCTATCCCCTCTTCCTTGGACCAGTACCTCCCTGATATATTGAAAAAGCTCTTTGGCTTGACTAAGGGAAATCTGAGTATCAGGGAACGAGGGCATGGGCGCCTTAGGATGACGAATCAAAGGAATAAAGGCATCGAGATCCTTCAACTTGGATGAATTTCTGATCGGTCGGTCAGGCCTGATTAAATTTCCTCCTTGGGGATGACAAATGACGCAGTTAGCTACGAATATTTTTTCTCCGGCGACGTAGGCTCTTGCACCCTTTGGCGTTTTTTCTTCGTAAACCAATTGGGCGCCAAAAAAGCCTAAAAGAACCACGATAAAAAGGCCAAGCGTATAGATAATCAGCAGGGCCTTTGACTTGGATTCCTTCTTAAATTTGAAAAATAGGGTCGCCGACAGTAAAAGAATGAATAAGATCCCTGACAAAACCATCTTTATCTTTATAGGAAGCAGCCAGGCGCCCCGATAAAAATGCTGCCAATCCATCAGACCGAACAGAACAACCGGAAACCAAAAGAGAAAAGCCAGAATGATGCAATGGCCTGCAGATCGGACAAGCCCCTCCTTTTTGGAAAGGAGCCCCAGCCAGCCGAATATAAATGCCCCGGCCACCAAGCCTATAGGCAGGTGAACCAAAGCGGGATGGATAGGATGTTTATATCCAAACTGACCTGCGAGTTGGTAAAAATAGTTGGCCCATGATTCGATCATTGGGAAGGCCCTCCACTAAGGGTTCGAAACCCTAAAAAGGGTTTTAGTCTCCAGGGACATTTTCCTTTGCGCACTTAGATCATTTCGCCAAGTCTTGGGAGATAAAATTGTCAAATAAAAAAAGGAGAGGTCTTGAACCCGGCGCCAAGAGGGTTAGCCTCTGATATTGTCCTGGGCCTCTCGACTCTCGATACGCTTTTTGAGGGCCTGGCTCATCTTATCGAACCCCAGGCGGATATTTCCGGCCATCCTCCCCCATAATAGGGGAACCAGTAGCCCGCTAAACAGCTCTTTTTGTACAAATTTGACTTTTGACCCTCCCAACGGTTCAATGGCGAAAAGGTGTTCCCCGTCAAAAATTTTGGGTACCAGCCAATGGCCCACCCAGCGAAATTCATGTTCGACTTCAACCCTTAAAAGCACCGGCCGGATGGTTATCTTTGGAAAGTGGGGGGTCTGGACTACGGCCTTCAGTCGCGAGCCGGTCTGAAGGGTTCCGGCGATTCGAAGGATAAAGGGATTCCACTCGGGGTAGCGATTGAAATCGGTCAATACTTCCCAGACCCGGGTTGCTGTCCCCTCGATTTCGATTTCGGTTTCAATGCTTCTGGTCATGGAATGATTCCCGGCCAAACCGATCTCTTGACCCTGAAGTCCATTTGGCCCGCTCTCTCTAGCAGAGAGACGCTTCGCCCTTTTTGGGGGGGTACCCTCCATCTACGGTGGGACCGCCGGGTCTCGCCAAAAGGGTTTCCCAAAAGAATGTCCAGGGCCGAGGTTATAGCTTACCGGATCGAAAGATGGAGAAAATGAGCCACAGGCCTAGGAGCGTGGCAATGACATAGCCGACCAGACCAAAGAGGGCGGTGATGGAAATGGTTTTTAGACCAAAGAGATTTAAACTCACCTCGAAAACCCTTTGACTCGAATTGAGGACCAGGGCGGCGGCGATAATGGAGGCCGAAATAATGAAGCCGACGGTCAACCGGTTGACCCCTTTGGCAAACTGGCTATTCAGCTTTTCCAGGCCGGTGTGCCGGAACTCCAACCGCTGGTTTCCCTGGGCGGTCTGCCGGAGGATGTCATGCAGCAACTTAGGCATCGTCCTCAGGTAACCGCCCGTGGTTCGGACTTCCTTGCCCAGGTCTCGAAAAAACTTTTTGGGATTGTAGCGGCGCTCCAGAAATCGCTCCGCGTAAGGCCGGGCCGCTTCCAGCAGGCTGGCCTCACTACCCAGGATCTTGCCCAGGGCTTCGGTTTGGATAAAGGTTTTCAGCAAGAGCAAAATGTTCCGGGGCAGTCGGATATGGTATTTGTAAACCAGTTGCATGACTTGATCGTAGACGTCCCTGACCGAGATCGTCTGCAGGGAGCGGCCGTAAAAGGGCTCGCTGATGTCCTTGAGATCCACTTGAAAGCTTTTCAGATCCATGGTCTCTTCGTCGATGATTCCCGCATCCAGCAAGGCCTCTAAGACCAGGTCATAATCGTGTTCGGCATAGCCCAGGAAGAGGTTGGCGATTTGGCCCATCATCTGTTCGTCCAGATACCCGGTAATGCCGAAATCCACCAGGGCCACCCGGCCGTCGTACATGACGATGGTATTGCCCGGGTGCGGATCGGCATGAAAAAAACCGAATTCCATCAACTGCCGGGAAAAGGAGCGCAACCCGATGTCGGCTATTCCCTGGGGATCCAGGCCCTGGGCTCTTATGGTTTCCACCTGATCCATCTTGATGCCGTCGATATGTTCCATGACCAGAACGGACCGGCTGGTATAGTTCCAGTACACCTTATGGATATAGATTTCTTCGGAGTCCTTGAAATTCAGGGCGAACTTTTCAATACTGCCGGCCTCAATCAGCATGTCGAGCTCCCTGAAAATAACCCGCTCGAACTCCTTGACCAGGTTGCGCATTCCCACGATCCGGCCCATTTCGAAATACTTTTCAATTTTTTCGGCCAGATAGTACATCAAGCGGACATCCTGACGGATCTTTTTGTCTATCCCCGGCCGGATCACCTTGACGGCCAGCCTTTCCCCGGTCGAAAGCTCGGCCAGATGAACCTGGGCTACCGAGGCCGCGGCTAGCGGTTCCGGATGGAAGGTCTGGAAAATTTCCGCCAGCGGCCGCTTTAGTTCGGCTTCGATGATCTTTTTGATCTCAGGAAAAGGAACAGGAGGGACGCGGTCCTGAAGTTTCTTAAACTCCTCGATGTAATCCGACGGGAACAGGTCTGCCCGGGTGCTCAGGAGTTGGCCCAGCTTGATGAAGCTGGGGCCCAATTCTTCGAGGGCCAGGCGGATGCGTAACGGCGAGGGGAACCCTGATTTAAAGATGAGGTCTTTGTCCTGGAAGCCCTTTTCTTTTTTCTCGGCCCGACCGGAGAGCTGTTCCCACACGTCTCCCAAGCCATGTTTGCACAGCACCCGGGTGATGGCCGCGAACCTCCTGAATCCTTTCAACCCTGAAACCTCCTCTGCGTAAACCTAAGGCCATCCGCTCCTGACGGGTCAGCCGGAAGCGCCGGGGCTCAGGATGGGGCCTCGCCCTTGACCTGCGGCCATTTTTTTGAAATCTCTTCGCGCTTCGTGGCCTCCGCCACATAGCGCTCCAGGTAGCCGCATTCGGCACAAACATAGTTGTCCAGGGAAGCAATGGAAAAAAGGGTTATGGGGATACTGTTACTTCCGAAGGGGCCGAATTTGGCGGGGATCTCCGCCCCCTGGAAAACTTTGTCCGAGCCGCACTTGGGGCACTTTCCGTTTTTCACTTTAGCATCTCCTCTGACGACGGGCCAGTTAAAACGTTCAGGCGGGCTGAAGCAGAACATTATTGGCAATGGAAATAGTATAAGAGAGGAAAGGGAATAGGGTCAAGGATAAAAATGGGCCCTCGGCTCCATTCCGGCATAATCGCTTGACAGGAAACAGCTTGACAGTCTCCGGATGTCCCGTTATCTTTTCGATGAATGTCTGAGCGCTGTCCCTCTTGCAGATGAACTCTTCGTTGGGTGGCTGTTCTCGGCAACAATAGAAAAAAAAGAATTGGAATTTGAGGCCCTCCGCCATGAAAAATTCGTTTTCTGCTCATCCCGGGCCCCTCCTCCTGCTGATTGCCGGGGCCAAGGGCGCCGTGGCCTCGACCGTAGCCGTTGCCGTACTGGCTCTCCGGCGGGATCCCGGGTCTATCCTTTCCAGCCTGACCACGGCAGACAAATTTCCTTACCTGGGACCGCCTCAGGCCTTTCACCTGGCAGGCTGGGACCAAAGCCGGAAGACATTGCCCGAGTCCATTGAAGCGCACGGCGTTCTTCCCGAGCACCTCTGGAAGCCCTGCCAATTCGACCTAAATCAGATGACGATCCGGGAGGCCCCGGCGCCGGATCTGGATTTCGGAACCACCGTCGAACGGCTCCGGGAGGATATCCGCTTCTTCTGCGATCTGTTCCCCGAGGCGCGGCCCGTCTTCGTCAATCTTTTACCCGCCGCCCGGCGAACGTTCCCGCTGGGCTGCCAAAGTCTCTCCGAACTCACCGCCCTGCGGAAAGCCCCCGAGCCGGTGGATTTAGCCTACACGGCCGCCGCGGTGCTTTCCGGAGTGCCGGTGGTGAATTTCACTCCCAATGAGATCGAAATTCCGCCCCTGCTTCACGAAGCCGTGGAGCGGGGAGTGCCGATCGCCGGGCGGGACGGCAAGACCGGGCAGACCTATCTGAAAGTGGTTCTGGCCTCGGCCTTGAAAGCCAGAAGATTGTACGTCGATGGCTGGTACAGCCTTAATATCCTCGGCAATGCCGATGGGAAAAACTTGATGGAACCCGGCAGGGCGGAGGGAAAACTGATCAACAAGACCGAAATCCTGGATGAACTTCTGGGCTATCCGGTGGGGGAGAGGTATCAGACCCCCTCACATAAAGTGCATATCGATTATTACCCTCCCCGGGGGGATGCCAAGGAAGCCTGGGACGTGGTCGATTTCCTGGGACTCTTCGGACTTCCCATGAGCCTCCGCCTCAATCTTCAGGGCCGGGACTCCATTCTGGCGGCGCCCCTGGTGCTGGATCTGGCCCGCTGGATGGCGGCCCTGCAACAGGCTGGAAAATCAGGACCGGTCCCGGAGTTGGGCTTTTACTTCAAGAAACCCGTGGGGGATAATCCCCCCCTGACCTTTGAGGACCAGTGGCTCGCGCTGCAGCGTTTGGAAGCGTCTTGCGACCGGATCCTCTCTTCCCCCCGTCGGGGACACCCTCCGGTTCAATAAGGAGCCTCGAGTGAAATTCGGATACAGCACCAATGCCTTTGTCAAATTCTCCCTGGTAGAATCGGTGGAAAAAATTGCCCGGCTGGGTTTCGGGGGCATTGAAATCATGTGCGACCGGCCTCACCTCTATCCCCCCGATTTCGGAACCGCAGCGCTGGTCCAACTCCAAGAGCTCCTTCAGGCCCGGGACCTGAAAGTGACCAACTTGAATAGTTTCACCCTCTTTGCCGTGGGAGATACCTACCTGCCGTCCTGGATCGAACCGGAAAAAGAGAGAAGGGCTATTCGCATCCGCCACACCCTGGACTGTCTCAAGGTAGCGGCTCGCCTGGGATGCCAGAACATCTCCGTCCCGCCCGGCGGGCCCCCGAATGGCTTTTCCCGACCGGAGGCGGTCGCTCTTTTCCATCAGGGCTTGGAACAGGTCCTGCCCCTGGCGGAGTCCCTGGGGGTCAAGGTCCTGGTGGAACCGGAACCGCAGCTCCTGATTGAAAATAGCCTCCAGTTCAAGTCCTTCATTCAAGAGGTGGCCTCGCCCGCTGTGGGTTTGAATTTTGATATGGGCCATTTCTTTTGCGTGGGAGAGGACCCGGCGGCGGCCTTTGAAGAACTCTTTCCCTGGGTGGGGCATGTCCACCTGGAGGATATCGCCGCGAGCCGGGTTCACCAACACCTCATCGCCGGACAGGGAACGCTGGCCTTCCTGGATATCTTCAGGACCATGTCGCGCCTGAGCTACCGGGGCGATATCAGCTTGGAACTCTACCCCTACACCGACAGGCCGGAGGAGGCCGGTAAAGCCAGTCTCCTTTACCTGCTGCCCCTCTTTGAGGAGGCGGGACTGCCGATAGAAGGGCCCTCCCGGTGACCGGAAGCGTAAGGAGATGACGTCTAAAACTTCCCGCGGCTGGGGGAAAGAAAGCCAGGAACTGAAGCCGGTGACCTCCTCTAAAGCCGAAGAGGAAAAGGCCCATTTCGGATTCCAGGAAATTCCGGCCCAGGAAAAGGTTAAGTGGGTGCGGGAACATTTTGATTCGATCGCCCGCAAGTACGATGTAATGAATACCTTGCTGAGCTTCGGAATTCATTACCTGTGGAAAAGGAAGGCGATCCGGCTTCTGGGACTAAAACCGGGTGACCGGGTTATCGATGTCTGCGGCGGAACCGGCGACCTTTCCGTCCTGGCGGTGAAAAAAGTGACTCCCTCCGGCCTGGTGGTCTTATATGATATTAATCGGAAGATGATGGCGGCGGGAAAAGGGAAGTCAACGAATAGAGCCTCTCGAGAAAAAATCCGCTATGTCCAGGGCGACGCCGAAGAGATCTCTTTTGGAGCCCAGGAGTTTGACGCCGCCCTGGTGGGATTTGGGATCCGGAACCTGACGCACCCGGAGGAGGGTTTCCGAGAGATGTACCGCGTCCTGAAACCCGGGGGGAAGTTCCTCTGTCTTGAGTTCTCGAAACCAACCGCACCGCTCTTTCGCCGGCTCTACGATTTCTATTCCTTCCGCCTGATGCCCTTTATAGGGCTTCTCTTCGTGGGGTCGCGAAAACCCTTCACCTATCTCCCCGAGTCGATCCGGATGTTTCCTTCTCCGCAGAAATTAAGCGCCGTTCTGGAGGAGATCGGTTTCTCCCAAGTCACCTACCGATATCTGACCAACGGTATTGCGGTCATCCATTGGGGCCTCAAAAGATGAGGACGTCATCGTGAAACTGAACTGGGCGGAGCGCTGGGTGGTGAATAACCCGCTCCGGGTCTGGGAACAACGGCTCGAAATCCGGAGGTTCAAAAGGATGATGCCCCTCAAACCAGGCGCTATCGCCCTAGAGGTGGGTTGTGGCCGAGGCGCCGCAGCCCGCTTGATCTTTAAGGAATTTCAGCTCTCGCGGGTTTACGCCATGGACCTGGATGTCCGGATGGTTCGGAAGGCCCAGGACTATCTGGCCCTCCGCGGAGAAGGACCGGTGCCCCTCTTTGTGGGAAATGTGTCCCGCCTCCCCCTGAACCCGGAATCCCTGGACGCGGTTTTTGGTTTTGGGGTCCTGCATCATGTGGTGGATTGGCGTCTCGCCCTGGCTGAAATCGCCCGCGTCTTGAAACCGGGGGGGGTCTATTATATCGAAGAACTCTATCCGGCCCTCTACCAGAACTTCCTAACCCGGCGAATCCTGGTTCATCCGGCGGCGGACCGATTTTTTAGCCCTGACCTGAGGCAGGCTCTGCAACAAGCCGCCCTCCCCCTCAAGAGGGCCCTGGAGGTTAAACATCTTGGCCTTCTCGGTGTATCCGTCAAAGAAGGCTGAACAGGCGGTTCAGTCTCTCTCGAGGGGAAAGGTCAATTGAGCGCCAAACCAGCCAATGACGGCGGCCAGGGGTAACAGGGAAAGGATGAGCAGCGAATAAATCAGGCTGGCCAAGCTGAAAGCCTTGAGGAGTTCCGGGACGGTGATTCTCCAGAGGAAGGCGACGATTTCCGTACAGAACAGGATGACCGACACTTTCTTTTTGATGGCTACGGGTCGGACCGGTTTCGCCAGGTAGTTCAGCCACCAGGTATAGTAGCCGGTGGCCATGGCCAGCGGAGTGAAGAGAATCCCGGCTCCCAGACAGTTCAAGGCGGTTAGTTCAAAGGACCGGACCCCGGTTAAAAGATAGAGCAGATTGAACAGGGTGGTTGAGAACATAAAAACGATCGGGAAGTGGATGGTCATCGGATGGGGATGCCGCCGGAGCATGGGGAAACGGGAAAGAAGCCGGGACAAGGACTCCGGTATTTCCCTTTCGGCACCCTCCCCTTTTTTTAAAACCGCCACCTGAGGGTATCGTTCCAGGACCTCCGTTCCATGGGGCGCACCCTGGATATCTGTAGTCAGATCCTTCCCGGCGTGGTGACGTTTCATGTGCAGGCCACCTTTCCACAATTTGCTTTCGCTCACGTCGAATACCTTGCCCTGGTGGGCGATGTAGATCGGTTTTCCATCTTGCCCGTTATGGGCTGACATTTCCCTGGAATCAATTTCTTTCATTCACCTTCCTTTTCAGAGGAGATCTTGAATCATCAAGGTAAGGCTGACCACCGCCAGCAAGGAGAACGGATAGTAGCTGGCCCGGTTAAAAAGGACGGAGGCCTGAAGTTTCTCCTTGGTCCGGTATAGGCGGTAGGTCGGCAGGAGAAGGAGATAGAGCCCCGCACCTATCGAAACGGCCACTGCGGGAAGTTGGAAGGCTACCCGGGAAATGGAAAAGAGAACGACGTTCAGCCCGACAGCCAGCAGGAGCGAAAAAAGAATAATGGCCCAGGACCAGTCCGGCCCGAACCGGACCGGGATCGTTTTGGCCTGGAGCATTTTGTCCGCTTCCACCTCGGTCCAGTCGGCCGGGATGTTCTGACCCCCGATTTCCCAGAAAAAAAGCCACAGAAAAAGGATGATCAGGAAGGACCAGGAAGGGCGGGGATCAACGGCGAACACCGCCGCCAGGCCCCCCGCGGTTTTCACCATCCCGCTCACCAGAGCGCGATAAGGACTGGTCCTCCAGAGGAGGCAATAGACCGTTTCCAGGGCACAGCCGCCCAAGAAGATGATCAGGCAGATCGGATTCAGCAGGTAAGCCCCGATCAAGGCCAGAAGGCCCCAGGCGATTGTCCAGAGCAGCGCCTCTCCGAAACCTAAAAGGCCGTGCGCCAAGGGATGGGGGACCAGGACGGAGTCCAGGTAATGGTCTATATCACGGAAACCAACCCGTTCTAATTTCTCCCGGTCCGCTCGATAATCTACCAGATCGTTCAGGGCATAAACCGCCGTGTAGCCGGCAAAGGCGGTTATGATACCCAGCAGGGCCACCCGCAGCGGGGGAACGGCGCCATACCCTAACAGGGCGGCCAGGGCGGGAGTAGCCATGTCCAGCAATCCGTGGGGGGTCCTGGAAAGGGCGAAAAAAAATTTTAATCGGGAAAGGCTCGACCTTGATTTTTTAAGCGGCGCAGCATTCAAACGGCGGTTCCCGGCACCCTCGCCATCCCGCTCGCCGCCTCGGCGGAGCTAGCCGCCAGCCCCGAGAGGGAGAGGATGTACAGATAGGGAAGAATTTATTTTATTGGGCATCGAAGAAGTCCCGCAGCGTATCAGCCATTTTTCAGGAACGTCCCCCGAAAGGGATTTAGTATAAAATAGAAAAGAGAAAGGGGGCAAGGATAAAATCGTTTTGGGCCTGTTGAGCGGAAGGGGCCCGGCAGGCGGTGCCCTGAACCAAGTCAGGGGTTGGGATTTCCCCCAAGAAACCTTAGCCGACCCAGGCCTGGAGTAGAATCCTGATCCCCACCAATCCCAAAGCTACGGCCAGGCTGCGCATGATCCAGGGTCCCTTAATTCGATTGGATAGGCGGGCCCCCAGTTGAGCGCCAAACAATACCCCCAGGGACAAAAAGATCGTCCGATGGACCCCATGGGAAAAAGTCCCGGTCAGGATATGCGTCATCGTCCCGGCTAAGGCCATATTGGCCAGGATGAAGTGCGAAGTGGCCGTAGCGATATGAACGGGGAAATGGAGCAAATACACCAAGACCGGAACATGAATGATGCCGCCACCGATGCCTAAGAGACTGGATAGATATCCTACCAAAAAGCTGACCGCCACTCCGATGCTGGGATTAAAAACATAGGTGTGTTCCGTGCCGTCGGCCTCCAGCAGGTGACGGGAAAGGCCGTGACGGGAAGGACCCGGGGTGTCCCCGCCCCTCTTTCGGTTCCCGGGTAACAGCAGGTACACCGAGGCCCCCAGGATCAAAAAGCCAAAAACGCTGTCAAAGAGCCATCGGGGCATAAAGGCCGTGGTCAACGCTCCCAACACCGCTCCCGGAAGGGCCGCCAGGGAAAATAGCAGCCCTGACTTGTAATCCACCCGTTTCATGAGGGCATAGGCCTCGGTGCCGGAAAGGGCATTAAAAAAAACAACGGCCAAGGATATACTGGTCAGGATTTCCGGGCTTTCCCGCGGATAAAGAAGCAACAGGGCCGGCAAGAGGACAAACCCGCCCCCGGCTCCGATCAGCGTACCATATCCGCCGGTGATAAAACCAATAACCACCAGCAGCAGTATTGATTCCCAACTCATGAGCGAAATATCCACTGTCTTGATCGGAGGAAAGACCTCGTCGTCCTTAGCGTCATACTAGTGTCGGATAAGTTCCGTGTCCCGACCGCTCTTTTCGGTCCGGGTCGGCTTCGTTTCAATTTGGCGATTTCCTTCTTGACATACTCCAGCATGTGGCCGTGTAATTTTATGGAAACCTTACAAAAAGGGCAATCCAAGGGAGCACCCTCGGTCAGGCCCCGGATCGGGTAGTCGGTTACCCGGCCGCAGACCGGGCAGGAAAAGGGCAAAGTTTTTTCCATAGGTTCCTCCTATCTCAACTCGTATTGGCCGGTGGCGCGCTTGAATTGGGCCAGGGCGAGCTGGTAATCCCATTCGGCTTCCACTCGGGTGGCCTGGGCCCGGGCCAGCGCGGTCTGGGCGTCCAGGAGTTCGGTGATTGTCCCGGCCCCGGCCTCGTAGCGCTCCCGGGACAATCGCTGGCTCTCCCGGGCATCCTGAACCAGGGTTTGGGTAGTCTCCAGGGTCTGGAACACTTCGGTCAGCCTGGAAAAGGCATTCCAGACTTCCTGCCGGACGGCCAACTTCAAACGTTCCGCCTCGGCCTCCTCCTTCGATAATTCCGCCTTGACCCGGGCCAAGCGATGTTTCCGGGCAAAGCCGGTAAACAAAGTCCATTCGAGGGTGACCCCCACCGCCCAATCCTCGTCCTGAGGAAGAAAATCGCTATCCCGCCACCCGTAGCTGCCCTCCGCCCTGAGCCTTGGACCGTAGGCGCTCCGGGCCGCCTGGATATTGCTTTGGGAGACTTCAATTTTTTTCAGGGCGGCCTTTATTTCCGGCCGGGATTGAGCAGCCTGGTCCAACGACAGGGACAGGTCGATCTGGTCCGGCCGGGTCGGGGGTTGCGCAGAGGACGTCACCTCCACCGGTTTTTCCGGCGGCCGTCCCATAGACAAGTTTAAATTACCCCGGGCCAGACGAACGAGATTTTCAGCCCGGACCACCGCCAACTGGGCATTGGAGACCTCCACCTGCGCCCGCAGCACGTCGGCCTTCGGTACCGCCCCGGCTTCTTTTCGCAGGTGGGTCAAGCGCAGGTGATCCCGACTACGCTCCAGATTTTGCTCGGCCACCCCCCGGGCTTCCAGGGCCGAGGTCAAGCCATAGAAGCCATAATAAACGCTTAAAATAATATCCTGGCGGACTCTGGCCTGCTCCTCCCGCGCCAAACCCTGCCGGGCTTTGGCCACTTGCAGTTGGGCCTGCCTCTCACCGAAATCATATAAGGTATAGCGGGCCCGTAGTCCGGCCAGCCAATCGTCTGTCGGCCCGACCACTTGGGTCGTCCCGGAGGGAATACGGACGAAATCGGGAAGAAAGGCGTGGGTCTGCCAGCGCCGATAGCCGGTTTGCAGCCCCACTTCCGGGTAATAGGGGGCCCCCGCCTCGCCCACCGCTTCCTTCGCCCCTTGCATCCCGGCCGCGGCCGCCCGCCCGGCCGGGTTGTCTTCCAGGGCGATCCGGAGGCATTCCGCCAGCGTCAAGGGCCGGTTGGCAGGTACGGAGTCAGCCGCCGCAACGGAATGAGCGATCAGCAGGAAAATAAATAGCCCCAACCCGCATCTGATTTTTACCATGAGATTTACTCCTTCAAAAATCAACCAAATCGACAATTTTTGTTTTAATCCTTTGGATTCGGATCAGGCCAGGGTCTTTCGAAACCGCCTCGAGGCCAACCACAAAATCAGCAGGCCCATGACCGCCAGGGCCGCCATTTGCGGCCAAAGAATAGTCATCCCCACTCCCTTTAAAAAGATTCCCCGGATAATGATCAAAAAATAGCGTAAGGGATTAAGATACGTGAGCCACTGGACGACTTCCGGCATATTGGCTATGGGAAAGACGAAACCGGAAAGCAGCACCGCCGGAAATTGAAAAAAGAAGGCGCTCATCATGGCCTGCTGCTGGGTCCGGCTGACCGTGGAGATGAAGAGGCCCATGCCCAGCGTAGTCATCAAGTAGAGGCAGGTGGCCAGCAGAAGCAGCCCCAGACTTCCTTGAATAGGCACTTGAAACCAAAAAACGCCGACCAGGGTAATCAGGATGACATCCACCAAACTGATCAGCGCAAAGGGCAGGGTTTTCCCCAGGATAAATTCTTTGGGGGTGATGGGGGTGACCATGATTTGTTCCATGGTCCCGATCTCTTTCTCCCGGACCACGGCCATACTGGTCAAGAGAAGCGTAATCAGCATGACCAGCAGGGCGATAACGCCGGGGACGTAATAATTTCGGCTCTCCAGGTTTTCATTGAACCAGGCCCGGGTCTCCAGGTCCACCGGACTCAACGCCTGACCCGACCCGCGAAGCAGTGACAACCGTTGCACCAAAATATCCTGAGCATAACGGGAAACGATTTTGCCGCTGTAGTTCAGAACAATCGCGGCCGTGTTGGAATCCGTCCCATCCACAATCAATTGAATGAGGCCCTTCCGGCCGGCATTCAGGTTCTCCTCAAAGCCCTTATTTAGACGGATCACGGCTTGAACCTTCCCGTGGTCCACCAAACTCCGGACCTGCTCCTCCCGGTTTATAATGGCTTCGATTTCAAAATATCCGGTGTGGACGAAGCGGGAGACCACCTCCCGACTGGCCACGCTGTTGTCCAGATCATAGATGCCGGTGGCCACCTGCTTGACATCGGTGGTAACGGCATAACCAAAAATGACCATCTGAAATATGGGCATGATGAAGACGATGCCCCGGGACCTGGGATCCCGGAAGATCTGGATGAATTCCTTGATCAGTATCTGTTTAAGCCGTTCCAACATAATAATCTGTTCAGGTCAACTTTTTCTTGAATTTCCTGTTCGCCAAAACAAACATGACCAGGCCAAAAACGGCCAAAAAGATCCCCTCCACATACAAAACCCTCGGACCGACCCCCTTCAAGTAAATCCCCTTGAGCAGGATGACGAAATACTTGGCCGGGACCAGGTAGGTGATCCATTGAAGTACCGGGGGCATACTGCGGATCGGGTAGGCAAACCCCGAGAGCAGAAAGGCCGGCAAAAAAGTGGTCACCATGGCCAACTGGCTGGCCAGAAGCTGGCTCTTGGTGACAATGCTGATCAACATGCCGAGAGACAGGGTTCCGATCAGAAAGATGGCGGCTTGGACAAAAATCAGGACCACACTGCCTCTCAAAGGCACATGGAAGAGGAACTCCCCCATCAGCACCGCCAGAAAAACATCACACATGCCGATGGTGAAGTAGGGGATCAGTTTCCCGATAATTAACTCCGAGGGCTTGACCGGGGTGGCGATGAGCTGCTCCATGGTCCCCTGTTCCCATTCCCGGGCCACCGTGAGCGAGGTCAGCAAGGCCGCGATGACCATCATAATGACCGCGATCAGACCCGGAATGATATAATTTCGGGATTCCAGGTCGGCGTTAAACCAGACCCGAGGCCGCAATTCAACCGGGGCGGCGAGAGGCCCTCCCCCCGACCTTCGAAACTCCTGCAACAGCAGATCCTGGGAGAAGGCTGCGACGATCACCTCGGCATACCCGCCGGCGATGGTCGCGGTGTTCGAATCGCTGCCGTCCAGGATCATCTGGACCGTGGTCGTCTTTCCCGCAGCGATCCGGCCGGCGAAATCGGAAGGAATCACCAGGAAAACCAGGGCCCGGCGGGAATCAATGGACTTCTCCGCCTCCGTATAATTATCTACATACCCCTGTAGCGAAAAATAACGGGACCCCAGAAAATGATCGATAAACTCCCGGCTGGCCTGAGAACGGTTTTGATCCCAGATGACCAGGGGAACGTTATCCACGTCCAAGGTCAGGGCATAACCGAAGAGCAGCAGCATGATCATGGGAATGGCGATCCCCATGCCCAGGCTCCGGGGGTCGCGAAAAATATGGATGAACTCCTTGCGGGCCATGGCCCGGATGCGGAGCAACCTCATTTTCGAACCTCGGCTTGCGCCTCTTCCACTCTATCCCGGGCCTCGATCAAAGAAACGAAAACATCTTCCAGCGAAGGGACAATTTTTTCAATCGCGATGACTCGATGGCCATGATCGATGAGACGCCGGCGGATGATTTTTTGAAAGGTCTCGGCCTGTTCCACTACCGCGTGCAATCCTTTGCCGAAAAGGGCCACTTCTTTCACCCCGGGAATATTTTCGATGAGTTCCCTGGCTTCCTGGGGTCGATCGCAGACACACTCCAGGACGTCCTCCCGCATCCATTCCGTCTTGAGCGCTTCCGGTGTCCCCAAGGCGATCAGCTCCCCCCGGTAAATCAGACCGATACGGTCGCAGTACTCCGCTTCGTCCATGTAATGCGTGGTCACAAAAATCGTCACCCCTTTGCCGGAAAGCTCATAGATCAAATCCCAGAACCGGCGCCGGCTGATGGGATCCACCCCGGAGGTGGGTTCATCCAAAAAAATGATCGGGGGTTCATGGAGGATGGCGCAGCCCAGGGCCAGGCGCTGCTTCCAGCCTCCGGCCAGCAGGGAGGTTCGGGTGGCGCGGCGTTCTCCCAGGCCGGCCATCTGGATCACCCATTCCTTACGTTCCTTTTTTTTCTCCTCGCCGATATTGTAGATGCCGCTATAAAAATTGATATTTTCCTCCACGGTCAGATCTTCGTAGAGGGAAAACTTCTGGCTCATATAGCCGATATGGGCCTTGATCTTTTCCGCCTCCTTCACGATATCGAACCCGGCCACGGTCCCGGTTCCCCCGCTGGGAGCCAGGATGCCGCAGAGGATGCGGATGGTGGTTGATTTACCGGCTCCATTGGGCCCCAGAAAGCCGAAAATTTCTCCCTTTTCCACGTCAAAACTGACGCGGTTGACGGCCACAAAGTTGCCGAAGCGCCTTTCCAGTTCCTTGACCACCACGGCCTTTTCGCCTTCAGCGCTGGCCATGGGATGACTCCTCTTTTCCCTCGGCCACCACGGAGATGAAGACATCCTCGAGAGACGGGTCAATGGGGCGGATCCCCAAAACCTGCATCCCCGCCTCGACCACGATCTTTTGTGCCTTTTCGGAATCCCGGTCCGGTTCCCGGGTCAGCAGATGGACCCGATCTCCGAATAAACCGACCGTATCGGAATCGTAGTGCTCCCTCAACAGGGCCGTGGTCCGCCGGGGATGACTGGATCGGATTTCCAAAATCGTCCCATTCATTAATTGCTTCACCTCTTCCGGAGAACCCAGGGCTACTAGACGGCCATTGTGCATCAGCCCTATCCGGTTGCACCGTTCGGCTTCATCCAGATAGGCGGTGGAAACAAAAATGGTCACTTTTTCTTTAAGCAACTGGTAGAGGATACGCCAAAAATCACGGCGGGAAACGGGATCCACCCCATTGGTCGGCTCATCCAGAAAGAGCACCTTGGGGGTGTGGATCAAGGTGCAAGCCAGCCCCAGCTTTTGCTTCATCCCGCCGGAGAGATTTCCGGCCAGCCGCTTTTTAAAGGGGGTTAGATTGCTGAATCCCAGGAGGCGGTTGACTATTTCTTCCCGGCCCTTTCGGGGCACGCCGTAAATATCGGCATAGAATTGAATATTTTCCATAACCGTCAGGTCGGGATAGAGGCCGAAGCGTTGGCTCATATAACCAATAGCCTCTTTAACAGCCTCCTCTTTAACAATAGGGTAGCCGGCCACCCAGGCCTCTCCCGAAGTGGGCTCTAAAATGGAGGTCAGGAGACGCATGGTGGTCGTCTTTCCAGCCCCATCCGGCCCCACCAGGCCGAAGATTTCCCCCTCGGATACCGAAAGCGTCAACCCGTCTACGGCGGTAAAGTCGTTAAAGGTCTTGGTCAGCTTTTCCGTTCGAATGGCATCCATTTAGAAATGTGCCCATAGTCAATCGTCATTGGCTCAATAGTATTTCCCCATCCGCCGGCATACCCGGCTTCAGTTCCATTTGGGGATTGGGAATCTCCACCTTGATCCGGTAGACCAGCTTCACCCGTTCCTTCTGGGTCTGGATGTTCTTCGGCGTGAACTCCGCCTGGGGGGCCAGGAAGGAGATGCGCCCCTCGTAGTGCTTTCCGGGGAAAGTATCCGTGGTCACCTGGACCTTTTGCCCGATCTTGACCCGCCCCAGGTCGGTTTCATTGATGTAGGCCCGAAGAAAAACCTGACTGACCTCACCCACGGTAACCACCGGGGTTCCGGGAGAAACGTATTCACCCGGTTCGATGTTCTTGGAAAGGACCATCCCGGTGAGCGGTGAAACGGCCACGGTGTAATCCAGGCGCGTTTGCGCCTGGGCCAGGACCTGTTCCGCGGCGTGGAGAGACGCCCGGGCCTGGTCGATCTTTTCCTGTCGGGGGCCCTTTTTGACCAGGGTCAGGTACTCCCGGGATTCGCGAACCTTGGCCTCGGCACCCTCACGGGTGGTCCTGGCCAGGTCATACTCCCGGGTCGAGATCACCTCCCGCTGGTAGAGCCTTTTCTGTCGTTCGAATTCATCCTGAGCCCGCTCCCGATCGGCCTGGGCCCGCTCCAGAAGGGCCTGGGCCTGAGCGATTTCTTCGGTCCGGGAGCCGGCCTGCAATTCCGCCAAAGCGGCCCTGGCGGAACCCACCTGGGCTTGACGCAGCGCCTTTTCCTGGCTCAGCTCCAGGCGGTCCAGCCGGGCCACCACCTGTCCGGTCGTAACGCGTTCCCCTTCATCGACCAGTCGTTCCACCACCTTACCCGGGATCTTGAAGCTTACCTCGGCTTCGGTAATTTCGATATTTCCGGATACCCGGATCCGGTCGGAATGAACCGGGGAACGGGTGCGAAAATACAAAAAAACGGCGACTAAAGCCGCCAAAATTAAGATGACGAGAACTATTTTTTTCTTCATTTCCAACACCCCCGGTATTTACCTAGTTGTTTTTTAACAACATTATTTCCCTGGGAGGGGAGCGGCTGTTCCCCTTTAATGGCTTCCTGGAATATCGGCCAGATCCGGTGGATATGCCGGTCGACATCGTAGCGGCCGTCGCTCAAATACGATAATACGGCGGCGGGCTGAAACAGTCCCAGGAAGAGGACCGACACCATTTCCGGTTCAACATTTTTCCGGATCTGGCCGTTTTCTTGCCCCACCCGGACCATGGCCTCCACTCTGGAGAGAAAGGTTTTGACCAAACGATAAACCTTTTTTTTTCGGTCCGAACGGCCGGCATAAGCATCTTCGGAGAAGATGATCCGGGGGATGGCCTGGTTGTCCCTGATCATCTCCAGATGGCGCACCAACAGCAGTCTAAGCCGCTCCAACGGATCCTCGGTTTCTTTACAGACGGCGTCCACATTGTCCAGAAGTCGGCGGCGGATGATTTTCAGGGCCGCGTCCACCATCTCCTCTTTGCCCTTGAAGTGCCGGTAGAGCGCGGAGGGCACCAGGCCGATCTGGCGGGCCACGGCGGCGACACTCAACCCCTTGAGCCCTTGATCGGCCACCAGGCGCACTATGGCCTGGGCAATTTGGTCCTTCCGGATTTGGGTTTTGACTTTTTCGGCGCCCATCATGGACCTTAATGTGAATTAATATTCACATATAATATAGGAGGCCAAATTTTACTGTCAAGAAAAACTTTTGATGCCCCTGGGATCAATCCCTGATGGGTAGATTATGACTCCTCTGGGAAGTGTTACCGGAAAGGAGATTCGGTCGGGAGAACGGTGATTCCAGTAGGGATTCAAAAAGAACGGGTATTGGGACGGCTTTTGGATAGGAACAACAAGGATGATTTTTGAATCAGGAGATGAAAAAATTAGCCAGGATCGGTTGGAACATCCCGGTTTGAAAATAGTGCCCATAAGGGATGCACTTGGACAGCAGCAGGAAGGAGATATCCGCGCCCAAATCCTTTTCCCCTTCCAAGGTGTCGAAATTGCCGCCGCCCTTAGGATCTGGTTGGCTTCTTCCTGAAATCCTCAGCTTGCCATTCTTGAAAAAAGTCCAAGGTTCAAAGGGATAGTTAGGTTAAAGGAAAATTTAGGGAAGGGGAAGGTCTGGTCTTTTGGTGAGGTAGCGGTATAACACCTCGGCCATGATTTGGTGGGTCTTGGGGTTGGGGTGAGCGTCAAAAGAACTGGTATGGGTATTAATGTCTTTCAAATAAGGGAGCAGATCTATGACCTCCAAACCATAATCAACGGATAACTGAACACAGTCGAACCCGAAGTCTCCCTGCCCTAAGTAATCCGCTTGAAATCGAATATTATCCTGAACTACCTGCTCCGAGGAAAAGGGCAGCTTAACTTCCTCCCAAACTCCCTCTTTAACGAAATCTTTCTGGCCCAAGATTTTTTGACCCAACAAACGATCCCCGGAAACAACTTTTAATTTGATGCCTCCCTTTTTATCGAGCCGACTTCCTTTGAGACGAAATAGGACCCGATGGTTGCCCCTTTCCAAGTAGATCGGGGGTGTTGAAAAAACAATCCCCACCGGGGTCTTCCCTTGGGTAACATAGAGTGACCTACCCAGGTAAGAACCAGCGTCGCCGACCTCCTCCCCTACCCCTTTATCGGACCAGACGGCTGGAATAGTTAACCTATTCGCTTCGGACAATTTGGCCACCCGATCATTGATCGGCTTAAAAGGATATTCGCCTTTGTAGGGCAGGGAGGGATAGAGCATTAAAATCCTTCGGGGGGCATAAGCCTTGGCCAAGGTGGCCCAATTATGAAATTCCAGACGAAAGAGATGCCAATCGGGGGTTTTCTCCGCATAGTTTTTTATAATGTATTGCGCGTAGGTCCGGTTGGAAGGGGGAACTAAATTTTCTAATTTTTTATCCAGGAAATTATAAAGATAAGAATATTTCATTAAAGTTCCGTGAAAAAAGAAGGTTCTCCAGAATAAGAATCTGTTGACCGGTCGGCCTTCTTTATGTATTTCAAGGTCATTAATATACCATTCATAAATAATTACATCAGGGTGCAGGCGATCTCCATTCAGAGACAGTTGGTAGCGATGGGAATCTATTTCCCAACCCGCCTCCGCCAACACTTCCATATCATAGGCACTCCCATTTTGGTTAAGCAGGCCAAGGAGCCTATAGGGGTAGAGATCCTTCCAATCCCTCACCCCTGCCCCGAAGGTTATAGAATCCCCTTGTATCAATATTCTGCTAACACCAGGTACTTTGGGAGTTTTGACTATTGGCCCCCTTTTCCCTTCTTTGGAAAAGAGATACTCAAATCTTTTGTTTCCGGGACCACCGGATGTTTGGCTCCCCCCATCCCAATAGACCAGCCGGATGAAAAGCTCTCCCACGGCTAAGGCTAGGACCACGGGAATGAGGAAAAAAATCGCCTGTTGAAAAAAGGTATGTTTCCCTGTAGTCAAAATTCACCTGACTTGAAGAGATCTAAAACCCTGGTCCTTACAAAAGGGGATCGTAGATTCTATTTCCAAAATTTAGTCAAAATGATTATTAACCAGTTAATTTTAATAACAAAAGCCGAGCTAATGTCAACAAAATTTATTATCCAAGATTTCCTATTGATAGCCGATTTTTCCTATGTTAACATTCAAAAAATACGCCGAATGAAATACTTTCATGAAAAAATATCAGATAGGTTTTGTTTTTTTTCTATTCCTGTTTCTTATATTCGAAAACAGCACTACGGCCCAAGAGCATAGGCTCTATTTACCTTTAATTTTCCAGGATTATTGTGGTGAGGATTTGGTCTTTTCGGCCTTTGGGGATAGCATTACCTCCTGCTACTTCGATTCAAAGATGGAGAATTTTCCCTCCTGCGGATATCCACAGCGGCTCTATAACAGGCTTACCTCTCAATTTAAAAAGAATTATGCGTTCTTTAATAATGGTATTGGTGGGGAAATAACTTCGAAGGGCTTGGTTCGTTTTGAAGAGACGATTAACTATCCTAAGCAATATTGCGTTAATCCCGACCATCCCGACCGTTCCGGTGATTGCCTCTATTCCCCTAATTTATCAAATCCCATTCTCGATCTGATAATAATAATGGAGGGCACGGACGATCTAGATCAAGGAACCTCCTATGATTTGATTGAAGAAAACATCCGCGCCATGGTCCAAATTGCGCGCCAGCACGGGCTAAAAGTAATCATCACCACCATTTCACCCGTTACAGGAGCAAATCGAGAGCTGGATGCCCAACGAATAGCCGAATTTAATCCCCGGATTTGGCAAATCGGCTACGATTATCAAATACCGGTGGCGGATATTTATACCGCCTTTTTGAATTTTCCGAATTGGGAAAATATTTTGATCACCGAAGACGGCCTCCATCCCAATGATCAAGGGTTTGAGGTAATGGCCGAGGCTTTTTTTCAGACCATCCTTTCCCATATGTCTCGAACGGGTTGTTATCTTTCTTATTATTAAAATCGAAGACATTAGACTTGGGTAACGAAGCCCTGGGGGGAAAAGACCGGCGAAAGGAAACGATTCCAGCCGTTCTCAAATATTCGCGAGACCTATAATTTGGAGGATTACAGGTAGTGCATATTTTAGGCATTTCCGCTTTCTATCACGACAGTGCAGCAAGCCTGGTGCGTGATGGGGAGATCATGGCAGCGGCACAAGAAGAACGTTTCACTAGGAAGAAACACGATTTTAACTTCCCTTCGAATGCCATTCAATACTGTCTTAACTCCGCTAATATTCGAGGAAGCGATCTGGATTATGTAGCTTTCTACGATAAGCCCTTTCTAAAATTCGAGAGGCTGTTGGAGACGTACCTATCTTTCGCACCAGTTGGAATCAGGTCCTTCTGGAAAGCTATTCCATTATGGATCAGACAAAAGCTATGGATAGCCGACATCATTAAGAAGGAACTTAATTATGAAGGGAAGATAATATTTCCGGAGCATCATGAATCTCATGCCGCCAGCGCCTTTTTCCCTTCCCCATTTCAGCGAGCCGCATTTCTAACCATGGACGGAGTGGGGGAGTGGACAACGACGAGCTTTGGCGTAGGCCATGATAACCTGGTTATTATTGATTCGGAGATTCACTTCCCCCATTCACTTGGTTTGCTGTATTCTGCTTTTACCTACTACACAGGCTTCAAGGTGAATTCAGGAGAATATAAGATCATGGGACTGGCACCCTATGGTGAGCCTAAATATGTAAATACAATCATCAAGGAGTTAATGGATTTAAAAGAAGACGGATCGTTTCGGCTGAACATGGATTATTTCAATTTTGCCGTTGGACTGACTATGACCAACAGTAAGTTTGACCGACTGTTCGGCGGTCCTCCTCGAAAACCAGAATCCAAGCTTAGGCAGAAGGAGATGGATCTCGCTCGGTCTATCCAAGTGGTAACAGAAGAAGTGATGCTCAGGACTACCCAGCACATTTATCGGGTCACTGGTGAACGAAATCTGTGCCTTGCAGGCGGGGTGGCTCTCAACTGCGTTGGCAATGGGCGAATTTTGCGGGAAGGCCATTTTGAGAACATTTGGATTCAACCGGCTGCTGGAGACGCCGGCGGTGCGTTGGGCGCCGCCCTTTTCACTTGGTACCAGGTTCTAGGGAACAAGAGGTTTGTGAACGGAAATCAGGACTTGCAAAAGGGATCGTTTCTTGGTCCTTCCTTTACTTCGGATCAAATTAAGGATTTTCTGGATACCGGCGGAATCTCCTTCGATGAAATAGCTCCGGATCAGATTCCCCCCAAGGTCGCGGGACTAATTTCGGAAGGAAAAGTGGTCGGATGGTTTCAGGGCCGAATGGAATTCGGTCCCCGCGCTCTAGGTGCGCGAAGCATTGTTGGCGATGCGAGATCACCCAAGATGCAATCCGTGATGAATCTAAAGATCAAGTTTCGAGAAAGTTTTAGACCCTTCGCTCCTTCTGTCCTCTGGGAGCATGTCTCAGAGTATTTTGAGATTGATCGGCCAAGCCCTTATATGCTTCTCGTGGCCTATGTAAATCCAAATAAAAGACGAAAAATAACAGAGGCCGAACAAAGCCGATGGGGCATTGAACAGCTTAACATTGTTCGTTCCGACATTCCCGCCATTACCCATGTCGACTACTCTGCCCGTATTCAAACTGTACACGAGGAGACAAACCCAACCTATCACAAAATGATAAAATCTTTCTATGAAATGACTGGCTGCCCGATCATTGTCAACACTTCATTCAATGTGCGTGGCGAACCGATCGTTTGTTCGCCAAAGGATGCTTACGCGTGTTTTATGAGAACGGAGATGGATTACCTGGTCATGGAGAACATCATTCTCGACAAGAAGGAGCAGAAAGCGTTCCTAGTGGATATTGATTGGAGAAAGAAATTTGAGTTAGACTGAGAGGGCATTATGAGCAAAAAGAAAGCCGACATTAAAGAACTTCAAAAATTTGCAATAATCTTATTCCTAGCTTTGGGGGTTTGGGGAGGCATTCTTCTCTGGCGAAAACGCGACATCGGATTTGTACTTTGGGGAGTCGGCTCGGCAACTTTGCTGATCGCCTGGATCCAACCGAGGTTTTTGAGCCCAGTGTACAATTTCTGGATGAAACTGACTTTAATCCTAGGATTCATTAGCAGTCATCTGATTTTGGCACTATTGTATTACTTGGTCTTGACCCCTATGGGACTTCTCATGCGAATATTTGGCAAGACTCCACTTAGTTTACAGCTTGATGATAAGGCGATAACTTATTGGAAAAAAAGGAAAAATAGCAAACATGATAACTACTGTCCTGAAAGGATGTTTTAACCAGAAGGGAAATTGTGATGAGTAAAATAGCTATTGCATCTGAATTTTGGATGTTTCTAAAAACGAGAAAAAAGTATTGGTTGCTTCCGATAGTATTTATGCTGCTGGTTCTTGGAGCCCTGATGATTCTCACAGAAGGTAGTGCGCTGGCGCCATTCATCTACGCGCTTTTTTAGCTCAGATCCCCAACACAAAGAAATGAGTTCGTGAAGATTCCTAGTTGAAAGATAGAAATATCATCTTCCAATCAAAGGCCGGGACGGTCCGATCAACCGCAACCGCAGGCACAGCTTTCGCCGCAGAGGCTTACCAGGGGTTTTTCCGTTTTCTCCTCTTTCTTCGATCTCCTGGTCGGAAAACTTCATCGCCTGGTCTCGGACCAGCCGGGCGATGGACCGGCAGAGCTTCAGATCCTTCTCCGTCGCTTTGTTTCTTTCATCGTCCTTCCCCCCTCAAGTGTTTTTGTTTGGTAAGACGGAGAGGCCGTTGGAAAAGTTACACTATCTAAATAGTGCTAAAAAATAGTAGAATAGACCTTAAAGCAACCTCCGGCCGAACCGGACCGGCAAGTCCCCCGCAGGAACCCAATAAGGCAAAACAAACAACTTTAAGTCCAGGAGGTTTTTATGGCTGAAAAACAAATCCCCATCAAACATTACCAGGAGCTGGAAAGAAACTTTCCCGGAGTCATCGCCGCGGTGGAAAACTTGGGTTCGGCCATTCGCCAGGCCGGCCCGATCCTGGAAAAGACGGCTGAACTCATCCAATTGGCCGGGGCCGCGGCCGCCCAGTTAGAGGGCTCGGTTCATTCCCACACCCGGAGGGCGGTCAAGGCTGGGGCCACCCGGGAGGAGATCTATCAAACCCTGCTGTTGCTCATCTCGACGATCGGATTTCCCAAAGTCTCCGCGGCCATTATGTGGGCCCAGGATATTTTAAACCGCGGGAAAAAGGAGAATTAGGATTTGACGGTTTCTTAATCGAAATATGAAACACCTCACTCCGAATCCCGCGGGGAAATGGGATGTGATCGTAGCTGGAGCCGGCCCGAGTGGCGCCGCGGCCTCCAAGCGCTGCGCCGAGGCCGGTTTACGGACGCCGGTCCTGGAAAAGCGCGCCCTGCCCCGGGATAAGGTCTGCTCCGGAATGATTATGGGCCCTTGGGCTCAGGAAATCATCCGAAACCATTTCGGCCCTATTCCCCGGGAGGTACTGGTTCCACCCCGGGTGCTCAAGGGCCACCGGTTTCATGTTCCCGGCGCCTGCCCCGAGGATCTGGCCTGGGAGACGCCCCTGGCCTGGCGAAAAGATCTGGATTCCTGGCTGATCCAAAAAGCGGAAGCGGTCGGTGTGGAAGTCCGGGATCGGGTGAAGTTGATCCGGATAGAATCCGCTTGAAGGGATCGGCTCGGCTCTCAAAAGCGGAATTCTGGCGGCGGAGGCTGTCCGGCAGTCCGCGGCAGCGGACCGCGCGGCCGCCGGCCATTACCCAAGCCTGCTTTAACCGGTCCTACAGGTCATTGAAACGCTCCTGACCAGCCAGGAAAACCTGATCGAGTCCAACCCGCCGACCCGCCCGGAACCACAGTTCTTGGCCCAGATGCTCAAGGAGGCTTACAAAAAACCCTAGAAATAGCCTAACCGGATGCGGATCAAGATTTAACCGGAGAGGAGGCATTCTTTGCCATGATTTTTTCAGGACTGATTAATAATATCACCCTCATCATTTCCCTGAGCATTTTATATAGTTTTATCATTCGTAGATGGAAATATGGGTCGCGCATCGGCCAAGCGATCTCCGGTTTTCTATTTGGCGCGGTTGCCGTGGTCGGCATGATGAATCCACTCACTATTTCACCGGGCCTTATTTTTGACGGCCGCTCCATTATCATCAGTATGGCGGGTTTCATCGGTGGCTGGGTCACCGCCCTGATTGCCTCCCTGATGGGCATAATCTATCGAGCTTGGCTTGGCGGACCGGGGGAAATTATGGGAGTTTCTGTAATTGCTTCGTCTGGAGCCCGATCTGTTGAACATCTCCGGATCTTCCCTCCATCTGGAGAAAACGTTGTTCAATCTGGCTTCCAATGCCTTTGAGGCCATGCCGAAGGGCGGCGACCTGACCATCAAAACCACCAATCGGTATCTGGATAAACCTATTCAGGGATATGACCATATCCGCGAAGGCGATTATGTGGTGCTTTCCGTATCCGATACGGGGGAAGGAATCTCGGCTGCCGACCTGAAACGCATCTTTGAACCTTTCTATACGAAAAAGATTATGGGCCGGAGCGGGACAGGATTAGGTTTGGCGGTGGTCTGGGGAACCGTGAAGGATCATAACGGATATATTGATGTTCAGAGCGAAGAAGGAAAGGGAACCGGCTTCACCCTTTATCTTCCGGTGGCGAGGGAGGAAATCACGACGGAAGCCTCTTCGGTATTAATGGCTGAATACCTGGGCCGGGGAGAAGTCATTCTGGTAGTGGATGATGTCAAGGGTCAGCGAGATCTGGCGGCGGCCATGCTGAGGAAGCTGAATTACCGCGTGGCGAGTGCTTCCAGCGGTGAGGCGGCCATCGAATATTTAAGAGAGCAGGAAGTGGATTTACTGGTGCTGGATATGATTATGGAGCCCGGCCTGGACGGACTGGACACGTATAAGCGTATATTGGAAATCCATCCCCAACAGAAGGCGATCATCGCCAGCGGCTTTTCGGAGTCGGATCGGGTGACGGCCGCCCAGGCCTGGGGCGCGGGCGAATATGTGAAAAAGCCCTATGTCCTAGAGAAACTGGGACTGGCCGTGAGGAAAGAGTTGGATAAAACGTAGTGTGTTGAATTATTGCAACACGCCGGACCAAAGAAAGACTGGAAAAGAGCAGGACGAGAACTGTTGACGGTTTATTAGGTTAACGCGCAATCGGACGACAACAAGGATAATCTTTATGGATGCTGCATCCTTTCTCGGTCTGGTTCAAAATGCCGCATTGTTGCTGGCAGTGGCTTTCATCTTTGACTTAGCCGCGAGTCGATCGCCTACAGGGCAATCATTTTTCCAGCAGGTGCCTCTTGGTCTCGCTATCGGCGCAATTGGTATCACCGTTATGATGACGCCTTGGGTACTAATGCCTGGAATCGTATTTGATACGCGTTCTGTGCTGATCGGTATATCCGGACTCTTCTTTGGTTCGCTTTCCGTCGCCATTGCGCTATCGATGACAGCAGCATTTCGTTTTTATCAGGGAGGAACGGGTAGCTGGACCGGCGTTGCTGTGATCCTCACCTCAGGATTGATCGGAATCGCCTGGCGGCACTTTCGTCGTCGGCCCCTGGCGGAGATTTCCTGGCAGGAACTCTACCTTTTCGGCCTGGTGATTCATCTGGCCATGCTGGGTCTGATGCTCACCCTGCCGTGGGTGAAAGCCCTGCAAGTACTTTCAAGCATCGCTCTGCCAGTCATATTGATCTATCCCCTGGGAACCGTCTTGCTGGGAGTGTTGATGGTCAACCGACTGCAGCACGAGCGTGTAGAGGAAGCGCTGAAGGAGAGCGAAGTCAAGTTCAGGACTTTGGTCGAACATTTGCCTCAGCGAATCTTTATGAAAGACAGAAATTCGGTTTATATCACCTGCAACCGGCCCTATTCCCATGACCTAAGAATCGAGGTCGAAGCGATTGCGGGGAAAACGGATTTCGAATTTTACCCTAGAGAAAGGGCAGATCAATACAGGTCGGATGACCGGCGAGTCATCACCTCCGGCACTATCGAGACGTTCGAGGAGAAAAGCATCCGCTTCGGACAAGAGAGCTGGGTGCATACCACCAGGGTGCCCTACCGCGACGAATCTGGAAATATCTTGGGCGTGATTGGAATCATTGAAGACATCACCGAACGCAAGCAAGCGGAACAGACGCTGGTATTCAACAATATCATCCTCCGTACCCAGCAGATGGCATCCATCGATGGAATACTTGTGGTGGATGAGCATGGTAAAATATTATCATTCAATCAGCGCTTTGTTGACTTGTGGGGTATCCCTCCTGAAGTGATAGAATCAAAATCCGATGAGCGGGCACTACGTTCGGTGGTGGATCAACTGGTAACTCCTGAAGAATTCATCCTCAAAGTGAAACACCTCTACGAATTCAGGGATGAATTAAGCAGGGAAGAGATCTTTCTGAAAGACGGCAGGTCGTTCGACCGTTACTCGGCCCCGATGCTTGGTGCAGACGGAAAATATTATGGCCGGGTGTGGTATTTCCGGGATATCACCGAACGCAAGCGGGCGGAGGAGGCTTTGAAGGAAAGTGAACAAAAATATCGCCTGCTGGCCGATAATGTCACTGACGTCATTTTCGTTTTGGATATGAGTCTGAATTACACCTATATCAGCCCTTCCGTAAAAACCCTTAGGGGATATGAACCGGTAGAGGCGTTGAAACAACAACCTTTCGAGATATTGACTCCCTCCTCCAGGGATCTGGCCATGAGGACCTTATCTGAGGTCATGGAGTTGGAAAAATCCGGACCTAGAGACATGCCCATATCCCGGACGCTCCAGTTGGAAGTGAGGCGAAAAGACGGAACCACCGTGTGGACGGAGATGAAGCTTTCCTTTATCAAAGATGAAAATCAGCAACTACGGGGCATTCTTGGAGTAACCCGTGATATCACCGAACGCAAGCGCTATCAGGAGAACTTGGAATATTTCGCTGTACACGATGTTCTCACCGGGCTTTTGAACAGACGTTCCCTTGAGGACATGCTCAACCGCGCCATCGCCAGGGCCAAACGAGGAGTGCTGAGTTCACTCCTGTACATGGACCTCGACAATTTCAAGGAGGTGAACGACAATCTCGGCCACAATGTCGGAGACGAAGTCCTGATCGCCCTGTCCGGCCTCCTCAAAAAAACGTTACGGGCCGAAGACGTTCTCTTTCGGCTGGGAGGCGATGAATTCGCTATTCTCCTTGAAGGGCTTTACGGCAAAGAGGCTTTCCCCGCCGCGGAACGTCTGCGTCTGGCCGTAGAGGCGCATCCTTTTGATTTGGAAGGAAGCAGCTTCCCTCTGACTCTCAGCATCGGACTCATCCAGATCGACGGAATTCTGATTACCAGCGAGCTACTATCTCAGGCCGACGCGGCCATGTATAGGGCCAAGGAGCAAGGGAAGAACCGGATTGTGCTGGCCTAAAGTGCAGTTAAAGAGGAAGAACGGTGAATTGATTTCACAGGTCAGAGTAAGGGGACTCCCGCCAAGATATCTTCCATAATACCCAGCAGCAGGTCTGGCCGACCGTTTGCCCGAATAGTTGTATGGACAAGTCCTGGACCAGGGTACTACCCCATTTTTTTTGTCTTTAAAATCATACAAAATAGGTCATCAATAGGGAAAATGCAGAATAGATATTTGAATTATTCCTTATTTCTCCATAAGTTACTCTATCTGGCCTCTTGCTTGCATTTATATAGGTTCAACCTCAAACAATCTTTCCTTTCCCACTTTCAGAACCCCCAACCACACCTTGCCGAAAAAATTTGACCTAGGTGCTTCAGGGGGAGAAAGGATTAAAAGAATTATGCCAAAAAAAATAGCTCTTTTCCTGCTGCCGTTGCTGTTGATATTCTTTTTTGCCGGACCCTCCACGGTCTTCGGGGCCATCGACCCGATGAACGCGGCGAATTTCCCTGTTTCCCCTGGTCGCGGGGAGGAAATTTCCCTGATCCTCAAGGTCCTGGAGAACAAAATGGGGAATCAGAAAATCCCGCAAAAAGCCCTGAATAAATTGCTCAGCCTAAATGATGAGCAGATCGGTCTGATCGCTTCCCTTTCCCAACGGATAGCGGACAACACCCAAACCGTTGGGGCCGATGTGGCCTTTCTAATGATCACCGCCATTTTGGTATGGTCCTGACCTATCCCATCTTTGGTCCGTTGCCTCTGGCGGGATGAATAGGATCGTTATGAATAGACTTCTGAAACTGGCTGAAAGAGTCACGGGCCGGCTTAAGGGCACGGCACACCTTTTTTACCATATCGTCATCATCGTCCTCAGCGCCGGAATAGTATTTTCTCTGCATCATTGGGTTTCCTTGATCGCTCAATATTTTTTAACCGTCTGGTCCTTCATCGCCGACGAAAAAATATTCCTTACTTCCATTGAAATCGTTCTGGCCGTACTGCTCATCCTCTTTTTTAACTACCTGGGCCGGATGTGGTCCGATAGGAAGTTGGCCCGGATGTCCCGGAATGCCGGGATGGTCCACCTGTTTCCTGCCCGCGGCTTCCTGGCCCGACGACGAATCAGGAAATTAAAAGAGAAAACGGGTTATGCCCGGGAGGTCTTGGGGATCTTTTCCAGCGGTTTTCAGACGCTGGTGGAACCCACCGGTGACATGCACGGCGTCATCCAGAACTGCCGCGAGGCCAAGATCATGCTCCAAAATCCGGAAGGCAAAGCAGCCACGGCCCGGTCCAAAATTTTACTCGATCCGGAGATCCCCCCCGAAAGGACCCGGGAACAACTGGCCAAAACCATCGACTTTCTCCGGGGGCTCAAGACACTTCAGAAAGGCGTCCGGCTGAAACTCTACCCTGAGGCCCCTTTTCTCAAATTGGCCGTTCTGGGAGACACCCTCTGGCTGAGGCATTACTATCCCCGTTTCGACATGCCAAATATGCCGGAATACGTCTTTTGCAACAATCAGAACAACGGCAGTCTTTTTATGACCTTCTACCAGTATTTTCTTTTACGCTGGAACGACCCGGCCATACCTGAATTTGATTTTGAAACCGCTGAGCTGGTTTTCCGGGACGGATCCGGGAATACGACCAGGAGGGAAACCTTTAGGTAAACTCGAGAATCGGGATCGGTAGGATCTGAACAGCGGGGCGTGCATCCTCCGGGCGTTTAGGGATCAGGGCACCACTTCCACTCCTTTCCCGAAGGCCACATAATTCCTGATTTGTCGGGCCGCTTTTTTAGGATCAGGATAATACCAGGCGGCATCCGGGTTAATTTCTCCGGCCACCACCAGATCGTAATAGCCGGCCTCTCCTTTCCAAGGGCATGTGGTCCGGGTACCGCTTTCCCGCAGATAATCCTTTTTCACCGAATGGGGAGGGAAGTAGTGTCTCCCCTCTATGACCAGGGTCTCCTGGCTCTCGGCCAGCAGGGTATTTTTCCATTGGGCCTTCATCGCTTAATGGGTGCCCCCCCTCATGATCAGGTCAATTGTGACAGTTGTCGGGTCGGTGGTCAAAGCCACTATATTCCAGGTTAGATCCAGACCGACTCGGTTTTCGAAACCGAGTCGGTCTGGATGCCTTCGGCTTAATATTATCAGATACTAAGGCTTCCAACCAGGATAATTACGGTATCGATTTAACCTGCTTATTTCGGCCCCCTTACCCTTGACTGATTAGGCCAAAACCCCTTACTTAATTCTGCTTTTTCTCCTTGCTCCTTTATTGCGCCTATTCTATACTCGGCACATTCCATTGGAAACGACGGCCTGTAGTGCCTTGATCAAAAAACCTGTGGGGAAGGAAACCTATTCTCGGGGCATTTAAACGTAAAGAGGCGATAATGAGCGAAGGAATGGGGCGTAGAGAGTTTCTCAAATTTTCCAGGGCCACCGCGGCGCACTGCTCGCGACCGGGAAGGCCCTGAAAGGAGGCCCGATGGCCCAGGAGATCGGAAAAATAATCGAGGTGGACAAACTGACGATCTGGGTACTGACCGACAACTATTTCGACACGTTGCGACCGGACAACAAAATTACCAGGCGCTACCGGGTGGTGCCCGGAAAATCGATCCACGCCGAACACGGCCTGGCCTATTACCTGGAAACGGTCGTCGATGGAAAGGCGAACGCCTGCATGTTCGACTACGGGCTCGACCCGGTCGGAGTGATGAACAATATCGCACTTCTTGGACTGGATGTGGGGAAAACCCGGGCCTTCGGGCTGAGCCACGGCCATTTCGATCATTTCATGGCCGCCATCGAAATCCTGAAGAGCAACCAGGCGCGGATCGCCAAAGGGACTCCCTTCTACGTGGGCGATGAGACCTTTTACCGAAGATATTTACTTCGGCCCGAAGGCGGCGAGGCGATGGATATCGGCCAATTGAAAAAAGAGGACATCGAAGCCCTGGGGCTCAAGGTGGTGGAAGTCAAATCCTCGACCCAGATTATTCCGGGAGCTTATTTCACCGGCAACATCGAACGGGTCACGGACTATGAAAAAGTCCCACCGAGTCTGCTGATCAAACGGGGTGAACAACCGGAACCCGACGACTTTCGCGGAGAACAGGCTTTCTTCTTCAAGCTGAAAGGAAAAGGACTGGTAATCCTTTCCGGCTGCGCCCATGCCGGCATCGTCAACACGGTCAAACACGCTCAGAAAATTTCCAGCAGCGAAAAAATCCACGCTGTCCTGGGAGGGTTTCACCTCATTAACGCCAAACCGGAAATCATTCAAAAAACCGTGGCCGACATCAAGGCCCTGAAACCGGACTATGTGGTACCCACTCACTGCACGGGCTTTGAAGCCATCGTGGCCTTCAAACAGGAAATGCCCGAAGAATTTATTATCAACACGGCCGGGACACAATATTCTTTCGTGGCCTAAGCAGAACCTTCGGGACCAAGGCGCAAAGGATTCTGATTTGAGTTCTCGGCGGCGGTGTTCAAAAAGGAAGTCTCTAGGCAGCTTGCATCCACACCTTCGCGACCGGACGTTGTGGGCTTCGAGAGCAGGTCGCTCTAAAGAAAGGAGAAGGAAATGCATGCCCATACCACCAGACTCATCGCGTCGCTGGTCCTGGCGCTTTTCTGCCTTTAATTTTAAAATAATTGGCGCTTCGCCCTTTTGGGTGGGTACCCCCCGGATCCGGTCTGGCCGTGGGGTCTCGGCGAATTGGTTTTCCAGAAGAATTCTCCTATTTCTAGAAAATCAAAGGGATCGGACCAAAATTTCAAAAAAGAGTAAGAATGAAGGTCACATTTATTGGATTAGGAAGAGAAGATTTTTCAGCGATTTATAAGTCCTTAAGCAAGTACCAGAACAAGCCCTGACCAACTCAGGATTGGGACCTTCCTGAAAGGGCATAAAAATCCGTTGTCAAGAATCGCGGAAGGAGAACCAAAATGGCCAAAGATCCAGAGATCGGATATCGAGTAGCAGCTACCATCACCGGGGTAAAGGGAAAATGCAATGCGGCCCATCAGGTGGGAGAAAATTTTGAAATCAGTTGTCATAATCCCGGTGGGTTGTGCGGCTTCTTCTATCATGACCTCTTTCCCAACTTGATGACCTTTCAGTTTGGGGGGAAGCTCCCCTGGTGGGAAGGCGACACCATAGAAGTGCAATGCCCCGATCCGTACAACCTCGTGACCATGAAGCTGGAACGATCAAAGCGAGCCTGATAACAATTTCATAAGGAGCCGGCGATGGATAAAAAGCCCCTGGGGGCCGGTAATAGCAGTTTCGATCTGATCGACCCCGAACTATTTTTCTCTGCCTTGGGCCTCCAGGAAGATACCCTTTTTCTTGATGCCGCCTGCGGCCGCGGGGCTTACTCGCTGGCGGCCGCACAATATGTCGGGCCGGCGGGCCGGATTTATGCCTTCGACCTTTGGGAGGAAGGAATCGAAGCGCTACAAAAGGATATCCACTACAAAAGAGGAACTCCTATTGTCGCCCAGGTAGTCGATGTCAGCCGACAGATCCCGCTGGAAGATCAATCCGTTGATGTCTGCCTGCTGGCTACGGTCTTACACGATCTTATTCAAGACCGGACGGAAACGGGCGCCCTAAGAGAGATCGGGCGCGTTTTAAAACCACGGGGGACCTTGGCCGTCATCGAGTTCAAAAAGATCGAGGGGCCACCCGGGCCGCCGATCCGAATTCGGATCGCTCCGGAAGAGGTGGAAGAACGGCTTCAGCCCCATTCTTTCAGCCTCCTCCGGGTGTTGGACCTTGGCCCGTTCAACTACCTGGCTCTTTTTAAGCGAAAAGAAATTTCGACAGGTTGAATTTTCATAAAGCCTGCAACCGGGGAGAGGCACCATGAACATTGCCGTGGTCGGGGGAGGAACGCGCTGCCTGAAATTGATCGAGTTGGTCGAAACCTACCGTTCCAGGAAATAACACCCAAAATCGTGGCGGTGGCCGATATTCAAGACGAGGCCCCCGGCCTCGTTAAAGCCCAGGAAATAGGCCTCTATGTGACCAACGATTATCACGACTTTTTCAATAGAGATGACCTGGATTTGATCATGGAACTGACGGGCGATATGGATATTTTCAACGATATCCTGACCCAAAAAAGATCGTCCGTCCGTCTCATCGGCCATTCTTCCGCGGTGTTTCTCTGGGAAATTGCGCGCGCCTACGCCATACAGGAGGAAACCAACCAGAAGCTCAGGGAAACCATGGCCAAGTATGATGTGATTACCAATGAATTCATCCATGAAAATGTCATGGTCATTGGACCGGATTACCGGATTTTGGATGCCAACGAAAGCCTGCTGAATAGTTTTAACATCCGGCGGGATCAGGCCGTCGGCCAACCTTGTTATACCGTTACGCGCTTCAGAGAAAGCCCCTGCACCGAAAAGGACACCCCTTGCCCGTTGGCCATGGCCCTCGAAACCCGGAAACCGTCCCAGGTCACTTATACCCTTCAGGACGAGGAAAACAAGCCTCGCTATTATGCCGTTTCCTGTTATCCGCTTTTTGAAAATGAAAAACTGGTTCGGGTGATCCATATTTCCCGAGAAATCACCAAGGATATCAATTTTCAGAAAGCCATGATGCAACAGGAAAAGCTGGCCTCCATCGGTCGCCTCTCCGCCGGGGTGGCCCACGAAATCAACAATCCCCTGACCACGATTTTAACCTCGGCGATGCTGATTCAGGAGGAAATGGACTCGGATAATCCCCTCTATCAGGACATGAAGACCATTTCCGACGAGGCGCTCCGCTGCCGGCGTATTGTGGCCAGTCTCCTGAATTTTGCCCGGCAGACCATGCCGTCCAAACGGTCGAATGACCTGAATGAAATCGTCAAGGACAGCTTTATGCTGACCAAAAAGCAGGCGACCTTTCAGGACATCACGATCAACCTTGGTCTGGCCCAGGACTTGCCCCAAATCAATGTGGACAAGGACCAGATTCAGCAGTGTCTGATTAACTTGACGCTGAATGCCATAGAAGCCACGGAAGCCGGTGGGCAGATCACGCTGACCACCCGAGGGGACGCCGGAGCGGACACCCTTGAAATTGCGGTGTCCGACACCGGAAGGGGCATCCCGTCTGAAAATATGAACAAGATTTTCGACCCTTTCTTTACAACCACCAAGGGCGGGACCGGTCTGGGGCTGGCCGTAACCCATGGTATTATCGAACACCACGGCGGCACCATTCAGGTGGAAAGCACCCTGGGGCAGGGGACCTGCTTTACGATTCGATTGCCGCTCGAAAAGGAACCATGAGATGCCCGCCGTTCCCCCACCCCGCATTCTGATTATCGACGATGAGCCGACCATTTGCCGTAATGGCCTAAAGATATTATCCAAATTGAACTGTGAGGCGGCCTGCGCGCTCAGTGGCTTCGACGGGTTGCGGCTGATGGCTGAAAAACCGTTCGACGTGGTGGTCACGGACTTGAAGATGCAGGCTCTAGGGGGCATGGAGGTCCTTCGGCGGATCAAGGAGGCCTATCCGCAAACCATGGTGATCGTCATGACCGGATATGCCAGCATTTCTTCGGCCGTGGAGGTCATGAAACTGGGCGCCCTGGACTATCTGCCCAAGCCCTTTACCCCGGAAGAGTTCCGCGCCGCGGTGCTTCAGGCCCTGGAAGAAAAAACACGGCTCGAAAAAAACAGGGAATGGATGGACTTGAAGCGGACGCCGCAGGCCACGGTCCACCAGCTTATCGGAACCAGTCCGAAAATCAAACAGGTCATCCGGATGATTGAGAAGGTGGCGCCCACGGACTCCACCGTCTTGATCTATGGGGAAAGCGGAACCGGAAAGGAGCTGGTGGCCCGGGCCATTTACGCCAACAGCCGGCAGAAGGACGGCCCCTTCTTTGCAATCGATTGCGGAACCCTGTCGAGCAGCCTCTTGGAAAGCGAGCTGTTTGGACATACCCGGGGGGCTTTCACCGGAGCCCATAAGGACAAGGAGGGCATTTTCAAGCTGGCCCAGGGGGGAACCGTATTTCTCGATGAGATCGGAAATATCAGCCTGGAAATTCAAAGCAAGCTGCTGCGGGTCCTGGAGACGAGGGAATTCTTACCCGTCGGCGCTGTCAAGACGGTCAAGGTGAACATCCGGCTGATTCTGGCCACCAATCAAAATTTAGAGGAACGGGTGGCGGTAGGCTCCTTTCGGGAAGATTTTTATTATCGCATTTATGTGGTTCCGATCATGATCCCTCCCTTACGGGACAGGGCCCTGGATATTCCGCCCATCGCCTATCATTTTCTGGCCCAATTCAACCAGACCATGGGCCGCCGGATCACCGGATTCAGTGCGGATGCCTTGAAACGCTTGACCGCCTTTGAATGGCCGGGGAATATCAGACAACTGCGCAACGTCGTCGAGCGGGCCGTCATCTCTTGTGAAGGCAACCTGATCACCATCAAGGATTTGCCCCTTTTGAGCGCCGGCGAGGACCGGGAGGCGACGGCCGAATCGGTCCCGGCCACCAATGAGGATTTCAAGCGTTGCAAAAAAGACATTCGAAAAAAGGCCGTGAACCGTATGGAGAGGGAATTCGTTTTGAACGCGCTCAGCAGAAACGACTGGAACGTAACCCGGGCGGCCAGGCAGGTCGGGTTGCAGCGGACCAACTTCCAGGGACTCATGAAGAAACATGACCTCAGGTTGCCGGGAACCCACCGGGAGGATAAAAATGAAGCCTGAGAAAAAAGAATACACTGTATATTTATTTTATACTATTCGACTGGGCCGCGCCCCCTTGAGCTAAAAAATATATAATGATTTCAATTAGTTTTTTTCAAGTGGCCATTGGCACATATTTTGATTATAAGTTTCATTGTTGAAGCCAATTGACGGAAACTTTTAAGATGAAGGGAGTGGCCATGAAGAGAACCGCGAGGATTATGATTGTCGATGACGAACAGCCTATCTGTCAAAATGTCGTCAAGATTCTGGAGAATCAAGATTACGAGGTCGTTCAGGCCGCGAGCGCGGAGGAAGCCCTGAAAAAAATGGCCGAGCAATCGTTTTCTTTGCTGATTTCCGACATCGTCATGCCGGGAATGAATGGGCTGGAGCTCCTCAAGCTCGTCAAAAATCAATGGCCGCTGACCAAAGCCGTCATGATTACCGGTTATGCCTCCACGGATACGGCGGCCAAAGCCATTCGGTTGGGCGCCCTCGATTACCTCCCCAAGCCGTTTACCCCGGCCGAATTGCGAGAGATGGTCGAACTGGCCCTGGAAGAAAAGCTGGTGGTAGCGTCGTTTCCGGATGCGGAAAGGCAGGCCCTGGCTGCGAAGGGAACTAGACCCCTTCCGGCACGATCGATTATCGATGTGGATATGCCCTTTGATCGGGCGGAGGTCGAGGAGGCCGTCGGCGAATCGTATGCCCGGGCGCTCGGCCCTTCGGATCGGCCGATAGTCGAACAACCGGTCCCGGAAACGCTGGAGAGCTATTGCTCGGTGGGGAATATCTTCTGTGACCTGTTCAAAAAAATCGACGCCACCTGCAAAGTCGGGAGGAAAAGCGGCGAGTGCCCCAAGAAAAAGGCCCAGGAGAAAAAGGGCGTCCGGGGAAGGGAAGGCCTTCGAGGCCCGAGAACTCATTGGGATCGACATCCCCTTCAACTACCGGGAAGTGGTTTCGGTTACCGGACCGGAATATGTCACCTACCTGAACCGCGATGGAATGTCGTTCATTCCTTATGAAGAATTGAAAAGGCGGCTGACCTCGCCCGGGCAGGCGGAAGCCGACCTGCCCGAGGTTCCAAAAACGCCGGCCTCCAAAACCATACTGGTGATCGATGATGAACCCGCGGTCAACAACAATATCCGAAAAATTCTCCGGAAAAATGGATATGCCGTGGATCAGGCCTTGACCAAACAGGAAGCGCTGAAACAGATCGAAGGAGGATCCTATCCAGTGATCCTGCTCGACCTGAAAATCCCGGGGGTAAACGGCCTGGAGCTTTTAGGGGCTATCCGCCAAAAAAGCCCAGACAGTCGGGTGATCATAATTACCGGGTACGCCACCATTGAAACGGCCAAGGAAACCGCGCGTCTGGGGGCCGTCGATTACCTGGCCAAACCCTTTACTCCCGAGGAAATCCGAAGGTCGACGGAAACGGCCTTTCGGTATGCCGCCTAATCAGCGTTTGGGGCTGCTTTAAGTAAAATTTGTAAGTTAGGCCCCGATGCGGAGTCCGGAGTACCTTTGGAAAACTCTTTTGCCGAGACCCGACGGCCGTGCCAGATCTGGGGGGTTCCCACCTAAAAGGGCGAAGCGTCTAAAATTCAGAGGAGGAAATTTCGTGAAAGTCTTGTTCATTATTTCGACCGACGACGGCGAAACCATTTTCAACGCCATGCGATTGGCCAATGTGGGCGTTGAAAAGGGCGATGAGGTGAGTGTTTTTATGCTGGGGAAGGGGGTACTGTTCGAGAAAAGCGGCAACGAACAATTCAACGTCATGGCCCAGATGGAAAAATTTGAGGGCGATTTCTATGTCTGAGGAGTCTGCCTGAAATCCCACGGTCTGGTGGGATCGAGCACTTGCCCCATTGCCTGGATGGATGATCTCTATACCCTGGCCATGGAGGCCGATAAAGTTATGACCTTTTAAAACACGGTCGAAAGAAAAGGGCTGGGTATTTCAGGTGTGGAACGTCTGCCGCCTTTCTTCGGGCAACGACGCCTTAAGGTTTTACTCCGTCTGGGCGTCGTTTTCCCAGACAAATTATGTAGTCCGCCCATTTTTTTCCTTGACATCCCTGAAATCCTTTTCCTAAAATAGAGGTCAACTCTAACGAGAAAAATTTCATTTTTCAGATCCCCTTCACACGCCACCGGGTGAGACGGCGCGTCGTAGTGTTGGATCACCCCATCGGCAATCTGGAGCGCTGCCGAGAATGCAACGCCGAATGCTGCCGCTCGTTTCCCGCCGTAAACATTACCTGGACTGAATACAACAAACTGAGGGAACTGGGCGCCACCCGCCTTTCATTTTCCCTATCCGGCCGTTGCAAGCTGATCATCGAAAACGGCTGTGAATTCCTTTTGAATGGCCGGTGTTCCATTTATGAAGATCGGCCGGACATCTGCAGACGCTTCCTCTGCGCGGATTATCTGCCCGGAGAGAAAAGGTCCTTTTTCCCGCACTGGCCGATCCGCCACCGTGAACCCAGACCGTTAATAACCGTCCCATAAAAGTGTTTACCTGGGGTGTTCTTTTTATCTCTCGCCCGCTGCGCTCGAGTTCGCAGAGGATACAGAGAAAGATAAATTGATTTTTTGAAAAATCGCTGAAATGCCGATTTTTCAAAAGAACTCACGCCTCCGGCGGGGTCTTATCCGCTTTAATCGTACACTATTTCCCATTTCCAATCGAAAGGGGCGTCTTCGGGTGTAAACCGCAACGATCGCGTGGGGCCTGTGCCCGGCGCCCGTCCCTCCCCCAGAAGCCACAAACGCAAATCGATGGTCGGGATCGTCTGCTCCTGGGAGGAGGCGCGCTCCTGCCAGATCTCTTTCTCTTCGATCACTTTCCACAAGGAACCGTTCTCCTTAAAACGGATCCGCTCCCCCACGTGCGGCAGCCCCAACCGTTCCCGGATGTCGCGAAACCGAAAGGCCGGACGCTTCCCTTCCGCCAAAATCCGTTCCCCCAGCCACTTGATCCCCATGGCCCCCAAAGGGGCAGTGATTACAATGGAGAGCACGGCCACCGCCAGGATCACTTCGCCGCCGGGAACGCCGGCCATCAGGGGAATAGCCCCGATGGCCGCCTGGACCGTGGCCTTGGGGACATAGGCCACTACGGCAAACAGCTTTTCCGCCCGGGTCAGGTCAGTAGCCAGCAGGGAAAGATAGACGCCCAGGCTGCGAAAGACCAAGGCGCCCCCGATGACCAGGGTGCCGGCCAACCCCGCCTTCCAGGCCACCTGGATATTGACCTGGGCCCCCACCAACACAAAGAGCAGCAGTTCGGCCACCACCCAGAGGTTCTTGAGCTTCCGGGAAATCAGATGGGCGATGGCCTCTTCCTTTTCCAGGATAATGAACCCGATGGCCATGACCGCCAGCAGGCCCGACAACGGCACCAAGCCATGCAGGACCTTTTCCAGCCAGACGATGCCGATGGCCGTGCCCAAAACGATGATGGTCCGACGCGGCGGCCGGAGATCATAACGGCGGAACAGGCGGTAAAGGAAATAGCCCAGGATGAGACCGGCCAGGATTCCCAGGATGATGGATACGGGGATATTCCCCAACTGCCACCACCAGTGGGCCGAGCCGCCGCCGGACATGCCCAGCAGGATGGTAAAAATCACGATGACAAAGACGTCGTCAATGGAGGAGGCGGCCAAGAGCAGGGTCGGGATCCCTTTGTCCTCTCCTTTGCCTCTTTCCATGAAGTCAATCATCAGGGGAACGACGACGGCCGGGGAAACGGCCCCGAGAATACAACCCAGCAGGGCCGCCTCCAGGATCGAGAGGCCCAGCAGCGGGGGAGCCAGCAGAATCACCCCGCCGATCTCGAACAGGGCCGGGACGCAACTCATGGTCAGGGCCGCCGCGCCCACCCGGTTGAGGGTGTCCCGGCGGAGTTCGAACCCGGCCCGGAGCAGGATCACGATCAGGGCCATGGATCGAAAATCCCCGGAAACCCGGAGCATATTCGGAGAGAGCCAGTTGAGGACATAAGGCCCCACCAGCACGCCGGCCAGCAGCATGCCGACCAAGCCCGGAAGGTTCAGACGGCGAAACAGGAAATCCGCCAGCAATCCCAATCCAATAATCAAAGCAAAACTTTCCGCCATGGATCGCCTCCACACCTTTTAAGGAAAATAAAGAGCCCCTAAACAAGAAAACTCCTGCCACATAGTGACAGGAGTCATTGGCCATAAACGGCAGTTACCGGGTGGACTCCACCACCCTGGATAGTGCTAGCACAGCTATTATACAAAAAGAACCGGGTGGAGCAAGAGAAATCGCCCCGCCGGAGGCCGTCAAGGGGAAAAGCCAGGATTCGGAGCGGAAAATGCCGCTTTGGTGGCCGAAGAGGCCTTTAAACACTTTCCAGAAATTGGAAGCCTTTTAGGGGACAGGGCTCTTTAAATTATGAATTTTGGAAAATGGGGGGCCTGATAAAAGCCATTAAATATATAACTAATTGAAATTGCATATAAAAATTTTTTGGCATGATAAATGCTTACATAAGATCTATATCTCTACATTATGTAGAGAAAGATTTGAAAGTCTTTTTATAGAAATTATAAGTAGGGAGGTGAATTTAAATGAAAAAGATCATCGTTTGGACTATGGCTTTGGTATTTGCCCTGTCTGTTTCTATGGCTTTTGCCGCTGATGAAAAGGCTACTCCTGCCGAAAAAAAGGCCGCGCAAAAAGTTGAAAAGGCTGGGACAAAGGCTGCCGAAAAGGTGGACATGACTGCAGTACCGGCTGCCGAAAAGGTTCAAAAGGCTGAAGAAAAGGCTGTCGAAAAGGTTGATAAGACCGCCGTAAAGGCCAAGAAGAAGGTAAAGAAAGCCAAGAAAGCAGCGGTAAAGAAGGTGCAAGAAAAGAAAGACGAGATGAAAGAAGAAAAGAAATAATCTTCTTATCTTACTGCCCGATAAAAAGGGGTGAAATCGGGTTATCCGGTTTCACCTTTTTTATTTATACCCCTCATTATACCTCTCCCGCACTGATGAAATTGTAAAAGCTACGGAATTCATCCGGCGTCCCTCAAGGTTCCCCTCAATCATTATTTGGATAATTACGGGCCCCATCTTCAAATTCAGTGATACCTGGCAACTGGTTATAAATACTGGAACTACTATTGTGACTTTTCTTATGGTGTTCTTAATTCAGATCCCGTTTCACCTTCCCTAATCAACGCCGAATGATCGATCCTTCTTATTTATCGAGCACCTCTTCTATCTGATCAATATTCCCTCCTCCTAAATCAATTCAATCGAACGTTAACTCCCAGGAAGAAACCGTTCTTTTTCGCTAAAGACGCAGCCGCAGTAGGGCTGCCGGTAGAGGCCCAGGGCCTTGGACTCCTTGACCCCCTCGTTCCAGCCGCTCCGAAAATCCTGGTAATAAAAGGGGATCTCATAGCGGTTGCTGATTTCCTCCCCCACTTCCCGGATCCAGTCATGTTTTTGGTAGCGGCTGTAAAGCAGGGTGGTGGTGAAGGCCTCGAAGGATTGCGCTCGGGCTTCCTGCGCGGCAGCCGTGAGCCGCATCCGGTAGCAGACCCGACAGCGGTCCGGCCCCCAGGGACGGGTTTGGGATAGAAATTCCTCGAGGTCGTAGCTCGGATCAAAATGAACTTTCAGGTCCGCTTTTTGGGCGTACTCCTCCAGCGTGGCTTTTCGCCTGATAAATTCGCGGTAGGGATGGATGTTGGGATTGTAGAAAAACCCGGCGACCTGGTGGTTCTGTTCCCGCAGAACCTTCAGCGGGTAGATGGTGCAGGGGGCGCAGCAGGTGTGCAGCAGTAGTTTCATACGGCTAGAAAATCCGGAAAAGACTATTCACCGCAAAGACGCTAAGGACGCAAAGGAGATTTTTTGCTCCGCCACGGCGGAGCAAGATAAAATTTCTTCAATCTTTGCGTCCTTTGCGCCTTTGCGGTGGATATTGATTTTTTTACCCCATCAACTCCTTGACGGCCTCTCCCACTTTGGTCAGGTCCACCACCACCCGGATGCCGGCAGCCTTCAGCACGGCCATTTTTTCCTGGGCGGTTCCTGATTTCCCGGAGATGATGGCTCCGGCGTGGCCCATGCGGCGTCCGGGAGGGGCCGTCTGGCCGGCAATGAAGGTCACCACCGGTTTGGGAAAATGCTCCTTAATGAAAGCGGCGGCCTCTTCTTCGGCGGTCCCGCCGATCTCGCCGATCAGGACCACCCCACTGGTCTGACCATCCTCGGCAAACAACTTTAATAGATCGATAAAGTTCAACCCGATAATCGGGTCTCCGCCGATCCCCAGGCAGGTGGACTGGCCCAGACCCTGTTTGCTGATCTGATCCACCACCTCGTAGGTCAGGGTGCCGCTGCGGGAGATGACGCCGACAGATCCCGGCTGAAAGATATACCCCGGCATGATCCCCAGCTTGCAGGCCCCGGGGGTGATGATCCCCGGGCAGTTGGGCCCGATCAGGACCGACGAGCGGCCTTTCAAATAATGCTTCACCCGGACCATATCCAGGGTGGGCAACCCTTCGGTGATACAGGCAATAACCCCGATCCCCGCGGCCGCGGCCTCCATAATGGTATCGGGAGCAAAAGCGGGAGGCACGAAGATGATGGAAACGTTGGCCCCCTGTTCAGCCACCGCGTCCGCCACCGTATGGTAAACCGGCACCCCTTCCAGTTTTTGGCCGGCCTTGCCCGGCGTCACCCCGGCCACCACTTGGGTGCCGTATTCCAGCATTTGTCTGGTGTGGAAGCTCCCTTCCTTTCCGGTGACCCCTTGAACCACAACCCGGCTTTTCTTGTCGACCAAAATGCTCACGGCAGCCTCCTCATCAATTCCGTTGGACCAGTTGGCCGACCTTTTTCGCGGCCTCGGCCATGGTAGGGGAAACAATAAAATCCAGCCCGGATTGATTCAACAGCTCCCGACCCCGGTCCACATTGGTCCCCTCCAGGCGGATAATCAGGGGTACCCGAAGGACCACCTTCCGGGCTGCTTCGATCAGCCCCTCGGCCAGGACATCGCACCGGAGGATGCCCCCAAATATGTTGACCAGCACGGCCTTGACCCGTTCATCGGAAAGGATGATCCGGAAGCCGTTGGCGATCGTCTCCGCGCTGGCCCCTCCGCCCACGTCCAGGAAATTGGCGGGCTCCCCGCCGTAGAGCTTGATTAAGTCCATGGTAGCCATGGCCAGGCCGGCGCCATTGACCATCACCCCGATGTTGCCATTCAGACGGATATAATTCAGATTGTATTTATTCGCCTCCAGCTCCAGGGGGTCCTGTTCACTGGGATCCATCAGCTCCAGCAATTCCTTATGGCGGAAAAGGGCGTTGTCGTCAAAATTCACCTTGCCGTCCAGGGCCATCAGTCGGTCGTCCCGGGTGACCACCAGGGGGTTGATCTCCACCAGGGAACAATCGAGTTGTTCAAAGAGCTTTACTAAGTTGGTAATCAGGGCTATCCCGGATTTAACCGACCCGGCGGGCAATCCCAGGCTGTAAATAATATTCCGGGCCTGGAAGGCCTGGAAGCCGACGGCCGGATCGATCCACTCCCGGTGGATCAGGTGGGGCGTCTTTTCGGCCACCTCCTCAATATCCATGCCCCCTGACCGGCTGGCCATGATCGCCGGACAGGCCCTGGCCCGGTCCACGACGATCCCCAGGTACAATTCCTGGGCGATCGGCACCCCCTCTTCGATCAGCACTTTGAGCACTTGTTTACCTTCCGGGCCGGTCTGATGGGTAACCAGGGTCATGCCCAATATTTCGCTGACCCGGCTTCGGAATTCATCCAAGGTCTGGGCCACCTTGACCCCGCCACCCTTTCCCCGGCCCCCGGCGTGAATCTGGGCCTTAACCACATAAGGAGGCGCCCCCAAGGCCTGAGCGGCCTCCAGGGCTTCCGGGGAGGAAAACACCGCCTGTCCCTTGGGAATGGGAATCCCGTACTGGGCAAAAAGGGCCTTGGCCTGGTATTCGTGAATCTTCATGGATGCGCCCCCTGTTCAGGAATTTTCTCAACTTACCCAAAGGGTTTTTAGGTGTCAATTAAAAATGACGGATTCTGTCGAAGCCGTCATAAATCAAAGCCCCCTCACCCTTCCTCTCCCCCGATCGGGAGGAGAGATAAGGATGAGGGGGCTGTAACCGCTAAAAATATAACTGGAATAATTCTTACTTACTTCTGGCGTTCGTCGATGACCCTCTTGGCCTTGCCTTCGCTGCGGGTGATGGTCCCCGGGGCCACCAATCGTACCCGGATGCCGATACCGATCATCCCTTTTATATGATTCTCTATTTTTTGCTCGGCTCCTTTAATCGTTTCCGCACCGGCTTCGTAGATCGCCGGTTTGGCCTCCACATGCACCTCCAGGGTGTCCAGATAGCCCCTCTTCTTCACGATAATGACGTACTGGGGCTCCACCTCTTTCTGGTCCAACAGCAGGCTTTCGATCTGGGAAGGGAAAATATTGACCCCGCTGATGATCAGCATATCGTCGCTGCGCCCGTAGACCTTTTCCATTTTTACCAAAGTGCGGCCGCAGGCGCATTTTTCCCGTTTGATAGAGGTGATATCCCGGGTGCGGTAGCGTAAGAGCGGCATGGCCTGGCGCTGGATGGCGGTAAAAACCAATTCCCCTTTTTGACCCAGGGGCAGAACTTCCCCGGTGACGGGATCGATAATTTCAATCAGGATATGGTCTTCATTGACGTGCAGGTAGCCGTCCTGAGCTTCGCAGTCGAAGGCCACCCCCGGCCCCCCCAATTCGGTCAGTCCATAAGCCTCATGGGCCTTGATGCCCATCCGTTCCTCGATTTCCTTGCGCATCTCCTGGGTCCAGGGCTCGGCCCCGAAGACCCCTACCCGGAGAGGCAGGGATTTCATATCCACACCCATCTGAGCGGCCTTTTCGGCAATCGTCAGGGCATAGGAGGGGGTGGAGAAGAGAACGGTGCTTCGAAAATCCTGCATGATGGTAATCTGCCGTTCCGTCTGGCCGGAAGAGGTGGGGACTACCGTGGCCCCGATTTTGGTGGCTCCCTGGTGGAAGCCGAGTCCGCCGGTGAACAATCCATACCCGTAGGCGTTCTGAATGATGTCATTGGACCGTACCCCGGCCGCCGTCATGTTTCGGGCCATGCAATCGGTCCACTGTTCCAGATCGTCCGCCGTATAAGGACCGGTGATGGGTTTGCCGGTGGTGCCGGAGGAGGCGTGGACCCGGACCAGATCTTGGACGGGAATGGCACAGAGGCCAAAAGGATAATTGTCCCGCAGGTCGTTTTTGACGGTGAAGGGCAGTTTGGCCAAGTCAGTCAATGATTTGATATCCGCAGGTTTTACCCCCAGGTCCTCCAGCTTGTTTTTATAAAAAGGGATTTTCTCATAAACCCATTGGACCGTTTTCTTCAACTGATTGAGCTGGAAATCCTGCATGGCTTCCACCGACATGGTCTCGAACTTTTCGTCCCAGTACTTCATAACGCCCTCCTTAAAATAGTATTAGCTCCACCGATGCCCGCCGCTGGCTAAGGGGTACTCCGTAACTACGATGTGATTATAATATAATTAAAATTAAAATACGGTTATCAGGGAACCATAGGCCTGTCAAGCGATTTCTTGACCGGATCCGGTCGGCGGTTTAATCCTTTTTGGGGAGGGTTTTTTTGACCTGTTCGAGATGGGCTTCAAATTCGGGGAACAGATCGGAAATGAAACGGACTCCTTGTTTGGTGAAGCCGGTATAGGTGTCGGAAACCACGTACTTGCGAAGGTCTATATAGCTCTTGCCCTTATACTCCTTCACCGAAAACAAGAGGTAGTCGGTGGGGTTCAGTTGCATTCGGGCGATTTCTCCGTCTTCTTTTTCCATGGAAACCCTCTCTCGTTTAATAAAAATGAAATGTCTTTCAAGTCTTTACTTCTATGCTCTGCCCTTCCTCTCTGTCAAGGGAAAAATGGGGGGAATCCCATACTTTTCAAGGCCATAGAAAATCCTAAAAATTCTTGACATCAATTAGGCGGTATGATAGAAGCGGTTGGACTCTGTAAAAATATTCACAAGTCATCAAACACCTTCCATTTTTTAAAATTGGGCAGTACTAAAACAAAGGGATTATCCTAAATTGCGTAAAAAGGAGGTGGGGCCGGGAACCGCGCCGGGATTCACGTAACGCCACTGATTTTCTAGTATTTTCAACCTTAAGGAGGAGAGGAGAGAACGTTTATGGACATTATCGTATTTGCGCTTATCTGCGGCGCCGCCGGGGTGGTGTACGCCCTCGTGACCGCGGCCTGGGTGTCCAAGCAAGACGCCGGGTCCACACGTATGCAGGATATCTCGAACGCGGTCAAAGAAGGCGCTTACGCCTTTCTGGCCCGTGAATACAAGACCGTGGCCATAGTGGCCGTGATTCTGCTGATCATCATTGCCGTGGTCCCGGCCCTCGGCCCCTGGACGGCCCTCGGCTTCATTATCGGGACGGCCGGCTCGGCCTTTGCCGGCTTTGTCGGCATGTGGGTGACGGTCCGGGCCAACGTCCGGACGACCCAGGCGGCCACCAAGGGGATCCAGGCCGCGCTGACCCTGTCATTCAAGGGCGGTTCGGTCACGGGCATCATGGTGGTGGGTCTGGGCATCATCGGGTTGGCGGGGTATTTCGCCATTGCCCGGGCTTATGCCGGAGAGGAGGCCTTCCGGGCCCTTATCGGCCTCGGCTTCGGCTGCTCCCTGATGAGCGTCTTCGCCCGGATCGCCGGCGGTATCTACACCAAGGCGGCCGACGTGGGCGCCGACCTGGTCGGTAAGGTGGAAGCCGGCATCCCGGAAGACGACCCTCGCAACCCGGCGGTTATCGCCGACAACGTGGGCGACAACGTGGGCGACTGCGCCGGAATGGCAGCCGACTTGTATGAAACCTATACGGTAACGCTGGTAGCCGCCATGCTGCTGGCCAAGTCGGTTTTCGGCGCCGATAGCCCCTGGGTCGAATTCCCGCTGCTCCTGGGCGGTGTTTCGATTATTGCCTCGATCATCGGCACCTACTTCGTGAAGCTCGGCGCCAAGCAGTACATTATGGGCGCGCTGTATAAGGGCCTGGCCGTCTCGGGTGTGCTCGCAGCCATCGCCTTTTATGCGGTAACGGTCTGGTTCATGGGAGGCCTCGGCGACAAGACCGGCGGCTTCACCCCCGCGAGCATCTTCGGTACGGCCTTAATCGGCCTGGTCCTGACCGGCCTCATCGTCGTGATTACGGAGTACTATACCGCCAATCAGTTCCGGCCGGTAAAGACCATCGCCAAAGCCAGTCTGACCGGCCACGGCACCAATGTGATCGCCGGCCTGGCCATGAGTATGGAAGCGACGGCATTGCCGGCGCTGGTTATCGTGGGCGCCATTCTTGGTTCGTATGCCCTCGGGGGGGGATTCAGCGGCAATGAGGGCGGCGTGAGCAGCGGGCTCTTCGCCATCGCCCTTTCCGCGGTTTCGATGCTCTCCATGACCGGCATCGTGGTGGCCATCGACTCCTATGGACCGATCACGGACAACGCCGGCGGCATCGCCGAAATGGCCGAGCTTCCTCCGGAAGTGCGGGCGATTACCGATCCGCTCGATGCGGTCGGCAATACCACCAAGGCGGTCACCAAAGGCTATGCCATCGGTTCCGCCGCTCTGGCCGCATTGGTGCTTTTTGCCGAATATGCCCGGGAACTCGCCAAGGGGATGAGCGAAGTTAAATTCGATCTTTCCGATCCCATGGTCATTGCCGGCCTCTTTATCGGCGGGCTGATTCCCTACTACTACGGCAGCCGGTTGATGCTGGCGGTCGGCCGGGCGGCGGGCGGCGTCGTTGAAGAGGTCCGCCGGCAGTTCCGGGAAATCAAGGGCATCATGGAAGGCACCGCCAAACCGGAGTACGGCAAGTGCGTGGACATCGTCACCAAGTCGGCCATCAAGGAGATGATGGTGCCGGCCCTTCTCCCGATCGTGGCCCCTATCCTGGTCGGCGTGTTCCTTGGGCCGAAGGCCCTCGGCGGTCTTCTGATCGGCTGTATCCTGACCGGCCTCTTCCAGGCTATCGCCATGACCTCCGGCGGCGGCGCCTGGGACAACGCCAAAAAATCCTTTGAAGACGGCGTCACGGACGATAAAGGCGTCGTGCATAAAAAGGGCAGTGAGGGGCATAAGGCGTCGGTCACCGGCGATACCGTCGGCGACCCCTATAAGGATACCGCCGGCCCGGCCATCAACCCGATGATCAAGGTTATGAACATCGTGGCCTTGTTGATTGTCCCTATCGTCATTTCCTTGTGGAAATAGTTTTCAGATACCCATAATCCAATTCATTCTATGCTGTGACTGGAGGGAACGGGGACAGGCCTCGTTCCCTCTTTTTTCCCCGGCGCCCCGCTCCCGGCCCTTTTTCGGTCCAACCTTCCTTCATTTAATTCCCGCTTCGCCCTTTTGGGTGAATACCCCCATTATCTGGTAGGGCCACCGAGGCTTGGGTTCGGGTGATCTACTATATTTGTCGCCACCCACCCAAAAGGGCGAAGCGAGAATTAAATAAGGCTTGACAGAAAACCTTCCCTGTGGTTTAAATTAAGTTTAACCTTATTAAGGAGCGGTTTTTCCATGAAAAGAACATTTCAGCCCAGCAATATTAAACGCGCCCGGACCCACGGTTTCCTGGTACGCATGAGTACCCGGGCCGGGAGGAACGTCATTAACCGTCGCCGGGCCAAGGGACGAAAACGATTAGCGGTCTAACAGCCGCTTTCCATTGCGAGGGATTCAGTATTGGAGGTTGCGGTAGCCCAAACCTTTCGACCGGAAGATCGGGTCCGAAAACATCGCGATTTTGTGCAACGATCGCCGCAAACCCAAAAACTGCGCCTGGCCCACTTTTTAGTCGTAATTAAACCGAACACCTGGGAACGCCCCCGGTTGGGATTGTCCGTAGGAAAAGAACGGGGAGGGGCCGTCGAACGCAACCGGATCAAACGGCGGTTGCGGGAATTTTTTCGCCGGAATAAAGGCCGTCTCCCGCCTTCCCGGGACATCATCATTATCGCCTTAAAAGGATCGAGCCCATTAACATACCATCAGGTTGTCGAAGAGTTGACCCCCCTATTGGTTTGATCAGGTTAGGGTACGGCCTCATTAGGAGCTTTTTTATAATAGGGATCCGAGGGTATCAGTGGGTAATTTCTCCCTTGTTCCCCTCCTCCTGCCGTTTTTATCCCACCTGTTCGGAATATGCTATCCAGGCCATTCAAACCTATGGTCTCTGCCGGGGGATAGCCCTGTCCTTGAAAAGGATAGGGCGCTGCCACCCTTTCTCACCTGGTGGGTTTGACCCCATCCGTTAAGGGCCGGTAATTCGACATTGACCCGGAGCCGATCGACATTATGATGGATAAAAAAGTTATCTTGGCCTTTGCCCTGTCTGTGGCGGTTTTTGTCCTCTACTCTTTTTTTCTCGGACCCAAAGAACCGGTTAAACCGCCAACTTCCAAACCCGGACAGCCGTCCAGCACGCCGATCGCTGAATCCCAGGCCGTTGCCCCTCCCGTAACGGCCGCCGCGGACGCTCCCACGACGTCCTCGGCCCCGTCCTCCGCCAAGCCGGCTAAAGACATCACCGTTAAAACCAAATGGTATCAGGCCGTCTTTTCCGAAAGGGGAGGGAGCCTGAAAAGTTTTAAATTAACCGCCTACAAAGAACGGTTGGGGGATAAAGCCCTCAAGGAATTGATCGAGGTCCGGGAGGCCGACCAGTATCCCCTGCAACTGGAATGGATTAAGAAAACCCAGCCCCCCTTAAACCAGGCCTTCTTTCAAGCCGATCGCACCTCCCTGGAATTGACCCCCCAGCAACCTCAGGGTATCCTGAATTTTCGTTTCGTCTCCGATCAAGGAATTAGCGTAATCAAGACCTTTACCTTTTCTTATGATTCCTACCGCATCGGCCTGGGGTTGAAGGTCATTAACGGCGCTTCAAAACCCCTGGATGACAATTTAGCCATTTTGCTGGAAAATAGTTTTCCGAAAACCGACAGAGCCGCCGCCGCCTTCCAAGGTGAACTGAGTTTAGTCAATGGCAAATTTGAATCAAAAAATATCAGCAAGTTCGATAAGGAATCGGTTCAGACCGGAAAAATCGAATGGGGTGCGCTCTCCGACACCTATTTCATGGGCGCCCTCGCGCCCGTGGATAGCGAGGGGATCGTCAGCCTGAAGACCAGCCGGCCCGCCCCGGATCAGTTGATGTCGACTTTTATCCTGCCCCCGATCAATCTGCCGTCCGGTGCGGAAAAAACCCTTCAGTATGCCCTCTATTTCGGCCCGCGGGATCTCAATATCTTGACACCCCTGAACCTGCAATTGGAAAAGGCCGTCAATTTCGGGTTCTTTGACATTGTCTCCAAGCCCTTGCTTTGGGTACTGAATTTCTTTTACGGGTATCTCCATAATTATGGCTGGGCCATTATCCTCTTGACCATCCTGGTGAAAATCGTCTTCTGGCCCTTGACCCATAAAAGCTACAAGTCCATGAAGGACATGCAAAAACTGCAGCCCAAGATGGCTAAGATCCGGGAAAAACATAAAGACAACAAAGAACAAATGAACCAGGAAATGATGGCCTTGTATAAAACCTACAAGGTTAATCCCATGGGGGGCTGTCTGCCCATGGTGATCCAGATACCGGTCTTTTTCGCCCTCTACAGCCTCTTGGGGTACGCCATCGAACTTCGGCACGCCCCATTTTTACTTTGGATCACTGACCTGGCGGCGCCGGATCGCCTGCCGATCGGGGTCCCGATCCCCTATGTCGGCGAAGGGATTCCGGTATTGACCCTGCTCATGGGGGTCTCCATGTTCATTCAACAAAAAATGACTCCGACCACAGGCGATCCGACTCAGGCCAAAATCATGCTCTTTCTGCCGGTGGTCTTTACTTTCATGTTTATCAATTTTGCGGCGGGGTTGGTTTTGTACTGGCTGGTCAATAACGTCCTATCCATAGGTCAACAATACTATATCAACAAGTATGTGAATTGATTCAGGCTACGGGGGGGTACCTATGGCTCTGCTTGAGGTTGAAGGAAAAACGGTCGAAGAGGCCATTGAAATCGCCTGCCGGGAACTCAAGGTTTCCCGGGATAAACTGGAAATAGAGGTCCTCTCGGCCGGATCCACCGGCATTTTTGGTATTGTGGGCACCAAAAAGGCGAAAATCAAAGCCCTCCTGGTGGAAGAAAAGACCGAACCGGCTTTGGAGGAGGAATCCAGCCCCGTTGCTATCCCCGAACGGAGGGAGCAGGCCGACCTGGCCAGGGAGATGGAGACCATCGCCGGGAAAATCCTGGAGTTGATGGAACTGGAAGCTCAGGTGAAGGTGAAAACCGAGGGTAATACCATTACCCTTGTCGTGGAGGGCGAAAAGAGCGGCTTGTTGATCGGCCGCCAGGGCCAAACGATCGATGCCCTGCAATATATTTTAAGCCGGATCCTTTCCCGCCTGACCCCGGATAAAATCAAACTGGTCCTGGACAGCGGCGGGTACCGGGAGCGGCGGAAAAAGTATTTATCCACCCTGGCCTTACGACTGGCCGAAAAATCCAAAAAAACCGGGAAACCGGTGGTGATGAGCCCCTTGAACGCCCACGACCGGAGGATCGTTCACGTGGCCCTGGAAAAAGATAAATCCCTGAAAACCATCAGTCGGGGTGAAGGGGCGATGAAGAAAATCATTATCTCCTCGACCAACAAAAAACCCCCGGCGGCGGAGACCCCTCCCCCGGAAGAATAGTCAAAGGACAACCTCGCAAGAAGTCGCCAGGACGGTCCTGGCGACTTTTTGCGAGACCATCAATACTGACTCCCCACCTAATTTAATGGAGAATCGTGAAACCATCGCGGCCGTTTCCACACCCTTGGGGATCGGGGGGATTGGAATTATCCGTTTAAGCGGTCCCCGGGCCTGGTCCATCGCTCGAAAATTGTTTATTCCTCACCGGCCTGTTTCCAGAATAAAAACCCATCATCTGTACCTGGGTCGGATTTTAGACCCCGCCACCCACCAGTCTTTGGACGAGGTTTTCCTTAGCTACATGGCCGCTCCGAAGACCTATACCCGCGAAGACCTGGTGGAGATCAACTGTCACAGCGGTTCCCTGGTCCTGAAAAAGATCCTGAATCTGGTCTTGAGCCAGGGAGCCCGTCTGGCCGAACCCGGCGAATTTACCCTTCGGGCCTTCCTGAACGGCCGCATCGATCTGACCCAGGCCGAAGGGGTCATTGAACTGCTCCGGGCCCAAAGTGATCAGGCCCTTTTTCAGGCCAACAAGCTGCTGAAAGGTGAACTCCAGAAAACCATAGTCGCCATTCAAGACGAGCTGCTTTCTCTGCTGGCTCAACTGGAGGCCGCTATCGATTTCCCCGAAGAGGAATTGGAAATCATCAACCCTCAGGACTGGAAGCAACAACTGGCTCAACAGGTCATACAACCCCTGGAAATTTTAATTCAAGCCTACGAAGACGGACAAATCTTTCGGGAGGGGATTACCCTGGTCATCGTGGGTAAACCGAATGTGGGCAAGTCCAGCCTGCTCAACCGCCTCCTGCAGGAAGAACGGGCTATCGTTACCGCCGTTCCCGGGACTACCCGGGACACGATCGAGGAACCCCTGACGATCCAAGGCATACCCTTCCGACTGATTGATACGGCCGGAATCCATCAGGCCCGGGAAGAAGTCGAACAGGCCGGTATTGCCCGAAGCCGCCAAAAAATGAATGAGGCCCACCTGGTCCTGTTTATGTTGGATCGTTCCTCCCCCCTTGATGGAAAAGACCTGGACCTTTATGAGGAGATCAAGGACCGGCCGCATTTTATCCTCCTCAACAAAATGGATTTGCCCGCCGGGTTAAAGGAAGAGGAACTCTTCAGGACTTTCCCCGACGACCGACGACTGACCCTCTCCGCCAGGACCGGAGAAGGGTTGGAGGATTTGAAAAAACAGGTGGTGGTCTGGTTTCTCCAGGACCATCCCCTGGAAACCGCCCCGGCCCTGGTCCCTACCCTCCGTCAGAATATCATTTTGGAGAAAACCCGGGAGGTCCTTCTTGAAGCGTACCGCGAAGTGAGCCAAAAGGTATCGGCGGAATTCATCGCCGTTCCCGTTCAGGAGGCCCTGAACGAGTTGGGATCCCTGGTGGGCAAGACGACCAGCGAGGATGTATTGGAAAAAATTTTCAGCCGGTTCTGTGTTGGGAAGTGAATCAGAAAGCTGTTTACATAAAGGAACGTCCAACATTGGATGTTCGACGTTCAACTTTTCAGTAACCCTTTCGCGGTCCATCCAACGCAAAAATAACTTACCGTTTTTTTGGGGGGGGTGAGAGGGTTCTCGGTAGGTAGCGGCTATTTTTTTACCAATGAATAAACCACCAAACAAAAAATTGGACCGGAATCTCGATCCGACGGAAGCCCGCACTCTTCTGGAGCTCGGTACCCGGGCACTGGACCTGAACCTCGTCCCGGGACAGATAAACCAGTTCCTGGCCTACCTGGATCTGCTGCTCAAATGGAACCAGAAAATGAACCTGACCGCCCTTCGGGCGCCGCGGGAAATCATCATTCACCATTTCCTGGATTCTCTTCTCCTCTTGCCCTATTTGCCGGATACCGGGTACCTGCTGGACCTGGGTTCCGGCGCCGGTTTCCCCGGGATCCCGCTGAAGATCGTCCGCCCCGGCCTGACCGTCGATTTAGCGGAGGCCACCGCCAAAAAAGTCAGTTTTTTGAAGGAAGCCCTCCGTCGCCTGGGATTGTCCGCTATGAACGTCATTCCCGTCTATCTGGGGAAAGAACCGGTGTCTCTCCCGCTGGAAGTATCCTGGGACTTCTTTGTCAGTCGGGGAGTGAAATTGGAGGCCGTCCTGAGGGCGGTAAACCCTTTTTGGGGTCCGGCACAGCGCCTGCTGCTGATGAAGGGACCGAACTGGCGCGAAGAAATTGAAAGACTTCAAGCATCGCTCAAAAAACAGCAGGTAGGGGTGGAAAGGACCATCCCTTTAGCAAACCCCTTGTCCGCAAAACGATGGGTGCTGGTGATTTTAGGTAAGACCGGCCGGCCTGGGTAATTCACGATGTCCATTGATCGTTCGTCGGGGTTTTAAAAGAACATGGCCGTCGATCAATCCAAGGCCTCGAAGATTTTTTTTGCCGGTTGTCCCTTGATCAGCAGATGACCGGAGAAGTCATATAGCTCTTTTATTTAACATTCGAAAGGGGATAATGTCATGTCTAAACCAATAGGCGACGGGAAAAATAGGGTAAAACCGGTCGCGGAACGTCCGGTTGAAAACAGCAGGGGAACTAAATCATCGATACCGGTGGCCGGCGGAAGCGCCGGGAAGCCGGCGACAGCGTCGCCTGCTTCAGGGAGGAAATCCAAAAAGGAGATTATGATTCGGCTTCCTCTTGGTATTGCGGTATTACGGGATCCGGCCTTTAATAAAGGCTCGGCCTTCAGCGAAGCGGAGCGGGATGCCTTAGGCATTCGTGGCCTGTTGCCGCCCCGGATCCAAACCATAGAGGGTCAGCTTATCCGGGTTCTCGGAAACGTGAGGAGAAAGCCCACCAACCTTGATCGGTATATCTTTCTCGCGGGCCTTCAAGACCGGAACATGACCCTGTTTTACCGACTGATTCTGGAGAATATTGAAGAGCTGATGCCCATTGTCTACACCCCTACGGTCGGACAGGCCTGCCTGGAATACAGCTATATTATGCGAAGACCTCATGGTGTGTTCATTACAGCGAACGACCGGGGGAACATCGTTGGTCTGCTACGGCACGCACGCATCCAAGATATTCGTATCATTGTAGTAACCGATGGGGAGCGCATCCTCGGCCTGGGAGACATCGGGGCGCACGGCATGGGCATCCCCTCAGGGAAGCTCTCCCTCTATACCGCCTGCGGAGGGATTCATCCCTTTCACGGTCTTCCGGTGACCATTGATGTGGGCACGGAAAACGAAGACCTGCTCAATGATCCGCTCTATATCGGCCTCAGACAGCGACGGCTACGTGGAGCGCCGTATAATGAGCTGATCGACGAGTTTATTGTCGCGGCGCAGGAGATGTTTCCCGGCGTTCTCATCCAGTTTGAGGATTTTGCCAACCACAATGCCTTTCGCCTCTTGCAGAAATATCAGAACCGGATTTGCTGCTTCAATGACGACATTCAGGGAACGGCTTCCGTAACGCTGGCCGGGATTTATGCCGCCACGCACATCACCGGAGGAAAGCTCAAAGATCAGAAGATCCTCTTTCTTGGCGCGGGTGAGGCGGGAATCGGAACCAGCAATCTGATGGTTACGGCCATGGTGGATGAGGGGCTTACCGAAGAAGAGGCCCGGGAGCGATGCTGGTTTGTAGATTCCAAGGGCCTGGTCGTGAAGTCCCGTACCGACCTGCGCGGGGGCAAACTCTCCTATGCCCATGATTATGAGTTCATCCCGGACTTTCTCGGGTGCGTTGAAGCCCTCAAGCCCACGGCTATCATCGGGGTCTCAGGAAAGCCCGGCATGTTCACGCAACCAGTGCTGGAAGCCATGGCCAGGATCAACGAAAGGCCCATCGTCTTCTCCCTTTCCAATCCGACTTCCAAAACCGAGTGCACGGCGCACGACGCCTACACTTGGACGAAAGGCCGCGCCATCTTTGCCAGCGGCAGCCCCTTTGATCCGGTCACGGTCAACAACCAAACATTTGTTCCTGCTCAAGGGAATAACGTTTACATCTTTCCAGGTGTGGGGTTGGGTGTCATCGCCTCCGCTGCCGCGCACGTCACGGACGAAATGTTCCTGGTTGCCGCCCGGACCCTGGCACGACACGTGTCTTACGCTGATCTGGCCCAGGGAAGTCTCTACCCTCCTTTGCCCAAGATCCGGGACGTCTCCACAGCGATCGCCGTCGAGGTGGCCGAAACGGCATACCAGCGAGGGCTGGCGCGCGGGCCGCGACCTGACGATTTGGCGTCCTATGTCAAGTCACTCATGTATTATCCGGAATACCAGCGTTTTGCCTGACACTCCGGCTTCAGTCTTCTTCGGAATCGAATGGACCGGAAACAAGGGCATCGCTTTCTCAAGATAAATCTCCTTCCACTTTTCCTTCCGGCCGGGTCGCCTCCTTTTCTTGCCGGTGTTTCTCAAGGGCTTTCCAGTGGTGATGGTCTCGATGCCGGCGGATAGCGGCCTCCAGCCTGGGGCGCAGGAAAAAAGCCCCCCCCAGAAGCAAAAGGGAGATCCCGATCATGATCCCCAGGGCCAGGTAATTTTTTTCCCGGGCCAGATGACCCTGGAAGCTCAAGAAAGCCGTTCCCAAAAATCGCCCGGCCGTGGAGATAATCAAAAAGGTTTTTAAATCCATATGGCCCAGCCCCAGGAGGTAACAGAGATAATCTTTGGGAAATCCGGGAATTAAAAAAAGGAGAAAGGCGATCCAGGTCCCCTTGTGGGCCATCAGATAATCATAGCGCTCCATGGTTTTAGGTTTGATGATTCGTTCGACCAGCGGGCGGCCGACCCAGCGGGCAAAAATAAAGGCCAGCCAGGAACCTATGCCCAGCCCGATGGTGGAATACAGGAGTCCGAAAAAGTTACCGTAGATGAACCCGCCCAGAAACCCGGTAACCTCTCCGGGAATGGGGGCGAAAAGGACTTGAAAAACTTGAAGACCAATGAAGATGAGCGGGGAGACACTCCCGAAAGATTTAATAAAGCGGGCTAACCGCTGGCGGTCAAAAAAAAAGGAATAGAATTCGCTCTGGTTAACGATCAAGTAGAGCAGGATGGAAAAAAGGACCAGCAGTCCCAGGCTGATTCCGATGGTCTTCTTCATTTTCGGGGAAGTTGTTGGACGATGAGCTGATGGAGTTCGGCCAACTCCTCCAGGAGGGTGGCGGCCAGGGAGGATTGTTCCTGGTGAGCTTGAACCAGCGGCCCATACTGTTGATAAACCTGCCTGGCCTGACCGGCCAACCCATCCACCAGTTGTTTTTGTTCTTCCAGGGTCTGGTTCATCCTTTTAGCCGTACCATCGATTTTTCCGGCCGCCTCCTGCAGGCGGATCTGCCGCCGGCCTTGGGTCGGCAGGAGGCGTTCCAAATTCTCCCAGAAGGCCCGCAAGCCCTCCATCTCTTTCACCAGTTGTTCTCCCTTGGTTCCCTGGATTAATAATTCATGACCCTGAGAATCGATGAATTCCCTCATCTCTTCCAATTGATTCGAAAGGGTCCGAAAGCCCCCCAGCCCGGACTCCTGAAAGATCTTCCGGAGGGGCCTGATCTGTGACCAGACGTTTTGCAGGTTTTGATTCAATTCCCGCAGTTGGATCCCCTGAAATTCGGCCAGCTTTTGCAGCCGTCGGGCAATCGAAGGACTGGTCGAGGAGGCCCGAGGGAGCGAACCCGCCGTCCAAGTCTGATCCTGAAACAGAACCATCAAACCCTGGCCTTGGGTCAAGATCCGCGTCAGGTCATCCAGCATTTTTTCGCCGAGACCTTTCTGTTCCGCCAGCCCCCTTTTCCATTGATCGATGGCCGGCCAGGCCGATTCCAGAGCCGCCAACAGGTTACTCCATTCTTGCAGTGAGGACTCCCAGGGTGGATTTTTCTCCGTTTTCAGGCTTTGATCGGCAGCCGCAACGGCCTCGGTCGGCGGTGAAACAGCAGGGACTTTCCGGCCTTCCGCCAGGGGAACAAGAATTTGATTCACCTGTCCGCTGAGACCGCGAATTTCTTCCATCACCTTGATCAGGTCCTCTGGTGTTTTCCCCTTGTGAAAGGCATTGAGCGAGGCCTTTAAGGCCAAAAGGGTAATCTTTTCATTCAAGGCCAGCAGGGATTCCCAAGGACCGTGCGAATCCGAATCCCCACCGGACCTGGTTCCCATTGAACCGGAGGTTTCCTCTCGCCGCTTCAGGTTTTGTTTAAGCTCCTCCAGGGTTCGCCGGCCAGGAGCTATCGCTGCGGCCACCTGATCCCATTGCCCCCCCCCCGGTCCGGAGTTCAGGGCTCGGAGTCCCTGATGCATTCGAGACAAGTCCTGCGCAGTTTCCTGAGCGGCCTCGGAAAGATTTTGGAGATAAGCCGATACCCGCTTATAAAACCCATCCCGATTTTCAGCGTTTCCGGTCTCCGGGGAATGGCTCCGCCCCAACTCCCCCAGCAGACGGGCCAGGTCTTCTTGGGTCTTGAGGAGTTCCTTTAACTGTTCCTGGTGATGGTCTCCGAAAAAAAACCCGGGGTTCATCTGTTCCAGGACCGCCAGCAACTCCTGATCCTTATTTTCCATCGTCCGGACCGCCTCCTGGACAGTCCCGGACAGCGACTCCTGCCGACGTTTTAGATTTTGGGTGCGGGCCGCTATTTCCCTGGTCAACCCGGTCACCCGGGTCAGGATCGCTTTTCTCCCCTGGAGCGTATCTTCCACGGCCAGCCTCAGGGCATTGATCTCCTCCGTCAGATCTTTCAAAGCCCCGTAGGAGCTGGCCAGTTGGCGTTCCTGTCCGGCCAGGGCATCGGCCTGGCCGTCCAATTCGGACAACGATCGGGCCAGGTCTTCCGCCACCCGGGAAAACCCCCTTACCCGGCGCGCGGACTCCGGAAAAATCCCCGGGTCCTCCGGGGGCCCCGTTTCCAGCGCTTTCCGAAAACTTCCGGGAAGGCTGTTTCCCAGCCAAAGTTCGACGAACCCCCGCAGGGCGACGGCTTGCCGAACCAGCTCATCGGCACGAAGCCGGAGGGTGGCCAGTCTTTTCTCAAAACCATCCTGGAAAGGAAACCGCGGGTCTTCCATAGCTGCTCCTTCATCCTCACTTCAGGCAAGCGATGATTTTTTCCACATCCCACACATAGAGAAATCGATCTTTTACTTGGATCAACCGATCCCGAAAAGGTTTCCGGCTTAGCGCCGGGTCGGAGGGCAGCGGATAGCCATCGGCAGCGGCGGAAGTCGTCAACTCACGAACCGCATCGACCAGCAACCCGGCGGCCACCCCTTTGGTCTCCACCAGGATCAAGCGCCCGGTTTCACCGGGAGGCACTTTTTCCAACTTTCCCCAACGCCTTAAATCGATTATCGGTACCCGACGCTGATTGATGTCGGACAGCCCCACGAGGGGTTGATACTCCCGGGGCAATTGGATCAGAGGGGCTTGATCTTCGACGCTCAAGACCTGATCCGCGGGAAGGGCGTAGAGTTCCTTTTGGATTTCAAAAAGGAGATAATAGGCGGCCGCCTCTGGAAAAGGCCCCAAAACCTTCCGGACTTTAAAAGTCGGATCCTGTTGGCCGGGACCGCTATCTTTTTCCTCCCCCTCCAGACAGTGCTGAAGGGAAAGATAATGAGCCTCAAGGGTCGTCAGGTCTTCCCGCAGCTTCTCTATGATTTCAGAAATGCTCTGAACCGCGGGTGGCCGGTCGGCCGTTCCCGAAGCTGATTTGGATGGCTCAAAAAGAGGGGATTCCCTCTTCATTCTGCGCGGTTCGGAGGGTCCTTCCGCGGGCCGGGCGGATTCGGGTTCCCCGGACCATAATCCTCCGGGCGAAGGCTTATCAACGGGGGGAATGAAATCCTTCCCGTCTCGACCACCCGGTGAATTCGGTTGATGCGGTTTCTTTGACTCTTCCTGGACTATTAGGTAGTCGATTAATGAAAAAATTTTCTGCCCGAACTCCGACTTGGAGATAAACCCTTCGGCGCCCGCTTCCTTAGCGGCCAGACGGTATTCGGGGTAATCCTGGGGGCTGAGCATTATAACCTTGGGCGGGTTTGGCTGTTCGCTGATCCGCCGGCTGACATCCAAACCGTTTACACCGGACAGGCTCCAATTTATCAATACCAGTTCCGGACACAGCGCCTGGGTCCGATCAACCGCTTCCTCTCCGGAACTGGCGTATCCGACGACTTCCAGGTGAGGAGCCAGCGCAAGAAGACGTTCGGCCGCCGTCAGGAATTCCGGATTGTCGTCCACCAGGAGAACGCGCATGGATTAATGGACCCTATCTAACCCGAAAAATTTAGAAAAGATTTTTCCCGCAGACAACTGAGGGTGCGGGATAACCCCTATCCGTGAATCCCCGTTCCCGTCAGCTCAGCCCGCATTAAACCCCAAATAACAATAAAAAACAATCCCATAGTTGTCTGGACCGGGTGCAAAGGATAAAAATCAATCTCTTTGGTTAGGCCCGGCGATAAAGACCGGCCGACTGGATGACCTCCCCGGAGCGAACCAGGCGTTCCAGTTGCTTTTCCAAATGGATCTGTTCAAACCAGCGGATCAGAAATTGAGGTTCCGGGTAATGGGGATAGAAAAAGTTTTTGCCCAAAAAAAAATCCAGGGGGTGTGGTTCGGATAATTCCTGCAGCAACAGCCGGTCCCGTTGGTAAATCACCTCTTCAAAAGCCAAAAGACGTTCCGCCGATTGATCGAAAAAGGGACCGGCGTGCCCGGTGGCCAGCCGTTTGGCCGGCACCTTTCTCAAGGAGCGGATGGACTGAATAAAACCATCGATATCGGCAAAATCATGCCCGTAAAAGGGGCCGAAGGGGGTTAAATCAATATCAGCGGTAAAAAGAAACTCGGCCTCGGGGACAAAAAAAGCCAGATGTCCGGGGGTGTGCCCGGGGGTGGGCAACATCTCCAAAGTCAGCCCGCCCAGGTCCAATTGCTCCCTGGTTTCGATTTTTTTTTGGACCTTGATTAAGGGTACCTCGATGCCCGGGAAGATCTTCTCCAGATTGAAGCCTCCGCGGTCGAAACCGACCGCTTTCCGAAAATAGGGAAGATCTTCCAGATAAGAAGCTTCCTTTTCATGGGCCCAGACCGGGACCTCGGGGATCGAGGCCGCGGAAAGGCGGTGGTCAATATGGCAGTGGCTTAGAATCAGTAAGTCCAGTCCTTCCCGACGGCAGGCTCGAACGGCCGACTTCCCCATACCGGCATCGATCAGGACCCGCAGCTTCTTACCCCGCAAATAAAGACCGTTGCAATAGGGAAAGCGGGCCCTGTTTTTCCCGGGGATTAAAAAAACGCGTCGACAAAGTTCGATCATCTATTAAAGCAGCGTTGCCGGACGTACGGCTTGGGAGCCGAATTTTTCCTGAATGACGTCCAAGGCCTGGTTGAGATGATTGCCGGACGCCGGGCGGTCTTCGGAATTAAAAATGGAAAGCTGCTGACTCTGATCTGGGCGGTCCGGGTGGGAAACGGATATTCCCAATAGACGGATGGGCCGGCGGCCGGCCTCGGTTTTGGACAGCAACTCACAAACCTGTCGATAAACGGTCCGTCCGTCGTTGGTGGTTTCCGGCAAGGTCAGGGACCGGGTGATTTGCCGGAAATCCTGGTACTTCACTTTCAGCGTAATGGTTCGGCCGGCAAAACCGCAGCGGCGCATCCGCCGAGTCACTCGCTGGGCCAAAGATAAGAGGGCTTTTTTTAAAACGTCCAGCTCCAGCAAGTCCAGGTCGAAGGTCTCTTCCTGGCCCACGGATTTAATCTCGTGGTCCGTTTGAACCTCCCGGTCATCAATTCCCCGAGCCAGTTCATACAGGTGGCGGCCATGTTCCCCGAATTTTTTCTCCAACAGGGATAGGGGCAAACGGCTCAGGTCTCCGATGGTCATCACGTTAAACAAAGCTAAGACGTTTCGGGTGGCCTCTCCCACCCCCCAGAGCCTGCCGATCGGCAAGGGGTCCAAGAACGCCCGGACCCCCTCAGGGGGTACCACGGTCAGGCCGTCCGGTTTGTGGAGCGCTGAGGCGATCTTGGCCAGGAACTTGTTCGGGGCCACTCCGGCCGACAGGCTCAGACCGGTATTCTCTCGGATTAGCGCTTTAATCTTTCGGGCCATCTCTTCCGGAGGCCCAAAAAGCCGAGTGGAGGCGGTGATGTCCAGAAAGGCCTCATCAATGGACAACGGTTCGACCAGGGGAGTGAAAAAACGAAAAAGGGAAAAGATTTGCTTAGAGATTTCCTGGTAGCGTGTCATGCGGACCGGAAGAAATACCCCCTGGGGGCAGAGGCGACGGGCAGTGGCTATGGGCTGCGCCGAATGGACACCAAAGGCCCGGGCCTCATAGGAGGCCGCCGAGACCACGCCCCTCCGATAATCCCCCCCCACGATTACCGGCCTCCCTTTTAGCGAAGGATCGTCCAGCATCTCCACGGAGGCATAGAAGGCATCCATATCCAAATGGACAATTCGGCGACTTTTGCCGGCGACTTCCTGAAGCACGATTACGCTGGCCTTTCGAAGAAGAAATCAAAACGGGCTGCGGTTATTTTTTATCGGGTACCAGAAAAACCCGAAAATCGGAAGTGCGAAAAAGATCCCGGATTGTTTTTTCCAGGAGAGTATTCAACACCATCTGGCTGCTCGGGGTAAAGGTGTCCGGGCTGAAGGGGATGCGCTCCTCCCGATGCCCGATTTTCTTGCTCCAGATCGTATCTCCGGTGGAAGGCCGGATGATAAAGGCTTCGATCTCCACATCGGCCACAAAACGTACTTTTTGATGGGCAAAAAAATGGGAAATCGCCCCCCCGACTAAATAATCTACCTGGGTATACGGTATTTTTTTTAAGAGCGTCCGAATATCATGGCGGCCGATCTGGATGGTATAGATCTCATCGCTGCTGAGTTCATACCCGCTGGCCTCGATCTCTTTTTTTACCGATCGGGTAACCATTTGCGAAATACTGGCGGCCCCTACCAGCTTCTCCCCATATAAACTGGCCTGCCCCACCCACTGGTTATCTTCCTGTCCGTTCCAGGTAGTATCTTCAAAGGGCAGCACCGCCACCCGGACCGGTTTACTCGGCTTCGGCGATGCCTTTCCGGGGAGGTATTCCAGTTCCACCGTCCGGGTCATGATGCAGCCAACCAGCAACAAAGGCAATAAACTCCACCAGGGGAAACGGTGGCTCTTCATCTAAACCTCCTTTGGGGACTGTTCCTCCCAGGCCTTATCGGCTAAAAGGCCATAGGCCTCGGCGAAACGATCCATGGCCGGGGCCAGGTCGGTAAACAGGGCCTCGGCTCCGGGATGGGTAAAATGGGCGCCGGTCTCCAAGGCCAGGCGGCGGCCCAATTCGGGTTTGTCCACCAGCAGACAGGGACGGAGCAAATTTTCATGCACCGGCTGTTCGGAACGAATGCCTTTAAACAGGGGAGAGTTCAAGGCCACCTTTAAAGACGTCTCCTTGATATTGTGCGTGGCGAAATGGCAGAAGACGCAGGGCTCCACATCCCCATTAGCGTTTATGTGAAAATATTTGCGGCCCCCGGAAATACAGCCGCCGACCACCGGACCATCGTTCCAGAAATCACCGACCAGAATCGGCTTAGCGGCCCGAACCCGGGTCAACCAGCTCCTCAGACCGTCCCGCTGGTCGGGGCTGGGCATCAACTCGACCTGCGGCTCCCGGCCGACCGGAACGTACATGAAATACCAGCCCAACAGGCATCCCTGTTCGATCAGGAAATCGATAAAGGCCTCGCTGGTGAGGGTTTCATGATTTCTGCTGGTTTGGGTGGCGGAAAATCCGAAAATAATCCCGGCCTCCTTCAAATACTTCATGGCCCGCACGACCCGGTCGAAATGACCCGGTCCCCGACGTCGGTCGGTATCTTCCTGGAAACCCTCGAGGCTGATGGCCGGGATGATATTCCCGCACCGGGCTATCCGCTCCGCCAGGGCCTGGTCTATCAATCCACCGTGGGTATAGATATGAAAAATCATATCCCGGTGTTGTTCAAAAATATCAAAAATATCCTTCTTGAAAAAAGGTTCTCCCCCCGAAACCACGCAAAAATACATGCCCATTTCCTTGGCCTCGTCCAGGGCTCGGTGAATGGTCTCCAGGGACAATTCCGCCTCCCGGGTGTAGCTGCCGGCATAACACCCGAAGCAGCGGAGATTGCATTGCATGGTCGGGCTGATGACCAAAAAAGCGGGAGGATAGAATCCGCCCTCCTGCTCGGAAAAGGCCTTGCGCCGGTTGGTCCCGACCAGTAACTGGTTGATGATCAAGGTCTGGATGATGGTTTTTCGGTGGTGGGGATTGGTCCGGTAGAGAATTTTCTTGGTAACTTCCAGGGACGGGTGATCCTGGTCGAATAGATCCTGGATCCACTGGATCTTGGACACATAATAATCTTTGCGGGCCAACAGGGTGGCCAGTCGAGCGATCTGGGTGTAGGTCCAGCGGAATTTTTTTTCATCCCTGGTGTGCGCCAGGGCCGCCAGCAATAAATTAATACTATTGGCCAGGGCCTGATTTCTCAAGGACATCGGTTGTTCCCTTTAATCAAGGCCATAAGCGCCCGAGGGTTTCTCCCAGTCCCAACAACAGGAGACAGCCGGCCACCGAACCGCCAATTAGGATCGGGTAAGAGGCCCGTTTAGGAATTTTCAGCGAAAAAGCCATCAGGACGCCGCTCCACATCCCCCCGCCCTTGACCGGCACCAGGGTGATGAGGAATACCCCCAAGCCCTTCCAGGCCGACCAGATCCGCCAGATCCTGGACTGTTGGACGCCCTCCCGGCGCCGTTCCATCCAGGGTTTGACCCGATGAAGAAAAGACAGCCGCAGGAGTCCCTCGTAGGCCAGATAAAACAAGGGAATTTGCGCGATATCCAGGAGTACTACCAGGGGAAAAAAGAAGAGCAGGCTCTGACCTAACCACTGAGCGCTCAATAGGGCGGCCGTCCGTCCTCCAAAGATATAAAGGACAAAGAAATTAACAAAATAATACTCCTTAAGCCAATCCACCCATCCCATGCTTGCTATTCTGCACCCCCAGCCGGTCTTTTATCTTAGAAGAATGTAGCGCGTTTTGCAATAAGATTTGCTGACGCTTCGCCCTTTTGGGTGGGTGGTCGCAATATAGGGCAGATTAACTTAAAGTCGGGCCTCCTTGGCCGACGGGTCTCCGAGAAAGGGTTTTCCATATTGGTTTATGGGTTCTAACCCGGCCCCCGTGTTTTCAACTCTTCCTGGAGGCAGGGCCAGCCGGGGAGGCATCAAAAGACTCTGAGTATGGGCCTGCTATAAATTAAATTAGCGACTTAGGCCCGGATTCGAAGTCCGGAGTCCCTTTGGAAAAACCTTTCTCGGAGACCCGTCGGCCATACCAGATAGGCGGGGGTACCCACCTGAAAGGGAGAACAACCTATTGGCTATCCTCTGGTTCGATCCTTCAGCAGCCGTTTCATATCCCGATCGTAGAGCAGGGTGAAGAGGGTCAGCACCCGGCCCAGGGCCGGTCCGGGATCGGACCAGGAAAAGAAATCATGGGCCGTATTTTTATCGAAAAACCGAAAAAAAGAAGGCGTCATTTGAAATCGCCTGGGATTCTTGAAAAAATGGAGGAGGTCTCCCGGGAGTATCCAGCGGCAGCGTTTCCCCAGGGGATACTTCTGGGCCTCGGGGATCGGCCAATCCCTGGCCAGACAATAGAGCCAATACGGGAAATCCACTCCGGCGTAGACCGCCAGGGGCAGAGAACCCCAAAACCGGGGATTGATTTCCATCAGCTTGGGCAACCCGTCCCGGGGGTCGTAGCGAAACTCCACCATGGCCACTCCGAACCAATCCAGTGCCCGAAGGAGAATTTCCGCCATTTTTTCGACCTGCGGGTCGGCAATGCTCTCCCGTAAGGTGCTCGGCCCTCCGCTGATCGGATACTCCCGAATTCTCTGGTGGGTAAAGCGGGCTAAGGGCTCGTGGTCCTTACTGAAAAGAAAGGAAACTCCCACCGCGGCCCCTCCCGGGGGAATGTACTCCTGAATCAAGGGCCAGGGGTAACGGCCATGGACCCGCTGAAAGGCGGGCCAAAGGTCCTTTCGTTCGCGGACATAAGTAACCCCGGTGGAACCCGATCCCAGGCGAGGTTTAATAACTGCCGGACAGGGTAATTCCGGCAGCAGGTCCTGCACTTCTTCCAATTGCCTGGGGAAGTAGGTCCGCGGCGTAGGGATCCCTAGCTTCCCGGCTAATTTCAGGACTTCATCCTTCCGCCGGGCCCGGTCCAGAAAGGCCTCCTCGTGCACCGGCAGGCGGGTATATTTTTCCACCTCTTTTCTGTTTCGGGCCAACAACAGCATGGTCCGTTCTTCCATGGGGATCAGCGCCTCATAGGTCCGCCGCCGAAGTTCGCGAACCACCTCTTCCAGAAAAGCCTCAGGTTGGAAATAGGGCGATGGATACACCCAGCGACGATCACAAAAACGGGAGAAAAACGTAGTGGCGATCCAGGTGCTTTCCCCCACGGTCACCCGAAGCCCTTTTTTGCCCAAGGATCGAGCCGCGGCCAGGGTCTTGGCCCAATGGCCGTCGGTCAGCAACACCCGGGGGGGGAGCCTTTTCCGGGTCAGGAAAGAGGTCTTATTGGGGCTTGAAGGAATCCGCATAATATGTTAAACAACTTATTGTTGCTTCGCCCTGTTGGGTGAGTACCCTGAATTGCTGGTCTGGCCGCCTGGGTCTCTTGGAAAGGGTTTTCCAAGGGCCATCCGGACTTCGAATCCTGTTCTAAGATATCAACTTTACCTTACTAAAAATACGCGCTAAGGGGTACCATTTATTGGACCGGGGGCTCTCGGAGACGCTCTTCCCTTATTTCCAGTCCGGTGAATTCCGACAGCGGGCCGCCCTGGTGACGGGCGGTTCCCGGGGAATCGGCCGGGCCATCGCTCGGGGTTTGGCGTTGCTGGGAGCGGATTTGGTCGTGGGCTACCATCAGGATCGGCCTTCGGCCCTGATCCTGCAAAAAGAGATCTTGGAACAGGGGGGGCATTGCCTTTTGGTTCAAGGCGATGTCTCGGACCAATCGACCCTGAAGGAAATGGCCGGACAGGCCCTGGATCATTTCGGACGAATCGATATCTTGATCAACAACGCCGGACTGTTGCGGGATAAGTTGTTTCTCTTCCTCCAGGAAGAGGACTGGGATCGGGTAGTGAACGTGAATCTGAAAGGGGTCTATTGGGGCTGCCAGGCCGTAGTGAAAACCATGATCGGGCAGCGCTTCGGCCGGATCATCAACCTGACCTCCCCGAGCGCCTTGTTAGGACGGGCCGCGCAGACCAATTACGCCGCCGCCAAAGGAGGCGTAGTCAGTTTCACCCGCTCCCTGGCCCGTGAGTTGGCCCATAGCTGCATCACGGTTAACGCCCTTTTACCGGGAGTCATTCAAACCGAAATGTTCGCGGGTTTACCGGAGAAGGTGCAAGAGGAACTGGAGCATCAAATCCCTATGGGGCGACCGGGGAGCCCCGTAGAAGTGGTCGGGGCGGCGCTTTTTCTGGCCTCTCCCCGGTCCGGGTACATTACCGGTCAAATCATGGCCGTAGACGGAGGATTAACCTGAAAATAATTATGGAAAAATATTCTTTGGAAGATATAGCAGACACTCCGCGGTTGATGGACTTCCTGCGCCGGATGATCATCGAGTCCTTAAAATTGGAAGACCTGGATCCGGCCGAGATCCAAGAGGACGAACCCTTGTTTGGCGAAGGCCTGGGACTCGATTCCCTGGACGCCCTGGAATTGGTGGTGGCCATCGAAAAACTCTTCGGGGTGGTCATTGAAAACGAGGACCAGGGGAAGGAGGCCTTTGTCTCCCTGAGGGCGCTGGCCCTTTATATCCAGCAAGAGGTCGGCCGACCTTGAAACAATGGATTGACGCCGAGGTCAGAGTCCGTTTCGAGGAGGTGGATCCCTGGCAGATCGTCTGGTATGGACGCTACCTCTCCTATTTTGAGGTGGCCCGGACGGTCCTGATGGAGCAATTCGACCTCCTGGCGGATCGCATTGTCTTCCTGGGCTATCGGACCCCGATCGTGTCCCTGCACTGCCAATTCAAGGCCCCGGCCCGCTTCAACGACCTCCTGCAGGTCCGCGCCACCGTCAAGGTCCCGGAGACGGCCTCCCTGACCTTCCTGTTTGAAATCCATCGTCCGCAGGACAAAGCGCTGATTGCCGTGGGAGAGACGACCCATGTGCTCCTGTCGGAGAAAGGGCAGATGATCTACAAGATCTCCGGGCCGCTTCGGGAACGGATCGACCGGATGGTGGCCTTTTGTAATCCCTCCTCCTGAAAGGTGTCCGGTGCGTTCTTTTTTTGCTCTCCTGCGTCTCTCCGCCCTCCAACTGAGGTATTATAAAACACGCTATCTGATCATGGGTCTGCTGCTGGTCCTGGGTTCCGGCTTCTTATTCATCTCTTTAGCCTATTTGCATTCCATTGAAAAATCCCTGGAGCAAGGGCTCATTACCCGGCTTTCCGGTCACCTGCAGGTCTATCCCCCACAGGTCAAGGAGATCTCCTTTTATCAGGACCCGACCGGTCAAACCCCCTGGATTCAGGATCCTCGGCCTCTGGAAAAGGGCCTTCAGTCCCTACCCGGCTTATTGGGTTATACCCGGAGGATCCTGACCGGGGGATTGATTCAAAAAGGGGAAAAATCCATGGGGGTCCTGATCGCCGGGATGGAAATGGGGAAAGAACAGGCCTTGCGAAACCGAGTGTCGCCCCGCCTGCCCACGGGCGTCGTCCCTTTATCCGACCAGGAAGTCTTAGTGGGCCGGGGGGTGGCCAAAGTCCTGAAGATCATCCCGGGCGATCGGATACCCCTGCTGGTGCCCAACGAATCCGGTTTTATCAGCGGTCGACGGTTTCTGGTCAAAGGGCTTTTCAGCACCCCCGGGCTCGACCCCATCGCCGAGTTATTTATCTACCTCAATCTATCCGCCCTTCAGCCTTTGCTCGGACTGGACCAAGAAATCGGTCATCTGGTCCTGTTTACTTCCGAGGGAACGGATCTGGACCTTTTCAAAGAACAGGTGGCCCGGAAGTTCAAGTCCCTGGGGTTGACGGCCAGTCTGTTCACCTGGGAGGAGGTGGGGCGTCCATTCCTGGGGATCTTAAGCCTCAGTCGAATCTTTCTGGGCCTGACCAACCTCTTAATCATCCTCATCATTTCCTTGTCCATTACCAATTCCACTTTGATGAGTCTCTTTGACCGGACGCCGGAATTGGGAACGCTGCTCATTCTGGGGACCCGGCGCGGGGTCCTCTTTCGGCTGCTGTGGGGAGAATTGCTGCTTTTCGGTCTGATCACCTTGTCTCTGGGTTTATTGTTAGGCTGGTTCCTGGCTTCCATCCTGGGGCGGGTGGGGATCCCGGCCTTAAACCCGGCCATGGCCATGGCCTTCGGTCAGGAACGTCTTTATTTCTCAACCGACGGCCGGACCTGGATTCTGGCTTTTTCCATTTCATTGATCACCCTCTTCCTGGCCTCCCTCTGGCCCATCCTCCGCACCTGCCGGATGAATCCGGCCCAGGTCCTGAAAGAGCGCTAGGCGGAAGGTTATCCATGATGAAATTTCTGCTTTTTTTTCAATTGGCTTTTAAAAATCTCCGACGCTTTCGCCGGCGGACCCTCTTGGTGGGTTCAACGGTTATCCTCTGCGCCACTGTCCTGGTCTTTAACAATTCCCTGGGCAACGGGATCGAAGACCAACTGCTGAAAAACCTGATAGCCTTGCAAACCGGACACCTCCAGTTAACCCCTCTACCGACCGCGACTTCCGGGGCCGCCCCGATCTATTGGCAATCCGTTCCGCCGGCGCTCCTGGAATTTCTCACTAATCATCCGGACCGGTTAGACTTTCATCCGCGTCTGGAAACGGCGGTGATGATTCAAGCCCGGGGGCATACCATTACCCGGGCTTATCTGATGGGTCTGGAACCGGTCAAGGAATCTCCCTTCCTGGACTCCCTCCTCCCTATCCGGGAAGGCCGCCCTTTCTCGGCCCTGAAGGCCGGGGCCATTGTGCTGAGTGAAGAATATGCCCGCCGCTTAAACGTTTCCCCCGGGGAAACCGTAACGGTGACTGTTCATACCCCTTCGAGCGGAACCCGGATAATGGACCTTCGACTTTCCGGCATTTTCAAAAAAACCAGCCCCTGGCAGGAATTTTTTCTGTTCGCCTCTCTCTCCTCGGTACAGGAACTCATGGAGGCCCCCGGCCAGGTCAGCTCCCTCAGGGTGGTGTTGAAAGACCCGGGGCGGATAGACCGGATGAAGGCCGAGCTTCAGAAAGTAATCGACCTTCATCAGCTTTCCTGGGGGGTGAAGGATTTTCGGGAAACAGGCGGTTTTTCGCTGGGCATTATCCAGGCCAACCATTTTTCCATTTTGCTGATGGATACCCTGCTGCTGGCCGTTACCGCCATTGGGATCAGCCTGCTGATCCTTTTATCGCTCCAGTTGCGACTGCCCGAGTTGCGGATCTTAAGCCTCCTGGGCACTTCACCGGGTTGGATCCGCATCATGGTGCTTCAGGAGGCGCTGCTTTTGGGCCTGATCTTCGGATTCACCGGCGCCTTACTGGGCCTGGGCTTTTCCGCCTATTTTCATTCCCAGGGGATTACGGTCCATTCCCTGCCCCTCACCTATCTCCTGGGAAGCAGCCAACTGATCCCGGCGATTCGGCCCTTCGGGATCGCCCGAGTGTTGCTCCTGATCTTAGGCTTATGCGTCCTTTCCGCCTTGATCCCCATCTGGAGCATCCAACGCTACAATCTGGGGAAAAGGAGGCGTTATGCCTAAGGGGTTTATTAAAACCCGACAGATCGTTTTCTGCTTCTTCTGGGCACTGGTTTCTTTGGCGGGGATCCCGACGGCCTCCGCCCAGGAAGGGACATTGAATCCCGAAGCCCTGATCCTCAAATACAAGCCGGTCCTGGCTCCGGAGACCTTCATCGCCCATCTTAGCTGGAACTGGAGCGATCGGGCCGACCGGCGAAGCATTATCAAGTTGCCCTGTGGCAGAAAAATCCGGGGCTGGTCAGGCTCCTTTTTGAAGCCCCGCCTTCCGAGAAAGGCAAAATCTTGCTCAAGAAAAAGGATAAATATTTTCTGGCCCTCCCTGATTTGGGAGAAGTGATCCCACTTCCCCCCTCCCAGATAAGCGACTGGGGCTTTTTCTATGCGGAGAACCTCTTTCCCTTTTATTTTCATAAAGACCTGGATTGGGGCCCGGTTCAGCCTAAGGGCGATCAGTGGACCCTCTCGATTAAACGAAAATCCGATTCAGCCCCCTGGATATCCTGCACGTTGGCCGGCCCGGAAGGACCCTTAACCCGGGTGTCCCTTTTCGATCCCTCGGGAAAAAGAATGAGAACCATTTCCATCGACTGGGAGGGGACCCCGCCCCATGAACGTCCGAAGCGGATGGAAGTGGAAAATGTTTTCCCGGAGCCCTATCGGGCCCGGATCCGCATTGAGGACCTGCGGCTCAAACCGATCTTCCCGGCCCGGGCCTTTGAAATCGATCTCCCCGGGTCGACGGAAAAATAGCCATGGAAATCCTGCGGCTGGAAAAAGCCACTAAAGAGTACCTGCTGAAAGGGGAAACCATCCGGGTCCTGCGGGCCATTGATCTGGTTCTGGAGGCGGGTGAATTTGTGGCCCTCATGGGGCCCTCGGGAAGCGGGAAAACGACCTTGCTGCACCTGATGGGGGGGATCGATCCCCCCACCTCGGGAAAGATCTTTCTGGGCGACCGGGAAATCTCCGGCCTGTCCCCGGGAGAATTATCCCAGGTCCGTTTGTACCGGTTAGGCTTTATCTTCCAGGCCTATAACCTCCTGCCGGCCATGACCGTCCTGGATAATTGCGCCTACCCGCTGATCCTGCAGGGAATTTCCAGCGGGGAACGGAGGAGGAGGACCGAGGAGATGCTGGCCAGGGTGGGGATGAGCCACCGTCTCCGGCATCACCCGGAGGACCTCTCCGGGGGAGAGCAGCAGCGGGTGGCCATTGCCCGGGCCTTGATCACCCGGCCTTTGCTGGTCCTGGCCGATGAACCCACCGCCCACCTGGACGCTGAAACCGGCCGGGAAATCATTGAGCTCATGCACCGACTCAACCAGGAGGAAGGCACCACTTTTTTATTCGCCACCCACGACCCGGCCCTCATCCGGCAAACCCAGCGTATCCTGCGCCTGCAGGGGGGCCGTATCGTCGAGAACGAACCTTTAGCCTCTTAGTATGAAAATAGAACCCGGCATGCCACTCGGGCATTCATCAATCGAATTAATAATGAACAGTTGATGATTATTAATTATTAATGTCAAAAACTTAGGCTTATGTCTGCCCCTTTATTTGCTCGAGCAGGCATGCGTTTAGTAAAACAGTCCTGCATAGTGTCATTGGGCGGCGATTTGCTCGAAAGGATGTAGCTTTTATGCCGTCATTCTCCTCAATGACCCCATGGGCGGGAATTTTAATTTTCGTGCCGGCATGGGCCTTAACGTCATTGAACCTGCCGAACTCCCCACATCGAACGATTAATGGGAAGACTGAAAAATCAGAAATAGGTATTACAGACAATTATGAGATCCGTAATAATATGGTTCTTCGTCTTTTCCATTCGAGATTCGATGTTGGGCGTTCGATGTTCGATGTTCATTTTCTTTCTTCGGGGTCCCCGCCCCGGCCACAGGGGTTATTCTCCGCAAACAGGCGCCTGTTCATGGAAGACCCAGATGCGGGTATTCCAGCCGGGGATATGCTGCGCCCGGCCGTACTTTTGTCGATATTCGGGATTTTCGGTTAACCCCAGGGCGTGGTTGGAGTACTTCTTGTTATAGTGCCCCAGGTTTTCCAGGGCCAAATAATACCCGCCCCGGCCGTTGGGATGCACCTCGTAATCCACATTCCAAGCTTCTTCCCATTGAATATACTTCGGACTCAGCCCCGGCGGGGCATGGTTGTCGATCCCGTCCGGCGGGTAGCAGCCGCCATGGTCCCGGGCATAGGCTTCCAGTGCCTGGCTGATCCGGGCCGCCTGGGAGGCGAATTCCTTAAAAGGGGCCTCCCGGCTTCTGATGGTCTGGACAATGGCCAAGACGGTGATAACCACCATCAAGACCCCGATAATCCACCATTCCCCGGAAGACATCCCCAGATACGTTTTTCGAGTTTCCATGGCCCGATGATACTAAACGCGGATGATTTAAAAAGTCAAGCGGGCTCTTGGCCTCCTTGACCGCGACGTCCTTCCCCGTCAAGAGATTTATTGACACTTTGAATGATTTAAGTAGGATAGGGTATATCAGTATGGAAATAAACGAAGCCCTGCGACCTAACGCCTTGTCACTCGCCTCCAGGGGCGATTGGGGCTGACTATCTCGAAGGAGACCGAGCCCTGACCCCACCGTTGAGAGGCCGGCAATCAAAAAAGTCTCCCGCTCCGCGAATTAGACCCCGCCGGAGGCGTGAGTTCTTTTGAAAAATCGGCGTCTCCGCGATTTTTAAAAAATAAATTCGTCTTTCTCTGCGACCTCGGCGAACTCGAGCGAAGCGGGCGAGAGATAAAAAGCACACCTGTCCTGGTGAAGTACTAACAGACACCTCGAAAAAGGAGAACCCATGAAACAGAAATCCATCGCGTTGGGCTGGAGCACTTTTTTTTCAACCTTCCTGACGATCCTGCTGGTTACCACTGCGAATGCGCAAGGAACCGCTCCCGTCGATCAAGTCGCAGTGGCCTTAAGGGCCTATGGTCCAGGCGGCCCGGCACCGGCTATGCGGGAATCGGCCTGGGCCGGTGATCCCAGCTACGATGCCTGGCTCATCTGGACCATCTGGCAAAAAGAGAATCCCGTTGCCGCCGATCTGATCCCTACTGAGCCGGAGCTTACCATCTATCGCTCCTGCGGCGTTGCGATTACCAATCGTTCGAAGCGAAAGGCCCTGGCCAAGGAATTTGCCGATTTCCTGCAATCCGCCGAGGGACAGGAAATTTTCCTGAAATGGGGCTGGATGAAACCCTAGACGGCGCCGCTTCGTTCATTTTTAAGAAAGGGTTCATTGCCATTTTCGTTGGATATATGATTTTGATAAAAGATGCGCGGCCATGAGAACTACTTTAGACATAGATGATGGCTTGTTTGAAAGGGCATCCGAATTGACCGGCATCAAGGAAAAAACAACGTTGGTAAAACTGGGACTGGAAGCCTTGATCGCCAAGGAGAGCGCCAAACGGCTGGCGAAACTCGGCGGAACCGAGAGGCAATTGAAGGCCGTGCCAAGGGGAAGGACAGCAGTGCATTGAATATGGTTCTGGTTGACACTTCAATCTGGGTCCGTAATTTCTGGGAGGGCGACCCGAATATGGAACGGCTGCGGGATGCCCGAGAAGTGCTTTGCCACACGTTCATTGTCGGCGAGCCGGCCTGTGACAATCTCAAGAACCCGCAGGAAATCATGAGGATATCCTTAAGTGTCATACTTGCTTTAGCCGTCTGCACAGTAATTGCATCTGGTCTTCTCGTATCTTGGTGGGTAGCACTGGCGGTAGGCCTTCTGTTTCTTGGATCTGTCGGCTACGTTGAAAAGATATTCAATGTGGAAGTTCCAAAAAAACCGAGAATACTGTTCCTGGTCATCTTCGTTTTTCTGTCTCTTGGTAGCTTGATCTATTCTCAGTACAAAGAAAAAGTCGGCGAGAAAGCGAGTAGAGCTTCAAAGGGCCAGATTGCTGACCTGACAAAGAAGGAGAGCGACTTACGACATAAAATACAGCAGAATGAAGGGGACTTAGAGTCGGCCAAACGTCAGATTGCCGACTTAACTGAAAAGAACGACCACTTGCAGCAACAATCAAAAGAGGCTCAAGATGCTGCTGCAGTAGCGAAGGCTGAGACTAAGGCGTTTGCGGAATACGGGAAAGTAGCGACCTACACCTTTAACGGTCTCCAACAATCAGGGCAATTCCTTTCTCCATTTACGCCGGTCAGTAAGTGGACTGAGGGTTACCTCACTGTGAGGAATAATAAGTATTGGTTCAAGTGCACTCCTGATTCAATCCGGCACTACCAGGATTTAATTAATGAAAGTCCCAAGTTTCCATTTCCATACCTCGCATTGTCCCAATGTCTCCTAAGAATTGGAGATTCTTCGTGGGGAAAATATGCCAGTAAGGCCCAAGCGATATTGAGAAAAACAACAAAAATACCACTCCACTCCAAAGACCATGACGGATGGTTGGAGCAAGTAACTAAATTATTAGACCCTGCTCAGATGAAAAACGTCGTTGTGGAAGGGAAAATTCATAAATCTGAATGATCGGCATAACCATAATTTTTAGGCCATTAGAGGTAGACGGAAGACAGTGACGTGGAGTGAACAGAATAGAGAGCAGAGGGGAGGGGCAGACCAAACAAAAGAATCGAAATCTATTGGGTCCTGAAACTGCCCTTATTACCCATAAAAAGAAGATTATAAGGGGAGCGGGGATTCCGCGGACCAACCGACAATTCCTTCTTGATCATATCCATGGTTGGTCTGGACTGACTCTATTTCTCCAATAGGAACCCAAAACATTATGAAGTCGTTTACCCTAAAGAAAGGAGGACGTTCCCATGACCGAAACCAGCAGAATGGATAAGACTTTTAACATTATTATGAAAACTTTGGTGGAGACGGGGCAGGCGCCCCACTACACGGAGATTGCCGCCGCCTTAGGAGTCTCAACCGAAGAGGGGCGAAAGGCTGTTCAGGAGCTCTTTTCGCTGCCCATGTTCCCCGGATGGCTTTATCCGAACACCGATACCATCACTTCCTTTCCGCCGTTCAATAATCTTCCCACCCAGTACCGCATCACCGTTGACGGCCGGCAGAAATGGTTCGGGCAGTGAGGGTTTGAATCGCTGGCGGTCTGCTGGCTTTTTCCTGGGAAAACGGTCCGGATCGAGGCGCCCTGTCTGGATTGCGGCTTGCCGATTCGAGTGGAAATGAAGGACGGGGTTTTGCTCAGCACGGAACCCGAAGGACTGGTCGCCTATACCCCCGTCCCTCTTCGAGAATGGTTCAAAGACATTCCCTATTCCTGAAGCACCATGAATCTCTTCCGGTCGGAAGAGGATGTTCGCAACTGGAGCGGTTTCAAGCCCGGCACCGAGGAAGGGATCGTCCCGCTGCCGGATATGGCCCAGGCCTTTTCCGGGAATTTTTTCCGGAGACGCCTGGACCCGGATTATGTTTCCCACCTGCGCGCAATATATGAAGGAAATGGTCGGTGCCTTACACGGCCGGGGTTCCTTCTGGCAGATTCCTCCGCGCGCCTAGCAGAGGTCGAAACCAACAATCAACCGGAGAGAAAACCAAATGAAGCCGTCTCAAAAGGAATTGCCCAAGTGGGCCGATCAAATCCCGGAGGCTTTGTGGATCGACCTGGGTAATCGTTCTCCTCAACAAGCCGCGGAGGCGGTTGGCGCGATCTGGGATGGGACCACCTTCCAAGTCCCCTTAGTCGGTCGCGATTATACCCTCGATCCCGCTCAGCGACGAATTACAGAGACCCGCCTTCCCGATCAGCCGGTCAGCTTTCAGGCCGGGGTGGTGTTGCTCACCACCTTGGCCATTTCCAAAGGGGTGCCGCCGAGCGGCCGGATGGTTGTGCCGCAGGAACTTCCCGGCGGCCGGGCGTTCTTTACCGGTGCCCATGCGGTAGCTACCGGCCCGTTGGCCAAAGGCTTCGAAGAGGATCCCGCCCGATTGATCGATCGGGCAATGGGATTTGGCGGTGAACGGATCGAGGGGGCCGACGTTGCGATTCGGGTACCGGGGTTGCCCTATGTCCCTTTATACGTTTTACTGTGGCGGGGCGATCCGGAGTGTCCGGTAAGGGCGGTCATCGGAATTGATGCCCGGGCGCATTTCCACCTGGATTTGGGAAGCGTCTTAGCCTTGACCAACTTACTGGCCTATCGTCTTTGTAAAGCTGGCTGAAAGGCGAATCCGGTAACATCAATTATGATGACCTCGCAAAAAGTCAAAACACGACTGTCTGCTCGGCGGGGGAGGGCTTCCCCTACCCTAGCCCGGCGTTCTTGGAATGCCGCGCTTCGGGCTGTTGAGCGGACTTTTTGCGAAACCATCAATTATGAGTCAACGATCCCTACGTTTTACCCCCTTGGTAACATTTAATATGATGCAATTCCTAGAAAAACGTCATATTTGACATCGTTTGTAATATAATATACTATAAATAGTAAATACAAATTGGAGTCATTTTATGAATACCATAACCGTCCGATTGCCGGATCATCTCTTTAAGGAATTGGATGACCAATCAAAAAAATTAAAAATTTCAAGGGCTTTTTATGTCCGGAAAGCTTTGGAACACCTGAATCAGGAAATTAACGCCCAAAACCGTCGAGAACGATTAAAAAAAGTAAGTCTAAAAGTACGAAGTGAAAGCATGAAAGTGAACGCCGAATTCAGCGAGGTAGAGGAGGCCCCGGATGCTTAGACGCGGAGAAATCTGGTGGGCCAATCTGAATCCGGGAAGCGGCACTGAACCGGGCAAGATCAGACCCGTCCTGATACTCCAAAACGAAGCGTTGTTGGAAGCCCGGCATCCCTCAACGATCATCATTCCTTTGACCACGAATCTGGTGGAAGATGCCGAGCCCTTAAGGATCAGAATACCCGCCCAGGGATTGTTGGAGAAAGACTCGGACCTGCTGATCGACCAGGCCCGAGCCATAGACAATCAGCGATTAATTAAAGGCCCGCTGCTTCACCTCGATGCCGATTCCCTCCAAAACGTAGAAAAAGCCGTCATTGAAGTATTGGGAATATCCTCAGCGCCTATTTGATCTTGTATTTTTCACGCGTGGCCCAATAAAGGGAGACATCACCTGGGTCAGTAAATAATTTATTGAAAGATCCGGTAGACTGTGGCACTTAACTAAACCACAAAAAAAAATAACCGGAAGGATTGAAAACGTCCCCTTGTTCCAAACATCCTCCTATTTCCCCGGACCGATAAGGCTGGTCCGATCTCAAGAAATCCCCCATTTTTGCAATCTGGGGCCCATCTATGAATGGGTGGACCGGCAGGCTTATCTGATCATCGACCGGGTCAGTTTCCGGGAGCAAAAGGGCGCCCTGCTGGTCTATAACAATCCCCCGGTCCATCAGGTGGCCACCCCGGGCCTGCACGCCTTTCTGGAGGGGATCGAAGAGGTCGGCCGGCAGGCGGCGGACCTGGAATACCTGATTCTTTACGACTCCAATGACCCCCTGCATGCCGGAGGGGATCTTAAGGAGAGTTTGCGGAATCTGGAAATATCCCTGGCAAAGAAAAAACTAAAAAAGGCGGCCGGGGCCGCTGCCCGGGAGATCGACGCCTTGTTCGGCTGGGGCGAGGAGCGCCTGCGAAAAGGGGTGACCCTATATCAAAAAATCCGGGACCTGGCGCAACGGATGCGCGTGCTGGCCGTTTGCGGAGGGGGAATGCGCTTCGGCGGGTCGGCGGAAATCCCGCTGATGGCCGATGTCCTCATCGGGGATTCCCGGGGGGGCATGTGTTTCAGCGAGGCCCTGATCGGGATTATTCCCGGCTGGGGAGGAATTACCCGGGTTCTAATTAAGGCCGGCCCGGCCAACGCGGCCTTTATGTCCATGACGGCCAGGGAAATATCCGCTTCTGACCTGAAGGAGATCGGGGTTTATAATGAGGTGGTGCCGATCCCCTTTCCTTTCCCCAAGCGGGTCCGAACCTCCGATCCCCAAAACGACAGTAAACAATACCAGGAGGATCTGGAAGAGGGCAACCAAAGGGCGGGCCGGCTTCTCCTGCCCCGGGCCCTGGAGCTGGCCGTCTGTCCCCCGGCGGAAATCCCCTCTCTGGCTGACGATAAAAAGAGAAACCTGGCCACCCTGGAAGAAATAGCCGAGGAAGTGGAACGGCGGGTGGACCCGCTTAATTATGCGCCTGTCTGGAACAGGCCGTTACGGGAGGTGAAGGAGGAAATGGGAAAGAATCGGCCGACCCCTGGCCGCCCAATCCCTAACGGCCCTGGAGAAGCTCCTGGCGGAATACGATCCCCATTCCTTCGTTGAACAGGAATTTGTGAACCAAGGAATTAGAGGCCGATGCGGCCTTATACCGGCATCCGAATTTTCTGGAAGGGCTTAAAGGCCACTCTCGAACAGCGGGTTCCTGATTTCAGAAGCCCCTTGACCCGGATGGAAGACGATCTGGAAACGACCACCGAAAGAAAGTATAAAATTGGAGAAAAGAAATGAGTGCGAACGATTTATTTGCCCTTCATCAACGCATGCCCCGCAAAGTCAGGCTGGCCGATATTACGGTACGGGACGGATTTCAACATGAGGAAACCTGGATCCCCACGGAAGCCAAGATTTATTACCTGCAGGAACTGGCCGCGGCCGGGGTCAAGCGGCTGGAAGCCACCAATCTGGGAAATCCCCGTGTCATGCCCCAGTTCAAAGACGCCGAGGAGGTCCTGAAGGCCATCCGCTCCGAAAATTTCTGTAAAAAGCTCAGTCGGAAGGGAATCGATCCCCAAGCCATCGAATGGACGGCCATTACCATCCGGGAATCGGCCGTGGATCGCGCCCTGTCCCTGAAGGAACAGGGGGTTGGCCCCGATCGGGTCCTGATGATGGTCTCCACCGATGAAGAACATCATTTTGCCAACAGCGCCCTGACCCTGCCCCAATACTGGAAAGAGGCTGAACGGTGCATAAAAAAATGCCATGACCGGGGGGTCAAGCTCTGCGGCACGATCAGTACCATCTGGGGGAGTCCCATCTCCGGACCTACGGATTTAAAAAGTGCCCTGGAATTCACCCGCCGCTGGTTGGACATCGGCGCCGACGATATCGAACACGCCGATCATGACGGTTCCGCCCCTCCGGATCAGGTCTACCGCTATTTTTCCATGATCCTGGATGCCTTCCCCGATCCGAATCTCCACGTGGCCCATTTTCATGTGACCCGGGGCTGGGGATCGGCCAATGTGCTGGCCGCTTTGCAGGCCGGAATCAACATCTTTGAAGGGACCCTGGGCGGTATCGGCGGCCAGCCGGCCAATTTTCTGGATCGGACTCCTGTTCCGGGCACCGGCGCTTATTATTACCGGGACCCGAACATCGTCGGCCTGGTTTCCCTGGAGGATCTGTGCGTGATGCTCGATGAAATGGGCATCGATCTGGACGGCATCGACATCAACCGGGTGCTGGAACTGGGCACTCTGATGGAAAGGACCGTCGGCCGGCGGCTTCGATCCGAGTCCATTTTAAGCGGCCGGATCCCGAAGACACCCCGCGAGGAATACCGCCGGCCCCAGTTGGCGGGGCTGAAGCAGAAAATGGGAGAACGACCCGGCCAGATCCTTCCGGATGAGTGGAGGTAAAGGAGATTAACGTGCCGCCCGATTTATGGTCCCTTTATGGGCTTATGCTGAAAAGCCGCTTGTTCGAAGAAGCCATTGCCAAACTGTGGCACGACGGCTTGATCTCCGGGGAGATGCATCTGGGAACGGGCGAAGAAGCCATCATCGCGGGGGTGGTTGCTAACCTAAAGGAAGCTGATGCCCTGGCTTTGGATCATCGGGGCACCGCCGCCTTGCTCATGCGGGGCGTAGACCCTGTCCTGGTGGCCCGCGAAATGCTCGGTTATGCCGACGGATTGTGCGGCGGGATGGGAGGGCATATGCATCTTTTTTCCAAAGAGTACTTGGCCGCCTCTTCCGGTATTGTTGGGGCGGAAGGGCCGGCAGCCGCGGGCTTTGCGCTGGCAGCCCAGTACTCCCAACCCGGTGCGGTCGCCGTTGCCTTTTTCGGTGACGGGGCCATGAACCAAGGCATGTTGCTGGAATCGATAAATCTGGCCGCGGTTTGGAATCTGCCCATATTGTTTGTCTGCAAGGATGACGGCTGGGCCATTACCACCCCATCCGTCAAGATGACGGGCGGGGATTTAAATGAACGGGCGCAAGGTTTGGGCGTCTCGGCTGTTGAAGTGGACGGTCGCGAGGTATCCGCGGTCTGGGAGGCGGCCCACGCCGCCATTGAAAGGGCCCGTTCCGGACGAGGGCCGACCTTCCTCCATGCCCGCTGCGTCCATTTGGAAGGTCATTTTTTGGGCTTCCAATTGGTCCGGATCGTGAACGATCCGCTTCGAGAAATGCCCGGAATTGCCATTCCGCTCACAAAGTCCCTCTTGTCTCCTGGAGGGGCTGCCTGGCGCGATCGTCTGGCAGGGTTAAGAGCCGTTATGGCGTCGGTCCTCTCTTCGATGCGGGACCCGCGCCGGGATGCAGCTAATGATCCGGTCGCGCTTGCGCGCGCCACCCTGCAGTCGGACCCGGTGCGCTTGCAGGAACTGGAAAACCGGGTTGAGAAAGAAATCAGCGACGTGCTTTCATCTGCCCTGGCGGAGGTCCCGTCATGAGAACCATGTTTTTCACCCAGGCCGTTGATGACGCCCTGGCCCAGGCCATGGCGGAAGACCCACGCATTATCCTCTTTGGTGAAGATATTCCTTTATTGCGGCGTAACCTGCTGGTCCGCTTCGGGCCCGAACGCGTGCGAGGCACTCCCATCAGTGAAAGCGCGTTTCTGGGAGCCGGCGTGGCTGCCGCCATGGCCGGACTGCGTCCGGTGGTTGAAATGTATATGGTGGATTTTCTCGGAGTTTGCCTGGATGCCCTGCTCAATCATGCGGCCAAGGTCGAGGCATTCTCAGGCGGCCAATGGACTGCGCCCGTGGTGGTGCGTGCGCCTTGCGGCGGCGGTTACGGCGACGGCGGGCAGCACGAACAGTCTTTGTGGGGCTGGCTGGCGCACATTCCGGGGCTGACCGTACTGGTTCCCTCTACACCCGCCGACGCGGGCGGCCTCATGCTGGCGGCGTTACGGCACGATGGTCCGGTCATCTTCCATGAGCATAAACTCCTTTCGGAGACCTGGCTTGAATTCCTGGGTTCAGGAGCGCGGCGCACGGTTCAGTATGATGTTCCGGCAGACGGGGCCAAAGGCGCGGTACCTCAACATTGGGAACCCCTCCCTATCGGCCAAGCCGTCCTTCGCCGGGCAGGGGGTGATGTAATTATCGTCAGCCTGGGCGTGGGTGTCCACCGCGCGCTGGAGGCCGCGCAGGCCCTGGAGACGGAAGGGATTTCCGCAGGGGTGCTGGACTTGCGAACCGTCTCTCCGCTGGATAAAACAGCCGTCTGCGAGGCGGTCGCCCGGAGTGGGCGTCTGTTAGTGGTAGACGAAGACTACGAGGGCTTTGGTCTCTCAGGTGAATTGTCGGCGGTGGTCTTGGAGGCCGGCCTATCTTGCAAGTATGCCCGCGTCTGCACCCAGACGACCATTCCTTATGCCCGTCACCTGGAAGACCAGTGTCTCCCCAACAAACAGCGCATCTGTGCCGGAGTTAGACAGTTGATGCGGTGATTGTCAATAGTAGGCGAGGACCTGGGCTCGCAACGTGATCCCGCCCATTGCCCCAAGGGGGGCATAAGCGCTAACTTAAAAAGATTGTCATTCCGGCGAAAGCCGGAATGACAACATAGAAATCGTCACCTTTTAAGTTAGCGCGTATGCCCAAGGGCGGGCTCAGATTGATCGTCGCGTTTCGCATGGCCACATAGCGAGGAATCGCGGCGCTGGGTTCGTCCCGCGCTTAGCCTTCTGCTACCTTTTTAAGCAGCCAGGCCATTCGTTGCCCCAGTGTTTTTACCATCTGTATTCCCTCTTCATCCTTTTCGACCTCCCCGATATTCCTGCCGATCCCGATCCCTCTCCCGACAATGACCATTTGCCCGGCCAGAAAAAAGTGGTTCATCGAATCAAGGGTATGTATTCCCCCGGTCCGACGCAAAGCGACGACCGAAGCCCCGACTTTATTCTTAAACAGGCCGCCGTTGGCCATGGATACAAATCCGGCCCGATCGATCAGGGCCTTCATCTCGGCGGTAACGTCGGCGAAATAGACCGGCGATCCCAGGATAATCCCGTCGGCAGCAATCATTTTTTCAATACATTCGTTGGCCAGGTCATCTTTGACGGCACACCGCTGATCCTTATTGTCGAAACACTGGTAACAGGCAATGCAGCCGTGAATCTTCTTCCCGGAGAACTGGACCAACTCGGTTTCCAGCCCTTCATTTTCAAGCTCGCGGAGAATATGGTTAATGAGGATAGCGGTATTACCATCTTTCCTGGGACTTCCGTTGAAGGCTAAAACTTTCATGCGCTTTCCTTTCTTTCAGATCTGTTAATTAAGATAGTTTCATAGATCGAGGGCTAGATAGAGACCTTTTCAAGAAGTACCGAACCAGATTAATTTTTTTAAAGTAGTTTTTATTACAGCCAAAAAAAATTCAATTTTTCTTGGCTAGGCTTTTAAGAAAGCTTAAATATTTTCCCGCAGTTTCCTTCGGCTTTTCCAGCATGGGCCAATGGCCGCAATCTTTAATAATCACCGTTTGATGATTTCTTAAGCCCATTTCAAAAACCGGGACGCTGGAAACATCAAGGACCTGGTCCCGATCGCCCCAGAGAATCAATGTCGGGGCATTGATGGCAGGCAATTCTTTTTCCAGGGAAAGTAAATCAGGGGCGATATCTTTTAGTTCCTTTTCGTAGAGACCTCGATTGGCTAAGGCCGTCCGGACCATCACCTTTTTAAGAGGATAAGGTAAACCGGGCGGTTGAACGAAGATAATTCCCATTAACCGGGGGAAATCGTTCTTGTCTTTCAGAAGTAAGGGATTCTCCCCTTTTTCCCTCATTTTCGTCACCTTTGAATCTTGTAATGATTTAACCCCGGCGGAGTTAAATAACCCCAGGCTTAAGATTTGGTCGGGGAAGCGAACGGTATATATCCCGGCAAAAAAGCCACCCATCGAGTTGCCCACAATATTAAATTTCTTTAAATCGATGGCTTGGGTGAATCTGTGCAAACGAGAAATCTGACTGGATAAATCGTAAGAAGCCTCGGCCGCTTTGGAGCTTTCACCGTAGCCGGGGACATCCGGGATCACCACATGGTACGCTTTAGTCAGGTAGGGCGCAAAGCGGATCCAGTTATCTTTATTGCCGGTGTAGCCATGTAAAAGTAATATAGTCGGCCCCTGGCCTCCTTCGAGATAAACAATAGTTTGATCATCAATTTTGACTTCTTTTCTGGTTAGGCCGGCTTTGCTTCTGGCTATATCAATGAGATAGCCCGCGATCTTTTCGGGAAAAAAATAGTAGGCAGCAAAGGCGGCGGCAATTACGACCAAGACTGCCACTAGAATTTTTTTCATGTTGTTCTCCCGTTAGACCTGGAAGTATTACCCTAAGGATTCTATCCGCTTTGTTTCAGGCAAATTATTGATATTCTATTGGAAGTATAAGACTCAGAAAAATGCGAGGTCAAGAGAAAAAGAATATTGGAAACGAATAGGCCATCCACTATACTATTTTAAAGAACTCATAGATGCTCCCTTTTACCGGGGCGCCCTCAGGGCTATCGTCGTATTCCAATCGGTTTGCTTACGGAGTCTGATCATCATGAAAAACCTCCTACTATTCATCAGCCTTGCGGCCCTAATGACCGGCTGCACCTACCTGGGGAACGTGGCCAAGCAGGTCCGCTATTCCAATCAACAGGGTCAGTCGCCCACCCAGCGTGTTTACAAACACATGATCGAGGTGGACAATTTTTTTGTTTTTGGATAAATCAAGAACAAAGCTGTTCTAAACCGGGAGGCCGTGGCAGTCATCGCCCTCTCCGACCGGAGCAGATTGCAATGACAGGGATCCGGTCTTTTGTTGCCGCGACCCTATGCCCCCCACGGCCTTGGCAATATCCGGATCAGGGCACTAGCGGCTGATTCATACGAAATCCCGTGCCACACGGGAGAAAGCACCCCATGCCCTACGTTACCGTTCGTGATCTCCGGATGTTTTACGAAATCCGAGGCACCGGCCCGCGCCTGCTCGGCATCGGCGGCACTGGTGGTGACTTGCGCCGTTTTCCGACCATCTTCGATATCCTCCCGGCCCAAAACTTCGAGATCCTCGCCTATGACCAACGCGGCCTCGGCCGGACCTCTCGTCCGGACAAACCCTATACCATGGCCGACTATGCCGACGACGCGGAATGCCTTGATCGAGGCGCTGGGGTGGGAACGGTGCCTGGTGGCGGGGTTCTCCTTCGGGGGAATGGTCGCCCAGGAGTTGGCCTTGCGCTATCCACACCGGGTGGAGCGCCTGGTCCTGGCCTCCACCAGCACCGGCGGGGCGGGCGGCGCCTCCTTTCCGCTGCACGAGATCACCGATCTCCCGGTCGGAGACTATATCCGCCGCCTAATCACCCTTAGCGATACCCGGCGGGACGCGGCCTGGCAGGCCGCTCATCCCACGCAATTCCAGGCGCTCTTTGACCAGATCCTCACCGGGATGCAGGTGAGCGCCGACGAACCCGGGCGCCGGACCGGCGCCCGCCGGCAACTGGAGGCCCGCGTCCGTCACGACACCTATGAACGGCTCCCTTTGCTGCGGATGCCGGTGTATATCTGCGGAGGGCGGTACGACGGAATAGCGACACCCGCCGGCTTTGAAGCGCTGCGGAAACAAATTCCCGGGTCGCGGTTGGAGCTCTTTGAGGGAGGACACCTTTTTTTCGCCCAGGACCCGCGGGCGGTTGAGCGCCTCGGGGCGTTCCTGCGGGGAGAGCTCGACGAATGATTCGGGAATACGGGAGATGGAAGCAATTGCCTTGAACCCTAGGGGCTAAGGAAATCCCCATGGGGTGGAATGGATATGAAAAAATTTCTCAGGCTAAAAATTGAAGGCCGACGCGATTATGGCTGCTGCCGGGTTCGACCCAGCGAACCTCTGACAAGGAGGGAATGAGGGTGTCCTGGGACGGGATGGGGATGTAGAGTTTAACCACATCACCCCGGTTCAAAGAGGCTGTAGTCCACATCCCGATGCCGTTGGTGCTGATGTCCACCCCGTCGCCGGTTAAGGTATTCGCTTGGGTTTGTCCCGCTCCGAGGACGGCCATCTCAAAATCTACCGGATAAGGGAAGATCGTTCCGTTCAAGGGTTCTTTTTTCCGGTTTGTTGACCATAACGCGTTTGTTTGTTGGGGGGTCAGTTAAGTAGTTAGCTCATTATATTTATTGATTTTAATTCAATTTTCGGGCCAACGAATTTTAAGGTCAACTATTCGAGAGCTACGCATTGCTCGCCAATCAGAAAGAGAGGACGTTAACTTACTAATATTACTAAAAAGGTAGTTTAGTTTTCCCAGAATTCTACCCCGGCGTATCTGTTCTAATTTCTCCACGTCCCTTGGCCAGGGTTCGATTCAAATCGTAATCTAAATCGACAATCCATGAAATTTTCTTCAAGTTATCTTCCGTCTGTTAATTTAAAAAATAGGAAGATCAAAAGGTTAATGAATGGGTCCGCCGGTAATTTAAAAGTGTAAAAATTTCTGACGTTATTTCGGATTTTTAAGGCCTTTGGGGGACCTTAGGAAATAAATAGGCTAACTCATGAGGCAATAGCAAGAAAAAAATGCAATCCCCCTATTTATTTTTCATCATCCGGAGGATCCCCTTTAAAGATTTGACCGGAATCGAGGCTCCTGCGGCCTTTCTGGAAACCAATCATTTGATTTACCCTAAGCCTGGCCTTCACCGGGATCCTTGAAAACTGGAACGGCAGCTCCCGGACCGGGTTCTGAAGGTCCAAGAAACAACCGAAAAAGTCATTGAGGTTTGCGGTGGTAAATTCTGGCCTGTGAATCTTGGTCAACCCACCCGCTCCAGATACAAAAACTTCCGGCGGACTTCATCCACGTTGAAAAACGTCCCGGTCTGCTCCACCTGGTGGACCAGTTCGACGATCTTGGCGTTCAGCGGTGTGGGCACACCATTCTTTTTCCCCAGCTCCACCACCTCCCCGTTCAGATAGTCGATTTCCGTGGAGCGTTTCCGGCGCAGGCTCTGCAGGGTGGAGCCCAGCAGGGGCCAGGGGGTCTTCATCCGATCGACCCGGGCCGCCGCCACCTTGGCCGCCAGTTTGACCGGCAGGAAATTGATCAGACGGGTAAGGCCGACCGATACGTCCGGCAGGGATTCCAAACGGATGCCGGCCTTTTGAGCCGTTTTCAGCCCTTCGCGCATGACCCGGATGGCCAGAGCAGCCAGAAATGGATCTGCATAAACTTGGTGAAAAGTGCCGTCGATCAGGGCCGGCAGGGCGTTGTTCAGATTGGTAATCAGCTTCAGCCAGTGCGCGCCGCGGATGTTCTCCGAGACCCGGGTGGGGGTAGCCCGGTTCAGAATCTCGACGGCCTGTTCCAATAAAGAATCCCGGGGACCGAAGGGCCGGCCTACGATCAGGCCCCCTTCATACATCAAGGTCACCGAACCCGGGGCGAGGTAGTTGGCATGCAGCAGGACCACGGCGCTTAAGATTTTCTCCTTGGGCAGCAGTCCGGCGACCAGGTCGTCGCTGCGAACCCCGTTCTGCATCGTGACCACCGGCGCCCCGCTGACAAAAGGCAGGTTCGCCTGGAGGGCACCGACCACATCCTGGGTCTTCACCGCCAGCAGCACCAAGTCAGGCGTAAAAGCCAGCCTTTCGGCCACACCAATTTTTATCTGATGCTCCCCGGCATACCCATCCACCTTCAGCCCCTGGGTTTGAATGGCCTCCACTTGGTCCGCCCGGCCGATGAGGGTCACGTCCCATCCGGCGCGGTCCAGCAGAAACCCCAAACCGCACCCTACGGCCCCGGCTCCGAGTATGGCGATTTTTTCCATTTTCATTTCCAGATTTCGTTGAACCAGTCCATCCCCCAGAAGGCCAGACCGGCAAAGAACAGGTCCCAATTTTTTCGCTCGACCTCAACGGCGTAGACGTAGACCACCAAGGCAAAAAGAGTGATCGCGTACCACTGAAACAAGCTCCCGTCGCGCAAAATTTCGGCGGCCTTCAAGGCCGAAGCGGTTGGCATAAACCTTTTCCTTATTGAATAGGAAAATATCCTTTTCTTATCCGCCTTAGTAAGGGGGTTCGGCCGGACCGGTGTACCCACACATACCCATTCGGGGTGAATTGACCACGGGTATAGGTTCCCCGTAGTTGTCATGCGGATGGGTCCGGGCATGTTCAGCGCATAAAGCCCCGGTTAAGTCCTCTTCGAGACACTCCACACAAGTCCAGGCGGCCGGACTGCCGCATTCCATACATGCGCTTTCCGGCGGCAGATTGCGCGCCATCAGGGCGATCGGCCGAGCGGTGGTCGGCTTTCCCTCCCGGGTGCCGACCACCTTGATTACCGTTTCAGACGAAGTTCCGAAATCGTAAATATGGGTGAGTTCGTCTCCCTCCAGAAAGACTTCGCGAATCTTCCGCCGCATAGAGATCTCGTCTCCTCGCCAACCCCCGAAAGAAAATTGACTCATATGACCGCAGCACTCCAACCAGATGTACCGCAGGTAAGAATCAAGGTCCTTTAAGGTGCCGGAATCGCGCATTTCCAGATCCAGCCAGTAGTAAGGCTGCCAGGCATCCTGGACCCGAAGATGATAGAGCGTCTCCTTTTTGGCCTTCCCCTGTTCAGCCTTCTCGATGACGATCCTGCGCTGGGGGCAGACCGACAAATGCTTGGTTACACCGCCCTTAACTATTTCCTTTTCGCAGTATCCGCATGATCCTTTTGATTGTTTGCCACGAGGCATGGGCATCTCCTTTTATGCTTTTCGTAGGGCAGGCGACCCCGCCTGTCACGCCTGAGGCGTGACGGAGTCGCCGCGACGAAAGACCACTTCGTCACTCGATATTCGGTGTTCGATATTCGAAATTTGTTTTTATTTTTATACTAAACGCGGATAATTTCAAAAGTCAAGCGAGCTCTTGGCCTTCTGGACTGTCCGAATATGGGAATTCCTTTGCAGCAAATGGCTGGCAAAGCTATGGAGACGAAAAATGCCTTCGGGCTAGAAGGAGTTTTCTCGATTTTAATTCTTTTCCGCATGTGGTTTATGGTAAGGCATAAACACCGGGACTGACCTTATCGAATAAATCGGAGTTTTTGAAAAAGGAGGTTGAAGATGGAAATCGAGGACTTTCAGGACATTCTGTACGAGAAGGAGCCGGAAACGGGGATAGTCACCATCACCTTCAACCAGCCGGAACGAAAAAATGCCTTGAGCCTGATCACCTTCCTGGAATTGGGATCGGCCCTGGAGGCGATAGAAAAGGACCCGGAGGCCCGGGTCTTGATCCTGACCGGCCGAGGCGAAGCCTTTTCCTCCGGGGGATATTTTAACCTGAACTTCATGCAGAGCCTGACCCAGGAGCAGCGCAACCAAATCGATGTTACCGACATCGCCCAGAAAAAACTGTGCCTGAAATTCTGGGAATTCGACAAGCCGGTGATTGCCGCCATCAACGGCCTGGCCATCGGTGCCGGGTTCACCCTGCCCCTGGCCTGCGCCGACCTGATCTATATGGCCGAGGAGGCCTTCCTGCGGTTCCCCTTTACTCAGATCGGCGTCATTCAGGAATTCGCCTGCTCCTATCTGCTGCCCCGGCTCCTCGGATTTCAAAAAGCCAAGGAGCTGTTGTTTTTCCCCGAAAAGATTACGGCCGCCCGGGCACTAGAACTGGGGCTGATCAATGGCGTGGTGCCGGGAGCCGAACTGCTGCCCTTCGTCCGGGAAAAGGCCCGGCAACTGGTCCCCCCCCAGGGCGCCGCCCTGGCCCTGCGCCTGGCCAAGCAGGCCTTTCACCAACCCCTGATCACGGAGATTTCCGCGGCCCTGGATCAGGAAAACCTGGGATTGAACCAGGCCTTCGGCAGCGAGGATTTTTTCGAGGCCCTGGCGGCCCGGATGGAGAAGAGGCCGGCGCGGTTCAAGGGAAGATAAAAGTTCGCCTTGGGTCGGACCCCAAGGATTATCCGAGTAAAATCTTTTGGCCCTTTGTCGTCTCCCCAACCATCCAGTTAAATCATAATTAAATGTTACCAAGAGGGTAGTAGCGGAGAGGACTTCACCCACCCTTGCCACAAGAGAGAATTTTTATTATAATATTCCATTTCCAAGTCCAGGCATCTAATAGCCAGGAAGACAGGTCCGTAGTATAATCAAACGGAAAATCCCGCAGAGGTTATTGAGGGAAGACCGGTATCAGGCCACAGCCGTTGAAAGCGGAAACCATTTGATCCAATTGGTCAACCTGTAATCATTCGGAGGTCTTCATGAAAAAGAAAAAGATCGGCGAGAACGGTTCAGGCCAAACAGAGGGCATCACCAGGCGCCATTTCCTTACCTCTTTGGGGACGGGTGCGGCGGTGGTGGCGGCAACCGGGAAATCTCATTGCCGAGACCGCCCGGGAGCCCGAAATTTTAAAAGCCAATGAAACGGCAAAAATAACCCTCTCGATCAACGGCCGCCGCCACCGTCTGCTGGTCGAGTCCCGGTGGTCGCTCCTCTTTGTACTGAGGGAGAAGCTCGGGCTGACCGGCACCAAGGTAGGCTGCGAACGGGGTGAATGCGGGGCCTGCACGGTCCTCATCGATGATGTGCCCCGTTATGCCTGCCTGATCCTGGCCGTAGAGGCTCAGGGGGTCAAGATCACGACCCTGGAGGGCTGATGGCCGGTGACGAGCTGGGTTCGGTCCAGCAGGCCTTTGTGGAAGAGGATGCCTTCCAGTGCGGCTATTGCACGCCGGGGCAGATCATGGCGGCCGAGGGGCTGCTTCGGTCCAGGCCGAAACCCTCCCCTGAAGAGATCCGGAGGGCCATGAGCGGCAACCTTTGCCGCTGTGGGGCCTACGATAATATATTCAAGGCCGTCGAGCGGGCCGCCGCCCTTAGAAACGGGAAAGGAGGCCGGGTATGAACACAGAGGATAAAAGTCTTTACTATCAGACAGACACCCCCGTTCCCGATACCCCTCTGCCGGGAAAGGCACCTGCCCCCTGGAAGAAAACCCAGGTCGTAGGTAAATCCATACCGAGGGTCGATGCCTACGAGCGGGTAAGCGGCCGGGCCGTTTATCCCTCGGACCTTTCCCTTCCCCGTATGCTTTACGGGGCCATCCTCCGCTCCCCCTATCCCCATGCCCGAGTTAAAAAGTTAGATACCACAGGGGCGGAAAAGATGAAGGGAGTCCGCTCGGTGATCAGCGCCTCTACCGGCGAAGCGGAGGTTACCTGGCCTTACACTAAGGAAAAGAAGGTTAAGCTCTTTGACCCCGAGTGCCGGTACGAGGGCGAGACGATCGCCGCCGTAACCGCGGAAACACCCTATCAGGCCTGGGATGCCGTGCGGGCCATCAAGGTGGACTATGATATTCTTCCCTTCGTCGTCGACGAGCGGAAAGCGCTTGATCCGAAGGCTTCCCCGGTCCAGCCGGAAGGGAACAGGGTCAAACCGGTCGAGATATACGAACGGGGGGATACGGCCAAAGGGTTTGCCCTGGCCGACGTGGTCCTGGAGCAGACCTATCGGACGGAATGCGAACTCCATACCCCCATGGAGCTCCATGGCTGCGTGGCCCGCTGGGAGCGGAACCTCCTGACCATCTGGGAATCGACCCAGGGGGTTTACCCGGTGCAGGCCCGGGTTGCCGAGGTCCTCGGTCTGCCTCTTTCGAAGGTCCGGGTCATCGGCCATTACATGGGAGGAGGATTCGGCAGCAAACTCCAGGCCGACAAATATACGATTATTGCCGCCCTTCTGGCCAAAAAGACGGGCCGGCCGGTAAAGCTCTTTTTGACCAGGGAGGAGACCTTTCTGGCCGTGGGTAACCGGCCCCCGGCGAACATGAAGCTAAAGGCCGGGGTGAAGAAAGACGGCATCCTCACGGCCCTGTATTTTACCTGTACCGGCACGGGGGGCGCCTTTCCGGCAGGCGGTACAGCCCTGGTGGACTGGCTCATCAAAGAGTTGTACCTCTGCCCGAATGTCCGGACCGAACTTTCGGACGTCTACGTCAATGCCGGCCTGTCCAGGCCCTTTCGGGCTCCAGGCCATCCCCAGGGGGCCTGGGCCCTGGAACAGATGCTGGATGCCCTGGCCGAGGCTATCGGGATGGACCCGGTGGAACTACGCCTCAAAAACATACCGACTTTCAGCCAGACCAGGAATGGGAATCCGGCTTACACGACCACCGGCTTAAGAGAGTGTCTCGAAGAAGGGGCCAAGGCCTTTGGGTGGGACCAGGCGCGTAAAGAAATCGCCCGGACCCCAAAAAACGTCAAGCTGCGGCGGGGGGTCGGTATGGCCGGCTCCACCTGGTTCGTCGGCGGAGGCGGACCGCCTTCCACCATCATTGTCAGGCTCTTCTCCGACGGCAGCGTCAACCTGAACATGGGGGCGAGCGATATCGGGACCGGCACGAAGACCGTCATGGCCCTGGTCGTTGCCGAAGAACTGGGCATTAAGCCCGAGGCCATCCAGATCGAGCATGCCGATACGGGAACCACCCAATACGCCACTGCCAGCGGAGGCAGCAAGACCGTTCCCACCGAGTCGCCGGCTGTACGCGCGGCGGCCATCGACGTGAAGCGGCAGATACTGGAGCTGGCGGCGGAGGAACTGAAGACCGATGCCTCGGCCCTGGCGATCAGACAGGGGACGGTATGGGATGGAAAAGATCCCTCCCGGAAGATCAAGATAACCGATATACCGGGGCTCAAGGCCCAGGGGGTGGTCGTCGGCATCGGCCACCGGGGACCCAATCCCAAGAACAAATTTGTCAATCCCTTTTGCGCCCAGTTCTGCGAGGTGGAGTGCAACATGAAGACGGGCGAAGTCAGGATTATCCGCTTCCTCAGCGCCAACGACAGCGGCCGGGTCATGGACCGGCTCACCTATGACAATCAGGTGGGAGGGGGTATCACCATGGGGGTGGGCCTGGCCCTGACGGAAATGAGAGTCCTCGACGCCGAACAGACCGGGAAGATGGTCAACAGAAACTGGCATGATTACAAGCTTCCCACGGCCCTCGATGTGCCCGGCCGGATCGTCTCGCTTCCCCTGGACAGGCCCGATGACGAGGCCAACTCGACGGGCAGCAAAGGTTTAGGGGAACCGGTGACGATCCCCACGGCCGCGGCCATCGCCAACGCGGTCTACCACGCCACGGGTCTGAGAATGACGGCCAGCCCCATCAATCCCGTCACCCTCTGTGAAAAACTGGCCAAGGGCCGGAAGGAGGTCTGAGTCGATGATCCAATCTTTCCAGTATATCAGCGTTAAACGGGTTGAAGACGGGGTGAAACAACTTTCAAGCAGGGGATCGAAAATACATGCCGGGGGAACGGATCTTCTCGGATGCCTCCGGGAACGGGTCTTTCCCGTAGAAAAAGTGGTGAGCATCAACGGCATCAAGGATCTGAAGGGTATCAGCGAGAAGGGCGGCGGGCTCAGGATCGGAGCTTTGACCACGATTAAGGAAGTGGCCGAAAACCCGCTGATCCAAAGGCTTTTCCCCGGCCTGGCCCGGGCGGCAGGAGAGGTGGCCAGCCCCCCGCTTGCGCAACCAGGGTACCATCGGCGGCAACATCTGCCAGAAACCCCGTTGCTGGTACTACCGCGGTGAATTTCATTGCACCCGGAAAGGCGGCGGGACCTGTTTGCCTATTCGGGGGAGAACCAGTACCATTGCCTCTTCGGCGGCGACGGTTGCTACATCGTTCACCCCTCCGATACGGCCCCGGTCCTGGCAGCGCTTGAGGCCCAGGTGGGCCTGATCGGCCCGCAAGGAGCCCGGATGGTGAAGGTGGAGGAGTTTTTTGTACTTCCGGTCGTTGACCCGACCCGGGAGACGGTGATCGGGCCGGAGGAGATATTGACCGAGATTCTGATCCCCGCGCCTCCGCCCAGGTTGAAAAGCTCCTACAGGAAAGTCCGTGCCCGCCGCTCATGGGATTTTGCCTTGACCGGCGTAGCCCTGGCCCTGACCTTCGACGGCGTCAGGGTGGCCAAGTCGCGGGTATTCCTGAGCGGAGTCGCACCGATTCCTTGGCGGGCGCAGGAAATAGAAGAAGAAATAACCGGCAAGGAGTTAACGACGGGAACGATCGCCAAGGCCGGAGCGGCTGCCATCAAAAAGGCCGAACCCCTGTCAAAAAACGGGTACAAGGTTCCCTTACTGCAGGCCGTGATAGAAGAGGAGTTGGAAGCCATTAGGCCGTAAAGGAAATCCGAGGGCCAGCTTGGAACCCAAAAAGCAATAGGGCAAACCCTTTCGCCAAGACCCTTCGTCCATTCCAGATAGGAGGGCCTACCCACCCGATAGGGCGAAGCGTCGAAATGATAAATTGGAGGCCTGAATAATGAAGATAAATCCGGATTTTGTTTCCCCCTGCGGCCTTTATTGCGGAGTTTGTGCTATTTATATGGCCCACCGGGATAACAATCTTAAATTCAAAGAGCGGTTGGTGAAACTGTATCAGGGAAAAGTATCCGGCAAGGGCACTCTTCCGAATAGTGAAAGCCTCTCCGTAGAAGATATTAAGTGCCATGGCTGTTTGTCCGATGAACGATTTATGCATTGCCGCCAATGCGACATCAGGGAGTGCGCCCAGGGAAAAGGTTTCAGCGGATGCCATCAGTGCGAGGAATTTCCCTGCCAATACATCGACTATTTTCCCATGACCGTCGGCAAAAAGGTTATTCTACGGGCTATTCCGTATTGGCGAGCGGTTGGTACTGAAAAATGGATTCAGGACGAAGAAGCCCGCTATGTTTGTCCGGAATGCGGCAATAGAGTCTTCCGGGGCGTTGTAAAATGCAATCAGTGTAAAGCGAAGTTGGATCTGGACTAGTTTTTTATTGGCAAGATACGACCTATTATTACACCTGTAACCTCGTAACGTCCGCGTGAAGGCAGACGGTAAAAGCTATCGCTTTCCCCGCTATTTATCCTGGTCGTAAGGCCAATAACTTGAAAGGCTGAATCAAATGAGCACTGAAAAACGAAAGCACTTTTTCATGGAAAATGAGCAGATGGACTTTGAAACCCAGATTCTCCTCGGTTGCTGCCAATACGGTGCGGCGGATGCCGGGGAAATTCTGGCGGCGGTTGACCGCATATCGTCGGGCGATTTTGAGCAATGGTATCAGTCCTGGTTTGCCCTGGCCGAGCGGTTGCAGGGAATAGCCGAACGGAGCGCCGCCTCAGGCAATACGGTGAGCGCGAGGAAGGCATTCTTGCGGGCCGCAACCTATTTTTCAGCATCGGCTATTTTTATCGATGGGACCAAGTATCCGGCGAGAGGCCTACCGGCCTGGAAGCGACATCTGAACTGCTGGGAGCTGTTCTGTTCCTGCTTGACCCCACCGGCCGAGCTGGTCAGTATCCCCTACGAAGGACTCTCGTTACCTGGTTACTTATTCCTTCCCGTCCAATCTGGCGGCCCCTGGGCCACGATTATCTTTAATAACGGCAGTGACGGCCCCACATCCGGGATGTGGACTTGCGGTGTAGCCGCGGCGCTGGAGCGGGGCTATGCCGCCCTGGTTTTTGACGGCCCCGGCCAGAATGCCCTGTTGTGGCTCCAGAATATTCCTTTCCGTCCTGATTGGGAAAAGGTCATCACACCGGTCGTAGACTTCCTCCTAAAGCGCGAAGACATCGACCCCAAGCGGATTGCCCTATCAGGAATAAGCCAGGCCGGCTACTGGGTCCTGCGCGCCCTGGCCTTCGAGCACCGGATCGCGGCCGGTATGGTCGACCCGGGGGTAATGGATGTTTCCGTGACCTTTTTTCGGGAACTCCCACCGGAAATGGGGGAACTGCTTGATGCCGGGGCCGAAAAGGAATTCAACGCCTTCATGGAGGAGGGTCTCCGGCAGGCCGGGGACGCAGTGCGCCAGAACGTTACCTGGCGGATGAAACCCTACCAGACCCGGAGCTTCTATCAAATGTTCAAGATGGTGCAGCAGTACAACGCCCGGGACGTCATCCGGCAGATACAATGCCCCCTGTTCATCGCCGATCCCGAGGATGAGCAGTTCTGGCCCGGGCAGTCCCAAGAAGTCTATGACGCGCTGGTTTGCCCCAAGACCATCGTACGTTTCACCGCTGAAGAAGGAGCCAATTGGCATTGCGAGCCCAAGGCCCGCTCTCTTTACGACCAGCGCATGTTCGATTGGCTGGCCAAGACGCTGCTCTAATGATCTTGGCCATTGCCATCGTGATGATATTAGTGAGGGTCAATTGACCTGGAAGAAGAAAATAATCGGAAATTTGCTCCTCCCTTCGCTGGCTCCGGCTCTGCTGGTCACCCTCTACTTCACCCCGAAGGATGTTTTTGGCTGCGCGAACCGTGGCTACCTGGCCTTGGTGGTTGTGTTCATTGCCCTGGGTGCCGCCGTTGGCACGGCAATTAAAGGGATTGGCAAAAAAAAACAGGGAAACACCGAGGAAGCCCAGTGGTGGATCGTTTCTACCTTGATCCTGGTTTCGCCCTTGTTTCTTCTGGTCGGGCCACTGGGCTGAGCAGGAGCATGAAGGCCGGTGATTCCAACCCCCTTCCGGATACTAAGGACGTGATCCGATAATCAGGCACCGGGACTACAGTGCCCGGCTCTGGAGGATCATCCACAGGTAAAACGCGGCGTAACTGCGCCAGCCGGCCCATCGTTCGGCGATTTCACGGGCGGCCTTCTCCGAGGGTCTCTCCGGCAGGCCCCGCAGTTCCTGCAAGGCCGCCTGCAACCCCAGGTCCCCGGCCGGGAAGATATCGGAGCGCCCCAGGCCACGCATCAAAACAATCTCCGCGGTCCAGCGGCCCACCCCCTTGATTTCGCACAGGCGCTTCAAGGCCTCTTCATCGGGGAGCCTCGCCCAGGCCAACCAATCGAGTTCGCCCTCCGCCGCCCGACGGGCGATGCCCAGAAGGTAGGCGGCTTTCTGCCTCGAGAGGCCTTGGGCACGCAAGCCCTCTTCACCGGCCTCGATCAACTGCTGCGGCGAGGGGTAGAGACCGTAGTGCTCCTCTTCGCGGGAATCGGAGACAATGATTTGGGTCCCCAGATTCTCCATCAACCGGTAGCGGATGGATTGGGCCGCCCGCACGCTGACCTGCTGCCCTATGACGGCGACCAGCAAGGCCTCGTACACATCGGGGGCCCGCACGATCCGCAGCCCCCCGAACCGCTTCCGAAGCGGGGCTAGGTCGGGATCCGCGGCCATGACCGCCAGGCGGCCCGCCGCGTCATCATCAAGACCCCATAAAAACCGGGTTTGCCTGGCGAGTTCATCGAGCAAAGAGGCCTTCGCCCGCCGGAGACGGGCGGCCTGACCCTGAAGGGAGACGAGGCGGAGGCCCATCGTACCCGCCCCGGTCAGGTCGAACTCGGCCACAACGGGAATACCGGCCAGCCGGAGGGCCCGTCGCAGGATGCGCTGGTCAACAAAACGGTAGGGTGCCCCGTAAGAAGAAGTGCGGACGTGGTGGAGCATCCACTCGACGTTGAAAGGTTCGGGCAGGGATAGGTGCCTGGAAGGCCCTTCTCGCGGGATCGACATGAAAGCAGCGCCTTTATTCCTCGCTAGGCTTACATGGGCATGAGCCGCTGTAGGCGTTGCAGTTCCTCTCCCAGCCACTCCGGGTGCTGGGCCGTGCCGTCGAATAACGAAGGGGTAGGAGTAACCTTCTAAATCGTTCGACCCGGCAGGGCAGGGATCCAATAATCATGGAGAGTAGGCAGCGGAGAAATAAATCCCCTTTCCTTTACTTATTTGGTAATCTTTGTTAGAGGGGCTGTCAAGGATCTTTTTGATCCGGCCGGGATTTCTCTGACCCCCAGGCCGGAGAGGAGCCCCGGGTGCTGTGGCCGGATCGGAGGATGAAGCCGCTCCCTCATGCCAACGTTTAAGTGGCCAAGACGACAGGAGGATGATGTATGGCAATGTGGTCTTTGAACTACGACGGCAAGCAACTCGGTCCCCTGGACCAGGCCCCGGCGCAGGCGGGGCAGAATCCTCACGGTTACGCCTGGAGGGAAGGATTTAACTCCTGGGTTCCCATATCCACGGTGGATTTCGACATCCAGCAGGCTGGAGGGATAAAAACCGCCCTCTTCGGCGGTGAAGGTCTCTTCTTTGCCTCCCTGAGAGGACCCGGAAAGATCTGGCTCCAATCGCTGCCCTTCTCCCGACTGGCCGGCCGGATGCTTCAGGCCGCCCCGCAGAAAGGGGGTAGGAGAGAAGAAAGATCTATTCTGGGAAGCCTGGGCGGGTTGCTCGACGGCGATAATCGTTACTAGAAATGGAAGCATCGTATCTACACCTTTGGAAAACCGGGAGCTTTTCCGATCGGGTAAAAAAAGTCCGGGACCTTTTGGCTCCCTGCCGGTTGTGCCCTCGCGAATGCCGGGTGGATCGTCTCTCCGGCCAAACCGGGTTTTGCGGCCAAGGGACCGGGGCCCGGGTGGCCAAGGCCCTGCCCCATTTCGGGGAGGAACCGCCGTTGACGGGTGAACGGGGAGCCGGAACGGTTTTCTTTACCGGTTGTGCTCTCCGCTGCCTGTACTGTCAAAACTATCAGATCAGTCAGGAAGGCCTGGGAGATGAAATATCCGCTGAGGCTCTGGCGAATATTTTCCTGAATCTGCAATACCGCGGCTGTCACAACCTGGACCTGGTCTCCCCTACCCCCCACTGGCCCTTTATCCTGGAGGCCCTGGATATCGCCATTCCCCGAGGGCTTACCTTACCGATCGTCTATAATACCCACGGCTATCTGTCACTCCCCCTGCTGAAATTGTTGGAGGGCATCGTCGATATCTACCTGCCGGATATGAAATACGGGACCGATGAAACGGCCGAACAACTTTCTCAGGCCCCCGGGTATACTAGCCTAAACCGGCAGGCCGTTTGCGAAATGTTCGCCCAGACCGGCCCCCTGAAAACAAATGGGGAGGGCCTGGCCTTCCAGGGGTTGCTGGTTCGGCACCTGGTGCTCCCGGGGAATCTTTCCGGCACCTCGGCCGTGCTCCAGGACTTGTTGGAAATCTCCCCGCGGATTCCACTCAGTCTCATGGCCCAATACCGGCCCATCCACCTGGCCGGGGATCATCCCCCGCTTTCCCGATCGCTCAATAAAAGGGAATATGAAAAGGCTTTGGATCTGGTCGAGAGATTTGGATTCGCGGAAGTGTTCATTCAGGATTTGGACAGTTCCGAGGTATACTTTCCTGATTTCAATCGGGAAGATCCTTTTCAAACAGCAGAAAGAAAGTAAGTCGCTTCGCCCTTTTGGGTGGATACCTCCCATATCTGGTATGGTCGCCGGGTCTCGACGAAAGGGTTTTCCAAAGGAAAGTGTCTATGAGCAACCAAGCGCCGATTTTCGAGGAAACGGTCCGAAATTACCTGAACCAAGCGGCTCGACTCGATCTGGGCCGAATTGCCGAGATCCTGGGTCTCCGGGTAGAACAGGGAGAAGCCTTCATCCCTTTTTTCAGCCGAGTCTACCGGGTCTCGCCCCGGGGGATTTTCAATCCTTCGGGCCTGGAACCCATGCATGCCGTCAGCGTAGTCCTTTTAAAATACCTCATCCTCTCACCCGGACAGGTTTCTCCGGGCGGAGAAGACTGGGTGTCCTACAAGGACTTCAAGGATGCTGCCCCTTTCGTAACCGGCTTTGTCAACAACAGCGAACGGGCCATCGCCCGGAACTTTACCAACCGCCTTAGTCCACTGCGGGCAGCGGCCGAACAACTGGGGGCGCTTCCCCCGGAACTGGAATTGTCTTACCAGTTTTCCGCCCGTTTCGAGGCCCTGCCCCGGGTACCCCTCCTGCTGCTGTTCAACGACGAGGACGAGGACTTCCCGGCCCAATGCAGCCTGCTGTTTCAACGCCGGGCGGAAAAATTTCTGGACAGGGAATGCCTGGCTATCCTAGGGTGGCTATTGGCGGACTTTCTGATTCAGGGGGCCGGTTTGGGGCAACGAACGGTTATGTGAGGGGACTTATGGTCAGGCCCCGCGGACTAGTGTCCGAAGGGAAAACGAAATAATATTAAGTTCTGAGGGGTGCGTTGAAACACAAAACCCGGGGAATTTTGGCGGTAACCGGTAGCGCGGCGGCTATCTTTTGGCCCGGGGCCTTCATCTTCGGGTACCCCGGGGTCATGGGCCCCTTGTGGCAGCAGCAGTTCGGCGTCGGCCGGGGGGCGGTCGGGAACACCCTCTTTTTTGTCCTGGCCGCCGTGGGCTTTTTTATGTTTTTCGTCGGCCGCTGGCAGGAGCATTGGGGCACCCGCAAATTGATCACGCTCGGCGCCCTGCTTTGCGGCCTGAATACCTTTCTGATCGCCTATGCCGACCGCCTCTGGCTGGTCTACCTCTGGGCTTTTCTCAACGGCGCCGCTTCTTGCTTTATTTATATCCCGGGCCTGACCACCGTGCAGCGCTGGTTCCCGGCCCGGAGGGGGTTGGTGTCCGGCATGGTCAACCTGGTTTTCGGTCTCTCGGCCGCAATCATGGCCCCCCTGTTCGGTAGCCTGCTACAACGCTGGGGATATGTTTCCATGAACCTGGTTCTGGGCTGGAGCGCACTCATTACGGGTCTGGCCTTTGCTCAGATGACTGAAGTACCGGAACGGGTTGAAAAACCTTCTGAAAGGACAGCGGAGGAGGGTCCAGAGCTAGTCCCCTTACCCGGTGCGGTGGTGTCCGTTCGGGAAGCCATCCGATCAGGATCTTTCTGGTTTCTATGGTTGACTTGGGCGCTGATGGGGGCGGCGGGTATCGCCATGGTCTCCCTGGCCGTCCCTTTCGGTCTTTCCCGAGGAGTTGGCCCCCCTTCGGCTGTGATAATCCTGACGGCCTTTAACCTAACCAACGGCTTCAGCCGCCTGATCATGGGATATCTTTCCGATAAAATCAGCCGCACGTCCGGTATGAGTTTGACCTTCCTGGCGGCCGGGTGTGCTTATCTTCTGCTGCCGCACGTCAACGGATGGGGTACGGCGGCCCTTTTGGCCGCTGTTATCGGCTTCGCTTTCGGCACCCTCTTTGCGGTCTCCGCCCCCCTGGCCGTGGACTGCTTCGGGCTAAGACATTTCGGGGCCATCTTCGGTCTGGTCTTCACCGCCTACGGTTTCGTGGCCGGCCTGATCGGACCTTCCCTGAGCGGTTACCTGTTGGACTCCAGTGGGGGCAACTTCTCACTGGTCTTTACCTATCTGGGTTGTTTCGCTTTGATCTCTTCCTTCCTCATTCGCCGCATAAAACCGCTCAAGGTTTAACCCTCTTCCGAACTATTTCGAAAAAAAAAGCTTTTCCGTTCTCCCCTCCGCCTACCCGCTGATTAATTACAATAATGTAAATTTATAAATTGTAATTACATTTTTGGATTATATCTTCCGAGACCATCCCCGCCCACAAATCGAATAACCCATTGAATAATAGACATATAATTAACTTTCTCCTTTATGGCACGATCCCTGCATTTTCTACCAATCAGCAAACGTTGGATCCGGATCCCCAACGACGTTTAAAAAAAATCTAAAGCAACCCTAAGGAGAAAAAGAAAATGAGAAAACGTTTACTAAGCCTGATTATTTCGATGTTCATGCTGATGGCCTTTAGTCTGCCGGCCCTGGCCGAAGAAAAAAAGGAGGAGCCCAAGCCCTATTCCAGTGTTTCCGCCGGCTTCCTCAGCAAGTATGTCTGGCGGGGCTACGAATTGAGCAAGGACAGCCTGGTCATCCAACCCTCGATCACGGTTGGCTACCGGGGCTTTGAAGCCAACCTCTGGGGCAACCTGGACACCAATGACAAATTCACCGGGGCCGAAAAGGCCAAATGGAACGAGACGGACCTGACCTTGTCCTATACCCATGATCTGGGCCCGGTAAAACTGAGCGGCGGATATATCTACTATGCCCTCGAGGGGGTGGAGGACTCGCAGGAATTGTTCTTAAAGATTGGGGGGAATTTCCTGCTCTCCCCCACCTTGTCCATTTATCGAGAAATCGCCAACTATCCGGGCTGGTACTTGAACTTGGGCGTCAGTCATTCCTTTAACCTGACCAAGGAAATCACCCTGGACCTGGGGGCCGGGATCGGCTACCAGATTTCCGATACCGACAAAATCCTGAAGTACGATTCCAATCGGCTGCCGACCGCCGACAAGTACAACGCCCTCCACGACGGAAATTTCTCGGTGGGGCTGACCGTTCCCTTCGGCAAGTATTTTTCGGTCAAACCGGTGATCAGCTACTCGGTGGCCCTGTCGGATGACGCCAAAAACCGCATCCGGGGCACCAGCCTGAGTGACAATAACGACTTTATTTACGGCGGAGTTATCCTGACCGCCGCCTTCTAGAGGAGGCCGAACCGAAGGCCAGACCCTGGAAATTCTGTTTAAAAAACGGACCGGGGTCTGGCCTGTCTCAACCAAGCCTTTCGCCTTGAATCCTAAAGAAAAAACGACATTTTTAGCGATAATTAACAGGGCCGACGATTGGACCGGGAGAATGTCATGTTTAAAAAAATAAAGGCCTTGATCGATCCCTTTCATCTGGATGAAGTCCAAGTCGCCCTGGAGGAATTGGGCGTTAAAGGGGTGATCATTTCTTCATGCAACGATTTCGCCCCACAGAAAGGTCCGGCGATGATTTTCCGAGGAAAAGAAAGGGCGACAGACTATTTATCCGCCATCAGGCTCGAAATGGTGGTGGATCAGGAAATGGCCCGGGAGGTCATAGAAACCATTCAAGAAGCCGATGGGGCCGGCTTGGACCAAGTGAATAGGATTTCTGTTCTGCCCATTGAAGAAGTGATTTCCCTGGAAACCTTTGGGGACGCGGAATATCACGGCTTAGGGGGAGGAACGTAAAGGGGCGCGGATGCCGGAGACAAAAGCATTACGCGAAATAAAAGAACTCACGCTTCTTTTTGATATCAGCACCAAGTTGAGCGAGGCCCTCGACCTGCAGACGGTCCTGCAACCCATCCTCCAAATGACCACGGAGTACATGGGTCTCCTCCGGAGTTCCCTGACCATTCTGAACCGGAAGAAAGGGGAAATCGTCATTGAAGAGGCCTACGGCCTGCGGCCGGAAGAACAGGCCAAGGGCAAGTATCGCCGGGGAGAAGGGATCACCGGCAAGGTCTTCGAGACCGGACAACCGGCCATTATTCCCAGAATTTCCGAAGAGCCTCTCTTCCTCGACCGGACCGGTTCGAGAAGAAAACTAGATAAGAGGGACATCGCCTTTATCTGCGTCCCCATAAAAATCGGAAGCGAGGTGATCGGGACCCTCTCGGCGGACCGTTTGTCCACTGAAAAAGAGGCCCTGGAAGAGGATGCCCGCCTTTTAGCCATCATTGCCTCCAGTATTTCCCAAGCCGTACGGTTGCGTCAACAAGCCCAGGAGGAACTCGAAAAGGTCAGGGAAGAAAATCAGCGTCTTCAGGAGGCGTTGAAGAGCCGGTATAAGCCGAAGACCATCGTGGGGAATTCCAAGGCCATGGAGACTGTCTATTCCCTCATCGAACAGGTCTGCCGGACCAACGCCACGGTGTTGATCCTCGGTGAAAGCGGGGTAGGGAAAGAGCGGGTGGCCCAGGCCATTCATTACAACTCCAACCGGGCCGATAAGCCTTTCATTAAAGTCAATTGTGCGGTACTTCCCGAATCGCTCGCGGAAAGCGAGCTATTCGGCCATGAGAAAGGGGCCTTCACCGGCGCGACCGGGGCGCGCCAGGGACGTTTTGAGCTGGCCCACCAGGGAACGATTTTTCTCGACGAGATCGGCGACCTGCCAACCTTGGTCCAGACCAAACTCTTGCGCGTCCTTCAGGAAAAGGAATTTGAGCGCATCGGCGGCAACACCACCCTCAAGGTGGACGTACGCATCATTACCGCCACCAACCGGAATCTGGAAGAACTCATGGGAAAAGGGAAATTTCGAGAGGATCTCTATTACCGGCTAAGCACCTTTCCCATCATGGTCCCGCCCCTGCGACAACGAAAGACCGATATTATGCTCCTGGCCGACTACTTTCTCGAAAAATACGGAAAAGAGCACGGAAAGAAAATAACCCGGATATCGACGACGGCCACCGATATGTTGATGAACTATCACTGGCCGGGTAATGTCCGGGAGTTGGAAAACTGCCTGGAACGGGCGACTATTTTATGCACCGACGGCGTTATTCACGGCTATCTTCTCCCGCCGAACCTGCAGCGGAGCGACTCGAACGGGGGCGGGGGGAACGGCGGTTCGTTCAAGGCGATGATCCACGGAATGGAAAAGGAAATCCTCGCTGAAGAATTGAAACGTTCCCGGGGCAACCTGGCCAAGGCCGCCCGGGCTCTGGGGATGACCGAGCGAATGATCGGGCTGCGCGTCGCCAAATACAGGATCGAGCCGTCGCAATTCAAATCAAAACCCTACCATTCGGTAGACTTTGATCCAAATTCCAACTTTTAGGTAGCTTTTATCTTGGCAACACCCCAGCCCTAAATGCTTCCCGGCCCGTTTCTTTTAAAAGAAGAATCCTCACATCCCCTTGGTTTTTAAACGGGTTTTCCCACTACCCTCATCACTAGCCCTCGCACCATTAACTGTTGGCATCTAACTTGCCTTATACCGTTACGACTGATTGATCTCTCGAAAGGAGAAAGGCAATGAGAAAGATAGCCATTTATGGAAAAGGTGGAATTGGGAAATCGACCACCACCCAGAATACGGTCGCGGCCCTGGCGGAAATGGGTAAGAAGATCATGGTGGTGGGATGTGATCCCAAGTCTGATTCAACCCGTCTGCTGTTAGGCGGACTGTCTCAAAAAACGGTCCTGGATACACTCAGGGCCGAGGGGGAAGACCTGGACCTGGACGATGTCCTGAAGATCGGCTTCAAAGGGACCCGTTGCGTGGAATCAGGCGGACCCGAACCGGGCGTGGGCTGTGCCGGCAGGGGGATTATCACCTCCATCAACCTGCTGGAACAGCTCGGGGCCTACGCCGAATCCTTCGGCCTGGATTATGCCTTTTACGATGTGCTCGGCGATGTGGTCTGCGGCGGGTTTGCCATGCCGATTCGCGAAGGCAAGGCCAAGGAGATCTATATCGTCGTCTCCGGGGAAATGATGGCCATGTACGCGGCCAATAACATCTGCAAAGGGATCGTCAAGTTTGCCGAGGCTGGCGGTGTGCGTCTTGGTGGTCTGATCTGCAACAGCCGGAAGGTGGATCATGAAGGCGAGCTGGTTCAAATGTTGGCCGAACGACTGGGAACTCAGATGATCCATTTTATTCCCAGAGACAATGTGGTCCAGCGGGCTGAAATCAATCGCAAGACGGTCATCGATTTTGATGCCGCCACTCCCCAGGCCGATGAATACCGCCAGTTGGCCAAGGCTATCGATGAAAACCAGCTCTTCGTCATTCCCAAGCCCATGACCACGGATGAACTCGAGTCGATTCTCATCCAATACGGGGTCGACCAGTAATAAGGCACAGAATGCTGTTACAGAAGGAGGAATAAAAATGTTGATGATCAGAGCTATAGTCAGGCCGGAGCGAGTGGATACCGTTCTGGAACATTTGATGGCTGAAGGTTTCCCGGCCGTAACCCGGATGAGTGTTTCCGGCCGCGGCAAACAGCGGGGCATCAAGATAGGCGACATTACCTACGATGAAATACCCAAGGAATTGTTGCTGATGGTGGTTCCGGAGGCCGATAAGGATCTAGTGATTAGAACCGTTTTAACGGCTGCCCGTACCGGCGATAAGGGCGCCTTTGGTGACGGCAAAGTGTTCGTGTCGCCGGTAGATGAAGTGTACACCGTCAGCTCGGGAATCAAGGAGACGGCGGCGGGAGCGGAGGAGGTCAAGCTATGAAAGAGGTCCTGGCCGTTATCCGGATGAATAAGGTCAACCAAACCAAAAAGGCTCTGGTCGAAGCCGGCATATCCTCCATGCATGCCCGGGAATGCCTGGGCCGCGGCAAAGGCTTGGTGGACCTCGACCTGCTTAAAGGGGCGGAGCAGGGTTATGAAGAGGCCATCGCCCAACTCGGGAACAGCCAGAGGCTGATTCCCAAGAGGATGATCTCGATCATTATCCCCGAGAAGCTGGTTGAAAAAACCGTTTCCACGATTGTCTCCGTGAATCGCACCAACAAGCCGGGGGACGGCAAGATCTTTGTCCTGCCTGTTTTCGATGTCATTCGCCTTCGGACCGGGGAGACCGGTGATGACGCCCTGGATGAAGGGTGAAAGGGGTAAAGGAGAAAAGTTATGAGCACAAACACAGAGACTGCCAAGGTCCTGGCCATTGATCCCTTAGAGGTCAAAAAGGAAATTCTTAAAAAATATCCGGTCAAGGTAGCCCGCAAACGGGCCCGACAGATCGTGATCAACCCAGTCGAGCCAGCCGAAGGAGTGCCGGAGATTCAGGCCAATACCCGGACCATTCCCGGGATCCTGTCCATGCGGGGCTGCGCCTATGCCGGGTGCAAGGGGGTGGTCCTCGGTCCCACCCGGGACATCCTGCAGATTACCCACGGCCCTATCGGCTGTGGATTTTACAGTTGGCTGACCCGTCGTAACCAGACCAGGCCGAAAACCCTAACCGATCCGAACTATATGCCTTATGCGTTGTCCACCGACATGCAGGAAGAAGAGATCATCTTCGGTGGTGAGAAGAAGCTGAAAAAGGCTGTCCAGGAGGCGATTGAACTCTTTCACCCCAAGGCCATCGGTATATTCTCCACCTGTCCCGTGGGACTCATCGGCGACGATGTGCACGCCGTGGCCCGGGAGATGGAAGAAAAATATCCCGGCGTCAATATTTTCGGCTTCAGTTGTGAAGGCTATAAAGGGGTGAGCCAGTCGGCCGGCCATCATATCGCCAACAATAAAGTCTTCACCGACGTGGTGGGTCAGCTCGAAGCCCCGAAGGAGGGGGCCTTCCGGCTTAATATCCTGGGCGAGTATAACATCGGAGGCGACGCCTTTGAGATCGAGCGGATCACCGAAAAATGCGGCCTCACCGTCCACTCCACCTTCAGCGGTAATTCGGAATATGACGAATTCGCCAGCGCCCATACGGCCGACCTGAACGTGGTCATGTGCCATCGGTCCATCAATTACCTGGCTGAGATGATGGAGAAGCGCTACGGCATCCCCTGGTTCAAGATCAATTTCGTAGGGGCCCAGGCCACGGCCAAATCCCTGCGCAAAATCGCCGCCTATTTCGGTGACCGGACCCTGATGGAAAGGGTGGAGACGGTTATCGCCGAAGAGCTGCCCGAGGTGGAGAAGGTTCGTCTGGAGGTCAAGGCCCGCTGTGAAGGGAAACTGGCCATGCTCTTCGTCGGCGGCTCCCGGGCCCATCACTATCAGGAGCTTTTCGAGGAGATCGGCATGCGGACCGTTTCGGCGGGATACGAATTCGCCCACCGGGATGATTATGAAGGCCGGAAGGTCATCCCCCATATTACCGTCGATGCCGATACCCGTAATATCGAAGAATTAACCGTCGGGCCCGATGCTGCCCGCTTCCGGCCCCGTAAAGGGGCGGATGAGATCGATAGGCTTCGTCAGGAGGGCATCCGGTTTAATGAGTATGAGGGGATGATGCCGCTCATGGCCGACAACAGCCTGGTGATCGATGACCTGAACCATTACGAAACCGAAGTGCTCATTGAGAAATACAAACCGGATATTTTCTGCGCCGGTATCAAAGAAAAATATGTCGTTCAGAAGGCCGGCATTCCACTTAAACAGCTCCACAGCTACGATTACAGCGGGCCTTATGCCGGTTTCCAGGGGGCCATCAATTTTTATCGGGAAATGGATCGAATGGTCAACTCCAAGGTTTTTCGATTGGTCAAGGCCCCCTGGCAGGAAAACCCCGAGCTGGCCGGCTCCTACGGATGGAATGGATAAGGAAAGGAGAACGTTATGCTGTTAAGACATACACCGGAGGCGGTGACGGAGCGAACGGCCCTGACCGTCAACCCGGCCAAGACCTGTCAACCCGTAGGGGCCATGTACGCGGCCCTGGGTATCCATAATTGCCTTCCCCACAGTCATGGTTCGCAGGGGTGCTGTGCCTACCACCGCAGTGCCCTGACCCGGCACTATAAGGACCCCATCATGGCTACGACCAGTTCCTTCACCGAAGGGGCCTCCGTCTTCGGCGGACAGGCCAATCTGGTGGAATCGATCAATAATATCTTTACTATCTATAACCCTGAGGTGATTGCCGTCAATACCACCTGCCTGTCGGAGGTCATCGGCGACGATCTGCCCCAGATCATCAATAAGGCCCGGGCCGACGGCAAGATACCGTTGGGCAAAACGGTCATCCACGCCAACACTCCCAGTTTCAAGGGGTCTCATGTGACCGGGTTTGCCAATATGACTTCGGCCATGGTCCAGTATCTATCGGAACAGTCGGGGAAACGAAGCCAGCAGATCAACATCATTCCCGGCTACGTGGAGCCTTCCGATATGGCTGAGATCAGACGGATCGCCACGGAAATGGGTGTTAAAGCCACTCTATTTCCCGATACTTCCGGAGTGGTGAACAGTCCTTTGGACGGCAAGTTCCACCTCTATCCCAAGGGTGGCGCCACCACGGAAGAGATCAAAAGCGCCGGTGACGGTTCTTTTACGCTGGCCTTGGGAAGGACCGCTTCGCTCCCGGCAGCCAAACTCCTGGATACGAAGTGCAAGGTCCCCTTTGAGTGCCTTGACCTACCGATCGGGCTGCGGGCCACCGATAGCTTTGTCGATCTATTGAGGAAAACGGCCGGGGTCAACGTACCGGAGAGCCTCATGGTGGAGCGGGGCCAGGTGGTAGATGTGCTGACCGATATGCACCAATATTTCTACCGAAAAAAAGCGGCCCTGATCGGTGACCCGGACCACCTGATATCGCTGGCTCAATTTCTGACCGATTTGGATATGGACGTGCGTCTCATCGTCACAGGAACACCGGCCGGGCCGAAGTTTGTCCGCCGCCTTCGGGAGTTCGTCGGCGAGGATACGGTGGTCAAAGAGGGTCTGGGTGTGGATATGTTTCAGTTCCATCAACTCGTCAAAAAGGAGAGACCGGACCTCCTCTTCGGTAATACCTATGTCAAGTATATAGCCCGGGATGAAGACATCCCCCTGGTCCGCTTCGGCTTCCCCATCTACGACCGGGTGGGGCACCAGTATTTTCCGATTACCGGATACCGTGGGGCCCTGCGGCTCCTGGAAAAGATACTCAATGCCCTCCTGGACAGGCAGGATCGCGATGCCCCGGAGGAAAGCTTTGAATTGGTGATGTGAAAAAAAGACCCGAAGCACAAGGATTGAGGATAAAGGGAAAAAGAAATGATTGAGATTCTTAAGGAAAGAAAAAACCAGGTTTTTCAAAAAGGGGCGGAAGAGGCAGACCGGAGCATTGTCTGTGAAAAGGCCAGTCTGGCCGGCTCCGTGAGCCAGCGGGCCTGCGTCTTTTGCGGCTCCCGGGTGGTCCTTTATCCCATAGCCGACGCCCTTCACCTGGTCCATGGCCCGGTGGGTTGCGCGGCCTATACCTGGGACATCCGGGGCTCCCTTTCCTCCGGCCCGGAACTCCATCGGTTGAGTTTTTCCACGGACCTCCGGGAGGAAGAAGTCATTTACGGCGGGGAGAAGAAGCTGTCTGCCGCCCTGACGGAACTGATCACGACCTATGCCCCTAAGGCGGCTTTCGTCTATGCCACCTGTATCATTGGCCTGATCGGCGACGACGTCCAGGCGGTCTGTAAAAGGGTGCAGGCAGAGCAGGGTATTCCGGTCATTCCGGTACATTCGGAAGGGTTCCGAGGGACCAAAAAAGACGGCTACCGGGCCGCCTGTGAGGCCCTCTTCCGACTGGTCGGCGAAGGCGGTGAGCAGCCCAGGCTGCCTCTGAGCATCAACATCCTGGGGGATTTTAACCTGGCCGGAGAGACCTGGCTGATTAAAGAATATTACCGGCAGATGGGGATACAGGTCATCTCCTGTATCACCGGGGACGGCCGAGTGGATGAAATACGGGCCTCCCATCGGGCTGGTCTCAACGTGGTCCAGTGTTCCGGGTCCATGACCCAACTGGCCAAGATGATGGAAGAGACGTACGGCATTCCCTTCAAGAGGGTCTCCTATTTCGGCATCGAGGATACGGCCGAGGCCCTCTACAGCGTGGCCCGTCATTTTAACGATTCTACGGTAATGAAAAAGACGGAAGAGCTGGTCAGGACCGAGGTCAACCGCATCTATCCCGAGGTGGAGCGGACCCGAAAGGCCCTGGAAGGGAAGCGGGCGGCCATTTATGTGGGCGGTTCTTTCAAAGCCTTTTCCTTAGTTAAGGCCCTGCGCCACTTGGGCATCCAAACGGCCATTGTCGGCTCCCAGACCGGCAACTCGGAAGATTATGAGTATCTGAAGGAAATATGTGACGAAGGCACCATCATCGTCGATGATACCAACCCGTTGGAATTGTCGCGGTTCATGATGGAAAAAGAGGCCGATCTGCTGATCGGCGGTGTCAAGGAAAGGCCTATCGCTTATAAAATGGGGGTGGCCTTCTGCGACCATAACCATGAACGAAAGACACCCCTGGCCGGGTTTGAGGGCATGGTTCATTTTTGCAGGGAAGTCTATGCCTCCATGATGAGCCCGGTCTGGCAATTTTCTCCGGCCCGGCAAAAACGGTCATCCCTTAGGAAGGTGGAAAATGATAGCCTTGAAAGAAACAAACGAGTCATCCTATCCTGAGTTAACCTCCAGGAACTTTACGGCCACGCGGAACGCCTGCAAACTCTGCGCGCCTTTGGGGGCCGGCATCGCCTTCCGAGGCATCGAGGGCTGCATCCCCTTGATCCATGGCTCCCAGGGCTGCTCCACCTATATTCGGCGGTATGTCATCAGCCATTTTAAGGAGCCGATTGATATCGCCTCTTCCAACTTCAGCGAGCAGAGCGCCATATTCGGCGGTGGCGATAATCTGAAGAAAGCCCTGGACAACCTCATTCGGCAATATCGCCCCGAAGCCATTGGGATCGCCACGACCTGCCTCTCGGAGACGATCGGGGATGACGTCGGTCTTTATCTCAACGAGTACGTCAAAGAGAAAAAGGACCAAGACCTCCCAGTCCTCATCCATGCCGCTACCCCCAGTTATCGGGGGACTCACCTGGAGGGTTTTCAGGAGGCCGTGCGGGCCACCGTCAAGGCCCTGGCCGCCGGCGGACCCCGGGGCAAAAATATCAATATCCTGCCCGGTTTTCTCTCGGCCGAGGATCTGCGCCATCTCAAAGAGATCCTGGGTGATTTCGGCCTGGCTTATACCCTGCTTCCGGATTACTCGGAGACCCTGGACGGAGAATCGTGGGCCGAATACCAGAAGCTTTCCGCAGGCGGTACGCCGATTAAGGCCATCAGAGATATGGGCCGGGCCCAGGCCACAATCGAATTCGGTAAAAGCCTTAAGGGGCTTAAAACCGGAGCGGCCTTTTTGGAAGAAAAATTTAAAGTGCCGGCCATGACCCTGGGGATCCCAATGGGCATCAGGGAGACGGATATATTTATGAAGACCCTTCAGGAAGTGTCCGGGGCGACCCTGCCCCAAAAATACGAAAAAGAACGGGGCCGTTTGATCGACGCCTATATTGACGGACATAAGTATGTCTTCGGCAAACGGGCGGTGGTTTATGGAGAAGCGGATTTTGTGGCGGCCATGACCTCCTGGCTGGATGAGATCGGGATCATTCCGGTCTTGTGCGCCACCGGGGCCTGCACCGGGAAATTTAAAGAGACCATTTTGTCCGGTCTCGGTGACGGCCGGGAAGAACCCATGATTTGTGAAGATACCGATTTTGCCACCATGCTGGAAACGTGCCAAGGCCTGGGGGTCGATTTCGTCCTGGGTCACAGTAAGGGCTATTTCCTGTCCAGAAAACTGGGGGTTCCTTTGGTCCGGGTGGGGTTCCCCATCCATGACCGGATCGGCGGTCAGCGCCTTCTTCATGTGGGCTACCGGGGAACCCAGCAGCTCTTCGACCGGGTGGTCAATGCCCTGATTGAAACGAGTCAAGAACGATCCGCGGTGGGATACAGTTACATTTGATGGAGGTGCTTATGAATCTCGAACATCATCCCTGTTTCAGCGAAGGGGCCAAGCATAAATATGGAAGGATCCATCTGCCGGTGGCGCCAAAATGCAATATGCAGTGCAATTATTGCAACCGGGATTTTGAATGCGTCAATGAATCCCGGCCCGGCGTGACCCGGACCGTTCTTACTCCCCGGCAGGCGGCCGATTATCTGGACGCGGTTTTAGCAAAGATCGAAAACATCGCCGTCGTCGGTATTGCCGGACCCGGTGATCCCTTCGCCAACGGGAAGGAGACCGTCGAGACCCTGCGGTTGGTGCGGGAAAGACATCCGGAGATGATGCTCTGTCTGGCCACCAATGGGCTGGCCCTGGCCGACTACATTGACGATCTGGAAACATTAAAGATCAGCCACGTAACGGTCACGGTCAATGCCGTGGACCCGGAAATCAGCCGTCCTATCTACGACTGGGCCAGGGTAAACCAGAAGATGTACCGGGGCTTGGATGCCGCTCGGATCATCCTGGAAAAACAGCTTGAGGGTATAAAACTCCTCAAGGACAGGGGGATCGTGGTGAAGATCAACACGGTGATCATCCCCGGCATTAACGACGGCCATGTCGAGGCCATCGCCCGAACCATGGCGGACTTGAAAGCCGATATCATGAATGGCATACCCCTTTACCATGTAGCCGGGACTCCTTTTGCGGACAAAAAATCTCCGTCAGTAGCCGAAATGACGGCCATCAAAGAAAAAATTAAACGCTTTCTGCCGCTGATGGGACACTGCAACCGTTGCCGGGCCGACGCCGCCGGGCTGATCGGACAGCCCCAGGCCAAGGAAGTAATGGAGTTGCTGAAAAAGGCTGCGGAACCCAAGGTGGCGGCCGATCGGCCCTATGTGGCGGTGGCCAGCAGGGAAGGCATCTTCATCAATCAGCATCTCGGTGAAGCAACGGAACTGTGGATATTCGGAATTCGGAACGGAAAGATGGAACTGCTGGAGCGGCGTTTTACGCCTTCCTCGGGAAGCGGCCCCGAGCGTTGGGCGGAGATGGTCAAGGTGCTACACGATTGCAATTCCGTCCTGGTCAGCGGTATCGGGTCTTCCCCCCAACAGGTCCTGGAACAGGCGGATATCCGGGTAGTGGTGATGGAAGGGCTGGCCGCTGAAGGGGTGGAGGCGGCGCTGTTGGGTAAAGAGATACCCAAAATACTCCTGCGCACACCGGGGCGCTGCGGCATTGGTCAGCAGTGCAGCGGGACCGGCACCGGGTGCGGATGAGAAGCAGCACGTTGTGTGTTACGCGTTCGGTGTCCGGCGAAAACAACCTCATCTACTTCGGGGGTGATAGACGAAGCCTGAAAGGTAACGATTGGAGCCAGTCAAAAGAACGGAGGGAAGAATGAAAAAACCTAAGCATCATATCTTTGTCTGCGGGAGTTTTCGGGCCGGCGGCGCCCCTCAGGGGGTCTGCCACAAAAAGAATTCCATGGATCTGCTTCAGTACCTGGAACAGGAACTCTCGGACCGTGGTTTAACCGACGTGGTGGTTTCCAGCACCGGCTGTCTCAAGATCTGTGATACGGGACCTTCCCTGGTCGTCTATCCGGAGAACTGGTGGTACGGCCGGGTCGAAACCGAATCGGCCATTGATGAGATCATCGAGGCGCTGGAAGAAGGAAAGCCGGCTCGGACATACTTGATCGGGTGATTACCCTTTTCGTCATTCCTGGCCAACAGGGTGGACGGACCGCATGAAGACGATCACGAATTTTATTCAAGCACGAATACGGTTTGACCGCAATGAACGCTCCGGGGCCTTCGGGGACATCGGCACCGACCTGCCCCTGATCATCGGGATGAGGGATATGGCCCCATCCAAAAACAATTTTGTAATAACGGTCCTGGTAGCCCTGGCCGCCGTCTGTCTTCCCTATGGCTACCTCATTGGAATGGCCGCTGGAACGGCCCTTTATTATATCCAGGAAAAAAGGAAAAGATTTTTTTTCACTCCGCCCGGGAGGGCGAGAAGATGAAAGACCTCACCAGGGAAAACCGGGTCTGCTTCGAGGTAGACTCCCCGTTGGCCTATGTGAAAACCACTGGGATCCCTTGTCAGGCTGATTATCTTTCAGCGCGGATTAAGAGAAAAAAGAGGGACAGAAAGAAAAACTCTAAAAATACAAAAATGAAACAAATAAAAAAAATATTACATTTTCGAAATTATCATCAGCCTGTCGAAATTCTCGGCCTTAAACATAATATATTGAAATAACTTGTCAAATTTATTTACTCCGGATGGCATGGTTCCTGCTTTAGCCTAGAAACAAGATTTGTTGGATCCGGAAACCAATAATTCACCCATTTTGTTTTGAGGAGCGAAGAAGAAAGGGGAAGGGGATGAAAAGGAGATTGTCAAACAAGAACCTGGAAGGAGCATAGCCCGGAGGGCCTCGGGCCGGGCACCAGCGCTAACGGATGACCATAAGGAACCATTCTCAAACCGTTCTTCAAAGGGTTTAAAGATTTCAAAAAACTACCTTTGAAGGAATTATTAAATTATTAGGAGGAACCCATGAAACGAATAATACTCATTTTAGTCATGATCGGCCTGTTTGGTGCGATGGGGGTTTTATATTGGAACAGCCTCAGTCTGGCTGACGAAAAGCCGGCGCCCGGAGTCAGCGAACAGACCCAACCGGCCGCTCCGGCGGCTGCGGTTCCCCTGCGGCACCGGCTCCGGCGCCGGAGCTCAAGCCGGACCCGACCGGGGCGAATACCGGGGGAGCGGCGGATGTGATCGGCGCTTCCGCGGGCGCTCCAACCAAAGAGGACCTGGAAAAGCTATCCAAGACTGAGCCGCTGGCCGCTAAACTGGCCGACGTCATCGGCCACAACCGGATAGCCATGAATTTTGTTTGGACCCTGATAGCGGGCTTCCTGGTTATGTTCATGCAGGCCGGGTTCGCCATGGTGGAGAGCGGTTTCACCCAGGCCAAGAACGCCGGGCACACCATGGCCATGAACTTCATGGTCTATGGCCTCGGAATGCTCGGTTACTGGATCTGCGGCTTTGCCCTGCAGATGGGCGGCGTCGGCGCCGGCCCCCTCAGCGGCGGAACGGCGCTTCTCACCAACGAATTCACTATCAACCTTTTTGGAAAGGATTTCGGTCTTTTCGGTACGTCGGGTTTTTTCCTTTCCGGTGTGAGCTACGATGCCGCGATTTTCACCCTCTTTCTGTTCCAAATGGTCTTTATGGACACGACGGCCACCATCCCGACCGGCTCCATGGCTGAACGCTGGAACTTCAAGTCCTTTGTTATCTACGCCTTTTTTGTGGGCGGTATTCTTTATCCCTTATTTGCCAACTGGGTCTGGGGCGGCGGCTGGCTCTCGCAACTCGGGAAGAATTTCGGCCTTGGGCACGGGCACGTAGATTTCGCAGGCTCCTCGGTGGTCCACATGGTCGGGGGAGTGGCCGCTCTGGCGGGCGCGATAGTTATCGGTCCGAGGGTTGGGAAGTATAAAGGCGGGAAAGTTTATTCCATTCCCGGACATCACATCCCCATGGCGGTAGTGGGCACCTTCATCCTGGCCTTCGGCTGGTTCGGGTTCAATGCCGGCTCTACTCTGGCCGGGACCGACCTGCGCATCGGCGTCATTGCCGCCAATACCATGCTGGCCTCAGCCGCCGGTTCTTTCTCCTCGATGGTCTATATGTGGATACGCTACGGCAAACCGGATATCAGTATGATTTGTAACGGCATGCTGGCCGGCCTGGTGGCCATCACGGCGCCTTGTGCTTTTGTTACCGCACCGGTGGCGGTGTTGATCGGTCTCATTGCCGGCTTTCTGGTTTGCCTCTCGGTTCTCTTCGTGGACCAAAAGCTTAAAATCGACGATCCGGTCGGCGCCTTCTCCGTCCATGGCGTCAACGGCGCCTGGGGCGTTATTTCCCTGGGACTTTTTGCCGACGGGACCTACGGCGACGGCCTGAACGGGGTGGCCGGCACGGTGAAGGGGCTTTTCTACGGCGATGCCTCCCAGTTTGCCGCCCAGTGCATCGGCACACTGACCAATATCATTTATGTGTTTGTCGTGGCCTATGTTTTCTTTAAGATTCTTGACGCAGTGGTTGGTCTAAGGGTCAGTGAGGAAACCGAAATCGAAGGACTCGACCAGGCAGAGGTGGCGGTCACGGCCTACCCAGATTTCAGTTTACCCAAATCACACCGCTAGCGAAGAGGAGTCGTATATGAAAAAGATCGAAGCCATCATCAAGCCCTTTAAGCTCGATGAAGTCAAAGACGCCCTGAGCGAGATCGCCATCCAGGGGATGACGGTGAGCGAGGTTAAAGGGTTCGGAAGGCAAAAAGGCCACGTCGAAATTTACCGCGGCGCCGAATACGACATCGCCTTTATCCCGAAAGTGAAGCTGGAAGTGGTCGCCGCCAACGACCTTGTCGAAAAAGTCATTAAGACCATTCAAGAAAAGGCGAAGACCGGCAAAATCGGTGACGGAAAGATCTTCGTTTTGCCCCTGGATCAAGTGATCAGGATCAGGACCGGTGAGACTGGGGAGACCGCGATCTGACGGACGTAGAAGCCCTTGAATTGGTTGATCAGGATGGAACAGGGAGGCGAGTCTGAGAAATTGAAAGTAAAATTTCCTCTGGCTGATTCAGGTTGGCCCATCGCGGCAACGGTCTGGAACCACTGATGGAAAAAATGGGCCTTGTCTGTTTTGGAGATGAGGTCGTGGATTGGGGAGGGTCCTCTCCCCCTCCCTCCCCAATCCAGTACATAACAAAATTGTCAAAAAATAAAAAAAATAATACAATTTTGGACTAACATAAAACGGCCCGCTATGGGGAAATATTTGTATAACCTATTGAAATTTTATTCAAAAATACAAAAATACCCTTTTGGCACATTTCCTGCCTCTGCAATCGGCAACGATTTGAAGAAATTTCTTTTCACAGGGGGAGGAAACAACCATGGATGCAATCAACACGGGGGACACGGCCTTCATTTTGATCTCGGCCGCTTTAGTGATGTTCATGACCCCAGGACTGGCCTTGTTCTACGGCGGTATGGTCCGGAGCAAAAACGTCCTGGGAACCATCATGCACAGTTTTATTATCTTAGGGCTGATTTCGGTCGAATGGGTCCTCTGGGGCTACAGCAATGCCTTCGGGCCCGACCTGGGAGGGATCATCGGCAGCCTGGATTGGTTTGGACTGGCCGGGGTGGGAACGGCACCTTTCAAGGATTATTCGGCCACCATTCCGCACCAGGCCTTTATGGCTTTTCAACTGATGTTTGCGGTCATTACACCGGCCCTGATTACCGGGACCTTTGCGGAACGCATGAAATTCTCCACCTTTCTGGTTTTCACGCTCCTTTGGGCAACGTTGGTTTATAACCCGGTGGCCCATTGGGTTTGGGGTATCGGCGGGTGGGTCCGCGACCTGGGGGCCCTGGATTTTGCCGGCGGCACCGTAGTGCATATTAATTCCGGGATCGCCGCCCTGGCGGCCGCCATCGTCATCGGCAAACGCAAGGGATACGGTCATGAGCCGTTCCATCCCCACAATCTGCCCATGACCATCCTGGGCGCCTCCATCCTCTGGTTCGGCTGGTTCGGCTTCAATGCCGGCAGCGCCCTGGCGGCCAACGGCTTGGCCGTCTCGGCCTTTGTGGCCACCCATATCGCCGCCGCGGCCGCGACCCTCTCCTGGACCTTTACCGAATGGCTCTATCGGGGCAAGCCTACCACCCTGGGGGCCGCCAGCGGCTGCGTGGCCGGCCTGGTGGCTATTACCCCGGCCGCTGGTTTCGTGGGCCCCCTTTCGGCCATTATTATCGGCTTGGCGGCCGGCTGTCTCTGTTATTTTGCTATTTTCTTAAAACATAAACTCGGCTACGATGATGCCCTGGATGTAGTCGGCGTCCATGGGGTCGGTGGGACCTTCGGCGCCCTGGCCACCGGTCTATTCGCCAGCAAGGCCATCAACGAGGCCGGCAACAATGGCCTATTTTTCGGGAATCCGTCGCTCCTCGGCACCCAGGCCCTCGCCGTGGGAGTCACCTTGATTTACTCCTTTGTGATGACCCTGATCATCCTCAAGGTCCTGGACTGGACCATGGGCCTGCGGGTGGAAACGGAAGAGGAGAGGGCCGGGCTGGATATCAGTCAACACAGTGAAGTGGGCTATACCCTATAGGAGAGAAAAAACATGAAAAAGATTGAAGCGATTATCAAACCCTTTAAGTTGGACGAGGTGAAAGACGCCCTCCAGGCCCTGGATATCAAAGGCCTGACCATTACCGAGGTAAAAGGGTTTGGCCGACAGAAAGGACACACTGAAATCTATCGGGGAGCGGAATATATTGTCGACTTCATCCCCAAAGTCAAATTGGAACTGATCCTCGACGATGGGCAGGTGCCCGCCGTTCTGAAGACCCTGCAGGAGTCGGCCCGGACCGGGAAAATCGGTGATGGGAAGATTTTTGTATTGCCGGTGGAGGAAGTCATTCGTATCCGGACCGGTGAAACCGGGGCCGCGGCAATATAAAAGGCGCGACGAGGCGGGTAATGAACAAAACGGCTCTCATTCTGCAGCATACTGCCGAAGAACGGGGAGGCCTGTTTGAAGAAGTCCTTCTGGAACTGGGATGGGGCTTGGAGATCCTGCCTCTCTTTGCCGGAGCGGATCTCCCCGCCTCCCCTTACGGGTTTGACCTGACTCTGGTCATGGGCGGACCCATGAGCGCCAATCAGGAAAAGGCCTATCCCTTTCTCAAAAAAGAAATACCCTTTCTCCGGAAAGCCCTGAAAACGGAGGAACCGGTCTTGGGAATCTGCCTGGGGGCCCAACTTATGGCCAAAGCCTTAGGGGCCAAGGTCTATCCCGGACCTCATAAGGAAATTGGCTGGTACTGGCTGAACCAGACCCCTTCGGCGCGAAACGATCCCCTTTTTTCCCAGTTGGATCCTTATTTCATGGTCTTCCAGTGGCATGGAGAGACCTTCGACCTTCCCCCCGGGGCGGACTGCCTGGCCGGCAACCCCGCCTATCCTCACCAGGCCTTCCGCTGGGGGACGATGGCCTACGGGTTTCAATTCCACCTAGAAATCACCCAACCCATGCTGGAGACCTGGCTGACCTCCTGGGGGGAAGACATCAGAAAGGCCCGCCCCCAACCGAACACGGCTCAGGATATTCTGCGGGACGCCGCTATTTATCTGGAACGTCTCCAGGCCCAGGCCCGTCGGGTTTTACTGGGCTACCTCCAGTTCTTGGAAACAAAAGGAAAATCCGTTCATTAACATTACAATAATGTATAATTATTTGGCAAATTAAATACAATACTGTATAATTATTCTCCGAGGATCCCCGAGTCTGTTTTTTTAGCCCATTGTTATTATTGTTTTTTTATATATTGGGGGGAATGGCACAGGGATTGCTTTTATAATAAATACCATTCCATAAATTCAATTAATCCAGACGCGTCCGGACAGGTAGGAGGAGAAGAGCATGGTCAATAAAATTGAAGCCATTATTAAACCTTTTAAGCTTGATGAGGTCAAAGACGCTCTCAATGAACTGGGCGTTAAGGGCATGACTATCAGTGAAGTCAAGGGTTTTGGTCGACAAAAAGGTCATACCGAAATCTATCGGGGGGCCGAATACGTCATCGATTTCCTTCCCAAAATTAAGATCGAAGTGGTCGTGGAAAAGGAAATGGTAAGCAAAGTTGTGGAGATAATCCAAAAAACGGCCCGGACCGGAAAAATCGGCGACGGAAAGATCTTTGTCTTGCCGGTCGAGGAAATCATCCGCATTCGCACCGGCGAAAAGGGGAAGGAAGCCATTTAATTTTGATCGACGGCCCTCAAAGAACTCCCTTATCAGGAAAATGGAACCACTCCACAAAAAATATTTGACCGAGCAACGGCTAAAGTTGCAGGAAAGACAAGCCCGAGGGGAAACCGGACTGGCGGTGGCCGGTTGGCATGCCTCCTTTATCGATGTCTTCATTATCTCGGTGTTTAACAGCCTGGAAATCCGAGGCCAATTAAGTCAGGGACGTGAGGAGACCGAATGCGTGGTCCTGGGATTAGGAGGGTACGGCCGCAAGGAATTGTCCCCCTTCTCGGATATCGATCTGCTCTTTCTTTTCCCAGGACCCATCGAATCCCCGGCCGAAGAAATCATCCGTAAAATCCTCTACCCCTTCTGGGACGTAGGTTATGAAGTAGGGTATACCGTCCAGTCCCTGGGCGAATGCTTGGATATGGCCGGCTCGGACCTCTCTTTTCTGACCGCCCTGCTGGATCTACGCCGCATAACCGGCAATCCACCCTTGGCCCAAACACTGAAGACTCAAATTAAGGCCCTGCTCAAACAAGACCTGGGACGGAGGTGGCAGGAATGGGTGATCGCCGAGAGTGAAAAGCGGCATTTGCGCTACGGCGATTCAGCCTTTTTTCTGGAACCGCACCTGAAAGAGGGGCTGGGGGGTCTCCGGGATCTTCACCTTCTGCTCTGGATCGGCAAGGCCCTTTTCGACGCTCCGGACTTTTACTCCCTGGAGAAGGTCGGTCTATTAACCTGGGATGACCGGCGTATTCTGGCGGCCGCCCAGAATTTCTTGTTGCGGCTCCGGCATCAGCTCCATTACCAGACCGGTCGCAAGAATGACCGCCTTTCCTTTGAAACCCAGGAAGCCCTGGCGGAATGGCAGGGGGTCGCCGGTCGGGGCAATACGCTTCCCGTGGAAATATTCATGCGTGAGGTTTACCAGCACCTCCAGGATGTCCACACCATCCATCAGAACTTTTTTGAACGCCTGGCCGAATTGCAAACGGGCGGCGCCCGGCCTCGTCGGGTCCTGGAACCCGGCCTTTACCTGGAAGGGGACCGTCTGTACGTCGAATCCGCTCGGGTGCTTATCGACCACCCGACCATGTTGATGAAACTTTTCCGGCAGGCGGTCAAGGAAAACGTTCCCTTAAGCCAGGAGACCATCCGTCTGATCAAACAATGCCTTTTCTTGGTCGACGAATCCTTCCGGCGTTCCCCGGAAGTTTCTCAGCTCTTTGTGGATTTGGTCAGCGACCTGAAGACTTCCCGTTCTCTGCTGGAAGTCCTGCTGCAAACCGGCCTATTAACCCGCTATATCCCCGAGCTGGAACCTATCCGCTGCCACACCCAATTTGACACCTATCACGTCTATACGGTCGATGTTCATCTCCTCCTGACCCTGACGGAATTGAAAAAAATCGGCGAGGGTGTCTATCTGAAAGAGGAACCGCTCCTTTATGGCCTCTGGGGGGAAGTTCCGGACTTCCCGGCCCTTTTCCTGGCGGCCTTACTCCACGATATCGGCAAGGGGGTCGGTAAAAATCACGCCCACCAGGGGGCGCTGCTGATTCCTCAAATTGCCGAACGCTTGAATTTATCCGCCGTCACCGCTGAAACCATCCGATTTTTAGTCGATCACCACCTGCTGCTGGCCGATACGGCCCTGCGCCGCGATCTGAATGACGAAGAATTGATAATCCGCTGCGCTCAAATTATTCAGGACCCCGGCCGGCTGAAGATGCTTTACTTATTGACCTATGCCGACTCGCTGGCTACGGGTTTTCGAGCTTGGAACAACTGGAAATCCATGCTGATCCGGGAGTTGTTTTTCAAACTGCTGCGAGTCCTGGAGCAGGGAGAGATGGCAACCGGCCAGGCCCGGGAAACTCTTAAATCGGCCCGTCTCGAGATCCTGCGTCTGATCGGGCCGGAGATGACGGCCCAGGAAGCCCGGGCACTATTGGAGGGCATGCCGGCCACCTACCTCCTCTCAGTCCCCCCGGAAAAGGCGGTCCAACATCTTAAATTGCTCCGACAGTTGAATGAAAACCCCTTAGCCTGGTCCGTAAAAAAGCAGGATGGAATAGTCGACCTGTTTATCTGCTGTCCGGACCGCCCGGGGCTCTTCTCCCGACTCACCGGGGTTTTAAGCATCAACAACATTAATATCTTGGGGGCTCAAATTTTCACCCGAACCGACCATATCGCCCTGGATATCTTTCAGGTCCAGCCACCCCTGGATCCCCTTTTTGAGGAAGAAACCTGGGAAAAGGTGCACACGCAGTTGCTCAAGGCCGTCCAGGGGAAACTGGCCCTGGATTATCGTCTGGCCCAGAAAAAACCCAGTCCCCTGCTGTCATCGGGGGCAGGCATTCACTCCGAAAGTAAGGTCGTGGTCGACAACCACGGCTCTGACTTTTTCACTATCCTGGAAATTTTTTCCCAGGACCGATTGGGGCTGCTCTACAATATCTCTAAGGCCCTCTACGAGGCGGAACTTAATATTCACTTTGCCAAGATTTCCACCAAGGTGGACCAGGTAGTGGACGTTTTTTATGTGGCCGATCTGGATGGACAAAAGATACGGGATGAAGAGCAGATCGAGGAGATCAAGAAGGCCATATGTTTCGCCCTGGACCAATAACCCGATAATAATTTACAGGTAAATAAAATCTGTTTTAACAACCATAACCCAAATCTAAGGAGGATTAAGAAAATGACCCCGAAAGAAGTTTTAGCATTCGCCCAAAAGAACAAGACCAAGATGGTGGATTTAAAGTTCCTGGATTTCCCCGGCATCTGGCAGCACTTCAGCGTCCCACTCCATGAACTGGACGAAGCTTCCTTTGAGGGGGGCTTCGGTTTTGACGGTTCGAGCATCCGGGGCTGGCAGCCCATTCACGCCAGCGACATGCTGGTTATCCCGGATCCGGATACGGCCGTCATGGACCCCTTTATGGCCGTCCCCACCTTAAGCCTGATCTGCAACGTAGCCGACCCCATAACCAAGGAAGCCTATAGCCGGGATCCGCGCAATATTGCCCATAAGGCGGAAAACTACTTGAAGTTTACCGGGCTGGCCGATACGGCTTTCTTTGGTCCGGAAGCCGAATTTTTTATCTTCGATGACATCCGCTACGACGGAGGGTCCAATTTCGCCTTTTATCAGATCGATTCGGTGGAGGGGGTCTGGAACAGCGGCCGGGAAGAAAATCCCAACCTGGGCTATAAACCCCGCCACAAAGAAGGCTATTTCCCGGTTTCCCCCACCGACAGCCAGCAGGACCTGCGCACGGAAATGGTCCTGGTCATGGAACAGCTCGGCATGGAAATCGAATGTCAGCATCACGAGGTGGCTACGGCCGGGCAGGCGGAAATCGACATGAAGTTTCAGCCCTTGGTCAAGATGGGCGACCAGCTCATGTGGTTCAAATATGTCATCAAGAACGTGGCCAAAAGGAACAACAAGACCGTTACCTTCATGCCCAAACCGCTTTTCGCCGACAACGGGTCGGGCATGCACACCCATGTCAGCCTGTGGAAGGGCGGCAACCCCCTCTTCGCCGGGGACAAGTATGCCGGTCTCAGCCAGCAGGCCCTGTATGCCGCCGGCGGGATATTGAAACATGCTCGGGCCCTGTGCGCCTTCACCAACCCGACCACCAACTCCTACAAACGTCTGGTCCCCGGATTTGAAGCCCCGGTCAATCTGGCCTATTCCAGCCGAAACCGCAGCGCCGCCATCCGCATCCCCATGTATTCTCCTTCTCCTAAGGCCAAAAGGCTTGAATTCCGGACCCCCGATCCTTCCTGCAACGGCTATCTGGCCTTTTCGGCCATTCTGATGGCCGTGCTCGACGGCATTGAAAACCGCCTGGATCCCGGAGAACCTTTAGACAAGGACATTTACGGCCTCAGCCCGGAGGAATTGGCCAATGTGCCTTCGGCTCCCGGATCTTTAGAAGAATCCCTGAACGCCCTGAAGGAAGATCATGAATTTTTGCTGCGGGGCGATGTCTTTACTCCGGACGTGATCGAGAAATGGATCGAGTACAAGACCGAGGGGGAAGTAAACCCGGTGCGGCTTCGTCCCCATCCTCATGAATTTATGCTTTATTTTGATATCTAAACGACTCTGAGGCACGAGCGGAAAGGTCAACTTATCGGCGGTGGGCGGCGAATCTATCCTTTATTGGAGGGCTTCGCCCCCACCCCCAACATTAACCCCTAACCAGTAATCTTTTATCTTTTGGTTCATACCCGATATCCGAATTTCGAGTTTGAAGATCCCGGTGTTCAAATGGTAGAGATAGATTTTCAGATTAAATGGTGTAAGAATCAAGCCCTGTTTTTCGGACCTTTCAGAATCCGCTGATTAAGAACCATGCCCCCCGATGGCCAATCCCTTTTAGATGAAATTCGGCTTTTTTCCCCGTACCTGAGCCAGGTCCTTCAGCAGCAGCCTTCATTGGCCGAGGAGATCTTTCTCCGGGAAGGATACCATTCCCGGTTGTCTCGAAACCAGTTGGGCCAGATGCTGCGGAATCAATTGGACGGCCGGGAAGATTTTCAGGCCTTCGGCCTCTCCTTGCGGCGCTTCAAACAGGCGGAGATCCTGCGTATTGCCGCCCGCGACCTGGGAGGCCGGATTTCCTTAAGGGACTGTACCCAGGAGTTGACCAACCTGGCCCAGGTTTGCCTGGAGATGGCCACAGCCTATAGCTACCGGGAACTGGTCAAAGGAAAAAGCTGGGATCCTATTTTGCTGGAACAAAAAGGGCTGGTAGTTCTGGGGTTGGGGAAATTCGGGGGAGAGGAACTGAATTTCAGCTCCGACATCGATCTGATCTTCCTTTATCAACCCTTGGCGGACCTCCCCTTTTCTTTTGGCGAGCAAAGGGAATTTTACCAACTCCTGACCCGGCGTATCACCCAGTCCATGGCCGCCCTGATGGACGGCGATTTGGTTTTTCGGGTGGATTTAAACCTCCGTCCCGGCGGAAAAGATTCCGAGTTGGCCCTCAGCCTGGAAAACGCCTTGGAATATTACCAGTCAGAGGCCAAGACCTGGGAACGGATGGCCTTGATCAAATCCCGGGTGGTGGCCGGAAACCTGGAATTGGGACGACGCTTTCTGGAAGGAATCCAACCGGTCGTTTACCGCCGAGTGATGGACTACAGTGTTCTGGAGGATATCCGGGGACTTAAGGAACGAATACTCCAGGAAGCCCGTTCCCATCTGCTGGCCGACAACAACATTAAACTCGGACCCGGGGGGATTCGGGAAATCGAATTTATCGTCCAGGCCCTGCAGTTGGTTTTTGGGGGCCGCCTCCCGGTGATTAGAGAAAGAAATACCTTAGCGGCCCTGCGCCGGCTGTATCAGACCCATCTGCTGCCCAAAGAAGAATATCGCCACCTGGTAAAGGCCTATACCTATTTGCGAACCTTGGAACATCGTCTCCAAATGCGTCACCAACGACAAACCCATAGCCTGCCCAAGGAACCCGAACCCTTGAGCCAGGTGGCCCGGTCCATGCCTCGACGGAAATCAACGGAACCCTTAAGCCTGGAAAGCTGGCTTCGCGAATTGGCCCAGATCCGGGAAGGGGTTCAACAGACCTTTGCCCAATTGCTGCTGGCACCGTTCTCGGTTTCTCCCCAGGAAGTTTCGCGTCTCTTTGAGCCGCAAGAACCCGAAGATTGGAAAACCTCGCTCTCGACCTTGGGGTTTCAACAATGGGCCGCCGCCCGGGAAATTATCGTTTCTTGGAAAGCCCGCATGGCCTCTTCCCAACGGGCCCAGAGAGAAAAAGAATTGTTGGTCCGAATAGTTCCCGCGCTGCTCCACGGGGTTATTCAAACCCCTGATCCGGATCAGACCCTTTATTTTTTGGACCTTTTTTTGAAGAGCCTCGGCGGCCGGACCGGGATACTGTCCATGCTCCTGGAACGGACCACCCTGTTAACGGAAATCCTCCATTTGTTTGCCCGAAGCACCTTGCTGTCCCGGTTCTTTATCCAGAATCCCGAGCTGGTTGATCGTCTGGCCCTGCGCCGGGAAAGCGGCTTTTCCTTTTATTCCGACTGGCCCAGTCCCTTGCCGGTTAAACGACCGGCGCACCCGGACCTGGAAGACAACCTCTCCCGGTTGCGCCGCTGGAAAAACGAGCATTTTTTGGAAATCGCCCTGGAGGAAATGGCCGGGAGGCTGAATCCCTCCGAGGCCTCCGAACGATTGTCTCTATTGGCGGACCAAGTGATTGTGGAAACCGCCCGGGTCGCCGAAGATACCCTCAGCCGGGAAGTGATTCATCCCATTTATCCCCGATCTTCCAAGGCCCGCCCCCCGGCCCCTTTCTGCATTCTGGGGTTGGGGAAATTGGGTGGTCAGGACCTCGGCTATGCCTCCGACCTGGACCTGATGTTCGTTTATTCCTTAAAGACCGTCTTTCCCGATGAGGCCCAATCCGCTTCGCGGGCCACTCGGTCAAAAGAGTCTCGGCCCTGGATAACCTGGAGTGAATATCTGGTCCGTTTGGCCCAACGCTTGATTTCATATATCTCTCTGCCCCTCAAGGAAGGTCCGGGTTATGGAGTGGATACCCGGTTAAGGCCTTCCGGGACCTTTGGGCCCCTGGTCGTTTCCCTGGAATCTTTTCGGGAGTATTACCGTCACCAGGCCCAGAATTGGGAACTGCAAATGCTGCTCAAGGCCCGGGTGATCGCCGGGCCGGAACTCCTGGCCCGGCAAATCCGGGAAGAAATTCAGAGGCTTCTCTATCAAACGCCTGCCCCCGCGGGTATTCAAGAAGAAATGGCGTATTTTCGCAAACGTATGGAAGTGGAGCGGTCTGGGGAAGGGGGCGAACGGGTCAACCCCAAATTGGGCTATGGGGGCATGAGCGACGTTGAATTTATCGCCCAATATTTACAGCGGCTCCACGGCCTCCAGGTTCCCGAGGTCCGCCAAACCAACACCTTGAAAGTTTTACAGGCCCTGCGGGACACGGGGGGCCTGACGGAAGAGGCCTATCTAATTCTGCGGGACGGACATCAGTTTTTGTGCTCCCTGGATCACGGATTACAGCTCCTCCTGGACCGGCGGGAAGAGCCGCGGACCTACCTCCCGAAAGAGATCAAGCGCCTGGAAAAACTGAATTTAATGGGCTTGGGCCAGGCACCTCGGGCGCCGATCCTTTCCTGGGATCTTTACCGGCATTATCGCAAGGTGACCCAAAATATTCGCCTCCATTTTCAGAAGATTTTCAATCCGACCCATAAAAAAAGTAGATCCTCGGTATCCGGTGGGCTAATATGACCTCTTTATCGGGAAAAAATTTAGCGAGAATAAGGAAATTGAGTGGGATCGTTACCGGACCCACGTCAGCCGCTATGGGCTGGAAAAATATCTTCCGATTTTATGGTTACTAGCTGCCTTGAGCCTTTGGCCTTCAGGATAAAGACAATTTTTTATTGCTTTTTATTCAAAAATATGATTAATTATAAGTTTTGCTTTTTGTTCAAATTAAATAAAATGATTATTTAATTATAAATAATATTTGGTGGGTATTTTTTATGGGTACTAATCCGTCCGACATGAAAATCGATATTTTTTTCTGTCAACAGATCGATCCGGCTCAAGACCTTAACCGCCGGGTGATAGAAAAAGAACTGGGCCCGCGAATCAAATTTTTCCCACTCCCCTGCAGCGGGCGCATTGAATCGCTTCATTTCCTGCGCGCCATGGAGTCGGGGGCGGATCTGGTCTTTCTGATCACCTGCCCTGAAAAAGCCTGCCGCTACCAGCAAGGCAACACCCGCGCCCGGAAGCGGATGCAATACGCTCAAAAGTTGATTCAGGAAATCGGAATGGATCCCGAGCGACTGGTTTTGGTAATGACCCGCCCGCCCCTGCCCCAAGCCATCGATCAACTCACCCGGGAGCTCCTGACCCGGATACCGGTAAAGGGGCATTCGCTCCTGCGCCGGTTGTAGTTTTTTTTACTATTTTATCTTTCTGATTGGAGCCCGAGCATGATTACCGCCGAACGAAAACCCATGGAAGAGATCCTGGCCATGATTTCCCCCTACCAAAAAATCTTGGTGGTCGGCTGCGGCAGTTGCGTGGCCGAATGCGCCGCCGGCGGCGAGCGGGAAACCGGGTTGTTGGCCTCCGCCCTGCGCATGGAAGCCCGCATGACCAACCGGGATTTGGAAACCAGGGAACTGACCCTGGAACGCCAGTGCGTTTATGAGTTCATCGATCAACTGACCGGTCTGGTAGATCAGTACGAGGCCGTCCTGTCTCTGGCCTGCGGGGCCGGGGTACAAGCCGTAGCCGAAGTCTTTCCCAAAATCCCTATTCTGCCGGCCCTGAACACCACCTTTTTAGGACAGACCAAGGAGCCGGGACTCTGGCTGGAGAATTGCCGCGGCTGCGGCCACTGCCGGGTGCATCTTTTCGGGGATATCTGCCCCATTACCCGCTGTGCCAAGCAATTATTCAACGGACCGTGCGGGGGCTCTCAGAACGGCCACTGCGAAGTGGACCCTGAAGTCCCCTGCGCCTGGCAGCTCATTGTGGACCGCCTGGAAGAATCGGGTCGACTTTCGCAACTGGAAACGGTTTACCCCCCCGCGGACTGGTCGCGACAACAGGGAACCGGTCCCAGAAAAATCATCAGGGAGGACCAAAGGAATTGAAAACGGAAAGCCAGTTAAAAAAAGTCTTAGCCGCCGATCATTTCGCCGTCACCGCCGAGTGCGGGCCTCCTAAAGGCGCCGACCCCGAGGCCATCCTTAAAAAAGGAAAACTGCTGGCCGGATACGCGGACAGCGTCAACGTCACCGATAACCAGACCGGGGTGGTGCGCCTCAGCAGCCTGGCGGCCTGCACCCTGCTTCGCCAGACCGGGCTGGACCCGGTGCTGCAGATGGTCACCCGGGACCGGAATCGAATCGCCCTGCAGTCGGACCTCCTGGGGGCCTCGGCCTTGGGAATTCGCAATGTCCTCTGCCTGAGCGGGGACCATCAATCCTTCGGCAATCAGCCCCAGGCCAGGGGAGTCTTCGATCTGGACTCCCTCCAGTTGATCAGCACCGCCCGGCAGATGCGGGACCAGGGCCAGGTCCTGGGAGGAGAGCCTCTGAGCGTGTCGCCGGACCTGTTTATCGGAGCGGCGGCCAATCCCTTTGCCGACCCCTTTTTGTACCGGGTCCTACGGTTGGCCAAAAAGGTTAAGGCCGGGGCGGAGTTCATCCAAACCCAATGCATCTATAACCTGGCCCGCTTTTCCGAGTGGATGGATAAAGTGCGGGAGCGCAATCTGGACCGGGAGGTCTATATTTTAGGCGGGATCACCCCCTTGAAATCGTCCAAGATGGCCGAATATATGAATAGTAAGGTAGCCGGAATGGATATCCCCGAGGAAGTCATTCGACGGATGAAGGCCGTTCCAGCCAAGGAACAGCGCCGGGAGGGCGTGAAGATAAGTATCGAAACCATCCAGGCTTTGAAAGAAATGAAGGGCGTGCACGGGGTCCATATCATGGCCATTGAATGGGAGGAGGTCGTCCCCCCGATAGTGGAAGGGGCGGGCCTTTTCCCCCGACCGAACCTCTAGCCAAAAATATTTGCAATATTTTTGGCTATAATAAAAAACGCTTTTAAAGGTTTAAAGATAACGTCTTTTTATATAGGTGCTTATTGCATCCATTGTTGGAGACAAATCCTCAGTCCTCAGAACAATGGATGCAATAAGCACCTAAGGTAAGGATTAAGTTATGCCAGCGAAGTACCATATTCAAACTGCTAACGTCCCCAACCGCTACCCGACCATCACCCGTTCCGGGGTGATCGCCTGGGAAGAGGGCTGCCTCAAATGCCCTCGCTGCGTGAAGCGGGATTGCGTCTACGGCGTTTATGACAAAAAAAATCTCGATGCCCGCCTGATGGTGGATTCTCTGGACAGCCTCTGTAAAGACTGTTTCCGCTGTGTCCAGAACTGCCCCAATCGGTTGATCCACAAGTCCCTGAACCCGGAATATAAAAAGTTAGGGGATACCTATTGGACCCCCGAAATCATCTCCACCTTATGGTATCAGGCGGAAACCGGAAGGATCCCCGTTTCCGGGGCCGGGTATGGAGGGACTTTCTCCGGTCCGGGCTTTGATGCCATGTGGACGGATATGTCGGAGATTGTCCGGCCGACCCGGGACGGGATTCACGGCCGGGAGTATATCAGTACCCAAGTGGATCTGGGGCGCAAATGGATGTCGCTTGAGTTCGATGACCAGGGAAACCTGCTTTCGCCGACCCAATCCCTGGTGGAAATTCCCTTGCCGATTATTTTCGATCTCCTGCCCTGGTCGCCTCCCCGGGACCGCATCAATCATACCCTGCTTCGGGGGGCCCGGGGCATCGGCTCCTTTGCGGTGATCTCCCAGCAGGAATGGGAACCCAGCCTGAAACAATACCTGGACCATGTCCTGCTCTATATCAATCAGGCGGTGGAAACCGTGGACCCGGAATTGATCAAGAAATTGCGTTTGATCGAAATCCCCGACGGCCCCCGGGTCCTGGAACGCCTGCGGAAATTGAAGGCTATCAACGCCCAAGCGGTCATCGCGGTCCGGTTGCCCCTCTCGGCCCGTTCCAGCGAACGGGCCTTGGAACTGACTCAGGACGGCATAGAAATCCTTCATTTCACGGCCAATGAACTGGGTCGGGAACAGGGAGAGGATCCCTGGTATATCAAAGACCGGATCAAAGAAGTCCACCTCCACTTGGTTCGCTTCGGCGTCCGCGACCAGATTACCATAATTGCCGGGGGCGGAATCTCCATGGCGGAACACTTGGCTAAACTGATCCTCTGCGGGGCCGATGCCGTGGCCGTGGACATCCCGTTGTTGATCGCCCTGGAATGCCGGGTTTGCCGCCGCTGCGCCGCCGGCATCCCCTGCCCGGTGACTATCGATCAGACCTATCCGCCTCGGGGGGAAGCCCGGATCAGAAATTTAATGGCCGGCTGGCATAACCAACTGCTGGAGATCATGGGAGCCATGGGAATTCGGGAAGCCCGTCGCCTGCGGGGGGAGATGGGCCGGGCCATGTTTTTTGAAGACCTGGAGGCGGATGTCTTTGCCTCCCTGGGAAAAGGAGTTGCCTCATGACCCCCCCCGTTCCTTTTATTCCCCCTGAAGTAAAACGGATGCCTTCCCGCTTCCGACAGGCCTTAAGCAAGTACCGGATCACCATCACCCCGGACTGCGATAATTGCGGTCTCTGCGTTACCCTTTGTCCTTACGGCGTTTATCAGAAAGGCAGCCGGCGCCCCCGGGTGGCCCAGGAATATCGCTGTCTGGGTCCTTCCTGCCAAAAAAATGAATTCTATTGTTTGTCCCGCTGTCCGCGGGACGCCATTCGCCTGAATCTCAACCCTTCTTTTGAGGTTCTGGGGGATAAGCGCTGGACTTCGGATTTATTGGCCAGCACCTGGTATATGGCCGAAACCGGGGAGATCCCTTATCAGGATATCAACTATAAAACCGGAGATTCGGGCGGCGGCTTCGACAAAATCCGGTTTCGGCTCCCCGCCGTTCCCCCCCTGGAGATTCCGGAGGAAGATATCTCCCTGGGTATCGAGCTCAACCGGACCGGGGATGAGCGCCCCCAAGTCACTTTGCCCGTTCCCTTTTATTTGGGCGGCATGTCCTTCGGCTCCATCAGCATCCATTCCATGCTTTCCCGGGTTCGGGCCGCAACCGCCTGGGGAACCTTTTGCTGTACCGGTGAAGGGGGATTCCCGGACGACTTAATCCCTTATGACGATCACGTTATTACCCAGGTGGCCACCGGGCTCTTCGGGGTTCGGGAAGAAACCATTAAACGGGTCCGAATTGTGGAGTTTAAATACGCCCAGGGCGCTAAACCGGGGTTGGGTGGCCACCTGCTGGGTGATAAAGTCACTCCGGAGGTGGCCCGGATGCGGGAGGCCGTGGTCGGAAGTTCCTTGTTTTCTCCTTTTCCCTTTCATAGCGTTTACTCGGTAGAGGACCATAAAAAACATATCGATTGGATCAAAGAGATCAACCCCCGAGCTTTGGTTTCCGTCAAAGTGTCTACCCCCAACGACGTGGACATGGTGGCCGTGGGCAGCTATTTTGCCGGGGCCCATATTCTGCAGTTGGACGGAAGTTATGGCGGAACCGGCGCCGCCCCGGACATTGCCAAGAAAAATATCGCCATGCCTCTGGAGTACGCCGTGCCTAAGGTTCACCGGTTCCTGAAGGACGAAGGGATCAGGGATAAAATCACCATCATTGCCAGCGGAGGAATCCGGACGGCTTACGATGCTGCCAAAATCATCGCCCTGGGCGCCAACGGCATCTGTTTGGGCACGCTGGACATGGTCTCCTTGGAATGCCTGCGCTGCCACAACTGCGAATCCGGCCGCGGCTGCGCCCGGGGGATCGCCACCACCGATCCCGAATTGTCCAAGCTGATCACCCAAGATTGGGGTACTCAGCGGATTATAAATTCCTATACCGCCTGGATGAAACAATGGCGTTTTTTGCTCCGCCGGTTGGGATTGACCCGTATCCAGGACCTGGTGGGTCGCTGGGACTTATTGGTGCATTTGGATTATATTCGTCCGGAAGAGCTGACCGGAGTTATCGACTAAACTTAAAAACTATCGGGAAGGACCATGAACTATCAGTCAAACGCACAGGCCCTGATTCATTCGCGGGCTCATTTATTGGAAAAACTGGATCCGGCACGGCGTTTACCCCGTCGGCCGGAGGCCGAAGAAGGCGGATGCGGGGTCACCGGTTTCGCCTGCAACATTCCGGTCAGTGGCCGTCATATATTCGAACCCTCAGTGCAGATGCACAACCGCGGCAATGGTAAAGGCGGAGGCATCGCCGCCGTGGGGCTGGAAGCCTCCAAGCTGGGGGTGGACCAGGGCACCCTGGATGGGGATTTCCTTTACCAGATTGCCCTGCTGGATAAAACCGTACTGCCCGAATTGGAGGCACAATTTATCCGCCCCTGCTTCCGGGTGGATCACGAGGCTTTTCTGCCCACCGTGGACGACTACCGGGACGTGCCCGGTCTGGAATTGGAACCCCCGGCGGTCAAGCGCTATTTCGTTCGCGTCCGGCCCGAGGTGCTGGCCCGTTTTCAAAAAGAGCGCCGTCTCGACAAGCTTTCGGCCAGAAAAGTCGAGGAGGAATTCATCTACCAGAACTCCTTTCAACTTAATCAGCGTTACTACAGTTCCCTGGGGGACAAACGGGCTTTTGTCTTGTCCCATGGTCGGAACATGATGATTTTAAAAATCGTCGGTTACGCCGAACAGGTAACCCAGTATTATCGTCTGGAAGATTTTAAGGCCCATGTCTGGATCGCCCACCAGCGTTATCCAACCAAAGGTAGGGTCTGGCACCCGGGCGGGGCCCATCCCTTTATCGGGATGGACGAAGCCTTGGTCCATAACGGCGATTTTGCCAATTACTATTCCGTCAGTGAATATCTTTTTCAGCGGAACGTGGTCCCCCTGTTTCTGACCGATACCGAAGTTTCGGTCCAGGTTTTCGATTTGTTAAACCGGGTCTATGGGTATCCTCTGGAATACATTATCGAGTCCCTGGCCCCCACTACGGAATTGGACTTCGATCAGTTGTCGCCCGAAAAACAAAAGGTTTATCGTCAGATCCAGGCTACCCAGATCCATGGTTCCCCGGATGGTCCCTGGTTTTTTATTATTGCCCGGAATATGCCCGGCCAACGGAAATATCAGTTAATCGGGATTACCGACACCGCTATGCTGCGGCCCCAAGTCTTTGCCCTACAAAAAGGGGAGGTGGAAATCGGGCTCATCTGTTCGGAAAAACAGGCCATTGACGCCACCCTCCAGAGCCTGGCCCGGGAGGACCCCCGGTTTGGAACCGTGGCTGACCGCTATTGGAACGCCCGGGGAGGAAGCTACACCGATGGCGGGGCGTTTATCTTTTCGGTCCAGGAAAAAGCCCCAGGCGCCCTGGAGCTTACCTGCAACGACAAGTTCGGCCGGGAGATCACGGTCCCTCAAGACCGGCAACCCTACGATTTTCGGATCCCGATGGCCGATGACGGGCTGGAGGCCGGGATTCAGAAGAAGCTTAAAGAAGGGTTAACCTCGGGCTCCATTCCAGGACTGTTCAACGACTGGAAGTCTTTTTTGGCTGAGAGCGATTATCGCCGCCTGGGTTCCTGGATCCGTTATCTGGTGGAATTGGCCCGCGCGGAAAAATTGAAACCCCAGGTCCTGGAACTGCTGACCCTGGTCCTGGATCGACGCTATCCCAGCGGTTCTAAACGGCGCCGCTCGATCCTGCAAATGGTCCTGGAAGGTCTGGACCGGATTTTTCTGGAGGTTCCCCTAATCCACGAGTCCAAGGGTAAAACCTATCTACGGATCGATTATGACCACCGCCGCCATCTTCGGGCCCCCAGGGGCAAAGAAATGGTGCTGGTCATCGATGCTGGAAAATTCCCTCCCGAAGGGGAAGAATGCGATGCCCGGCTGCTGGTCAAGGCCTATGAACTGGGCTGGAAACGATTTATTGGTTTTGGGTTCCGCGGGCAGCGCTTCTTGGGCAACGGTCTGGGCCCGGATACCCAGGGGGTTCGGATTGATGCCTATGGGAGTTCCGGGGATTACCTGGGTTCCGGCATGGACGGAATGGAAATCTACGTCCACGGCAACGCCCAAGACCAGTTGGGGCAAATCCTCAAATCCGGAAAACTGGTGGTTTATGGCGATGTGGGCCAGACTTTTTTATACGGGGCCAAAGGCGGGGAGGTCTATGTGCTGGGCAACGCCGCCGGACGCCCGCTGATCAATGCCGTTGGGCGCCCTAAAGTGATCATCAACGGAACGGCCCTCGACTTCCTGGCCGAATCCTTCATGGCCGGAGATCCCCATCAGGGAGGGGGATTTGTTATCTTAAACGGCCTGACCGTGGAAACCCAGGGGCAAATCATCCCCCAGGATACCCCTTACCCGGGCTCCAACCTTTTTTCCCTGGCTTCCGGGGGAGCCATTTTCGTCCGCGATCCGGACCATAAGATTATTCCCGAACAGCTCAACGGAGGTGAACTGGCGCCTTTTACCGATAAAGACTGGGAACTCATCCGGCCTTATCTGGAAGAGAACGAACGCCTCTTCGGGATAGCTATCCAGGAGCATCTTCTAACCGTGGCCGGGGAAGTCAAGGCCCCTGGACAGGTCTATCGCACGGTCCAACCGCTGAAACGGACGGTACTGACCGGCAGCGAGGAATGGGAATAAAGGTCTGAGGGATAAGGGTTTAGACCTCCAGATATTCCGGCCAATTATAGAATTCGCGGAACAATTGATAGAGAAAAACACCGCCCAAAATTATAGCCGCTCCGATCATAACCGCGAACAAAACCGCCAGTACCCAGACCCACCGGTTTACACCGCCAATCTCGGCCAGCGAACCAGCGGGCAAAGTCGCAGCCAATCGACTTCGGTATTCTCCAATTTTCCGTTTGGCCTGCCGAAAATACAAGTAATTGGCCACAGCCCCCCAAACGAACCAGGCAGGCAGGGCCAGGTGAGGGATCAACCACAGACCCAGGGCCACCAGGGCCCAAACATAGAGCTTACGGTACAATAACCACCAAAAGCCGTAAATAAAGGCCGACCAATTCCAGGTCAGCGCGAAGCCGTCTGTGGGACCGGTCTGAAACTTCTTAAATTTTACTAAATAGTATTCAGCCCGTGGGCCGATATAACCAATGAAATCTCCCTCTGTATCCATAACCGGCGTCCCGGATAATCCGGAATGGACTCTTTGCCCGCAGTTAGGGCAATAGTCGCCTCCCTCCGGGATTTCTTTTCCACACTGGCTACAAAAAATCATTTATTAGTTGCCGCGGTTCATGCCTGGGTTTGGTTGGCTGACCCAAAAGCATCACAGGGTTATTGGATTTTTTTGATCAAACGGTCATAAAAAGACGCGGGAAACAGCCGCCGCTATCCTTCGCGCCCAATTCCGACCTAAGGTCCTCAATAAGGTACGGGGTAGGACGAATCGCCACCGTGGATGGCGTTGAAGATAACGGACCAGTAAAACCAAAAACATTTCATAATTCTTTTGGTAGCTAATCCGGCCGCGGGTGAAAAACCTAAAACCCTGCTCTGAATAGGGTTCGATAATCAATTCTTCCAGCGCCCGATCATAAATCGGTGTACCCGGGAAAAAAGCCAAATAGAAAAAATTGACCTTCACCTCGAAGGGTAGCTCCACCAAATAATCATAGGTTTGAATGATATCTTCTGAGTTTTCAAAAGGGTTATCGATGATAAAGTCAAGCAACAGGTCCAGTTGTTTGCTTTCTACGAGGGGTATAATCTGGCCGACCACTTCTTTGGTTTTGCTCACTTTTATCCTTCGATGATAGACCTCGTCTAAAACCCTTTGACTGCCTGATTGAACGCCCATTTGGATTATTTTAAGCCCGGCAGACAATAATAATTCCAGTTTCTCCTTACTATAAGTGTTGGCGCTGATGGCTATTCCAAATGGAAGGCCGATCCTTTTTTTATATTGTTCGGCGAACTCCCGGAGCTCCTGCTTGGGCCTGAAAAAAAAATCATCATCCCCAAATCCTATTAATCGGAAAAAATCATATTAGGGATAGAATCCGCTCCAACTCATCCAAGATGCGGCCTAGGCTATAAAATCGCAATCGGTTGCGTCCAAACATTGCCAGGTAACGGCAATTATTACAATAGGAACAATTATGCGGACACCCCCGGGAAGAAATCAAATAGAGAATCGGAACATAGTAGGGATACCCGGCACTTCGCTCTTGAAATATCTTTTTGCTTATGGGAAAAAGTCCCCGGTCCAACAGAAAATGATTTTCCAGACCATAGTCGTAATTCGGAAGGCTGTCCAAATCGGTGAAAGGCTGAAGCACGGGATTAATCACGGAATTCCCATTTATCTTGAAGGCCATGTTGGGTGTGGACAGGTAATTGTCCTGGTTCGCCATTCGGTTGACCAGTTCGACCACGGCTTGATCCCCTTCAGAAAAGCAGACCCCATCCGCGTATCGGAGACTCAACTCCGGGGCGGAGATGCAATGGGGTCCACCCCAAATGACCATCAACCCCGGATACTTTTGGTGAATATACCTTGTTATTTGAACGGCGCGGTAGGCATAGAAACTATAAACCGCCAATAAGACCAGATCAGCCTCTAAAATCAGATCGTCTAACGCTTCCAGGTCTTTTAGGCTGTATTCCACGGGCTCCAACCTGGCTAAAAACACAGTCTGCACCCGATGGTTCGCCCTTTTTAGCAATGCCGAGATAAGGCGGGATCCATCCGAGGATAGCTGTCCAGCAACATTAATAAGCAGAATTCTCATTAGGTTCATTCTTTAATGCCGTGGCCTTTTTTTGTCAACTTCTAATGCGCCAAACTGTTTTCTCTCCCTCACTTCGGCGGTTTTAAATAACTACCCGAATGATCATCAGGGGGGACAGGTCAAAATTTATTCTTGACTTTTTACCGGCCTTGGATCGATTATTACGGCAACTCTCTAATTTCTGAATATATTTTCGATTTTGGAGGCCCGAGGAGCTGACAACCGCGTCCTTTTTACTTCTGTTAATAGATGATCGGCTTGGTTTATTCAAAAAGAGTAACTTTTTTCGAAAGATTTATCGGATTTTAATAACTTGACTGAAGATACCCCCCTTTATAACAGCCGCATCTTGAAAACCTACATTGATTATCTCCGCAAATATTATCCCGATATCTCCATCAGCGAGTTGCTTGATTATGCCGGGATTACCGTTTTTGAAATGGAGGATGGGGGGCATTGGTTTACCCAAACCCAATTGGATCGATTTCACGAAACCCTTAAACAAAAAACCAACAACCCTAATATCTCCCGAGAAGTAGGAAGGTATACCTACTCCTCTGAAGCCTTCGGCTTCATCCGGCAATATGCAATGGGGTTCCTTAACGCACCCCTGGCCTATTCCCTGATAGAAAAATATGCCGAAAATGTTACCAAGGCCACCGAGTTTAAAAGCAGCCGGATCGGCCCCCAAACCGTTGAATTTTTGGCGATTTCCAAGCCGGGCATCAAAGAAAGTTCTTACACATGCGAAAATCGATTAGGGATGTTGGAGGCCATTTCCAAGTTTTACACCAGACAATTCGCTGCCATTGATCACCCGAATGCATTCACCAGGGGGGCGAGTGCTGCCGGTACATTATATCCCTTAAAACCTCATCCGCCCAAAAGTGGAAAATCTTAAGTCGCTATCTGTTTCTTGGAAGCGCCTTGTTCGCCGTCGGTTCTTTTTTAATCTTTTCCTCCAACGCTTTGGGCTGAACTATTATTTTTCCCAACCCTTTTAAACCTGGGGGTATTTCTATACACTAAGGCACTTGGAAAATAAAGATCTTCTGGCGGCCATAACCTCCCAAAGTCAGGATGCTCAACAGGCTTTGGAGCAGGTTAATTTTCGATACAACGGAGCACTCCTTATCCAGGAAATTGGCCAGGCCATCTCCATGATCCTGGATATCGACGGGCTGCTTAAATATATCATGGAGGCCCTGGAAAAACGACTGGACTTTAACCGCGGCATGATCATGATGGCGGACAAGGGGAAAAAACGCCTGACCTTTTCGGTCGGCTACGGATATTCCCTTAAAGAAAATGATTACTTAAGCAAGTTGTCCTTCCGTCTTGATAATCCCCAATCCAAAGGGGTGGCCGTATTAACCTTTAAAGAGCAAAAACCTTTCTTAATCGATGACGTTTCCAAGATCCAACAGGATATCTCTCCAAAAAGTTTGGAATTTGTTTACCGCATGGAGACCCGCTCCTTCATCAGCGTGCCCATTGTCTACAAGGGGGAATCACTGGGGATCCTGCTGGTGGATAACCCCAAATCGGGACGCAAATTAAACCAAAGCGACTTGAATCTCCTTTTGGGCATTGCTCCCCAGATCGCCATCAGCATCAATAACGCCATTTCTTATAAAAAAATACAGGAGAGCGAAGAACGGTTTCGTTCGCTTAGTTCCAACTCGCCGGATATCATTTATACGATTGGAATCGACGGGGCCTTCACCTATGTCAACCCGGCCTGGGAAAGGATCTTGGGCCACCGGACGGAGGAAGTGATCGGCCGTTTTTTTACTGATTTTGCCAAGCCGGAGGAGATCCCGCAGTATAAAAAGATCTTTAAAGAAATCCGAGATCAGAAGAAAACGATCCGGGATTTGACCGGGACCATCCTCCATCAAAACGGCAGTGAGCGCTATTTCAGCCTCAGCGGTGCGCCCAACCTGGATGACGAGGGAAAGGTAACCGGCGTGGTGGGGACTTTTAATGATATCACCGACCGGCAATTGGCCGAAGAGGCCCTTCAGTACCGCGTGGAACTGGAAAAACTGATTACCTCCATCTCCACCCATTTTATCAACTTGGCCTCCGAGGATATCAATCCGGAAATCAGCCTGGCCTTGAAACAGATCGGGAGCTTCGCCCGAACGGATCGCAGCTTTATTTTCCGATTTATCGATTCCGGCAGCCGGGTCGAGAAGACCCATCTTTGGTGTGCCGAAGGCCTCGCTGACGCCCAAGACATATTGACGGAGTTCTCTCTGCCGGACCTCCCCTGGTTCTATAATAAAATGAAGCGGCAAGAAGTGGTTTCGATCCCCGATGTCGCTCAGTTACCCCCGGAAGCCGGGGCGGAAAGAAAGGCCTTTTCATCCCGGGGCCTTAAATCCCTCCTCTGCGTCCCCATGGTCTATGGCGGAAACCTGATCGGATTCCTGGGTTTTGATTCGGCCGGCGAGAAAAGAGACTGGTCCAAGGAAATCGTAACTCTATTAACCATCGTCGGAGAAATTTTCGCCCATGCCCTGGAACGGCTGTGGGTGGAAGAGGAAAAAAAGAAGTTAGAAGAACAGTTGCGGCAATCCCAAAAAATGGAGGCCATCGGCCGGTTGGCCGGGGGAGTGGCCCACGACTTTAATAACATGCTGACCGGGATCATTGGCTATGCCGACCTCATTCTATTAAGCTTAAACCGGGACCACCCGCTGATCGGCAAGGTGGAGGAAATCAAAAAAGCCGGAAAGAGGGCCGCCTCTTTGACCCAACAACTGCTGGCTTTCAGCCGGAAACAAATGCTGCAACCCAAGGTTTTGGATTTAAATCTGGTAGTGAATGATCTAAAAAAGATGCTCCAACGCCTGATCGGGGAAGATATTGAACTGGAAACCCATTTGGAATCCAGCCTTTTTCGGGTTAAGGTAGATCCGAATCAAATGGGCCAAGTCTTGATGAATCTGGTCGTAAATGCCCGGGATGCTATGGTCCGGGGCGGGAAAATAACGATTGAAACGGCTAATGTCGTCTTAGATCAGGCCTATGCCCGCAAAAAAGGAGTCAGTCTGCAACCCGGTCCTTATGTTCTGCTGGAAGTCAGGGATACAGGCACCGGGATGGACCTGGAAACCAGATCCCACTTATTTGAACCTTTTTTTACCACCAAGGAGTTAGGGAAAGGAACCGGCTTGGGTTTATCCACGGTTTACGGGATCATTAAGCAAAGTGGGGGCTATATCTGGGTAGACAGCCAGCCGGATTGCGGAACGTCGTTTCAAATATTTTTGCCCCAGGCCGAGGGGAAATCGGACCTCAAGGAAAGCGATCCCCATTCACCGAATCTGCTTCAAGGTTCGGAAACCATTCTAATTGTGGAAGATAATGAATTGGTCCGCAACCTGACCAGCGAGGCCCTAAAGCAATATGGGTATACGGTCATCGAAGCTCCCGGTGGTGAACCCGCCTTAAAAATTACCCAGGAATACGGGGAGAAAATCGACCTTCTGCTGACCGATGTGGTCATGCCGGGTCTAAACGGCCGTGAGTTGGCCGATAAAATCCTTTCTTTCAGACCGGGCATCAAGGTCCTTTATATGTCCGGCTACTCGAATAATGCTATCGTCCAACATGGAGTTCTTACTCCGGGCTTAGCTTTCATCGAGAAACCCTTTTCGCCGGAGACCTTAGCCGAAAAAGTTCGCCAAGTGTTAGTTGCTTCTCCTCCCCTTAAGAATCCTCCCCCAACAGCACTTGGGACGACGGCCTCCACGAGCCTGCTTATTGTCTGAAAAGGGAAATCCCCCGGCGGCCAGACCAAATGAGCGAGGATATCCACCCAAAGGGGGAGGCGACATTTTTAAAATTGACAGGCTTTCTCAACTTTGGTTACATGAATCGAAGAAGGTGTCTCCCCCTTCATCTGAAAGGTAAGAAACAAGGTTTGATTCAATGAAGTATGTTTTTGGACCGGTCCCCTCTCGCCGACTGGGCTTTTCTCTGGGGGTTGACCTCCTGCCCTATAAAACCTGTTCTTTTGACTGCATTTATTGCGAATTAGGTCCAACCACCTGCCGAACTCTGGCACCCGAGGACCTAATTCCACCGGAGGCCGTTTTAGCCGAACTGGATGACTTTCTGGCCACCACGGATCAAAAGATCGACTATCTGACCATTTCCGGTTCCGGGGAACCCACGCTTCATCCCGAACTGGGGCACCTGATCCAGGCGATTAAAAAAAAATACGCCTACCCCCTGGCCCTGATTACCAACGGGTCCCTTTTTTTTAACCCCCTCGTTTTGGAACGGGTCAAAGCAGCCGATCTGATCATCCCCTCTCTGGACACCGTTGATCCCGAGGCCTTTCAGGTGATCAATCGGCCTCATCCCGAACTACGGCTCGAGGCCATCATCGAAGGGCTAATCCTTTTAGGTCAACTCCCGGGCCCCCGAATCTGGCTGGAAGTTCTGTTTTTGCGTGGCTTGAATGATCAACCGGCTCAAATCGAAGCCCTGTCCCGGACCATTGAAAAAATAAACCCGGAAAAAATCCAGATAAACACCGTAGTTCGACCGCCGGTGGAGGCCTTCGCCCAGGCATTGGATTACCGGGCACTGGAAGCCATCCGGGGGATAATGGGACCCCGGGCGGAAATCATCGCTCCAACCACGGTAAAGGCGGATTTTCAAAATGAAATGCTGGAATCCGAGATCTTGGGCCTGCTAGCCAGGAGGCCCTCCACGGCAGAGGACCTCTCCCGTCTGACCGGGATTTCCCGGCAACAGACCTTGGAGCTGTTGAATCGTTTATTGGACCAGCAAAAGATCGCTCGCGAAGCTTTTAACCAGAATGATTTTTTTCTCAGGCGTTAGCCTGAGCCTTATTTTTGGAGGATTAGATGGTGGAAGGGTATTATTTGGGAATGGATATTGGTTCAGTCAGCGCCAACACCGTTATCCTTTCCGGGAGCAATCAGGTAGTCAAAGAAGATTACCAGCGGACCAAAGGCCAGCCTCTGGAAACGGCGCTGTCCGTCTTAAAGGAATTTTTTCAGGAATTCCCCGCTGAAAACTGTCGATCCCTAACGCTGACCGGTACCGCCGGTAAGCTGGTGGCCAAAATCCTGAAAGTTCCCCTGGTGAATGAAATCATTGCCCAGGCCCGGGCGGTCGATTTTTTTTATCCCCAGGTTCGCACCATTATTGAAATGGGCGGGGAGGATTCCAAACTGATCCTCCTGGCCGAAGAGGCCTCCGGAAACCTGGCGATTCAAGATTTTGCCATGAACACCCTGTGTGCGGCCGGCACCGGTTCCTTCCTGGATCAACAGGCCCATCGTCTGGGCTTGACCATCGAAGAATTCAGCGCCCTGGCCTTAAAGTCCGCGGTTCCGCCTCGTATTGCCGGACGCTGCACGGTTTTTGCTAAAACCGATATGATCCACTTGCAACAGGAGGCCACACCCGATTATGACATCATCGCCGGGTTGTGCTTTGCCGTGGCCAGGAACCTGAAAAGCAATATCGCCAAAGGAAAAAAATTCATTAAACCGGTAGCCTTCATGGGCGGGGTGGCCGCCAATCTGGGGGTCCGCCGGGCCTTCACCGAAGTCTTAGGGCTGGAACAGGGGGAGCTGGTCATTCCGGAACACTTCTTTTCCATGGGGGCCATCGGGGCCTCTCTGGTCACTCGGGAGGATCCCCAATTTAGTTTCCAGTTCTCCGGCCTGGCCCCCCTGGAAGAATATATCCGAACCTATTCTCCGGAAGCCGGTCGCTTAAGTCCGCTGACCCTGAGGCCGGATTACCAGCAACCCTTTTCCACCCAGCCCTTCCCGGAACCCTCGGTCGGAGAAAAAATCGAAGCCTACCTGGGAATTGATGTCGGGTCCATCAGCACCAACGTGGTGGTCATCGACCGGGAGATGCGGGTCCTGTCCAAACAATATTTAATGACCGCCGGCAGGCCGTTGGAGGCCATACGCCAGGGATTGGCCGCGGCCGGGGCCGAAGTGGGCGATCGGGTGGTCATCCGGGGGGCCGGGACTACAGGTTCCGGAAGATACTTGACCGGAGACTTTATCGGAGCCGACATCGTCCGCAATGAGATTACCGCCCAGGCCACCGCCGCCGCCGCCATAGATCCGGAGGTGGACACCATCTTTGAGATCGGAGGCCAGGACTCCAAATATATCAGCCTGGAAAACGGGGCCATCGTGGACTTTATGATGAACAAGGTCTGTGCGGCCGGAACCGGTTCCTTTCTGGAAGAGCAGGCCGAAAAGTTGGGCATTTCGATTCGCGGGGAATTCGGCGATTTGGCCCTGTCTTCCCAGGAACCTATCCGCCTGGGCGAACGGTGTACGGTTTTTATGGAATCCGACCTGGTGCATCATCAACAACGGGGGATGGACCAGTCCGACCTGGTGGCCGGCTTGAGTTATTCCATCGTGCAAAATTATTTGAACAAGGTCGTGGAAGACCGGCGTATTGGCCGGCGCATTTTTTATCAGGGGGCTACCGCCTCCAATAAAGGCATCGTCGCCGCCTTTGAAAAAGTGGTGGGGAAACCGATCATCGTCCCGGAGCATAATGACGTTACCGGGGCCATCGGGGTGGCCATCCTGGCCCTGCGGGAACGGACCTGGACGGAAAGCGGCTTCAAGGGTTTCGACCTGGCCCAGAGCCGCTATGAGATTTCCTCCTTTGAATGCCGGAGTTGCCCCAACCAGTGCGAAGTTAAAAAGGTGACCATTGAAGGCGAACGGCCGTTGTTTTACGGCAGCCGCTGCGACAAATATGATCTGGACAGCAAGAAACCAGCCACCACCAAAGCCCTGCCCGACCTTTTTGCCGAGCGGGAAGAATGGCTGGTCGGTCGGCCTGAAGACTGCAACCCCGGCGGGAAAAGGGGAAAAATCGGGATACCTCGGACCATGTTTTTCCGGGAACTATTGCCTTTCTTCCGGACCTTCCTGACCGAATTGGGCTTTGAAGTGGTGATCTCCGGTCCGACCAACAAATCCATTATCCACCATGGCGTGGAAGTCATGGCCGCTGAGACCTGCCTGCCGATCAAGGTGGCCCACGGCCATATTCTGGAATTGATCCAGCAGGGGGTGAACCGTATTTTTCTGCCCAGCATCATCGACTTGAAAGCGAAGAACCAGGAAAATGACCAGGGAGTGGTTTGCCCCTATGCCCAAACCCTGCCTTACACGGTACCGGCCAGCATTAACCTCGCCGCTCTGGGCGTGCAGCTTTTCCAGCCGGTTCTGTATCTCGGCCGGGGGGATAAGGCCTTGCAAAAAGGCCTGGTCAAGCTGGCCCGGGACCTGAAAGTCAGTCCCTTTCTGGTGCCCATCGCCCTGGAGAAGGCCCTGGCGGCCCAGGAAGCCTTCTATGCCCAACTGTTGAATCGGGGACGGGAAGTTCTGCAAGACCTGGGACCCGAGGAAATCGCCATGGTCGTGGTCAGCCGCCCCTACAACGGTTTTGACCCCGGAATCAATTTGAATATCCCCAAAAAATTGCGGGACTTGGGAATCCTGGCCATTCCCATGGACTTCTTTCCCCTGGATTCCCCCGTCGATCCGGAAGAATCCCGCCATCATTACTGGCGTTTCGGACAGAAAATTTTGGGGGCCGCCGATGTTTTGCTCCACAACCCGAACCTTTACGGGATCTACATCACCAATTTCAGTTGCGGACCCGACTCCTTTATCCTCCATTTCTTTCGAAACATCTTAAAAGGAAAGCCTTATCTGGAAATTGAAATCGATGAGCACAGCGCCGATGCCGGCGTGGTAACCCGACTGGAGGCCTTCCTGGACAGTCTGAAAAACACCCGGGGCCGGAAACTCCCGGAAGCGGCGCCGACCAAGGTCTCCCGGATCCCCGGCGGCAACAGCCGAAAAATCTATATCCCGCCCATGACCGACCAATCCCTGGCCGTGGCCGCCGCCTTCCGGGCCTGCGGGGTGGAAGCCGAAGTCCTGCCCGACTCCGACCAGGAGACGCTGGTTCTCGGCCGAAAGCTCACTTCGGGCAAAGAGTGCTATCCTTGCATCTTAACCACCGGGGATATGGCCAAAATGGTCCAGCGGTCGGATTTCAATGCTAAAAAAGCCTCCTTTTTCATGCCTTCCGGGACCGGCCCCTGCCGCTTCGGCCAATATCACCGCTTCCACCGCCTGGTTCTGGATGAGCTGGGTTACCCCGAGGTACCCATCTACGCGCCGGACCAGAGCGAGACCCTCTATCAGGAACTGGGTATGGTGGGCGGCAGCGACTTTACCCGGCTGGCCTGGCAGGGAATTGTGGCGGTCGACCTGCTGGAGAAAAAGCTACGGGAAACCCGCCCCTATGAAGCCCGCCCGGGTGAAGCCGGGGAGGTCTACCAGCACTTCTTGGGAAAAATGGCCAAAACCATCACCGCCCGGGGCGACTTGACGGCCGTGCTGCGGTCGGCCCGACAGACCTTTGAAAACGTGCCGGTCAACGACCCCGGTTCGAGGCCGGTTATCGGCGTGGTGGGAGAAATTTACACCCGGGCCAACAAGTTCTCGAATGAAAACGTAGTGCTCGGCATAGAAGCCTTGGGGGGTGAGGCCTGGCTCCCCCCTATTTCCGAGTGGATTCTCTATACCAACTACACCGCCATCTGGCGGGCCATCCGTTTAAGGAAATTTTCCAGCCTGATTGAAGTGCTGCTTACCCATCGGGTCCAGACCAAACTGGAGCATGAGCTGGAAAGCACTTTTCGGGGATCCCTGCGCAATTACGGGGAGCCGTCCATCAGTCTGACCCTCAAAAGGGCGAAACCCTACCTGGATTCCTCCTTTGAGGGCGAGGCGGTCTTAAGTATCGGCAAGGCTACGGACTACGTCTTAAAAGGCGCCTCGGGGTTAGTCAACATCATGCCTTTTACCTGCATGCCCGGAACCATTGTCAACGCCCTGCTCAAGCGGTATCGGGAAGACCACCAAAACATCCCCTTCCTGAACCTGTCTTATGACGGGCAGGAGCAGACCAATACCCAAACCCGCCTGGAGGCCTTTATGTATCAGGTCCAACAGCACCGAAATCGCTCAGGTAACGGAGAAATTTAATGGCCCCGGTAAAAAAGTTACTGATCAACGCCATCGACCCGGAGGAATATCGGGTAGCCCTGATCGAAGACGGGCTCCTGGAGGAATTTTATATTGAAACCACCGCCAAGGAGCAGATTCGAGGAAATATTTATAAAGGGGTAGTAGCTCATGTAGAACCGGCCTTTCAGGCGGCCTTTATCGATTACGGGGGCGAAAAAAACGGGTTCCTCCAGGCCGATGAGATCCATTCCGATTATTTCCAGCAGGCCGTAGAATCCGGCGGATCAGACAACAAGCACCATCTCTCGATTCAGAAAATGGTCAGCCGGGGCCAGGAGATATTGGTCCAGGTCACCAAGGAGGAGACGGGCAAAAAGGGCGTGGCCCTGACCACCTACCTCTCTCTGGCAGGCAATTTTCTGGTTTTAACCCCCGGAGAACCCATGGTCGGCATTTCCCGAAAAATCGAGGCCGAAGAGGAGCGGGCCCGTTTGAAGGAGATCATGACCCAATTGAAGATCCCCGAAGGGATCGGTTGCATTGTCCGGACCTCGGGAAACGGAAAGACCAAACGGGAATTGTCCAAAAACCTGGAAAACCTTTTGCGGCTCTGGGAAGAAATCCGAAACCGGGCCATTGAACAACCGGCGCCGTCCCTGATCTACAAGGAAATCGATCTGGCCATCCGCAGTGTTCGAGATCACTTTTCTCCGGACATCCAGGAAGTCCTGATCGATAACAAAGAAATTTACAAACAGGTCTGGGATTTTTTGAAAATCATCAACCCTAAATACGGCAGCCGGGTGAAACTGTATAAGGAAACCCGTCCGATTTTTTCCAAGCACCAGATTGAAAATCAAATCGAGACCATCTTTCAAAACAGGGTAAATCTAAAGTCCGGCGGCCAGATCGTCATCGACCCCACCGAGGCCCTGGTCGCGGTGGATGTCAACTCCGGCCGCTCGGTGAAGGAACGGCAGATTGAGGAAACCGCCTTCAAAACCAATATGGAAGCGGCCGAGGAGATCGCCCGCCAGTTGCGGCTGCGGGATTTGGGCGGATTAATTGTGATCGATTTTATCGATATGAAGGAGTCTAAGCACCGTAATGAAGTTCAGCGGATACTTAAGAACCACCTAAAAAAGGACAAGGCCCGCACGACCCTCGGACGCATTTCCAAGTTTGGAATCCTGGAATTATCCCGGCAGCGTATCCGACCGCCCATTCAATTCGGGACCTATTATACCTGCCCCACCTGCCAAGGAAAGGGCCAGGTTCGCTCGGTGGAAACCCTCGCCCTTTCCTATCTACGAAAAATCTGGCTGGGGATCTCCAAGGGCACCGTATCCAGCGTCAAAGGGATTTTACCGGTGGAAGTGGCCCATTACCTGTTGAACCGCAAACGGGAGGACCTGCTTCGTCTGGAATCCCGCCACGAGGTGACCATTCACCTGGAAGGTCAGGCCCATATTTTGCCCGAGGAGGGACGGCTGGAATTCAAAAAGAAAGAATCACCGGAAGCCGTTGACTCCCAGCCGGAGTCCCGGGAAAGCGATCTGGAAAAAATGGAATCCAGCCCGCCTCAGGTTGCCCCGAACTATTGGCAAACCGCCGAAAATTATCTGGTGTCGGAGGCCCAAAAAGTTCCCCATCCCCGGCAATCTAAACCCGAACGATGATCATAGATATTCACACGCACATCTTTCCCCCGGAAATCGTCGCTCGTCGGGAACTCTTCTTCCCCGGCGAATCGGCCTTTCAGCTCCTCTATGAAGACCAGAAAAAATCCCCTCTGGCCACGAGCGAAGGCCTCATCGCCGCCCTCGACACCCATCAGGTCCAGGGGGCCGCAACTTTCGGCTTTCCCTGGAAACAGTCCGCTCTGATTCGCCGGTCCAACGAGTATGTTTTAGAAGCCGTACGCCGTTTTCCTCAACGGCTGGTCGGATTCGTCTGCTTAAACCCCGAACTCCCCGACACCTTGGAAGAAGCCCGGAGGTGCCTCCGAGCCGGGATGAAAGGAATCGGAGAACTCGCCCTCTATGGTTCTTCCAGCCCACACGCCTGGAAAGAGTTGTTCAGCCCCCTGGCCCGACTGGCGGCGGACTGGGGCGTTCCCTTGCTGCTCCATACCAACGAGCCGGTGGGCCACCCTTATCCGGGAAAGGAACGTCTGCCGCTCTGGGACCTCTATGAATTGATTCAGTCCTTTCCGGAAACCAAATTCATCCTGGCCCACTGGGGGGGTGGACTGTGGTGGTATCAACTCCTGAAGCGGGAAGTCCGGGAAGTACTCAAAAATACCTATGTGGATACAGCCGCTTCACCTTATCTCTACCGCCCGGAAATTTACCGCTTCGCCATCGACATCCTCGGCGTCGATAAAATCTTGTTCGGGAGCGATTATCCCCTTCTGGCGCCGGACCGTTATAAAAAGGAACTGCGGGAAGCTCAGGTCGAGGGAGAGGACTGCCGGGCCATTTTTGGAGGGAATGCCCAAAAGCTGCTGCAGTGGCCTTCTCCCTGACTTAGCTACCCGCTCCTTCCGGTCTTTCTGATCAAAAAAAAGGAGTGCTCAAATTTCATGCCGCGCCGCTCTGTGTTAAATAAATCCTCGACAGGTGCCCTTTGCAATCAACCTGCCAGTAATTTGGAGTCTCTGGAGCAGGCAGCCGAAGCCCTGAAGGAATCGGATATCCGCTTCAAAACCATCGTCCAAACCTTGCCCAGCATCCTGCACCTCATGGACCGCCGGAAGCGAACGTATTACATCAGCCCCAACTGTGAAAAGATCGCCGGTTATCCGCCGGAAATCCTGAAAAAGATCGGCAACTGGATTCATCCCGAGGATATTGCCAAGGTCCAGCGCTTCTTCGATCAAGGTTACCGGGAGAAAAAGGGCGGAAGAAATTTTGAATACCGGGCCGTCAGGAAGAACGGAGAGATCTGGATCGCCTCGGCCTCCTGGGAGCCGATCATAACAGAGGACGGGTCTTTTCGAGGATTTGTAGTTCAAACCGCTGATGTGACCGGGCAAAAACAGACGGAAAAAGCACTGCTGGAATCGGAACTCAAATACCGGACCCTGGTTGAAACGCTCCCGGCCGTGACTTATTTGGCCTCCCCTTTCAATCCGGCGGAGTTGTTTTTTATAGCTCCCCAAATAAAGGATCTGCTCGGATATTCGGTTGAAGAATGGTTGTCCACCCCGAAAAACTGGTCCCGACAGCTCCATCCGGAAGATCGCTCTCGCCTGACCAAGGCGGCCCGGCATTCCGGTAAGACCGGGGCCCCTTTTATCCAGGAATACCGGTTGCTGACCCGGGACGGACACACCCTCTGGGTCTTTGACCAGGCCTATTTGTTAAAGGATTTTTCAGGGAACCCTCTCTATTTTCAAGGGATTGTTCAGGATATCACTGTTAGGAAAAAAGCCGAAGAGCGCTACCGGCAGGTGGTGGAAAACGCCGATGAAGCCATCCTGGTGATTCAGGATAACCAGGTCAAATTCGCCAACCCCAAGTCGGAGGGAATTTCAGGTTATTCCATCCAGGAACAGATGACCAGGTCTTTTCTGGATTTTATACATCCCGACGACCGAGCCCTAGTCCAAAACAACCATCTTCGGCGTTTGAAAGGTCAAAAATCACCCAGCCGCTATAACCTTCGTTTCCTGCATAAAAAAGGAGAGATACGGTTTTTGCGTCTGAACCTCAAATTGATAACCTGGGAGAACCGGCCGGCTTCCCTGGTCTTTGCCACGGATATTACCAAGAGCAAAGAAGCCCAGGATCTCCTCCGGGAAAGCCAAGAAAGATACCGGTCTCTGATCGAAGCCACAGACACCGGCTTTGTTATTTTAAATGAAGAGGGCCAGGTCATGGACGCCAACCTCCAGTATGTCCGGATGACCGGACATCACCGTTTGAAGGAAATTATAGGACGGGGAGTCGAGGAGTGGACGGAGGAAAATGAGCGGGATAAAAACCTGGCCGCCGTCAGGGAGTGTTCCCGTCGGGGATTTATTCGTGGCCTGGAGATTAGTTACCGGAATCCACGAGGTCAGAAGACCTCGGTGGAAATCAATGCCACCGTAGTGAAAGGTGCCGAGGGGCCCCGGATTTTTTCGCTGGTGCAGGATATTACCCAGCGCAAGGCTACCGAACTGGCCCTGAAAGCCTCCCGGCGGCAACTACGCAATCTTTCGGAACACCTGCAAACCATCTTGGAAAAAGAGAAAAAAGAAATCTCCCGCCGTATTCACGACGATCTGGGTCAGCAACTGACCGCCATGAAAATGGATCTGTTTTGGCTCAACCAGCGCCTATCTCCCGATCAACCGGCTTTGTCCGAAAAAATCAAGTCCCTCACCCGTTTGATCGACGGCTCGATCCAAACCATTCAAACGATTTCCAGAGAACTGCGTCCGCCCCTGCTGGAACACCTCGGCTTGACCGCCACCCTGGAATGGCAACTTAAAGACTTCCAAAGCCGCACCGGCCTAAAGAGTTCTCTGACCATCTCCCCCCGGCAGTTGACCCTGGATCCGGAGAATTCCACACTGATTTTTCGTTTAGTTCAGGAGATGTTGACCAATATCATTCGCCATGCGGAGGCCCAAGCGGTAAAAATTACTTTGAAAAAATACGAGAATCGGTTAAAATTAATCGTTAGTGATAATGGTCTGGGAATTGCGTCGGACCGGATCAATGACCCCCAATCCTTGGGTTTAATCGGAATGCGAGAGCGGGTCTACGCCCGGGGGGGGACAATTCAAATTCGGGGAATCCATCAGGTCGGGACAAAAATTGCCGTCGAAATTCCATTAAACAGAAAGGAGAAAAGCCATGATAAAAATATTAGTCGCCGATGACCACCCCATTGTCCGCCAGGGACTCAAACAAATCCTTTCCGAGTACCCCGACATGACAGTCGCCGATGAAGCCGGTACCGGCAAGGATGTCCTGGCCAAAGTCGGAAAGAAAGACTTTGATATCGTCCTGTTGGACATTTCCATGCCCGGCCGGAACGGGCTGGACATCCTTAAGGAATTAAAGACTAAGAAACCAAAGTTGCCGGTCTTAGTGCTGAGCATTTACCCCGAAGATCAATATGCCGTGCGTGTTTTGAAATTGGGGGCGGCCGGGTACCTGACCAAAGAGAGCGTTCCCGAGGAACTAGTGGCGGCGATTCGCAAGGTGGCCCGGGGCCGTAAATACGTAAGCAGCAGTTTAGCCGAAAAACTGGCCACCGACCTGGAAATCAATGCGGAGAAATCGCCTCACGAGAACCTTTCCGACCGGGAATATCAGGTCATGTCCATGATTGCCTCCGGAAAGCGGCTCAAGGAAGTGGCGGAGGAGCTCTCTCTGAGCATCAAGACGATCAGCACCTACCGCTCCCGCATCATGGAAAAGATGAATATGAAAAATAATGCCGAGTTGATCCGGTACGCGCTGCAGAATGGCTTGGCTTGAACAAAAACCTCTACCTCCTCCCTAAGAAGCCCGCTTAGGGATGGAGGTAGATCATTTCCATTGAGGGGAAAAGCGCACCTGTCGTTTACCCTTTCATTCAATAAGCCGGCCGGGAATACGAATTCGCTTTCGAATCTTATTCCGGGACCTATCCCCAACAGGTATTTACTTCCTCTCTGGCAGAAGGAGTGCGCCCCGGCCTTACCGGCCACACCGGTCGGAAGAATACATTTAAACTATCTTCGGTCCTATCACTCCCCAAAAAACATCTGGGCCTTCTTTTCATCAAAATATAACTATACCCCCGAGAAGGAAATTCAAAATGACACGGCAGCCGTATGTAATGGAAAGCGAAGACGAATCGATCCGTCTGGACATCAAAACAGATCCCCGAACGGTTCAAAAATTTGCCCGCTGGGCCGGAATCCAAGCGGGAATGAAGGTGGGGGATTTTGGCTGTGGTCCGGGCAAGACCAGTTATTATTTGAACCGTCTGGTTCAGCCGGGGGGATCCACCTTGGGGATCGACATCTCAGCCCAACGAATTGACTACGCCAGAATTCATTTTCCTTCCCCAGGGTTGGATTTTGTCACCGCGGATATCCGAGAATCGCTCGATGCGCACGGTCCTTTCGATTTCATTTGGGTCCGTTTTGTGTTGGAATACTATCGCTCTTCCGGGTTCGAAATCGTCAGAAATATTTCTTCCGCCCTCCAACCGGGAGGGGTTCTTTGTCTGATCGACCTGGACTATAACTGTCTGTCTCATTTCGGGTTTTCATCTACCCTGGAAAAGGCGATGAACGGGGTGATTCAACACGTGGAACAGCGGGCCGACTTTGACCCTTACGCAGGACGGAAGCTATATTCTTATTTGTTCGACCTGAATTTTTCCGAAATCCGGGTTAAGATGGACTCCCATCATCTGATCTACGGCAAGGTCAAGGAAAAAGACCTTTTCAACTGGACTCAAAAGGTGGAAATCGCCGCCCGGCAATCAGGATATGGGTTTAAGGAGTATGAAAACGGTTTTCAAGGTTTTCATTCCGAGTTTCAAGCTTTTTTCCATGATCCTCGGCGTTTCACCTATACGCCGGTTATCTGTTGTCGCGGGAGAAAATCCGGGTCTTAAAATATTTTCAGTTTTATCCCCTCCCACTGATTCAACTCCTGGAAAAGGAGCCCCTTCCCCCGGGGGTGGAATTGGTGGACGGCGGAACCTCTACCCTGGACATCCTGCCCCTGTTAAAGGAGGCCGATAAAATCATTTTGGTCGATGCCCTGCAGGCCCGGGGAGAGCCGGGGAGCATTTACCGCTGCCGCCCCCAGGACCTGATTCCTGCCGAGGACGCGCCCATGTCCCTTCACCACATCGATTTTGTCCAGGCCTTAAAAATGGCCAAGCTCCTGGGAGACGACCTGGAATCACGGACCATCATCTTTGGGGTGGAACCCCAGGAAATCGGCTGGGAAATCGGCCTGACTCCGCCGGTTCAGGAAAAAATGCCCCTCCTCCAAAAGCTGGTTGTCGAGGAGGCCTTAAAGGACGACCGGGTATCGGCCCTTTCCGGCCCCCTGGATCGGGGCTTAACTTAACCTTTTAATTCCGATGTACACTGGGGACAACGGGTCGCCTTGATCGGGATGGCCGAAAAGCAGAACGAGCATTCCTTGGTATTGGGCGGCGCCGGTGGCGGCGCCTTTTTAAGCCGGTTGATCTGCTGGATCACCAGAAAAATCGCCAAGGCAATAATCACAAAATCGATGATGGTATTGAAAAATAGCCCGTATTTGATGACCGGTACACCGGCGGCCTTGGCCTCCGCCAGGGTGGCCACCGATTTGCCGGAGAGGTTGATAAAAAGCTCACTGAAATCCATTTTCCCCAGCAACAGTCCGATGGGGGGCATAATTACATCGGCCACGAAAGAACTGACGATCTTCCCGAAAGCGACCCCGATGATGATGCCCACGGCCATGTCCAGCACATTCCCCTTCATGGCAAATTCCTTGAACTCTTTCAACATGACAAATATCTCCTTTCGGTGATGGGTTGAACTGAGAAGGTTATAAAACGATAACCCGCTGAACGCTGATTTCGTCCTCCCCCCCTTTAATTTCGGTCAGGAAAGGCTTGCTTTTAACGCAAAAAATTGACAAGATGATAAAGAGGACGCTTCGCCCTTTTGGGTAAGTACCTCTTCATAGCTGGTATGACCGCTGGGACCCGGCGGCCACAAAGGACTGATTTCAGACCAAGCTGCCAAATAAAATTAGGGCGAACAACCGGACAGAGATTTATTATAATTCCATTATCATGAGCAGACCCTGAAAAAATAAGGCAGCGGATTGAGGAAGACAAGAAAAGACATCCTCAGTACGAGCCCTTTTTGGACTTTTGGGAACAGTTGCTGTCCATCCAGTCGGCGTTTATGGCCCAAGACCCCGGGGAAGCGCTTCCCAACACTGAACCGCTTAAACGCCTTAAATTCAATGAGGGATTTCCTTTTTTTTCTTTCAAGAATTTTCCGGTCGACGCCGTTCGTTTCCGAAACCTTTTTCAGGAAATCCTCAAAGGGACCCGCGCGGCCAATCCCAAAATGACCGAACAAATCCCTTTGATTGAAAAATGGTTAGCCGGTGAAGGCCGAAACCTGGAACCCTGGCTGACCCTTTTGTTTCAGGAGGACGGTCAACCCTTTATTCAGGCGGCGGCCTCCTGCGGTCTGGACCCCGAGATTTTATTGTTTCTTTTCTTAGCCTCCTGGAAGCCTTTCCTCAAATTTCAGGCTCAGGCCCTGGCCCGGGATCCCGAGTTGGACTGGGCCACCTGGTCCAAGGGTTATTGCCCGGTCTGCGGCGGCAGGCCTCTGTTGGCCTATCTGGAGGAAGGGGGAAAACGCTTCGGGACCTGTTCCGTCTGCGAATTTACCTGGGCTCTCCCCCGGTTTGTCTGCCCCTATTGCGACAACAAGGAGCAAAAGAATTTTCGCTATTTTTTCTCGGAAAAAGAGAAGGGCCTTCGCCTGGAGGTTTGCGAGGCCTGCAAGCATTATTTGAAAATCATCGACCTGAGGGAACGGAGGGTGGATCCTCTCCCCGCTGCTGGACGACTTGGTGACGACGCATCTGGATCTCTGGGCCAGAAATAAGGGCTATCAAAGGATACCCCTTTCCGACCACTTGTTCTAATCGCGGATAGCCTGTGAAAATTTCTTTTAAGATCTGGCTGGAAGAGGAAGATCATCGGGTCCGCTTCGGGGATGGACGCCGCCAACTCCTCCAGGCCATTGCCGATCACGGATCCCTAGCCCAGGCGGCCAAAAAAATGAATATGTCTTATCGGGCGGCCTGGGGCCGCCTTAAGGCCTCGGAGGATCGTTTGGGGTATTCTTTGGCGGAAAAAGATACCACCTTGGGAAAACGAGGCGGATTACGTTTAACGCGGGAAGGCAAAGCGTTGCTGGAAAAATTCACCGCCATCCACCAAACCCTGGCGCAACGGGTGACCGAACTGGAAAAAGAATATTTTTGAAAACCACCACTCCTCACCCTTGGACGGAACTGGAAAAAACCCTCATCGGGGAATTGACCGGCGATCTGGAGATCATCCCTCAGCCTTTTTTGCCGTTGGCCGAACGCCTGGGTCTTTCCCATCGCCGGCTGCTGCTGATGATTCGCCGCTTGCAGCGGGACGACGTTATCCGTCGTTTCGGGGCCACCCTGCGCCATCGCAATTCGGGTTTTAAAGCCAATGCCATGGCGGTCTGGCAGGTCCCCGAGGACCGGATCGAGCCCATCGGACGAGCTATAGCCGCTTTCCGGGAGGTCACCCACTGCTACCATAGAAAACCCCATGCCGATTGGCCCTACAACCTGTATACCATGATCCACGCCGCCACCGAGGCCCGCTGCCGGGAGGTGGCCCAAACCATATCTCAATCTGTCGGCCTGGAGGCGTACCGGCTGCTGTTCAGTCACCGTGAATTAAAGAAAACCACCATGAGGTATTTTCATCATGAATAAGACCTATACCCGCTCCGAATCGCTTTTTGAACGCAGTCAACGGGTGATTCCCGGGGGAGTTAACAGCCCAGTCAGGGCCGCCCGGTCGGTCGGGGCCTGCCCTTTATTCATTGCCCGGGCGGCGGGTTCCAGGATTGTCGATGTGGACAACCAGGTTTATATCGATTACGTCGGATCCTGGGGCCCTATGATTCTGGGGCACGCCCACCCCCAGGTCCTCGAGGCCCTCAACCAGGCTGCCTCTCTGGGAACCAGTTATGGTGCCCCAACGGAGGCCGAAGTGCTGCTGGCTGAAAAAATCGTGGCCTCCGTGCCTTCGGTGGAGAAAGTCCGCTTGGTGAGCTCCGGAACGGAGGCTACCATGAGCGCCGTTCGTCTGGCCAGGGCCTACACCCAACGCCCGGTAATCGTCAAGTTTGACGGCTGCTACCACGGGCATGGAGACAGTTTCCTGATCAAAGCCGGTTCCGGCGTGGCCACCCTGGGCATCCCCGGCAGCCCCGGGGTTCCTCAGGAAATTGCCGCCCTGACCGTTTCGCTGCCCTACAATGACCTAAATTCCGTGCAGCAACTTTTTCATGAAAAAGGCGGGCAAATAGCGGCCTTGATCGTCGAACCGGTGGCGGGCAACATGGGGGTCGTGCCGCCCCGACCGGGATTTCTGGAAGGACTCCGCGAGGTAACTTCCCAATCCGGTTCTTTGTTGATTTTTGACGAGGTCATTACCGGCTTTCGGGTAGCCTTGGGGGGAGCGCAGGAACTTTTCAACATCCGGCCCGATCTGACTTGTCTGGGAAAAATCATTGGGGGCGGGTTGCCGGTGGGGGCTTACGGTGGGCGGGAGGAAATCATGTCCTGGATCGCCCCGGTCGGCCCGGTGTACCAGGCGGGGACCCTCTCCGGAAACCCCCTGGCCACTGCCGCCGGCCTGGCTACCTTGAATCTTTTATCGGAAAAGGATGTCTACCCGCAACTGGAAGAAAAGTCGGCCTTTTTCTTCGGTAAGCTGGGGGCCATCGCCCAAAGCCAGGGGCTCCCCTTCCAGGTTGCCCGCGTCGGATCTCTGGGCAGCTTTTTTTTCTCCCGGGAACCGGTGACGGATTTCACTACCGTACAGCAGGCCTCGGCCGAGGCCTACGGTCAATTCTTCCGGGCCATGCGGGAACGCGGCGTTTACCTGGCTCCCTCGGCCTTTGAAGCCCTGTTCATCTCCCTGGCCCATTCCCGGGAAGATCTGGAAATAACCTTGGCCGCCGCGGAAGAATCCTTTCGGGAAATAGAATTTTAGCCAAAAATATTTTTACTGTTGGCTAAAATTTTATATAGGGGTTCTCCTTTTTCTCCTTCCCGATAGTGGAAGTCGGCCGATCGCCGTAATCATGGCCCGGACGGACCACGGTCTCATCCGGCAGCGTAAGGATTTTATCCTTAAGGGATTGAAGCAAAGTCTCCGGCGACCCGCCCGGAAGATCCGTCCGGCCCACGGCCCCAACAAAAAGCGTATCCCCGGTGAAGAGGTTATTTCGTCCGTACAGGCAGATCCCGCCGGGGGTATGTCCCGGGGTATGAATCACTTTCAACGTCTCCTGCCCAAAGGCAATCACGTCCCCGTCCCGCACCCTCCAATCCACCGGGGGCGAAGGCCGAAAGCCCATCTGCTGGGCCAGGATACGGCTGGAAGGGCTGTCGGACCACCGGGCATCCGCCTCATGCATGACGATCCGGGCACCGGTTTTATCTTTCAGCAACTGGTTGCCGCAAGTATGGTCCGGATGTCCGTGGGTATTGATGAGATACACGGCTTCCAGTTTTTTTTGTTGCAGGACCCGGTAAATATGTTCCTCACTACCGGCCGGGTCGATCAGCACGCATTTCAGGCTCTGTTCACAACCCACGATGTAGCAGAAGACCGCCATTTGCCCCACCATCATTTGTTTAAGGATCATAACCTGGGTTCTCCCGAGGGATTCGCTTTTTCTTGCTTTCATTCTTCCATATTTATTATAGTAATTCAATTAATCCGTTCAGCAGAAGGAGGACCCCATGCGTAGCGACGCCATGAAAAAAGGACTGGAGAAATCACCCCATCGCTCCCTTTTTAAAGCCATGGGCTACACCGATGAAGAAATCGCCCGGCCGCTGGTCGGTATAGCCAATTCGGCCAATGAAATCATTCCCGGACACATCCACCTGGACCGAATCTGCCAGGCCGTGAAAGACGGGGTGCGCATGGCCGGTGGGACGCCTATATCCTTTTCCACCATCGGCGTCTGTGACGGGATTGCCATGAACCACGAAGGCATGAAATATTCCCTGGCCAGCCGGGAGCTGATCGCCGACTCGGTGGAGGTTATGGCCCGGGCCCACCCTTTTGACGCCCTGGTTTTGATCCCCAATTGCGACAAGATCATCCCGGGAATGCTGATGGCCATGCTGCGCCTGAATATCCCGGCCATTATGGTCAGCGGGGGCCCCATGCTCACCGGCCGCTGGCGCGGGAAAAACGTTCACCTGGTCAGCGTCTTCGAAGGGGTGGGGCAAGTCAAGGCCGGAAAATTAAAGGCCGCGGAGCTGCGGGAACTGGAGGACGCGGCCTGCCCCGGCTGCGGTTCCTGTGCCGGAATGTTCACCGCCAACTCGATGAATTGCCTGACCGAGGCCATCGGTTTAGGACTCCCCGGAAACGGCACCATCCCCGCCGTCTCGGCGGCCCGCCTTCGCCTGGCCAAGCAGGCCGGGAACAAGATTATGGAATTATTAAAAAAGAAAATTCTCCCCCGGGACATCGCCACCCTGCCGGCCTTTCGAAACGCCATCGCGGTCGATATGGCCCTGGGCTGCTCCACTAACACGGTGCTCCATGTCCCGGCCATAGCCTCCGAAGCGGGGATCAACCTGCCCCTGACTCTTTTTAACCAAATCAGCCAAAAGACCCCCCATCTCTGCAATTTAATACCCGCCGGTCCCCATAGCCTGCAGGAACTGCATGAGGCCGGCGGCATCCCGGCGCTTATGGCGGAACTCACCAAAAGGAAGGGGCTGGATACCCGGGTCTTGACGGCGACCGCCTCGACCTTGGCGGTAAATTTAAAAGGCCAGACTGTCATGGACCCGGAGGTTATTCGCCCGATTAGCCGCCCGTATCATGCTGAAGGGGGCATCGCCGTCCTTTTCGGCAACCTGGCCCCCGAGGGCGCGGTGGTCAAACAATCCGCGGTGGCGCCGGAAATGCTGAAACACCAGGGCCCGGCCCGGGTCTTTGATTCCGAGCCGGCCGCTCAACAGGCTATCCTGGGCAAGAAGATCCACAAAGGGGATGTGGTAATTATACGCTATGAAGGCCCCAAGGGGGGACCGGGGATGCAGGAAATGCTTTCCCCCACCGCCGCCATCATCGGGATGGGGTTGGGCAAGGAGGTCGCCTTGATTACCGATGGACGGTTCAGCGGGGGGACCCAAGGCGCGGCCATCGGCCATGTTTCACCCGAAGCGGCGTCGGGAGGACCTCTGGCCTTGGTCCGGGAGGGAGATCGTATCGCCATCGATATCCCCAATAAAAAAATAAGCCTGCAGGTTTCCCCCGAGGAGTTGGAACGGCGAAGGAAAAAATGGAAACCCCAACCGCCGAAAATTAAAAGCGGCTACCTCTATCGTTATTCCCAGTTGGTGACTTCCGGCAGTACCGGCGCCGTGTTTAAAGAGGATTGTTCTTCAACCTAAGAGGGGGTGCAGTATGATGGAGGCTCGGTTTTATGAAAAAAAGAAAGAACAACAAGCCCACTGCTTCTTGTGCAACCATCACTGTCTGATTAAGGAGGGGGAAAGAGGGCTCTGCGGGGTCCGGGAGAATCGGAAGGGGAGCCTCTATTCACTGGTTTACGCCCGGCCCATCGCTACCCACGTGGACCCCATTGAGAAAAAGCCGCTCTTTCATTTCTTGCCGGGATCCCGGTCCTTTTCCCTGGCCACCGCCGGCTGTAACTTTCGCTGCCTTTTCTGTCAGAACGCCGACATCTCCCAGTTGCCCCAGGATCAGGGGAAAATACCCGGCGAGGAGGTCTCCCCGGAGGATATCGTGGCCGCCGCCCGGCAGGCCGGTTGTCAATCCATCGCTTACACTTATACGGAGCCGACCATTTTTTTTGAATACGCCCAGGACATCGCCATACTGGCCGCAGCGCAGGGGTTAAAGAACGTCTTCGTCACCAACGGGTATATGTCCGCGGAGGCCCTGCAATCTATTCATCCCCTGCTCCACGGGGCCAATGTGGATTTGAAGTCCTTTCGGGAAGCCTTTTATCAAAAGCAATGCGGGGCCAAACTGTCTCCGGTCCTGAAGACCTTGAAGTCCATGAAGGGAATGGGGGTGTGGCTGGAAATCACCACCTTAATCATTCCCACCCTGAACGATTCGAAGGAAGAATTGCGGGAATTGGCCACCTTCATCCTCCAGGAACTGGGCCCGGAGACCCCCTGGCACATCAGCCGCTTTCACCCGACGTTTCGTCTAACCGACCTGCCGGTTACACCGGTCAAGACCCTGCAGCAGGCTTGGGAAATCGGCCGGGAAGTGGGACTCCATTATGTTTACACCGGGAATGTGCCCGGCGATCAAGGGGAGAAAACCTATTGCCATCACTGCGGCCGTCTACTTCTGGACCGATTTGGATTTACCATTTTGAAAAATGAATTGAATCAAGGCCGCTGCCCTCAATGCCTGGAAGCGCTGGCGGGGGTCGGCCTGTCCTGATAAATTATTTTGAAAAAAAATAAATTATTCTTGTCAAAATTGTATTTTTTTCTTGACATACTATATATGGTATTCTAAAATCGCAACAAATACCATATATCCGAAAGGAGGAGACACCATGGCAGCAACCAAAAAAGCAAAGGCTCCGGCGAAGAAAGCAACCGCAAAGGCCGCTCCCAAGAAAGCAGCCACGACCGCCAAGAGCCCAAGCAAGAAAGCGACGGCCAAAAAGGCGCCGGCCAAAAAGGCCGCTCCGGCCAAGAAAGCCGCCGCTTCCAAGGCCCCGGCCAAAAAGGCCCCGGCTAAAAAGAAATAGCCGGGTGGTTGTTGTTCGCTAGGTAAGTTTTAATAATTTAGCCTCACCTTTAAAAGGGAAGGAGGGTCGATTCTTCAAAAGAGGAAAGGCCCGCAGTGCCTTCCTTTTTTTTGTCCTTTTTTTGGCCCTTCCCGATGCAGCCGGTTCGCAGGTTTCCCCCTAAAATCTTCAGTCCTCGATGGTTGTTTTTTATCAAGAGGATATGGTATACACTACCCGACACGCTGACAACGGGAGCAGACTCCCCTATTCCTTAAAAAGGAAATGAACGCCCATGGAATGGTTCAATCAACTGTTGGAATTGTTTCTTCATTTAGATAAACACCTCAATGCCGTCATCCAGGCTTACGGGCTTTGGACGTACCTCATTCTGTTTATTGTTATTTTTTGTGAAACCGGACTGGTGGTCACCCCGATCCTGCCCGGCGATTCCCTCCTGTTTGCATCCGGCGCCTTCGCCGCCCTCGGGTCGCTGGATCCTTGGTGGCTGCTGGTCCTGTTAGGTATCGCCGCCGTGGCCGGGGATACGGTCAACTACTGGATCGGGCATTATGTTGGACCCAAAGTCTTTCAGCGGGCAGACTCCCGGTTTTTTAAAAAGGAATACCTGCAACGAACCCATGCTTTTTACGAACGGCATGGGGGGAAGACAATTATCATCGCTCGATTTGTACCGATCATCCGGACCTTTGCCCCTTTTGTGGCCGGCATCGGACGGATGTCTTATTCCTGGTTCCTGGCTTATAATGTGGTCGGGGGAGTCGCCTGGATCGCCCTTTTTGTTCTGGGTGGATACTATTTTGGGAATATGGCGGTGGTGAAGAAAAATTTTACCCTGGTTATTTTGGTCATTATCCTCATCTCCGTAATGCCGGGCGTCATTGAGTACCTGAGACAACGCCGACTTACCTCCCGGTTAGCGGATAAATAGTAAGGGGTTCATATTTATGCAATGCCGTTTTCATCCCGATCGGGAAGCCGCGGTTAAATGCAGTAAGCTGGAAATCGGCTACTGCCTGGAGTGCCTGGAGGATTGTATGGCCTGCACCGACCCCTGCGGCTATTGTAAGTTTAGGAAGGCCTGCATCATTTGGGAGAATTGCCGAAAAAGCCCCAGACGCTATCAACTCGAGGAGGAAGCCAAAGGCAGCCTTTCCTCCGAAAATAAAAAATCCGATTAGGAATTTCACTCGTGGCGAAGAACGCAGCAGAGAAATTAAAGGTGGCCTCCGGGGTCGATCAACTGGACTTTATTCTGGAAGGACTGTTCATCGGAGATAACGTGGTTTGGTATGATGATGCGGGCAGTCTGGCCTCGGTTTTCTGTTTGAATTTCATTCGGATTTCTCTATTCCAGAAAAAGCCGCTCATTTATGTGACCTTTGACCGTTCCCCTAAAAATTTGTTGGAAAAACTGGGACCCCTGGCTCAAAACCCCGCTCTGCTTATCCTGGATTGTTTCACCTTCGGCAAAGGGGCCGGTTCCTCGATCTTTTTGAAATTTTATGAACAAATAGAATCCCAAGGCCCTTTTAAACTGGTTCAGGTGGAGAATCCCCGGGACATGCGTCAGGTAACCGAGGCCCTCTATACGCTACATGGCACGCAAAAGGGAGAGGTCCGTTTTGTCTTTGAAAGTTTAACCGGCATGCAGGAACTCTGGGGGGGTGAAGACCAGGTGCTTAATTTTTATTCCCATTCCTGCCCCCGCCTCTATGAGTTGAAGACCATCGCCTATTGGATCATGGAAAAAAAGGCCCACTCTCCCCGGTTTCGAGCCCAGATCAGCCAAATCGCCCAAGTGGCCATTGATCTGGCCATCAAAAGGGGGACCACGTCCCTGACCGTCTTGAAGGCCGAGAAACGTAAGTTGGACAACCTCCATCAACCTCATAAATACTGGGCCAAAGATCTAAATATTACTTTTAGTGACGAACGCCGGCTATCCGGCCTCCTGGACCTGGGCCAGCGTATCAAAGCGCTTCGCCTCAAGCGAGGTCTCTCCCAAACGGAACTCGCCCAATCGGTCGGGGTCACCCCCAGCACCATTTCTCAGGTCGAGAGCAATCTGATTTATCCCTCCTTGCCGGCCCTGTTTAAAATGGCCGAGATCCTGGCGGTGGAAGGCAGTTCTTTTTTCCTCGAACCAGGGAAGGAAAAAAGCCGGATCATCTTTCCTTTGCGGGAGGCCACGGACCTGAGGATGACCGGCAGGCCCGAGTTCGGTATTCAAGCGAAGCGCTTGATCCCGGTGGACCTGGAGACCAAGGCCGAACCCTTTCTGATCGAGATCCCTCCGCGGCAAAGCCTGTCCAGCCATTTTTTCCTCCACAAGGGCGAAGAAATGGGTTACCTCCTTTCCGGAAAATTATTGGTTAAGATGGGATCCGGAGAGCATGAACTCCTTCCCGGAGATCTCATCCGGTTGACCTCCGAGATCCCCAACGCCTGGTCCACCCTAGGACCGGACCCCGCCAAGCTGCTCTGGTTGCTCATTAAATAAAAACAAAGGAATTAACATTATAATTTTCCGACTTCCGGTTCAAAGGGGATGAACTGGGCACTGGCACAACTGACTGCCAAGATAGCCGGGAAAGGGACAGACTGGCAATAAGATTTAGGAGTTAGGGCGTTTCCCAATCGCGAAAAGCTGTTAACACCTCTTCTGGGGTTTGGGCTGATTTGAGACCTTGCAGAAGCTGTCTGTTTTGGGCCGCTCGGCTGGTCAGACCTAACACCTTGACCTGAATATCGGGGGTTTGGGCCGGAGATAGGATCAAAAAAACTATCTCAACGGGTTTTTCAGTAAGGACATCGGAAACCCCTTTTCTGGTTAACCCCAGGGCTACTACCGGGGTCGTCAGGCCGTTGATCCGGGTGTGGGGGAAGGCCACCCCCTCATTAAAAAAGGTCGATCCCTGTTCTTCCCGCTTAAGGACCTCCTTCAATAAAATCTCCGGATCACCGAGGCCATTCTGCTTGGCCAGAGCTTCCGTCAATTCGTGGAGAATAACCTCTTTTCCCACCGGCATATCCCAAATGATGATCTGGTGCGCTGATAGAAGTTGGGACAACCTCAACTGCTCCGGGGACGGGGGTTTGGTTTCGGAAGGGATCGAAACGGTCGTAGTCACTTCCGGGATCACCCCAGGGGGCTGAGCCTTGGGAGGGCCTTCTTCACTGGTGTCCAGAATGATAACTGTGATCCCCAAGGCTTTTTTGATCAGTTCGCCGACAATATCTTTATTCTTTCCGAATTTTTTAAAGAAAGGTTTGGCCCCCGGCCTTCCGATAATGATATGACCCACCCGGTATTCCTTGGCAAAACGGAGGATGGTATCGACGATCTCCTCTCCCTTATAGGTAAACACCAAGGCACCTAATTGCTTGGCCAAGGTCAAGGTGTCTGAGAGGTGACGCTGGGTTCGGACGTCGATGACCGTGGCTTCTTCGGAAGGGGTCTGAACATAAACGGCATACCAGTTTCGATTCAGTTTCCCGGCTAAGCGCGAGGCATACCGGAGTAGTTTATCGCTATTGGGTCCACGCGAGCTCAAGCAGACCATGATCTGGTCCGGCGTGATATCGCTTTCTTTTTCCTCCGTCTCCCGCCTCCTTGAATCAATCTGGGAGGCGAGTTCCCGAAGGGTGAGTTCCCGAAGCTTTTCCAGATTGGAAGTCCTGAAAAAATTACTGAGCGCGGTCTGGATACGCTCCCGGGGATAGATCTTTCCTTCTTCCAATCGTTTTTGTAAGTCTTCGGTGGACAAATCCACGTCAACGATCTGGTCGGCTTCCGCCAGGACCGAATCGGGAAGGCGCTCCCGGACTTTGACCCCTACGGCCTTTTCGACCATATCATAGAGACTTTCCAAATGTTGGACATTCAAAGTGGTGATGACATGGATCCCGACGGCCAGGATGTCCTGAACGTCCTGATAGCGTTTTTGGTTCAGGCTGCCGGGAACATTGGTATGAGCCAGTTCGTCGATAAGGGCCACCTGGGGTTTGCGGGCCAGAATGGCCTCCACATCCATTTCTTCTACCGGAACGCCGCGGTATTCCTGCCGGCGCCGGGGGATGACCTCCAGCCCTTCAATCAGTTTGGCGATATCGGCCCGGCCGTGGGTTTCCACGAGCCCGACGATCACATCGATCCCATCGTTTTTAAGCCGATGACCTTCCTGGAGCATCTGATAGGTCTTGCCCACCCCCGGGCAATAGCCCAGATAGACCTTCAACCGGCCACGCTGGGAGTGGCGGATCATTCTCAAGAAGGCGTTGGCTCTATCGTCGCTCATAAAGGACTTTTTATTTCAGTTCAACTGTCTTGGTTTTTTCGCATCCGGCCAGGCGTTCAACCTCCAATGACAAGGCCACTTGCTTGATCAATGATTCCAAAAGATTCAATTGCTCCGGGTGCCGGAAACGGTCACGATCTGCGGGCCGCAGGACCAAAACGCCCAAGGTGGAATCGACCGCTCGAATCGGCACATAGAGGTTCTCGGATGTTGGCGAGTGTTGAGTCCCCAACCCCGTTATCTGACCGGTGGTCATAGGCCAAATGGGCTATCTTGAATTTCTTTGACAATATCCTGATGGAGCACGGAAGAGGGATCACCGGCAATCACCTTAAGCCTACCCTTGGCCGTTCGACACCAGGGCCACGGCACGGGCACTCGAAAATCTCCGAGAGATAGTGCACGGTCACTTGGAAGATTTTTTCTATTCCTCTGGTGCCGGCGAGGTGGCGGCTGAGACCATGCATGGCGGTGGCCTGCCGCTCCTGGTAATTGGGCAACTTGGGCCTGTTGCCGCAATCGGTTAGTCAGGTGACTGATGACCAAGGCCACCAGGAACATGACGATGAAGGTAACGATATACTGGGCCTCTTCCACGGTGAATGAAAACCGCGGAGGGACAAAAAAGAAATCAAAACCCAGAACGCTTAAGAGGGAACTAAGGATACCCGGACCTCTGTCCGCAGGAAGCGGCCGTTATCATCACGCCCAGCAAATAGATCATTATTAAGATTACTGAGGTGAAAGTAGGGGAACATTAAAAAACAGAGCAAGGAAGCCAAGATAAAAATAAGAGGGCTGCTCCATAGTCGGCCAAAGGGATCTTTGGGGTCGAATCGTGTAGGTTTTCTCTCTCTGTTTCCCGGATTCACCGCTAAGAAGGTAAACATCCGTCTCTTCGCTCAATCGAATCAGTCTATCCACCGGACTCTTCAGGAGAGATCTTTTCCAAAGGCGCCACTCGGTTTTCCAGCGACAATCCTGGTGATCTTCCGTTGTTTAGCAAAGGCGATAATTTCTTCGGCAATATGGCGACCGGTCACTGTAACGGTCTCGGCCCCCCATTGCTCGGCCAAACGCAGATTATCGGAGATACGGTTGCGCGCTTTTTCCAGAAGGGGCAGCGTCTTGGCCTCCTCGACAACTATTACAAACCATTGGGCCTTTAGATCAGCGGCCATTTTTCGGGCGGCATTTAGGAGTCCGGCGGAAGAAGGGCCCGATCCCAGGCACACCAAAATCCTTTCGGTCTGGGGTGTTACAGTGTCGTTCGCCATTTGCCTTGTCCTATCCTGGTTTGAGGATTTTGCAACAACTCGTCACAATTTCATCATTGGGTCAGGCGATCCAGAGCCAGATTCAACATCAGAACATTGACCCGGGGTTCACCGAAGATTCCCAGGTCCCGGCCTTCGGTGGCGTGTTCAATCTGCTTCAAAACGGTTTGATCTCCCACCCCCCGGGCTGCGGCTACACGGGATGCCTGCAGGATGGCGTTTTTCAAACCGATGTGCGGGTCCAGGCCGCTGGCCGAGGCGGTTACGGCATCGGCCGGGACCAAAACATCCGCAGAAAGTTTATTTTCAGCCCGGTATTGGCCCAGGCGTTCTTTAAGGCTATCGTTCAGCTTCTTGGAAAGGGGGCCGAGATTGCTGCCGCCGGAACTGAGTCCATCATAGCCTTGCCCGGCGGCTGATGGACGGGGATGAAAGTATTTCGGATCGCTAAACCCCTGGGCGATCAGGCGCGACCCCCTGATCGTCTGTTTTTCCATGACCAAAGAACCATTGGCCTTATCCGGGAATAATCCCTGGGACAGAGCCCAGACCGCCAGGGGATAAAGACCGCAAACAATCACCGCCAGGGATAAGGTGGCCAGCAAGGCGATGCGAAGTTCGGCAATAATGTTTTTCATGGTTTCAAGCCTCTTAGAGTTTCAAATTTCATGGCTCAAGGCGCAAGGCAAAGAGCATAGAGCGTAGAGCCATGAGCTTATGGGTTTAAAGGTTTTCCTTTGAGCTTTCAGCTTTAGAGCTTTGAGCTACACTATGTGCAAGGCATTGACAATCATATCGATCAGTTTAATACCCGGGAACGGTGCGATCAGACCGCCAAGGCCATAGATCAAAAGGTTACGCTTGAGAAGCACGGCGGCTCCTAAGGGTCGAAAACGTACCCCCCGCAAAGCCAAAGGGATGAGAGCGACAATGATCAAGGCATTGAAAATGACCGCGCTCAGAATCGCGCTTTGGGGGGACTGAAGGCCCATAACGTTAAGGGGAGAGATAACCGGAAAGACACTCATCAGCATGGCCGGGATGATGGCAAAGTATTTGGCCACATCATTGGCGATACTGAAGGTGGTTAAGGCCCCCCGGGTGATCAGCATCTGTTTGCCTATTTCAACCACCTCGATCAATTTGGTCGGGTTGGAATCCAGGTCCACCATATTGCCGGCCTCCTTGGCCGCCTGGGTCCCGGTGTTCATGGCCACCCCGACATCGGCCTGGGCCAGGGCCGGGGCGTCATTGGTGCCGTCGCCGGTCATGGCTACCAAATGACCGGCGGCCTGTTCCTTACGAATCAGGGCCAGCTTATCCTCCGGCTTGGCCTCGGCAATGAAATCATCCACCCCGGCCTCCCGGGCAATGGCCTCGGCCGTCAGCCGGTTGTCTCCGGTGACCATTACGGTTTTGATGCCCATGGCCCTGAATCGTTCGAAACGATCCTTCAGCCCGCCTTTGACAATATCCTTCAAGTGGATGGCCCCGAGCACCTTCTCCCTATCGACGACCAGCAGGGGGGTCCCGCCGGAAAGGGAAATAGATTCCACGGCCTTTTGGATCTCCAAAGGAAGATCCGTCCCGGTAAAGGACTTCACGGCGTCTATGGCCCCTTTGCGGATCTGCCGTTCGTCCACATCCACTCCGCTCATTCTGGTCTGCGCCGAAAAGGTGATAAATTGGGCATGGGACATTTCAGAGATGGAACGTCCCCTTAAGCCATATTGTTTAGCCAGGACGACGATGCTCCGGCCTTCGGGCGTTTCGTCGGCTAATGAGGCTAATTGGGCCGCATCGGCCAATTCCTCGACCGTAATCCCCGGGGCCGGGAGAAAGGCAGTGGCCTGGCGGTCTCCCAAGGTAATGGTCCCTGTTTTATCTAAGAGCAGCACGTCGATATCTCCGGCGGCCTCGACGGCCCGGCCGCTCATGGCCAGGACATTTTTTTGGACCATCCGATCGATCCCGGCGATCCCGATAGCGCTGAGCAAACCTCCGATCGTGGTGGGGATCAGACAAACCAGCAAGGCCACCAGGACGGTTATGGAGAAGGCCACGCCCGAATAAAGACCGAAGGGCTTCAAGGTGATGCAGACTATCAAGAAAATGATGGTCAGGGCCGAGAGAAGAATCGTCAGGGCGATCTCGTTGGGGGTTTTCTGACGCTGGGCCCCCTCAACGAGCTGGATCATACGATCCAAAAAACTTTCCCCCGGGTTGGCGGTTACCAGAACCTTGATCTGGTCCGATAGAACCCGGGTGCCGCCGGTGACGGCGCTTCGATCGCCGCCGGCTTCGCGGATGACCGGAGCCGACTCCCCGGTGATGGCCGATTCGTCCACCGTAGCCACCCCGGCTATGATTTCGCCGTCAGAGGGGATGATTTCCCCAGCCGACACCAGAACGAGGTCGCCCTTTCGCAGGCGGTCGGCTTCAATCTTCTCCGTCGAGTCATCGGATTTCAATCGATTGGCTAAGGTCTGGGTTCGTGTCTTGCGGAGGGCATTGGCCTGGGCCTTGCCCCGGCCTTCGGCCATGGCCTCGGCAAAATTGGCGAAAAGAACGGTAAACCAGAGCCAAAGGGTGACTTGCAGGATAAACCCGAAGGGGTCCTTCCCGGATCGCCAAAAGAGACCGATCGTGGTCAGGGCCGCCCCGACTTCGGTCACAAATATAACCGGATTTTTCAACATTGAAACCGGATTGAGTTTTTTAAATGAATCGATTATCGCTTGTCCGATAATGGCCCGTTCAAAAAGGGAATGGGTTTTAGCCGCCATGATTCTATGACCCCTTAAAAGAGAATTTTTGATCCCGTCATCAAAAAGTGTTCGACGACAGGACCCAAGGCCAGGGCCGGAAGAAAGGTCAAGGCCCCGACGATTACGACCGTACCCACTAAGACGAGGGTAAAGGTCAAACCCCAGACGGGGAAGCTCCCTCCGGATGAGGGAACGAGTTTTTTCCCGGCCAGACTCCCGGCCAGGGCCATGACCGGCACCAGCATGATAAACCGTCCGAAAAGCATGCCCAAGCCCAGGGTGGTGTTGTACCAGGGGGTATTACCGCTCAGTCCGGCAAAGGCACTGCCGTTATTGCCGGTGGCCGAAGAGTAGGCATAGAGTATCTCACTCAACCCATGGGGGCCGCCGTTATTCAAGCCGGCCAATCCCCATTTACTGACCAGGGCCCAGGCCGAGAAGCCGAGGATGCTGAAGATCAAGATCATCAGGGCCAGAACGCTCACCTTCACGTCGTAGGGCTCTATCTTTTTACCGAGATACTCGGGGGTTCGGCCAACCATCAGGCCGGTCAAGAATACGGCGAGGATGACAAAAATCAGCATCCCATACAGTCCCGCACCCACTCCCCCGAAAACGACCTCGCCCAACTGGATATTAAAAAGGGGAATCAGTCCTCCGAGGGGGGTAAAGGAATCATGCATGGCATTGACGGCACCACAGGAGGCGCCCGTGGTGATAGTGGCAAAAAGGGCCGAGTTGAAGATCCCGAAACGGACCTCTTTCCCTTCCATATTCCCGCTCACCGGGTCCAGGCCAAGGGCCTGCAGGCGCGGATTACCGGCCGATTCCGCCCACCAGCAGACCAGGACGGCACTGAGGAAGAGGATGGTCATGGCGCTCCAGACGGCCCAACCATGCTTTTGATTTTTGACCATGCGGCCCAGATAATAGGTCAGGCCGCTGGGGATGAGAAAGATGGCCAGCATCTGAAAAAAATTGGATAAAGGGGTCGGGTTCTCATAAGGATGGGCGGCGTTGGCGTTGAAAAAACCGCCGCCGTTGGTCCCCAGCATCTTGATGGCCACCTGGGAGGCAACCGGACCCTGGGGAAGGGTCTGTTGTGTCCACCTTCTGATCGATCAGCACCGGGTTGCCCCGGGCATCCTTGATCTCCTGACCGCGGGCGTCCTTTTTAGGTACCTGGATGGTCATGGGTTCGATGAGCCTGGCCGAATCATAGGCCTTAAAGTTCTGGATCATGCCCTGTGAGACTAAGAAGACGGCCAGTACCAGGCTGATCGGCAGCAGCAGATAAAGGTTCCCCCGTATTAAATCAACCCAGAAGTTGCCGATTGTTTTGGCCGAATGTCGGGCAATGCCGCGTACCAGGGCCGCGGCTGCGGCCAGGCCCACGGCGGCTGAGGCGAAGTTATGAAAAACAAGACCCACCATCTGGGAGAAATAGGAGAGGGTTGATTCACCACCGTAATTTTGCCAATTGGTATTGGTGGTGAAACTGACCGCGGTATTGAAGGCCAGGTCGGCGGGAACCGGCCCGAAGCCTTGGGGGTTGAGGGGCAGTAGATGCTGGAGTCGAAGGATTACATAGGTAAACAATAGCCCGATCAGACTGAACAGGAGCAAAGAGAAGGTATAGCCTTTCCAGTCCTGCTCCTTTTTTGGGTCCAAACCCAAGAACCGGTACAATACCCGTTCTAAGGGTCTTAGAACCGGGTCCAGAAAGGTCTTGCCTTCGGCATCCATGACCTGAACCAGATATAGTCCTATGGGTTTAGTCAGTGCCAAAAGAATCAGCATAAAAAGGGTCAGTTGAATCCATCCGTAAAGATCCATCGATGTTATCCCTTCATCAAAACTTTTCAGGCCGAAGAACGGTTATAAAGAGATAAACGATCAGGATCAGCCCGATAATCAATCCAATAATATCCGACATGTTAAAGCCTTTCACAGGCCCGCAGGTACAGGACACACAAGCCGAAAAAACCGATTGAAATTAAAATATAGATCATATCACTCATGAATGATCCTCCTCCTTCGATAGATGATCCACCCTTTTCAGGGTAAAGATAAAGGTGCTCCCTTTCCCTTCCTGACTTTCTACATCCACGGTCCCCCCGTGGGCTTCGATAATCTCTTTGACAATAGACAAACCCAGTCCGGCCCCCGACTCTTTTTCCTGATCAGGAACACGAAAGAATTGTTCGAAGATCCTGGGGAGATATTGACTGGGAATTCCCTTCCCCGTATCGGTAACGGAAAAACGGACCTCCTTTTCTTCCGCTCTGGCTGAGAAGGTAATCATGCCGCCGGGCGGGGTGTATCTAAGGGCATTGGAAAGAAGATTGCCAAAGACATAATAGATCCTGGTCGGATCGGCCCAGACGTCGGGTAAGTCCCCGGGAATATCGACTTGTAAGGTCACCCCCTGGTCGTGGGATGCCCTCCAAAAAGGTTCCAGGGCTTCCATTTGCAGAGAATTCGGGGAAACCGCCTTAAATTCCATCCTGGTCTTGCCCGATTCAATACGGCTGATATCCAGGAGGCTATGGAGGATATTATGCAGCCGGTCGCTGTCTTCCCGGGCGGCCAAAAGTAGTTCGACCTGTTTTTCGGTAAGGTGTCCAACTTTTTCTTCCAGCAGGAGGTGGATGGCCATACGTATGGAGGTCAGAGGTGTTTTCAGTTGATGGGATACGGTCGAAATCATCCCTCTTTTTATCTCATCCTGCTGCCGGAGTTGGGTGACGTCCTGAAGGACCATCACCACCCCGGTGGGCTGTCTCTCCCGGTCGAGGATAGGAACCGCCTCCGGATGAAAATATCGTTCTTCCCCCTGGATGAAATGCTGAAAGACCCCTTGGCTGTTTTTTAGATTAACCGTACGGCCCTGCTTGATGGCCTCCTGATACAATTCCGCCATCCATCCAAAGGGCAAGGAGCTAAGGGAGATGTTCGGATGGAGTCCAAAGGAATTCCTGGCTGTTTCGGTGGCCACCTCTACCTTGCCCTCCAGGTCGATAACCGCTATCGCCTCCGGAAGGCTGTTGAAGGCCTGTTGTGTGGCCTGCTGGACCCGAATGAGGTGGGCCTGATCCGAGCGGCGAAACTCCCTGAGGCTGGTGGCCATGTCATTAAAGGCCTGGGAAAGATGACCGATTTCGTCCCGGGAAGAGCTTTGGACAACCAGATCCAGGTTTCCTTTTCGGATTTCATCGGTAGATTGGATCAGGCGGTTAATAGGGCGCAAGACCCATTTCCCGAAAAAAAATAAAAATCCTACGGCGATGATCATTCCCGCCAATAAAAGAAAAACCATCTCCCTTTTAGCCGTAGCGGCACTCCGGCGGGCCCGATCATTGGCTTCGTGCATATTTTGCTGGTTCATTTGAAGGATTTCGTTGGCGATCCCTTTAATATGGTCGAACAAAGGAAGGAGTTCGTTAAAATAAGTCTGACGACGATGATCGATTGAAAGGGGACTACCCACTACATCCTTAAGGGAGCTTTTGTATTGATTGTAATTCTTTTGCAGCAGCGCAGCCTTTTCACCTTCACCGGGAAGGGTGATATTGTTCAATTCCACCTGAAGGGCCTTTTCAAAGGCCTTTTCATTGATACGAATCTGTTCGTCGCCTTTTTGGGTGTATCCTTGAAGCGAAAAAAGGATTCCGCTGTCAATACGTTCCAGGGCTTCTTTGATCTCCTGACAGGCGATGACACTCCGGTAATTCTCACGGAGGATGACATCGATGGAATCTCCCAATCGGCTAAGTTGAATGATACTCTGGATTCCGATTAATAAAATGATAATCAGCAACCCGCCGAAGCCGAGAGATATTTTTTGGCGAAGACCTAACACGGCAATCCTTCCTTGGTTAATGTTCTTTTCAACATAGCAAATGCCAGGCCAAGTCATTCTCGATCTAACTTATTGTAAGAAATAGATTTTTATTTGCAAGAACGAATTGCGACCTTGCATTTCCCAAGAAAACAGGTGAAAAGCTTATTGAAATTTGCAAGACGGATGCGGAGAAGGTCAGCGTGAACCGTCAGGCAGTCCGGTCGTTGTGCGGGTGGGCAAAAATCAGGGCGAGTGTTCTTAGATCCCGTACTTCTTGCGGCGGCGCCAGAGGGTGGCCTGATCGATGCCCAGAATGTCGGCCGCTTCTTGCAGTGATCGGGGGGTGGCCAGGATTCTGCGGATGTGCAGTTCTTCGATTTTTTCCAGGGTAAGGGAGTCACCTATTTTGGGCGGGGATTCATGGGGATTGAGATTTTGGGGGAAACACTCGACGCCGACGTGACCGGTTTGACAAAGGATGGCCGTCCGCTCGATGAGATTGCTTAACTCCCTGACGTTTCCCGGCCAGGAGTATTGTTTAAGTCCCTTCAAGGCTTCCTCGGTAAAGCCGGCAAAGACCCGGTGATTGTTCCGGCCATAAAAAGCCAATAATTTTTCGGCGAGTATGGTGATATCATCCGGTCGTTCCCGCAAGGGGGGGATTTCGATCGGAATCACGTTAAGCCGGAAAAAGAGATCTTCCCGGAACCGCCCCTCTTGCACCGCCTTTTCCAAATCCACGTGGGTAGCCGTTATCAGACGCACATCGCCCTTTCGGGTGACGGTATCTCCGACCCGTTCATATTCCCTTCCCTGGACGAAGCGCAACAGCTTGGGTTGTACGGCCAGGGGCAAATCACCGATCTCGTCGAGAAAGAGGGTTCCGCCCTCGCAAGCGGCCACCCGGCCCGGGTTGTCCCGAACGGCCCCGGTAAAAGCCCCCTTGACATGCCCGAAGAGTTCGCTCTCCAGCAATTCCGCAGAAAAAGTGGGACAGGAAATAATGCCCAGCGGTTTGGCCGCCCGCCTGCTCCAGGAGTGAATCATTCGGGCCAGAACGGTCTTGCCGGTTCCGCTTTCTCCGCGTATAAGGATGGTGGCTTCGGACGGGGCCGCCTGGCGGGCCAGATTGATGGCCCGTTGCATAACCGGGGAAGTGCTGGAAAATTCCGTCTCCGGATGGGATCTGCCCAGGTCTTCCTGCAAAGCGGCGACCCTTTGCTCCAAGGCCCGCAGCTCAATCATTTTTTGAACGGCCAGTTTTACTTGGGCCGGGGTGAACGGTTTAGGAAGGTAATCGGTGGCCCCCCGCCGCATGGCCTCGACGGCCGTATCGATGGAGGCGTAGGCCGTAATGACGACAATCTTGAGCCAGGGCGTTTGCGCCAGTAAGGCCGGAATCAGATCCAAACCGTTTTCCGTGCCGAGGCGCAGGTCTACCAGGGCCAGTTCAAAAGACCTCCGTGCGGTCTCCGTTAAGGCATCCTGAAAATTGCTGACGGCCAAAACCTTGTGCCCTTCGGTCTCGAGGCAGACCGCTAGGGTCTTGCGAATGGTGACTTCATCATCCACTATCAGGATATTCAAGGCCGGCTTCATGGAGTCTTTTCCCTTTTACGAAAAATAATCTTTGCAATAAAAAGCAAATTATTATCAGGTAGTTAATTAACGGGTGGCTTTGAATTCCCGGGCCTTTACGGCTTCCTCCAGGCTGACTAAGATCTCACCGCACTGGGCGCTTATTTTTCTTTTCCTTCCGAGGGATAGTTCGAAGGATTTGATATTGGTATTCTGGCGGGATAGATCGATCACTTGGGTGGTTACTTTCTCCAACGCATTGAAGGCGGTCTTGGCTTCCTGGTAGGCCTCCTGCTTCCCCGGACCAACCAGGCCCTTCAAGGTTTTCAGAGACTCGTTAATCTCCTGCTCGTGCTGTTTGATGGACGCTTCGATTTTATCCATCCGCTGATCATCGGTTGCGGCGATATGCGGGGCCTGGAGATAATGAATTTTTAACCCGGCGGTCAAGGCCCGGCAAGCCAGGTTAGGGATACGGGCGTCCGCCTGGCTGTCCGGTTGGATCGAAATCAAGCTGTTTAGTGCTTTTTCAAAACGGTTCACCGCCTCCTCGGCCGGTCCGAAAGATAGACGAGCGGCCTTGAGATTTGTGTTTTTAACGGCAAAATCGAGAAGTTCCCGATCCGATTTTTCGAAACTCCGCCCAGCAGCCGTCGAACTCCTGCAACAGCTTCAATTCCTGATTGGAATGATCCTTATCCATCAGCAGGCCGATTGCTCGACGGTCCCGCTCCACCAAATCCGCAGCCTTCAGGGATTGGTCGGCGAAGGTTTTCGATTCTTCGTCGGTATCCGCCATAACGGCACTCTTTTCGGCCTCAACGGATCGGAGGAGGTTGATCTGCATCCGCGACAAGATGTCCAGTTTTTTGGACAGGATGCCGACCACGTCTTTCAAATCCAGATCAGATCCCTGACAGCTCAAAATCAGCAGCAAGACCGGCATTAAAAGGATCAACCGATGAAATCCAAACCTTTTAAAACGACTGGACAATAAAAAAGAAATTATTCTCATATTGGACCCCTCTTTACGGAATTTCCTCTGTTCTCTACGGCCTCGGGTTCCTGACGGGCCGCAACGGATTTCTGGCTATAGGTGATATCAAACGCAAATTGGGGAAAGAGCCGCGGCAGCCGCATCAGGTTAAAGACCATCACTCCGATCGAAAAACGGTCCAGCCAGGAGGAGAGTGGCCAGCCGAAGTGGACGTAAACTCGCCGGTGGGGAAATTCATATTCCACCACTTTTAAGATACTCACCATGCGGTGATAAAGGCTGATCCGGGTCAGCGGGAAAAGAAAGTGATTTTCCGCCTCCTTGGGAGGGGCCCCGGCCCGGGGGGAATAGAAGGTCAGGTAGGCCGCGTTTTTTCGGACCGGCCCCCCTTCTTTTTCCGTACGCCTGAAAAACAAATGGATCTCCGGGTCGTCCTCCTGGGAAAGGAAAAGAATCATGGCCATTTCATTGTCGGCCTTGGCGATTTCCTTCAGTTCCGGCGCCCGGCGCCGGGCCACCAGAAACCCGGCCAGGAGCACTCCGCCGGTGACCGAAGCCCAGAGGGTGGTGCCGTGGGGTTTGTCAATGGCCAGAAAGATGAAGCAACTGACCATGATCACCCAGATGATCAGGGTGCCCAGCCGGCTGGTATTATAAGAAATAACCTCTTTAGTCCCCTTCAGGTAACGGTAAATGATCAAGGCCCCCATGTTGATGCAGAAACTGGCCACCAGGCCGATGGCGTACATGTCGGCCAGGATCATCTGGCTGCCGGAAGTAATGAAGATGATCGTGGAAAACAGGGAGGCGTTGATCAAGTGGATCCGATACAGGGAACTGCGACGGTTGGTCTTAATCAGCCAGAGAAAGCCGTACCGGTGGGCGATGCGCTCGATGAGTTCGCTCGAGGCCACAAAGGCGGTGTTGACGGCCATGATCAGGGTGAAGCTGGCCAGAGAGGCCACGGCAACCCCAAAGGGTACCCCGTTGATCAAAGTGGCGTAATGGGTAATTAAATCCCCCTCGTGGGCCTTAAAATCGATAGGGGCCGATAGGGCCAGGGCCGCTACCAGGGGGGTGACGATGCCCACGGTCAAGGCCAGAAAGATATAAGAACGGCGAATCTCCCGCCAATTCTTGACCAGCCCGGCGGTTTGCAGGACGGATTCCACACCCGAATAGGCCAGGATACAGAAGGCCACGCTGGAGATGAAATGGTCATAGCTGGTAACGACGGAACCTCGGTACAAGGTAGAAAACCCGTCACCCAGGGAGGTCTGCATTCGATTAAATGAGGGGAGATCCAGCGATAGTATCCCCGAGGTTATTAAATTCAGGAAGACGAAGGCGGCCAACACGAAAATCATGAAGGTAAAACGGGCATTCTCCTTGATCCCCAGGATGTTCAACCCGGCCATGGCCCAGAGGATGGCCAGCACCAGCATGATCCGCAGGGGCTCGGACTGGGCCAGGGCCGGGAAGAAAGAAACACTGTTCAAAACCGCACTGACCGAGGAGATGCAGGCGGTCAGGATATAATCGACCATGATGGAGGCCACGGCCACAAAGGAGATCGAGGGGCCAAGAACGAGGTAAGAAAATGAATAGACGCCGCCGCCTATCAGGCCGTGATGTTCGAGGATTTCAGCGATTTCGACCAGACGGGTGGAGAGAAACCGGATCAACAGGGAGGTGACGGCAATGAAGAAAATGGCGCTCAAACCGATAAAGCGATAGGCCTCGGCAGGAGCATAAAAAACCGAGGTGAGTTCGTCCATCAGGGTGATGACCCCGACCGCCAGAAAGGTCAGCCAGACCCGGCCCCCTTGGTTGAAGGAAAGGAGGTTCCGCTGCCGAAATAGTTTGATAAATATGAGCAGCAGGCCGATATTCAAAAAAGCGAGAAAAAGAGTCTTCAAAACAAACTTCCTTCGGATACCCTAAGGATTATTTTACCCAGGTATTGTTTCAAGGTTCGGATTTCAGGGTTCGAACTAGTTACGGCTTTTCTCCGCCTTCCCCCAGGTCGATCGGGCCCAGTTGGCGGCGGGCGGTGATCCTTTCCAAATTGCCCCCGGCCGGCTGGTAGGTGGGATCGATCTCCAGGGCCGCCCGGTAAAACCGCTGGGCCTCCAACCGGTCATGCCGAATCTCCAATAGCGCCCCGAACAGGTTATAGGCCTCGGGCCGGGCCGGATCGGCAGCGACGGCCCGGCGGGCGATTTCACCGGCGGTTTCAAAATCCCCCTCCCGGATATAGTGGCGGATTCGTTCGATCAAGGCCCAATAGTCGGCCGGCTTACTCCCTTCCATGTCCCGGCGTTCCAAGACCTTGGCCACCAGTCCCCGGATTTCGCCCGGACTGAAGGGTTTACGGATAAAATCCACGGCCCCTAGTTTCATGGCCTCGACGGCGTATTCAATGCTCCCATGGGCCGTGATCATAATCACCTGTATTTCAGGCCGGGATTCCCGGATGCGGCGCAGGACTTCCAGCCCATCCATTCCCGGCAGCTTCAGATCAAGGAGTACCAGACTGAAATCGGACTCCTGAAGCTTTTGCAGGGCTTCTTCTCCATCGCCGGCAGTCTGGACCGGCATCCCCAGGGTATCCAGGGTTTGAGACAAGGTCAGACGAATATTCTTTTCGTCATCCACCACCAGAATTTTTTTCATTTTCATCCCCCTTTTCCTCCGTGGCCGCCGGCAGGGTAAAAGAAAAGGTGCTCCCCTGGCCGGGGGCGGATTCCACCCAGATGGATCCCCCATGGGCCCGAACGATTTCCTTGCAGATAGCCAGCCCCAAACCGGTGCCGCCGGCTTCCCGTCCCTTAAGCTGCACGAATTTCTTAAAAATCCGGGCTTGGTCTTCCCAGGGAATCCCCGGGCCATCATCTTGGACGGACATTTGTACCTGGGCGCCAAGCCGTTTGGCCCTTAGGTGAATATGGCCGTTCTCGCCGACATAGCGCAGGGCATTGGAAACCAAGTTCGTCAGGACCCAAGTGATTTTGTTGGCGTCGGCCCTGATTCGCGGCGCGTCTTCCAACAGGTCCATGGTTAGGGAGACCGGCTTCATTTCCAATTGCCCTTTGAAAATGGTCTGAATTTGACTAAAAATATCCGCCAGCGCCACGTTTTCAAATTCCAGAGTAATCTTCCCGGCCTCGATCTTGGATAAATCCAGCAGGTCCTGCACCAGGGCTTTCAGGCGTTGGACCTCCTCGTGGGCCACCTGGAGCAGTTCCTGATCCCGGGGGGGGAGGTCTCCGGAGGTCTGTTCCAAGAGGAGGTCGATGCTCATGCTCAGGCTAGTGAGCGGGGTATACAGTTCATGGGAGGCCGCCATGACGAATTCGCTTTTGAGCCGTTCCACTTCCTTAAGACGGGTGACGTCCCGGAGCAGTAGGACGATCCCGGAGAGGCCTCGCTCCCGTCCCCCGATGGTTGTTACGGAGAAAAGCACATGACGCGGTCCCTGGTTTTGAGGAAGGGAAACGATCCGTTCTTCCTCGGGCCCAGGCGGCGGAACTCCGGATTCGATCGTCTGGCGGACCAAGTCGCAGATCGGGGTCTGGGGGAAGACTTCAGAGCAATTCTTTCCCAAAACCTCGACAGCTTCCAGATCCAGCATCCGGCGGGCGGCCGGGTTGATGCCCGTCACCCGGAGTGCGGTATCAAAAACCACCAGGCCGTCCTCAATGCTGGCCAGGATGGCCTCGCCTTTCTGCTTTTCGGCGATGATCTGTTCGATGTTCAGGGCGCGATAACGCTCCAACTGGGTCGTCATCCGATTGAATTCTTCCGCCAGCAGCCCGAGTTCATCCCGAGTTTCGACCGGAACCCGGACGGCGTAATCTCCCGAAGTGATCTTTCTGGCGGCTTCCATAAAAAGGAGAAGCGGGCGGACGATCCGCCCGGATAGAAACAGGCTGAAGGAGAGGGCTATAATTAAGGCCGAGCCCGCAAAGATAACGGTAGACCAGATGGCCCGGTTGGACACGGACCCGGCCCTTTCGCTGGCTTTATACATCGCGGCTTCGTTAAGATGGCGGAGTTGCCGGCAGTCTTGGCGGACGCGGACAAAAGGGAGATAGACCGTTTCCAAATAATAGCGGTGAAGTGTCCGATCCGGAGGCTTATGGTTTGTCCCCGCGGCGGTCCACGCGGAAAACTGCCGTCGATAATGGGCATACTCGGCTTCGATGTCCTGAATCAGTTTTCCTTCACCCGGGACCGTGACATTGTCCTTGGCCCGGGCCAGCCATTCCAGAAAACGGGCCTCATTTTCGCGGAACTGGCCTGCGCCCGTCTCGGGATCTCCCAGGAACAAAAGCAGCACAGCGCTGTCTTGCCGCTCCAGGGCGTCTATCATATTTTCAGCGGCCAGAATGCTTCGATAGTTCTCCCGAAGAATGGCGTCACTCGCCCGACCCAAAGACACCAGGTTTAAAACCGCCCAGGCGACCACCAGCCCCATCACGATAAAGGCGATACCGTAGCCGATCAAAATTTTCTTCTTGAGGGTCATTGGATAACTCCTGAAGATTTGACATAATTCCTTTGATCAGAGTTGCAAATTCGTCCTTTTTGCGAAACCATCAAGTTAAGGACAAAGCAATTCCTATGCCGATAATCAGTCCTTGAAAATTCAACTGGTTATAGCTTCAACGGAATATTTGAGTTTGAAATTTGAAAAGAGGGGGTTGGATCAACCTTGCAAAAAGCAAGGTCCGGGAATGATTGGATTGGTTTAGATACCGTAGGCCTTTCGCCTGCGCCACAGGGTGGCCTGGTCGATGCCCAGGATATCCGAGGCTTCCTGTAGCGATCCGGCCTCGGCCAAGACGCTCCGGATGTGGAGTTCTTCAATCGTGGACAGGGGCACCCGGTCCCCCAGGATGGGTGTTCTGGGCCTGGGCATGATCGTTTCCGGGAAGTCTCTCCGGTCGATGGTTGATCCGCTTCCCAGGATAACGGCCCGCTCAATACTGTTACGGAGTTCGCGGACGTTTCCGGGCCAGGGATACCCTTGAAGGGCTTCCAAAGCCTCGGAGGTAAAACCTTGGAGGTTTTTGTGGTTGACCCGGCAAAAATGCGAAAGAAAATCCTCGGCCAAGGGCAGAATGTCTTCCGGACGCTCCCGCAGCGGGGGCACCAGCAAACTGATGACATTGAGCCGATAATACAGATCTTCCCGGAACCGGCCTTCGGCCACCCGCTTTTCCAAATCGGCGTTGGTGGCGACAATGATCCGCACTTCGGCCTGGCGGGTAATCGCCTCCCCCAGCCGTTCATACTCTTTGTCCTGGATCAACCGAAGCAGCTTTCCCTGTACGGAAGGCGCCAGGTCGCCAATTTCATCCAAGAAAAGAGTTCCTCCGGCGCAAAGGGCCACCCTGCCCGCGTAGTCCTTTACCGCCCCGGTGAAAGCCCCCTTGGCATGGCCGAAAAATTCGCTTTCGAGAAGGTCCGGGGGCACGGCCGGGCAGGAGATCACGGCCATGGGCTTGGCCGCCCTGGGACTCCCCTGGTGTATGGCCCGGGCCAAAATGGACTTGCCGGTCCCGCTTTCCCCCCTGAGCAGGATCGTCGCCTCGGAAGCCGCTGCTTTCTGAGCGGATTCGATCAGACGTTTCATGCCCGGATTCCTGCTCTGGGGAAGGGCCTCCGGGCCCAGACGTTTTACATCTTCCCGGAGAGCGGCGACTTCCGCCTCCAGTTCCCTGATGCGGCCAAAGCGTCGGGCTAACATCCTGATCTGGTCAGCGGAGAAAGGCTTCGGCAGATAATCAGCGGCCCCTCGCCGCATGGCCTCCACGGCAGTTTCGATGGAAGCGTAGGCCGTGATGACCACCACTTTCGTCCAAGGGGAGTCGGACCGAATAGCAGGGATCAGTTCCATCCCGTCGGTTGGGCCCAATCGGAGGTCAACAAAGGCCAAGTCAAAAAACCGTCTTCGAACCTCGGCCAAAGCATCGGCCGCGTTACTGACCGCAACCACCCGGTGGCCCTCAGGCTCCAGGCAATAGGCCAGGGTCTTGCGGATATTGTCCTCGTCATCGACAATCAGAATGGTAAGAGAAGAGACCGCGGTCGGTACTTGACTCATTAGACTATCCCCTTGGGGGGCCTTTTTACGGTCGGGGCTTGATTTTCCCGGATTAAAGGCACATGTCTACGAACTGGGCAAACGCCGTTTCCATTCTCTTGTTCAGGATATTGGCCGCCCGCTTCATGACCAGAAACCCCATCTCATAGTCCTGAACAAGGAGCTTCTCCAGGTCTCCCCCCCTCCAGGCGAAAACTCGGGTGGGCACTAGGGCCTTGGCATAGCCGATATACTTCCTGTTTTCCGAATCCACCAGGGAAGACAGACCAAAAGTCATTCCCTTGGTGATCTCCAGGAAAGCGATACGCCGGGAGGAAGTCTTGGCCAACTCGCGGCTAACCCGGCCTTCGATCACCGCAAACAGATGCTCGGCGTATTCCCCTTCCTGGAAGATATACTCCTTTTCCCCGTACTTCTTTATCAGGGTGACTTCTTCCAGCTTCTTCAGCATCGGGTCCGTCAGATAGCTCAGCATAATAATGGCTCTTAAATTAGTTATGTCAATCATGGTTCCCTCCTCCTCACTGGAATTTAAGGATAAATAGGTTCTATTTTTAGACGCTTCGCCCTTTTGGGTGGGTACCCCCAGATCTGGTATGGCCGTGGGGTCTTGGCGAAAGGGTTTTCCAAAGGTACTCCGGACTTCGAATCCGGGCCTAACTTGCTAATTTTATTTAAAGCAGGCCCATACTCAGAGTATTTTGATGTCTTCTTGGCTGGCCCTGTCTCCTGGAAACTTTGAGTGTCTGGGGGCCGGGTTAGAACCTAAAAAGCAATATGGAAAACCCTTTCGCCAAGACCCCACGGCCACGAAGACCCGATTTCAGATTAATCTACTATATATTGTAGCCACCTACCCAAAAGGGCAACCAACCTCTTTCTTTAGGAACTCTTGAACAGTTCATCCGACGCAAGAATAATTTAATGCTTATGCGCCGCCCCCCCGGTCTCAGAGGGCCGATTCGATCATAGCCATGACCTGGTCGGTCTCAAACCCTTTAAGGGTAATCGCCCCCGATCGGCAGGATGCGGTACAAAGGCCGCAACCCTTGCAGAGGGTGGCTTGAATTTGGGCTTTTCCGGTTTTTTCATTGATCTGCGGGGCGGAATAGGGACAGATGGAAACACAGACTCCGCAGGAGCTGCAGGCCGCCGGGATGACCGAGGCCACCGTGCCCGTCACGCTGATCGTCCCGGCCGAGAGCAGGGCTATTGCCCGGGCCGCGGCACCCTGGGCCTCGGTGATGGATTCGTCAATTGATTTGGGGGCCTGGGCCAGCCCGCAGAGAAAAACCCCGTCGGTGGCAAAGTCCACCGGCCTCAGTTTTACATGGGCCTCGACGAAAAACCCATCGGCGTTTTGCGGTACCTTATAAAACTGGGCCAGGGGATTCTTCTTTTCGGGAACGATGGCCGAGGCCAGCACCAGGAGATCGGGGCGGACCTCCATAACCCGTTTGAGCGCCGTGTCCGTAAAAGACAGGGTCAAAGCGCCGTTATCCTGGCCGGCCGTCAAGCCCTGATCAAAATTATAACGTATAAAGGAAATCCCTTTCTGACGGGCTTCCCGGTAAAGGTCCTCTCGCAGCCCGTAGGTCCGCATATCCCGATAGACGATGAATATTCGCGCTTCGGGGTTGATCTCCTTCAAAGTCAGGGCGCCCTTCACGCTGCGGGTGCAGCAGACCCGGGAGCAGTAGGGCCGCTCGGGGATCCTTGAGCCGACACACTGAATAAAAACCGCCGTCTTGATCTGCTTCAGGGCCGGATCGCCGTCAATAAACCGTCGTTGTAATTCCAGCCCCGTTAATACCCGGGCATCCTGACCGTAATAATATTGATCGGGTTTCAGTTCGGAGGCGCCGGTAGCGATGATGGTCACGCCGTGGGACAAGACTCGGGTCTCCCGTTCCGACTCGATGGTGGTCTTGAAATTCCCCACAAACCCGTCCACCCCCGTTATCTGGGAATTCAGGAACACCTTGATCCGTTCATCCCGAGTGATGGACTCGATCAACCCGTCCAGAGAAGGCTGCACCTCCTCGCCCTTCCAGGTTTGAAAAACCCGCCGGGCCTGACCTCCGAGAGCCGCGCTTTTTTCCAGCAGGTAGGTCTTGAACCCCTGATCGGCCAGGGTCCTGGCGGCGGACAGGCCGGCCAGACCGCCGCCGATCACCAGCGCCTTCTGATTGATATCGAGCGTCGGCTCCGGCAGGGGCTGCAATAGCACCGCTTTGGCGGCGGCCATCCGGACCAGATCTTTGGCCTTCTCCGTGGCCTGTTCAGGCTGGTGTTGGTGCACCCAGGAGCACTGGTTGCGGATATTGGCCATCTCAAAGAGGTATTTATTGAGTCCGGCATTGGTTAAGGTTTCCTGGAAAAGCGGTTCGTGGGTCCGGGGGGTGCAGGCCGCCACCACCACCTTGTTCAGGTGCTGATCCCGGATGATCTGGGCCAGCTTTTCCTGGCTGTCCTGAGCGCAACTGAAAAGGTTCTGCTCGGCATAGACTACGCCGGGCAGCGTCTTGGCGAAGTCAACCACCGCCGGGACATCGACCACGCCGGCGATGTTGGTTCCGCAGCAACAAACAAAAACACCAACCCGGGGAGCTTCTCCGCGGACGTCGATTTCCAAGGGGATTTCCCGGGTCCGCGTTCGAGACCCGCGGGCCTCCGAGAGCAGCCCGCCGGCACCCGCGGCAGCGGCGCTGGAGTCCACGACGCAGGAGGGAATATCCTTGGGAGCCTGACAGGCACCGCAGACAAAAATGCCGGGCCTCCCGCTTTCCACCGGATGGAAACTGCTTACTCGGGCATACTGATGGCGGTTGAGTTCCACCCCCAGCTTCCCGGCCAGTTCCACGCCGGACGAAGTCTGGCCCAGACCGACGGAGAGCACGACCAGATCGAATTCTTCCTCCATCCGCCGGCCGCTTTCATCGACGTAGCGGACGAGGAGTCGGCCGGTGTCGCCGACCGGCTCCAGGTGGCTGACCCGGGATTTGATGAACCGGACGCCTAGTTCATCTCGAGCGCGATTATAGTAGCGTTCATAGTCCTTGCCATAGGTCCTCAAATCAATATAAAAGATGGCCGTGTCCAGGTCACCCTGGACGTGTTCCTTAGCCAGCATAGCCTCCTTGATGGCAAAAGTGCAGCAGACAGCGGAACAATAGCTTCGGGCACCGGGATGCTCGTCCCGGGAACCGATGCACTGGAACCAGGCGATTTTGCGCGGTTCCCGGCCGTCTGATGGGCGGACCAGATGGCCGCCATAGGGACCGGAGGAGGAGAGGATGCGCTCAAATTCCAGGGTGGTGACGATGTTGGGAGAGCTCTTATAACCGAAGGTATCGTAAACGGCCGGATCAAAGGTCCGGCTTCCCTGGGCCAGAACGACGGCGCCTACCTTCAGGGTCCGCTCGCTTTCCCGATCGTCGAAGCGGATGGCGCCGGTGGGGCAAAACTTTTCACAGGCCCGGCATTTCCCCTTGGTCAGATAGATACATTCCCGGGGATCGATGACGTATTTCAGCGGGACTGCCTGGGCATACTGAACATAGATCGCCTTGCGCTGGCCCAAACCGCTGTCCTGTTCATTGGCTACCTTACGGGGACATTTTTCGGCGCAAAGGCCGCAGGCGATGCATTTTTCCAGATCGACATACCGGGGATACCGGGTTACCTGGACTTCAAAGTTCCCTGCCTCTCCCGAAATCCGGTTCACCTCGGACAGGGTAAGCAGCTCGATGTTGATATGCCGGCCGACCTCGACCAGCTTAGGGGAGATAATTCAAAGGGCACAATCGTTGGTCGGGAAGGTCTTGTCCAACCGGCTCATCATCCCGCCGATGGAAGGGGACCTTTCCAGCAGATAGACGTAATAGCCGGAATTGGCCAGATCCAGCGCGGCCTGCATCCCGGTAATACCGCCCCCGATCACCAGGACCGCCCCGATGGTCTCCTTAGGCATGGTTTGATTCCTCACTTGAAAAACGAATAAGCCCGCTGAACTCCGGGGAATCCCCCTGGGGCCAGAGGTACTTCCGGTCGAGGCCCAGCGCAATTCCCAGCAGTTGCGTATACAAAATGGGAGCTGGTGGTTCTTCAGCTCCCTCGAAGGAGAGCGGCCCCTTTTGGACCGTCTCAAACTGCAACTGACAGAAGGGACAGGCCGTACAAAGGTAATCGGCCCCGGCCTCCCGGCTCTTTCTTATCTTGTCTCTCGTCCGCTGTAGAGAGACCCCGTCGTTTACCCCCAGCAGGGGGGCTCCGCAGCAATCCAGCCGGCTGTCCCAGTCCAGGCTCTCGGCGCCGGTCGCCCGGACCAGGGCGTCGAAGATAACCGGATGGAGGGGATCATCGAACTGGGTTATCCGGCTCGGCCGGAGGGCATGGCATCCGACCTGGGGGGCGATCTTCAGTCCCTTATAGGGCTTGATGATTTTTCCCTGAAGGGCCTCCAGACCCACATCCTGGTAGAGGACCGAAAGAAGATGTTTCACCCGACCCCCGCCTTGGTACTTCAGTCCTTCCCGGCCCAGAAACCGGTTCACTTCTTCCCCCAGCAAAGGGTTTTCCTCCAGGACCTGGGCGGCCCTTTTCAGGCTTCCAAAACAACATTTGCAGAGGGCCAGAATATCCAACCCGGCCTTTTCGGCGATGGCCAGATTCCTGGCCGAGGACAAGAGATAGCCTTTCTGGTCTAATGCCCGCAGAGGGTATCCGCAGCACCCGAAACCTCGGAAATCCACCAAGGTGACCCCCAGCCGGTCCAGGACCGCCCGAGCCGAAGTCAGGTACTGGGCGACTCGAGCCGGGATATTACAGCCGATAAAGAGCGCAAATTTCAAGATTCTGCTCCACCTTCTCTGGATAGGCCGGTCGATCCCCTCTGATTCCCGGCCGCCAGGTTTTTCAACTCATAGAGGAGATCGGTCACCATAACCCCCTGAGGGCAGTGCTCCTGGCATTGATAACAGGTCAGGCAGTCCCAGATCATCCGGTTGCCTCGAGCCGGATCGATCAACCCCAGACCCAGGCTGGTCATAATCTGGTGGGGGAGGAGCCCCAGGACCTCCTCCGGATTCTCAAAGGCGGCTACCACCGGACAGATATTGGTACAGTTTTGACAGACAAAACAGTTGGCGAAATTGCGGGCGTCCGGCAGGAACACCGGAAGGACCGGGACCTCAGGGCTCAGGGCCAAGGGATGCTCCGCCGTTTTCCCCTCCTCAAAAGGCAAGGCCACGGCTTGCCTGGCCAGTTGGACGGGTGCCTCATATTCTTTCCGGGGGTGGATGGCCTGGTTCAGTCCGCGAGCGAATGAATAGGGAGAAAGGATCAGTCGTTCCGGGATACCCCTTTGCACCAGGTCCTCTTTCAAATCGACCCAGAGTTCTTTCAGGTTGATTCCCGAGGGGCAGACCACCGTACACCGGTCGCAACTGGTGCAACAATAGACCCCTTCCAAGAGGGACCGGAGCTGCCGGGGTTCCAGGGACTTTCCGCGAACCAGGGCCTTGAGCGCGTGCAGCTTCTCCGAAGGCAATATATTTTCATTGCCCCAGAGTTCGTAGGCCGCCCCCACCGAACAGCGGATACTGCAGGTCCCGCAATGGGTGCAGGCGTCCAGTTCGATCATCTGCCGGGTGGCGACGTTGGCCGGGTGGGACCGCTCCCGGTCCATGACCGCATTCATCAACAGGGATAGGGGGGTATAAAGGATATGACCCATCTTGCTGAAGGGCAGGTAGGCCAGGCCGATAAGGCACAACAGGACGTGCACCACCCAAAGAATCGCGGGCAGTCCCCTCCGGTCCAGGAAGAGGGCCAGTGGGCTCAGCAGTTTGGCCGTGGGATAACCTAAAAGGGCCCAGGAGGCTGCGGAATGACATTCCAGGCAAGTCGTTTCGTGGATTTCCTTTCCCTTGGCCAGTACCCGGGGGTCTCCGGGACCCTTGACGTTAGGGGAAACCAGCCCGTATTGCCGCACCCATAAGGTTTCCAGGGCCTGCAGCTCCTGGTTCCCTTCCCATTGGGAATCGATGGCTCCATAGTCCTCAGCCATCTGCAGAAATTCGGAATAAGAGGTGATCTTGACCCCTTCCAAAAGGATCCCCGAGCCCAGGATCAGAAGCAGGATGGCCAGGGCATAATAGTCCATACCATGGGTTTTCAGGCGGGGGACTTTTTGGATAAAGCGCCGCCAGACCGCCAGGCCCATTCCGGCCAGGACCAGCAAACCGGAGAGGTCGCGCAGAAAAAAGAAAGGGTTGACCGTCGAATGATATGAAGGGAAAAGAGGGGCCGTGACCAGGCTCCCCAGGGCATGCATCAGGAGCAGGACCATAAACCCCCAGTAAATGGAGAGATGCATGGCCCAGCGCAGGCGATCTTCCTTAAAGGTCCTCCTTTGAAGAAACACATCCAGGACCAGGGCCTTGACCAGAGCGCCCGCTTGAAGGCTGAAGATTGTTGTCAAGACCCCCTGAAAAGCGGCTTTGACCCTTTGCGGGGTGGTAAATCCCCTTGAAGTCTGAACCAGGCCCCGGGAGAACCAGAAGTAGATTTTGTAAATCAGTCCCAGCCCAAAAATGATCAGCGCTAAGGGCAGGAAAAACTTAAAGACCATAGAAAAAACAAACCCTTCTTTAACCTGGGAGGAAAGCGATCAAACGAAGTACGTTTCACCCAAAGCCGGGCTGGACCACACCCCTTCCCCTGAGTTGGTAATAGCCCGATCAGGGTGGACATCGCGCTAAAGGATACAGGCAGATAGTTACATGTTAAGGGAACATTAAAAAAAGGTCAACCGGATAACGATCCTTAACAGGTAACGCGAGACGGTCGGCAAACCCGGGTAGCCGCCAATTTTTCGGATAATATCTTTGACCTTTTGAAATCACTTCATCATAATTGAATCTCTGCCGTTTAAAAAAAGGAGGAAACGATGGACCTGATCACCATTGACCGCGAGAAATGCAATCAGGACGGTATTTGTATCAGCGAGTGTCCAGCCCGCATCATTCGGATGGATGAAAAGGAGGGCTATCCCCTTCCCACTTCTGATTTTGAGGAGTATTGCATCAGATGCGGACACTGTGTGGCCGTTTGCCCCGTGGGGGCGCTGCGCCTTGACTGGCTGGATCCGGAGAATTGCCGTGAACTGGAGAAGGACCTGGCCTTGACCCCCGAACAGGCCGAGCAGTTTCTCCAGGCCCGGCGCTCGATCCGGAGCTTTAAGGAAAAGACGGTCCCTCGGGAGACCCTGGAAAAACTATTGGAGGTCGCCTGTTCCGCTCCTTCAGCCAAGAACCAGCAGCCCTGGCACTGGATCGTTGTCCAGGAGCCCCAGGAAGTCCGGCGAATGGCCGGCCTGGTCGTGAAGGCCATGCGGGCGGTCCTGGAATCAAATCCGGAAGCCGGGAAAACGCGGGGCTACACCGGGTGGTCGCCGCCTGGGACACGGGATTGGATCGGGTTTGCCGGGAGGCGCCCCATCTCATCATCGGTCATGCCGACCGAAACTGGCTTTTCGGTCCCGAGGACACCGCTCTGGCGTTGAGCCTGCTCGACCTGTACGCCACGAGCCTCGGGTTAGGGGTCTGCTGGGGCGGCTACTTGTACAAAACGGTAAATGCCTACCCCCCCCTGTTTGAGGCTCTGGGCCTGCCCAAGGATCATCTTGCCTTTGGGGCCGTGATGGTCGGCTATCCGAAATTCAAGTACCCGCGTATCCCGGTCCGCAATCCGCCTCGGGTGACCTGGAAATAAATTTTTGCCTGATTCCCATTCCTGGAGTTGTTAGAATTCTTGGAAGTAAAGAAATAAAGCCTGGGAGAAGAAGCCTGCAACTTACCCGAATCAGCCCCAAACATCAAATCACCATTCCCAAAGAGGTTTTCGAAAAGCTTCAATTGGAGGTGGGAGATTTTTTGGAGGTGGAAGCAACGGAGCCCGGGGTGCTTCTCGTCCCTAAAAAACTTATTTCCAAGGATCAGGCCTGGTTCTGGTCCAAGGATTGGCAACAGAAAGAAATGGAGGCGGATCAGGCGATCGAGCGAGGAGATTTGTCAAAACCATTTCAAAAGGCAGAGGAATTACTAACGCATTTAAAAAAACGCCTATGAACATCAAAACCACCAGGCCTATTGACAAAGATTACCAAGATCTGCCCAATTCCGTCAAAGAACAAGCCGACAAACAGCTCGCTCTTTTTTTAAACAACTCACATCATCCATCTTTAAAAATCAAAAAGGTAAAGGGGCATCCCAGAATTTGGGAAGGAGGGATTACCAAAAACTACCGTTTCACCCTAAATATCTCGAGTAGATCCGATGGTCGCCCTTTCCTTCTCTGAGAAAAGAACATCCCCCCAATTCCAAAAGTCTGATCAACTCTTTGGTTTTAATGAGGGAATATTTTTAGGCATAAACCGCTCTTAGTTCAAAGGATTCGGACCTGGGCTCCCTTGCTTCCACTGTTAAAAATTCGTGAAGTTCTTTAATGGAAAGAGGGGCGTTATAGACATCTTCGTCTGTCCGAGCGACTTCTTCAAAGGATTCGATCGCCTCTTTTAGTTTGGAGACGGCCTTTTTCTTGCTTTTGCCTTGCCCTACCAACCCGTTTTCAAGGCATAAGGCTACCCAATAGTCCCCACTTTTTCTTAAAACAGTTGTATAAAATTCCATAATTTTCCCCTTTTCCCTTACCTTTTTCCTTACCTTGGTACTGCCAAAAGCATGGCATCTAAGAGTCTTTTTTCATCACTCCCCTCAGGATACAGGGCCGAAAGGGAGTTGGCAAGGCGTAAAAAATCAGGCCCCCGGTCCTGTTTGGCCTTCAAAAGTGCGCAGGGCATTGGTTTGCGCGCTGGATTGTAACCACATGGCGGCATGGACCCGGTCAAGGGTGGTGGCGCCTTTATCTTTAATCACCCCTTCAGAAACATCCAAATTGGTTTGCTTCGCTCCCCTTCTGCCTCGTCCTTTTATTTGGGGTGGGAGGGCTTCTTCCTTCTGCTGAAAAAGAGAAAGTTGGATGTTTCCTTGTGGAGATTGTTCAAACCGTTCGGCAAAGGCATGGGCGGTTTCTTCCCCAAAAAGCTGTTTGGCCCTTTCCATGACGGATAGAAGCCGATCGACCCCTTTCTCAGTTTCGATAATCCGTCCTTTCCATTCGGGCAATCGAATGCCAAGGGGCTGGGCAAACCGGCGTACCACATCAAAATTGACCGCCTTAAGAGGTTCAAGCCTATACTGCATTCGCTCATGGTCGGTTGGATCCGACCGGCCGACGGGAATGAGGACCATGGGAATCTGAGAAACATGGGGGACAAACCCCCAAATCATTCGTCATCCTTCTATCCCCGGCGTTACGATCCACTCGCAACAGAATTCGGTAATGGGTCCATGAGAGATTCGGATGCAAATTTCCCGGCTGCCAGGGTTTTCCAAACAGTATTGGAAGAGTTGAAGCTGGTATTGGGGAATCTCCCTGTGGATCGTTCAAAACCTTTTTCCCGGGAGCCTTTGCTTCGAATTTCGAACTCGTTGCGTTCGAATTGAAATAGTCAGAAAAGTTCGAAGAAATCGAACGCAGTGCGTTCGATTTTTGTCCACCCAGTAAAGCATCTTACTCCAGGTAAAACTTGCGGCAATATTCGAGGTTTCTTACTGACCAACCTTTTCCAAATTCTTTTCCTAACCGTTCAGCCAAATCTATTAGAAGATTTTCCCCGTAACCCGCTCTTCGTTTGCCCTGCTGCTCTTCCTCAACGATCTCCCGGCCGATTAGCCAGTTGGACACCACCTGGGTGGTGTTGACCGTGCGGGACACATTCGTCCGGGCCGACTCCAGAATCTGTCGGATGCGTTCATATAGCGGTGCCTTTTTGTTTTCAGGCAGCTTTGTCGGCGATTCTTTCACGGCTCTATCTCCTCGCCCAAAAAGGGGCAACTGCCCCGGTTTGGGCGGGCCTTGGGCAGATTTTCCACCCGGAGGCTGTAATCGTCATGTCCCCATTCGCAGCGTTTTAAGACGGCATTGGGAATCATTTTGATCGTCAGATTGGGGAAACGGTCGGACTTCCCCCGAAAGGCCGAACAAAAAACCAGCAGGGATCGGCTTTGGCCCACTTCATCGTTTAAGCCCTGAAGCTGGTCATGGCTCAGGTTCTGGGTGGTTACGTAAATATAATCTCCCTTTCCGTGGAATGGCCGTGCTGCCAATAGATAGCTTCGCTCCGGGCATAGACAAACCCCTCCAGTTTACAGAGGGCCTCGGCCAACATGGCGGCATTGTATTGCTTAGTTGTTAAGTGCCATGACATCGTAGACACAATAGTGTGCCAGCACATCGTAGACAAAGTTCTCTGACAATCGAATAGCCACTCGGTCATAATCATGAACACCGAAACCAAAATGGAGGTGTTCATGAAGGATGAAGTGGAGTTAACAACGGACCTGGGCGGTACGACGTTTTCTCTATGGTGAGAAGCCCGAATCAATCTGTGTTTCGCTTCGGTAGATCGAAAGCATGGCTGTATAAGTGGGTCAAGCGGTATCTTGAAGACGATCCTTTCTGGGTCGAAAACCGGTCTCGACGTCCCCTCAACAATCCGACACACACCGCCAGAAATTGAGGAGATCGTCAAGCTGGTGCGTTTCAATCTTTACAACCAAGATTTATTTTGCGGTGCGCAGGCCATCCTGTGGGAAATGGAAGATCTTGGTGTTAAGCCGCTTCCCTCGCTCCGCACCATAAACCGCATTCTCAATGCAGGGGCTGACTCATCGACGTACAGGGCAATATGAAGCCAAAGGAACACCATATCCCAAGCTGCCGTCGCTGTTGCCGAACCAGACCCATCAGGCTGATCTGGTCGGCCCGTGTTATCTGAAAGGGCCCGTTCGCTTCTACAGCCTCAATATCGTCGATACGGCCACGGTCCGTTGCGGACTACACCCGTCGCTCTCCAAGGCCGGCCAGCAGATCATAGACGGTATCTGGGCGATCTGGAAGCGTCTGGGAATACCGGACAACCTCCAGATCGACAACGCAATGTCCTTCTTTGGCAGTCCGACCCATCCCCGTGGCATGGGGCCGCTTATCCGGCTGTGCCTGCACAACGGAGTCGAGCCATGGTTTATCCCCATGGCCGAACCATGGCGAAACGGGATCATCGAAAAGTTCAACGACCGTTACCAACAAAGTTTCCTCCAAGGTCACCATGGCAAATCCGGAGATGCTCTCCGGATCGCTGGCCTTTGAGCAGCGGCACAACAGCAGCTACCGATATAGCAAACTCGGCGGGAAAACGCCCTTGAAAGCGTTGGAGGCGGCTAATCGCGTTTGAGGTTTCCAAACAGGAACAACCTCCTCGGCACCGGCTTAAAAAGCCAGAAAACGGACGATACCATGTGGTCCGCCTGATCCGCAGAGATCTGAAGTTAAACATCTTTGGTGAACTCTTCCCGTTCCCCCCGAGCTGGAGCATGAATACGTGGTGGCTACGATCGATGTCAAAGAACAGAAATTGAAAGCTCTACCTGGACAAAACAGAATCGAGGTAATGTTCGATTACTAATTACGCTAATAACTGAGTGTCCACGATGTCGTGGCACGAAAATCCGTCCACGATGTCGTGGCACTCAACACGTAGTAATTTATGCACCGCCGGAACAACGTCACCCTTTCACGTTTAGTATAATCAAATGGCAAATTGATCGAATGAAACGCCCGGCCTAATTTGGGGACATATATTGCAAAAACTTCTTTAAAGACACGTTCTACTCTTACCCGAACTTGCTTTTCTTTCTGCATGGGGACCTCTAACAAAATTGCATCATGCATAGGTATCAAGAAGCCGACATCATTCATCGATTCGCTCAGAGTGAGAAGTGATATCTTGAAAATATAAGACGCTGTTCCCTGTATTATCTGATTTGGCACCCATCGCTTTTCTTTTTCTGTTATTTCTCCCTTTTCTCTTAAGTACCTTCTATTCCCCGAGATTGTAGCGGTATAGCCCTTCTCTTTAGCCTCATTGCAAACCTGGTCTTTCCAAGCAGCAAGCGATTTAAATTCGCTAAAGAATTTAAGACCTTGGGCCTTGATTTCGTCCTGGCCGGTGAGATTGACAATAAGTTTCCCAAGTCTTTCCTTTGAAATACCATATAAGAAGGCCAAAAAAATAGTTTTCGCTATTTTGCGTTTATTCTTCGTTCCAAACAGAAGGATACTCAATTCACTATACACATCACCCTTATTGTACAAATTTATTAGTTTCGGGTCCTTGGAAAATGATGCAATTATCCCAGGCTCAAACTGGTCAAAATCGGCATATATATAAATCTTACCTTCTCTAGGAGTGAATATGGCGCGACAGGTTTTTTTTAGATACTGAATGCCCGGCTTCGTGACCAAGATTCTGCCTGTCACCGTTCCTAAAACATCAAACTCGGGATAAATGTACTTATAGGCGCTAACGGAGTATTTTAATAGTGTCGAGTAATCCATGGACGCATTTTTTGCCACAAGTAAACATTTCAAAAAATCATCGTATTCAGAGTAGATTTCAGTGAATTCCCAAAAATCATAATCCATCTCGGTACTAATATCAGTAAGAGAAGTGTAATCCCTAACGTCTTCCCATTTCATATTGGAAATTATCTTCTGACTTACAAAATTGTAGTCGAGTTCAAGTCTCTTGATTGATGAAAAACGTGTCGTTTTCAGATCCAAAAGTTTGTCAATGAGTCTATCCTGGGAAAGAACCAGTCCGTCAAGTTGCGTACGCAAGAATAGATTGTAAATCGGGACCTCCACCTGAGTAAATCTTCCTTTTTCATCTTTTAAATTCAAGTCTTTTTCAATTGCTGCCCAGGCACTATTAAACCCATTAAGCAGATCAGCAATATTTTTAAGAAAATTCTCATCCGTATCCAATGAAACGACCTCTAACTGGTTAATTTTGTGTAACCACATTAGCGTTTCCCTAGAAACAAATTCCCGAATGATCCCCTTAAGAATCCACGGTTCATTGCCCACCTTATAATCGGATTTAGGACGCCCAGTCAGAAGTTTTTTTGCCGTCACTATATCAACGACCTTAGGTAACCGGCTTGGTTTTAAGTCTCTTAATTGATCTATACATTCTTCAAAATTATATGCTACTATTTCTGAGTACCTTAGGATACTTCTGACATATCTGCTATAGAAGACTCGATTTCCTACCTTCATTAGTACATATGGTTTTTCTTCAAGCGGATGTCTCAAGCAAATCATGAACAAGGATTCAGACATAAAATGACACCTCTCTAATCAGATCATAATATCTGATTTCTCTCGGAGGTTCGATGTATTTTGGGGTTGCAAACTTGCTGAGAGTCCTAAACATACCCACTGACTCTGCTTTTATATGCGCTTGAACTTTCTCCTTAACCGTTTGATATTCTACTTCCTGGATAGCAATTAGAGCATGCCTCTGTAAGAAGAAATTGTCAAAATTCGGAAATTTTTCAACAATCCAATCTCTGGAAGTTTTGTCACCGCAGCAACCTAAATACAAGATTGCGCCGGCCTTATCAGCATGACTGGAAGTCGTATTAACAACATTCTTGGCGTGCTGAATTAATTCTGAATCACAAAATCGATAATAAGCAAATACCTTCCACAACAAATAGTTTTGCCAACCATAAATTGCTTTCTTAGTGTCCAATTGAAAATTCCGCAGTAGCTTCAACTCACTGTTCTCCAAGTTGACAGCGACCAGATAAGAATAGAATTGGTCGGAAATATGGGGCCACTCTGGTATACAATCAAGGATAGCCCCTGTAATATCTTTGAAGAAATTCGCTGGCTTTGCTATGTCTTTACATAATGCCAATCGTCCAATTCTATTGACAAAGAAGCGAAATTCTCTATCTGACACTCTCTCTTCTCTAATTGCACTAAGTAGCCCGTCACGAACTTCCTTGAAGGCCATCGCAACCAACGGTTTCTTCTTACTATTTAGCAATGAGTCGATTCTTTCGAGGTCAAATTGATTGGAGGTGGTTGCGGGATGACCCGGTTGGCCAGGTTCAATAATTTTTGTCTTAGAACCATTAACATTTAGACCAATCTTCCTCAGTTCATTTATAAGCTGTTTCAATATATTTCTGGCATCGTATTTGTCTTCACAAATCACTCTGATATCGTCAACGTATCTATAATAATCGAATTTTCCCCTTAACATAAACAGGTCTAGGGGGCGAAGATATATGCTAGCCAAAAAGGATGAAATATCTCTATTTTGAGGGAGTCCATTCACTCCATTGTACGACCAAACCTCTACACAGCGGCATATCGATTCTATGCAGAACCTTAATTTGGCTTTTCCTTTAGCGGACCCGTCCACCTCACTTAGGCACTGAAATAATGTCGCTTTCAAATCGGCAATTCGGATACTTTCGAAATAATTCTGTATATCGGTTTCAAGGACCGTCTTGTTAGCTGAATCTACCCGTACAAATTCTCGGAATTTGGTCCATTGTTCTATTGGGGGTAGGAACAAACTTTTGGGCTTGCCTTTTCGGTAGGAGATCTCATCCAAGCGATGGCTCAAGACACGCCGAGGAATTACCGCGTCAAAGTGTTCGATGAGGATCTCACCAAAGGCATGATAAGCAACTCTGTCGTAGAAACAGGTTTCGAGGGAATATCTTAGCGTGGCCCCTTTTTTGGGAACATTTGCCACTAACTTTTTGATAGGCTGATATACACCATTGTTCGTTTCTATGTTGCTATGAAAATACCAAACAATATCACTTGTGTTTAACCGATCCTCGAATAGCAAGGGGTCAAGGAACCAATCATCTTTCAAGTCCTGTCTTACGAAACGAACTGTTCTATCCAGATCTATAACGCAGTATCCAAGATCCAAAAAGGCTTTTTTTTTCCCATATGTTTACCAAAGGTATTCCGTGGGACTCTTCTTTATTTCAATGGAGCTTCTCTGTTTATAGTTATCCTGGCTCTTTCATGGGATTAAAAGTTCTTTTTTTGCCAAGGTGGAATATTAATCGTCACATTCCTTCTTCTTATACACTCCGAATAGACCAAAATCGGAATGCTTCATGGATTGACCTTTCGATTAAGATTGTTGGCCAAGGAAGACAGTATTATATCTCGCTTAATCTCTTTGCCTCGGAAAAGAAGATGGCCGATCCAACCGGTTTATCCTGCCAGACCTTCTCTCGGTGAGCCGCTTTATAAACCTGGCGTTCATCGGGGAAGGTCTTGACGATCTTCTCGATAATCAACAGTTCTTTCTGGGCAAGGGGTTCGGCCTCGGAATCATCCGCTTTTTTAATCTCTTCCACCAAGTCCCGGTAGTTGTTGAGCTGTGGCCCCAAAGGCAGAGCGGCATAACCGGCCCCGGTCATGCTGGTCCCCAGATCGCGGAAGGCCAGCATATCCGCATACCAGAGGTATTTGGCTGCATAAAGCATTCGGTCTGTTTTTCTGAGAAGCGGCCTTCCTAATTTGTTTTCAAAAGTGGTTAAAACTAATTTGGTCCGCGGGATAGAAAAAGGTTCGGTTTCCCGAAAAATCGTCTCTCAAACGGTGTCCTATCAGGTGAAGGCGAAGGGCGTGGTCCAGGGACTTGCTCTGGATCAGCCCGGTTTCCCATCGTTTAATACTGGCCACTCCGATCTTTAGGATGTCTGCCAAGGCCTGTTGGGTCAACCCTCTTTTTTTGCGTAACGTTTTAATCTCGTCGCCGGTAAGAAGTCCGGTCCGCTTTCGGAAGGCATCGGCCAAATCCTGTTGAATGGGTCCGGCGGTTTTAGCCGTTCCGGCCTCCATTCCGCATTCCGGGCAGACATAGGCCTCAACCTGGGAGGGAATCTCCATTCCCCGAAAGCTGACGGTCTTGGTAATTTTCAGGAGTTTCATCCGGTCATGCCCTCGGGGGCAATTTAAAGCCTTCATGATGATTTCCTAGTTCTTTACTGCTTTGAATTTGGAAAATCGAATCCGATTCTTGAGTTTATTGCCTTGTGAAAAGGAAATAATATTTTCATGTTGAAGCCGTCCTACAATAATTCCGGGGGCAATGTCTATCTGTTCTGCAAATCGTAAAATCGTATCCGGGCTGAAGTCGTTGCCGGTTATGAAATTTTTATAGGCTTCCTTGGGAATTAACATTTCCTGGGAAAAAAGATCGGCCTCTTTTTCCTTGGAAATCCTTTCAGGTTCTCGGTGACCATCCCCTGAGGCCTCGATATAGACTTCTTTTTTCCCATGAAGCAGAATATGACCGGCTTCATGAAAAAAGGTGAACCAGAGATGATCGTCACTTTTTCCGCGCAAACTGAGCTGGATGAGGGCCTTCGAAGGTTTCAGCCAGCGAGTGGCTCCATAAAGGCGTGTTCCCGGGAGTTCCGGGATGAAGACCACGGCCACGCCGCTTCCCGCGCAAAGTTCCTTCATGGCCGGTTCAAACACCTCGGGACCCTTTTGAGTCAAGGTCCGTATTTTTTGTAAAGCCTTCAGGAAAGAACGCGGTTGAAAAGATTGGCAGTCAACCTTTTGCCCTTCAATCTCTCCCCGGCGCAACCAGGCGGCCACGGCGGCCGGATTACTTTGAAAGGCCTTTGAATTGCGGTAGGCCGCTTGAGGGTTTTCCCATATTGCCTTCCATTCGTTAACGCCGGCTACTCCAAAAAAAGTCAAAAGGTCCCGTACTCTCTTAATCGGGTTATCCTCCTTTGACAACCAGCCCATTTTTACCATGGCCGCCAGAGGAAACCCCTTTAGCCAATTAGCCTGTTTTTCCAGATAATGGTCTTCTCTAAGCCGGGCCTGCCTTTCTTGATAGTTGCGCTCCAGGTTGTTCCAGAAAGAAGCCGGGACACCCAGCACCCTTTCCAATTGGAGGGCCGTTTCCGAGGTTATAGCTGCTTTCCCCATGATGATCTCATTAACGGTCTTTTTGGGGCGGCCTGTCCTCTCCGCCAACTCCGCCTGGCTCATGCCGATCGTTTCCAGCGTTTCTTTCAGAGTTTCACCGGGAGGAACGGCATAGTCCGGTTGAAATGATTGGTCGGCATTCCTATTCATGCGTATCCTCAATTCCTAATATCTTGACTTTGGTGATTTTTTTCCAGTTTAGGCCACCGTCCTCTTTCCGAGGACAATCTTCATAATCTGGAAGAATGATCAGCCGGTATGGCTGCTTTACATCGAGAGAAATCTGGCCCTTACGGTTTCCGGTTAACTCATGGGCTCGGGCTTGCGGGAGGGTGCGTAGTATTTCAAGGTTATCGGCGGCCTGAATTTCAGACAGACGCCGGGTAATTTTCCTGGCCTGTTCTTGGCCAAAGACCTTAATCAAAGCTTTTTCACTCGAAAAGGTTTTTTGATCTTGTTTCCTTCTAAAAGAAATTAACATCGCGCCCGTCTAATGTCAATAAAAAAATAACCCTTAGGGTTAATAATAAATTTTAAATCGGGCTCCGTTAAGATTGAATCGCTATCGCTGCCAAAGCCCCAGCATTCGAATCGTCCGAGGCATCGCGCCCTGAGTTGGATGATACTCAAGTATCCTTTTCGCCCAATAAATGATACTTATCAATCAAAAAGATCATTAAACCTTCTGGCTTGACGGACCCGAGTTTCGCGTCCACCTCACCAGTCCGTCGTTGAAAATAAAAAAGCCCTGCTCCTTGATTACGAAGCAGAACCTTTGAGTTTCATTCATCCTCCCCAAGTTAAGGTTAGGCGGAAAAATAATCGGCCTGGATTTCGCCGGCACTGGTGAAAAAAGCTGCCCTTTTCAACCCCATTTCTCGCGGAAACGGCTTAAGCGGTAGGAGAGCAGGACCCTGTAAACTTGCTTGGGCAAAACCCCGGTTCGTTCAGCAATCAGCGGGTGAAGAGCAGAAGATGGGGGACCGGAGGCCGACAGGTATTTCCGGTACTCATTCAGGACGGCGGTTTCCTGTTCCGAAGTTACATGGGAGACGTTTCGCACTTCTTCTCCCCGTCATGAAGAAGGTCCAGATAGCGGGAGACCACCCAGGGGTTCAAGCCGGTCTCTTGAGACGATCTGGTCTTGGATTTCCGAGAAGGAATTTTTTCCTTCCAGACGAGAAAAATAGGCCTTTTCGATGGTGAAACGCTCTTCCCGGGTCAAATCCTCTACTTGGGCCTGCTGTTGATTCCACTGCCTCAGGGCCAGGACAACGCTCCGGGATGGAATTCCCATATCGGCGGCGATGGTCTTTCGCCTTCCGTGCGCTGGCCTCTCCAGACCCTGAACATAGATTTGATATCGGTCCACGATTTCCTGAATCTGCGCCGGGGTCAGCTCGATTTCTTCCCTCTTCCGATCGGGGGTTGGAGGTTCTCCCTGTTTGCCGGTTTTTTCTTTGGGCGCCGGCTGTACCTTCTCCTCGCTTCCCTGGCTTTCGATCTCCCTTGAAACCTCGGACCTTGGAATATCAATCGGCCCGGAGGCTGGACTTTTTACGATGGATTGTTTTGTTTTCCCCGCTGCTTTTGGCGAGGGCTCTTTTTGGGGGACCGTTTCCGATTGGGGCCTTGGTTGGCCCTTGCCGGCACATCGTTGGCATATTTTTGCCTTCTTATCCGGGGTTAAAAAACTCCGCCCACACTCCTCGCAATCCTTTCTGAAGGCCATTCCTCCGGACATAAATTCTCCCCTCCTGCTTTTCTTTTCTTGCTGGATTTTAGTGCTTCAACCGGCAGGCTAGCGAACACTTTTTCGGCCAGAGGGCCCAATCTTCGGGAGGTTTACAGATCTTCTCTTCTATCCGGCGTTCCAGGTCCTCCCGGACCTCCGGATCCAACCGGAGATCGTCCAGATGGCCGCTGACCTCTTTCCAGAAAAGACCGAATTGAAAAGACTGGAGGTCGAATTCCCGGACGGAGAGGAAGCGTTCATCCAGGGTCCCGAGCAGGAAACAATCTTCTTCCGCGGCGGTCTTGGCCCCCGGACGGCAACCGATCAGGACAGCCTCCAGCCGAACCTGCATCCTTCCGGCGCCTTCGGACATCGATCTGTTCCGCCATTCGAACCGCATAGCCGCCTCACTAAAAAACCGCAAACTCAGGGCGCGGTTTTTTAGATTACAAAGGTCTTCGAATCCACCGGGAAGGTGAACCGATCGTAAATCCGCTGGATCCCCTTGGCTCGGCGGACCGGGCTGATCCCCAACTGGCGGATCCTCTCCTCCACCGTCTGGCAGGTTTTGAGCAGTTGGGCCAGCATGCCCGGGCCGACGGTTTCGAACTGGATCCGTTCCGGCTCCAGACCCAGCTCGGACAGGACCTCCCGAAGATACTCCACCCGTTCCAGGGCCTTTTTGTTTCCTTCAAAGGATTTGCAGCCCTCGATCGGACAGGCCAGGACCACTACTCCGTCGGCCCCTTCCCGAAAAGCGTGCAGCACGTGATCCGGATCGATCTTCCCGGCGCAGGGGACCTTGATGAACTCAAACCCGATGGGCAGCGGTTCCCGGAACAACAGGGCCTGCTGCAGGGTCTTATCCGCTGAATTCTGGCAACAGAAGGCCACCACCTGCGGCACGATCGTGTCGAATTTCCGGTCCGTAAAATTCCCGGAGATCTCCCGGAGTACGACGGAATCATGGAAATCCTTGATCTGGATGGCATCCATGGGACATTCGGCCGCGCAGACCCCGCAGACCTGGCAGGCCAAGGGATGGGCCTGAGGCCGGCGAAGGACGAAATGCATGGCCTGATGGGGACAGGATCGGACGCACGTCAGACAAATGGTGCACTTCTTGCGGTCGACTCGAACCCGCGACTCCACCTCTTGAATCCCCCGGCCGATCAATGCCGCGGCGGACAGGACCGCTTCCTCCACTTCGGCCCGTATTTCCTCCGGGTCGGCGAAAGGCCGACGGCTGCCGCCCACTACATAAATTCCCGGGCGGGGGGCCCGGACCGGCAGGGCGTAAACCTGATCCGGAGCCATAAATCCCTTTTGATCCAGCGGCGTCTCCAGGATAGGGGAGAGTTCCTTCAGCCAGGGGTGGGGAAGCAGGTCTTCCTCCACCACGATGACCTGCGGTTTTAAGATCAGCGTGCGGTCGATGATCTCATCGAAAAACTCCACCTGGAGATCGGCCTCCGTCGCTTTCACGACCGGAAGATGACCGGTGAAGCGGAAGAAAATGACCCCTTCCTCACGGGCCCGGGTTGACTCCCGCTCCAAACCCTCAGCGGCCACCTTCAGGTTTCCCGACAGGAAATAGACCTGGGTATTTTCCAGCCCCTGGACTTTTCGGGCGTTACTCAGGGCCCTGGCCAGCACCGGAGGACCGGACTCGGACGCCAGACCCGACAGGAAAACGATCTCGGTCTGCTCTCCCTGGGGAATCAATTTTTCCCGGTACTCCGGTGAACGTAACAGGGTTTCCAGTTGGTCCAAGGAAAGGACCCGGCGGGAGGGTTTCAGGCCGAAGGCTTCAAAATTGGGCTTCACTTCCGGCGCCAGGGCGACCAGGACAGCCCCCACCGCTTCTTCCTGAATCCGGTCTTCCCCATCCAGGTAGCGAACCGTAAAACGCCCGACCTGACCTTCCAGGCTGAGGAGTTTGACCTCGCTCACCAGGCGAAACCCCGGCAGGGCGGTCAATTCGGAGAGGGATCCGTCCTCCCCCTCCACCCCGGAGACCTGATCATAATACCCGTCCCGGTCGGATTCCTTGCCGTCCACCAGGACCAGCGCCTCATATCCGAGCCGGACGGTTTCCCTGGCGGCCAGCCGTCCCATCGGCCCGCTTCCTAAAATCAACAGGCGGGGAATGGTTTCCACCTGTTCCCGGATCGGGGTCTCGGCGGATGGCAACCGCAGGAGGGCCTGTTTCAGTAAAAGGATGGATCGTTCCCGGACCAGTTCCGGTTCCGCTGCGGTCCCCCTGAAAACCGGTCGCACATTCACCATGAACACTTGATCGGGATGAAGGCCCAGGCGGGTCGCCTCCTTTTGGAAAAAGCCGGATCGGTTCGACCCCCGGTCGGAGACAAAGACCAGCCGGGACAGATCATGGGTTCGGATCTCCTGCTCCAGCCGTCCGGCGCTGGCCTCCCAGTGGTCTTCGAACAGGTCCTCCACGACCTTCACCCCGGGGAAGGAACCGGCCAGCATTTTTAAATCCTCGCTGCCCGGTGTATCCGGCATTCTCTTTTCTTTATGGTAAAGAAAGACGCCGATCTTCGGTTCTACATCTAGCATGGAAACACTCCTAAATAATCGGCCACCATACGGGCCGCTCGGCCACCGTCGGCAGCGGATTGAGCGATATCCATGGGACCGGTCACCGTGCCCACCGTAAAAATCCCCTCTTCGGGATGATCCTTTAAGAATCCGTCCACTGTTCGGGGAAGCTGGAACCATTTGGCCCACTGTTCATTTTCCGCTGAAGGCATGAGGCCGACGGAGAGGACCAACAGGTCAAAAACCTCTTCCCGGGGCGGCCCCCCGCCTTCCGGCTGATAGCCCAGGGCGATCCGGTCATCCGCGGCGGGATTGATGCTGCCCGGTATGCCCCGAATCAGGGTCAGGCTGTCTTTGGCCTCCTCGTAAGCGGGGATAAAATCCTTTCCGAAGTTCTGGAGGTCCATGTAGAAGACATAGGGGTCCATTTCCGGCCAGCGATGCTTCAGGGCCTTGCCCATGCGCAGGGCGTAACCGCAGCAGACCCGGGAACAGAAGGGATGATCCAGGGTCAAATCCCTGGAGCCCACACACTGGATGAAGGCCAGACGCTCCGGTCTCCGTCCGTCCGATGGGCGGCGGACATCCCCTTCCAGCCGGATCATCCGTTCCAATTCCAGGGCGGTAATCACATTGGGGAGGATTCCGTACCCCAACCGAGGTTTATCCCGGGGATCAAAAGGGGTATAGCCGGTCGCCACTACCAGAGACTGGACCGGAAACCGATGGGCCACGGGCGGACGATCCAGGTCAATCGCCTGCTCCGGACAATTCTCCTGACAAAGCCGGGCGTGAGGGTCTTTAAAATAAAGGCAGTGGGCCCGTTGAATGGAATACAAGGGATGGGTTACCGAGGAAGGAAGGCCTTTGACGATAGCCCCATCGTCCACCGCCGGGCAGACCTCGTAGCAATGGCCGCAATTGTTGCAACGCTCGGGATCGATAAAGGCGGCCTCCTGATCGATGGTTACCATGAACCCCCCGGCGCTCAAGGGTTCGGCTTGCTGCAGCCTGGCCCGAGTCAGGATTTCGATCCCGGGTTGCCGGACCACCTCGGTCAACCGCTCTTCCACCAGGCAGTAGTTGCATTTTTCACAGGTCTCGGTGGCCTTGCAGAAAAAATTCAGGGCCTGGCCCCCGATGGAGGGATTTTTTTCCACTACCGTTACGGAAAGTCCCATCCTGCTCAAATGGTCGGCGCAGGAAAGGCCGGCGATCCCGCCGCCAATGATCAACACTCTTTTTAAGTCTTTATGATCGGGTTGCGATGGTGCCGTCAAAAGAATCCTCCGTTCTTACGAAATCCCTGCTTTCGTCATGATCTCTGGTAGTCGATGTTCCTGCCCCATGGCCATCAGGTGGACGCCGTCCCCCAGGTTCTGCGCCTTGATTTCTTTGATTAGATTGACCGTCAACTCCAGGGCCCTTTGGGGGCCTTCGCTTTCGCCGGCCTGGCGAAGCGGGTCAATCAAGGACGCCGGCACCAGCACACCAGGCAAAGAGCCGTCCCGGTAGCCGGTTATTTCCTCCCAGGTGAGCAGACGAACACCGATGATCACTTTGGCCTCAAACTTTCGGGCATAGTGAATGAACTCCTTAAGCCGGTCGAGTTCAAAGACGGCCTGGCTTTGAAAAAAATCCAGCCCGATTTCCGCCTTTTTAGTAAACTTCAACAATTGCGGTTCCGGCGGGTCAGCCTCGGGCGTAACCACGCCGCCCAGGCAATACGTCGGGGCGCCGATCAGGGCGTTGTCGTTCAGGTCTTTCCCGCCCATCATTCCTTTGAGCATTTTCAGGGCCTGGACCGAATCCAGATCATACACCGGCTTGCTTTCCTTATGATCGCCATGGGTGGTATGGTCCCCGGTCATACAGAGGATGTTGAAGATCCCCAGGCCGGCCGCCCCCAGAGCCTCGGAGGCCAGGGCGATCCGGTTTTTATCGCGACAGGCCAGATTGAGTATCGGTTCCCCGCCGGCCTGTTTGGTCAGAAGGCAGGCGGCCAGGGCGCTCATCCGCATGACGCCCCCGCGATTGTCCGAGAGGTTAATGCCGTCCACCCGGTCTTTGAGGGTTTGCACCTGCCGGACCAACTCCCCGGACTCCACCCCCTTGGGGGGATCGAGCTCCACCGTCACCAAAAATTTTCCGGACTTCAGGGCTTCCTGGAATGACTTAGGCATGGGATTCAAATCTCCTCTTGTAGGCGGCGTGGGTTTGATAGGCCGGAGTCGTCCGGCGATCATAACGGCCGGGCTCCAGGGTCCGACGGATTTGGTCCAGGCGGCCGGTTTTTTCCAAACGCTGGTAGATCAAGGTCCAGGCGCAGGGCTTCTCCGTATCCACTTCGCATTTCCCCCGAACGGTTCCTCCGCAGGGACCGTTGAGCAATCCCTTGGCGCAGATGGTCTTGGGGCAAATCCCCCCGGTCACATCCAGGACGCACTCGTGGCAGGCCCGGCAGCGTTCGGTCCAGAATCCGACCTCCTCATTCACCCCAATGAAGGTGGTATCCACCCCCGGAAATACCGGTTTCTGGTCGTACATTTCAGCCAAAAATTGAATGCCCGCCCCGCAGGCCAGAGAAAGAACGGCCTCGCAGTCCTCGATCGGATCTTTCAGTTCGCTTAGAAATTCCCGGTCACACTGTCGCTCGACGGTGGCCTCGCCGATCATCAGGGATCGTCCTTTGATCTGGGAGGCAATGGACAACTCGGCGGCCAGCAAACCGACTTCCTTTTCCCCGCCGGTCAGGCAAACGGCCACACAGGTGCCGCAGCCGGCGATCAGCACTTTCTTATAAGGGGCCAGCATGGCCTCAATCTCAGCAAATGGTTTTCTCTCGGCAACGATCATAGTGCACTCCTTCAGTTAGTCCTTGGCCTGTTGGGCCTCAACGACCGTCAGGGGTCGGGGCATCGATCCACATTCCATCATCCTTTTCCGAATCGGATTCGGCCCCAGCGACAGGGCCCGTTCGGTCATTTCTCGGACGGCCCTGGCCCAGTTGGGGGCATCGGAGGCCCCGATGTGATACATCTCCAGCCGACGGCCATCCAGACCGATTTCATCCAGCAGTTGTTGGGTATAGGCCACTCTTTCTTTCGCTCTGAGATTTCCTTCCAGGAAATGGCAGTCGCCGATTTCTCAGCCTCCGACCAGGATGGCGTCCGCGCCGGCTTCAAAGGTTTTCAGCAGATGAATGACGTCTACCTTGCCGGTACAGAGCAACTTGACAATCCGGACATTGTGCGGATACTGGAGGCGCATGGATCCGGCCATGTCGGCGGCGGTATAGGTACAGTAAGTACAGACCATGGCGATGATCTTTGGTTCATAGCCGGGCCTGGGATTAAGAGCGCCGTTTTGCATAAAAGTTTTTCCTCCCCTTTGGGGTTCAAGTGGCTATCAAAGGCCTTTTTCAGGCTTCCGGGAAAACGCTGCCCCAGCTCCTGGCCGTTCCTCCCCATTCGAACAAGGCCGTTTCTTTGGCCATGATCTGGTCATCCCGCTGGTTTTGAACCTGAATCAGCTTGCGGGGACAGGCGCTGGCGCAGTTTCCGCAGCCCTGACAGGCGGCCGGATTGATCTCGATCATCCCCTCTTCATTCACCTGGGGTACGCCGAAGGGACAGGTGCGCACGCAGGTCAGGCAGACGATACAGCGCTCCTGGTCTACTACGGCCACCTGGCCCCCGACGCTGATTTGTTCCTGGGCCAGGACCGTGGCGGCCCGGGCCGCGGCCCCCTTGGCCTGGGAGATACTCTCTTCCAGGGACTTGGGGCCATGCCCTAAACCGCAAAGAAACATACCGGCATTGGCAAAATCCAGAGGCCTCAGTTTGATGTGGGCCTCCAGGAAAAAACCGTCGGCATCCAGCGGCAGTTTCAAAAGGGAAGCGAAGCCTTTGGCTTCCGGGGCCGGTCGGACAGCGGCCGAAAGGACCAGGCGGTCCGGACGAAAAACAATTCCGATCTTCAGGTTTTGATCCAGGACCTTGACCTCCAGCTTCCCCTCTTCAACCGTTACCTCCGGTTTGGCCTCCGGTTCAAAGCGAACAAAGCGCACCCCGGCCTCTCGGGCCTTTTTGTAAAACAGTTCCTTCTGTCCATAGGTGCGCATATCCCGATAGAGGACGATCACCTCGGTCCGGGGGCTGAGCTCTTTTATTTTCAGGGCATTGGCCACGGCCGTGGAACAGCAGACCCGGCTGCAATAGGGATGCGCTTCCTCCCGGGAACCCACGCACTGGATCATGACCACTTGTTTGACCTGGGAAACCATTTCCGGTTCTCGGCTTAACCACTGGTGAAGTTCCAACTGCGTCTGCACCCGAGGATCCTGACCATAGGCGTATTCCTCCGGTGTATACTCGCTGCCGCCGGTAGCGACCACTACCGCACCGTATTCCAAAACATCTTTTTGGCCCTGGTGTTCTATATTACTTTTGAACTTCCCGATGTGTCCTTGGACGTCCAGCAGCTTCGTTTGGGTCAGGAGGCGTACCTTGGGGTGGTCTTGTATCTGGCCGATCAGTCGTTGCAGGTATTCGTTGACATCAAACCCCTCCAGCGTGAAGGCCAGACGAAGGGCATTGCCTCCCAGCCGATCACTTTTTTCGACCAAATAGGTTTCAAATCCCTGATCGGCCAGATTGAGGGCCGCGGTCATCCCGGCCACCCCGCCTCCGACCACCAAGGCTTTCTGATTCACCTGAAAAGGGATCTCGTACAACGGTTCGAGGAGCTGGGCCCGGGCCACGGACATGCGCACCAGGTCCTGGGCTTTTTCCGTGGCTATCTCCGGATCGGCCTGGTGGACCCAGGAACACTGGTCCCGGATGTTGGCCATCTCAAAGAGGTACTTGTTCAAGCCGGCCTTGCGCAGGGTCTCCTGGAAAAGGCCTTCATGGGTCCGGGGGGAACAGGAGGCGACGATTACCCGATTCAGACCCTCTTCCTGAATGACCTGCTGCATCCTATCCTGACTGTCCGTGGAACAGGTAAAGAGAAAGTGGTCGGCGTAAACCACCCCCGGCAGCGTTTTAGCATATTCGGTGACCTTCTCCACGTCCACGATCCCGGCGATGTTGATCCCGCAGTGGCAGATCAGGACCCCGATCCGGGGTTCTTCCCCCTGGACGCCCCGTTCCTCCGGAAAAACCATCTCTGAAATTTGAGTCCCCCGCGCCTCGGAGAGCAGGGCCGCCGCTTCGGCGGCCGCTCCGCTGGCCTGGGTAACGGTCTCGGGGATATCCTTGGGATTTTGAAAGACCCCGCTGACAAAGATCCCCGGTTGGGAGGTACCGACAATATTAAATTCCGGGGTCTGACAAAAACCAAACCGGTCGATTTGCACACCCAGGGTCTTGGCCAGGGCCAAGGCCTCGGAGTGCGGCTTCAGGCCCACCGAAAGAATCACCAGATCAAAGGTCTCGGTCTGGAAGGCATCCTGCTCGTCGATATACGCTATCTGTAAATCATGAGTCCGGGGGTTTTCCGTAACCCGGGAAATATGACTTCGGACATAGCGAACGCCTTGATCCTGTTTCGCCCGTTCATAATAGCGGTCAAAACCCTTCCCTTGGGCCCGGATATCAATAAAAAAGATGGTGGGTTCCACGGCGGGAATATGTTCTTTGGATATGACCGCCTGTTTGGTGGCATACATGCAGCAGACATAAGAACAATAATCGTTCCCGATGGAGGCGTCGCGGGACCCGACGCATTGGATCCAGGCGATTTTTAGCGGTTCCTTTTGATCCGAGGGCCGAGCGATATGTCCTTGAAAGGGACCGCCGGCGGATAGGAGGCGTTCATATTCCAGACTGGTCAGGACATTCGGATACCGACCATGACCGAATTCCGGCTTCAGGTCGGCGTTGAAGGTCTCAAAACCCGGAGACAGAATGATCGCGCCGACTTCCAATTCGACGATCTCATCTTTCTGGGAATGATTAATCGCCTGGCTTTCACAAAATTCCGTACAGACTTGGCAGCCGCCGGTCTTAAAGTGCAGACAGGTCTGGGGATCAATGGTCGGTGTATTGGGAACGGCCTGGGGAAAGGGAATATAAATAGGCTTTCGACTGCCTAATCCCATATTGAATTCCGAAGGGATCAGGGCGGTTTCGAGTTTGGTTACCTGCTGCCGAATTTTTTCGATGGAAATATGGCCAGTAGGGCAAACCGAAGCACAGGCGCCACAGGCCAGGCACATATCGGTCTGAAGATGAAAGGGGGTATCCACTTTCATGCCCAGACCCCGCCCGGTCAGGCTGATGGCGCTATTCCCAATTTTTTCGCACATCCGAACGCACAGTCCGCAGAGAATACAGGTGTCCGTCTCTTCTTTAAATCGCGAGGCCTCCAGGCCGTATTCTTTGGCCAGTTTCTGAAGCAGCGGCACCTCGGAACACCGGGCCAGGAGCAATTCCACGATAAGCTGGCGGCCCTGCCGAACGGCTGGGGTCTCGGTCTGGACCTCCAACCCTTTCCAAATAGGGTAGTTACAGGCGGTGACAAACCGTGTTTTTCGGCCGTCGAAAATTTCTACCGTACAGAGACGGCACATTCCGGCAGGTTCCAGGGCCTTATGAAAACAGAGCGTCGGAATTCTAACCCCGTATTTTTCAGCAACCTGAAGGATCGTCTGTCCTGCTTCTCCCTGAACCGGCTTATCGTTGAGCTTGAAGGCTATCATCATGGGATTCCCTGTATTTATCGAATAACCACTGCCCCGAACTTGCAGGCTTCATAGCAGATCCCGCATTTTATGCAGAGGCCCTGGTCCAGAAGATGCGGTCCTTTTTTTTCTCCGGCAATGGCTTCCTTCGGACATTTACGCGCACAGACCTGGCAGCCGGTACAGGCCCGTTCGTCGATCTCGTAATGGAAAAGCGGTTTGCAGACCCCGGCCGGACACTTCTTGTCCCGAATGTGGGCCTCGTACTCTTCCCGAAAATATAAAATGGTGGTCAACACCGGATTGGGGGCCGAGGTCCCCAAGCCGCATAAAGAAAACCGCTGAATCGTCTCTCCTAACTCCTGAAGGAGTTCGATATCACCCTCCTGTCCGTGCCCCGCACAGATCCCCGTCAAAATTTCCAGAATCTGTTTGATCCCTTCCCGACAGGGAATGCACTGACCGCAGGATTCCTCCTTGAGAAAATCCATAAAATAGCGGGCCACATCCACCATGCAGGTGTCTTGATCCATGACGATCATCCCGCCGGAACCCATCATCGATCCCACTTTGGTCAGTTCATCAAAATCAACGCTCAGATCAAGAAACCGTTCAGGGATGCATCCTCCCGAAGGGCCGCCGGTTTGAACCGCTTTAAACTTTTTCTTTTTCGGAATGCCGCCCCCGATGTCATAAATAATTTTTCTCAGGGTGGTACCCATGGGGACCTCGACCAGTCCGGTGTTGACTACTTTCCCCACCAAGGAAAAAATCTTGGTCCCTTTGCTGTGGGGGGTGCCGATGGAAGCATACCAGTCCGGACCGTTATTCAAGATCACCGGGACATTGGCCCAGGTTTCCACATTGTTGAGCAGGGAGGGATTTTGACGAAAACCCTTTTCCACCGTATGAATGTATTTGGCCCGGGGCCGCCCGGCTTTCCCTTCCAGTGAAGTCATTAAAGCGGTGGATTCTCCGCAGACAAAAGCCCCCCCGCCACGGCTGATATGAAGATCAAAATCAAAACCGGAGCCCAGGATGTCGCTGCCCAACAACCCGTATTCTCGCGCTTTTTCCAGGGCCAGCGTCAAATTTTTCACCGCCAGCGGATATTCGTGGCGCACATAAACATAGCCCTTCCGGGATCCAACGGCCAGGGCGCCGATGATCATTCCTTCGAGGACACTGTGGGGGTTCCCTTCCAACAGGCTCCTGTCCATATACGCTCCGGGATCTCCCTCGTCGGCGTTGCAAATGACGTAGCGATCGCCGTCAAACTTCCGGCACGATTGCCACTTTATGCCCGTCGGAAATCCACCGCCGCCCCGTCCCCGCAACCCGGAGCTTTTGATGATCTCAATAATTTTTTCGGGGGTCTCGTCAAACAAGGCCTTTTCCAAGGCGGCATAGCCGCCTAAACCGATATAATCCTCAATACTGGTGGGATCCAGGAGGCCGTTGTTTCCGAAAATGATTCTCTTTTGAAGCCGGTAGAACGGGATGTCCTCTTCTCGGACAATCTTCTTTTTACTGGTCGGGTCTCTAAAAACAAGCGACTCGACCAGCGCTCCGGTCTTAATGGTCTTCTCTAAAATTTCGGGAACATTTTCCGCCTTAACCTGGGGGTAGAAAATGCCCTCCGGGTGAATCACCATAATCGGTCCTTTTTCACAAAACCCGTGACAACCCGTCAGCTTGACTTCGACCTCCTCTTGTAAGTTTTGTTGCTTCAATTCCTGAATCAGGGCCTGATAAACGTTTTCGGTTCCGTAGGCCCCGCAGCCCGAGCCGGCACACAAAGAAATCAGCTTCTTTTTTACCTCCCGGCCTTGGGCCTGAAGGGACTGTCGTAAGGCGATCAGCGCGGTTCTATCTTCTAACCTGGGCATGGTACGTTAATCCCTCCAACCCCATCAACCGGTAGGGGGCCTGTTTTTATATTTATCGATCACTTTCAGGACGCTGCTGCGATCCAGCCCGCCATGGGTTTGACGATTCACCGTAATCACCGGGCCTGAGGCGCAACAACCGATACAACGAACGGACTCCAGGGTAAAAAGCCGATCGGCGGAGGTCTGACCCTTCTGAATTTCTAATTTTTCTTCCAAGGCGTCAATAATCTTATCCGCTCCCCGTACGTGGCAGGCCGTCCCGGTGCAGACGTTAACGATATATTTTCCCCGGGGCTCCAGGCTTAAGGCCTTATAAAAAGTGGCCACCCCGTAAATCAAACTTTCCTTTAAATGAAGTTCTTGGGCCAGGAGCGGAACCACTTCGGGAGGCACAAAATTATACAGATCGCTGATATCCTGCAAAATCATCAGCAGCGCCTCTTGGTTTCCACCATATTTTTCGATGATCTCGTCGACCTTCTGCCGATCAATTTGGATGTGGCTTTCCATGACGTTACTTACCATAATTTTTTTTATTCGAAAAAGGGTGGTTATGATTTTTACAACGCCCCGTGCTTCCAGAACCCGTTTCGCTCAGACGAGTTCATTTCGGGGGTATTCCGGAATCCGCTACCCGTCAGCCGGCCTGTACTTGATACCGTACGGGGCAATGTTCAATACAGGCGCCACAGCCGGTGCAGAGATCCGCATCGACATAGCGAGCGCGTTTTCTGACCATCACTTTGAATTTCCCCGGTTGCCCGCTGACTCCTACCACATCGGCCAAGGTAATGATCTCGATATTCGGATTGGAAGCCACTTCGATGAGCTTGGGAGAGATCATGCAAGTCGAACAATCGTTGGTGGGGAAGGTCTTATCGAGCTGGGCCATGACGCCGCCGATGCTGACGTTTTTTTCCACCAAATAAACCTTGAAACCGGCATTAGCCAGATCCAACGCGGATTGCATGCCGGAAATCCCGGCGCCCACCACCAGTACGGCTCCATTTATTTCTTTTTCCCTAAGGGACGATTCAACGGCAGATGATTCCATTTTAGATCAATCCCTTTCTTTCCAGGAGGGGTAGGGGGTTGACGAGGTGCCGGGAGAGCCAGGTTTTTACCTCGGGAATATTCCAGGCCACGCCGATCAGTTCGGTAAAATAGTAAACCGGCAGATCGTATTTCTTTTTAAACAGCTCGGCGATCTTGGCCTGAGGCATATCCAGGTTGGCCTGGCACATCTGGCAGGAGACGACGATGGCCTCGGCCCCCGCCTCCAGAGCCCGCTCATAGAGCCGCTGCACCAGGGTGTGAACAATATCCGGGCGGGATATGGTATGGCTGGCCCCGCAACAGTCGGTCTTATAAGACCAGTCCGGAACCGTGGCCCCCAGGGCTTTTAGCAAGGTATCCATATTCTGGGGGTTTTCGTGTTCGCTCGCCCCAGTGATTTTGGGAGGACGGTTGGCCATGCACCCATAGTAAGCAACCAGTGAAAGCCCCTGGAGGGGCTGCTTGACCTGGGCTTGGATTTGAGCCAGCCAGACCGGTTGGCTTAAGAAATCCAAAAGATCCCAGACCTTGATCCGCCCGGAAAAAGTATAGGGAAGGCCTTCCCCTGCCCCTTGCTCCAGTTCATGGCCGGCTGTTTTTAAGCGGTTGAAACACATGGGGCAGGGTACCACTACATCCAACCCGGCCTGCTCGGCCAGGGCTAAATTCCGGGCCGGCAAGGCCAGGGATAAAAATTTGTCCGTGCTGTGCGCCGCCGTGGCCCCGCAACAGCTCCAATCATTGATCTCGGCCAGCTCAATCCCCAACTGGTTACACACATATTCCAGCGATTCCCGGTAGTCCCGGGCCGTGGCCTCCAGCGAACAGCCTGGATAGTAGGAAACTTTCATAGCGTTCATCCTTGATCCTTTAGCCTTGCTCCTCGTTCCTGGAAAAGCTGTCGAACTTCGTCCTTCCCTTTGATCGAGTGGGGCAACAGGTTCAGCCTCCCCTTCCGGTACATGGTCCAACCCAGGCGCAGCTCCTCCAGGATGGACAGGTCTTTCAATTTAGTGAAAGCCTCGCCACTCTTGAGCAGATAGTTTTGCATCAGCCCCGATTCAAAGATCCGACCCCGTTTGCGGATATCGTCTAAAAAGACCTGGTGAAAGGTCAGGACCTTCCCCTCCCGGGCCTTCGATTTCTCCCGCACCACCGTCTGCTTCAGGTAGTCCATAGCCCCGGCGATATCCACCTCGTTCGGGCACCGGGTGGTGCAGGTCTCGCAGGAGGCGCAGACCCAGATGGTCGAACTGTTCAAGACCGGCTCCCGGATCCCCAACTGAATATAGCGCATCACCTGGTCGGGATAAAGATCCATGGCAAAGGTCACCGGACAGCCATTGGTGCATTTCCGGCACTGGTAACAGGCCGAAACCTTTACTCCGCTCCCGCTCTCGACTTCTTCCAGAAATCCCGATTTCAAGACCAAGTATTCTTCTTCCCGCTGCTCCATAATATTCCCTTGAATAACTTGAATAAGATGTCCGTCGTTAACTAAGCCCGCCTAACCCTTCCTATCCGCTGGGGATTCTAGGGAGCCGGAACCTTTCCTATTCCATTAAACGACCAGGCGCTGGAGGCTGCTTAACAGTTCCTCCGCCTCGGGGGGTTTTTCAATATAGGCCTCGGGTTCGGGGATGGAGGCGCCATGGTAACGGTCCAGCTCCTTGTGCGAGTGAAAAAAAGTCTTCTTAGATACCGCGGAACACATGATCACCGGGATATGTTTGGTGGCCTCATTGGATTTAATTTCCCGGTATAATTTCAGGCCGCTTTCCTTGGGCATCATCACATCCAAAATAATGCCTTCCGGCTTATTTTCTTTAATCATCTTCAGTCCTTCTTCCCCATCCTTGGCCACAATAGGTTTATAGCCGTTGGTTTCCAGCAGGGTAGAGATAAAAATGCGAATGTCCATTTCATCATCCACCACCAAAATTTTCTTTTTCATGTCTCCCTCCCTGGTTCCTAAAGTTTAAAAATTTTCCCGGGTAAGCGGATGGCCATTACGGTGCAATGGGCCCGACGGGCTACGTTTTCCGCCGTGCTGCCGAAGGTCGTTTTGTCCAGCTCCGAGCTGCCGGAAGCGCCCAGGACAATGAAATCCACGTCATGGGCCCGGGCAAAGCGAACGATCTCCACGAAAGGGACGCCGGCCACGACCTGATATTCATAATTCTGAAAACTCCCCATTTTGGCCCCATACTTCTCTTTGAGTTTCTGTACCCCCTTTTCCATCACTTCCGGAGACATGAAAAACTCTTCTCCCCCTTCAGACTGCTCATCCACTACCTGCCGGGTGTACTTGTGAGGAGAGTGGAGCACGTGGAAAACGATGAGGTGCGCCTGATATTTCTCCGCCATGTCCCAGGCCGTAAGAAAGGCATAATCGGCATCCTCGGAAAAATCAGTGCAGTAAAGAATGTTCTTGTATTTCAGTTCCATAAGGGCCTCCTGGATAAAAAGGTTTGCCTCACTCGGCTTTCTCAAACTGCATCTTCCATACCAAATGGTTCACAAAAAAACCTCAGTCCCACCCTCCCGGTCTCCGTTTCCTTTTCAACCCACTGATTTTGCATAGTTAAATAGTTTAAAAGGCCGGCTCCCTTTCGAATCGACATTAAAAGTGTAGGCTTGCGGAGGGATTTGGCTGGGCCAGGGATTCTTGATTCTTCGAAACCGAACGTTGCATGCTACAACATTTGTTGCAAGCCCATTCATTTCATGTCCTGCCTTTCTCAAGCTGCCGGCTGAGAGTGAGTCGTCGGTTCGTTCCGCTGTCTTTTGGGCAAGATGACCTGAAAGACCGCGCCTTGCTGGGGAGCGGATTCCACCCGGATCTCTCCCTCATGTTCCTGGACGATTTTATGGGAAAGCAGCAATCCCAGCCCGGTTCCCCGCGAACCCTTGGTGCTGAAAAAAATGGTAAACAATTTTTTCCGAACTTCGGCCGACATTCCCAGCCCGTTGTCCCGGACTTCCAACAGGATCTTTTCTTCCGGCAGGGACCGACTGCGAATGATCGTTTCCGGTTCGGAAGGCAGACCCTCCCCCAAGGTGCAGGCATCGATGGCATTTCCCACCAGATTGGCCAGGACTTGATATATTTCCCTGGGGTCCAAGGACAAGGGCTCCATATTTTCATCGAGGTCGAGCTTTAATCGTACCCCTCGCTCGGCGGCCTGATCCCGATACAGTTCATACACTTCTCGAATCAGATCATTGGGTTGAACGATTTCCCATTCCGGATCCCGTTCCTTACAGAAGGACAGGAGATCCATCGTCAGTTGAGATATTTTTTCTATATTTCGCTCCACCATGGCCCACCCGTCCTGGAGGTACTTCATTTCCTTAATTTCCAGTCCTTTATTCACCATGAACCGGCCGCCTTTAAGCCCTCCCAAAATATTCTTGATCGCGTGGGCCATGCCGGCTACGGTCTGGCCGGTGGCGGCCAGGCGCTCAGCCCGCAGCAACTCTTTCTGCAGGCGATCCATTTCCCGCTGGTCTTGGAGACAGCAGATACCGCCGATAATTTGGCCGTTCTCCAGGAGCAAGTTGCCGGAAAGCTGAACCGGGATGTTTTCCTGGGTTTTGCAGATCAAAAGGCTCCTTTTGATCAGGCATCGGTTTTTTATCGGCCCGAACTCCTGTCCCTGAATCGCTTGGGAGACAAACTCGCTCCACTCGGGAACCAACCGGATCAGGGGGTCAGGAATTCCCTGCAGTTCCTCTAGGGTATATCCGGAAAGGGTTTGAGCGCTCTGGTTGAATAAAATGATTTTCCCTTGCCGATCGGTGCCGACGAAGGCATCCAATGAGCTTTGCAGTAGATTTTCCTGAAGGGTGAAGTTTTTTTTCAGTTCCTCGGTGGCTTCGCGGACTTGGATTTTTAAATTCTCGTTATAGCGCTTGAGGGCCCGCCGCCAAGCCAATTTTTCTTCGGCCCTTCGGAGCGCCACAAAGAGGGCCTCGTCGTGAATCGGCTTGGTGATAAAATCGGAGGCATCCAATTGCAACGATTGGATGGCCACTTCCATCTCGCCGTGGCCGGTAATGACAATCACTTCGGTGTCCGGGCTCAGGGCCTTGACTCGACGTAGGACCTCCATTCCGTCCAGGCCCGGCATTTTAATGTCGGTCAGGATAATCTCTGGAGCTTCCTCCTGGAACAGCTCCATCCCCCGTTCCCCATCTATAGCGATGGATACCGGATAGCCGGCATCCCGTAAGGAAATCCCCAATAGTTTCCGGATCCCTTCCTCGTCATCGATCAACAGTATCTTGGGTTTCATAAATTAGCCTTTGGTTCTTTCTCCTCCCGGTATGGCGGGAAGAGGATGATAAAAGTCGTTCCTTTCCCAGGAGCGCTTTCCACCCGAATTTCGCCCTGGTAATCCCGGACAATTCCGTAACTGATCGAAAGACCCAATCCGGTCCCCTGCCCCACCCCTTTGGTTGAAAAAAACGGTTCGAAAATCTTGCTTTGAGTTTCGGAGGAGATCCCGCACCCGTTATCCGCAAAAACGATTTTCACCCGACCCTCCGTAAAACGGGTGGAAATTTTGATTTCTTTTTTAGTGACCACCTGTTCCTCCAGGGCATCCCGGGCGTTCATGGCCAGATTGATGAAAACCTGCTCCAGACGATTTTTATCGGCCAGCACCGGGGGCAATTCGGGATCCAGATCCAAGAAAACCTTGATTTGCCGTAGCTCCAACTGCTTGCCGATGACCGTCAGCGTCCCCTGGATGGCTTCGTTGACCTGGGTCGGCGCGGTGAGGATCTCCGTCTTCCGGCCGAATTCCCGGAGGTGATTGATGATTCGGGAGGCCCGATCCACCTGACTATCCATTTCTTCCGCAATGGTACTCAGGGTGTCCTCGGGGATCACCTGCCGCTGGCGGACCTTGCGAAGAAGGAAGCTGCTGCCTGTTTTAATAACGGTCAGGGGCTGATTCAATTCGTGCGCTACCCCGGCAGACATTTCTCCGAGGGTGGCCATCTTGCTGGCCTGCATCAATTGCTGTTCCGTCTGGATTCGTTCGGTAATATCGTTGGTGGTGATAATATAAACCGGGGTATCCCGGTACATCCCTTCCGAACAGCGCAAATTGACATAAAAGGAAGCTCCGGATTGATCGAGCTGTTTTAATTTGCCCAAGAAATTTTTCCGTTCCCGGAAGAAAGCCCGTAAGGCTTCCCGGTAATCTTCGGACACCAGATCAAAAAATGTTTTTTGTACTAACTCGGGCTTGTCAAAACCATACAAATCCAAAGCCCGGGCATTGGCATCCATGACCTCAAAATCGGCCCGTCGCACCACGAAAATGGGGCTGGGATCGTTATCGAAAATCAGCCGGTAGGCCTTTTCGGACTTTATCAGTTCCTCTTCCAGAACCTTCAGGTTGGTGATGTTGGTGGATAGTTCCATAACCGATACAATCTCCTTCTTCTCGTTGAAGATCGGAGCGGTGTAAATGAGCATATAAGCCTTTTTTCCGTCTTTGGTGGTGACTACCTCCTCATTGCTGTACACCGCGCCGGTTAAAAAGGTTTTTTCCACGCTGCAATTGGGACATTTATCATCCCGATGCTTATACACCTCATAACAATGGGCCCCGTCGGAGCCTCCGAAATCCTTTCTAAACTCCCTGTTGGTTCGGACCAAATTAAAATTTCGATCTTGAACGCTGATATAACAGGGCACACTTTCGAAAAGGGTCTGAAATTCTTTTTGGCTTTTTTCTAAAGCGGTCGTCGTAGCCAGAATCTTCAGTCGCATTTCTTCAAAGGATTGAGACAGGTCTCCAATTTCGTCGGGCGAATGGATGGTCACCGGGTGATTCAAATCTCCGGCCGCGATTTCCCGGGTGCTGACCCGCAAGCGGTTGATGGGACGATTAACGAAAAAGTAAATGCAGAAGCCTACCAGCCCGGAGGCTCCCAGGAAAAAGAAAATGGCAAAGACTATAATATTGAAGACATTTTTCCCTTTTTCCCTTTCGACTTCCTTCAGTGAAAGGATGACGTCCAGGACCCCCAGTACGGTCCGATCCGGTGGGTGGGCATGACAGGACGCCGTGCTGCAGGATTCCTCGTTGTAAATCGGATTGATATACCCCATAACCCGGTCACCATTTTTTGGGGAAAAAATCCGGCTACGGGCGCTCAGGGGGATTCGCTCCAGAGGTTTATTTTTCTGGTGGCAACTGAAGCAGGCCTCGGCCTGAAGATTCACCGTCTGACCGATTTCCCTGGTGAGGGTGGAGTACATAATCGTCCCCTTCTTGTTGAAAATACGTATGCGCTCCACCCCGGATTGTTCTCCGGCAGCCTCGATAATTTTCAGCACGGCTTCGGGCTGATACTTCAGCATGCTGTATTTGGTGCTTTTTTTCAGCGTGTCGCTGAACATTTCGGCCGTGCCCAGGATCTTCTGAATGCTTAGGGCCTCCTGGGTCTTGATGAGGTAATAGGCATAACCCAGGATGGTCAGGAACACCACCAGGCCCACGGAAAAACCCAATTTCAAGCTGAGGCTGTTGAAGAGTCGCTTAATGAACGGTTCGATCCAGGACTTGACCATAAAACTCCTTCGGGACTTTGGAAACACGGACCGGGAAAGAACAATGGACGGGACAGACGTTGCATCCGTGCAACATCTGTTTCAGGGCTTCAGATTGTAACGTCTCATCTTTCGCCAGAGCGTGGTCCGATCCATGTGTAGCCTTTGGGCGGTAGCCTGGCGATTCCAGTGGTGGGCGCTTAAGGCTTCCCGGATCAAGGCGGCCTCATCGAACGGTGGGTCAAGGGAACGGGCCGGCAGGCTTTCCCGGTCGCGAGTCCTGCCCTGCACATAGAGCGGCAGGTGTTCCACCTGGATAATCTCCCCCTGGCAGATCAGGCAGGCGTGTTCGATGATATTTTCCAGTTCGCGGATATTGCCCGGATACGGATATTCCAGGAGAAGGCCCAGGGCCGGCGGATCAAAGCGTTGAATTCTCTTTCCCTTTTCCAGATTGCTTTGCTTCAGGAAATGATTAATCAGCAAAGGGACATCCTGAACCCGTTCCCGCAAGGGCGGAAGTTCCAGTCGAATGACATTCAAGCGATAAAACAAGTCCTCCCTGAATTTCCGCTCCCGGATCATCCCTTCCAGATCCTGATTTGTGGCCGCCAGGATCCGCACATCCACCTTGACTGTTTTTTTAGCACCCAGGGGGTAAAATTCCTTATCCTCCAGGACCCGCAACAACTTAGCCTGAAGGGCCAGGGGCAGGTCCCCGATCTCATCCAAAAAAATGGTTCCCTGGTTCGCCAGTTGAAACAAACCAGGTTTGTCGTGCTGGGCGCCGGTAAAGGCCCCGCGGACATAGCCGAACATCTCGGATTCCAGCAGATTCTCCGGGATGGCCGCGCAATTGACCTTGATAAAGGGCCCTTGGGCCCGCTGGCTTTGTTCGTGGATGACCTTGGCCACCAGGTCCTTTCCACAACCGGTGGGACCCTGGATCAGCACCGTCACATCCCGGTTGGCGACGATGGGCAGCAGTTCAAAGATACGGAGCATGCGGGGGTCCTGGCTGATGATATCGCCACAGGTAAACCGCTGGTATACTTTCTTTTCCAAATGCTGAATCAGGGAGCGGTCCTCAAACATACCCACCGCCCCCAACGTTTTGCCCTCATCGTCCCGTAATAAGGTAAAGGCGATTTTTACCGGGACGGCCGTCCCGTCTTTGGACCCGACCTCCCCGTCGATCTCCGACAGGGGTTCCCCATCTTTCAGAATCTTTTCCAGGCCGCAATCGGCCTGGCACAGATTGGAACAGAGGATATCCCGGCAGGGTTTACCGATCACTTCCTCGCGGCGAAAACCGGTCATCCGTTCCGCGCCGGTATTAAAAGAAAGGATATGGCCGCTACGGGTAAAAGTGATCACCCCCAGGGCCATGCTGTCCAGAATTTGACGAAACCGTTCGGTCTGATAGCGGATCTTTCCATGAAGGTCCCACAAGAGGGAAACATCCTGAAAACTTTCCACAGCCCCGACCAGATTTCCCTGACGGTCCCGAAGGGGGGTGACCGTCTTATTGATCAGGATGGCATCCCCTTCCCGGTCCATGATTTCCAAATCAAAATTTAAGAAAGAATTGCCTTTCTCAAAAGCCCGGTGAAAACGGCAATCTCCCTGGCAAAGATTGTTTCCGAAGACCTCGTGGCAGTGTTTGCCGACCACTTCCTCAAGCCGGTAACCGGTTATGCTTACGGCCGCTTCGTTAAAAGAAGTCACCCGGCGTTCCAGATCAACGGTAAAGACACCGATCCCCATGGAGTTCCAGATAATCCCCAGGGTTTGATGATCCGGCAGGGGGAATAAAGCCTTGTTTTTCTTTTTGGAAGTCATGACAGTTATTCTTGGGTAGGTGCACCTTTTTTAGAAATATACGAAAGCGGTCGTACGGTCATCGCTTACCTCTTGGGGTTTCGAATGCACATCACCGTGCACTGGGCGCGGCGGGCCACATTCTCGGCGGTGCTGCCGAAGTGGAGCTTGTTTGCTTTGGAACTGCCGGCCGCTCCCAGAACGATTAAATCCACCTCCTGCAATCGGGCGAAACGGACGATCTCGACAATGGGAACGCCCTTCAACACCTGAAACTCATAATGGGGGTACCCCCCTAATCGGTGGAGGTACCGATCGATCAGTCTCCGCTTTGCCGGCTCAATCGTCTCCCCGTCATCCGGGCTATCCTTTTGGGCTTCCGGATGGTCTTCTAAGGCGTCGGATAAGTTATCCGTTGCCGACAAGACATGAACCAGGTACAGGTGGGCTCCGTAGCGTTCAGTCAGGTCCAGGGCCGTATAAAAGGCATAATCCGCATCCAGGGAAAAGTCCGAACAGAAAAGAATTTTTTGATATTCCGGTTTCATAGCAGTTCCTTAACCCCAAAAATATTTACCCAAACCTCAAGTTTTCCATTGGAAGACCCGTTTTTTGCTTTATAGTATATAATTAAGCATATAAAAAATCAAATGCCCTCCCGTCGGCCGGGGCGGCTGTAAAGAGTTTGCCGATAGTGCCTTAATGTCTTATTTTTAGTACAAAATAGCTGACTGAAACTCTCTTATGTTATTTCGGCTGACCCTTTATTTTTCTCTTTCTCTCTTCGGAGCGGGACTGGTCTATAAACTGGTTTCCTGGTTTCGCTGCCCTCTGGGCGATCAGTCCCGGGGGATCCCCCCAGCCCGGCGGTTTTCCTCCGCGCTCCGGGGGCTGATGGCCGTACTCTTCAGCCGCCGGATTCTTCTCCTGGGGAAAATCCTTTTCCAGGACGTCCTCCTCCAGTTGCGTCTGAAGAAAGAAGGGTCCCTCCGCTGGTTCATGCATCTTACCCTGTTTTACGGCTTTTTGTTCCTGCTTTTCTTCCATGCCCTGGACCGGTACTTTACCATCAGACTATTCCCCGAATATGTCTCCACCCTGAACCCTTTTTTATTCCTGCGCAATTTTTTTGGCGCCCTCCTCCTCCTGGGACTGGCCATCGCCGCTTATCGCCGTATCCGGAACCAGGTCCTGCGTCTGACCACCGGACGGCAGGATATCTTCGCCTTGATCCTCCTGGGGCTGATCATCCTTTCCGGTTTTCTGCTGGAGGCCTCCAAGATCGTTTCCCCCCAGCGCTTTCAGGAGATGGTTCAGGAATACGGTTTTATCCAGGACGACCGGGAACTCCAGGCCTTGCGGGCCTATTGGAGCAGGGATTTCGGGGTGGTCTTCCCGGGACCGGAAACCCACCCGGGCCCGGAGCTCCTAAAAAAAGGTAGGGCACTGCACGACCTGAATTGCGCCCAATGCCATTCCCGGCCTTCGGCGGCCTTTGTTTCTTATGGAATCGCCAGAGCCGTCCGACCCCTGGCACTGACTCTGACCGCTGCCGGGATCAGCACCCTGCTCTGGTACCTTCACTTTTTAAGTTCTTTTCTGGGGCTGGCTGTCCTGCCCTTCACCAAATTCTTTCATCTCTTTACCAGTCCCCTGATCCTGCTGATCAACGGAGTTACGGATCGAAAGGTCCTCTCCCCGGCCGACCTGGCCACAATCCAGGCCATTGAACTGGATGCCTGTACCCATTGCGCTATTTGCAGCCAACACTGTTCGGTGCGGCCGATCAGTCTTCGCCTGGAAAATCCCTACCTGATGTCTTCTGAAAAGTTGATCGCCTTCAAGACCTTGTCCCGCCAAAAAAACTTGCCCGAATCGGAACTGAAGGCCTTCCAGGAGGGCAACTCCCTCTGTACCGGCTGTTACCGTGGCAACTTATACTGCCCCATAGGAATCAATACGCTGCAGCTCTGGTCCTGCATGCAGCAGGACCTGGCTCATCGGGGTTGTCCCGATCTTTTTAGTTCTACCCGCGACGCTTTCGTTTCCAAGTTTGATGCCGATCGAAGCAAAACGGTGGTGCCCCTGGCTCCGGAAGGTAAGGCTCTCAAAAAGGAAATGCTGCTCTCCAGTCAGGGAAACAGTTTCAACCCCTGTTATACCTGCCTGACCTGTTCCAATGCCTGCCCGGTGGTGATGAATTACTCCAATCCTATTACCGTCCTGGGTCTGCTGCCCCACCAGATCATGTACAGCCTGAAATTCGGGTTGGCCTCCCAGGTTCTGGGAGCCAGGATGGTCTGGGACTGCCTGGGCTGTTATCAATGTCAGGAAAACTGCCCCCAGGGTATTCGAGTAACCGACATCCTTTTTGAACTCAAGAATCTGGCCTTCCAGCAGTTGAAGGCTAAGCCCTCGGAAACCGGTCTTGAAGGGGGTGCGTCATGAAATACGTCCTCTTCCCCGGCTGCAAGATTCCTTATTATGTTCCCTATTTTGGAACCTCCAGCCGAGCTGTCCTGGAGCGGTTTGGCATCGAACTGCTGGATCTGGAATTTAACTGCTGCGGCTATCCTGTCCGATTTCTGGATTTCCGGTCCTTTATTTATTCCTCGGCCCGCAATCTGGCCCTGGCCGGGGAAAAAGGGTTGCCCTTGCTCTGCCTGTGCCAGTGCTGTTACGGCACCTTGCGCTATGCCGATATCCTCATGCGGCAAAATGAGGCCCTGTTCAAGGACATCACCCTGCTGCTGAAGGAAGAGGGCCTGCGCTATCCCCCCCGAATTGAAATAAAACATCTCCTCCACGTTTTAGCCGATGAAATCGGTCCGGAGGCCATTTGGGGGAACAATAAGCGGCCCTTCAAGTCGCTCAAGGTGGCCGCCCATTATGGCTGTCATATCCTGCGTCCCCGGGATGTGGTTCGGTTCGACCATTCCACCACCCCCACCAAGTTTGAGACCCTGGTGGAGGTAACCGGCGGGATCAGCGTGGATTGGCCCCTGAGACTGCAATGCTGCGGAGATCCCCTGCGGGATAAAAACGATCCCTTGTCTTTGGAGTTGATGCGAAAAAAAATGGAGTCGGCCCGGAAGGCCGGGGCGGATGTTCTCTGCGTCGCCTGCCCCCATTGCCAGATGCAATTTACCCGGAAACCCGAGAACCCAACGGGGAAGAAGACCCGGGCCTTTCCCTGCCCTCCCTCCTGTATCCACAGTTGCTGGGTTTGAGTCTGGGGTTGGATGAAAAGGTCCTGGGTCCTATCGGTTTGGATACGAGCGGTTTCTATACCTCACTCTAAACCCTATTGGTTTTAAATTCGAAATTCGAAGCACGAAATCCGAAACAAATTCAAATGATCAAATCTCAAAATTCAAAACGTTTTTGTTTTGAGCATTTGGATTTTGGAGCTTCGTGCTTGTTTCGGCCTGCGACGAGCTCAGCCGAGTCGATTTCGTGCTTCGAATTTCGAATTTATGTGTGTTACCCTTTCGGCCAGAAAAGCAGGATGACCGGGGCCAACGCGATCCGGTACCAGGCAAAAGGCTTTAAGGTCCAGCGGCCCAGCAGACGGATAAAGGCGGCCACGGTAAAGTAGGCCACGACGAAGGCCACCGCAAATCCAACCGCCAGAAACCATAAATCCGAGGCGTTGAAGAGGGCCCGGGTTTTCCAGAAATCATATCCGGAGGCCGCGATCATCACCGGAACGGCGGCCAGGAAGGAATACTCGGCCGCGGTTTTCCGCTTCAGTCCCCCGAGCATCCCGCCGACAATCGTCGCTGCGGCCCGGGAGATTCCCGGCCACATGGACAGGCATTGAAACAAGCCGATGACCAGGGCCTGTCCCCAGGTAATATTATCCAGTGAGACGATCCCCTGGTCGCGTTTACGGCGTTCGACCAGAAGAATGCCCACCCCTCCTACGGCCAGGGCCACGGCCACGCTGCCGGCATTAAAAAGATAGGCCTTGATGGAACTGTAAGCGAATTTACCCACCAGCAAGGCCGGCAGCGTAGTCAAGCCCAACAACAGACAGCCGCGCAGACCTTTCAGCCCCTGGCTGGTCTTAGTGAATTTCCGCCAGCCTTCCAGCGGCATCAAGGCTTTAAACCGCTGCCGATAGAGCCAAACCACCGCCAGGATGGCCCCCAATTGGATCACCACGTCAAACGTTTTGGCGACCTGCCCATGGAAACGAAGCAGTTGCCCGGCCAGGATCAAATGTCCGGTGGAGGAGACGGGGATAAATTCGGTCAGACCTTCGACGATCCCCAGAATGACCGCGGTCCAGAGCGACATGGAACGGCCTACCAGTACCGCCGGCGATAAAGCCGGTAGTAGTCAACGGTTTTTTGGAGTCCTTCGGCCAGCAGGGTGGTCGGTTTCCAACCCGTGTGGGCCGTCAGTCTGGAGAAATCCGTGACCACATCGCCCACCTCGATGGTCTTCCGTTCTTCCGGCCAGGGCGCGTGGACATAGCGGCCGGACCCGCAGGCTCGAAGGATCGCCTGGACCAGTTCCAGAAAGGTTATGGCTTCGGCGCTGCCGATGCTGTATACCTGGTTCAGGCAAACCTCCTTCTCTCCCAGAAGCAGCAGACAACGGATAATGTCCTCCACATAAATCATCTCCCGCTTCTGGCTGCCATCACCAAAAACCTTGATCTCCTGGTCCTCCAGGGCCAGCCGGATTAAGAAATTTTGGACTCCGTACTTGGGATGCCGCATTTGATGGCGGGGTCCGTAGGTATTGCCCAGCCGCAAGGAGGTCACCTGAAGACCGCAAATCTTATTATAGAGCAGGTGGTACCATTCCACGGCCTGTTTGGTGGCGGCGTAAATATCCTTGGGATTTGGCGGGGTCTCTTCCGTGATGGGGATGGTCAGTGCCTGACCGTACTGGGCCCGGGTCCCGATATACACTACCCGAGTTTGCGGGTTAACGGCGCGAAGGGATTCCAGGAAATGGACCTGGGGAATCACATTGGTTTCCAGATCATAGACCGGATTGGCCATGGATTCCAGGTGGCAGGAGTGCATGCCGATGTTATAAATCAGATCTTTGTCCCGCACATAATAATCCGTGGCCGCCCGATCTCCCAGATTGGCGATAACTACTTTCACCCGATCTTTGACCGGCTCGATATTGAAAAAATTGGCCCCCAAATCCGGGATCATCCCGTCTAGAAGGGTCACCTCGGCCCCCAGTTCGACCAATCTGATCGCCAGCGTGCTGCCCAGGAAACCCAACCCCCCGGTAATCAGTATTTTTTTACCGAAATAAAAATGTTCCGCCATAAAATTCCTCGCTTTTATAGATAGATTAAATGCAAGAATCCATCTTATAATAAGGCGCCTTTGTAGCATATCCGGAGTCTAAAAACAACTTATTCCCGGACGAGGTTATCATGATTAACATTCAGGAATCCACGATAGGCGCCTGGTTGAACCAGGTCGCCCGTGAACATCCCGAGCGAGAGGCTTTAGTCCATCCGCAGCGGGGCATCCGTTTCACCTACCGGACTTTCCTGGAACAGGCAGGACGACTGGCTCGCGGATTGATGGCCCTGGGAATTCAGAAAGGGGACCCGGTGGCCCTCTGGGGATCGAACTGTCCGGAATGGGTCCTGGCCCAGGTGGCCCTGGCCAAAACCGGGGCCGTCCTGACGGCCCTGGATCCCGGTTATGGCCTTGAAGAGCTGCGCTACGCCCTTTCCCAGTCCGGGGCAAAGGCGGTATTAACCCAGGAAGGCCCGAACGGTTCTTACCTGAAAATGCTCCGTTCCCTGGCCCCGGACTTTTGGGAAACTAATCCCCTTCGGGAGAAACCGCTTCCCTCGCTGCGCTCCATCATTACCTTTTCGGAAACCGAGACCTCGCTCCCCGGCTTAAAGGAGCTGTCCGCCTGGGGAGAGCGGGTCTCTCCCTCCCAACTGAGGGGACGGGAGGACTCCCTGAAGCCGGAAGACCCTCTGATGCTGCTTTTTACTTCCGGGACCACCGGGAAACCCAAAGGGGTGGTGGTCGATCACCGAGGGATTTTGAACAAGTCGCTGGCCTCCACGGAAAGGATGAAAATTTCGGCAGAGGATCGCCTTTGCCTTTTCTTTCCGCTCTTCCACATGTTCGGTAACACCTGCATCTGTCTGTCCGGGTTGATCCGGGGAGCGGCCCTGGTCATCCCTTCGGACCAGTTTTCACCCCCGGAGGTTATCGCCGCTCTGGGAGAGGAAAGTTGCACCGCCATTTACGGTTCCCCCTCCATGTTCCTGGCCCTTCTCGAAGCGCCCCCATTCAGAGGTTTTCAACCGGGAAGCCTGCGCACCGGCATCGTCGGCGGAGCGCCCTGCCCCCTGGCCCTGATGAAGCGCATCGTTACTGAAATGGGGGTCCGGGAACTGGCCATCGCCTACGGCATCACCGAAGCCTCCTCCTGGGTCACCCAGACCCTGCCCGACGATCCCCTGGAATTGCGGGTCTCCACCATCGGGAAGGCCCTGCCCAATTGTGAAGTCAAGATCGTGGACCCGCTGACCGGCGAAGACCTTCCGGATGGACAGCCGGGGGAAATCTGTACCCGGGGCTTATTGATGAAAGGCTATTTTCACAATCCGGAGGCCACCGCCCGGGTGGTCGACCGGGATGGCTGGTATCATACCGGGGACCTGGGTACGCGTGACGCCCAAGGGTATTTCCGGATCACCGGACGATTGAAGGACGTCATCGTCAAGGATGGAAAGGAACTATTGCCCACCGAGATCGAAGACGGCGTCTATAAACTGTCGGGGGTGGCCATGGTCCAGGCCTTCGGGGTCCCCGATCCGGCCCGGGGAGAAGGTGTGGCGGTCTGGGTTAAGGCCAAAGAGGGCGTTTCCTTGACTGAAGAAACGGTCCGGGCCCACTGCCGGGAGCAGCTTCCCGAAACGCTCCAGCCGGATTATGTCCGCCTGGTGAATGATTTCCCCATGACCCGTTCCGGGAAGATGCAGAAGTTCAAGATGCGGGAGATGATGGTGGAGCTGCTGGGGAAAGAAACATGAAAGGGCGGGTTTCAGGCCAACCGGGACCCCAATGCCTCGGCTACGAATTTGGCGCCTGCCCCTCCACCCCCAACCAGACGCCGGATCCGCTCCAACGTTCCAGGCCGGCATCCGGCCAGTTCGGCCGCCTTCAAAGTGGACTCACAGGCCTTCCAGACGTCCAGACTGGTAATTTCGTATCCATAACCTTCTACCAGCCAACGCAGGGCCGCCAATCCGGCCTCCAGGGCAAACCGGGGTACTTTCGTCGCCAATTCTATTGAGGCGCGGGTAAGTGTCTTGGGATCACAGGGGGACTGGTTGGCCAGTTCAATGGCCGTTTCGTAAAGTCCTGCCGATTTGGCTGCCGCGAACCATTTCCCCTCATTCCCCGGAGTGCTTTTGATCAGATCCTGTAAAATGGCCTCTGGCCCTTTATGGGGATATTTACGGACCAAGGCCCGAAAAGTATTTAGATAAGTCGTCGATTGATTTGCCAATAGGGCATAACGTCTATAGGCCTCCTCAACCAGACCGCTGGAAAGCAGGATTTCTTCACAAGTTCGGGCAATGGCGACCGGGCTGTTGCTCAGAGCACGGGAATTCTCGGCGTAATGAAGGGCCTCCGCTTTCTTTTTCATCGACACCAACGCCTTTACCCCCCATTGCCGATAGATCCACATCTTATGAGGCTCCTGTTCGAGCAAGGAGAGCAGATCCTCGTATCGGCCCGCCCGATGGAGGGCGCTCAAACAGGCCGTGGTAAACTTTGAAAAACTGTGCAGTTTCGGGTCCGGGCTCCAGGACAGACGGACGATTCCTATAAATTCATCGGCCCAGTGAGAGGCCCTTTCCACGCTAACGCAAAGATCCCCCCAATAATCCGGTAGAAGCTCAATATAAGGAACCTCATCCGCTTCGATGGCTGCGTCCAGTCTTCCCAGCCAGCGATCTCGTAAACGGTCGTCGGCCGGGGCCTCGGCTATGATGGGGACTAAATCCTCGATCGCCTGGTTGACCGCCGTCCCGATAGCCCCCGAGGAACTATCCACCTGCTCCAGGGCCGGGGAAACCTTCTCCAGAAAAAGCACCGCCCCTTCGGCTCCCAAAAAGGGATCTTTAACGGCGGCGTTTCTGATCTCGCGTACCGCTTCTTTGACCCGTTGAACGGCCAAGGAGGAGGAATGCCAGCCATAGGCCTGCCGCCGAAAGCGAGTACTAAAAAGCCATTTATGTGCTGGACTGTTCGTCATTTTAGTCGTTTTCTTTGAGTAGACAGCACTTCTTGTATTTCTTCCCGCTTCCGCAGGGACAGGGATCGTTTCGACCGATCTTTGGTCTTTTAGATGTATCCTTATTGGAAGAATTCCCCCGATCCACCGTTTGAATAGGCTCTTCCCGGTCTACAGAGTAGACCGGTTCGGGCGGGTATTTCTTTTTCAGATCCTCTATTTTCTCAGGTTTCCCCAACCGGCCATAGAGCGGAACCAAGCGTTCGATGGCGCCATCCCGGGTATATCCGTCATCGGTCATCGCCAAGGCCTGGAGGTACAACTGTTCGGCCCGTTCGGTTTGTCCACAGAGTTCTAAGACGTCTCCGGCCTTGATGATAATCCAGGGATCGTCGGCAAAATTTTTCAGGTTTTCCTCGATTTGCCCTAGCGCTTCCTGACAGCGGCCGGCTTCAGCCAAAATCAACCCCAGATCCCCCGTCATATTATACGGGTCTACAAAGGAATATCTTCGGGCCGTCTCGACCGCCGGATCCACGAAGCCATCGTAGGCGAGGTCAAAAGGTAATTCAATCAACCAGTCAAGAAGGGCATAGTCATATTGGTTTAATACATCCTTCATCAAATCACGCAAGGTTAAACCTTTTTTCAGACTGAAGGCCTCGAGTAGACGATCCAGACGATCCAGTATCCTCAAGAGTTCCGGCATATCCGCTTCCATCCATTTTTTCTCGGATCGCTCTTTTAGCTTTTCCTGGTATTCTTTCCAGTCGTCGATAAACCAATCGAATTGGTCACGATCCGGAAGCAGCCTTTTCCAAAGCTCCCGGGCGGCCACTTGGAAAAAATCTCTCCACCGGCCCGCCAATCGGTCTACGCGCAACATCCAGAGAGCGGCCAACTCTCCGGGTTCTGATACATTTTCGGCATCCAACCGGAAAGCATCTTCATCCAGGGGAAGCCCTTCACTCTTTAAATGCTCCAGGATGTCTTCCATGGACCACCCACTCAGCCCTTCAACAAGCCAAGCGGGAACCACCAAGGGGGTTCCCGCGCTCCTTATAATCTTTTTATTCGGTTTCCTTTTATTCGATTTTTTCTTTTTCACTCAATTTCTCTCATTTGATGGATTGGGGAGGACTTGTAAGGCGCCATCGCTGAGGGCGTCGCACTCGGGCTGTCCCCTCGGACTCCCTCTCCCCCACGCGGGAGAGGGTTGGGGTGAGGGGGATAACCGTAGTTTCGTATTATCCTTTCCCTACCTCCCCCAAAACCTGCCGCAGGGCCTTGATACGCTTTTCATCCGAAGGGTGGGTCGAAAGGAAGGCCGGCGGCTGGGGACGGCTCCGGCCCAGGGCCATCATGTTGGTCCAGAAGGCGACCGCCTCCTCGGCCGGGTAGCCGGCCCGGGCCAGGTATTCCACGCCCAGACGGTCGGCCTCCAGTTCCTGTCGCCGCGAGTAGGGACGGATAATGCCCAATTCCACTTATTCATATTCCTTAGGTACGGCGCAGATCATGAGGAAGGGGTGATCGGCCGAGGTATTCCGATATTGGTGTTTCTCTCCGGGCAAAACCAGGGCAAAATCCCCTTTTTTTACCGGGCTTTCCTTGCCGGCTTCGTTGACCAGGACGCCCTGGCCTTCGATGATATAATTCAAGTGCTCGAAGGCATGGGCATGATAGGGGGTATGGCCTCCCGGTTCAATGGTAAATACCCGAAAAGAAAACGACGGCGTCCCGTCCGCCTTAGAGATAGGGAGTTGTTTATAGACATCTTTGGCCCCTTCCATGGCCATTTTCGACTTCGCAACTTGATCGAGCGATGTTGTTTTCATGGTCGTTCCTCCGCATCTTATGGATTAATCAGTCTTTGGTTGAAAGTATAGAAAAAGGGAACCTGGGGGGTCAAGGAGAAAAATCTGTCCACACTGCTGTCGAAATTTGAAGGACCGTTATGATAAAAGTTGTGGGGTCTTCCCAAAATAAGTCCTGGACGAACGTTCCCTGTTCAGATCAATGCCTTTTCTGGGCGGAACAATCTCCGTGATCCGGTCGAGGATTTCTAAAGAGCGGCGCTGGGGCGGGCGCAGACTCAATCGACCGGAAATGGCGTTGACCTGGCGATTCATTGGTTCTTCCTTGTTTTCTCTTTGGACGGTCTCCCCGGCTTCAACTTCTCTATCTTCCTGATCGACTCCAAAAATGCTATTTCCACCGGACTTGTTTCTGACAGTTGTTTTAAGCGAAACTGTTCATATTGTTTTTCGGCCATTTCAATAGCGGCTTCATGGCTGATCTTGCCCGCATGGGTGAGGATTTCCCGTTCACTGAGCCTTAAAAAATCGTCTAGTTTGGCGATCCAATCCCGCATGTGCATTGGTTTCCGGTTACGGGCCTGGAGTTCCGCAAATTCCAGATAGGCCGTCACAATCCGATTCAGGGCCTCCAGTTCTTCACCCTGCAAATAGTTCTTGGCCACACCGACATCGGATTTGCGGGGACGGCTGCTCTCCCAAGCGGTCAGGCCCATATAGGGCAACGCGGCATCGGCCCTTTGAGCAATGACCTCGGCAGCAGTTTGACCATGGGCGGCCCAGTGCATTTTGTTCTGCACGGTGGCAAAAAATTGTTGGGTCATCTCCGTCGCTGGGATCATAATCAATGCTGGTGGCATAAATGTCAAGCACCTTTCGCCAGAATACCTTTTCAGAGGACCGGATATCGCGGATACGTTCGAGCAGTTCTTCAAAATAGATTCCGCCGCCCGCCTGCTTCAGCCTGTCGTCATCCAGAGTAAATCCTTTGACTATGTATTCCCGCAGGCGTTCGGTCGCCCAAATCCGGAATTGGGTACCTCGTTGGGATTTAATCCGGTATCCCATTGCAATAATGACATCCAGGTTATAAAAGGAGACTGCCCGCGAGACCTTGCGGGACCCTTCCTGTCGAACTATTAAGGAATCCTGGATAGTTGCCTCCGGCAGCAGCTCTCCTTCGGCAAAAATATTGCGGAGATGCATCATTGATGTTAGGGACCGAGGTTTGGAACAACTCGGCCATTTGGAGTTGTGTGCAACCAAACCGTATCCCCCTCAAAACGAACCTCAAGACGACTTTTTCCATCCTCGGTTTGGTAGAGGATCAACTCGGAGTTTTTTGAAGGGTCTTTAGGAATGTTTCTCTCCATTATTTCCCTCTTAAAGAAGTCGAACGCAGCGCGTTCGATTTTAGTCCACCCCGGCCAATCAACCAGTAGGACACCACCTGGGCGGTTTTGACCGCCCGGGACACGTTAGCCCGGGCCGACTCCAAAATCTGTTGGATGCGTTCAAATAAAGATGCCTTTTTCTTCGTAGAGAGGATTGGTGGTCTCTCCTTCACGGTTCCACCTCCTCTCCGAAAAGGAGCAACTGCCCCGGTTTGGGCGGGCCTTTGGGCAGATTTTCCACCCGCAGGCTGTAATCGTCATGTCCCCCTTCGCAGCAATTCAAGACGGCATTATACTGCTTATCAATTTATGCACCCCCGGAACGAACGTCTTCTATTCCTGATCAGAATTCCTGGCTTCCCTGTGATTGCAACCATGATTGCTACTAAATTACAACCAACCCCAAATAAAAGTTGCAATTCCGATAGGCCGAATAATCTTTTAAATTAGGTAGGTTAAAAGCTAGCCATGGCTTTCGCAAAAAGGATTATTCCTTCCCCTTTAATAGTTGCAATCCGTCCGGGGTGTTTCCTTCCATCGCTTGGAAAATACCCCCAGGATAAGAGACAAATCAGGGGCCGTCTATTTATTGCTTTATTTCAGGTAGTTGTCTTCAACAGCGTTTCATGGCCACCCCCAAGCTTATAGATTGAATTCCCCAAGTCCATTCCTATAAGTTTCAAGGATACTGTCCTTCGGCAAGATTCCCTCGATCAGCCATTGGACCCATTCATCCAGAAGCAGCATCGCCTCCCCACTGAGGCAATGGGGAGTCCACTGGAAAGCCTGGTCGAAAAGGGGGAAAGGCTGGAGGTGGTCAAGACGAAGGATGGATTCCTCCGTGCGTCCCCCACCAGGGAGCTTGTCATAAATATATTGGGGGTATTCGCATCTCCGGATTCTTTTAACAAATTTCTCATTGAAACCGGCTCTTTTTCCATCGGATCCGGCTCCGTAATAGGGGGCTACCAACATAGCCGGGAGCGATTGCGACTTGGGAGATCCTTTGATGATTGCCTTGGGGATTTCAGGGCCACCGGTGCTGACCACCAAGAGGGGCCGTTTTTTGGCCTTGTAGATGCTTAATGACTCGCCTTCGAAAATAGGCAGGGCAGCAACCGGCAGGTAGGGAAGTTTGGGATATTGAACGGCCTTTAGAGGCTCAAGTCTATAATGCATCCGTTCATGGTCGGTTGGATCCGATCGGCCGATGGGGATGAGGACCATAGGAACCTGGGAAACATGGGGGACGAACCCCCAAACCATTCGCCCTCTTCTAATCCCCGGCGTTTTGTCCTCCACCCACCAACTACTGACAAAGGCCTGGATGCTATCCTCAGGATACATCGGGCACCGTACGGGCGGGGGATTTCCAAATAGTTTTCGAAAAAGTTATTTCTCCTTCCTGAGATTCAACCGGTTCCCCTGCCAGACTGTCCAGCCATCTCACCCCTTCAAAAAAGACTTCATCATATAGGGGAGCCCTTGACGGAATGGTTTGTTCCTTTTTCAACTTCTTTTCCGCTAGCTTGAGCTGGATTTGCTCTTTAAGGGTCTTCATATCCGCCTTTCTTTTTTTTGTTGAAGTGGTTTGATAGAGTTCCACAACATCAGAGACACGGCCGACAACTTTGTGCTGGCCCCCCTCTTCGTAGGTTTCACCTTTAAAGGAAAGCGGCTCGCCGGGCGCAGCTCCCAGCATGGGCGGGGTGTGGTATACGTGATGGAGAAGACTGGTAGTGTCATCCCCGAACTTATGGATCAGTCCTTTCAAGGTAACGGCCAGTATGAAGGGAAGTTCCGGCTCAAGCTGGTTGAACAGGGACTCATCAACCAGGGAATACCGGATTATATCCTCTTCCGTTTTCGACGACGGGATCTCTCTCACCCGGGCCTCGGCTTCGGTAATAACCGGCTCTATTCGGTTATAGACTTCCGAAGACCAGGGACCAAAATGGTGGAAACGCCAGGGGGCGCCGGTATAGGTTTCCCTTCCCTGTTTTTCAGCAAAAATCAAATCAGCCAGGTAAACGTATTTGATCAGGTGAATAGGCCCTAACTCGCGGTGGCCGAAGTCTTCCTGCCCCGCGGCCGTCAAGATATATTTTAACAACAGGTCAACTCTTTTAATATCCATTCTTCTATCGCTTTCCGGTATTTTGGACCAAATCTAATTCTGATTATTTGCCCAGGCTCCTCCTTTGTGCCCCTGATGTAACTCGCCGGCACCCGGTCGAATTCGTCGGAAAGGACCTTGGCTGGTTTGCTTCGACAGCAATCCATCCGCTCTAAACTTCCCTAAATACCGCCTTTGCCCCCCCAAAAAAGTCAATATAGGCCCCAACCAACACCCCTTTTTCAAACAATCTCAAAAGAATTCAATCAATTGTCATCTCCCGACCCTATTCTAAGAGCCCAAGTTCGCCTTCCAACCCCCTTTTCCGACTTATGATCATCCGCAACGATTGGCGAGGACACATCAGACTCGCCAACAAAAAGCTCGGCCAGAGGCAGGCGCCCTTTCCCGCCAATTGGTTGAAGCGTCGGGTAATGTCGATTTTATAGATCAAATTGATACAAGTTCACTGCAATCCTCTAGACTACCCAAGCCAAGAAATTGATATTCCAGCGTATGGGCTGGACTAGGTGGTAGCCAGATTAACCGGACCTCTTTCTGATAGGAGTATCGAAAATGCTTGCACGAGAACAAGTCGATGCCTTTGTTCGGCGGATCAAGGGGATCGTGGTATTTCACAGTTTCGAAGACCCCAATCCATCCTGGGTTGAGTCCTTCAAATGCCATCATGAGCTTTTCCACAAACGGTTTTGGTTCCTTGATTATCAAACAAGCGTCGGCATCAAAATCCAGAAACAAGCGTGGAGCGAGAATGGATGAAAGGCAGTAGACGTAGTAATTAGTTCGTGATTCGTATTTGATCTTGAGATTCTCGGGGGTTATCCGTCCTTTCGGCTTCCCCGTCTTGCCATCAAATACCTCCAGTTTGAAATGTTCAGGGTTCGGCGTGAAACATAACCTGAGTTCGTCATCCTGGATGGAGGAATTTAGGGATGGATCAACATATGAACTTGCAGGGGAGATTCGGAACTTACCTTCTCTGTGCATCTGTTCTAGAAATGAAAGCTGTCCGTATTTGAAGAGGTATTTGCCTGGCTCAATTCTTAATTTCCTCACCATTTCACGGGCCTTAGTTGCGGTATCTAATCCTGGATCGGGAATGCGGATCTGATTAATTAGCCCACGAGGAAACCCTGCCGGGTAAGGGCCGAAGCGTATCACATATTCTTCAAGCAAGTGTGTAAATACCGTCATCCAATATTCTCCCTCTTGCTTAATCGGATGAAGGCCAAACTTCTTCGCTTCAGTCAGAACCAACTGGTTAAGAAAAATATCCTTCGCACGGTTCTCTAATTCCTGACCAGAAAGGTGTTCCATATATCTTCGTTCTCGATACTGCAAACGGATCATCTCATGTCTTTTCATGGTTTCCTTGGACATAACGCCAGGCATCACTGGTAGGCCCGCTATTTGGCCGATCCAGCGCATGCCTTGACTATCATTTTTTTCTTTTGCTCGCTCTGATCAAGGACTGTTCTATCTGACAGCTTTTCAAATAAGCTGTCCCACACAGAACGGCGCCGGGATTTGGCCGACATCATTAGGTGCCATTTGGTGTTGGGAATTAGCATGGGTCAAGCCCCGGCTGTGAGTTCGGCGACCACAGCATTCATGAGACTCGTTGCAGTCCCCCGGGCGACCGCAAGCTGCGCTTCCAATTGGTCAACTAAGGCCATCAACTGATCGACTTTGTTGACGATCCGGCGTTGTTCTTGTAGGGGCGGGAGCGGTAGGATGTAGTCTCGTTTGAGATGCGAAATGTAAATTGCCTGCTGAGCACTGAAACCTGAGGTGGTCCTTAAGTATTCATTACCGTGCTCTGAGTTCAGGTAGATATTCAGATAGGCCGGTAGCACGAAGTCATGGGGTTTGAAAAGAAGGACACTGCCCATAAGGCAGTAGCCGTCTCTGTCAGATATGATTGTTCGACCGATACCGCCACCACGGCTCACCACCAGAATGTCTCCAATCTCAGGCTTGCAACGGGACCAGCATTTTTTCGCCACTGATTCGGAGACATGTTTGAAGTCATCCCAAATTAGCTTCTTTGTTCCAACATGCTTTGCGGACAAAATCGGAACCCCGCTGGGTATGTATGTGGGGGTCAGATGTTCCCCGTCCGTGATAACGCGACACGCTTCTGCAAGAGGAATCCATCGCCACGAATCGGGAATGGCCCATGGAGCTTCGCTATTGTTGTCACTCGAGTTTGGAGCTGGCGTTGATGAGCCGGTGCCGCTCACTCTCTTGTACCTGTCCGGGGGAATTGTTCCAATCTGCATCTCAACACCATCGTAAAGTTTTTCGAGAGCGAGCTTTCCTTGAATGGCAAGGGTGCGGATGGCCTTCCGGAGGTCGGCGGGCTCAATGGTAAAGGAGTCGTGGAAAAGGAAGTTGAGGTTGGCCGGGGTTGGCGCTTCGGCAAAGCGGGCCAGCGACGCGCGGGCGAGGGCGGCTTGTTGCGTGTCGCGTTCCTGCAACTGCGCCTCCAGCCGATCGCACAACGCCATCAACTCATCCACCTTCGCCACGATCCGCTTTTGCTCGGCGAGGGGGGGGAGGGGAAGCGCAGCTCGCCGAGCGTCCTCCGTTCCAAGACGGGGTAGGTTCATCCCGTAACTCTTTGAGTTGGCATAAGCAAGGAACTCGGGACGTTTGAGTGCGTAGCGAAGGTACGAAGGGTTAACGAATCCAAAAGTTCGAATGGGAACTATTTCGGTCGTACAATAACCAGGAGCATCGGCGACGAGGACCTTATTCAGATAGGGACGAAGTTTGCCATATAGGACGTCGTCTACGGCGAATGCTGTCTTGGTGCTCTTTGACGGACTGTCACGAAATGCCTTTCGCTGAAGTAGCCGCGAGGTGTCCTTCTCGATGTCTTCAAGGTCTAGAAGCCATGCGTCGGAAGGAATGTCTGCAGACTCGATTTTGTCGGGTGAACCATACTGAGCCACGTTGCCTAGCCGCACCCACTGCCAGGTCGACGGGAGGTCCGGAAGCCCTTCAGTTTCCAGCGGCTCGACGGGTAAGCCACCCAACTCCCCATTATTTCGGAGGAGCTTGAAGTGTTTAGTAATTTGCTCGATTAAATTGGATGCAGGTTCATCCTCCTGTGATTGCTCCACTAACTTCCCATGAGTTGCAAGGTGTAGCCCAAATTCACGCAGCTTCGCTACTGCATTCGGTGCATCGGCAAACTGGTCGAACTTCTCTAAAAAGGTCTCCAGCTTCAAGGTTTCGTCTCCTGCTCTCGCAGCCAATCAAGCAGTTTTTGACGGAGCATTTCCTTGGATGGAAGGTATAGCTGGTATTCCCTGGCGTGGATATTGGCGTTGGGCGGTAAGGTGAGTTCGACGATGGCATCCTTTTTCCTTTTGCAGAGTAGTATGCCAATAGTGAGATTCTCATCGGGGGTCTTTACGAAGCGATCGAAATAGTTCACGTACATCTGCATCTGACCAAGATCCTGATGATTCAGCTTGTCGAGTTTGAGGTCGATGAGCACATAGCAGCGTAACAGCCGGTTATAGAAGACGAGATCGACGAAGAAGTGGTCTTCGTCAAAGGTGAAACGCTTCTGGCGGGCTTCGAAGAGAAATCCCTTGCCGAGTTCGAGCAGAAAATGTTCAAGCCGGTCGATGATGGCGGTTTCGAGGTCGGACTCAGAATAACCCGACTTTTCGTCAAGGCCGAGGAACTCCAGAACATAGGGTTGTTTCAACATTTCCTGAGGGGTGCTTACGACCTGTCCTTCCTGGCAAAGCTTGCGAACGGCTTCCTTGTCGCGGCTGAGGGCCAGCCGCTCGTAAAGGCCGGAGGCAAGCTGGCGTTTGAGTTCCGGAAGAGACCATCCGGCCTGGGCAGCCTCGATTTCATAAAAACTGCGTTCGTCGGGATTCTTGATGGTTAGCAACAGGACATAGTGCGACCAACTAAGGACGAAAGGAGGTTTCTGGAAAGGCTCCGGCGAATTTCCGAGAAGGCTTCTCGGAAATTCGCCGATTCGGTTTTTCCAGACAAGATAGAACCGCCGCATGTTGGAAAGATTGTCCTCTGAAAATCCACGTCCGAACTCCTCCGTCAACCGTATGGAAAGTTCCTTCAACAGTTCTTTTCCATATGCGGCCCGCTTCGCCCCTTTCTGCTCATGCTCGACAATGCATCGACCGATCTCGAAATTGGTCAACACTTGCAGGGTGTTGACCGTTGTCGCGGCAGCGTGGCGCGCTGACCGGATAAGCCCGCGGACCTCGGTGATAAGCGGTGCAAGGTCGTTGCTCGAGGGCTTAGCAGGGGCTTTGCTCATGCCGTGGACCGTTGGCTTCTTCATCGTGACAAAGCCTCCTGCAATTGTGCCTTCAGTGCGGCGCGGGTCTCCGCGATCTGGGCGAGGAGCTTTTCGTATTCGGGCAGCAGGTGATCCACGTCGCCGGGGCCGTTGTCGGGGTTGTGCGGGTTCTTGAGGTCGAGGTTGTAGTTGCCGGCCTTGATCTGGTCGATGGAGACGCGCCAGGCCTGCTCGTTTTCCACGCGGGCTGTAAGCCGTCTTTCCGCCCCACCAGCGCTTCTCGGCCTCGAACTCCTCGATGCGGATGGGCTTGCTCTTGTTGTAGCTCTTGGCGCCGGGCGGATAGGGGTGCTCGTAGTACCAGACGTCGGTGGTCGGCTGCGCCCTTGGTGAAGAAGAGCAGGTTGGTCCGGATGCCGGTGTAGGGGTTGAAGACGCCGTTGGGCAGGCGGACGATGGTGTGCAGGTTGCACTCGGTGAGCAGCGCTTCCTTGATGCGGGTCTTGACGCCTTCGCCGAAGAGCGTGCCGTCGGGCAGCACGAGCGCCGGCGCGGCCGCCGGGCTTGAGGAGCTTCATGAGCAGCACGAGGAACAGGTCGGCGGTCTCGCGGGTGCGGAACTCGGCGGGGAAGTTGGTCTCGATGCCGTCCTCCTCCATGCCGCCGAAGGGCGGGTTGGTGACGATGACGTCGACGCGCTCCTTCGGGCCCCAGTCGCGCAGCGGGCGGGCGAGGGTGTTGTCGTGGCGGACGTTGGAGGGCACGTCGATGCCGTGCAGCAGCATGTTGGTCATGCAGAGGAGGTGCGGCAGGTGCTTCTTCTCGATGCCGGCGAAGCAGTCCTGGATGCGTGCGCTCGTCGGCCTCGGTCTTGGCCTGCTTGCGCAGGTGCTCGATGGCGCAGGTGAGGAAGCCGCCGGTGCCGCAGGCGGGGTCGAGGATGGTCTCGCCGAGTGCGGGGATTGACCTGCTCGACGATGAACTGGGTGACGGCGCGCGGGGTGTAGAACTCGCCGGCGTTGCCGGCGCGACTGCAGGTCCTTGAGGATCTTCTCGTAGATGTCGCCGAACATGTGGCGGTCATCGGAGGCGTTGAAGTCGATGCCGTTGATCTTGTTGATGACCTGGCGCATCAACGTGCCGTTCTTCATGTAGTTGTAGGCGTCCTCGAAGGTCATGCGGATGAGGCCGGCGATCTTGTCCGCCGCCGCCGGTGAGCGCCTTGAGCTTGGGCAGCAGCGTGTTGTTGACGAAGTCGAGCAGCGCGTCGCCGGTGATGCCTTCGTCGTCGGTGGCCCAGGTGCGACCAGCGGAGGTGCTTGGGCAGCGGCGACTTGTAGTCGTCGCGGAGGAGTTCCAGCTCCTTCTCGCGGTCGTCGAAGATCTTGAGGAAGAACATCCAGCCGAGCTGCTCGATGCGCTGCGCGTCGCCGTCGATGCCGGCGTCCTTGCGCATGATGTCCTGGATGGATTTGACGATGTTGGAGACGTTGGACATGGGTCTAGGCAGCTTCGCTGATAAAGGTGCGGCTTCGAGTTCGCGGATGGCGGCGAGGTAGCCCGGCTTGCCGCCGAAGAGCTTGACGATCTCGATCGGCGTGCCGAAGTGCGGTGAGCGGGTCGACCTTGAGGATCTCGAGCGACTCGACGCTGCTCGATGCCCTCGTCGGCGTATTTGTCGAGCAGCGCGTCGAGCACGGCGCGGGCCTTGTCGCCGTACTTGGCGAAGACGTTGCGCTTCTTGACCTTGCTCGGCCCGCTCCCGGCGGGTGAGCGGCGGCTGGTCGAAGGCGACGTGGCAGATCGAGGTCGAAGGCGTCGAAGTCGCGGCCGACCTGCTCGGCGAGTTCGTCGAGGAAGACGCCCTGGCTCGCGAGCTCCTCGACGATGGCCTGCTTGCGGTCGGCGTCGTTCCAGGCGGTCAGGAAGTCGTCGAGCGAGGCGTACGCCTTGCGCACGGTCTTGCGGGTGTAGTCCTTGAGCGACTCGGTGATGAGCTTGCCGTCGGCGTCGAGGTACTGGACGCGCTCGGCGGCGACGCGTGACCTCCACGTCGTCGACGTAGTACTTCGTGCGGTCGCTCGCCGGCGTCGGCGGCTCGACGTGGTCCGGGCGGATCGACGTCGATCGCCGGTCGCGCTCGCATCGGCTTCGTCAGCCTGCGTCGCGGCTCATCCGGCGGCACGGGCGGCTCGTCCGGGCCGGGCTCGTAGATCTGCACCGGATCGCCATCGAAGTCCGGGTCGGCGAACAGCGCGGTGGCCCGCTTGAAATCCATGATGGTGAAGAAGAGCTTGTCGTAGTCCTCGTTGATGCGGGTGCCGCGGCCGATGATCTGCTTGAACTCGGTCATCGAGTTGATGCGCTGGTCGAGCACGATGAGCTGGCAGGTCTGGGCATCGACGCCGGTGGTCATCAGCTTCGAGGTGGTGGCGATGACCGGGTAGCGTCGACTCCGGGTCGATGAAGTTGTCGAGCTGGGCCTTGCCCTCGTCGTTGTCGCCGGTGATCCGCATGACGTACTTGCTGTTGGCGGCGGCAAGGTCGGGGTTGGCGTTGACCAGGGCCTGGCGCATGCGCTCGGCGTGGTCGATGTTCTCGCAGAAGACGATGGTCTTGGCGAAGCGGTCGGTGGCCTTGAGGAACTCGGTGATCTTGGCGGCGACGAGCTCGGTGCGCTTTTCGAGGACCAGGTTGCGGTCGAAGTCGCGTCTGGTTGTAGTCGCGGTCTTCGATCACCTGGCCGTGCTTGTCGGTCTTGCCCTTCTCGGGCCGCCAGCCGTCGAGGTCCTTGTCGAGGCCGATGCGCACGACTTTGTAGGGGGCGAGGAAGCCGTCCTCGATGCCCTGCTTGAGCGAGTAGGTGTAGATCGGGTCGCCGAAGTAGTCGATGTTGGAGACGTCCTTGGTCTCCTTGGGCGTGGCGGTGAGGCCGATCTGCGTGGCGGAGGAGAAGTAGTCGAGGACCTCGCGCCAGGCGGCGTCGTCGGCGGCGCTGCCGCGGTGGCATTCGTCGACGACGATCAGGTCGAAGAAGTCGGGCGAGAACTGCTTGTAGATGTTCTGCTCTTCCTCGGTGCCGGTGACGGCCTGGTAGAGGCGAGAGGTAGATCTCGAAGGCCTTGTCGACCGTGCGATTGGTGATCTTGGTCATCGCCTGGCCGAACGGCTTGAAGTCGTTGGTCTTGGTCTGGTCGACGAGGATGTTGCGGTCGACGAGGAACAGGATGCGCTTCTTGGCGCCCGGACTTCCACAGCCGCCAGATGATCTGGAAGGCGGTGTAGGTCTTGCCGGTGCCGGTGGCCATGACGAGCAGGATGCGGTTCTCGCCGCGGGCGATGGCCTCGACGGTGCGGTTGATGGCGATGAGCTGGTAGTAGCGCGGCGTCTTGCCGGAGCCGTCGTCGTAGTAGTCCTGCGTGGCGACGGCTTCCTGCGTCGGCGGTGTAGCCCTTGGCGTGCGCGGTAGCGCGCCCAGAGTTCCTCGGGCGAGGGGAACTGGTCGAGCGGGATCTCGCGTTCGACGGTGCCGCGCGTTGCCGGTGCGGTCGTGTTCGAGGAAGCCGTCGCCGTTGGAGCTGAAGGCGAACGGCACGTCGAGGATCTCGGCGTAGTCGAGCGCCTGCTGCATGCCGGCGCCGACGGAGTGGTTGTTGTCCTTGGCCTCGACGACGGCGATCGGGATGTTCGGCTTGTAGAAGAGGAGGTAGTCGGCCTTCTTGGCTTCGCCGCGCTTGACGGTCTTGCCGCGAACGATGACGCGGCCCTTGGTGAAGTAGACCTCCTCGCGAATCTGGGTCATCACGTCCCACTTCTCGCCGTTCGCGCCGACGATGCGCCGGGGTGATGAACTTGGTGCGGATGTCCGCTTCGGTGAGAGCTTTCTTGTCCATGGTTCCTTTAAGGCGGCACGGTACCAGGTCCAGTGCGTCTTTTATGGCCGATGGGAATCCGGGACTTAATTGAATTCATTAGAGAAAAAAACCCTGCGTTTTGATTACGAGGCAGGGCCTTTTAGGTTCAAATATCCTCCCCAAGTTAAGGTTATGCGGAAAAATAATTGGGAAATTAAACGGATAGCTCGGAAATACCACAACTTTTGATGGCTGTCAATCATTGGAGCGGGGATAAGCATTCGCTTCTTTTAGCATCCAGAATCATCCCATCAATGCGGAAGTCGGCGATGAACAACTCACTGCCGGTCAGGCTGGTACGGTTGGGCTGGGTGGGGGTCTCTGATTTCATCGAATAGTTTTTCAAAAAATCTATCCGGACTTATTACCCTTATTATTACCCTCTTTTAAAGGCATTCCTTCTTTTCCACTACAAAGCGCTCGGGCCAGCAGGTACGGGTCGCGGAAAACAAGATCCGGCGTGAGCTTATCCTCCTCCCGGAGCTGTTTAATCTCCATCTCCGCCAATTTGACCGGTTTGCGGGACAGGGCCGTACGTTCGAACAGCATGGACTGGATTTTCTTGTCCAAAGTGCGCGTATTCCATCCCTCGATCCGGCACATTTCGGCGTAGAATTCACGTTTCAGAGGATCGTCAAGATAAATGAGCGATTTAAAGTGGGTCCAGGTTAATTGTCTCCGCAGTGCGGAGACAATCTCCAGATGAGGAAACGCTTCTGCAAACCGCATCTTCTTTAAAAAAATGGGGTTTTGTCGGACTGCTTCGTTGTCCAGCCTTTCCGAATAAGGTTGCCAGTCATGAAGAGTTTACCTGTCGACGAACAAGTTAAAGCATAACAACAAGTTAAAGTCAATGAAAGATTCGTTATCAGAAATCCAAAAATAGCGGTTGCGATATTTCCGTTTTTCCCGGATCCGTTGACCGCTCGCTTCGGATAATGAATGCTCTTCTTACGGCTATGGCCAAACGGGGATATTTGGTGCCAGTGGATATGTTAAATCATTCATTCGCGGTAAAGGTATTGGATGAACAGATTAACTTTCGCCTGGCATGAAAGTCAAAATCTTCGAGCTTTCATAGATGCAACTAAGGAGAAATACTTCCCTATCGATCCCGACGGTGAGCTGGCCAAATGGTTAATATGGGCCAGCCGGCAAGCAGATCATCTGGATCCCTTAAATAGTCAATCCAGGTTTCAAATCCCATAGACCTCCTCAAAGGGCATACCACCGGATGGGGACGGTTAATGGGGGTCTTCCTTCGACTTGATTTTTTTGAGGTTTTTCGTTATCCTTTCTAATAGACATCCTGAAGAATAGAAATTTTACCGTAAAGGGAGATTCGTTCATGAAAAGAAACTTGATCTGGATAGTTCTGATAATTGGAGTGCTGAGTCTCTACGGCTGCGGGTACAACACCATTCAGCAGAACGAGGAGGCGGTCAAGGCCGCCTGGGGGGACGTGGAATCCTCCTACCAGCGCCGGAATGATCTGGTCCCCAACCTGGTGGAAACCGTCAAGGGCTACGCCAAGCAGGAAAAGGATACCTTGATCGCCGTCACCGAGGCCCGGGCCAAGGTGGGCAGTATTAAGGTGGATAAGGGCCTCATCGAGGACCCTAACGCCATGGCGCAGTTTCAGGGCGCCCAGGCATCCATGAGCAGCGCTTTGTCTCGCTTAATGGTGGTGGTGGAAAAATACCCGGACTTAAAATCAAACCAGAATTTTCTGGACCTCCAGCACCAACTGGAGGGCACGGAAAACCGCATCAACGTGGCCCGGGGGAAATACAACAAGACCGTGGAGATTTTTAACACCTCCATCCGGACCTTTCCCAACAGCCTGACCAATAGCATTTTGCTGAAGCTGAAATTAAAAGAACCATTCAAAGCCGAGGCCGGGGCGGAGAAAGCCCCCCAGGTAAAGTTTTAATAAGAATTCTTGGTTCGAACATAGGCTGAGAACTACCTGGATCCCGGCTTTCGCCGGGATGACGACAAAAGACGGACCCCGTTCTTCCATCAGGGTCAATACACCTCATTATAATGAAAAAAATCTGGTTTCTCATCTTGATTATCCTCCTGTTGCCCTACTATTCTTGGGCTCTGGAGGTGCCGGCGCTTCAGGGGTATGTGAACGACTATGCCGGTCTGATCTCCCCGGAGGCCAAGGCCAAGCTGGAAAATGATCTCCGGGCCTTTGAACAGAGTGATTCGACCCAGGTGGTTATTCTGACCATCCCTTCCCTCGAAGGGGAAGACCTGGAAGGCTTCTCCATCCGGGTCGCCACCACCTGGAAGATCGGCCAGCAGACTAAAGACAACGGGGTGCTGCTGCTGGTAGCCAAGCAGGAGCGAAAAATCCGTATCGAGGTGGGCAAGGGGTTGGAAGGGGTCCTGACAGACCTGCTCTCCGGACGGATCATCGATCTGGTCATCAAGCCAAATTTCAAGCGAGGGGATTATAGCGGCGGTTTTGTCGCCGGAGTGGCCGCTATCATCGACGCTACCCGCGGCGAATTCAAGGGCGACGCCCAGGGGCCGTCGGCCCAACATAAAAAAGGGGCGCCTTCTTTTTTTACCTTGCTCCTTTTTTTAGGGATCCTCTTACTTTTTCTGGGCAGCCTGTCCCGTATTTTAGGTGGAATAACCGGCGCCGCCGGACTGCCCTTGATCACCAACCTGGGACTATTCCCGCTCGGGTTAACGGCCCTGATTATTCTAGGTCTGGTCGGGTTTGGTTTGGGGTTTCTACTGCCCGCCCTTTTTTCAGCCGGCCGAGGATCTTCCGGAGGCGGGCCCTGGTTCGGAGGCGGCTTCTTTGGATCCGGTGGCGGCTGGGGCGGGGGCGGTGATTCCGGCGGTGGGTTCAGCGGCGGCGGGGGCGACTTCGGCGGCGGCGGGGCCTCGGGGGGCTGGTAGGGAAAACCGATCCTTGAGGCTGGATACGGAATGCGGGTTAACCAAGGGGAAATACTGATTGAAGGCCGATAATTTTTTCAACCAACAGGAAAAGGAAGAGATCAGCCGGGCGATCAAGTCCATGGAAACACGGACCAGCGGTGAAATAGCGGTGATCCTGGTTGACCAGAGCGATCCCTACCCCGAAGGAGAATTCCTGGGGGGGATTTTAATCGGAGGGCTGCTGGCCTTTGTGGCGGCGCTGTGGTTCTTTCACGGCCAGATCTGGTTTCTCGTCCCGCTCCACTTCCTTTTCTTTCTCCCCTTGTACCTCCTGTTCCAAAAAATCCCTTTCTTAAAAACACCCTTCCTCGGGGCCAGGAGAAAAGAGGCGGCGGTCAGAAGGAGGGCGTTACAGGCTTTCTACGAAAAGGGGCTGTATAGAACTCAGCAGCATACGGGCGTACTTTTTTTTCTTTCGCTCCTGGAAAGAAAAGTCTGGGTCCTGGCCGATAAGGGGATTTACGAAAAGATAAAACAGGAAACGCTGAATCAATTTGCGGGCCAGGTGTCGGCGGGAGTCAGGGACCGGCTGGCCGGGCGAGCCCTGGTCCAGGCCATCCAAGGAATAGGGAATCTCTTGGCCGAGCATTTTCCAATAACACCGGGGGATATCGACGAACTGCCCGATGAAGTAATGACCCTGGAAAACTAAGCAAAAATTGGCAAACCGGCCTGGCGCGGCGGATCACGGCTCCACTGGATTTTATTGTCGGCTAAGGTCGCTCTGACGGTGGTTACGCGGTCGTTTTCCGGAGCTTCTTTTCTCTGCCGACGTCAGAGTGCGAGGTCGATTCCGGTGATGCAGGTTCCGGGGCGGACCGTTACCGTGCAAACGGCGTTTGGCTTGTCCGCTGCACGGATTAGGTATTCATCCGCCGGCAGTTCCAGCCTTGAAAAGCGGTACCGTCCTGAAGAGTCGGTGCGGGTCTCGGCGATGAGCCGCTCGCCCTTGAATGCCCTGACGACCGCGCCCGGCACAGCATCGGATCCCTGGCGCACGGTCCCGCAGAGGGCCAAAACCTTGTTCCGGAGCGTCTCCAGGTAGCGAAGCCCGTGCCCGCTGTAGGCGTATCCCTGGGTGTACAGGTTCCCCGATGGACTATTATCGGTCCTGGTTGGACCGGAAGGATCCAGCGGTTCTATGGCCGTATCCTCGTTCCATTCGTTCCAACTGGTGATCAGAATCATATTCAGCCGGGGATCCACGAACCGAAATGCCGTCAGGTCGAACAGTTTGGCAAACAGGCTGGCTTCGCCTGCGCCCTCGCTCCATTCCCGTGGAATCGCGTAGTGATTCTCATTCAGCCGGACCCCGCGGTCGTTGTAGCCTGGAATAATCTGCGGGACAAAGTAGACCGTGCCGTTCGAGGCCGAGAGGTACTCGGTGTACTTGGCGGCGACGTCTGAGACGTAGGTGCTGCGGGCGGCATAACCCTTCTGGGATACGCTGCCGTTCTCATACATGTTGTACGAGGTGATGGCATCGAACAGGCGGAACCGGGTCGGCTGCGGGGTCTCTACCAGCGGGAAGGGAATCTGGCCGGGTCGGACTACCGGGGACACCTTCCAGAATACCTCGTCCCCGATCAGGAACAGGTCGTACCCCCGCGTCCGCATGGCGGAGCGCAAACGGACGATGGCCTGCGCAAATGCGCCGCTGAAAGTTCTGGTCAGGTAAAGGAAGACGACGGGTCGCCCCCGGATACGCAGATAGGACGGATGGCTGAAACAGCGCGTCGCGATTCTTTCGAAGTCGGCGATCATCCGGGTCGTTTTGGCCTCGTCGAAGCGGATGGTTCCCAGCCTGGAGTCGAAACCCAGCGCCTGTGTTTCGTAGAAGACACAGAACTTGATGTCGGCGATATTCGGGGTCTGGTACAGGCTGTCGAGGAACGACTCGGTGCGTTCCGATTCACTCGACCACCAACCGATGGACAGGAAATCGATCCCGTATTCGGAGCACCAGGCGATATGGCGTCCGATCACCTTGGTGTCGGTTGACCGATACTCGCCCCCGGGAAAAGTCTGCTTGGGACGAAGGTGTTCGCGCAAATAGCCCTGCCGGAAATTACCCGGATACCAGATGTAATAATGGGCGCCCACAAGATACCGATCAGGCTGGATGACCGGAAGCGTTGCCGGCGGCGCGCTGATCCGTCGTTGTACGGTGTAATAAGCCAGTCCAACCAGGACGAAGGCCACCGCGATACCGGCGGCGGTCCAGATCCGGCGGCGACTGCCCCAAGCGGATAGTCTTTCTGCCGGGTTCATGTCGACGCCTTCACGCAGAGCCGTGGCGGGCTGGCCGGGTCGAATCTGGCCAGGCTCTGGGCCCGAAGGGAGCGCCGGTCTTCCACGCCCCAGTAGGATAGACAGGACAGTAATTCTCCGCTCCCAGGACAACCGGCCAGAAAAAATCTTCGCGGCTATTGAATGGCTGGCGGCCATGACCTCTTCTATCCCCGGCCAGAGCAATCAAATGATTCGTTAGCATGGTTTCTATAGTAATATCTCGTTGCGGATGACGGTGTTGGAATGGTCCAGGGTGTTGGTGCGAAACTCATCGGACTGGCCGACTCCCGCCGACCCCAAGACCTCAAACTTCCGGCCTCCTTTTATTAACAGTGTCATAATTGTACTTACACGGGGTGTTTTCTTTTTATCTCTCGCCCGCTTCGCTCGAGTTCGCCGAGGGCGCAGAGAAAGACCAAGTTGCTTTTTGAAAAATCGCTGAGACGCCGATTTTTCAAAAGAACTCACGCCTCCGGCGGGGTCTTATTCGCGGAGCGGGAGATTTTTTTTGATTGCCGGCCCCTCAGCGGCAATCAAAAATTATTTATTCTCTGCGGTCTCGGTGTGCTCTGTGAGAGATCGTCTTTTGTCTTTGGTTGTGACTGGCGGCTTCAAGGAATCCTGTCAATATTATTTTGAGACCGTTAATAAGTCCCGGGATTCCTTAGAACCTGAAAGCCCACATACTCTCGATCTTCAAAGAACTTCCTCAGATTCGGGGTTTGGGCAAAGGCCGTCAGATACGTCTCCAGGGTGGGCAGGTCATATCTGGTTTTTTCCATAACGATCCAGTCCACCCGAATGACCGACAGGAAAGCCGCCAACTCCTTCCGGGTGATTGGTCGTTGCTTCCAAAAGGCCTCCACCCCGGGAAGCTTTCGGAAATAATCGAAGACGCTGTCATCGAGTTTCGAGGAGAAGCCTCCCACATTCCACTGCTGGTGAATTGTCTGATAAAAAAAGGTCCGGGTTTCCCGCTTCCCTTCCCAATGATCCCCGCTTTGGGTAAATAGCGGAAGGTCCAGCAAGACCCCCTCTCGTCCCTGCGCCCTTTCGGCCAGGGCCTGATAGACGGGGGGAATCCGATAATCCGTTATGGGGCCCTGCACCGGAAAAGGGAAGAGGGCCGTTTCGAAGGCGGTGACCAGCACCAGCCCCAAGTAGCACAAAACCTTGGCGCCGGGTGATATTTTCTTAAAAAAATCTTTTATGATCAGGCAGCCGATCACTAGGCTGAAAAGGGTCAAGGGGATCAGAAACCGGGACAGGGTCCGGGTGCTTCCCAATAAGGGCAGGTTCGGGAGCAGGTATCCCGGAAGGACGAAATCGGTAAAGGTAATGCCGTGAAACTTTATATAAGGTCCGAGACAAAAAAAGAGAAATACCAGCCAGGCCAGGATCCATAGCCGCAAGGCCTCCCTTTTAAAAAAAAGGCTGATCCCGATAACTACCAGGATCATCCACAAATATCCAAAGAACCCGGGGGTCCCCCGCAGGGGCCCTCCCAGCTTCCAGTCCGCGGCGATTTTTTGGGATACACCCGACAGCCAGGGATGAAACGGGGCAAAGAAACTGGCCAGGTCCACGCTGAAGGTTTGAAAGTCGATCGGGAGGCTTTTCACGGCCGAGCGGGTACCCGGGTCGAGCAAGTAGGATTCCGTATAAGGGAAGGTCGTCAGGAGGGCCGTAGCCAGCACCAGCAGGCAAAGGATTAAAATGGTGGCCGCCTCTTTTCCTTTCGGAGGCCGCCATTCCAGCGAGCGGGGCCGCAGCCGTTTTGCCCAACCCAAACGGGCTGGAGATGCCTCCCATCCCGCTTTCCACCGCGCAACAAAAATATCCCCTATTATTAACAGAAAATAAATCCCCGCCAAGAACCCCAGAGCGATGGGGGTGCTAAACCAATCACCGATTTTCAACGTTTCCCAGGTTTCCTTGGAAAGCAAGGTCAGGGAAAAGAGCAGGCCGAAAATCAACCAGGCCAGCACGGTTCCGAGCCGGAACCCTCCGGGTTCCCCAGAAACTTCGATCGGCTTCACGGACCAGGGAAAGAGCCGGTACAGAACCAGCACCGTGAGCCAGACCAGACCGAAAACAAAAAAATAGGGATAATTATAAACCGAAAGCCCCAGGAGGATTCCGGCGGCAATCCCCCAGTAATAGCGGCGGACTTCGAAGAGATGAAAGGAGGCCAAAACGAAAAATACAAACAGATAGGGTTCGATCAGACTTTGGGTCCCCTGGTAACTGGTCAGGATCGGTGAGTGTCCGAAGGCCAGGGCGCCGATAAAGGCCAGCCCGCTCAATCCGGTAAGCCTGAAAACCAAGGCATAGGCCGCCAGGGAATTTAGAAAAATGGACAGCCAGGTTATGGCGTTATGAAAGACCAGCAGGGGCACCCACGGCCTGACCAGGGTATAGAAAAGCCCGTCCAGGAAGGTATAGGTGTGGTGGACCATGTTTATCCCCAGGGGATAAAGCATATGGTCGCTGTAAAAGGGGTTGCTTTTGAGGTCCAGCAGGGCATGGGCCGTCCACCAGACATTCCAGGGGTACTGGGCCGTATCCATGGCATCTCCCACCAGGTGGGTGGTGAAATGGGGGAACAGATGGATAAAATTGACCGGAGACAGAACAAAAAGGAGAAAAATAAATAAGAGCTGAGCGGTTTTATTTAAACCCGGGAATGCCATGGAGGCCCAATGTATCAAATAAGATTTATTATAACAAAGACTTTTTACCGTCGCCTTTTCTCAGGTCATTTTCGGGAAAGTGAATCAGCATTTCCTGGACGAGGGCCGCCGCGAAATCCAGATCCCGGAGCGACACCGTTTCCACCAGTGAATGGGTATAGCGGCAGGGGAGGCAAATCGGCAGCACGCCCAGCCCCTGGCGAACCAGTTGCACGGCCGCCGCATCGGTTGACCCGCCGGTCACCCCATAAATTTTGGTAGTAACGCTATTGGTATACCTCAATTCTCTTAAATTTCAAACGGGCCATTTTACCTGTTTTTGACCCGTGAACCAATCTTTCGCCCATTCACGCCTGTCTTTGGGCGGGTCCTGGATCTTGGTGCGCGGTTCAAAGAAAGGGATTTGTTTTATGGCATCGATACCTTCGACTCATTGTGCCGGGATCTCGGCATAGCCCGCAATATTTTGGCTGTCCGATTGAAAAAATTGGGAGAAAGGGGATTAATCGATAAGCGGACTGGAGAGAAGGGGTCGCGGAGGCAGTCCTATCGCCTCACGTCAAAAGCGATTGATATTCAGCCCCAAATAGGCCCCGGGGCGGCCAGGCTGGAGGCCCTGCCTCTCCCCTTACGGGCCGAGGAGGCCATAAAATAAATCGGCCCCGGTTTCAGGGCTCCTGACCCCGAAAATTTCATTTACCGGCCGCAACATTTTTTATGTTTTTTCCCGCTGCCACACGGGCAAAGCTCGTTGCGTCCGACCTTCTTTTCAACCGTCACGGGCTCCAACGGATTCAGCAATCTTTCTAAATCGGTCGTATCCTCCGCCAGGTCCGGTTCCAATTCAACGGCATACTTCCAGCCCTTGGCTTCACATAGGGCGGCCACCTCATTCTGCCTTTCTTTGGTCCGGACGCGCACTCGCGCGGGATTCTTTTCAGTACCCAGTTTGGCCGGCCGGTTAGCCTCAAAGGCTTTTTTCCGCGGCTCTCCCTCAAATGATTTTCCTGTTAATTTGCCCTCGTAGTTTATTTTGGCCATCGTTTCCTCATTTTAAAATTTCTAGGCGGATTGATCCGCCTGATCCCCTTTCACCTCGATGGAGTTTGGGGACAGACGATTTTTATTAAATTTTCTGAAACGGACTCCGGATACAAATCCTGCGGGGGGCGACGATGCGGATTTGGGGGGATGACACAGGGCACTTCGGAGTGATGCACCAGCCGGCCGTCCTGGTCATAATCGGCGGATCTCAACAAGGTATCGCTACGATTTCGGCATTCAATCTGATGACGGGTGATGGTATACGCGCCTAGTTGAAGCCCTGCCTTCCCGTCCTGGCTGCTTCGGAGGCTCTTCTTTCTGCCCTCTCCTTCCTCGAAGTCATATTTGATGGTTTTGGTGCTCAATCTGACGATTTCCGGAGAGGGGTAGGCAACGCTCCCTCGATCGTAATACTCCTCAATTCTTCCGTCCATACTGATGGCAAACAAAACCCAATCCTCTCCGAAAGCCTTTGGTAAGGGCATCCCCACGAATAGAACGGCCATGATTAAACCTATTTTATTCATTGAGGCTCTGCTCATGTCTTGATCTGGTCATAAAAAACCTGGTGGAACCCGGAGACTTTCTCGAGTAGTATTATATCGTATTTTTCAATTAACAGGGAAAAGTTATTATTAATAAAGGAGCTGTCCTGCCTTGGATATAATCGTCATCCTGATCATTGTCTTTATCGCCTTTGAGTTCCTGGAGCATGTGGTTTTTCCGCTAATCTGGGTACTGCTTCAACGAAGGAAGAAGCCCGTCACCGGCCCCTCCGCCCTGGAGGGACGAATCGCGGAGGTACTCGAATGGCGGCAAAAAGAAGGTTATGTCTTCGTCAATGGAGAGCAGTGGAAAGCGAACAGCGAGAAGCCCTTGACCCGGGGAGATCAGGTGGTTATTGAAAAGGTCGAGGGGTTGACTTTGACAGTCAAAGCCGGAGACACTACCGGGTACAGGACCTTGAAATAATTTATTTTCTAGGCTATGGAACAGCCGGGGCGGGCCGTTAAGCCCGCCCCGGGTATCGGGGAGGATTACTTCTTTTCTTGCAGCGCCCGCCAGATCCGTTCGGAGGTGATGGGCAGTTCGTTGATGCGTACGCCGGTGGCGTCGTAGATGGCATTGAGGATGGCCGGGATGACGGGCATGATGCCTCCTTCGCCGACTTCCTTGGCCCCGTAAGGACCGTTGGGCTCGCCGCTTTCGATGATCAGGGACTGGATCGCCGGCACGTCCAGGGCCGTGGGGATCTTGTATTCTCCCAGGGAGGCGTTCAGGATCTGGCCCTTATCGTTGAACTTCACTTCTTCGAACAGGGACTCGCCCAGCCCCATGGAGACCGAGCCCTCCATCTGGCCTTCCACCTGCGTCCGGTTGATGGCCAGGCCGCAGTCGTGGGCGTCGGTGACCTTGTCCATGGTCACCTCGCCGGTTTCCAGGTCCACAGTCACCTCGGCTATCATGGCCGAACAGCCGTAGGCCGGGGAGGTCCCCACCGCCGCGCCCTTGAAGGACCCGCCCAGCTTGGGGGGCTTGTATTTCCCGGTACCCACGATGGTCCCCTTTTTCAGGTAGGCCAGGCGGGCCGCTTCCTTGAAGGTCAACTGGGTCTCCTGCGGCGGATCGCCCCAACCGCGGTGTTCCTTGATGTACCCGATCCGCAGGGCCTCGAAAGTCCGGCGTTTGCCCTTTGAAGGCGATCAGACCGTTTCGGACCATAATCTCCTCCACAGGCACGTTCAAGGTCTCGGCGAGCACTTCCAGCACCTGGCGCTTGGCGTCCTCGGCCGCCTGCTTGGTGGCGTGGCCGGTCATCAGGGTCTGGCGGCTGGAGTAGGCCCCCAGGTCCACCGAATAGTCCGTGTCGCCCGAGACGATCCGCACATCCTCGAGCCGCACCCCCAGGGCCTCGGCGGCGATCATGGCAAAGGCCGTATCCGACCCCTGTCCGATTTCGGCGCTGCCGGTCTGTACCAGGGCCGTTCCCCCGTCTTCCGCAAGTTTGATCACCACCGTGGCATGATAGGTGTCGGAACGGTAGATGGGGTAACCGGCCCCGGAGACAAAGAACCCGCAGGCCATGCCGATGCCCTTGCCCTTGGGCAGCTTCCCCTTTTTTAATTTCCAGTCGGAGTTATCGCGGATGGCCTCGATGCACTCTTTCATGCCCAGACTGCTCATATCCAATTCGTTGCAGGTGATGTCCCCGGTTTCCATGATGTTTTTCAGACGCATTTCCAAGGGATCCAGGCCCAGCTCCTTGGCGATCAGGTCCAACTGCTGCTCGAAACCGGCTCGAGCGGCCACCCCGCCGTGGCCCCGCTGGGCCCCACAGGCCGGCTTGTTGGTATAGAGCCGGAATCCGTCATATTTCATATTAGGCAGCTTGTAGGGGCCGCCCAGCAATGATCCGGCGTAATAGACGGTGGCGATGCCGAAACTGGAGTAGGCCCCTCCCTCCAGAAAACACTCGTTGTGCAGGGCCATCAGGGTCCCGTCCTTTTTCACGCCGGTCTTGAAAGTGTGAAAGAACTGATGCCGGCCGCGGCTGTGAAGAAAGACCTGCTCCCGGGTAAAGCCCATCTTGACCGGCTTGAGGGTCTTCATGGACAGCAGGCAGCTCAGCAGTTCCAGGGCGGAAGCCGCCGCCTTGGGCCCGAACCCGCCCCCCACGTAGGGCTTCACCACCCGGACCTTGCCGATGGGCAGTTTCAGCACCATGGCCACGGTCCGCTGCACATAGTGGGGGACCTGGGTGGAGGTGTGGAGGGTCAAGTAGCCCTGCCCGTCGAAGACGGCCGTGCAGGCGTTGGGTTCCAGAAAGGCCGCGTCCTGCCTTTTGTTGACGAATTTGTGCAGGTGGATAAAGTCGCATTGAGCGAAGGCCGCTTCCACGTCCCCGAACTCCTGATGCACTTCGGCGCAGATGTTGCGGGGAAAATGCTCGTGTACCAGGGGCGCGCCTTCGGCCATGGCGGCCACGGGGTCGAAGACCGCCGGGAGCTCCTCGTATTCCACCTTGATTAAACCCAGCGCTTCCAGGGCGGTTTCCTGGTCAATGGCCGCCACGGCCGCCACTTCATCTCCTACGTAGCGGACCTTGTTCACCGCCAAAATAGTCTCGTCGTAGCGGGCCGGGGAAACTCCGTAGGGAATGATCTCCAGGTCTTTAGCCGTCACCACGGCCTTGACCCCCGGAAGGGCCTTGGCTCGGGAGGTGTCGATGTTCAGGATGCGGGCATGGGCCAGAGGGCTTTGCAGGATAGCCCCGTAGAGCTGGTTGGGGAATGTCAGGTCATCGGCGTAAATCGCCTGGCCGGTGGATTTGGCCGGGGCATCCAATCGCGGCGCCCGGCTGTTGATCACGCTGTATTGGCTCATAGGTAATTCCTTCCTTATGAATGGATCTGGGCTGGAATGCGGGACGGTCTTCAGCCGTCCGCTTTAACGGAGGCGATGGCCTCCACGATCTTCTGGTATCCGGTGCAGCGGCAGAGATTGCCGCTGATGGCTTCCCGGATCTCTCTTTCCGTGGGCGCGGGATTTTTATCCAGCAGGGCCTTGCTGGTCAGGATCATACCCGGACTGCAGAATCCGCATTGGATGGCACCGAGATCCACAAAGGCCTGCTGCAGGGGATGCAGTTTTTCCCCATCGGCCAACCCTTCAATGGTCGTGATTTCCTGCCCGTCGGCTTCGACCGCCAGGACCAGACAGGAATTGACCGGCTTTCCGTTCAACAAAACCGTACAGGAGCCGCAATCCCCCACGGCGCACCCTTGCTTGGTCCCGGTAAGACGTAAATTTTCCCGCAGCACCTGGGTCAGGGTCTTATTCACCGGGATGACCAGATCGTATTCCTGGCCGTTCACTTGCAAATTAATGGTCATCTTCTTCATCTGCGCTCTCCTAAGCCGTTTTCATGAGCTGTTGATAGGCGGACATCAGGGTCCGGACGGTTAAAATCTCGATCAGGGCCCGGCGGTACTCGGCCGATCCGCGATGGTCGTCAATGGGCTTACCATCCCGGGCGGCCGCCCGGGCCGCTTCCAGGAACAAGGAATCCCCTGATCCCACGGGCTTTTCGCCTTTCAGGATCTTTTCCGCCGATTTGGCCCGGAGCGGGGTGGGCCCCACGGCCCCCAAGGCAATTCGCGCCTGCCGGATGGATCCCTCCGGACCCAATTCCAGAAAAGCGGCCACATTGACCAGGGAGATCTCCAGGGCCTTGCGGGAACCCAGCTTCAGGTAGGCGCTGCCGCAGGGACCTTCGCAGGAGGGGATATAGATTTGGGATAGAATTTCTTTGGGTTTGATGGAGGTTTTCCCGGGACCTTTGAAAAACTTCTCCACTTCCAATTCCCGCTCCCCGTCCTTGTTCTTTAAAATCAATTGCGCGCCTAAAACCATTAGAGGCGGGGCGAGATCCGAGGCCGGCCGGGCGGTAACGATATTTCCGCCCAGGGTGGCCCGATTGCGAATCAGGGGAGATCCCAACCGTCCGGCCCCCTGGGCCAGAACGGTCAAATGTTCCTGAACCAGTTCCGATTCCGCCAGTACGCTCGCGGTAACCAACGGACCGATGGAGATCCCTTTCCCTTTCTTAGGAATAATCTCGTTGAGGCCTTTGATCTTATTCAGGCTTACCACCTGCTGGGGGGCCAGGACTTTTTTCTTCAGGTTGACCAGGAGATCGGTCCCGCCGGCCAGGAGCTTGGCCTTGGCCCCGAATTCCTCCAACAGGGCGCAGGCCTCCCGCAGGCTTTTGGGGGCCTGGTAGTCAAATTTGGGCAGTAACATCATATCCTCCTATTTAGTATGGTTGCGGGCTACGAGATCTTTTACGGAATTTATCCTGAGCCCAAGACCGAGACCCTTCGCGGAGTCTTTCCCGCCTGCGGGACTCAGGCTGACCGGTCAGCGCGATCAATCGGGCCAATGGCTTAATTCCAACTCAATAGGTAATTCGGCGGCCCAAGCTTTCAAGAGCAGGGCATTGGCTTTGGCCTGGGCGATCCGCAAGGCCTGGATTTCTCCGGGGTCGATTCGTTCCGCCAGAGGAAAAACCAAGCAACTGAAATAATGCCAGTCTTTATACCCCCCAAAGGGCGTACCGTCAAGAGGACGATTGCCGGCTTTGATCCCCCGGGCAATCTGCAGGTCTACCGGCACGACCACATGATACCGCTGCCCGTCCGGAGAAATCCCAATATACCCTTCGTTGCCGCATCGGTCGTCCAAGGTGGCCCGGAGAATGTCGTTGAAGTCGATGGTCATCATTATAATTATTTATCCACCAAAGGCCGGATGGATCAACTCCAGCACATCCCCTTCTTTCAACGGGGTCGCTTCGTAATCTTTCTGATGGATAAACCGGTGGTTCAACTCCACAATCATGTGGACCTCAAATTCCTGATTGCTGCTGATGACCGAGGAGACCGTGCTGTTCTCCGGCAGTTCCTCCTGAAATCCGTTTAAAATAATCCGCATGGCCCAACCCGAAATATCCGGTAAAGACTTTTTGCCTTTAGTTAACCTACTTAAATAGTTGACGTTTCGTCTTTTCGTTCCGCCGAACCCGTTCTAGCCAATGACTCCCGAACCAAACGCCTGGCCGTGGGGGTCCGAAACCAGGTCTTGGATCCCTCCAGGAGAAACCGGCGGCCCTCCTGCAAATAATTCTCGCCGAACATCTTTCGGTAACGCTGCAGGCTTTCTTCACCGAAGCGGTCCAGGCGATCCGCCTCCATGACCAGGATGGCCTCCGGATCCGGCAGGGCCTGAATAGCATCCGGTAGATCATGAACGGCGATTATCTTTAGAACCAATTCTTTTTTGCCTTTCGGAAAATCAAGGGGATCCAAAATTTCACGGGCCAGGACAGCGCCTTGAACCATATGTTCCTTTAGACTGCGGGTCTCCTTTTTTTTCTCCGGCGGGGCCTGCACGAAATCATCAAAGGAAACCCGGCTCCAGCCGATGTCGTGGAGCACCAGGGCGGTCAGGACGACCTCCGGATCCCCTTTTTCCTCATTCAACAAGGCCTTACCATATGCGATGGCCCTGAGGGTATGATCCCAGTCATCGGGCCGCCCCTGGAGCAAATAGGGCCGTGCCTTCTCCTTAAGCTGAATTTCCCAGGGTGTTAAGGAACCCGCTGACTTTTCACCCGACAAGCTTTTCTCTTTTCCTATCCCTGGATTTCAAAAAGGGACTCTCGGTAATTTCCCGAAAAGTCCGCACCACTTCTTCGGCAAATCGGGGATCATTGATGTGAGCCGGGATTTCCTTCACTCTGATCCCCGGGGGGGCGCTTCGTTTAATCGCCTCGATAAACACCCGGTCGACGGCCAGATCGAAAAAGGATTTTCCCGGACTGTCAAAGACCGAATATCCTCCGGAGGGCAGCAGGAGCGCTGTGGGGCCGGCGGCCAACTTTAATTTTTCCGCCACCACCCCGGCCAATCGTTTCATCTCCTGGGCGTTGGTCCGAACCACACAAATAGCCGCATTATGCACATGGATCGGACGGTTTTTATAGCGAGGCGGGAGGGTTTCCGGCGGTCCGGTGACGATAAAATCGATGTTGCCCGGGATGAGGATCGTCGGCAGCCCTTTGGTTAAAGCCGCTTCCAGACGGTGGGCCCCGGCGTCATAGGACCCTTTGAAAAGATGGTCCACCAATTCATGAAGCGAGACCTCGATGACGGCTTGCGGTTCCCCCTCCACCACCAACTCCTCCAGAGCCTGGCCCCCGGAGCCGACGGTGTGAAACACCGCCAATTCCCAGCCCGACTTTTCCAGGTCCGTTCTGAAATGACGGATACAGGCTTCGGTAGTCCCCAGGGTGCTTACGGCGATCAGCGGCGTCTCAAAATGTTTCTTGCTCCGAGGGGTGAACCGGACCATCCCAGCCATAGCCCCGGCCGCCTGAGACAACACCTGCCGAGTCATGCGGTTGAGCCCCACTAAATCCACCACCGAATGGTACATGAGGATATCTTTACTCCCCACGAACGGCCGGGTATCCCGGGAAGCCATGGTGGAAACCATGAGTTTGGGAAACCCGAAAGGCAAGGCCCGCATGGCGCTGGTGCCGAGAGTGGTCCCCATGGATCCCCCCAGGCCGATGATACCGTCGATTTCTTCCTGATCGTAGAGGTCCCGGACCACCTTGATGGCCCCCTGCACCATGGTCCCCATGGCCTTGCCTTCATGCCCCAGGCGGCGCAGGGCGGCCAGGGAACTCCCGGCCTTGCGGGCCAGGGCGCTGGCCGGAATATCCGCCGGGCTGGTCGCGCCACTCAAGATTCCCCCGTCAATCACCAGAACATTCACCTCGGCCTCCCTCAGTCGCTCTCTCAGGAAAGCGACCTCGGATCCTTTAGTATCCAGGGTGGCCAGAATGGCTACGGTGGGCTTGGCCTTTGTTTTTTTCATGGTGTCCTTCCTCATAACCTCGCAAAAAGTCAAAAAACGACTTTCTGCTCGGCGGGGGAGGGCTTCCCCTCCCCCGCCATTTGAAATGAATTCAAATGGTCCCACCCCTACCCCAGCCCGGCGCTTAATCGCGCTCGGGCTGCTGACGGACCTCTGGCGAGTCCATCACACCCGCCCAGCGTTTAAAATCCGGAACTTCGATATCGAAGAGGTCCAAAATTTTTCCGATGCTGTGCCGGATGATATCTTCCAGGTCTCTGGGTCGATGGTAAAAAGCCGGTACGGGCGGAAAGAGGATCGCCCCCATATCGGTCAACCGCAGCATTAATTCCAAGTGTCCCCGGTGCAGCGGGGTCTCCCGCACCGCCACCACCAGCTTGCGCCGTTCTTTCAAGGTCACATCCGCCGCTCGAATCAGGATGTTGACGTTGAAGGAGTTGGCCAGGGCCGAAAGGGTTTTAATGGAACAGGGCAGGATCACCATGCCCCTCGTCCCTTTAAAAGACCCGCTGGAAACCGGAGCGGCGATATCGTCGAGATCATAGCAGACCGTGGCCATTTTTTTTACCTGCTCCACGGCATAATCCGTCTCCAGTTCAATCGTGCGTTCGGCCGCCCGACTGAGGATCAAGTGGGTGGCGATGTTTATTTTCTGCAGGATCTCCAGCAGCCGGATGCCGTAAATGGCCCCCGAGGCCCCGGAGATGCCGATGATTAGTCCCTGGTTGGGCATAGATACCACATTTCCTTTAAATCGACCCCCTCCACCCTGCTTTTAGGGGAGAGGGAACAATCAAATCTATCTCAGGTTGTAATAGTACGTTCCCTAGGTGTATTTCATTTTTTACTCCCTCTTACCCATCGTGGGGGAGAGGGTTGGGGTGAGGGGGTTCCAGCCTTTTCAATGATCTTCCGGGTCAACCGCTCTGTCATATTTACGATGGTCTGGATCTCTTCCGGGTTCAAATTATCCCAATGGATACCGGCGGTGACCACCACATTTTTCTTAAGGGCCGAGGCCAATACCTCCGATACCCTCCTGGCGGTTACATCCTCCTTATGCCCCAACAAGGTCAGCACCGAAGAAGTCGCGCTGGTCTTCTTCTTATCCCGCAAACTGGGACGGGGCAGCGCCAGGGCTACGGCCCCGATATGGGGGTGGGTCCCGCCCCAGACGGCGACCAATAAATCCCGCCCCAGGGATTTTACCAAGGCCTCCAATTTAAAACGCCCCTCTTTGATGGAAACGGAAATAGGCTTCATCATGGATATCGGCGTTCCCCCTGCCGGCCCCCCGGTCCAGAAAGGTTGGACCTCAGGGCTTGAGGACTCTGATCATAGCCTCCACCGCGGCTCGGGCGAAGGCGGGATCATTTAAATAGGCCTCAACGGTCTGAATGGTGATTTCGGGTTTACAATGCTGCCGGAGGGTTTCGGTAAAGAACCGATCCTCTTCCGGATCATAGGCGGCGCTGCCGGGGGCATCCGCCGTAGACCAGCCCCGGGTAGGGATCAGCAGGATCACCGGTCCCTGGGCCTGATTCAGTTTCCCGGCCATTACTTCGGCCACTTGTTTTAATTCATCCGTACTCAAACGAAGCCAGGTGCGGTCCTTATCCAGATCGTATTTGCGCCGCTGGGCGTAATCCGGTTTATAGTTTTTCCGGCTGGGGCTCATGAAATTCACCCCGCTGGGGGCGATCACTTGCGGGATACCCAACTTTCCGGCCGCCTCCAGCCGCTTCGATCCGGCGGCCCGCATGCCGCCCAGGAGCTGTTCGCCCACCCCGCCGGGGGCCAGATCCACCACGCCGTCGAAATAGCCTTCGGCGATCATCTCTTCCATCGCCCGATCGCAGATGCCGGCGGCGTGAAAACCGATGACCTGGAAACCGGCCTGGGTAAGACCGGCCTGGATGAGGTGAGCGCAGGGATCGCAAGGTCCGAACATGGACAGGGCGATCTGCTTTTGGGCCGATCCTCTGGCCGCCTCCGCGGAGAACCGAGGTTCCTGGGCCATGGCCCTGACCGCCCGGGCGGCCCGATTAAGCACATTTTTCAAGTGGGGACTCAACCCGGAGAGCTCAATAACTGTGTGAAAGAGCATGATGTCGCCGGTCCCGATGTAGCGGGTGGAGAGCCCCGGCAGGGCGGCGCTGGAGGAAACCATGACTTTGGGAATTCCAAAGGGCAGCGCGCGCATGATGTTCGTGGCGATCATGGAAAGTGTGGCCCCGCCCAGACCAAGGACGCCGGCCAACCGGCCTTCCTCCAGCAGTTTCCGGGCGATCTTGACCGCCCCCTGGGTCATATCCCTGGTAATACCGGTCCGATCGCGGGAGGCGCGGACGGCTTCAATCGTAGTTCCTCCTTGCAAAGCGACTTCGTCCGGCAGGATATCCCCCTTCTCCCTGGCCGCCGCCCCCATGGACAAATCCATGGTCAGGGCCCGGCCGCCCAGCGCCCGGATCTGATCCTGCAAATAAAGGGTTTCCTGCGCCTTGGTATCCAAGGTTGAAATAATCAGAATGGCTGAGTCTATGGAATTTATCATAAGCTATCGCGTTTCCTGTTGACAAGGACCAAAGGATCGAGGAACGAGGATAAAGGTTTCTAGATCCTTTTTCCTCGTTCCTTTATCCTTAATTTGTTGTCTGATTTTTTTGCCTTTCCGCTTTGCGCTTTGCCCTCCGCGCTCTGCGTTTTCTTATTTTCCCGCCTTGACCCACTCTTCCAGTTGCGTCTTCAAAACCTTCTTATCGACCTTGCCTGAATCCCCTACCGTCGGCAGGGCCGGGACCAATTCCAAACGTTCGGGCAGCTTATAGGCGGAAATCTTCTTCTCTTTCAAAAAGGCCTTCATCTCTTCAAAGGTGAGGGTCTGCCCGGCCTTGGGAACCACGTAGGCGCAGGCCCGCTCCCCCATCTCCCGATCCGGGTAACCGACGACGGCCACACTGGCTACCGCCGGATGACCGTTCAGCAGACCTTCGATTTCCGCCGGGTAAATATTCTGGCCGCCGCGGATGATCATGTCCTTGGCCCGTCCCAGGATCCAAAGGCAGCCCTGGTCGAACTTAACGATGTCGCCGGTGGTGGTCCAGCCGTCTTGATCGAAAACCGTGGCCGTCAATTCCGGATCCCGGTAATAGCCGGCCGGGGCATGGGGGCCCCGGAACCAGAGGATCCCGGGTTCGCCGTCCGGAACCGGGTTGCCCTGTTCGTCCTTAAGGACCACCTTGTTGCCCGGAAGCATCCGGCCCACTGTCCGGCGACGCAGGTCCTTGGAGTCATCGACCGAACAACCGGACACGGAGCCCACGTCCTGGGTACCCAGGTCACTGGTAATGGCCGCCCCGAAGGCCTTTTCGGCCTCTTCCGCCACCTGGGGCGACAGGTAACCGCCGGCGGACCGGATGAACCGCAGGGAGCTCAAATCATATTTCGTGGTATCCGCCTCGAGCATCCGCACCAGGTGGGTCGGCACCACCCCGATGGCCGTGGCTTTTTCCTTTTCGATCAGGGCCAGGGCCGCCTCCGGGTTGAATTCTTCCAGCATCACGGTTTTGGCCCCGGCCAGGGGGGCCGCAAAATAGGTCAGGGTCCCGGCGGCCCCGCCGGCATGGGGGGCGATGGCCATGGTGATATCGTCTTTGGTCAGCTTCCAGATAGCCACCCGGCCCTTGGAGGTACAGACCCGGGGGGCGATGGGCCACTCAACCAGCTTGGGCAGACCGGTGGTCCCGGTCGTACTGGTCAGCAGACCGATGTCCCACTTGGGGTTGAAGCGCCGAGCATTCAGCAGTGCCTTCGTCAATCGGTTTAGCCAGGGATTCCTCCGCCAGTTTGATCAGGGAATAGGTATTTTTCGGGGCCTCCGGGGGAACCGTCTCCTCAAAAAGAAAAATGTGCTTTAAAAACGGAAAACGGACCTGCAGTCCCTTATACATTTCCAGGTAATTAAAATTGCGGTAGATATAACAGATGATCACCGCCTCGGCCTGGGTCTTTTCGACGAAGTGCTCCAACTCGCGCTCCCGCAGATAGGGGTAGACGGTCAGGGAAATGAGCCCGGCCCGTTCGCTGGCGACGCGGGCCAGAAAGCCATAGACGCTGTTAGGGGATTGAATAATGATCCGGGCATCCTTGGGGATGCCCATTTGGACAAAGTTCTGGGCGATCCCGTCAATCAGCCGTTTGGCCTGCTTCCAGGTGAGCCGGTATTTGGAATCCACCAGGGCTTCGCGGTCCCCGAATTCCCGCACATTGCGTTCGTAAAAATCATAAAAGGTTTCGTCGGTCCAGTACCCGTCGCGGGTGTATTCATCGACCATTTCCTGCGTGTAGCGTATGGGTTTCACTATCAACCTCCGTTATGAATTAAAACGAATATCGATCACCGAATTCGTTTTTGTTTTCGTATTAAACCCCCATGCCCGGGGGGTACCCGCAAAGCATGAAGATGGATGATTAAACTAAAAGTCGTCATTCCGGCGGAAGCCCTTCGGCTTGCTCAGGGCCATGAGCTTTGTCGAATGGCCGGAATCCGGCAGTAAAGTTCTTGGGTCAACTGGATGCCGGATCAGGTCCGGCATGACGGCAAAAGCAGCTTCCTGGAAACGGTTATAGCTGGGTGCGGGAGGGGTTAACAGCTCGGCTGAACCTTTCGGTGAACTCAAGGCCCTGAGCTCGTCGAAGGGCTCGCCGAAGTCCCCTCCCCTGCACTCGAACTAATAATCAACGTCTAATTAATAATTAGTAATTGAGAATTGATTGTTGATCATTAATCACGGTCCTCCCCAGCCCCAAGGCTTTCCACTCCGACCCCCTTTCCTGGCAGGAAAGGGGGTCGGCCATGGCAAAACGAGGAAGAACTTGGCTGACGTTCAGGCCTCTAGAGGCCGAATTCCTTCCAGCGGCTTTCAACTTGCTTGACCATATCCGGGTCCAGCGCAATCGGGATGGGTTTCTCCTTCCAGTCGTAGGGAATGGTGGCGTCCAAAAGCAACCGGCCGGTGATGTCCCGGGAATCGATGGGCAGCGATGGATCCAACGGCGTGGATCGCCCGCGCTTGATAACCTGGCTGCGGTTGGGCTGGAAGCGAAAGCTCAGGGCGTACATGACCCGGGGAATGTCCCAGGCGTCGATGTCGTCGTCCACCACGATGACGGTCTTGAGACCGTAGGCCCCCATTTCGGTGGAGATGGCCGCGGTCAGCACCTGATCGGCGTGGCCCGGGTACATCTGCTTCAGGGAAATAATGGCCAGGAAGCGGCCCGATCCCTCGGGCGGACAATATACCGATTTAACCCCCGGAATCTTCATGGCAGTCAATTGTTGCCAGAGGGTCGACCCGTAAGACAAGGCCATGGTCATGTGCGTATCGGTCACCGCCCGGCCAACCGTGGTCCCCCAGAGTATGGGGTTGTTCCGGAAAGTAACGCATTGGACGTCAATAAAATTCCGGGGGTCCGTGCCCACCCCTGAATAGTAGCCGGTGTATTCCCCAAAGGGGCCTTCCGGCAAAAATTTTTCCGCATCCACCAATCCCTCGATGACGATCTCGGCGTGGGCCGGGATGGGCAAGTCCACCGTCTCCCCCTTGACCACTTCAATGGGGGCCCCGGCGATGGCCCCGGCCACATCGTACTCGGAAACGAAGGCCGAGAGCCGGGCCGCGCCCAAGACAAACAGCAGCGGATCCCCGCCGATAACCGAGGCCACCGGCATGGGCTTTTTCAGGGCCTGGTATTTCTTGAGCATAATATCGGCATGTTTGCCCTTGATGAATTGGGTGCCGACCTTGTCCTTCTCCAGCAATTGGGAGCGGTAGGTCCCCAGGTTGATCCAGCCGGAGTCCGGATCCTTGGTGATGATGTAATGGGCCGTGCCGATAAAGCGCCCGCCGTCCTTGGGATACCATTTGGGCACCGGGAACTTGAAGAGATCGATATCGCTCCCCTTCATGATGTTTTCCTTGCAGGGGGCCTGGTCTCGTTCCACCCAGACCGGCGGGATCAGTTTATCGCCCACCTTGACCCATTGCTCCATGAGCCCCACCAGGCTGGTTTCTCTGGGCATGCGCATGAGGATCGCTAACCGCTGAGTGGTGGTGCAGACGCTGGTCATGACCGGGCTGCTATAGCCCTTCACGTTTTCAAAGAGCAAGGCCGGACCAAGTTTTTCCTCATTCAGTTTGGCGATGTGAGATAACTCCAGGTTCCAATCCACTTCCGCCTTCACCCGATGCACTAATCCGTCGGGTTCCCCTATGGCAATAAAATCTCTCAGATCTTTCATAATTATTCTCCAGGCCTCCTTATTATTAGTGATTTATGATAATAGTACCCACGAAAGATCCCACTCCGCGGGGTTGTCGGTTTGAGCGAAGCCTGTCCTTTGGTGAGAGGCCAAAGGACGATAACGCCCCCCGGTTTTCCACCCTTCGAAAACCGCCGGCCGACTGGTCCGTCCCGGTCGTCCTCTCCCGGCCGAAACGGATCAGCCTCCGCTCAAAGATCCTTTCCCCCGCGGGGAATGGGCTAAAATTTCCTGCCCTGCATCAATCCGGCCACAATCTGTTCCATGGCCGTGGCCTTGGGCTTTACCACCGGCTCCACCTTTTTCTGGCTCCAGACCGTTTCTGGCCGGGCCTGAAGGATGCGGACATTGCCGCCGGCCGGCAGGTCCTTATCCACGGCCCACTCAATATCCATCTGTTTGCCGTAATGGGCCTCGATCAACTTGCCGTACCGGGCCAGTTCCCTGATGTCTTTGTCGATGACCGATTGAACCTCCTTGCGTTCCTCTTCAACTTCCATCTCCACCAGTTGGTTGCGTTCGGGATTGGTAGTGAAATACATTTCCTTGCGGGAAATGGTCCTCTTGAGGATCTCCAGGTTGATTTTATCCACCACGAACTGGTCGGGAGTTACCGACCCGCTGACCACTGACTCCCCCACCCCCCAGTTGGCATCGATGACGATGACCGAAACGTCCCCGGAAGCCGGATTCAAGGTGAACATGACTCCGGCCGTAAAGGAGTTGACCATCTTCTGGATGCCCACGCTGATCAGGACCTTCTCATGGTCAAAGCCCATCTTGATCCGATAGGTGATGGCCCGGGGGGTAAACAGGGAAGACCAACATAACCGGACCTTGTCGATGATTTCTTCCTGGGTGCGGACAAACAGGTAGGTCTCCTGCTGCCCGGCAAAGCTGGCCCCGGGCAGGTCCTCGGCCGTGGCGCTGGATCGAACGGCCACCGGCATCAGGGGCAGTTGCAGCTCCCGCCATAAATGGTTATAGCTATCCCCGATAGCCGTGGCGATCTCCTCCGGAATCGGGGTGCTTTCGATCAAGGCCCGGACAAATTGACTGGCGGACTCCACCCCGTCCATATCCTGCGGATCCAGACCCCGGAGCCGATCAAAAATCGGTTTCTTCAATCCCTGTTGGTTCAAATAGACGTCATAGGCTTCGGTGGTTATGGCATAACCGGGAGGGACCGGAATGCCAGCCCGGAGTAACTCCCCCAGACTGGCATTCTTCCCGCCCACCAAAGGCAAAAAGCTCAGGTCGCATTCTTCGAACCGTAAAATATAAGGGCTTTTTACTTCCTGACCCATTCCTTACCTCCTGATGCTAATAACTCCCGTGCTGCCGTCCACCTTGATATAATCCCCGGTCTTGATCGCCTGGGTGCCGAGACCGGTGCCGACGATAGCCGGCACACCGTATTCCCGGCAAACAATGGCCGCGTGACACATGACCCCGCCCACGTCGGTGACGCAGGCCTTGATCTTCTGAAAGGCCGGGGCCCAACTGGGCGAGGTGGTGGGGGCCACGAGGATCTCGCCTTCCTGCAGTTGGTTGATTTCGGTCACGCTGCGGCAGACCCGGGCCGGCCCTTCCACCTGTCCGGGAGAGCCGGGGAAGCCCTTGAGTTCGGTCAGGGTGCTCAGATCGCCCACCTCTTTGGCCTTGGCCCAGTTGGTCATGCTCTCCGAGGTGACCCCCCAGAGAACGATGGTAAAGGGCTCGGTGATGGACTCCGGGGCGATCCCCAGGGCCGGCGGCGCGGTCCACTGCCGGAACTTATCCATGACCCCTTTGCGCCAGGTGATCTCCTTAGGCCAATAGAGCGGTCCGCGGGCCTTGGTGCCCGTGGCCCAACCGGTGACCAGATCCCAGAGGGCGTCCTTGATCTCGCTGCGCGAGAGGTACCAGATATCTTCCACGTCCTTGATAAAGCCGTGGTTGACCATAATGCCGGAAATCTTGCGCATCTGTTTCCAGAAGATGCTGTGGAACCAGTGCTCCACATAAAAGAGGTGGTTTTCCACGTAAGGAAAAACCGTTTTGGAAGTGCCCAGAAGCTGGTCGAAGGTAGCCCGGTCCTCATCGGTTTTCAGGAGCTTGCGGTATTCGGTGGTGATCTTGTCCCGTTCTTCCCGAACATCGGCCAAGGGCCGTTCAATGGTGCCGCCCTTTTTCAGGGTGCCAATATAGATGCGGATCGAATCCAGCGGGATGTTGAGGTCATCCAGCCAGCAGGAGTCGTGGTGGTACCAACCGGTCCCGGTGGAGATGTAGAACCAGGGGTCTTTGGCCTTATCGAAGGCTGCCGTCCACTTCTTCCCCGCTTCTGTGGCCTGCAGTTTGGGCCAGAGCTGGTCGATCGTTCCGCCGTCCAGGATGGCATCGCCCAAACCCAGCTCCATGGCCAGCTTGGCCAATTTTTTCAGTTCCTCGTCGGGCTGGTACATGATGACGTCCACCCCGGAGACCATCTGGGTGACGCGCTGGATAGGAATATCCGGAAAGGCCTTCTGGCAGAAATCCAAAAAGACTACGTAGGCGGCATAACCGAGGTTTAAGAACTCAAAGTGATATTGCCAGGCCAGGATACCCAGGTCGATCAAATCGTCGTATTTTTTCAAGAGTTTATATCCGCTGCTGATTCCCAGACCTTCCAGTACCACCGACTCCTCCTCCATTTCCGGCAAATCGGAAATTTCGATAGCCGCTACCCTTTCAATCACCTCCCGCATCTTCTTTTCCCAATTATCATGGAGGCGATCCCAATTCTGGTAATAATAGCCGGCCCGCTTCATGAAGAGTTCGACCCGGGCGGGGATCGTACTCGGATCGGCCACCGGGACGGGGGTAATGTAGATATTGCCGTTTACGATGCGGTGATCGACTCCCAGGGCCGGCGGGACGATGAAAACCCGGGTATTATTCTGCGACAGGGCTAAGAACCAGGCCTCATCCCAGATGATGTCAAAGGGATACATCGGCTCGGGATAATGAAGGGCATCGTTAAACCAGAACATGCTTTTCTCATAGGCCTTTCGCTCCGGATCGTCGGTGGTAAACAGATAATGATAGGGATACATGCGTTCCCAGCCTTCCGTGCCGGGGATGGTGGGGATTTCATGGGGGTCAGGAAACTTCATATTGGTTCCGGCCATCTTTGCTTCTCCTTTTTGGTGGTGGGTAAAAATTAAAAGCAAAATACCTCTCCCTAAACTAAAGAACTATGAAGAAAAAAAATCACCTCCTTTTCGTGTTTTTCGGAGTCCCTCAGGGATTGCAATTTCAGCGTCGGGATGCTTGCGGATAGGCGCCAGGCCTCTGGGAGCTAGCTTAAAGGGTAAAAAAAAACCCGGGTCTTGTCAAGACAATTGATTTTATGATACTATAAGAATTATTTATAGCTAGGGCTCGCCCATATGAACCTTAACCAATTAAAATTATTTTATATTTCAGGAAAAAGCCAGAGCTTCTCCGCCGCCGCCGAAGAACTCTATCTGACCCAGCCGGCAGTGACCATGCAGGTCCGGCAACTGGAAAACTATTTTGGGGTACCCTTGTTTCATCGCCACGGAAAACGGATCGAGTTAACCGAGGCCGGCCGCCTCCTTTTCGGCTATGCCCGGAGAATCTTCGACCTGACGGCAACCGCCGAAAGGGCCGTCTGGGAGTTGCGGGACCTGGAAAAGGGGACCCTAAAAATCGGCACCACCAAAACCTACGCCAAGCACCTCATGCCGGCCCTGATCTCCTCCTTTCGCGAACTGCACCCGGGCGTCCATGTCATCCTGGATGAGGGTAGCTCGGCGGAAATTGCCCGCAGCCTGCTGGTCCACAAGAATGAGTTGGCCCTGATCGCCAAGGAATCCTATCCCCCGCCCTTAAAGGTGATTTCCTTTGCCCAGGAGGAACTGGTCCTGATCCTGGGACGCTATCACCCTTTAAGCAAGAGTCGCAAGCTGACCTTCCGGGATCTGGCCCGGGAGCCGCTGATCATCCGGGAAAGGGGCTCCGGCACCCGGGATATTATCCTGGATCATTTCCGGAAAGCCGGAATCAAACCCTCCATATTAACCGAAGCGGGAAATGTGGACTTCATCAAGGAACTGGTGGAAACCGGCAAGGGGATCTCCTTCGTGGTCCGCTCGGCGGTGGAAGAAGAACTGAAACGGGGCGCCCTTAAAACCCGGGCCCTGGCCGAGGGGCCTTTTTATTTAAATGTGGATATTGTTTACTTGAAAAACCGCAGCCTCTCCCCCACGGCTCAGGCTTTTCTGGACCTGCTTTTGAAAAAAATCGGGGTCAGCGATGAAGCCCTGGCTTGAATCGGGTGGGGACCTGCCGGCCTATACCGGTTATTCCATTGACACCGATCTAATTTTAAAGTTAGAATCGGTATCGTCAATTCGGAGAGCTCCAAATCCAGTAAGAGGTGATTCATGACCCACATAAAAAAAATAGCCTATAGTACGGATTTTTCCGAGAATGCCGATCAGGCCTTTGAATTGGCCTTCGATCTGGCGAAAAAGTACGGGGCCCGGCTGTTTTTGGTCCATGTGGTCCCGCCCCTGGTCTTTCCTTCTCCTACCATGGAGGAATTCATTTCCGAACAGGCCAATTACCAGTTCATCGAACAGGTGACCCAACGGTCCACCGAACAACTGGAAAGCCGTTATGTTGGGCGGATGGACGATTACCGCAATGTCGAGGTCCGGGTCCTCTCCGGCCACCCGGCCAGTGAAATCCTGAACTTCATCGACCAGGAACAAGTGGACCTGGTGGTCATGGGCACCCATGGCTTTACCGGGCTGGCCCATTTCTTCCTGGGCAGTACCGCCGAAAAAGTGGTCCGTCGGGCCGGCTGTTCGGTTCTGACGGTTCATTCGCCCAGAGCCTGATCGGCCTCCCGAGCCTGATAGGCCGGAAAAGTCCAACGCGCTTTTAATCGTCCACCGAACGGCGACCGAACCGAGTGGCGAATACCGTCCCCCTTTTCCGCTGGGTTCAACGCTGGTCAACGATCGGATGGCTGCCATGGAGAAAAGGCGAAAATGGCCATTGAAAAAGAGGTAACCTGCCCCCACTGCTTGAAACCCTTCCAGGCTGTCCCGCGGATTTCATTGCTCGGCTTTCAAAAGTTCGCCTGTCCCCACTGTCGGAAACCCATCCTCTATCCGCTTTATTCCCGAACCTATTACTGGGTCATCTTTACTCTGCTCGGCCTGGTGGTGCTCTTGTCCCTGGCCGGGCTGTCGGAAACCGATTGGGGGGAGCAACTGTTGGCGGGAACCCTCTGGCTTTTCCTTTATTTATACAACCGCCGGTTTCTGCTGTTGATCCCCCTGGCCATCTGGGGAATTATCCGCCTGTTCGGGATACCCTATCCCCGGATGAAAGCGGTAGCCCGCCCCATTCTTTATTATCTGGGGCTCATCGCCCTGGTGGGTCTCGCGCTGGTTGTCCTGGGCGCCGTGGCCATCCTGATTGTCAGCGGCATCATCATTCCTCCGCTGATCGGGGCGCTGTTCTTGAGCGCCGTTTTTTCTTATGGCCTTTGGAAAGACGCCTCCCTCAAGAAAAAATTGAAGGGGATAGGGAAACCATTTTAACTTCAATTTAAACGAGGCTTTTATGGAAGAGCCAAAAAGAACGGGAAAAGTACAAAACTTTTTAAAGGCCGTTCCTCCCTTTCACCTGCTTCCCAACATGGCCTTGCAAGAACTGGCCCTGACCCTAACCATCGAACATTTTTCTGAGGGTGAAATCATTCTCCATCCCGATGGTCCGCCCACCCAATTCCTCTACCTGATCCGTACCGGAGGCGTAAAATTTTTGATCCCCGACAAGCAAAACGAAGGTGGAGAAAAAATTATCGATATCCGGGGCGAAAAGGAATTTTTCGGAATTTTTTCCCTCCTGTCCAACCGCCCCAGCCCTTTTAAAATCGTGGCTGAAACGGATTCGATCTGTTACCTGTTAAAAAAAGGGGTCTTTGCCCGGATTCTGGACCAGCACGTCGACGTGTTGCTTTATTTCACCATGGGGCCCAGCAAAGGGTTTAAAACGGGGGCCACCGCTAAAGTCGGCGCCGGTGCGGATCCGCCCGGAATGGAGGCGGACCACCTGCTTTTTTCCACCAAAGTTCGGGATATCATGCATCGCCAGGTGTTAACCTGTCTGCCCGCCGAGACCATCGTGGAGGCCGCCCGGCGGATGACCCAGCGGGGTGTGGGCTCTCTGATCGTGGTCGACCCCGAGCAGCAGCCTATCGGCATTGTCACTGATGGAGACCTGCGTAAAAAAGTGATCGCTTCCGGGCAGTTGGACAACCGGCCGGTGGAAGCCATCATGAGCGTTCCCCTAAAGTCAATTCCCCCGGAATCTTTTTACTTTGAAGCCGTCATCTCCATGATCCGCCACCGGATCAAATACCTGCCGGTCATGGAAGAAGACGAACTGGTCGGCATTCTCTCCGAGCGAGACCTTATGATCTCCCAGGGGAACAACCCGGTGGCCGTCATCCGGCAGATTCATCAGGCCCCCGACCTGGACCAGTTGGTGGTCATCCATAAAGATATTACCCGGACCATGAAGGTCATGCTCGAGCGGGGAGGCCAAGCCAAGGAAATTTGTGAACTGATCACCCAGCTCAACGATCACCTGACCTATAAAATTATCCGTCTGGGCGAGGAAGCCCTAGTCCAACAAGGGCTGGGAAATCCGCCGGTTGAATATATCTGGATGGCCCTGGGCAGCGAAGGGCGTCAGGAACAGACCCTCTCCACCGATCAGGATAACGCCCTGGTCTTTGCCGACGTCGAGCAATCTCGGGAATCCGAAGTCCAAGCCTACTTTCTGGCCCTGGCCGAACAAGTGGTCTCCGGACTGGAGCGCTGCGGGTTTCCCCGCTGCACCGGGGACATGATGGCCTCCAACCCGAAGTGGTGCCAGCCACTCCGGGTTTGGAAAGACTATTACCGGAAATGGATTACGACTCGGGATCTTTCCGCCCAGGACATCCTGATATCCTCCATTTTCTTCGATTTTCGGACCATCTTGGGGCCGGAGAATTTTCTGAAGGAACTGAGCCAGGTCATCAAAGAGGCGGTGGGCCAGAGCCGGACCTTCCTGCCCAATATGGCCTTGCGCTCTCTGGAAACCCGGCCCCCGTTGGGTTTTTTCAACCGGCTGATCGTGGAAAAATCCGGTGAATATAAGAACATGCTCAATTTGAAACTGCACGGTTTTATCCCTCTGGTCGATGCCGTCCGCATTTTAGCCTTGGAGCAAGGCCTGACCAAAACCAACACCCTGGAACGCATCCAGGGTTTGACGGATAAAGGGGTTTTTCCCGGGGATGATGGAAGAGACCTCTACGAATCCTTCAACCTGCTGATGCTCCTGCGGTTTCGGCATCACCTCGATCAGATGAACCGCGGGCAAAAACTGGATAACTATATCAAACCCTCGGCCTTGACTCAGATCCAGCGTTCCATGCTTAAATCGGCTTTCAAGGCCATCGACCGTCTTCAGAACCAGATAGAAATCCGCTTCGGTCTTACTGCCTTGCGGCAGCGCTAAAGGCCTCCTGGTGAAGCGAGCGGTGCGGGAACCGGCATGAGCAGATCCAATTGGCCCGACGATTATCTGAGAAAACGGGTTTCGGCCCAGGAGGCGATCCGGAAGATTCAATCCGGGCAAAGGATCTTTATCGGCTCCTCCTGCGGAGAACCCCAATGTCTGGCCCGGGAACTGGTGAACCAGGCCCATTCTTTTGCCGATCTGGAAGTTGTCCGCCTGCTGAGTCTGGAAAGTTCCCCCCTGACCCAAATTGCCGCCAAAAGCGGAGGTAATTGCATTACCATTCGTTCTTTTTACCTGGGGTCGATCAAACCCCGGAGCCTGGAACGGAACAAGCGTTTTATGACCCCGATCAACCTTTCCGCCGTGCCCCGCTTGCTGAAAAGCCGCCAAATTCCCGTGCATGTGGCCCTGATTCAGGTGTCTCCCCCCGATGATTTCGGCTGGATGAGCCTGGGCGTTTCGGTGGATATCACCCTGGCCGGCGCCCAATCGGCCGACCTGGTGATTGCCCAGGTGAACAGCCGCATGCCGCGGGTTCTGGGACGCAGTTTCCTGCATGTCGATGATGTGCACCTGATCGTGGAATGCGAAGAAGACCTGCTGACCATCACCGATCCGCCCGAATCGCCGGCGACCCGAAGGATTGCCGAGCATGTGGCCAAGTTGATCGACGATGGCTCAACCATTCAAATCAGTCTCGGGGCGGCCCCCCGAGCCACCCTGCTGGGATTAGGCGATCGCAAGGACCTGGGCATCCACACCCGTTACCTGACCGACGCCATCATGGATCTGGTGGCCCGCGGGGTCATCACCAACCGAAAGAAGGGGTTCCACGAGGGCAAACTGGTGGCCAGCGCCGCCATCGGATCCATGGACCTTTATGCCATTATCAACGACAACCCGGGTATTGAGTTTTTCCCCTCCGATTATGTGAATAACCCGGCGATCATAGCCCGGAATAACAAAATGGTGGCCTTGAATGTGGCCATGGCCATGGATCTCACCGGACAAGTGGCCGCCGATGCCCTACCCTATAATAATTTTTCCGGGGTATCCGGGATGATGGATTTTATTCGGGGGGCCGCGGACGCCCCGGAAGGGAAATCCATCCTCATGCTTCCCTCCACCACCCTGGATGGGAAAAGCAGCCGCATCGTCCCCTCCCTGGAAAACATCGCCGTGGTGGTCCCCCGGGGGGATGTGCATTTCGTCGTTACCGAGTACGGCATCGTCAACCTCTTCGGCAAGAGCCTTCAGGAACGGGCCATGGCCCTGATCAGCATCGCCCATCCCGATTTCCGGGAAGATCTCTTTTACCAGGCCAAAAAAATCGGCCTGCTGGGTCCGGAACGGACCCTCAGCGAATCCATTTTCGGCATTTACCCCTTGAAGGTAGAAGAAACCCGGACCATCGACGGCAGGAAGGTCTTTTTCCGGCCATCCAAGCCCACGGATGAGCGGCTCATCCAGGAGCATTTCTACGACATGGACAAGGATGATGTGATTTCCCGCTTCATGCATGAAAAATTACTCTTCTCCCGTCAGGACCTGGCGGATATGTACCAGGTTGATTACATCAAGAACATGACCGTCGTGGCCGTGGTCGGAGAGGTGGGATTTGAGCGTATCGTGGCCGTAGGGGCTTATTTTTTCGAACCGGCCCGAAACACCGCGGAGGTAGCCTTCTCGGTGCTCAAGGACTGGCAGGGGAAGGGCTTGAGCTCCATTATCATCAAAAAGCTGGCCGACGCGGCCCGGGAAAAAGGGATTTCCGGACTGACGGCCTACACCGCACCCCAAAACCAGCGGATGATCCAGTTGTTCAAGTCCTTGCCCTATAAGGTCCATACTTCTCTTGAAGAAGATATGCTGTTTTTGAACTGCCGTTTTGACGAGCCGCTTTAAGACCAAAAAGGGATTCGGGATTTTAACATGAAAAACAAGGAAGTCTGGCCGTTCGTTTTTTTGCTGGGACTGCTGTTCTTTAATTGGCCGCTGATGGACCTCTTTGGATCGATACTGCCTTATTATCTCTATTCGGCCTGGTTTCTTTTCATTCTGGGAATCGGTTTCCTGGCCACCGTGAAAGGTCGGGTGGAAAAAAACGATCATGTTTAAAAACTGGCAGCTTTCCCTGATCAGCCTGGGGTATCTGAGCATCCTGTTCATGGTTGCCTACTATGCCGAATGGCGGGAAAAGAAGGGCCGGAGCATTGTCACCAACCCCTATGTCTACTCCCTTTCACTGGCCGTTTATTGCACCTCCTGGACCTTTTACGGCAGCGTCGGAGAAGCGGCAACTTCGGGGTTGTCGTTTTTGCCCATCTATTTAGGCCCCACCCTGATGGCCGCTCTCTGGGGGGTGCTGCTCTTGAAAATTATCGGGATCGCCCATAAAAATCGAATAACCACCATCTCCGATTTTTTAGGGTCCCGGTATGGAAACTCCCTTTTTCTCTCCGGTCTGGTCACCGTGGTGACGCTGGTCGGGATCACCCCCTACCTGGGCCTGCAGATGAAGGCCATCATGAATACCTTTACGATTATGGCCGGTGAACCCCGGGGAAGCATGGCCGCCGGATGGGTGATCACCCTGATCCTGGGCAGCTTCGCCATTATCTTCGGCGCCCGCCGACTGGACTCCTCCGAACGTCACGGCGGCCTGGTTTTTGCCATTGCCTTTGAATCGCTGGTCAAATTGATCGCCTTCCTCCTGGTGGGCCTCTTCGTCACCTTTGGTCTGTTCAACGGGTTCGGCGACATCTTCAACCGGATTCAAAGCTCCAACTTCAGCTATCTGTTGATGATCGGCAGCGGCTCTTCGGTCAGCTTTCAGGAGTGGGCTACCCTGCTCTTTCTTTCCATGATGGCCATCCTCTTTCTTCCGCGGCAATTTCACATCACCGTGGTGGAGAATTCGGACCCTTCCCATATTTCCAAAGCCACCTGGCTGTTCCCCCTCTACCTCCTGCTGATCAACGTCTTCGTCATCCCCGTGGCCTTCGGCGGTCTCCTGCTGGGCGGCAACCAACTGGAGGCCGACAGCTTCGTCCTGACCATCCCCCTGCGCCAGGGAAGGTCCTACCTGGCCCTTCTGGCCTTTATCGGCGGTTTTTCCGCGGCCACCGGCATGATCATCGTGGAATCGCTGGCCCTGAGCACCATGGTCATGAACAGCCTGGTCATGCCGGCCATTTTTCGGTACAACCATGTCCGGGGCTTTCCCACCATTATCTTGAACATCAAACGGCTCATCATCATCGGGTGTGTATTTTTAGGGTATTTTTTTGCCGTCTTTATTGGGCGCTTTTACACCCTGGTGGAGATCGGGCTGAAGTCGTTTGAAGCCGTGACCATTTTTGCCCCGCCCCTGATCCTGGGCCTCTACTGGAAGAAGGGCAACCGAAACGGGGCCATCGCCGGGATTGTCGCCGGTTTTGTGATCTGGTTTTATACCCTGCTCATGCCCGCCTTGATCAAGGCCGAAGTGTTCACCCCGGAAGGATTCCTGGCCGCCACCTTACGCCTGGATCTCCTCAACCCCCATGCCCTCTTCGGCTTGAAGGGGCTGGACAAGTGGAGCCAATCGCTCTTTTGGGGGCTGCTCTTCAACCTGTCCCTCTACTTGGGGTTTTCCATATTCACCAATCAGCGGGAGGGAGAAGATCGGCAGGCCCTGCTCTTTGTCGAATCCTATGACCCGGGCTTCGTTTCCCAAAAAAGCCGCTATACTATCCGGCAAATCGAGGAAATTCTAGGCCAGTATGTGGGCCGCATCGAGGCCCAGGAAATCATCGACCGTTTCATTCGGCAGCAGGGGATCAACCGCGAGGCGATCTCCTCGGAGGAAATCATTCACTTGCGGAACGAGGCGGAGCGGGTCCTTTCCGGGGCACTGGGATCCTCCATCGCGACCATTATTTTTGAGGAAAAATCCGTCCTGACCGAAGAGGAACGGGGCGAGCTTTCCCATTCCATCAAGCAGATCACCGACACCCTGAGGCTTTCCCGCCATGAACTGGCCGAAGCCAACCGCAATCTGGCTTACCTGAAAGAATTCAGTGAGAATATTATCGAAAGCGCCCCGGTGGGCATCATCACCGTGGACTCCCTCTCCCGGGTCAAGTACTGGAACCGGGAGATGGAAACCATCACCGGGATCAAAAAAAGCGTGGCCATCAACCGTTCCATTCAACCCCTGCTGCCCTGGGTCCATCGGGGGGCCTGGGGTCCCGGAAGTCCCCAGGAACTCATCGTCCAGACCCCGGCCAAGCAGACCATTAAAATCAACCTCAGCCCTTTTAAGGATCCGTCGGGCGGGCTGGTCGTCATGCTGGAGAACATTACCGAAAAAAAGAAAATGGAGGAGCAGCTCCTGCAGACCTCCAAATTGGCCAGTCTGGGACAGCTCACGGCCGGCATCTCCCATGAAATCGGGAACCCCCTGGCTTCCATCTCCTCCCTGGTCCAAGAACTGCAATCCATCGAACTGCTCGATCCGGAAGAAATCCTCTTTACCCGCGATTCCTTGAAAACCATCAACAGTCACCTGGAACGAATCGCCAAGATCGTGCGCAGTCTGGGCGATTTTGCCCGCATCTCCTCCTCGGAGAAAAAACCGACCAATATTGTAGAAATCCTGGATCAGACCATCAGCCTGGTGAAATACGATAAACGCTCCCGGAAGGTGGACTTCACCTCCGACATCGACCCCATTCCCTTTCTGCGGGTCAACCCCGATCAGATTCAGCAGGTGTTTCTGAACATGGTACTCAATGCCATCGATGCCATGCCGGCGGGAGGCCGGTTCAATGTGTCCATCAAGCGGGCCGATCCTTGGGTGGAAATCCGCTTCACCGATACCGGCCAAGGGATCGAAGAGGCCGTGCTGGATCGAATATTCGACCCCTTCTTTACGACCAAGCCCCTGGGCAAAGGAACGGGATTGGGTTTAAGCATCTGTTATGGTATCATCAGGGATCACGACGGGCAAATTTCGGTAAAAAGCAAAAAGGGAATCGGGACTACCTTTGAAATCCGACTCCCCCTGGAGGAATCCAATGGATGAACGACTGTTAATTGTGGAAGATGAAGATACCCTCAGGGAATCGCTCAGCCGGGTCTTTTCCCGGGAGGGGTATCAGGTGGTGGCGGTGAGCAGCGCCGAGCCGGCGCTGGAACTTTTCGAGGAAGGGTATTTTGACCTGATCATCACCGACATCATTCTGCCGGGAATCACCGGGATCGAACTGCTGAAACGGGTCAAGGAGACGGCACCCGAACAGGTGGTCATCATCATGACCGCCTATGCCTCCCTGGAAACCGCCGTCGAAACCCTGCGCAACGGCGCCTACGACTACATCGTCAAACCCATCATCCACGAAGAAATCAAGCAGATCGTCAAAAACGCGCTGAAGGTCCGGGCCTTGCAGAAGGAAAACGTCTTTCTCAAGAAGCAGATGGGCGGGTCCTATGACCTGAGCCGCATCATCGGGCAGCATCCCGAAATCCAGCAGATCGTCGGCCGGATCAAAAAGATCGTGGAGACCCGCAGCAACGTCCTGTTCATCGGGGAAGTCGGGACCGGCAAGCGGCTTATCGCTCGGGCCATCCACTTCAACAGCCCCCGGGCCGACAAAACCTTCATGCCCGTCAACCTCCGGGCCATTCCTTCCCACCTGCTGGAGGAGGAGCTCTTCGGCCGGGTCAAGGACACCTTTCCCGGCTCCAGCCTGGTCATGGGAGGTTTTCTGGAAGAAGCCAACGGGGGAACGATCTATCTCAACGGCATTGAACTGTTGTCTCCCGACCTGCAGTTGAAACTCCTGAGGGTGTTGGAAGACCAGGAAGTCCGGCCGGTGGGCGGACCCCAGGGCATCAAGCTGGATCTACTGGTGATCTCCAGCTCTAACCTGGAACTGGAGGACCTGGTCCAGGCCGGGGAATTCCGGGAAGATCTCTACCAGCGCCTGAAGGTCGTGATCCTCAAAATCCCCCCTTTGCGGGAACGGGAAGAGGATTTGGACCTTCTGGCCCGGTTTTTCATCCAGCGCTATGCCAAAGAATTCGGCAAAACCGTCAAGGACCTCGCCCCGGAGGTCCTGACCCAATTCAAACGCTATGACTGGCCGGGCAACGTCCGTGAATTGCGTAGCCTTCTGGAAAGAGCCGTCCTGATCACCCGGGAAGAAGTTATCCGTCCCCATCATTTCTCGATCCCAGCGCCCTGAACCCGACGGATTATGATCATTGAAGACGTCCTCAGTTTTTTAAAAGGGATCCCCCCGTTTCAATTCCTGGAAGAACCCCTCTTAAAAAAAGCGGCCGGGAGCCTGTCCCTGGAATTCTATCCCAAGGATACCGTCATCTTGAAACAAAACGGCCCTCCCAGCGATTCTTTGCGGGTAATCAAAAAAGGGGCGGTCAAGGTCCTGATGGGGGACGAGACGGGGGAAGAAATCGTCCTGGAATACAAAGGGGAGGGAGATAACTTCGGGTTCCTTTCCCTGATCGGAAAGGATCGCCAGCGGACCACCGTCAAGGCGGTCGAGGACACCCTCTGCTACATAATGGATGAACAGCGGGTGCGCAAGCTGATAGAAACCAGCCCGCCCTTCAACGAATATTTCATGGCCTACCTCTCCCGGTATGTGGATCGGACCTATCAGGAGATGCATCAACGGAACGCACTAAACAACGAAAGCGACCGCCTCCTGTTCACCACCTCGTTGGGGAGCATCGCCATTCCGCTGGTCACAGTATCCGAAAAGACCTCCATTCAGGAGGCGGCGCAGGTGATGGCCCAACACAAAATCAGCTCCCTGATCATCTGCAATAAAAACAACTTGCCCAGCGGGATCGTCACCGATCGCGACTTGCGGGAAAAAGTGGTCGCCAAGGGTCGAAACATCGCCGAACCGGTCAAAAACATCGGAAATCTTTCCTTGATCCGGGCGGACGGGAGAGATTCCTGCTTCGAGGCCCTGTTGAAAATGATCCAGTATGGCATCCACCATCTGCTGGTGGTGGAGGAGGGCGCCCTGAAGGGCATTGTTACCAACCATGACCTGATGCTGCTCCAGGGAACGTCTCCGGTTTCCTTTGCCAATGATATTTTGAATCAAGAAACCGTCGAAGGCCTGGTCCCCTTAACACAAAAAATTTTTAATATCATCCACCTGCTGTTAAAGGAAGACACCCAGGTAGCCCACCTGTCCAATATTATTACCGAGATTTATGACCGCCTTTTCCGCAAGGTCATGGAGATCGGAGAAAAAAAATTCGGCCCGCCGCCCCTGCCCTATTGTTTTGTGGTCCTGGGCAGTGAAGGCCGCAGGGAACAGATCTTTAAAACCCGGCAGGACCATTGCCTGATCTATTCTGACCCGGGGACCCCGGGCGCCGAGATCGAGGCCGCCGGATACTTTGCGGATCTCAGCGCTTGGATCCGGGACAGCCTGACGACTCTGGAAATACCTCCGGGGCCGGGCGGCTATCTGGCCTCCAACCCCAACTGGCGGCAACCGTTTCAAGTCTGGCAAAAAATTTTCCGGGAGTGGATCGAGGAGGCTTCCCCGGAAAAACTAAGGGAGGCCCTGCCCTTTTTTGACTCCCGCCCCTTGTATGGAAAATTCAGCCTTTTTCTGACCACCCGGGACCATATCGTCGCCCTCATCGGCGAGGAAGGGCAGGGTTTTTTGAAAGCTGTTACCGAATTAATCGTTAAAACCCCGCCGCCGGTAGGGTTCATCAAAAACCGGGTGGTGGAACAGGATGGAACCCAGCAGGAACGGCTCGACTTGCACGAAAAAGGCCTGCGGCCCTTGATCGATCTGGTCAGGCTCTTTGCCCTTTCCAGGGGCATTCGGGAAACCTCCACGCTGGCCCGGATCCAGGCCCTGAAAGACCGCGAACCGGCCTTCCAAAAACTCAGCGGGGAGCTGGCCCATGCTTTCGAGTTCATGATGCTGTTTACTATTCATCATCAGTTTCAGCAGATTAAGAAAGGCCAGCGGCCGGACTCCCTGTTAGAACCGACGCATCTGAACAGCCTGGAGAAAAAGACTCTTCGGGAAGCCTTCCGCTTGATCGGTCGGCTGCAGGCCCTGGCTCAGGCGGCCTTTGGGGTGGAAACCCCCTGATGGCCGAGCGAATCCTCATTGTTGACGATGAAGCCACCCTGTGCGCGTCCCTGCAGCGGGTTTTCGTCAGGGAAGGGTATGAGGTGGTAACGGCCCACGACGCCGAGGCGGCCCTGGCCCAATTCGAGGAAGGCGCCTACGACCTGATCATTTCCGATATCCTCCTTCCCGGCATGAACGGCATCGAGTTTCTGCAGGCCGTCAAAAAACGGGCGCCCGACCTGATCGTCATCGTCATGACCGCCTATGCTTCCATCGAAACTGCCGTCAGCGCCCTGCGCTCCGGGGCCCACGATTATATTCTTAAGCCGGTCATCCATGACGAAATCAAACGCCTGGTTCGGCTGGCCCTGCACGAAAGGGCCCTTCGGACCGAAAACATCCTGTTAAAAAAACAGATCGAAGACCGCTATGACTTTGAAAACATCCTAGGCAAAAGTCAGTCTATTCAAGATCTGATCGAACAGGTGAAAAAAATATCGGATTCCCGCAGCAACGTCCTGGTCCTGGGGGAAACCGGCACCGGGAAAGAACTGTTTACCCGGGCTATCCATTTCAACAGTTCTCGCAGGAACAAGCCCTTCGTACCCATCAATTGCAGCGCCATTCCCGATAACCTCCTGGAATCCGAATTGTTCGGCTACGTCAAAGGCGCCTTTACCGGAGCCACCCAGACCAAGAGAGGCCTGCTGGAAGAAGCGGATGGGGGCACTGTTTTCCTGGACGAAATCGCCGATCTGGGTTTCTCCCTTCAGGCCAAATTGCTCCGGGTGATCGACGATCACGAAATTCGTCCCCTGGGCAGCACTCAGAGCCGAAAGGTGGACCTGCGCTTTGTCTCCGCCACCAATAAAGATGTCCGGACAGCCGTGAAGGAAGGGTCTCTGCGGGAGGACCTTTATTACCGCCTGAGCGTGGTCACCTTTCACTTGCCCCCTCTTCGAGACCGGAAAGAGGATATTCCTATTTTGGCCCGTCGGTTCGTCAAAAAGTATGTCCAGGAACTGGGGAAGCCGGTCCAGGAAATCGATCCGGTCGCCATTAAAATCTTTAGCGAATACGATTGGCCAGGGAATGTCAGGGAGCTTCAGAATGTCATTGAGCGGGCCGTACTGATTTCCGAAGGGAAGAGCATCCTTCCCGAACATCTTCCAGAGGGAATCAGGAAGACCGATTCTTTTATGTTGAAGGCCCTGGATGATTCATTATCTATAGAAAACTATACCAAAGAATTCATCAAACGACACGAAACCTCCATGAACGAACAAAGACTTGCGGATATGCTGGGGATTACCAGAAAGGCCCTTTGGGAAAAGAGAAAAAGGTGGGGTCTGGTAAAAAAATAAATGTTACTTTTTTTCCTGAAAAGCTCGGCATTTATTACTTTTGGTAACATAATATAACTTATTATATTTATTATGTAATTATTATATGCAATAATTTTCGTAACCATTTGTAACGTTTTTTTTAACAAAATCATGAAAACTATTTCACCAATAGAAGAACCTGCTCAAACCAATTGAATAGAATATAATAATTAATTCAGTAGGTTATTATATTCAGGGCGCTCTCTTTCCTTCCCTGGCATACCTATTGCTTCGTTAATAATGAAAAAATTAAATTACGTAATCGGGTTTAAAGAGGATCGCACTCTTTAAAGGTTAAATATTTTAACACCGATGGTCGGGCCGCCATCTCCGTCATATTTTATGACGGGTTGGCGGTTTTTTTCTTTCCTGAATAAACAACAATAAAAATTTGAATAGATCGATCCCCTGATCTCAGGTGAATATTCCTCCGGGGAAACAGGTCATGGCAATCGAAGAGGCCCTACAATTCCTCCGGGAAACCCCCCCGTTTCATAATCTGGACGGCGTGGTCCTGCAGGATATCCGGGCCCAAATTACCACGGAAACCTATCCCCAGGGTACCCCTATAGTTCTCCCGGACAGGCCGGGGGGGGACCATCTTCGAATAATCAAGAAGGGAGCGGTTAAGGTTATCGCCTACTTTGGCTCAGCGAGCGACGTGGTGACGGACTACCGAGGAGCAGGGGAAATCTTCGGATTTTTGTCCCTGCTGACCGGAGACGAGCTGAAGGCCCAGGTGGTCGCCCTGGAGGAAACCACATGCTACCTCATCGACCGGAAGATGTTTTTTCAGCTTATTCAGACCCAGCCGGCCTTCGCCGAACAAATGTTCGCCGCCGTTCTGAAAAAATATGTGGATAAGCCCAACCGGGAAAGGGGAAAGAAGAAACTGCTCTATGGGGGGGCCGACCGCCTTTTTTTTACAACTCCCGTCGGTGAACTGGTTACCAGGGACCTGGTTACGGCCTCCGAAGAAATTTCCATCCGGGAGGCCACGGAGATCATGTCCAAGGAGCAGATAAGCTCCTTGGTCCTATTGAATCCCCTGGGACTGCCATCGGGGATTATAACCATCAAGGACCTGCGGGATAAAGTGGTTTCCAGAGGGCGGGACCTCAATCTGCCGGTCAAAAGGGTCCAGAGCGTTTCACTGGTCCGGGCCGAAGCCGGCGAGCACTGCATCGAAGCCCTATTTAAGATGATTCATTATAACATCCATCATCTGCTGGTGGTGGACCAGGGTCGTCTGAAGGGGGTCGTGACCACCCACGATCTGATGAAACTGCAGGGCGCTTCGCCGATTTCTCTGGTCCGAGAGATTGAGGGCCGGCATTCCTTGGAGGACCTGGCCCCGCTTGGCGGGAAAGTCCGGGACCTGGTGGGGATTTTTTTGAATGACGGCGTCAATCCGGCCCAGATCCTGCGGATTACCACCGAGGTCTATGACCGCCTACTCCGGAAGATACTCGAAATAGTCGAAAGGAAACTGGGGACCCCGCCGAGATCTTATTGCTATGGTTCCCTCGACCGGGCCGGCCGTAAGGAGCAGGGTTTGGAGAACGTTCAACCCTTCGCCCTGATATATTCCGATCCCGCCCCTTCGGAGCCGGAAAAAGAAGCCCGGGAATATTTTGACCGTTTCTTTTACCTGACCTCCGAAGCCCTGGGTCGTCTCGGCTTTCAGGTCTCGACACTTGAGGACCCTGAATCCGGAAATCTCGACCGCTGCCGAACGCTAGGATCTTGGAAGACCGTATTTACCGATTGGATCCATCAGGCAGATGCCCGGTCCGCTGCGGCTGCTCTGCCCTATTTGGATTTCCGGCCCCTGCACGGCGATCTGCGCCTGGCCGACGATTTACGGCGCTCGATTACCTCCGATTTGTCCCGAAAACGGGAATTCCTGGAGGCCCTGGCCCTGTTCATTCTTAAAAACTCTCCCCCGATCAGCGTTTTCCGGAACTTCATTTTGAAAAAAAGCGGAGAGTTCAAAGGATGCTTCGACCTGGAGGAAAAAGGGTTGAGGCCTCTGGTGGACCTGATTCGGTTTTTCGCTCTGGAAGCCGGGATACCTGAAACCTCCACCCTGGATCGACTTCAAGCCCTGAAGGCGATTTCTCCCTTGGTCAGGGAAAACGGGCAGGAGCTGGAATACGGCTTTGAATTCCTGACCGGGCTCTGGCTGAAGATTCGGCAGGAACAGATCACCCGGGGACTCCCGCCGCATCCCTACCTGGACCCTAACAACCTAAACAGCCTGGAAAAAAAAACGCTGAAAGAAGTGTTCGCCCTGGTCGCCCGACTGCAGGGTCTGCTGCTGGAGAAGGTTCAACCAATTAAATTCTGACCAAACCTTCCCCCTCTCCCCTAGGTGGGGGGAGAGGGCGGGGTGGGGGGGTATGCTCGATTTTTTTAGAAGCAAAAAAACAAAATTTAACGCCGGAGCCCCTCCGGGGGCCGTGGTTGAAGCCGGACTCCCGATCAATGAAATCCGCGCCGTGGTCCTGGACACCGAACTGACCGGTCTGGACCGAAAACGGGACGCTATCGTTTCCATCGGGGCGGTCAAAATGGTCGGGGGCCGGATCGAAATGGGCCACACCTTTTACCAGTTGGTGAACCCCAACAAGGTGATGAAGCCGGAGAGTGTGGTCGTCCATGAGATCACCCCCTCCGAGGTCGTTGAAAAGCCAGATATCGGCCCGGTCCTGGCAGAATTCCTGACCTTCTGCAACGGAGACATCCTGATCGGTCATTATATCAACATGGACCTGGCCTTCATCAACCGGGAGTTAAAGAAGACCTTGGGCCGAACCCTGAAGAATCCGGCCCTGGACACCATGGCCCTGATGCACTGGTGGCGTTCCAACACCCCCCAGCATGGCCCGAGCTCCTTTACGGCCCAAAATTTTGAGTTGGTGGCCATCGCCAAGGAATTGGCCATACCGGTCCAGGGGGCGCACAACGCCCTCATGGACGCCTTTATGACCGCGCAGGTTTTTCAACGGTTGCTCCCGAGGCTGGAGCAATCAGGCCTGCGGACCCTGGGGGAGCTGCTGCGGGCGGGAGATCCGGCCCGCAAGCTGCGGCAGGCCGGGGCGATGATTTGATGGAACCCGTCCTTTCCTTTTCCCAGGGGAGGAGAAAAGGGGACCGTTTAGGCAAACACAGTTAAATGAATCAGCGGAAGGAGGTGAACTGGAGGAGAGAGGAGGGGAAAACTTTTTTGGAGTCAACCGCAAGGCCCGGTTTAACTAAACAGGGCCGAAAACGCACACCATCAAAGGAGGTTTTATGGCTACAAGAGATTTAAAGGCCTACTGGAAGGAGAATCTTACCTACGTGTTCATTCTCCTGGCTATCTGGTTTGCTGTGTCCTACCTCTTCGGCATCATCCTGGTCAACCAACTGGGTAGCGTCTACCTGGGCGGTTTCCCGCTGGGGTTCTGGTTCGCCAACCAGGGATCGGAGGTCATCTTTGTCCTCCTGATCCTGGTTTACGTAAAACTGATGAATGCCCTGGATCGAAAATACGACGTCCATGAAAAGTAGTTTTCCACACTTCGCTATAGAAAGGAGTATCTTATGGGTATATTAGCTTGGACTTGGGTGATTGTCGGCCTGTCATTCGCCCTGTATATATCGATCGCCTGGTACGCCAAGGCCAAAACCACCGGCGACTTCTACGTGGCCGAACGGCAGATCCATCCGGTCTTGAACGGGATGGCCACCGGGGCGGACTGGATGTCCGCGGCCTCCTTCATCTCCATGGCCGGTCTGATTTCCTTCCTCGGCCGGGACGGTTCCATGTACCTCATGGGCTGGACCGGCGGCTATGTCCTCCTGGCCATGCTTCTGGCCCCTTATCTGCGCAAGTACGGGAAGTTCACCGTACCCATGTTCGTCAAGGAGCGCTATTACTCCGATGCGGCCCGGGTCGTGGCCGTCTTCTGCGCCATCTTCGTGTCTTTTACTTACGTGGCCGGCCAGATGCGCGGCGTGGGCATTGTCTTCTCCCGCTTTTTGGAAGTGCCGATCAACACGGGCGTGCTGATCGGCATGGCCATCGTCTTTTTCTACGCCGTCACCGGCGGCATGAAAGGCATCACCTACACCCAGGTGGCCCAGTACTGCGTCTTGATCGTGGCCTACATGATCCCGGCCATCTTCATCTCCATCATGCTCACCGGTTGGCCCATCCCCCAGATCGGTTACGGCAGCAGCTTAAGCCAGGGCGGGCAGGCGCTTTTAGGTACCTCGCCGGGATACCTGCTGGATAAGCTGGACGGACTGCAGATAGAACTGGGCTTTAAGGCCTACACCGGCCAGGGGGCCAAGAGTCTGCTCGACGTCTTCATGATCACCTTCGCCCTGATGGTCGGAACGGCCGGGCTGCCCCACATCATCATCCGCTTTTTCACCACCCCGACGATCAAGGGCGCCCGGGCCTCGGCCGGCTGGGCCCTCTTCTTCATCGCCCTGCTCTACACCACCGCCCCGGCCGTGGCCGCCTTCGCCCGGACCAACCTGATCCTGACCTTAAACAACAAAAACTACGCTGACGCGCCTTCCTGGTTCAAGAACTGGGAGATGACCGGTCTCGTCGCCTGGAAAGACAAGAACGGGGACGGCAAAATCCAGTTCGCCCCGGGAAACGCCTTTAAGGGCAAAGTGGCTTTTTCCAAGGAAAAAGGCCAATACGGAGAACGGGTAGTTACCACGCCTTTCGATGACAAGAGTAAAAACGAACTGTACATCGACAACGACATCGTCGTGCTGGCCAACCCGGAAATCGCCAAACTACCAAACTGGGTAGTGGCCCTGGTGGCCGCCGGCGGGCTGGCCGCGGCCCTGTCCACCGCGGCCGGTTTGCTCCTGGTCATTGCCTCGGCCATCTCCCACGACCTGATCAAGGGCATTATTCGCAAGGACATTTCCGAGAAGGGAGAACTGACCTGGGCCCGGAGCGCCGCCGGCGCGGCGGTCATCGTTGCCGGCTACTTCGGCATCAACCCCCCCGGCTTCGTGGCTCAGGTGGTGGCCTTTGCCTTCGGTCTGGCCGCCTCCTCCTTCTTCCCCCTGATCATCATGGGGATCTTCTGGAAGCGGGCCACCAAGGCCGGGGCCATCCTGGGCATGGCCAGCGGCATCGTCTTTACCGCCATCTACATCATCTACTTCAAGTTCGTCAACCCGGGGGTCAACAATGCCGCTCATTGGTTATGGGGCATCTCTCCGGAAGGCATCGGCACCATCGGGATGGCCCTTAACTTCATCGTGATGTATGTGGTTTCCCTGATCACCCCCCCGCCTCCGCAGGAGGTCCAGGACATGGTCGAGCGGATCCGTTATCCGAGGGAGCTGGCCTAAGCCAAAACCAAAGATAGCTCTATTTTAATCCCACTCCTTCCTACCCTCCCCCCCGCCCGGAGGGAGGGTAGGAAGGAATAGTAATTGATAATCAACCATTAACTAATATTTATTAAAAGAGCGATTAAACCAGCCCATCCGGCTCAGCCGACATCGGCTGGGTGACCGGGCACAGCACCATTGTCTACGGGTCGTTATCCGCCGGGGCCACCAGCCTGATCTTCGAGGGCATCCCCACCTATCCCCAGGCCGGCCGGTTCTAAGACATCGTGGACACCCGGTGGCAGACCGAGAACGGGGGGATACTGATCACGCCGTTACCCGGGGCCATGACCTTGAAACCCGGTTTGGCCACCCGTCCCTTTCCCGGGGTCTTCCCCAAGATCATCCAGGAGGACGGTTCGGCGGCCAAGGCCAACAAGGTGAGCAAGCGAGAAAATTGGCAAGGCTGTAATTGTTAGCCTGAAAAAAATATAAAAAGGAGTGAAAAAAACTATGGCTGAAAAAGAAGAAAAAGGCGTTGAAGCGTCCGAAGCTGAAATAGCGGTGCATTGGCAGGAAGAAGGGTTGGTTTATCCTTCGGTGAAGTTCATTGCCCAGGCCAACATGACCGATGAATCGATCTATGATCGTTTTTCATTGGAAAATTTTCCCAACTGTTTCAAAGAATATGCCGATATGCTGACCTGGTACAAGTACTGGGACGAAATCCTCGATACCAGTGATGCCCCCTGTTACAAATGGTTTAAGGGCGGCTTGATCAATGCCAGCTACAACTGTATTGACCGGCATCTGGCCCAGTATAAGAACAAAACCGCGATCCACTTCGTCCCGGAGCTGGAGAATGAGAAGACCGAGCATGTCACCTACCAGGAGTTGTATGTCCGGGTGAATGAGTTTGCCGCCATCCTGCAGAATGAATGCGGACTGAAGGCCGGGGACCGGGTCACCCTGCATTTGCCCATGGTGGCCGAACTACCCATCACGATGCTGGCCTGCGCCAGACTGGGCGTTATTCATTCTCAGGTCTTCGGCGGGTTCAGCGCCAGGGCCTGCGCCGACCGGATCGTGGACTCGGGAAGTGAATACCTGATCACGATGGACGCCTATTATCGATCCGGCCAGCTTCAAGAACATAAAGAAAAGGCGGATATTGCCCTGGCCGAGGCGGCCAAAGACGGACAGCAGGTCAAAAAGGTCCTGGTCTGGCAGCGCTATCCCGGCAAGTATTCTTCGAAGATCCCGATGGTGGAAGGGCGCGACTTTTTTGTCAATGACCTGCTGAAAAAGTATTACGGCGCCCGGATTGAGCCGGTCAAGATGCCCGCGGAAGCGCCGCTGTTTCTCATGTATACCAGCGGCACCACCGGAAAGCCCAAAGGCGCCCAGCACAGTACCGGGGGTTATCTGGCGTATGTCACCGGCACCTCGAAATACGTTCAGGATATTCATCCGGAAGACGTTTACTGGTGTATGGCGGACATCGGCTGGATTACGGGCCATTCCTACATTGTTTATGGTCCGCTGGCCTTAGCGGCCTCCACGGTTATTTATGAAGGCGTCCCTACCTATCCGGATGCCGGCCGATCCTGGAGGATTGCTCAGGACCTCGACGTGAATATATTCCACACCGCACCGACGGCCATCCGGGCACTAAGAAAGGTCGGTCCTGACGAGCCGAAGAAATACAATTATCACTTCAAGCATATGACCACCGTGGGTGAGCCGATTGAGCCTGAAGTCTGGAGATGGTATTATAAGGAGGTCGGCAAAGGCGAGGCGATCATTGTGGATACCTGGTGGCAGACCGAAAACGGCGGTTTCCTGTGCAGCACCCTCCCGGCCATTAAGCCCATGAAGCCCGGCAGTGCCGGCCCGGGTATGCCCGGTATCCATCCGATCGTTTATGACAATGACGGCAACGTCGTTCCAGCAGGATCAGGCAAGGCCGGCAACATCTGCATCCAAAACCCGTGGCCCGGCATGTTCCAGACCATCTGGGGAGACCGCGACCGTTTTGTCAAGACTTATTTTGAAAGATACTGCAAAGACCCAAAGAGCAAGCGGTGGCAGGATTGGCCATATCTGACCGGTGATGCCGCGGTGGTGGCTGAGGACGGTTATGTCCGCATCCTCGGTAGAATTGACGATGTGATCAATGTTTCCGGTCACCGACTGGGGACCAAGGAGATTGAGTCCGCGGCTTTGACCCACCCGGATGTGGCCGAGGCGGCCGTTGTTCCGGTGAAGCATGAGGTCAAAGGCAAGGAACCGGATCTGTATATCGCCTTGAAACCCGGCAGAACAGCCTCTGATGAACTGGCCAAAGCCATATCCCAGTGTATCGTCAAGGAAATCGGTGCCATCGCCAGGCCGAGAAAGGTATGGATTGTCGCTGACATGCCCAAGACCCGGTCGGGAAAGATCATGCGTCGTGTACTGGGCGCTATTTCCAACCACACGGATGTCGGCGATGTGATGACCCTGGCCAATCCTGAAATCGTCGAGGCCATTCTGAAGATGAATAAGGAATCCGGAGTGTAAGCCGCCGTTCGAAGGGTAACTATTTCTCCGCAGGGTATAAAGAGTGAAAACATCATTTGTCTTTTGACCCATTTCAGGTTTTTTCGTCATGCCGGACTCGATCCGGCATCCAGGGAATTTGAAGCTTGGACGAACCCGGATTCCGGCCCTTCGACAAAGCTCATGGCCCTGAGCAAGCCGAAGGGCTTCCGTCGGAATGACGATTTTATTCCTGGCCAGTACATTTTTTCATTCTTCGGGGTGCCCGTCCCGGGCATGGGGGTTTAGCAGATAACTTTCCTTATCAAAGTCCCCCTTGGAAGAAGGGAGGACGGGCAGGATTTTGAAAAAATGAAAGCCGGGAGCGTTATTGGCAAAGCGTCTCTCCGCGGGAGGACGATTGTTGGCGGGTACACCACCGTTCGGCAACCGACCTCCCCTTCTCCGGCAGGCCGGGAGGGTGGATCGATTCACCCTCCCCGGCCTGCTCCTCCAATAAACCGGGTTGGGAATGCTCCCTGAGGAAGGGCCTTATGGTAGATAAATTTCTCATTAGAAAAGGCGCGGTCATTTTAGTCCTCATCGATATCCAAGAGAAACTGGCCGCCGCCATGAAAAAAAGGGAAACGGTGACGGCCAATTGCCTCCACCTGGTGGAACTGGCCAAGCTCCTGGGAATCCCTATTCTGCTGACCGAACAATACCCTCGAGGGCTGGGTCCCACCCTGGATGAAATCAAAACGGCCCTGCCGCTGTACGAGCCCTTTGAGAAAACCGCCTTTGACTGCTGCCGAGAGATCGGTTTCATCGAAAAGGTAGCGGCCTCCGGAAGGCAAAAAATCCTGCTGACCGGCATGGAGACCCACATTTGTGTCCTCCAGACCGCGCTGGGTTTGATCCAGGCCGGCTATGCCGTCCAGGTCATCCAGGATGCCTGCTGTTCCCGGACCAAGGATAATTTTAAAATCGGCCTGGAATGGCTGCGCGACGCCGGGGCGGTCATCACCGGAACGGAAACGGTTCTATTTCAACTGCTGGAAAAGGCCGGAACCGAGCCTTTCAAAGTGATTTCGAAAAGAATAAAGTAAGGAGGTCTACATGACGTATAAGGAACTGTACCGGGAATCGATTGAAAAACCCGATTCTTTCTGGGGAAGGGCGGCGGAAGAGATCGTCTGGGATCGGAAATGGGACCAGGTCCTGGACGATTCCCGGAAACCCTTTTACCGCTGGTTTAAAGGGGGCCGGCTGAACACTTGTTTTAATGCCGTCGATGTCCACGTCCAGCAGGGGCGGGGCAGCCAGCCGGCCCTGATCTACGACAGCCCGGTCACCAACACGATTCAAACGACCACCTATCAGGAACTTCTGGACCGGGTTTCCCGGATTGCCGGTTTTCTAAAAGCACTGGGGGTCCAAAAAGGGGATACGGTGATCGTCTATATGCCCATGATCCCGGAAGCCGTCCTGTCCATGCTGGCCTGTGCCCGCCTGGGGGCCATCCATTCCGTGGTCTTCGGGGGGTTTGCCCCCCGGGAGCTGGCCATCCGCATCGATGACGCCAAACCTAAGGTCATCCTCTCCGCTTCCTGCGGAATCGAAGGGCAACGGGTCATTCCTTATAAACCCCTGCTGGATGAAGCCATCCAACTGGCGGAAAGCAAACCGGAGAAATGCGTCATCTTTCAACGCCCCCAGGCCCCGGCCGACCTGCTCCCCGAGCGCGATCTGGAATGGACCCACCTGGAGGCCCAGGCCCAGCCGGCCGACTGCGTTTCCGTGGAGGCCACCGATCCCTTGTACATCCTTTACACCTCCGGTACCACCGGCAAGCCCAAGGGGGTGGTCCGGGACAACGGCGGCCACGCCGTGGCCTTGAAATGGACCATGAAGCATATTTACAACATCGGTCCGGGCGAGGTTTATTGGGCGGCCTCGGACGTGGGTTGGGTGGTCGGCCACTCCTATATCGTTTACGGGCCCCTCCTCATGGGCGCCACCTCGATTGTCTATGAAGGCAAGCCGGTGGGCACCCCCGACCCCGGCGCCTTCTGGCGAGTTATCTCCCAGCACGGCGTCAAGGCCCTGTTTACGGCGCCCACGGCTATCCGGGCCATCAAGCGGGAGGATTCCAAAGGCGAATTCCTGAAGAAATACGACCTCTCCAAGTTCGAAACCCTTTTTCTGGCCGGCGAACGCCTCGATCCGGACACCTACCACTGGGCCACCGACCTGCTTAAAAAGCCGGTCATCGACCACTGGTGGCAAACCGAAACCGGCTGGGCCATCGCCGGGAACTTCCGGGGGCTGGAACTCTTTCCCATCAAACCCGGATCGGCCACTATGCCCATGCCCGGCTACAACATCAAAATTCTGGAACCCGCCTCCGGTCAGGAACTGGGGCCCAATGAAAACGGGATGATCGTGGTCAAGCTGCCCCTGCCGCCGGCCAACCTGCCCACCCTGTGGCAGGACGATCAACGCTTTCTGAACTCCTATATGAACCCCTATCCCGGGTATTACCTTACCGGAGACGGCGGATATTTGGACGAAGAGGGGTATGTCTTTGTCATGGGCCGGGTTGATGACGTGATCAACGTGGCCGGGCATCGCCTGTCCACCGGCGGGATGGAAGAGGTCCTCTCTCGCCATCCCGACGTGGCCGAATGCGCGGTCATGGGGGTGGCCGACGACCTGAAAGGCCAGGTACCGGTGGGAATGATCGTTCTCAAGAGCGGGGTCACCCGCCCGCCGGAGGAAATCGTCGCCGAAGTCATCCAAATGGTCCGAAAGGATATCGGCGCCGTAGCCTCCTTTAAAAAGGCGGTGGTGGTCAAACGCCTGCCCAAGACCCGTTCCGGCAAGATCCTCCGCGGGACCATGCGCAAGATCGCCGACGGGGAGGAATTCAAAATCCCCTCCACCATCGACGATCCGGTCATCCTGGATGAGATCGGCGACTCCCTGAAGTCCATCGGCTATGGAAAGTCCCCCGCTTAGAACACCGGCCAAAAAGGTCCCGCCCCAAACTTAAACCGGAAGTCCCCCGCGGGGGGGGGCTTCCGGTCCCAGAGAGGCACTCAATAATAATTAATAGTTAACAATTGATTATTAATTATTAATATAAATAACTTAGGATGTGGAACCGCCCCTTATATTTTCAGCTTTCGAGGGTGCCCGCTCCTGGATAAAGGGATTTCCCGCGAAAGAAGCCGGCCTTGGTCGGGAACCCGAATATTACAAGACTTCCTCTTCCTCTCCCGCCGCATCATCCCAGACGGCCCGGCCGTCAAATCCCAATTTTTCGCGGATCCTCCGGCGGACAGGTTTGACCGGCGCCCCGGTCAGCAAGGCCTGGGGAAGCTGCCCGAAGACCGAAGACAACGACAATATCTTCTTGGAGGAAACCCCTTGAGGCTCCCATTCTTCCCCGGTCAGGACGTTCCGCCAGCGTCTCGGTCCGCCCTTCGGGAGAACCAGCGCATTCCCTCCCCAGCAGGATTCCCCCAGGGGCAGCCGATCCGGTCCCGAAATTTCCGAAAAAAAACGGCCAGCCACCGTTATGGTCCAGTCATCTCCCAGAACCCTGGCGAAAGCCGCCACCCGGTCCCGGTGAACCCCCTGTACGGCCAGCGGCAGGTAAGCCCCCGACTGAAAAAGTTTGGCTTGCGCCCGTCGAAAGCGGAGGGTTTTGGCGGTAATAAACATTTTGATCAACCCGTCTGGCCATTGGTGAAGCAGTTTGCCGGCCAATTCCGGTTCACCCCGGGAATCCCGCGCCAGCAGTCGACGAAGGGCGGACCGCCGCAGCTTGAAATCCACCGGCCGCCGGTTATCGGGGTCCACCAGACTGAAGTCCCAGAGTTCCGTCCCCTGGTAAAAATCGGGGACTCCCGGGGAGGTGGACTTGAGCAGCACCTGGGAGAGGGAATTCAGGGCGCCCCAGAAAGCCAGCCGCGCTTGCCATTGGAGAAGATCATCCAGAAAGGGGGAGTCCCTGGTATCATCCAAGATGGCCCTTAAAAAAGACACCAGCGCCTGTTCATATTCCAGATGAGGGGCAATCCAGCGGGTATGGACCTTGGCCTCCCGGGCGGCCTTTACCAGGTAGGTCTCCAGACGGGTTCGACATTCCGGAACCTCTCGGGGCAGCAAGGGCCAGACCCCCAGCAGGGTCTGGTAGATAAAAATCTCTTCATTGGGTCCGGGGACCGGCAGACCCCGGATCGACATCTTGATTCCGGCATTCCATTCGGTCCACTGATTCAGACGCTTTTCCCATTCTTCGGGGATTTCCGAAAGTACCTGAAGCCGTGCCCTGACGTCTTCGCTTCGTTTAGTATCGTGGGTGGAAGTGGCATTCAAGGTAAATGGACAGGACTGTTGACGCTCCCGGTTGAAACGATGGAAATCATCCAGCCTTTCCGCCTGCGGCCCGCCTCCCACCTCGTTCAGGGAGAGCAGCGGGTGATAGACATACAGGGCGGTATCTTCCAGCCCTTTGGCCATGATCGGACCGGTGAACTGCTGCCAGCGCATCAGGAAGGAAAGCCAGGTTTGCCGGCGTTCCTCCCCGACCCCATCCGGATTGTCCAGCGACATAATCCTTTCCAGGAAATCCAGGCCTTTCGCATCCAGGTCCGGAAGACGGCGGACCCTCTTAAGCAATTCGGTCAGGATGTGACGGTCGAAAGGGGAAATCTGAAAGTCACGAAGGTACGTCCGATAGACCGGGAGACGGGCGACGCTCTCCTCCAGGACTTTCAACAAGGCCTTCCGGGATACGTCCCGGGCCTGCCGGTCCCCGTCGGCCAATTGGACCAGCAGATTGGTCAGCGATTCCACCTCCCCGCCGAACAGGGAACGCAGGATCAGTTTTTTCTTTTCGGCCACGATTTCCTGAAAATCCCGCCGCTCTCCGCTGAAACGGCGGTATATCGATTTCAATTTGGCGAGACCATCCGGGTGGACCAGGAGGCCGTTCAGTTTCCCCAGAAAATCGTAACCGGAGGTCCCGGCCACCGGCCAGGTCCCGGGCACCCGTTCCTCCCCCATCAGGATATTTTCCACCAGGATATAAAAGTCTTTTAATCCCTCACCCTGGCCGGTCAATTGGCGGATTCGTTGCTGCAAGCGCTGTAGATAGCCCTCGGGATCATACAACCCGTCTATATGATCGATGCGCAGTCCCGTGATTTTCCCTCCCTCGATCAGGGGCCAGAGGCCGGCATGGGCCGCCTCGAAGACCGCCGGATCTTCCACCCGGATTCCGATGAGGTCATTGATGCTGAAAAATCGCCGGTAATTGATCATCTCCAGGGCCACCAGCCAGCAAGCCAGGCGGTAGGGTTGTTCCCGCAGGAGTCCTTCGAGGAGGTCGAAGCTGGGGGCGTCTCCCGGAATCCCGTTGAACTGACGAAGGTTCTCCTCCAGAAACGCTCGAATTTCCGGAAACCCCTGTACCAAGTTCCAGAGCCCCTTTTTAAGGCCCTCGATCTGATGCTGGCGCGCCCGCAGTTTATTCCGCTGGGAGGATTGATAACCGGGCAGTTCTTTAATCAGGGCGATCAAACCTCGGAGAGCCAAAACGGCGGGATGGCTTTCTCCGGTTGTATGCTCCAGATCCGACAGCCGGTGGGTCAAAATCTGCAGCCAGGATCGGGGTTCCACCGGAAACTGGTGTTCGTAATAGCGGATGAAAAAACCCCTGGGATCCAGGTCCAGGGAAATCTCCCGACCTTCCAGAACCTGCCCGTAAGGGGCCCCCAGCACCGGGATCAGCACTTTGCCCTGCATCAGCCCCTGAGGAGGATACCAGTCGATATCAAAAAAGACCGCGTAAGGCGATCCCGGACCGCTTTCCAGGACATTCCACCACCAGGGGTTATCCTGGCTCAAGGCCAGGTGATTGGGGACTACGTCCAGGAGCAGCCCCATCCCCCTGGAACTCAGGGCCTTAGTCAGGGCCTCGAAAGACCGCCGCCCCCCGAGTTCCGGGTTAATCTCCTGGGGGTTGGTCACCGAGTACCCGTGCAGACTTCCCTGGCGCGCTTTAAACAAAGGCGACGCGTAGAGGTCGGAGATGCCCAGGGCCTCCAGATAGGGCACCAGGTCCCGGGCCTCCGCCAGGGTCCAATCCGGATGGAACTGGACCCGGTAGGTAGCCGTGGGGATCCTATTCAGCGCGGTAGAATTTTTCAGGGGCAACGACACGGCGGTCAATCCACTCGTACCGAAAGCTTATCCCCGATCCCCCGAAAAAACTTTACCCAGTTCCGGGCCTTCTTGCGGCCTTGATTGGCCTTCCAGCGCCATTCCGGGTAAACGGTATGCAGGGCTTCATAAAACAAATTTTGGACCTTCCAGAGTTGTATGGGAAAGGGGAGTCCCCGGGCCAGAGTAACGGCTTCATCGAGTCTGATCAGGCTTTGAAGCTGCCCGGGATTGGCCTGGAAGTCCCGGGCCAGCCGGATGATTTTTTGTCGCAGGGCATACTCCAGTCCGGTTTGATCCAGACTGATCTGTAACATCCGGGCCTCCTCGAGCTGGGCTTCAATGGCGTTCACATCCGGCTCCTCAGCATCAATGGCCGCCATTAAATTGGCGTTCAGGACCAGTTCGGCCGTCGCCCGGTAGGCATTCGGCAACGGCGCTCCCAAATTGACCAAAAACCGCATCAAGGGCCCGTGGTAGTTGTAGATCTGCCGGTAGCTGCCCCGGATTTCCTCCAGTGAGGATTCCATGATCTGGTTCAGGACCTTCCGCTGCTCATCTCGAAAAAGGGAGCGCAGGGAATAGGTGGATTCCCCGAAATGCCGGTCGATGCCCCGGATGGTTTCGGGAAAATCGGCTCTGGAAAAGGTCCCGGAAATTTCCCGGACCATCTCCTGGTAGGCTTCCTCTCCCTGGAAGCTCCGGACCCCCCCGGCGATATTGTGGTCACCGAAATGGAAAACGGCGAAACTGATCCGGTCCTCATTGCGGGTGATTTCCGAGGTAATCCGGATCCGTCCCAGGCCCAACTTCGCCTTGCCCGCTTCCTGGAAATGAAAGTCTTCCTGGGCGACCGCATAGGCAAAGATGCGGTTTTGACTTTCATACACCTCAAAAAGGGAGCTGACGGCATAGTGGGCCCCCACCTCCAGCAGGTCCAGACGGGCCGGCCGGACCAGGGTCTCATAAATCCGGCGGCCGTCCCGGTGCTCCGGCAAATTGCTTTTGGCCTGCTCGAGTCGCTCCAGAAAACGGCTCTCCATATCTGTGCCGAGCACTCCATCGGCCAACTGCAGGACCCGGCCGGCATACTGGATCACCTGGACGGTTTCGAGGCCCGAGAGTTCATCAAAAAACCAGCCGCAACTGGTGTACATCAGCAGAGCGTAACGCTGCATTTCCAGGAGCCGCAGCAGGTCGACCGTCTCTTCCGGGTTCAGCGGGCGAAGGCTCTGCCGGTTGATAAAGGCTTGGACGTTTTCCGGAGTACGGTCCAGGATGACCCGGATATAGTCATCCCGGGCGCCCCAGGGATCTTTCAGATAGGTCCCGGCTTTTTCCTCGTAAGACGGCACCAGAGCCTCCCGGAGCCAGTCCAGGGCATCGCGCAGTGGCGTCCGCCAGGCCTGGTTCCAGCCCGGGTGCATCCCGCTGTTGCAACCGCAATCCCGCCACCAGCGCTCCACGCCGTGAATGCAGCTCCAGGAAGAGTTCTCAAATATTTCCACTTCCTGGGTGGCAGGATGTCTTTCCAGATACTCTCCGTAATTGGTCAGAGTAGCCAGTCCCCGGGATTCGATAAATTCCAGGGCGTAAGCCAGGGCCATCTCCCCGTGGGCGTGGTGATGGCCGAAGGTTTCACCGTCGGTGGCTATGTGGACCAGTTGGGGCCAGGAACGTCCTTCACTGAAGGCCCCCACCAGTCGGTGGGCCAGATTTTCTCCCTGTTCCAGCACCCCCTCGAAAGCCACCCCCCGGGAGATCGGCCCGTCATAAAAAAATAGGGTTATCGTTCTTCCCGAGGGCAAGCGCTGCAGATAAGGCCGGGTCGGGTCGATCCGTTCCCCGGAAACGTCCTCCCAATGCTTCCCGTCGGCCGGCCGGATGCGGGCCGCCTGGCGGGGAGCTAAAAGGGTAAAACGGATCCCCTCCTCAGCCAGGATATCCAGGGTCTCCAGATCCGCTGCCGTTTCCGCCAGCCACATCCCCTCGGGATCCCGACCGAAGCGGTGCTGGAAATCCCGGATCCCCCAGCGCACCTGGGTCAGCTTATCCCGGCGATTGGCCAGCGGCAGGATCATGTGGTTATAGACCTGGGCCAGGGCCGAACCGTGCCCCGAAAAATGCTCCCGGCTGATCCGGTCGGCCAGGAGTACCGCGTTATAGATGTCTGGGTCTTTTTCGGCCATCCAGGCCAGGAGGGTCGGCCCGAAGTTAAAACTGATGCGGGAATAATTGTTGGGAATCTTAATGATCCGGCCTTCCCCGTCCAGGACGCGGGAGGCGGCATTGGGTGCATAACACTCGGCGCTGATCCGCTCGTTCCAGTCGTGGTAGGGATAGGCGGAATCCTGCAGCTCGATATCCTCCAGCCAAGGATTTTCCCGGGGTGGTTGATAAAAATGCCCATGGATACAGATATAACGTTCCATTACAATAGATGACCTTCTTGAAAATAGACTAGGCAGGAGTGGGGTGGGAGCGACAAGGACAGGGTACTCCCGCCGGAAAAACCATCCGGCGAAAAATCCCCCGGTCCCTTCCAGCGACTTTCGCCGGAAGACAGTATTTTATGCCATTTCCCGTACGGACTTGGCCAAGCCAGCATCCGCTCCTTTTCACCAAAATGTAGGATCACCAGTATTTCCTTCGCTTCCCGGCCATCCCGGAGAATGAGCACCCGTTCCTCCTCCAGTCCTGTTACCTCTTTGATACCCTGCTCCGGATTTCTCCGATCCAATATTTTTCGGCGGACCCGGATCAGCTCCCGGTAGAATTCCCAAAGGATCCGGTGATCACCCTTTTCCAATAAGTCGAACCGAATCCGGGAATTGAGGAAGGTCTCTTCCGCCTGGGGGTCGGGGGGTTCCCCCTCCCATTGGAAGCGGGAGAATTCCTCTCTCCGGCCCTGACGGACGGCCTGAATTAAGTCCGGATTCGAATGGCTCACAAAATAGAGGAAGGGCGCCGGTTCTCCGTACTCCTCTCCCATGAACAGCAGGGGGATAAAGGGGGACAACATGACGGCGGAGGCGGCCAGTTTCTGCGCTTCAAAAGAGACCAGGCGGCTTAGGCGCTCCCCCCGCAGCCGGTTTCCCACTTGATCATGGTTCTGGGAAAAAACGAGCAGCCGTCGGGGAGGGAATTTCCGGGTTGAGGACCCGTGACGGTGTTTACGATATTTCGAATATTGACCGGAATAGACGAACCCTTCACGGTACCCTTTGGCCAGATCTTCCAAACGTCCGTAATCCCGGTAATACCCTTGCTGCTCGCCGGTCAGCAGGGCATGGAGCGCGTGGTGGAAGTCATCGTTCCAATGAACGTCCAGGCCGTATCCGCCGGATTGCTCGGGGCGGAGAAATTTCGCATCATTCAGATCGCTTTCGGCCATCAAGTGGACCCGACGCCCCAGCCTTTCCCCGGTCCGGCGAACCGCATCGGAAAGCTCGGCCAGGAAAGGCCGGGGAAAAATATCCAGGATGGCGTGCAGGGCGTCCAGTCGCAGGGCGTCAAGATGAAATTCCTTCAACCAGGTGAGGGCGTTCTCGATAAAATATCGTCGGACCTCGTCGCTGTAAGGGCCGTCAAAGTTGATGGCTTCTCCCCAGGGGGTCCGGTAGCGCTCGGTGAAATAGGGCCCGAAGTCCCTCAGATAATTGCCTTCCGGTCCCAGGTGGTTGTACACTACGTCCAGGACCACGGCTATACCCAGGCGATGGGCGGCATTGACCAGCCTTTTTAATCCCCCCGGTCCGCCATAGGAGTTTTGAACGGCGTAGGGGTAGACTCCGTCGTAGCCCCAATTGCGTACCCCGGGGAACTGGGCCACGGGCATAAGTTCCAGGGCCGTGATCCCCAAGGCCTTCAGTTTTTCCAGACGGGGGATGACGGCCTCAAAGGTTCCTTCCGGCGTAAAGGTACCGATATGCAGCTCGTAGAGGATATACTCCGGCAGGTCCAGACCTTTCCAGCCGGCATCTTCCCAGGGAAAAGCCGGATCGACTACTTGAGAAGGCCCGTCCACACCCCGGGGCTGAAAACGGGAGGCCGGGTCCGGCCGCTCCAGGTTTCCATCCAGTTGGATTTGATAGAGGGCTCCGGAGAAAACTTCTTCGGCGCTGCCTCTGAAATACCCCCAGGCTCCTTGGTCCAGGATCAGCCGGTCTTCGCGTGGGGCCAACAGGTGAATAGCCACCTGCTTCCGGAAAGGGGCCCAGACCTGGAACTGGCAGCGTCCCTCCCCCAGGTAGGTGGCCCCCAAAGACTCAAAGATCTTACCCGGCACATTTATGCCCATAACCTTGAAGCTCCCCGGGTTAAATTCGAAACCCGAAATCCGAAACTCGAAACAAATTCAAATGACCAAATTTCGAAATTCAAAACGTTTTTGTTTCGGTCATTTGGATTTCGGACCTTTGTATTTGTTTCGGATTTCGTGTTTCGAATTTCGAGTTTTATAGAATTCCTAATCATTTGGTTTGAAGACACAAAGCGCCAGCGGAGGGAGAGTCAGGTTCAAAGAGTAGGGCCGTCCATGAAAAGGAATCGGAGCCGCCTCCATCCCGCCCATATTTCCCTGCCCGCTGCCGCCGAACTCCTTGGCGTCCCCGTTCAGGAGCTCCCGCCAATATCCCCCCCGGGGGACCCCGACCCGGTAGTTATATCGGGGAACCGGGGTGAAGTTAGCGGCTACCAGGACCACCTGACGGCCCTCCTCATCCCGGCGTAGAAACGTCAAGGCGCTATTGTCCGAGTCGTTGCAGTCGACCCACTCAAAGCCCTTAGAGGAAAATTCCTGACTGTGCAGGGCCGGCTCCTCTCGGTACACCCGATTCAAGGACTTCACCCATTGCTGCAGACCGGCATGAAGCGGATACTCCAACAGATGCCAGTCCAGACTCTCGTCGTGAGTCCATTCCCGCCACTGGCCGAATTCGATCCCCATAAAGAGCAGTTTCTTTCCCGGCTGGGTGAACTGGTAGCCCAGCAGCAGCCGCAGGTTGGCGAACTTCTGCCAGTCATCTCCGGGCATCTTCCCCAGCAGGGAGCCCTTGCCGTGGACCACTTCGTCGTGCGACAGGGGAAGCATGAAATTTTCATTGAAGGCGTAGAGCAGCCGGAACGTCAATTGATTCTGATGATACTTCCGGAAATAGGGGTCCCGGGCCATGTACTGCAGGGTATCGTGCATCCAGCCCATGTCCCACTTGAACCCGAATCCCAACCCACCCACATAGGTCGGCCGGGAGACCATGGGCCAATCCGTGGATTCCTCGGCAATCGTCTGGACCCCGGGAAATTCCTTATAGATGAATTCATTGAATTGCCGGAGAAGGGAAATGGCCTGCAAATTTTCCCGACCCCCGAATTCATTGGGGATCCACTCCCCCTCCCTGCGGGAATAGTCCAGGTAGAGCATGGAGGCCACGGCATCCACCCGGATTCCGTCGGCATGGAAGACATCCAGCCAGAACATGGCGCTGCTCATCAGGAAGCTGCGGACCTCGAGGCGGTTGTAGTTGAAGATGAAACTGTCCCAGTCGGGGTGATGCCCCTGCCGCCGGTCGGCATGCTCGAAGAGGTGGGTCCCGTCGAAGTAAGCCAGCCCGTACTCGTCGGTGGGGAAGTGGGAGGGGACCCAGTCCAGAATGACGCCGATGCCGTTTTGATGGAGGTAGTCGATCAGGTACATCAGGTCCTGGGGCCTGCCGAAGCGGCTGGTCGGCGCAAAGTATCCGGTGCACTGATACCCCCAGGATCCGTAAAAGGGGTGTTCCATAACCGGCATGAACTCCACGTGGGTAAATCCCAGGGCCTTCACGTATTCGGTCAATTGGGGGGCGAGTTCCCGATAGGTTAAGAAACGATTGCTTTCCCCGGGAATCCTTCTCCAGGAACCCAGGTGCACTTCATACACGGAAATCGGCTGGGTCATGGGGTTCATCTGTTTCCGCCGTTCCAGCCATTCTCGATCTCCCCAATCGTACCAGAGGTCCCAGACCACGGAACCGGTTTTCGGCGGAATTTCGCAGTAAAAGGCGAAGGGGTCGGCCTTATCCACCCGGTAATCCTGTCCCCGGGAAGCAATGCGAAATTTATATAAATCGCCGTTTTTCACTTCCGGGAGAAATCCTTCCCAGATGCCGGAAACTCCATGGGGGTAAAGGTCCTGGGGGTTTTCCCCCCAGCGGTTGAAGTCACCGATGACCTGCACCCGTTCGGCATTCGGGGCCCAAACGGCAAAATAGGTTCCCCGGGTTTCCCCGAGGGTCATGGAATGGGCGCCCAAATGTTCATAGAGGCGGTAATGATTTCCCTCGTTGAACAGATACACGTCCTCTTCCTTCAAGAGGCTGGCTTGATACTCGACCTGGGCCTTGGGTCCGCCGGAAGTGTCGACAATTTCATTGGACATGGTCTTGGGCTCCTTTATTCATTGGCTGGTATTTCAATTATCAATAAGTTGTCGAATCCCCTGGAGGGGGATGTGCAGCCAGTCCGGACGGTTGTTGATTTCATATCCCAGCTCATAGATGGCCTTTTCCAGCAGATAGGCATCCAGCATGATCCGGAATTCCTCCTGCGGTCGGACCAGCAGGGGCAAAGCGGCGATACGCTCCTGGTAGGCCTGCAGGAAGGCCACCGAAACCCAGAACTGCCAGTAGCGGGCCATGGTTTCCACCAGCAGGAAATCCTCCCGGCGGGTCAAGCCCTGGTCCTCCAGATGAAACAGGGCCGCATAAGCCGCATAGTGAAAGGAGCGGAGCATCCCGGCAATATCCCGCAGCGGCGACCGCTTGAGCCTTCGCTCCCCCAGCGAGCGGGCCGGTTCACCCTCGAAGTCCATAATCACGAAATCGTTCCCCGTGTACAGCACCTGCCCCAGATGAAAATCCCCGTGACAGCGGATACGAAAGGCCCCGATTTTCCTTTCCAGCAGGAAGCGGAAGCGGCTGAAGATCTCCTTCTCCAGGGCCAGCAGCGAACCGACGTCCTGGCTGAGGCGATCGGGCAATTCCTTCATCTTTTTCATCTTTTTGCGGAGCAGGTCAAAGACCTGGTTTCCCAGGTTCCGCATGGACTGGTACAGGGAGCGCTGGTAGAGGGTGGTGAACGGTTCGGGTTCAAATTCCGGGTTCCCCGCGGCGGAGGCCAGGGTCATATGAAGTTCCCCGGTGCGCCGTCCCAGCATCCGGGCCGACTCCAGATAGGGGCCGACCGCTGCCGAAACCTCCAGCGGGAGATCCTTGCCCAGCCAATCCAGAAAATGTCCCGCGGGCTCCGGGAATCCCCGGGTCTCGGGAACCTGGGCCAGGGTTTGCTCGAAAAACCGGGACAGAAAGTCCTGGGTATATTCCCAGGCATCCCCATCATTGCGGACGAACTGATGCAATACCCCCAGGGTTTGGATCGCGGATTTATTTTTTCGGTATTCCAGGGACCCGGCAACCAGGGGGGTATTGGGGAAACGGGCCTCGGTGAGGAACCGGCCCACCTCCAGATCGGGGTTGATCCCATCCTCGATCCTGCGGTACAATTTCATGATGAAGCGGTCCCCGAAGACCACCGAGGTATTGCTCTGTTCCGCCCGGATCACCGAAGGACTTAAGGGGCCGTCGCTCTGGGGCCACCGGGCCCGGGGGTTCTTGATCCGGCTTCCCAGCAGCTCTCCCTTTTGGCCTTTGACCTGTCGGGAGCGCGTCATGACCGCCAGCAGGCTGGAACAGAAATCGGGACTCACGGCGGCGTCAAACAGAAGGCCGGCCTCCCGCCCGTCCCGACCGATCAGTTGGGCGATGACCGCCGCGGGGTATTCCTTGAGGAGATTTTTCGCCTGCTCCTCCCCGGCCGCGGCCAGGGGGAGTTGATAAACCTCCGGGTCCCCTTCAAAAAAATCAATCGCCAGGAAAGCTATCCAGGACCGGCGGGGGGGATGAGAGACCGGGATCAACTCGGATATCGTTACCGAACGGATTCCCCGGGCCTTGCTGCGGAACCAGCGGGCCTTCCGGCAATAGCTCCGCAAAATCCGTTCCAGCGCCGGCCGGAGTTCTTCGGCGAAGACCTCTTCCCCTTTTCCGACCGGGCCCAGGGAGGGTGGCGGCGGGATCTCCCGGGCGGCGGGAAGGAGGACTTCCTCAGACGCCGGTTCCAGGGTAAACCAGAAAAAATTGTGGGGACCCAGGGTCAGAAAATAGGGCTGTTCCTGAATAGCCGGGAAGGGCGTCCGGCCGATCATCTCCATCGGAATACGGCCTTTCCAGGAAGAAAGGTCGATCTCCACATACTGAACGTACCGGGACAGATTGGCCACGACCAGGATACATTCCTCCTGGTAGCGGCGCACAAAAATCAGGACCTTGCGGTTGTCGGGTTGAAGGAATTCGATGCTTCCCCGGCCGAAGGCCCGGTATTTGCGCCGCAGGGCGATGAAGCGCCGTGTCCAGTGCAGAAGGGAACTGGCGTTCTGCTGCTGGGCCTCCACGTTGACGGCCTCGTAATGGTATTCCGGATCGATGATCACCGGAAGGTAAAGGCGCTGGGCGTTGGCCTTGGAAAACCCGGCATTCCGGTCGGAATTCCACTGCATGGGGGTCCGCACTCCGTTGCGGTCGCCCAGATAGATGTTGTTGCCCATCCCGATCTCATCCCCGTAATAAATCACCGGCGTCCCGGGGAGGGAAAAAAGCAGGCTGGTCATGAGTTCGATCTTACGCCGGTGGTTTTCGAGGAGCGGGGCCAGGCGGCGCCGGATGCCGAGATTGATCCGCATCTGGGGGTCGTCGGCGTAGACCCGGTACATGTAATCCCGTTCTTCGTCGGTAACCATTTCCAGAGTCAACTCGTCATGGTTCCGGAGGAACAGGGCCCATTGGCAGTTTTCCGGGATGCCCGGCGTCTGCTCCAGCACGTCAATGATTGGGAACCGGTCCTCCAGGCGGATGGCAATGAACAGCCGGGGCATGATGGGAAAATGGAAGGCCATCTGGCATTCGTCCCCGTCCCCGAAATAGGCGGCCGCCTCTTCCGGCCACTGGTTGGCCTCGGCCAGCAGCAGCCGGTTGTCGAAATGGCGGTCCACGTGGGCCCGCAACTCCTTCAGGAAGGCATGGGTCTCCGGCAGGTTTTCGCAGTTGGTCCCTTCCCGCTGAAAAAGGTAGGGCACGGCGTCCAGACGAAGCCCGTCCACCCCCAGCTTCAGCCAGAAATCCACCACCCGGAAGACCGCTTTCAGGACCTGGGGACTATCATAATTCAGATCCGGCTGGTGGGAGTAGAAACGGTGCCAGTAGTAGGCCCGGGCCACCGGGTCCCAGGCCCAGTTGGAAGATTCAAAGTCCTGGAAGATGATCCGGGTTTCCCGGTAGCGGTCCGGCGTATCGCTCCAAACATAGAAGTCCCGCCAGGGGCTCCTGGGCTTAGCCCGGCGAGCTCTCTGGAACCAGGGGTGCTGATCGGAAGTGTGGTTCAATACCAGTTCGGTAATGACCTTCAGGCCCCGGTGATGGGCTTCCCGAATAAAATTTCTAAAATCACGAAGCTGGCCGTAGACCGGATGAATCCCGATATAGTCGGCGATGTCATACCCGTCGTCTTTCAGCGGCGAGGGAAAAAACGGGAGCAGCCAGAGGACATTCACTCCCAGATCCTGGAGATAGTCCAGCTTTTGGGTCAGTCCCCTAAAATCCCCGAAGCCGTCGTCGTCGCCGTCGAAAAAGGCTCGAACATGCAGCTCATAGATGACGGCATCTTTGTACCAGAGCGGGTCATCCGGCCGGGCACGCGGCGGGGTCACTCCTGGGGCCATTGGGCTGATCCTTTATAAGTAATAGTCAAAGTCCCGTTCACTCCGAATCCTTTTTCGCACCCGAAAGATCTGGGCGGGCATCACCCGGGGATCGAGCTCCACGTAATTCCGTTCTCCCTGCCACAGGTAACGGGCGTCGCTCAACAGGTCGTGAACCTGGTAGGGTCGATCCCCCTCGACTCCCACTTGCTCCAGGGGGAAATGCACCCACCCGGACTGAACATGATGGGGATCCAGATTGACTACGGTCAGGATGAGGTTGGAAAAATCCGCCGTGTGCTTGCTGTAGCAGAGCAACTGTTCATTGTCCACGACCTGAAAGCGCAGGGTCCAATCCTGTTGAAGCGCCTGATTTTCTCGTCGGATCCGGTTCACCCGGGCGATCAGTTCTTTGAAGTTTCCCGCCTGTTCGAGGTTCCAGGAACGGATTTCATATTTTTCGGAGTTCAGGTATTCTTCGGAACCAAAGTCCCGGGGCTGGTTTTCGCACAATTCAAAGGCCGGACCGTAAATCCCGTAACTGGCCCCCAGGGTGGCGGCCAGGATCAAACGGATGATAAAGGCCGGTCGACCTCCGAACTGGAGATATTCCGTCAAGATATCCGGCGTATTCGGCCAGAGATTAGGCCGGAAAAACTCGCGGAGCTCGGTCTGGGTGAGTTGCTGAAAATAGTCCGTAATCTCTCCCTTGGCATTACGCCAGGCAAAATAGGAATAGGACTGGGTGAAACCCAGTTTGGCCAGCCGGGACGTGACCTTCGGACGGGTAAAGGCCTCGGCCAGGAAAAGGATGTCCGGAAACTCCTTTTTGATTTCCCTAATCAGCCATTCCCAGAATAGAAACGGTTTGGTGTGGGGATTGTCGACCCGGAAAATCCGAATCCCTTCCCCGACCCAGAAAAGCACCACGGATTTCAACGCCTCCCACAAGGCCGGCCAGTCTTCGTTTTCAAAATTGAGAGGATAGATGTCTTCGTATTTCTTCGGCGGGTTTTCGGCATATTGGATCGTCCCGTCCGGCTTCTTTAAGAACCACTGCGGGTGCTCCTTGACCCAGGGATGGTCCGGGGAACATTGGAAAGCGAGGTCCAGGGCGAGTTCGATCCCCAAGGATTCGGCCTTCTTACTGAAAGCCCGAAAATCGTCCAGGGTCCCGAGGTCCGGATGGACACTGGTATGCCCCCCCTCCCGGCTCCCGATGGCCCAGGGGCTGCCGGGATCGTCGGACTGCGCCCCGACCTGATTGTTCTTTCCTTTACGAAAGCTGAACCCGATAGGGTGGATGGGGGGGAGGTAAAGCACATCGAATCCCAAAGAGGCAATGTACGGCAAACGGGCCTCACAGTCTTTGAACTTCCCGTGAATCCCGGGAGTCGGGCCGCAGGACCGCGGAAATATTTCATACCAGGTGCTGAAGCGGGCCCGTTCCCGGTCCACAACCACTTCCAGTTCCCGCTCGTACTCCACCGCCAGGGAACAATCCGGATACCGGCTCATCAGGACTTCCAGTTCCCGGCCCAGGATGGCCTCCATCTTGACCTCCGGGTCAACGCTTCCCTCGATAAGGGCCACGCCCTCCTCCAGCCTCATTCGGTCGGCCCCGGCCGCCCGGGTCGCCGAGCCCCTCACCAGGGCACTACCCTTCAGGAATTCCAGGGCCAGGTCCTGTCCCGCATCGTAGCGAGTACGCAGGTCTCTTTTCCAGGTCAGGAAAGAATCCACCCAGGCTCGCAGCGTATAACGGTACCGCCCCGGGGTTTTGACCGTAAACTCCCCCTGCCAGCGGTCGTTGATCAGAAATTCCAGGGAAGCTTCCTGCCAGACCGTATCGGACTCAAGGCGATACAGAAGAACACCGGCGAGCACCTCATGGCCGTCGGCGAAGACGTCGGCCTCTACCCGGACCGGCTCTCCCACGGTTCTTTTGATGGGGAACCGCCCGTTTTCCACCTCGGGGCGGACCTTTTCAATCACCACCCTTTGTTTACCGTTAATTGGCTCCAATAGCATTTTTTCTTATCTACCCCCATGGGTTGAAAGGGGCCCCTTTTTGATTTCTTGATCTAGGAATTTATTATATAGAAATATTGAAGGGTTGTCAAGCAAGGCCCCCGGACAAGATTTATCATGGATCTTTCCCAGGAAGGGACCGGCGGGGAATCCGTTTCAAAAAGGGTTGCAATTTCTCCCGCATTCCGTCTAATAGGGGACATGAAGATTGCTTTGTTGACCAACGAATATCCCCCCCAGGTCTATGGAGGGGCCGGCGTCCATGTGGGTCATCTGGTGCGGGAAATGGCCCGGCTGGACTCAGGGAGGCACACCCTGGAAATTCTGCATTTCGGCGACCAAGACCGGAAGTCGTCCAATATCTCGGTGCGGGGCGTCCAGACGGATTTCCCCTTCACCGCCGCCGATCCGCGGCAGCGCAAGCTGCTCCAGACCTTACTCAAAAACCTGGTAATGGCCGGCTCCCTTGATCGCGTCGATCTGGTCCATTGCCACACCTGGTATACGCACTGGGGCGGATGCCTCCTGAAATTGCTTCTAGGCGTTCCCCTGGTACTGACCACCCATTCCCTGGAGCCCCAACGCCCCTGGAAAGCCGATCAATTGGGGTCAGGGTACCGGGTCAGCACCTGGATCGAAAAAACCGCCTATCAAAACGCCGACGGGATCATCGCGGTGTCCGGAGAAATGGCTTCGGCGGTAGTCGATATTTACGGCGTTTCCCCGGAACGGGTACGGATCATCCCCAACGGTATCGATAGCGACGAATTCAAACCGACCTTCAACCCGGAAATACTGATTAGATATGGAATCGACCCTGCTGAACCGTACATCCTTTTTGTAGGGCGTATCACCCGCCAAAAGGGATGGACTCATCTGCTGGACGCCGCTCCACACCTCCTCCCCGGGACGCAGTTGGTCCTCTGCGCCGCCTCTCCGGACACCGAAACGGTCACTCGGGCCTTCCAAACTCAACTGGAAGAACTTCGGTCCTCCTCCTCAAGACCCGTTATCTGGATACCCCGAATGGTTCCCCAGGAACATTTGGTCTGTCTTTATACCCAGGCGGCCGCTTTCGTCTGCCCCTCCATCTATGAGCCTTTCGGGATCATCAACCTGGAGGCCATGGCCTGTGAAACCCCGGTGGTAGCTTCCGCCGTGGGAGGAATAAAAGAGGTCGTCATTCACGAAGAAACCGGACTGTTGGTGCCTTTCGAGCCAATCAACTCCTGCGACCCCCAACCTCGGGATCCGCACCAATTCAGTCTGGATCTGGCCCAAACGATCAACCGGCTCTTGTCCGATCCGGCGATGGCCGGAAAGATGGGTCAATCCGGTCGTCGCCGGGTGGAACAGGTTTTCAGTTGGAAATCGGTAGCCCGTCAGACCCTTGATTTTTATGAATTCCTGATCACCCAACCTGTTTATTGTCCTGCCTGAAATGACAAAGAGTCCTTTTAGGTTGACAAAATCAGAAAAATACGATATGAAAAAAATGTGAAAAGATTTATCATTCCCAAAACAATTCTTTTGTTCGTGCTGGTCCTTTTTCTGGCCGAATACCTGAACCCTTCGGCAATCGGTGTGCGAGCCGATTATAAACCGGCGCCGACCGGTTCGTCCCATTCGGCTAACCCGGCCCCTTCCAGTAGCGAAGGACCTTCGACCACCCCTCATTTCATGATCAAAGCTGAAGCCTATCGGCCCGGCGAAAATTTTCCGAGCCAGGTTCTTTTTTCATCGGCCTTATCTATCACCGAACAAACCAACCAGAAAGAAATTTTTCATCCACCGGCCTTTACCCTTTAGCGCTTTCCTCCCTGTTCCCTGTTGAAGAGTCCGACTTCTGTCGGGCCTCTTCGCTGACTTTCTTATCCAACTCTGCTGACGACTTTCTAACGAACGTCCATCGTTCCAGGAGGGTTAGGCTTATGAAACCATTTTCTTTGGCGGCCTTGTGCATTGGTACCTTGGTCCTGGGGGTAGCCATGGTCTTGCTGGCCATGGTTTTACTGAAAATCATGCCCCAAGGGCTGGTCGTTTTGATTTTCGCGGTCCTGGGTCTGGTTATCGTCAAGTTGTTCATTGGAATCCTGAGCCGTGGTCTGGCGGTCCGTCCCGAATCCGTCAACTCTCAATCTAGTCGAGAACAACCCGAAAAGGAGGTGAGCCAACCCATTCAAGTTTCTGGTTAAGGGTGTTGTTTGTCCACTTGGCAACCACAAACGCAATCCGGTATTTACGGAAAGGAGGCTTTTATGGGTTTTTTCGATAAATTCAAGAGCAAAGTCCCGGAATATGCCGCCTTGGACCAATCCAGTCCGGCGGCTCAGTTCCTGGGCGCCATGAAGAATCCGCTGGAAACCTTTGCCGCCCAGGTATCGGATCCTTTGGAAATTGTCCCTTCGGGAGACACCGCTTACGTCTTCGTCGGTAAGCCGCCCAAGGCCTTCGGGCTGGTTTGGATTCAAGGGGGACAGGTCCAAAATCTAAAAAAGGTCGTGGCCGAGAAGGGGATCCCGGCAACTACTTTCCAGCTTATCTCGGATGACCTGCGGGGGGCCTACGAACGCAGCGAGAGCGCTTCCCGGTACTCAACCAGCCTGGCCGGGAAGAATGTGGTGGTAACCCCCTCCGAACCCCTGGCCCGCGAGGTTCATCAGATAATCCAGGGACTGGGCGTCTGAAACGCCTATTCACTGCCGAGGCGCGAAGGAAGCGGGAAAAGGTTCCTTCATTGTACCCTCCGCGCTTCGGCGGTGTTTTTTTCCCTAACCTCTTTCTGACCTGGCATTGTCCTCATCCGCCGGCCTAACGGGATCCCTTGTCCCCACGTTTGACCAACCTGTTCCCGCCGAGTGAACGTTGATCTCCATCACGGGAATGTCCTCCAGCCTGCCTTGGGACAGGACCCCAACGTATCTTATTCTTCGATCCACGAGCAGAGGATAGAAACACGCGCTCCATTCGGGTTTTTCGCCGGGGCGGGTTCCCTTTTTCGGGAAGGATTTTTAAACCGCAGCAAGAGGGCCCATTGATTTAAGTCAAATACTTGGCAGCGATTAGTGTATAATATAAGCTAAGATGAACACCACCACCTCCTCCCACGAAACCCAAACCTCGCCCTCCCAGAGGCCCGAGAAACCCAGAACGCTCCTGGCCGGCCGGGGCGATCATTTCCTGCCCCGAGTGGAAGGGGACACCGGAGCGAACATCTCGGCCTGCTATCAATGCGAGCGCTGCACCAACGCCTGCCCGGTAAGCCATTACATGGATATCAAACCCCATCAGGTGATCCGCCATGTTCAACTCGGGTGGCGGGAACAATTGCTGGGGTCCTCCACCATCTGGGTATGCCTGTCCTGCGAGATGTGCTCCACCTACTGTCCCAATGAGGTGGCGGTTTCCGCGGTGATCAGCCACCTGCGTAATCTGGCCTTCCATTCTTCCATCCGTCCCCAGGAGAAGCTGCTGGCCATATTCCACCAGACTTTCCTGGAGGAGCTCCGGAAATTCGGCCGGGTCAACGAACTCTGGCTCATGCAGACCTTCAACCGCCAGCCCCAGGTTTTGAGGGAGAAAATAAAGGCCGGCACCTTAAAGGAGGAAATCCTCCTGGGACTGGCGCTCTGGCGTAAAGGCAAACTCCATTTGATCCCCCGGCGCTCGAAAGCCATGGCGGAGATCAAAGCAGTCTACCGCCGGCAGCGGGGAGAGGTTGCCCGATGAAACTGTCCTTTTATCCCGGATGTTCGCTGGAAGGGATGGCCAATGACTACGCCCGCTCCATTACGGCGGTGTTTCAACACCTGGACATCGACCTGGTAGAGATCGACGATTGGTCCTGCTGCGGCGCCACGGCCGCCCACAGCCTGGATGAGATGATGGCGGTGGTCCTGCCGGCCCGGAACCTGGCCCTGGCCGAAAAACAAGGCCTGGACATCCTCTCCCCCTGCGCCAACTGCTTCAACCGCCTGCGGTTCTCCCAGAAAATGGTCCTGGAAAAAGCCGTCGATATCCCCTGGGAGGTCACCGGAGATCTCAGGATCCACGACATGACCCGTTTTCTGGCGCAGCCGGAAAGGATTCAACAGATTGAAAAAAAGGTGCTCCGGCCGCTGGCCGGTCTCCAGGTTGTCTGCTACTACGGATGCCAGATGGTCCGGCCGCCCCGGATCACCGGCTTCAGCGACTTCGAAAATCCCCTGACCCTCGACCGGATTGCCACGGCCCTCGGCGCCCAGGTCAAGGACTGGTCCTATAAATCGACCTGTTGCGGCGCCAGTATCGGCATCGGGCGCAAGGACATCCAGGATACACTCACCGCCCGTCTGTTGGACAAGGCCCGCCAGGCCGGGGCCGAGGCGATCGTGGTTTCCTGTCCCCTCTGCCAGGCCAACCTGGATATCATCCAGCGCCGCAGCAAAACCCAGGTGCTCCCCGTCTTCTACTTCACGGAACTGCTCCGGTTGGCCTTCGAAGGCGGGGAAAGGGCCGGCGGCTGGTTTAAGATGCACTTTGCGAACCCGGTGCCGCTTTTGGAGGGGAAAGGATTTTTAAAGACTTGAATTGGAAATGCTATAGAAAGCTAAACTCAAAATTCGAAGCACGAAATCCGAAACAAATCCAAATGATCGAAATTCAAAACAATCTTTTCTCCTGGTTCAGCAGAGGGAAATAGCTGATGCGGAACAAAATCGGGGGAAACGGGAGATTTTTTCACCGATGCCCAATCCACTCTCGTAAGGGCATATGTTTTGATCATTCGAATTTTGGTCATTTGAATTTGTTTCGGGTTTCGAATTTCGAGTTTCGGATTTAGCGACTCTATTCTTATTATGTGAGCGTATCTTGACCGAGAGTGAATTTAACAAACCTGTTGGTAAGGTCCTCGTGGTCGGCGGCGGCATCGGCGGGATCCAGTGCGCGCTCGACCTGGCGGATACCGGTTTTTATGTCCATCTGCTGGAGAACTCCCTCACGCTCGGCGGCACCATGGCCCAATTGGACAAGACCTTTCCGACCAATGACTGCTCCACCTGCATGTTTTCCCCCAAGCTGGTCCAGGCGGCCGGTCATCCGAACATCGACATTTTGACCCGCAGCCGGCTGCTCGGACTCGAGGGGGAACCCGGCCGCTTCACGGCCCGCGTCGAGAAGCAGCCCCGATACATCAACGAAAAAAAATGTATCGCCTGCGGCCAGTGCGCCGAAAAATGCCCCCAAAAAGTTCCCGACGAATTCAATGAGGGCCTGGGAAAACGCAAGGCGGCTTTTCTGGCCTTTCCCCAGGCTGTGCCTCTGAAATATGCCCTCGATCCCGAACACTGCCTCTATCTGACCAAAGGTAAATGCGGACTCTGTCAAAAAATCTGCCCGACCCAGGCCGTCGAATTCGAGCAACAACCTCAAATTCTTTCTCTTCCGGCCGGCGCGGTAGTAATCGCCACCGGTTTCGAATTGGCGCTGACGGCCAAACAGGGCCTGTTCGGGTATGGCCGCTACCCCAATGTCGTTACCTCCCTGCAGTACGAGCGGATGCTCTCCGCCACCGGACCCACCGAAGGCCATTTGCGGCGCCCGTCGGACGGGCGGATCCCGACTCGTATAGCCTGGATCCAATGCGTCATGTCCCGGGACGCCTCCCTCAACCGACCCTTCTGTTCCTCGGTCTGCTGCCTGCATGCGGCCAAACAGGCCGTCATGACTCGCAGTCACCTGCCGGAAAGCGAAACGACCATCTATTTTCTCGATGTGCGCGCCCAGGGTAAGGGGTTCGATGAATATGTCGACCGGGCCCGCCACGAATTCGGGGTCCGCTACCGGCGTTCTCTGGTATCTCAGGTCGCCTGGAACCCGGAAAACGATAACCTGGTGATTGAGACCTTCGACCACCATCAAGACCGCAAAATCGAGGAAGAGGTCGACCTGGTCGTGCTATCCAGCGGTTTCCAGCCGACCCCGGCCTTTACCGACCTGGCCGGCCGCCTGGGAATCATCCCCTCGGCCTACGGTTTTTTGAAGACCCCCTTTGACGATCCGGCGGCCACCAGCCGACCGGGGGTGTTTGTCTGCGGCGGAATCGAAACCCCCAAAGACATCCCGGAAACGGTTATCCAGGCCGGCGCCGCCGCCGCCGAGGCCTCGGTCCTCCTGGCCGGAGCTCGCCATGTGGAAACCGCGGCGGAACCGACATTTGCCGAGCGCCCCCTCGAAGACGAACCCCGTATTGGCGTACTGGTCTGCCATTGCGGGTCCAACATCGCCGGGGTGGTGGACATCCCCCGGGTTTTGGAGCAGGTAAAAAAGATGCCCCAGGTGGTCTGGGCCGTTGATTATCTATTCAGTTGCTCCACCGAAACCCAACCCCGCATCCTGGAGCTGATCGCGCAGCACCGTCTCAATCGGCTGGTGGTGGCCGCCTGCTCACCCAAAACCCACGAACCCCTGTTTCAGAACACCCTGCGTCAGGCCGGATTGAACCCCTACCTCTTCGAAATGGCCAACATCCGCAATCACTGCTCCTGGGTCCACCCCCAGGAACCGGAGAAAGCCACCCGCAAATCGATAGAGCTCATCCGGGCCGCCGTCGGCCGAGCGATTCACCTGGAACCCCTCCAGGAGAGCGTCTACCCGGTAGTCAACCGGGGCTTGGTCCTCGGCGGAGGTCTGGCCGGGATGACCGCGGCGCTGACCCTGGCCGACCAGGGATTTCCGGTGACCCTGGTGGAAAAGGGACCCAGCCTCGGGGGAGTGGCCCGACTCCTGACCGAAACCCTGGAGGGAGATTCTCCGGCCGGGCTCATCCGCTTTCTTCAAGAACGGGTCCGCCATCATCCTCGAATAGAGACCCGCCTGGAGGCCCAACTGGTCAGCCACGGGGGCCAGGTGGGGGCTTTCGAAGGGGCGATCGAAAACGGCGACGGCCGTGCGCTGGTCCGCTACGGGGCCGTGGTAGTGGCCACCGGCGGGCAGCCCTACGAACCCCAAGAGCATTTGTACGGGCAGGACGAGCGGGTCTGCACTCAGGTAGAGCTCTCCCGGCGCCTGGCCGAAAACCCCTCCTGGGCCGGTGAATTAAAACGGGTGGTGATGATCCAGTGCGTCGGTTCGCGCAGTGAATCGTTTCCGGCCTGCAGTCGGGTCTGTTGCGCGGCGGCCGTCAAAAACAGTCTCCGCCTCAAGGAGTTAAACCCCGGGGCGGCGGTGATCGTCCTCTACCGTGACCTGCGGACCTTCGGCTTCATGGAGCTTTACTACATGAAGGCCCGTAAAGCCGGCGTACTTTTTTTTCGCTTCATCCCTCAGGAAGGCCCCGAGGTCTTTTTAGAGGACGGACGACTGACCGTTGATTTCACCGACCGCAGCGCCCACCGGGATTTTCGGGTGGAGCCGGACCTGGTCGTGCTCAGCGCCGGTATCCGGCCTGCGGAAGACTCTCGGGACCTGGACCGACTGCTCAAGCTGCCCCGCACCACCGAAGGCTTTTTCCTGGAGGCCCACGTGAAGCTGCGACCCACGGAGTTCGCCACTCCGGGCATTTTCCTGGCCGGACTGGCCCACAGTCCCCGGTTCATCAAGGAGTCGGTGATCATGGCCAAGGGGGCGGCCCAGCAGGCGGTGAAGATCCTCTCCCGGAAAGAGATGTCCATTTCCGCCGCCGTGGCCGTGGTGGACCCCGACCGCTGCGCGGCCTGCCTGGTCTGCGTCCGCGTTTGTCCCTTCGGGGCGCCCTTCATCAACGCCAACCACGTCTCGGAAATACCCCCCCCTGCCTGTCGGGGCTGTGGGATCTGCGTCTGCGAATGCCCGGCTCAGGCCATTGCCTTGCGGCACACCCGAGACGAACAGCTTAACGCCGCCATCGATGGACTCGTCGAACAGGCGCTGGCCGGGATTCCTGACAGCGATTAATCGTTGCAATTTATCCGCTTTCTAATTAAAAATTAAGTTAGCGGCTTACATCCCTGGTTCTGAAAATTTGTCTCTATCAGAGGACAAATGATGCGTTCCGAATCCGAAATTGCGGTTCTTTTAAAGGCCGTGGACGCCTTCCAAAGGCGCCTGATCGTGATTTCCCCGGAGTTTAAGATCCTGGCCTACAACCGGCCCTTGGCGGACGACAACGATTCACGGGTGATCGGCCGGCTTTGCCATGAATTGTTTTACGATCGTCCGGAACCCTGCGTGAACTGTGGTGTCCTGAAGGCCAAGGAAACCGGTCGGCCGACCCTGCATCCCAAGCCGGAAGAATTTGCCGACTTGGAAAAAATGCCCTGCTTTTATGCCTATCCGATTATAACCGCCGGGAAAGTCGAAGCTTTCGTGAGCCTGGACTTCGACCTGCCGGTTCGCGGGAAGATCGAAGACAAGCTGCAAAGTTCGAATGCCCTGTTGCGCAACCTGATCCTCAGCGCCGTGGACGGGGTCATCGCCGCCGACAAGAAAGGCAAGATTTTGATTTTTAACAACATGTCGGCCGAAATTTTCGGATACAGCATTGAGGAAGCCCTGCAAAGCCTGGATATCCGGGACATCTATCCCGATCAGCGGGCCCATGAGGTCATGAAGATGCTGCGCAGCGACCAATACGGCGGACAGGGGAAATTGTGTTCCTACGAGGTGGACGTAGTCCACAAGAGCGGCGAACGAATCCCCATCAACCTAAATGCCTCCATCGTCTACGAAGGCGAACGGGAGGTGGCCACTATCGGCTTTTTTCATGACCTGCGGGAAATCCAGCGCATGAAAGCCGAGCTGGAAAAAACACAGTTGCAATTGCTCCAGTCGGAAAAAATGGCCTCTCTCGGCAAACTGGCCGCCGGGGTGGCCCATCAGCTCAACAACCCCCTGGCCGGGATCACCCTCTACACCCGGTTGGTCCTGGAAGATTATCCCCTGGAGGCGGGCGCCCGGAAAGACCTCCTCCGGGTACTGGAGGATGCCGAACGCTGTCGGGACACCGTCAAGGAACTGCTGGAGTTCACTCGCCAGACGCGCCACCTCATGCGGCCCCAAGACATCAACCGGGCCATTTCCCGAACGCTCTTTCTTTTGGAAAATCAGGCGCTCTTTCAAAATATCATTATTGAAAAGGTCCTGGATCCGGCCCTGCCTCCGGTTCACAGCGACATCCAGCAATTGAACCACCTATTTATGAATATTATCCTGAACGCCGCCCAGGCCATGGAGGGGAAGGGGGAACTGAGCGTCAAGACCCTTTTTCTTCCCCAAACCGGACGGGTGCTGATCGAAATAGTCGATACCGGGCCGGGCATCCCCGAAAACATCCTGCCGCACATCTTCGATCCCTTCTTCACCACCAAGCAGGAGGGGGAAGGCACCGGACTGGGATTGAGCCTGGTCTACGGGATCGTGGAAGCGCACGGGGGGCAAATCAAGGCTCGGAACCTTCCGGGTGGCGGGGCCGCTTTTATCATCGAACTGCCGATTCAATCCAAGGACGAAGAGGGGGACCAGGGTGAATAAAGAGGTCGAGACGATCCGGGTGCTGGTGGTGGACGATGAACGGGATATTCGGGAGGGTTCGGAACGCATTCTGAGCCGCCTCGGTTTTCAACTGAAGACCGCGGCCCGAGGGGATGAGGCCCTCCGGATTTTCGAGCAGGCGCGACCGGCCATCGTGCTGCTCGATCTGAAGATGCCCGGCCTGGACGGCATGGAGGTCCTGCAACGGCTTCGGGAACTGGACCCCGCCATCCTGGTAATCGTCATCACCGGATACGCTACCGTCGAAACGGCCATTGAAGCCATGAAGCAGGGGGCCTACGACTTTATCCCCAAGCCTTTCGAGCCGGATCAACTGCGCATCGTCGTCAACCGAGCGGCGGAAAAGGTCCGTCTGACCCGGGAAACCCGGAAACTCGCATTGGAAAAGGCCCGTACCCTGTCGGATCTGGACACCGAGAAGAGCCGCCTCCGGACCATCATCGAATCCCTGCCCGACGGCGTCCTGGTTACCAACACCGGCGGGCAAGTCGTGCTGATCAATCCATCCTGCCGGCAGATGTTGAAACTGGAGCGGGACAGCGCCCCGGGTCGACCCATTCAAGACTACCTGCCGGATGAGGCCCTGTGCCGACTGCTGATGGAGATATCCAAAGGAAAACATGTGGATTACGGGGATATCCCCGAACAGGAATTCGCCCTGGCCGACGGGACTTATTTGCGGGCTGTCGCCCAGCCGGTATTGGGGGACCGCAAGGAATGCCTGGGTGCGATCGTCACCTTCCTCGACATTACCAGCCTGAAGGTGCTGGACCGGCTCAAGTCGGAATTCGTGGCCAAGGTGTCCCATGAACTGCGCTCGCCCCTGTCCACCATCCACGAACAGCTTGCCCTGGTGATCGGCGAACTGGTGGGCACCGAACCCCAACAGCACCTGCTGAACCGGGCCAAGGAAAAAACTCAGGCCTTAATCACCTTCATCGGCGACCTGCTCGACCTGTCGCGCATCGAGGAGGGGCTCATCTGCCGGGAGCCGAAACCGGTCCGGCTGGAGGAACTGCTGAAAAACATCGTGGATTTCCTGGCCGTGCGGGCCGAGGCCCGGAAACAGTCCCTGACCCTCCTGGTGTCGGCCAAAGACCTGCCGGAAATCGAGGCCGATCCGGTCGCCCTGGAGAGTATTTTCGGCAACCTGATCACCAACGCTCTCACCTACACCCCGGAGGGCGGCCGCATTCGGGTGGAACTGGACCGGGCCGGCATCAACCTCCGAGTAAAGGTTGTGGACAACGGCTTGGGAATTGCTGAAAAACACCTCGACAAAATATTCGATCGTTTCTACCGGGTTAAAGACGAGAAAACCCGCTTTATCACCGGAACCGGACTCGGGTTGCCCATCGTCAAGGGTCTGGTGGATTCGCTGGGCGGGATCATCGAGGTGGCCAGCAACCCAGGAGAGGGATCGACCTTTACGATCCTGTTGCCGGTCCGACCATAGGGGGTTTTAAAGGATGAACGTCGAACATGGAACGTTCATCTTTGTATTTATTCAGTTAGTCTTCATCTTCGTTTAACGCCTTGATAAACTCCTCCGGGGGAACCTGCAACCCGGTCCACAGGGCAAAGGCCCTCCGCGCCTGCTGGGCCAAGGCCGGCAGACCGTCCAGGAAACGGATGCCTCTGGAATTCGCCATTTCCTCCCAAAAATTATTCGGTCGGCCGTAGTTAAGGTCAAAAACCAGTTGGCAGCCGGGGACTTCGAGGCGCTGGATCAGGCCGGCCATTTCCGGGGATTCAGCGGGGCTGGAAACGGCGGTGGCGTTAACCACAAGATCCACCGGCAGCGGCCGGTCGGATAATAACCCCAGGTCCAGCGGCTCTCCACCTAAGGCTTCCGTCAGAGACCTGGTTTTTTCCAACCGGCGGCCGGTAACATAAATGGCGGCGGCCCGCAACCAGTTTAAAATAAATACTACTGCCCGGGCGGCCCCGCCGGTTCCCAAAACCAGCGCGGTTTTTCCATCCACTTCGAATCCCGCCTCGCCCAGGGCTTCCATGATGCCGATGGCGTTGGTGTTGTACCCCTTCAATCGGTCACCGTCCCGGACAATAGTGTTGACTGCGCCGATGATATTCGCCCCCTCGGAAAGGACGTCCAGCAGGGGCAGGACCGCTTCCTTGTAGGGCACGGTGATGTTGGCGCCCGCCAGATGAAGGATCCGGATGCTGTTGATCGCCTCTCCCAGGTCGCGCGGCTTGACCACGAAGGGCACATAGGTCCCCTTGATCCCCTGGCGCTTCAGCACCCGGGTAAATATGGCCGGGGATTTCAACTGAACCGCCCGTTCGTCACTGATGATACAGTAGACTTTCATCGAAGAAAAAGCCTAATTATTAGGTTAATAGGTTGGGTGGAGAAAAGCCAAACCCTTCGGATCATCTGTGGAGTTATTTTCGTACTAAACCCCCATGCCCGCGGACGGACACCCGCAAAGCATGAAAATATCGGGTAGGGGAGGCTTCAGCCTCCCCGGTTGGGCGACTAAAGTCGCCCCTACCCAGACCTATCCGTAGGGGAGACGGGCCGGTCGCCCTTACGCCTGGCTACAGCTTCAGCAACCGCTTCAGACTCTTGGTAATCTCCTCGGCCGAGGCCGGCTTACTGATATAGTCGTCCGCCTCGGTCTCCAGGCCGTCCCGGTGGGTGTAGCGCGTGGAGGTCACGTGGGAAGCCACGGCCGTCAGCAGGATAACGGGGATATCGCGGGTTTGCTCATCCTCCTTGAGCTCTTTGCAGACCTGGTACCCGTCCTTCTCGGGCATCATTACATCCAGCACGATGGCATCCGGCGGATTGGCCCGGACTTTCTCCAGGCCCTCCACCCCGTTATAGGCCACCTCGACCGTAAAGCCTTCCTTTTCCAAGTTTTTCTGTACAATGGTAGCGAAATCCGGTTCGTCATCAACCACCAACACTCTTTTATTCAGGTTCATAACTACCTCCTTGTCTCGGGCACCAACGGGTGCGTTGCTTGGGCCTAGGTGCCTTAATGATTAATAATCAATGGTTAATAATTAATTGGTAATTGTTCAAACCTTCCGCCCCGATTCCACCTGTCAAATTACGCTCGGCCGAGGATACAGCCCCGCCCGTTCAACGATTTCCGGAACTTTCTCTTCCCATTCGATGGCCATGATGTGAAATCCGGCTACCCCCTTCACCTCTCTCAGGCGCTCGATGGACTCCACGCAGATCTTAATCCCCTCTTCGGCCTGCTTGTCCTTGGGGGTGTCGGCCAGGCGCTTGACGATTTCATCCGGGACATCCATCCCCGGGACCCGGTTCTTCATGTAGCGGGCCATCCCGACTGACTTCATCGGGGTCAAGCCGGCCAGGATAGACGCTTGCTCGGTTAATCCCCGATCCCGCGCCTTGCCGATCCAGTCTTCGAACTTGTCGAGATTGTAGATGCACTGGGTTTGAATAAACTCGACTCCGGCGGCAATTTTCTTGGCCAGCCGGGGCACGCGGATCTCGTACGGGTCAGCAAAAGGGTTTTCCGCCGCGCCGACAAACATCCGCGGCGGCCGGGCGATGGCATCGCCGCCCAGAAATTTTCCCTCGTCGCGCATGAGACGGACGGTCTGAATCAATTGCATCGAGTCTAGGTCATATACGTTCTGTCCCCTGGCGCAGTCACCGAAGCTCTGGTGGTCGCCGGACAGGCAGAGGATGTTGAAGATATCAAAGGAAGCCGCACCCAGGATGTCGCTCTGGAGGGCGATCCGGTTCCGATCCCGGGTTACCATCTGCAGCACCGGCTCCAGCCCCATCAGTTTCAGGCGGATGCAGGCGGCCAGACTACAGAGGCGGGTCATGGAGGTCTGGTTGTCCGTCACGTTGACGGCATCCACGTGATTCTTGATCATTTCGGCCTTACGGATGATCACTTCCGGATCGCTGCCCCGGGGGGGCCCCACTTCCGACGTGACGGCCAACTGTCCGGAAGCCAAAATTTTTTCCAGTTTACTGGGTGTCTTGACTGTCATAACTTCAAATCCTCCCGCACCACTTTTCGCGGTCCGCCCGCCCGGTCGGTGGACCAGTCTTTAATAGGGACTATTTTTTCATAGTCATCCATCCGCCCCAGCGCCTTCAGTCGGTCGATAATCAATTGCCAGCCGCAGGGCACCTCCTGATGGATTTCACATTTTCCGGCGCTGGATCCGCCGCAGGGCCCGTTCAGGATCCGCTTGGCGCAGCGGGATACCGGACAGATGCCCCCGGTAATCGCCAACAGGCACTGACCGCAGCCCTGGCAGCGTTCCGACCATACACCCCGGGCTTCGTTGGCCCCCATGAAGAGCGTGTTTACGCCGGGATAGACCGGCTTGGTCTGGTATTTCTCGGCGGTGAACTGTACGCCCACCCCGCAGGCGATGGACACCACCACCTCATACAGGTCGATGACCCCACGGATTTCCTCCAGGTACTCGTGGTCGCACTGCCGCTCCAGCGTCCGTTCTCCGATATTGACTTCCCGGCCTTGCTGGAGAAAATGCATGCGGAGCGCGGAAGCCAGCAGGCCCACTTCTTTTTTTCCTCCGGCCTCGCAGACGGTTACACATTCATTGCACCCCAGAACCAGAATGCTTTGGCAGTCCCTGACGGTATCAATAATCTCTTCGATCGGCTTTTTTTCGGCTACAATCATCGCTGGCTTCCTCCATTCTTTCTTTTCTCCAGGACCGTCCGGATCGGGTTCGGACCCGCGGCCAGAATCCGGGCCTGCATCTCCTCGGCAAACCGGGCGAAGCTGGGACCGTCGCTGGAAGACAGGTTGTACATCTGCAACCGCTGCCCCCCGATTCCGATGGAGTCTAAAACTTTTTGGGTTTGGGCCACCCGGGCCTTGGCCCGGAAATTTCCCGTGTTGTAATGGCAGTCCCCCTCCCGGCATCCGACCACGTAGACCCCGTCGGCCCCTTTTTCGAAGGGTCGCAGGAGATGCAGCGTGTCCACTTTGCCGGTGCAGGGAACGCGGATAATCTTGATGGCCGTCGGGTAACTGAGCCGCATCGAACCTGCCAGGTCCGCCGCTGTGTACCCTCAGTAATTGCAGCAAAAAGCCACAATGATCGGATCAAAGTCTGAACTCATAGGCTCCCCTCCATTAAGGCGTCGATCTTGCACAAGAGCTGGTCGTCTTCGTACCAGTTGAGTTCAATGACCTTGGCCGGGCATTCCGCGGCGCAGATGCCGCAACCCTGACACAAGGCCTCATCGATTTCACTGACCCCGTCGGCATTGATCCTCGGCACGGAGTAAGGGCAGGACCGCACGCAAACCAGGCAAGCCGCGCAGAGTTCGGTATTGACCCGGGCGGTTACGGCCGAGAGGGTCAATTGTTTTTGGGACAGGAAGGTCGTGGCCCGGGAGGCTGCCGCCAAAGCCTGGGCGATGGTTTCATCCAGCAGTTTCGGGCTGTGGGCCGTGCCGCAGACGAAGATCCCTTCCGTGGCCATGTCCACCGGACGCAGCTTGACATGAGCTTCCATGAAGTAGCCTTCGGCGGTACGAGCCAGCTTGACGATCGAGGCCAGCTCTTCGGTATCGGCGGCTCGCATGCCGGCGCTGAGTGCCAGCAAATCGACCTCCACCTGCAGATCGCGGCCCAGGATGAGGTCCCGGAAGGTCAAGACCAGACCGGCGGCGGACCGTTCGGCCCGGGGCGGATTCTCGGGATCGAAGCGGAAGAAATAGACCCCTTTCTCCCGGGCTTCCTTGTAGTAATCCTCCAGCAACCCGTAGGTACGCATGTCCCGGTAGAGGAGGTAAACATCGGCTTCGGGATTGAGCTTTTTTATCTTGAGGGCGTTTTTGACCGCGCTCTGGCAACAGATTCGCGAGCAATTCGGGTTTTCCTCGTTCCGCGAGCCGATGCACTGGATCATGGCCACCCGGTTCAAGTCCGCGGCGCCCCGGTCTTTCAAGCGCTTGGCCAGGTCCACCTGGGTCATGACTTTATCGCTTTGACCGAAGTGATATTCCCGCGGCTGATATTCCACGGCCCCGGTGGCGACGATCGTCACCCCGTGTTTGATCTTGCGTTCGTACATCCCGGGACCGACCAGCACCTCGGTGGTGAAATTGCCCTTGAACCCGGTAAAACCGACGATCAGGGAGCGGGTCAGGACCTGAATCAGGGGATGGGTGGTTACCTGCCGGATCAGGTCCTGCAGATAGGCCTGCACGTCGTCTCCCTCGATGGTGAAGGTCAGGCGGTTGGCCATGCCTCCCAACTGCTCTTCTTTTTCGACCAGAACGACTTCATAGCCCTGGTCGGCCAGACCGAGGGCGGCGTTCATTCCGGCCACCCCGCCGCCGACCACCACGGCCCTTGGGTTAACCGAGATGACCTTCTCCCCCAAAGGCTGGAGCGTCGCGGCCCGCGAGACGGCCATGCGGATCAGTTGACAGGCCTTGTGGGTGGCTTCTTCGGGGTCGTCCGCATGGACCCAGGAATCCTGGTTGCGGATGTTGGCCATTTCCAGCAGGTATTTGTTCAAGCCGCTCCCTTCGAGGGTATCCATGAAGATGCCCTCGTGGGTTTTCGGGGTGCAGGCGGCCACCACCACCCGGTTGAGCCGCTGTTCCCGAATGACTTCTTTCATCCGCACCAGGGAATCCTGGCTGCAGGAAAAGAGATTCTGGCCGGCGTAGACTACTTGAGGCAGGGTGCGGGCGTATTCCTCGGCCGCGGCCACGTCCACCACCCCGGCGATGTTGATGCCGCAGTTGCAGACAAAAACGCCGATCCGCGGCTCCTCGGCGGAAACGTCAATCTGTTCGGGCAATTCCACCCGCCGGGTGCGGGTATGGCGAGCGGCGGCCAGCTTTCCCCCCGCCAGGCAGGCGGCGGCGCTGGCTTCCATGACCGAACTGGGGATATCCTTCGGTCCCTGGAAGACCCCGCAGGCATAGACGCCCGGGCGGGAAGTCTCCAGGGGCGAAAAGGTCGGTTTCACGGCGAAGCCGTAGCCGTCCAGGTCGACCCCGAGCCGCCCAGCCAGCTCCCGGGAGGAAGGGGGCACCTGGAGCCCTACGGACAGGACGATCATATCAAAGACTTCCTCCCGCAGTTCGCCGGTTTCGTCGGCATAGCGGACCCGCAGATCGCCCCGTTCATTGATTTCGTCGAAGGAATGAATCCGCGCCTTGACGAAACGGACGCCGGCCCGGTCTCGGGCCCGCAGATAATACTTTTCGTAGTCCTTGCCGAAAGTGCGGATATCCATATTGAAGATGGTGCATTCCAAACCGCCCGGGGCGTGCTCCTTGGCCATCATGGCATCCTTGATGGCGTACATGCAGCAGACCGAGGAACAGTAGCCGTTGCCGCACTGGTTGGTGTCCCGGGAGCCGACGCACTGGAACCAGGCGATTTTTTTCGGCTCCTGCTGATCGGAGGGGCGGATCAGGTGCCCCATCGTCGGTCCGGAAGCGCTTAGGAGTCCGCTCAAATTCCAGGCTGGTCATAACGTTGGGATTGCTGCGGTATTGAAAATAGCTCCTCCAGCCGCGGGGAATCATAGGGCCGGCTCCCCGTGGCTAAAATAACCGATCCGATTTCGATTTCTTTTTCCACCATCTGCTGGTCGTGGTCCACGGCCCCGGCCAGGCAGGCGTTCACGCACTGGTAGCATTCGGAACAGATCCCGCAGGCCAGACACCGTTCGGCTTCCCGTCGGCTTTGATCCTCCCGGTAGCCCAACTGAACCTCATTAAAGTTTTGAATCCGCCGGTCGGCCGGGGCGTGGTCCATGGCCGTGCGGGCGATCCGGGTTCGGCCCGCGAGCGGCACGTCGGACACCCCTTCCCAGCGCGCCGGCCGACCCTGGTACAGGTCCTGCCCCCGAAGAAACCGGTCGATGGACAGGGCCGCTTCCTTTCCGGCCCCGATGGCCTCAACCACGGTCCGCGGCCCGGTAACGGCATCGCCCCCGGCAAAAATATCCGGGTCGCCGGACTGCAGGGTCATCGGATCCACCCGGAGGGTACCCCAGTCGCTGAGGGAGCAGGCGCATTCTTCCGTCAGACAGGCCCAATCGGATTCCTGGCCGATAGCCGGGATAACGGCATCGACCTCCAGCGTGAACTCGCTGCCGGAAATCGGTTCCGGACGCCGCCGGCCGCTGCGGTCCGGCTCGCCGAGCCGCATTCGCAGGCATTCGATGGCCTTGACCCGGCCGCCTGCGGCGATAACCCGGACCGGATTGGTCAGGGTCAGGATCTCGATTCCTTCTTCCCGGCACTCTTCGATCTCTTCGGCATTGGCCGGCATCTCGTCCAGGCTGCGCCGGTAGACAATAAAGGGCCGGGCGCTGCCGGTGCGCCGGGCAGTGCGCACCGCATCCATGGCCACGTTGCCGCCGCCGATGACGGCTACCCGATCGCCCAGATTGACCCGCTTGCCGAGATTGACTTCCCGCAGGAATTCGATCCCCGGATAAACCCCCTTCAAGTCTTCGCCTTCAATTCCCAAGGCCTTGCACAAATGGGAACCGATCCCCAGGAAAAAGGCCTTATACCCCTGCCGACGCAGCTCACCGATAGTAAAGTCCCTGCCGATCTCCACGCCGGTTTTGAACTCGACGCCCAGGGCCCGAATGGTCTCTATTTCGGCCTCGATGATGGAACGGGGCAGCCGGTAGGCGGGAATGCCCACGGTGAGCATGCCCCCGAGAACGGGCAGCTTTTCAAACACCGTGACCGAATACCCCTCGAGGGCCAGGAAATAGGCGCAGGTCAAACCGGCCGGTCCGGCGCCGATGACGGCCACTTTCTCCGACCGGGGGTCTTTTTTCGGCGGCAGGAACGGTACACCGCTCTCCTGGTCCCAATCGGCCAGAAACCGGTGCAGATTCATGATCGCCAGAGGTTCGTCGACCGCCTGGCGGGTACAGGCCCCCTCACAGGGATGGTGGCAGACGCGGCCGCAGACCCCGGGGAAGGGGTGATCTTTCTTGAACAGCTCTACGGCTTCCCGATATTTGCCAGCGTTGGTCAGGGCGATGTATCCCTGAACGCTCACGTGGGCCGGGCAGGTCGCCCGGCAGGGGGCGGTGCCGCGCTTGGTGATGGCGTAGCCGCCGGGGATGGCCTGAGCGTACTTCTTAAAGGCCGCCTTTCGCCGGGAAAGGCCCTGGTCATACTCGTTGGGCAGCTCGATGGGGCAGACTTTGGCGCACTCCCCGCAACTGGTGCACTTGGAAAGGTCCACGAAGCGGGGTTGCTGCCGGAGTTGGGCTTTGAAATTTCCAGGTTTTCCTTCCAATCCCAGTACCTCGGTATTGGTCAGAAGTTCGATGTTCAGGTGCCGGCCGACCTCGACCAGTTTGGGCGAGATAATTCACATGGCGCAGTCGTTGGTGGGAAAGGTCTTGTCCAACTGCGACATCAATCCCCCGATGGCCGATGAATTTTCCACCAGGTAGACGTAGTATCCGGAGTTGGCCAGGTCCAGCGCGGACTGCATCCCGGCGATACCCCCGCCAACCACCATCACCGCTCCGACGGGATCCGGGCGTTCACTATCCGGGACCGCCGTCAATCCTCTTTGATCCTTTGATTCCATAGGTCCTTGCCTCTAAAATTTTTCGATGATTTCCGGCAACTTGTGCTCCCACCCCAGGGTGGAAAGATAAACACCGCTGTACCCTTGTCTCTTGAGATCCGCCACCGTATCCGCCGCAATCTGGACGCATTCCCGCACCTTATCCGGGGCGGCCGCAATCCGGTCGACGATGGCCTCCGGCATGTAAACATGCGGCAGGTTTTTGGCGATATAGCGGGCCATCCCCAGGGACTTGAGGAGCAACACCGTAGGAAAGAGCACGACGCTGCGGCGGTCGATCCTTTTTTGGTACGGTTCAAGAAGGGCGGGGTCGAAAATGGGCGTAGTGATAAAGAACCGCGCACCGACCGCGGCCCGTTTCAGGATCTCCTCCAGCTCCACTTCCGTCGATTTTCCTTTGGATCCCGCTTCGGCGGTGGTGCCGATCAAAAAATCCGGCGCACCGGATAGTTCGATGCCGGCCATGTCCCGCCCCTCCCGGAGTCGGTCGATGACCCCGATCAGGGTGATCAGATCGATGTCGTAAACGGAACGGGCCTGGTGGTGATCCCCGTAGCTGGGGTCCTCTCCGGCGACGGCCATGACGGTAGTGATCCCCAGGGCGTAAGCCGCCAGCAGATCACCCTGAAGAGCCAGACGGTTGCGGTCCCGGCAGCAGATCTGGAAGATCGTCGGCAGACCTTCGTTTTGCAAAACCATCGCCCCGCCCAGGGACCCCATACGCATGACGGCATTGCTCATTTCCGGCACGACGAAGGCATCGACCCCATCTTTAACCCTTTTGGCATTGGTCACCATCTCGGAGACGTCCACCCCTTTTGGCGGTTCCATTTCTGCCAAAACGACAAATTCCCCTTCCTCGATTTTGTGCTTTAAACGCATCGGCCTGCCTCCGAAGCCAAAAATTTTCCAAATTTTTGGCTGAAATAAAATATCCAGCTTAAAATTTAATTGGCAACAAATATGCCACTATCCAGGCAAGGAGGAGTACGAAATATTTATCTAACTAATTCAACATGTTAAAAAAATATCGGTCAGCTTTGGTTAGCCGTTGAAAAATTTATTGGACTATGCCATTATGGCCTAGGCGCTTTCAATTTTATTTAATATCAAAAGGTTAACATATCTATTCCATTATGGCCTATTCCATTATGGCCTAGGCGGGAGAGTGAAAGCCCTCTCCCGCCGACCAGAAAGTCGTTTTTTTGCTTTTTGCAAGGTTATAAAATATGACCGGACGGATATTGATCGTCGACGATGATTGGGACTTCCTCGAATTGATGAAGGCACGGTTGACCGGGGCCGGGTTTCAACACGTGCGAATCGAAGACGACCCTTTGAAAGCGGCAGTCTTGATTCAAACCGGAGAAGTGTTCGACATCGCCCTGATCGACATGACCATGCCGGAGATGAACGGGCTGGAGTTGCTGGACCTGGTCAAAAACAACAGCCCCCGGACCGAATGCATCATGGTTACGGCCGTGAACGATGTGCGCATAGCCGTTCGCTGCCTTAGAAAAGGGGCCTACGATTATCTGGTCAAGCCGATCAGCGAAGAGGATCTCGTTTTTTCACTCAGGCGGACCCTCGAAAAAAAAAGGCTTCTGGAGATTCTGGACCTGGAAAAAAGCAGGGCCTTGCCGGTTTTGTCTCATCCCGAAGCCTTTCAGGCCATCATCACCCGGTCACCGGGGATGCTGCGGCTGCTGAAAGAGGCCGAGCTGCATAGCGGCAGCGAGGTGCCCATTCTCATTACGGGGGAAAGCGGCACCGGCAAGGAACTTCTGGCCCGGGCCATTCACGCCGTCAGTCCGCGTGCCCGGTATCCGTTCATGCCGGTCAACATGGCAGCGGTCAGCGCCACCCTGTTTGAAGCCGAATTTTTTGGTCACACCCGGGGCGCCTTTACCGGCGCGGAGAAGGAACGGCTGGGCTACCTGAAACATGCCAATCATGGAACGTTGTTTTTGGATGAAATCGGCAATCTACCCCAGGAGATGCAGGGCAAGCTGTTGCGGGTTCTTCAGGATGGTGAATACACCCCGGTGGGCTCCAGCCTCAGCCAAAAGGTGGACGTACGCATCGTGGCCGCCACCAATGAAGATCTGGAAGAATTGATATCCAAGAAACTTTTTCGCAAGGACCTATACTACCGGATCCGGGGTGGATGGCTGCACCTGCCGCCACTCCGGGAAAGGCCGGAAGACATCCCCCTGTTGGTGGACCATTTTCTAGATGAATTCTGCCCCCCGGCCCTGCGCTGCCGGATCGATGAAGAGGCCCTCGCCCTTCTCCGGCAATACCCCTATCCGGGGAACATTCGGGAACTACGCTCCGTCATCCAATCCGCCGTCAATCTTGCCCAAGGCGGGGCCATCACCTCCGGCCTGCTGCCGGCCCCGTTCCGGGAAAATCAAAAACCGCGGCCTGCCAGTCCCCCGGACGATGATCTTGCCGCCGGCCTAACCCTGGCCGACATGGAAAAGGCCTATCTCCTCAAGGTCTACCGGCAGTTGAAACAAAACAAATCCCAAACCGCCCGCCGGTTGGGAATCGGTCTGAACACCCTGCGAAGGAAATTGAAGGATTTCGGGGTCACCTGATCGGCGGGTTTAATACAAAAGTAAAAGTCAGAACAAGTGGATACGGTATGGGACCAATGGTCAACGACTCTCTGATCGTCGCCCTGATGGAGGAAACAGGAATTATTTATTTGGCAACTAGCGATGCCAGTATTCAGTTGTATAAAATAGCTTCCTGTACTCCTTCTATTAAAAATTTACCAAAACTGCCAGATTTCGAACGCTATTCGTTAACGAGGTGGTGAGAGACTCAACCTCCCGTAGGACTTCGTTTTTTTAAGAAGTCTCCCCTTACCGTCTCGGTTCTTCAAGCTCCCCGGCTTTGGCAAAGGTTTTAGGGATCCGCCACCCGGAAACCCCACAAAAATAAAGTCTTTTCAATCAAAAAATACACTGTTTACCTTATTGCTATCTTTTAATTGATATCGTTACGTAAGATCTTAGGGGCATGAAATCCAAGATTTTTCAAGGGATAGCTTAAAAGTCTAATTCCCTTGTGCCTCAATTTGGGACGTCGTTCCGAAATGTTCCCACCTGTTAGTCAAACCAAATGATCAGCCGGTAGGTTTTGAATTGAACGGAGCGAAAAGGAGAGAAGATGAAAATCAAGAATTTCAGATTCCCGACGCTTTTAACGACTGGATTGATGCTGGCCTTGCTTTGGTCCGCGCCTGTCCAGGCCGATGGTGTGGTCACCAATTGCAGCGACGACGTCCAGTTCAGCAAGCTAATGTCCGGCGGCGGGACCGTTACGTTTAGCTGCGGTACGGCACTGATCAACCTGAACAGCACCCAGATCATCCCCCCTGCCGCCAATACGACGATTGACGGCGGCGGGCAGATCACGCTGAGCGGGCAGAACGCGCGGCAGTTGTTTGTTGTCAGCACCGGGGCCTCGCTGACGCTGTGCGATATTGTGCTGACGAACGGCTTTAGCGGCGGTGACGCCGGGGCGATCTTGAATGACATAGGCGGAGTGTTAATCCTGGAGAACAGCGCCATCCGGGACAGCAACGCCGGCCTTAGTGGCGGCGCGATAGTCAGCTACGGACCGCTGACCATTACCAACAGCCGCTTGGAAGGCAACCGGGCGCTCAACGGCGGTGCTTTGTATCCGCGTTTTGCCGGTGCAGCAACGAAGATCGTCAACAGTGTGCTGCGGGATAACCACGCCACGGACACGACCACCAATGGCTGGGGCGGGGCCATCCTGGCCTGGGATGGGGCGCGGGTGACGATTGAGGGCAGCGAGATCTTCAGCAACAGTGCGCAATATGGCGGTGGTATCTACAACAACCTCCTCAACTCGTCGGTCACTCTCAACGGAAGCACACTTCATGACAACACGGGGCGGCATCTACAACTTCGGCGCCACGGCGACGCTGACCAACGTCACGCTTAGCGGCAACTGGGCAACCTACCACGGCGGCGGCATATACCATTATGGCGGTACTGGTCAGACGATCACACTCAAGAACACCATCGTCGCAAAAGGCAGTTCGGGTGAAAACCGCGACATAGAACCTGGCAGTGTGACGAGCATCACATCGAACAACTACAATCTCTCCAGCGATGATTCGTGCACGCTGTACTTTAATCAGGGTCACGACCAGAACAATCAGTCCGCACAACTCGGACCGCTCGCAAACAGCGGCGGATCCACACTGACACAATTGCCGCTGCCGCCTATCAAGAACGGCATCGGTCCGATTGATAATGGCACACGCCCTAACGGATCGTTTGACCAACGCGGCGTGTCGCGACCACAAGGCGCGGCGTGTGATATCGGCGCCGTGGGGTACCGCACGGGTGAAGAGTTGCTGAAACTGTATCTGCCGCTGATTGTGCGATAAATTCACCCGGTGTTACTGGGAATCGGCAATGCCGGTTCCCAGTTTTTTACGCCGGTTAGTGTTCCACGCGGACGTGGAGTATAATAAACCATTTCACCGAGGGGGAAAACAAAATGAATCTACATCACTTGCTCCATGCGCCGGGAAGGCGATGGATGATTCTGTTGACATTTGCTATCTCGGCGCTCGCCGAATCCGACTGAGATGCTCGTGGTGCATAACCTCGGAACGCAGTAAACGTGTGAACAATTTCAGGAGGGATAAATGAACACACACATCTTTCGATTTCTTTTCAGCAGAAGATCTGCGTTGATGATCGCATTGTTGCTGTTCCTAAAACCGACACCGGCGCTGGCTGGCGGCGTCGTCGGCAGCGGAACGCCGGGCAGTTGCACCGAATCGGCGCTCGACAGCGCTTTAGCCGGCGGCGGGAGTGTAACTTTTAACTGCGGCGGAGCGGCGTCCATTCTCATTCAAAGTGTCAAGGTCATTAGCCAGACCACGACGATTGATGGCGGCAGTCAAATCACGCTGACTGGCAATCTCACCACACGCCTGTTCACGAATAGCGCGACTTTGACGCTGCAAAATATCATCCTCGACCGCGCTGGCAGCACGGGCTCGGATGGCGGCGCGATTACCAACAGCGGCACGTTGAATTTGCAGAACAGCACGATTCAGAATAGCCAGACCGATAACAATCACAGCGGCGGCGCGATTTTCAGTTCAGGTCCGGTGAACATCAGCAACAGCACCTTGAAGAATAACACCGGCGGCAGCGCGGGGGCGATGTTCATAAATAGTGCGCTTGCAGTCGCGCGAATCAGTAACAGTACGTTCAGCAACAACAAAACGACAAATACGATCACCGGCTTTGGCGGCGCCATCTGGGTGGGCGAGCAAGCGCAAGTCTCCATCACGGGCGGCGCGATCATCAGCAACTCGGCTCAATATGGCGGCGGCCTGTACCTATCCGCAAACGCGACGGTCACACTCTCGTCCGCGGGCGCACCGGCGATTGTCGCTGGCAATTCAGCGACGACTTCCGGCGGTGGTGTCGACAACAGTGGTGGCCATGTGACGCTGACGAACGTCACGTTCAGCGGTAATTCGGCTGGATATGGCGGCGGTCTGACCAACGACCAGGTTAGCGGCATGGCGACCCTGACCAACGTAACGCTCAGCAGTAATTCCGCCGCCGTTGGCGGGGGCGGCATTTACAACAACCATGGCACGGCGATGTTGGCGAACGTCATCATCATCGGCAACGTGGTGACCAACACTTTCGGCTCACCAACGTACGGCGGCGGCATTGAGAATTACGGCACGCTGACGCTGACCAACTCCACGCTGAGCGGCAACCTCGCAACCGGCAACTTCGGTGGGTTGTCTTTTGGCGGCGGCTTATACAACAACTTCTACACCAGCCAGGACACGGCGACAGTGATTAACTCCACCCTGAGCGGTAACTCAGCCTATGCCGGCGGCGGCATTCTCAACGTTGGCACCCTCACGCTGACCAACTCCACCCTTAGTGCCAACTCGGCGACCACTACCGGCGGCGGCATTGAGAACTACCAAGGCACGGCGATGGTGATTAACGTCACGCTCAGCGGCAACTCGGCCAATACCGGCGGCGGCATCTTCCAACAGAGCCAGGCTCCCACTCAGACTATCACTTTGAAGAACACAATATTGGTGAGCGGGCCGTCAGGCGCCAACTGCTACGAAGATCCATCGAGCATTGGTAGCCTCCTGTCGAATGGGTACAATCTCACCAGTGAGGGAACCTGCGCGCCGTATATCCACAACACCGGCGATGTGAACAACGAGAATCCCAATCTCGGACCGCTGGCCAATAATGGGGGGCCCACCTTGACCCATATGCCCCAGGCCGGCAGTCCAGCCATTGACCACGGGTCCGAATGCCCGGCCTTCGACCAGCGCGGCGCCGCCCGGCCGGTGGGTCCGGCCTGCGACATCGGCGCGGTCGAGTATGGAGTGCTCCTGCCAAGGCTGTATCTGCCGCTGATCTTAAAATAATTAAGCCAGGTCCGTTGCAAGGGCGATATAACGACAGACTATTTTCGAATAGATTTCGAACCATAATCCTTAAATCTGGTGGATAATAAAAATCAGCAGTAGTAGGTGAATTCAATGAGGCCAGAAATATTATTTAAAATAAGGTAGTTATGGATTGGCCTCCGAGGATACATTCTCATTTCTTAGATTATTTTCAGGTCCCTTTTCCGACCATCCGGCAGACTTTTTATTTGCCTTTGAACTCTTCATAATGGGGGGACCCCCATTAATCTCCAATCCTACCAAGGAGGTACCGTATGAAGACCAAAGAGGCCATTTCCTTGTTCCAAACTTATCAGAGGTCCAGTCATCGGAAAAGGACCCTCCAGAGCTATCTGCCGATGCTCAACCAGTTCAAGGCCCTGTACGGGGAAACGGTATTTGAAAATCTCGGGTCTGATGAGGTTATACCGCTTTCTGGAAAGCCTGACCCAGGGCCTGGCCCGATCAACCCGGAGACTCCGGTATGCCCAGCTCAAATCCTTTTTCAATTTTGTCATCAACCGGTGCGATCTGGACATAAAAAATCCTTGCAACACGTCGCTGCTCTCCAAGACCTTCCGGACCCCGAAACAGAGCCCCAGGAGAATTTTCGAAAAAGAGGCGATCCATGAGATTATCTACAACACCAAAAACCTCCGAGACCGGTTGATCCTGGAACTCCAGGCTCGCTGTGGGCTTCGGGTCGGGGAGTCTTTAAAGATCAAGGTATCGTATATCTCGGAGAGGAAAATAGTCCTCCGGGAGCCGGAGTCCGGGAAAGATGCCGAGGTGGCCTATATGCCGGAGCCGATTGCCAAGCGTTTGGAGGAATATGTCCGAACCCAAAAACTGGGGCCGGATGATCGTCTTTTCCCGGTTTCTTATTCAACGGTCAGGTCATTGATCAAAAGCCTTGGGTCCCAGCTTAAAATTTCGATCAGGCCCCATGACCTCCGGCGGCATTCGGCCACTTATGCCAGTCGAAATGGGGTCCCCTTGGAGATTGTTTCCAAGGTGATTTTGAGGCACCAGGACCTGAAGACCACCCAGGCCTATTTGGGCAGGGTGAGCGAGACGGAAGCCATCCGGTGGATGGACATCATTCACGGGAAGTAGGCAGGTTAACCTGTTGATTACCATTATAAATATGGAGGTTTTGGGGGTGTTTTTGAGGCGGCCTGGTGGAGGTTTTTAGGGAGACCGGGGGCTATCCGAACAATAGCTTCCTGTAGTTTTGTTTTAGAATTATGGCCTGACCTGCCAGATTTCAAACGAAAATTATTAGTCATCACCCAAATAGACACGGTGAAGGTATCCCCAGCTTTTTTCCACGAGCCTATCCCTACCAGGATCAATAAAATACTCTTTTTGCCTTATTGACATTGAGTCTTTCCCGATCAATAATTCATTAATATTATGAAGATACTAATATTTCCAGGTTAGGGGTCCTGCTGTAAGTTTGAATAAACCACTATTGAGCGATGGAGGCCTGTCAGCGATGAAATTCATTCGAATCCTGATCCTCTGGATTGTTAGCCTATTTCCAGCTTTTATAATAGTTCCTTCATCTCAAGCGGTCGATGCCGTGGTCGGGGGGGCCTGTACGGATACAGAATTCAATACGGCTTTGAACACCGTTCAAAGCACGGGAGGCGGAACGATTACCTTCAACTGCGGCACGTCGCCGGTCATCATTACCGTAACCGGGGCCAAGCCCATCAGCAGCCAAACGACCATTGACGGTGGATCCCTGATCACTCTCAGCGGCGCGAATGCCTCTCGGGTTTTCTTGGTGAATCCGGGCATATCGCTAACGTTAAATAACCTGACCGTCACCAAGGGTTTGAGCAGTAGCGATGACGGCGGTGCGATTCGTAACGAGGGTACACTGAACATTAATAACTGTAAATTCATCAACAACCAAACCGGCTCGGCGTGGAGCGGCGGAGCCATCGTCAGTTATGGACCGCTGAATATTGCCGATAGCGAATTCGCGAACAACTCGGCCGGGAACGGTGGCGCGCTTTACCCTCGCTACGCGCCTGCCGTAACCACCATTACCCGCAGTACTTTTCACGACAACGTGGCTATAAACACGACCAACGGCTGGGGCGGGGCGATCCTGGCCTGGGATGGCGCGCCGGTGACGATTGAGGGCAGCGACATCTTCAACAACAGTAGTGCTAATTTTGGGGGGGGTATCTACATCTCCCCCAATTCGTCGGTCACTTTCAACGGAAGCACGCTTCACGACAACACGGCCGGATTCACCGGCGGTGGTGTCTACAACAACAACGGCACGGCGACCCTGACCAACGTCACTCTCAGCGGCAACTCGACCAGTCTGGGCAGCGGCGGCGGAATCGGCAACAATAATAACGGCACGGCGACCCTGACCAACGTCACCCTCAGCGGCAACTCGGTCTCTTTTGGCGGGGGCGGATTTTCCAACTTAAACAACGGCACGGCGACCCTGACCAACGTCACCCTCAGCGGCAACTCGGCCGGATACGCCGGCGGTGGTGTCTACAACAACAACGGCACGGCGACCCTGACCAACGTCACTCTCAGCGGCAACTCGGTCTCTTATCACGGCGGCGGATTCTACAACATAGACGGCACGGCGACCCTGACCAACGTCACCCTCAGCGGCAACTCGGCCCCTTATGGCGGCGGTATCTACCAAATCGGTTCCCTCAGTGGCCAGATCGTGAAGCTGAAGAATTCCATCGTAGCCAACAGCCCTGAGGGTGGAAACTGTTTTCAAAGTCCAAGCAGTTCGACCAACATCACATCAAGCGGTTTCAATCTTTCCAGCGACAACTCCTGCACGTCATATTTCACTCAAGCCGGCGATCAAAATAACAAACCCGCGCAGCTCGGTCCTTTGGCGAACAACGGCGGATTTACGCTGACGCATCTGCCGCTGCCCCCCATCGCAGGAGGCACCGGTCCGATTGATAATGGCTCTTGCCTGGTCGGGTCATTTGACCAGCGCGGCGTGATGCGCCCTCAAGGATCTGCATGTGATATCGGCGCGGTGGAGTACCGCCAGGGGGAGCTAACACCGTGGTTGTACCTACCGCTGATCGAGAGATAGAAATCCGTTTTCTTTTTAGCACATGAAGAAAATATTCCGAGTCCCCCCAAGGGGTACCAATTTGAAGCCTGCCCCGTGTTTTACTGCTGGTTAGCCGGTTTGGCTGAACACCTTCAATCGGTAATCCTTTATTCTTCAAGCTTATGGTGTTCAACAGTAGTAGGTGAAAGCACCTCCTATTGAACAAAACCCTCCACGAAAAATTCGAGGCCAGGAATGGAGCGGTCCGGTAATAATCCTGGGGACAGTTCCCCACCCAACAAAAGGGCGTCGTACAGGTCCGGATTGATCTCTTTGGTCAGACGCCGGGGAGCGCGGAGCCAGACCGGAATGCTCTTCTCGCTAAGAGAAGCTATTTAAGATCCCTCCTCCAGCGGTCGGTCATCGAAAACCACCTGTTCAGCGCCGTTGTACACCAGGAAGCGTTTGCCTCGGGCCCGGGCGATGATCGTCATGTTCAGGCCTTGGGCCAGTTCCAGACCCATATGGGTGACGCCCGATCGGGACAGGAGCACGGGGATACGCATGATCGCGGCCTTCATCACAATCTCCGAGGTCAGGCGTCCGGTGGTATACAGGATCTTGTCCTCCCCCGGGATCCGTTCCAGCCACATCCGCCCGGAGATGGCGTCGGCGGCATTGTGGCGACCCACATCTTCGAAAAACAGCAGCACCCGGTCCTCCCGGCACAGTCCGCAGCCGTGCACCGATCCGGCCTGTTTGTAGAGGACGTCACTTTGAGAAACCGCCTTCTTCAAACCATAGAGATGAGATTGGCGCACGGCTAAGGGGGGAGGCGCAGTTCCAGTATCTTGTCCAGGGTGCAACTGAAGATAGTCCCCTGACCGCAGCCTGTGGTTACCGTCATCTTCGAGATTTTTTCTTTCAGTTCGGATATGCCCTGACCGTGGGTGGTCCGCAGGAGGGCGATTTCCTTCTCCCAGTCCACGGTCACCGAAGCGATCTCTTCAATCCGCTCAACCAATCGCTGATTGCGTAGGTACCCTAGGGCCAGTTCCTCCGGATGGGTGCCCAGGGTCATCAGGGTGACGATTTCCTGTCCGTCGATTTTTAGGGTCAGCGGCGTCTCTCCGGGGACCCAGATTTCCCGCCGTTCCCCCAAATGATTGACCACCGTGGCCCGATGAACCGGCGAGCGGCCGGCCTGCGTCATCTGAGGGCGGTAACTAGCCGTCAAGGTCTGATCTCCACCTTGCCAGCCAAAAAACGCTTCACCTCTCCGATCGGCACCTCCTGGCGGTGAAAAATTCCGGCGGCCAGGGCCGACTCAACCTCCGTCCGGGTGAAAACCTCCAGGAAGTGTTCGGCGCTGCCGGCGCCGCTGGAGGCGATGACCGGAATGGTCACCGCCGCCTTTACGGCGTTGATCAATTCCAGGTCGAAACCCCGGTTGGTCCCGTCCCGGTCGATGCAGTTGAGCAGGATCTCCCCGGCCCCCAGCTTTTCGCAGACCTGGGCCAAGGTGACCGCGTCCACCTCCCGGCCCTCACGGCCGCCCTTGATGGTGCACTGGTACCAGCAGTAACGCTCACCCCCGGGGCCTGGAAAGGCCGTCTCGATCACCGGGTGCTTCGTTTCCTCCGGGCCCTTCACGTAGACCCGTCGTGGGTCGATGGAAATGACTACCGCTTGGTTGCCGTAGACCCGGGAGATCTCTTCGATGGAACTCTTCCCGCCGGCCCGGCCGGCGGCCAGATATTCCTCGACGATCAGGACGGCGTCGCTGCCGATGGAGACTTTATCGGCCCCGGAACGGAAATACCGGGAAGCCACCTCCAGAGCGGAATACCGCCGGCCCTGCCGATCAATGTAGTCCCGTATCCCCCCGCCGATGGTCAGCGGAACAAAGACGTTTTCCGAGGTCCGCTCCAAAACCTCCAGCAGGGGCAGGTCTTCCAGAGGGAAATCCCGAAAGCCGGTGATGTTCAGAAAAGTGATCTCATCGGCCCCTTCCCGGTAATATCGCCGGGCCAGATCCACCGGCCGGCCCAGGTTCCGGACCTCCCCTTCTTCCCGCACGTCATATTGATCGCCCTTGGTCACTACCAGGTCGCCTTGATCGTTGGCGCGCACATCGAGGCAGGCGACGATCCGCTTGGCCAGTTGGGTCTGCTCCGGGCAGTAAGCCGGCCAGTCCGCTGCTTGGCCCGGTTTAAGGAAATTCTCCAGCAGCCGCAATCCGGCGGCCCCGCTCTTCTCCGGATGGAACTGAGTGGCCACGATGGGGCCCTGCTGCACGGCGCTGACGAACCGCCGGCCGTAATCGGTCACGGTCAGCACAAGGGCTTCGTCCTCGGGAACCACGTGGTAGGAATGGACGAAGTAAAATTTTTCGTCCCCCCGGATTCCCCGGAGAAAAGGCGACGGCTGGCGCACCTGAACGCCGTTCCAGCCGATATGGGGGACCGATCGATCGATGACGAAGCGCCGGACCGCGCCTTTAAAGATCCCCAGGCCGGGAACGCCGGGGGCCTCCTCACTGAACTCAAACAGGGCCTGGAGACCCAGGCAAATACCTAAGAAGGGCCGGCCCGAGGCCAGATAGGCCCGCAGGGGATCCAGCAATTGTTTTTCCCGGAGAATCCACATGAGGTTCCCGAAATGGCCGACCCCCGGGAAAACGAGCTTTTCGGCCTCCTCGATATCTTCCGGGGTTTCCACCAGCCTGACCTTTTCCCCCAGGCTCTCAATGGCGTTGACCACGCTCCGCACGTTTCCCGCGCCGTAATCTAGAAGGGTAATCATGGTTCCTTAGTCCTCATCAAAAACGAACATTGAACATCGAACGTCCAACATCCAACATCGAATGAAAAACAAACCGGCATTGCCGAAAAGGGAACACCTATTCACAGCCTCATATTTGTATTTACCCGGGGTGTTCTTTTTATCTCTCGCCCGCTTCGCTCGAGTTCGCCGAGGGCACAGAGAAAAACGAATTTATTCGCTGAGCGGGAGATTTTTTCTGATTGCCGGCCTCTCAGCGGCAATCAGAAATTATATTTCTCTGCGATCTTTGTGTGCTCTGTGAGAAATCGTCTTCTTTCTTTGGTTGTGACTGGGCGGCGTTAAAGAATCCAGTCAATACACATTCGATGTTGGACGTTCGATGTTCGATGTTCATCTTTTTAGTCCCCCTCCCCCAGTCCATCCCATGCCTACGCCCGGTCAGGCCAGCAACTCCTGGACCGAAAACCAGAGGAGGCCCAGGCTAAGCAGGATAAGGATGCCCACCGTCGCCCAGGACACTTTATTATAGAGGGGTGAGTTTTTAAAAGCTCCCATCAGCTTCACCCGATTGATCAGGAGAAGAATAAAGATCAAAATAAAGGGCAACAGCAGGCCGTTGATCACCTGGGAGAGCAGCATAATCAGAATCAAAGGGGCCTTAGGGATCAACACCAACCCCCCGCCTAAAATAATCAGCCCGGTGTAGAGCCACATGAATTGAGGGGCTTCCTTAAAATCCTTGTTGATGCCCGCCTCCCAGCCCATCCCCTCGCAGATCACGTAGGCCGTGCTCAAGGGCAGGATGGAGGCCGCAAACAGCGAGGCATTGGCCAGACCCAGGGCAAAGAGAAGGCTGGCATACTTCCCGGCCAGGGGCGCCAAGGCCACGGCCGCGTCCTCGGCCGTCCGGATAGGTATGTTATGGACGTGGAGCGTAGCGGCACAGGCCACCACAATAAAGAAGGCCACCACCACCGCCATGATACAGCCGATAATTACGTCCCAACGGACATAACGGTAGTCTTTGGTCCGTATCCCTTTTTCCACAATGGAGGATTGCTGATAAAACTGCATCCAGGGGGCGATCGTGGTCCCGATCACCCCTACCAGCATTACCAAGTAGTGTTGATCATAATGGAATTCGGGGAAAAACGTATCATGGACCACCTGCCCCCACGGCGGATCAGCCATAAACCCGGAAATAATATAAGAGAAATAGATCGTGCAGGCCGCTAGAAAAACCTTTTCCACGAAACGATAATTGCCTTTGACCACCAAGAACCAGACCAGAAGTCCCCCTACGGGAATCGCTATATATCGGCTCACTCCCAGAATTTCCAGGCTGGCGGCCAGACCGGCAAATTCCGCCATGATGTTTCCCAGGTTGGTCAACAGCAAAGCCAGCAGGACCAGAAAGGTGGTCTTGACCCCGAACTCCTCCCGAATCAAGTCCGAAAGACCTTTCCCGGTGACCACTCCCAGACGGGCCACCATTTCCTGCACCATAATCAACAGGACGGTGATCGGGATCAGGGACCACAGCAACCCGTAACCGTATTGCGCCCCGGCCAGAGAATAGGTAGTGATCCCCCCGGCATCGTTGTCCACATTGGCCGTAATTATCCCGGGTCCCACGATACTGAGAAAAAAAAGGAGGCGCTTCCGGTCCATGGTCCAACCCATAATCCGGTCCCTATCTTCTCCGCCTTAAGGGGGTGGGCAGGAGGATATCGACGATGTCATCCACGGTGATGATCCCCAGCATCTGGTCTTCCTCATCCACCACCGGCACGGCCATGAGATTGTATTTGGAGACCATTTCCGCCACTTCCCTTTTATCCACCTCGGAATGGACTTTCTTGGGATTGGTTCGCATCACCTCTCCCAACAGCATCTCCGGGGCAGCCACGATCAGGTCTTTCAGCGAAAGGACCCCTTCCAGACGATCGTCCTTATCCAGGATGTAGAGGTAATAGATCATCTCCACATCGGGGGCCAAAAGACGGAGGGACTGCATGGCCTCAGCCACGGTGGCCTCCTTGGGGAAGGAAATGTAATCCGTGGTCATCAGGCCCCCGGCGGAATCCTCATCATGTTCCAGAAGTTCCTGAACATCGCAGGCCTCTTTCTCCTCCATTAAATTCAAAATCTCTTTGGCCTGGCTTTCGGGGAGGTCCCCCAGGACGTCGGCGGCCTCATCCGGTTCCATCACCTCCAGGACATCGGCCGCCTCTTCAGGCTCCATCTGCTTGAAGATATTGGCTCGGGTTTCCTCATCCAGCTCATACAGGGCTTCCCCGGCCTTCTCTTTCCCCACCGCGTCGATCAGGCTGGAACGTTCCTGCATGGAGACTTCGGAGATGATCTCCGCCAGATCCACGGGATGCATCTGAGTCAGGTTCTTGCGAGTAATGGTCAGGGTCAGGTGATCCAACCCCGGCTCCAGGGGCCTGAGATACTGCCAGGGGATGGGGGTCCCTTTTTTTGATTTCTTAAACCCCAACCGCCGGACCAGTCCCCCCAGGCCCACGTCGATCGCCAGGAGGCCGAAATCCCCGTTGACCCGGCCCAACCGGACATCATTGACTCGGACCACCTTGGCCCCGTTGATATCGACCACCTGCTTATCCATGATATGCTCGGCGATCAGGATTTCGTGGTCCTGGGGCTCAGCGGAAACCAGAGACTCTTCGGAACCCCGGTAAGCGATCACCTTGCGGTTTAACACGTCCACGTCCATCAGGAGGATATGGAACAGCCCCCGGCGTCCTTTGACGTACAAGCCCTCCACCAGGGGATAGGCCTCTCCCGGCACCACCCGCAGGTCTTTCACCCGCCCGATCTCGTTTCCCCGCTGATCCAGTACGGGATGATTCAGCAGTTCACTTAAGAATATATCGTCGGTGATCATCGGAATTCCCTCGATACTAAAATCGAAGCGTGGCCTTTAGCCGTTTGGGATTCAAGAGCAGATCCAGGCCGTCCTGGGCGCTGCGAACCAGTATGTTCGCCGCCTGGATCGCCTCCACCGCGCAGCCTTCCCCCTCGACGACGGCTATCCCCACCCGGGCCGCGGAGAGCATCTTCCGGTCGTTGTTACCATTGCCCAGGGCCACCACCTGCTCCGGTCCCAGGTCTTTCACCTGGGCCTCTTTTTGAAGGTCATGGTCGGCGCCGGTCAGAATAGCAACGGTACAGTTTACTTTTTCCAGGGCTTCCCTGGCCTTGCCAAAGGTATCCGCCGTAAGGATTTGGACCTGCATAAATTCACTTATTCGGTTCAATCGATCCTCAACCCCCGGAAGAAGCACTCCATCCACCGACAGGGTTCCGGTAAAATCGGAGACCAGATACTCCACCTTCACTTCTCCAAAACCCGGGATATCAACAGTAAACATAATCTCTCCTCGAGGCTGAGCTTAATAGAGAAGAATAACCCGATAAGGGGGCAATGACAACCCCCTTTTTCATGTAGAACCTCCAGTCCCGGAGCGGGCACGCACGGAGCATGAAAATGCTCAAAGGGTGATGCCCAGGGTTAAGACCGACTCGGTCTGAGCGCTTCCGGGCGCGGAAAGCTATTTTCATAAAATTACCCGGATCCCTTTTATTTTTCGGCCTTGGGGAAAAACAAAAACCCGCTAAAGAGGATGGCCGCCAGCCAGGAGGTGGCCATGCCGAAAAGAAAGGTGGCTGACGGCCCGACCCGATCCCAAAGCAGCCCGCCGATCACACTGGCCGGCAGCACGGCCAGACCCACCAGGGTATTATAGAGTCCAAACCCGGTGGCCTTGAAATCCCGGGGAATGATGGTGGCTAAATAGGCCTTTTGAACCCCTTCGGTCAGGGCCATAAAAACCCCATAGAGGATAAAGAGCAGCCAGATATGGACGGGCCGGTCGGCCAGGGAAAAACCAAGATAGATCAGACCAAAAAGGATGAGCCCCAAAAGGATGATCGGCTTGGGTCCAATACGGTCGGAAAGGAGCCCCGCCGGCAGGGCTCCCAACCCATAAACGACATTAAAAACCATATAAATCAAAGGAATAGCCGCCACTGATATCCCCAAACTTTGGGCTCTCAGAATCAGGAAGACATCGCTTGAATTGCCCAGGGAAAAAAGGGTCACTACGACAATAAAAAATTTATAGGGGCCGGAAAAACTGGACCAGTCCAGTCTGGGTTTCTCGACCTGATCGAGAGGGCAAACCCTGGTTTCTCGAATGAAAATAATTATAGTCAGGACAGCCAATAGTCCCGGGATCATGGACAGCCAGAAAACAAGTCGATATTGTCCGTTATAATAAGCCAGCAGCCCGAAAGCCGCCGCCGGACCGACCACGGCTCCCAGGGTATCCATGCCGCGATGGAACCCGAAAGAACGCCCTAAGCGCTGCTCCTGGCAGGACTCGACAATCAAGGCGTCCCGGGGGGCATTACGAATCCCTTTCCCGAAACGGTCCATAAAACGGGAACTCAAAACCTGTCCCCAATTAGGGGCGGTGGCGATCAGCGGACGGCTCAGGGTGGAGATGCCGTAGCCCAGGGCCATGAGCCATTTTCGGTGGCCCAGGCGATCCGAGAGCCAGCCTGAAAACACTTTCAGCAGGCTGGCCGTGCTCTCGGCTATTCCCTCAATCAGGCCAATGACCGACTTGGGGACCCCGAGTACGGAAGAAAGAAACAAAGGCACCAGGGGATAGACCATCTCCGAACTGAAATCCATGAAGAAGCTGACGATCCCGGCAAAAAAAATATTTCTCTGGAGACCTGCTATTTTTCTCGAATCATCTTGCGTCATGGCGGCTTCTCTCGCTATAATATTTGTGGTTACATTTTAACTTCTATTAGATACTCCAACAACACTAAAGAACGTCTGGCGGGGAAAGAAGTCCCCCAAGTATTTTGAGGGGTCGTTTATTCATTTCACAAGAATTCGGGAGGAGCACACATGTCAACTGCTATTGAAAAAATCTGGGCGCGGGAAATTTTGGATTCTCGAGGCAATCCGACGGTCGAAGTGGAAGTCTGGTTGGAATGCGGGGCCTTCGGCCGGGCCGCCGTGCCCTCCGGGGCCTCCACCGGGGTCCACGAAGCCCTGGAAATGCGGGACGGAGATCCCGCCCGCTACGGCGGGAAAGGAGTGCTTCAGGCGGTTCAGCATGTCAACGACGAGCTGGCCGATGCCCTGCTCGGCTTCAATGCCCTGGATCAGGCCGGCCTGGATCAGCGGATGATCGCCCTGGACGGTACGCCCAACAAAAGCCGCTTCGGGGCCAATGCCCTGCTGGGGATCAGCCTGGCCGCGGCCCGGGCGTCCGCTGAAGCGGTAGGGTTACCGCTTTATCGCTATCTGGGAGGGGTCTCGGCCAACCTGCTCCCGGTCCCCATGTTCAATATTTTAAATGGCGGGGTCCATGCCAACTGGCAGGGGACTGACCTCCAGGAATTCATGATCGCCCCGGTGGGGGCCCCCAATTTTCGTGAGGCCCTGCGCTGGGGGAGCGAGACCTACCATTCCCTCAAGAGTGTGCTTAAAAAGAAAGGCTTCACCACCGGGGTAGGCGATGAAGGCGGCTTTGCCCCGGCCCTGAAGACCAATGCCCAGGCCGTGGAGCTGATCCTGGAGGCCATTGAGAAAGCGGGTTATCAACCCGGCCGGGACATTTGTATTGCCCTGGATCCGGCATCCAGCGGCTTTTTTGAAGACGGTCTCTATAACCTGCGGACCGAGGGCCGAAAAATCACCTCCGCCCAGATGGTGGAACTCTATGCCGAGTGGGTGAGTAAATACCCTATCATCGTGATAGAAGACGGCCTGGCGGAAGACGATTGGGAGGGCTGGAAGCTCTTAAATAAGACCTTGGGAGACAGGGTCGAATTGGTGGGGGATGACCTCTTCGTGACCAATGTCCAACGCATCGCCCGCGGCATCAAGGAAAACGCGGCCAACGGCGTGCTTATCAAACTCAACCAGATCGGCACCTTGAGCGAAACCATCGCCGCCATTACCATGGCCCACAAGGCCGGCTGGGGGGCCATGGTTTCCCACCGCAGCGGCGAGACGGTGGACAGCTTCATTGCCGATTTTACCGTGGCCCTGGCTACCGGCCACCTCAAGACCGGGGCCCCGGCCCGGGGAGAACGGTTGGAGAAGTATAACCAACTCTTACGGATCGAGGAAGAATTGGGCGACCAGGCGGTCTACGCCGGGCGGAAGGGCTTTGTCCGCTAAAGCAAGGTTACCGGGAAATCTCCAGAATGCCGGTAAAAAAACGAGATAGACTTTTTGCCCTAATTTTCTAAAATAATTGCTGATCAGGGAGATTACCCGTGCCGGAAGAAAAGTGCGTCTTTTGCGATATCGTGGCCGGGCGGGCCCCGGCCCATATCGTCCATGAGGATGCCCTATCCCTCTGCCTTCTGGACATCCATCCCTACACCAAGGGGCATTGCCTGGTCATCTCCAAACGGCATGTCCCCTGGTGGCATGAGTTATCCGATGAAGAAAACGCCAGCCTGTTCCAAGTGGCCCGGGTCGTCGCCAACCGGATGATGAAAAAACTGGAACCGGATTTCGTCTGCCTCTACGCCCGGGGCCGCCGGATTCCCCATACCCATCTCTTTCTGGTCCCGACTTACAGCGGCGATGTGTTGGACCGCTTCTTCAATGCCCTGGAGCACTTTCAGGAATCTCCCCAAGCCCTGGCCCGGCTCAAGGAACCGGAGGCCATGAAAGAAGCCGCGGAATGGCTTAAAATAAAAGAGGGCGACAGTTGAAGCTGTTTTTTCTCTTGACTCCGGATTGGTCTCATTTTAAATTATTCGAGCCTTAAAACTGTCTTAAAATAGATTTTAGTGTAGCGATGGGGTTCGCTTAACCGTCCTGCGGAATCGGGACTGATAACTCCTGCCGAGAAAATTATTGGCAGGAGTTTTTTATTTTTGGTTAATTGGAATAGCGTCACCGACAGAAGTCCGACGAGGGAGTCCTAATGGTTCTCGACCGATACGCCTCGCTTAAAGAAGATATCGTAAAGTGCATCGACTCCATCTTGACCATCGAAAACCTATCCGCCGGCCTCTGTGAGGAACTCAAAGACAAACTCGAAAACAACGTGTTTAACCTCGTGGTCCTGGGCCAGTTTAAACGGGGGAAGACCAGCCTGATCAATGCGCTCCTGGGAGCAGAAATATTACCTACCGCTATCGTGCCGCTCACCTCTATTGCCACGATTCTCACATACGGCGAAACAATAAATATCAAAGTCCATTTCACTGACGGCCGGGTGATTGAAATTAAACCGGCAACCCTATCCCAATATGTAACCGAAAAAGGGAATCCCAAAAATGAGAAAGCGGTGCAGGAAGTCATCATGGCCTATCCCTCGACCTATTTAAAAGACGGGGTCCGGTTAATTGACACCCCCGGCGTCGGATCGGTTTATGAACATAATACCGATGTGGCTTATCAGTATTTACCCAAGTCGGATGCCGCCTTGTTTCTTCTCTCCGTGGATCAGCCGGTAAGCCAGGCCGAGCTAAATTTTTTAAAGGACGTCAAAGAATATTCCCACCGGATATTCTTTCTCCAGAATAAGGCCGATTATGTCGGCCCCGAAGACCTGGCCGAATCCATTTTATTCTCCAAGCAAATTATTGAGGAATCCCTGGGCAGCGAAGTCAAGATTTTCCCCCTTTCCGCCAAATGGGCTCTCCAAGGCAAATTGTCCGGAACAAAGGAACTCCTGGAGAAAAGTTTTCTTCCGGAATTTGAACTTATCCTGAATACCTTTCTGATGCAGGAAAAGGGACAGGTCCTGCTCCTTTCCGTGACGAACAATCTTCTTCGTTTGCTCGCTCAGGCCCGGTTCAAGCTTGAGCTGGAGATAAAATCGCTCGCCACGCCCCTGGAGGAACTGCACGAGAAGATAAAGATCTTCGAGAAAAAAAAGGAAGAGATCCTGGTCGAAAAGGAAGACTTCTGCCTTTTGCTGGATGGCGCGACGAAGAATATTATCAAGAACGTATTGGATGAAGACACGAGGACCTTCAGGCAGGGGCTGATCCTTAAGGTATCGGAAAACATTGAAAGCAGCTACCAGGCGTATTCGGGCCTGTCCCTGAAGGAGATTCAGCGGCGTCTTGAAGGGCAGATGGTCGTCGGAAGTCAAACAGGGCTTTATGACCTGGCGCGTCCTGGAGGACGAGAAACTGTCAAAAACCTTCGAGGCGTCCTGCCGGCGGTTTATTACCAAGATCGACGAGACCGTGGATGCCCTCCTTAGCTTCTCGGCGGAACTCTTTGCGGTTCCCTTCGGTATCGTCAAGGCCGAGGCCCTTTGGTCATCGAAGTCGAGGTTTTACTATAAATTCAAGGAGCAGCCGGGGGGGATTGAGATCGTGGCCTCATCGCTGACTTTGTTGCTGCCGAAATTCATCGGCGAAAAGATCATGCTGAAGAAGATGAAGGAATACCTCCAGGGAGTGATCGACAGGCAGTCCGCCAGGATTGGTTCTGACTTTGAAGAAAGGCTGGATAAGAGTAAGCTGGCCTTCCGATGGGAGATGCTCCAAAGGATTGAGGCCACCATGGAAGGGATATCCAAAGCCATCGAAACCGGAATGAGCCGGAAATGGAAAGGCGAAAAGGCGGTGGAGGAACAAAAGGCCTTTCTCCTGGAAAAGGAAAAGGGAATGAGTGAAATCAAAGAAAAACTGATGCGGATACGGGAAAACTTGTCCATTAAATAGACTAAGGAATTTTAATAATTGTCAATTAATTTTTGCCACCCTAATCAATAAAAAATTAAAAACAAAATTAGTAGCGCTGACCGAAGGACTGGTGAAGTTCAAAAAACTTACCTGAAAGGGGAGGAGTAGAAAAGCCCCCGAAACACCGCCCATCGAGGTAAAAAAAGATACGATAAAAGCCACCACGGGAGGGATAAAAAAATAGGTCTTTACCCCCGAAACCGGGAAAAGCCAATACAAGCTTTCCATATAATTCCTCCCGTTAATTTATATAGTTGCCATTCGGGATTCATTCGATTTCTATCTTCTTAAAGGGATTTGAAAGGTATTTCTTCACAAAACGGATTAAGAAGTTTCTGGACTTAACCAATGACCGACCAAATCAGCGGAACACTACAAGTGAAATCAGGGCACCGCTAAGCACAATCCAGATAGTGTCTATCTTAACAAAGCGCTGCACCAGAAAAGCGGCTATGGCCATGGAAATGGCCGGGATGTCCACCAGGGTATCTCCGGCCAGCTTGACCAGCACAACGACCAGCGTTCCGATAAAGGCTGCCACGATACCCCCGATTACCTGCTTTACGTATCCCACTTGACCTGCTTTCGCGTATGGAACTGCCACTACGGTCGTCATGGCCCAGGCCGGAAAATACATATTCACCATTCCCACCACTGCGCCGATAACACCGGCAACCTTATAGCCGATAAACGTGCCGATGATGGTCACAGGTCCGGGGGTGATCAGGCTCAAAGCCAGTGCTACGGCAAATTGTTGATTGGTCAGCCAGTTGAACTGATCGACCACGGTATCCTGTATGAAGGGGAGCATGGCGTAGCCGCTGCCGAAAACCAGGGCACCGATCCGGAGGAATTTGTCGCCCATCTGCATCAACTCCGGCCTTAGATGGATTAGAAACAGGTCGACGGCCAGAATCAGACATAACCAGACGACCAGCATGGCGAATTTTCGCCAATGCAGAGACAAGGGTGCCCGGCTGCAGGCAGAGACATATTCTGAATTATAAACCGGTGCGGCAGGCTGCAGATCGGATTTGCCGGCAGCGGCCCCCGGCTGCATTTTCTGTGTACTTGTGCCCCTGCCGGGATTAGCGGCCAGAGAAGTGCCTTTCTTCCATAGGCTGTTCCAATTGCCTGTCCAGCGGGACAGCACCGGAAAACAATGCGTGAGCAGAACCATTACCAGACTGGTGCTCCCGGCAATGAGCAAAATTTTGATCACCCCCATCTTGAACCAGAAGACCATGGCGAAGCCGACGACTGCCATTATCCAGTTGAATATGGTTTTGACACTGGTCCTCCAGAGATTGAGAATAGTGTTAGAGACCAGGCCGACCACCAAAGCTCCCAGGCCACGAAAGAGGCCCGAAACAATAGGCATCTCCCCATACTCAAGATAAAGATGGGAAAGAAACAGCATGAGTAGAAAACATGGAATCAGAAAGAAAATCGTGGCTACCGCCGCCCCTGGCAACCCGCGCAGCCGGAAGCCCAAATAGGATGAAAGGTTCACCGTAGGCGCGCCTGGCATCAGTTGAGCCAGCCCCAGCCCCTGCATGTACTCATCGTCGCTGAACCATCTCCTCTTCTTTGTCATCCAATTCTTGGCTTCCCCGAGAGCCGCCAGGCTGAAAGAGGCCAACCCGATGCCAAGAAATGTGCGGGCAATATCCCATAATCTCACCGGCGAAGAACCATCTGTGATGAGCGCTTTCTGCTTTTCCAAATAGATTTCTCGTTTGTTCATTTATGGACTTTCATATTTCTCGTCGTTCAAGATCGCGTTTGAAGAAAGGTTCTCATTTTCTCGCCCTCATATCATGAACCCCGAGACCGCCCGAAGCAAACTGCTCTAAGATAATCTCGTAAAACTTTCTTTTTTGTGATGAGGTAAGCAGTTCCTGTTCTTCGAGGATATGTTCGATTACCTGTCGTTCTAATTCCGACTGGTGGTCGAGGACCTGCTTGGCTGCCTCATAGATTTCATTCCTGTCGGCGGGCTCGGAGAAAAGAACCCGGGCAAGCTCCGCCCGTTCGCGGCGCAGACTCTGCCTGATCCCCTGAACCCTGGGCAGGAAAGTCTGCCGAATCTCCTGAACCTTTTCCCGTTGCTTCTTTGAAAGGTCGGGGATAAAGTCCAGATAGCCCTTGATGTCTGAGAGATTGGCTTTATTTCGCCTGGAGACGAAATAGAGGCCGAACAACACAGCCGCCGCCAGGAACAGGGCCGTTAAGAACCCGGCAAAAAATGCGTAGGATACACTCATGGCAACATCCTTATTCTTTGCTTCGGTGGTTCAAGAAGCCTGAAATAAATAAAACTCATGGAAAGGGGCGGATAGTCGCTGAATTCCTCCAGGGTTCGAATGCCTTGACGGGGTCTCGAAGGAATGAGGCTGAATATTTCTTCGGAAAGCCGCTCCAGGGCAAATTTAAAACGGGATGCGATCCGGGCAGGTTTCTCATCAGCCATCTTCGAGGCCGCTATCGCGGCCACCACAACCCTTCGGGAGAAATCCGGACTCGGATCATTTCCCGGCAGCCCATACACTAATTTATCTATTTTCCTGAATTCAAGAAGGCTTTCCCGGCATTGGGGACAATCTTCAAGGTGTTTTTCAATAAACCGGAAGGTGGCGCCTTCCATCTCGTTGTCCATAAAGGCAGAGAGTTTTCTTTTGATCTGAGAGCAGTCCATTTTTTTCCTTCACTTTTGATCAAGATATCGTTTGAGAGTCGTCCGGGCCCTGAAGAGCAACGACTCGACACTTTGAACACTGACCCCGAGAACAGCTCCAATCTCCCGATAGGTCAGCCCTTCGTTGGTGCGGAAGATCAGAGCCGCCCTTTGATTGTCGGGAAGTCGAGCCATGGCCGACATGATCTCTTCGATCTCGTAATGGTCGGCGTGTCTGGAAAAAGTTTTTTCGGCACTGTCTTCCCCGTTTTGATACAAGGTCTCGTTCAGATTCCGTTGTCGCTTGCGGCGGCCTATCTCGGTCAGGGCCTGATTATAAGCGATCTGAAAAATCCAGGTCGAGACCTTCGCCTTGGCCTGAAACCGTGGGGCCGCACGGTATATTCTAAGAAAAACCTCCTGGGTAATATCTTCCGCTTTAGACTGAACCCCGAATCTGGCGACGAAGGTCAACAGAGGGCCTTGGTACCGTTTGACCAAGGACTCGAATGCCTCCTGGTCACCACGTCCTGTGGCCTCAACCAGTTCAAGATCAGGGTCTACCATCGGAATGAGCTTCGTCTCGGGATCAAATTTTTATCCAATTAAACGGTTAAACCTCCGAAGAAGGAGAAACTTGCGGTCTATATATAAAACTTTTCACTTTTATTTGGATGGTCAACAAGGCTAAAAAAAGGCATCTCAATGCCAAAAAGGCCTGGGTCTCTAAAGGTGTTGAAGGAGGGTGTTCTTTTTTGCTTTTCCCTAAGAAAACAGCCAAATGGAAAGAATACCGCCGATAATCACAATATACAGGAGGTCTATTTTTTTTATCAGGGCTATTAAGGCCACAACTCCCAGGAGAATCCTGATGATATCCCAGGGGACCGCTACGGCAAATTTGATCAAGACATAGAGCAACAGACCAACAAAAGAGGCCAGGATACCCTTGGTCGCCTTTAAAAATAGCGGTGAGGACTTTAATCGATCAAAGACAGGGTTTATGATAACCAGCATTAAAAAGGAGGGCGTGAAAATGGAGAGCGTAGCCACCAGAGAACCCCAAAAACCATACAATAAATAGCCCACATAAGTAGCCGTAATGACAATGGGGCCCGGGGTGACCTGACCCAGGGCGATACCGCTCATAAAGGTCTTTTCATCCATCCATCCCCTAACTTCGACTACCTCATGAAGCATCAAAGGCAGCGAAGTAAAACCGCCGCCAAAGGCAAAAAGATCTATCTTCATCATTAAAGTAGATAAAATGAAGAAATTGAAATTAAAGAAATAAAGAATTATCAACCCCGCCAAAAGGATTAATAAAAGGAAGATAGTCGGTTTGATTTTCCATTGCTCCCCTTTACGGTCCGCTGCCGGGGAGGGCTGGGTATTTCTATATAAAAAAATACTGGCTAAACCGGCTCCCGGTATGACCAGAAAGGGACTGATCCCTATTCCCAGGGAGCCGGCTGCTGCAACAGCAATAATAATATTTTGGTAACGATGGGCGATGCTTTTTCCAAAGGAATAGGTGGCCTGGGCAATGATGGCCACCACAATGACCTGAAGCCCGGCAAATAAGGAGTGAACAAAGGAGAGTTCATGATAGTTTTTGTATAAGACCGAAAATGCCAGCATTAAAATAAAAGCCGGCAGGCCGAACCCTACGTAAGAGGCCAGTGCCCCCTTTAGGCCTTTTATTCTTAATCCAACATAACCGGCCATTTGCAAGGCCGTGGCCCCGGGTATGGATTGGCAGAGGACCACACCGTCCTTAAAGCGTCCCTCATTCAACCAATGATTCTTTTTTACCGAAAGTTCCTTAATGTGGGCGATCATGGCCGGACCGCCGAAGGCGGTCAGGCCCAGCCGGAGAAAAGAAAAAAAGATTTTGGATAGGGAGGGGGAAGACATTTAGACGTTAGGCCATATCCGGTAATGGAAGAAAATTCTGGTTAGGGAAGGGGAAGACATTAAAGAATATTCAATCTCCCGACGATGGGGCCACTTCTCCGGCAGCGGCATTTGATCGGCCTCGAGCTTGGCGATGACGTCTTCAGCCAGACGACCGCATCCTCAAAAAGGGTATAAAATATGGGTACATAGAGGAGGTTAGAAAAGGTCGAAACCATCAGACCGCCTATGGCGACTACGGCCAGGGGAGAAAGGCGCTCCAAGCCGATGGCCGTTCCAGGGCGATGGGAAGCATCCCCACCGCCGTGCGAAAGCGGTCATGAGAATGGGTCTGGTGCGGACTCTCACACTTTCGCGTACGGCCTCGACTGTCGACAGGCCCCGTTCTTTGGCCTTTTCGATAAAGTCGATCAAGAGGATGGAGTTCTTTACGACGATGCCGGCTAAGAGTATGAGACCCATATTGGCCGAGATGGACTGCGTTTTGTTGGTGATCAGCAATGACCAGATGGCGCCTATCATGGCCAGGGGAATGGCCGTCATGATAGTCAGGGGATGGATAAAAGAGCGGAAGGCCGGAATGAGAGAAAAATAAAGGAGCACCATAGCGATGAGAAGGGCCGAGTTAAAGGCCGCGTGTTTTCGCTACTCTGCTTGGCGTCCCCTCCTGGCTGATGGTATCCGGGAGGGAGCTTGATCCCCTTGAGGGACTTTTGCACATTGGCCATAATATGGGAGAGGTCGGCTTTTCCCGAAAGCCGTAAACATCGATGCTGTTCCGCATGGACTGCCGGGTGAGGAGGGTTGGCACATAGTTCGTAGTGATAGCGCCTAAAAGAGAAAGAGAGGATATCTCCCGAGAGGGGTCTGGACCGGAAAGATTCAAGCGTCGGCGATACTTCGTGGACCGTATTTTTCAGCAGCCGGATCCGACCGGAAAACCGTCTTCGCCGGCCACGCGGAAGAGTGACGACACCCCGCCTTGTACGGCAGCCTGCACCTGGGCGGCAATCTCCTTGCGGAGAGATGCCATAGTAGCTGCGAACGCTCGCGATTGGCAATAAAAAGGATTTCTTTCTTATCCAAAGCCCATGAAAGGGAGACGGACTTTAATCCCCGGAAGTCTGCAAAAGGCGTTTTTTACTTCCTCTCCGATCCGGTGAGAACCTTCTTGGATCGGTCCCGCTCACCATTGCGTCTACATGGAACGGATGCGTCGACATGGGCGTAGCGCCGTAATCGAAGACATCGATCGATTTGAGTCCCGGTGATCTTCAAGAAATTCTCGATTCATGCCTTTTCGATGTCCCACATGCCCTGCTTCCGATGAAAACGGTCGACCAGATTGACCGTAATGTTTCCCTGCTGTGGGTTCTTGCCGCTTCCAAAGGAGACCACGGAGGGCTCGGAGCCGAGGGTGGCGCTGATGGATACCACGCCCTCCTGCGCTTTAATAATATCTTCCATTTTCTTGAGAGAATATCGTTGGACTGAGCCAAAGAGCGTGTTGGCATCGGCCTCGAAGTTGATTTTGATGATGCCCGTGTCCATGGGGGGCTGACGTTTCGACCTACCAGGGGCTGAACATACTTGCAGCGGTCACCGAGCAACAGAACAGCGGCCAGGCCGACAAAAAAAGAAGCGGTGCTTAAGCGCGGTATCGAGGCCGCCGCCGAAGAAGTCCCGTATACCGTTGAGCAGGCCGTCGCTCCCATGGGTAATCCACTGCCTCGAACCTGCTTTTTCCTTGGTTTGCTCCAGGATATAGGGGGCCAAGATGGGGATGATGGTCACCGAAACGACATAGGAGGCAACCAGGGCAATCGAAAGGGACAGCGTCAAGGGACGAAGCACGGTCTGGACATACCCGCCAATGAAGATAATGGGCAGGAGCACCACAATGGTGGCATAGGTGCCGGAAAATATGGCCAGCATGACCTCTTCGGTTCCCCCGGCAACGAGGTCTTTCAGATTCTTACCTTCGACTGGTAGTGCCGCTCAATGTTCTCGATCACCACGATGGCGTCATCCAGAAGCATTCCCACGGCCAGGATCACTCCGGTCAGGGTGACCATGTGGAATTCAAAACCAAACAGCCACATAACGGCAAAGGTGATCAGATAGGTGAAGGGGATGGACACGGCACAGAGTGCCATAGCCCTTAGGTTTCCTAAAAAGAGGAATATGACGATAACGGTAACGATGACGGCTTCTCGAAGGGCTCCGAGCATGTCGTCGACGCTCCGGGTTATCAGGTTTTTCTGGGTATAGCTGACCTCGAAGTCGAATAGAGGGGTAAGGCGGCCTTAAGCGCGGGGAGATTGGCTTCGACGGCCAGAATAGGATCCAGGGTATGGCCGCTTTCGGTTCGAAGGATATTGATTCCTATGGCCTCTTTACCGTTACCATGATAGGCGGATTGCGGTTCTTGTTCCGCGGGTTGAATTTTGGCTACATCCCTCAGGTGGACAATACCGCTATCCCGCCGGGCAATCACCAGATCGGCCAGTTCGCTCCGGGTAGCCGCCCCTTCCGTCTTGAACAGGTATTGGCCCTCTTTCCTAATGATAATCCCTTGAGGGATATTTTGATTCTGGGCGGATAACGGCGGCCATGACGTCGGTGATACCGATACCGAACCGGCTCAGGCAGTCCGGCTGCACGGAGACTGGGACTTCCGGCTGGTTGTGCGCCGAACACCTCCACATTGCCAACGTCGGGAATCCTGCAGAAGCTCCTCCTTGATCTGGTTGTCGGCCAGCTCCCGTACCTTCCGTAAGTCCAACAGATATCCCGGTTTCGGGAGTTAAGGCCAGGGTCATAGTCGGCTGGGTGGCCTGACTGATCTTAAATATCTGAGGAGGCCGAATCCCCTGAGGAAGACGGGCCGTAACCTTGCTTAAGGCATTGGCCACATCGGTGGCCGCCGCTTCCAGACCCTTTTGCGTATTCGAACTCCGCCAGGACCACCGACACCTCATCTTTGGAAGTGGAGGTTACCGTCCGCACCTGGTCAATACTCGAGATTTCCTTCTCGATGACCCTGGTGATGTCCGTCTCCACATCTGGCCGCCGCCGCACCGGGCATGACGGTTACCACGCTGATCTGAGGGCGGTCGGTATCAGGGAATAGGTTGAAGGGCATTTTTTGATACCCCATGATCCCCACGACAGAAAGGAGAATAACAAAAGACAGGACCAGGTGGGGCTTTTCGATGTACCGCCTGACGAATTTCATCATTTGCCCCCAGCTTTCGACATAGTGATTTTCATACCCTCGGAAAGGTTGAGGAGCTTGTTCTCCTGGGCGAGAGCCACCTGCGCACCGGCGGCGATATCTCCTTTCACCGCGGCCTGGCCCTTGGCGCTGCCGAGCACCTCAACCGGGCGAATGTGGATAACCCCTTGGTTGACCAGGTAAATAAAAGCGCCTTTGGCCGTACGGACAATGGCGTTTTCAGGCACAATGATCCCGGATACACTGGATGTCACTATATCCACCCCGACCGTCGATCCGGTAGGAAGTCCGAAGGGGCTCTTCGGCAGAATGGCCTCGACGGAATCCAAAAAATTTTTGCCCAGGGCCGGATACACCTTTGTGACTGTCGCCGGCATAGTGCTCTGCCCGCTGCCGATCACCAGTTTCGTTCCCGGTCTTACCTGCCCGGCCAACTCCTGTGGTATCTGAACCAGAATCTTGACCGGAGAGGGCTGCTGGATGGTCAAAATGGTCTTACCGGGCAGGGCCAAGTCCCCCGGTTCAGCCGACCGTTTGGTCACCACACCGGAGAAAGGCGCCGATATCCGGGCATATCCGACCTGGAGCCTGGCGGCCTCCACGTTTCTTTCCAGTCCACGGATGCTGTCTGCATAGGCGTCTACCGCGGATTTTGCACTGTCGCGGGTCGCTTGGGAGCGTTCCAGGGCCTCTTTGGAGATCGCTCCCGCCTTATAAAGTTGCTCGTCCCGTTCGGTGACCGAACGCTGGGTTTCGTAAACGCTTCGCGCCCCTGCCAGCCGCTGCTTACTGGCGAGCACCTCTGCCTGGCTCGATTCGGCCCTCGTTGACAGCTCACGGGCGTCGATGACGGAGACGACTTCCCCCTTAGCGACCGTGTCACCCTCCCGCTTGCTGATCGAAACGATATAACCGGTAATGCGGGGGGCGAGATCAGCCAGAACGTATGGCTGGATCTCCCCAAGCTGCCTGTTCGTAACCTCGATGGTACCTTGAGCGGCCTGGGCGGTCTGGAGGGCCGGCGGCTGAGATGAGGGCTTGGGCAAAATGGCCAAGGCCATTTGTTTGTTGATGACGATGGCTAGCCCTCCCAGAATGAGAGCCAGGGCTATTATGACCAGAACGATTTTTTTCTTCATTGTAAATATTCCTCCAAGGTGCCGGTTGCCTTGCGAAAGGCCACCACGGCGGCGTTGTAATCAAAGAGCGCTTGGGTGTAGTTGGCGAGAGCGTTTATGGATGCCGCCTGGGCCAGAAGAAGGTCTATCATCGCTCCGGCGCCCGTATTATACCGCTGCTGTTCGATTCTGAAGGTCTCCTCCCCTTGGGCCACCGCCTTTTCTGCAGTGGAGACCCGGTTTCTGCTCTCATCGGCCGACGTGACGGCGTTGGACACTTCGAGGCCCAGTTGGTTGTCGGCAGCCAGAAGACGTTGGGAGGCCCTTTCCGTCTGCACGCGCTCTCGCGAAAGGTCGGCATAAAGGGAACGATCGAATAGGGGAAGGCTGAGAGTCACCCCGGCCATCCAGATGGTGTCGTTGTATGAGGGGGTGTAACCGGTCCAGCGGGTATCACTGGCAAAGAGGTTTATAGTTGGAAGGAGCCGGCCGAGGGCGAGCTTTTGATTCAGTTTCGCCTCTTCCACGGCCTTTTTGGCTGAAAGATATTCAGGTCTCCGTTCATGGGCTATGGCCAGACCTGATGAGAAATCCGTTTTGAGGTCATTCACAACCAGCCGGTCTCTTAGAGGCGGCAACGGAGTAACCATTTCCTGCCCATTCCCCATCAGGACCCAAAGGGTCGCGGAGGCATTTTTCCAGGCCTCTTCGGTCGCTAATAATCTTTGTTGTTCGTTGGCCAGTTGTACCTCCACCTTCAGCAGATCCAACCGGGCGACACGGCCCACATCGAGAAGCAGACGGGTGTTCTTGGTCTGTTCCTCCAGGGCCTGCACCTGGACCTTTGAGGCCTTTTGTAACTCTTGAAGCTGGAGGATTTTGTAGTAGGCGTTTACCGTATTGGCAATGAGGTCGTTCTTCGTCTGGCCGGTGGTCAATACCTGGATGTCGCGCCGAATCTTGGCCAGGGATACCCCGGTTGTTACCTGCCCGCCCTGATAGATGGGCAGTGTCAGGGTCAGCCCCAGTGCGCTGTAAGTATCACTGAAATGGGGTGGGATATTGACTGCCTGGGCTTGAATATAAGGAAAAGGCTCCTGACGTCTGGAATAGGAACCGTCCAGAGACAAACGGGGCCAATGCCTCCCCTCGGCCGACGTCAACCCTTCCTCGGCGCTTTTGATGGCCAGTCCGGCTTCGACAACGATCGGGTTTCTGGCCAGTGCGATCTTAAGGCATTCCTTCAACGTCAACCCATCACGGTTATCCTGTGCCGCCGCGGGCAACGATGGGTAACAACGACAGTAGCCAGAGGCTGAGCATCATCACGGCGCCGATCGGCTTCTTTTTTTGTTTCATTCTAAACCCTCAATCCGATAGAATAAAAAAGTGGTCCAGACTATTAGTAGAAATATTTCAAAAATAATATCTGACCCTGAAATCGACCCGATAATCATTCGGCTTCTCACCGAATTCGCTTCCCCTTGAACCCGTGATAAAAGCGGTCCTCAGACGCAGTTCCAGATTGGTAAACCCGGTGTAGACCAATTCAGGGGTTAGGGAAAAGCTCCTGTCGTCGATATTGGCCAGCATGGTTATGGCCGGGGTGAAGTAAAGGATATCCAAAGGTTCTTTCTGGCTTACCCTCAGGTAAAGATAATTCGTTTCCGGAGTCTGCTTCCCGTAATTGCCCTGGGACAGGTTGTTGGCCCGGTTCAGCACAGAGGGATTGCCCGTTGTGGTATAAAGGCTATACCCCTTGTCTATATAGGAAAAGAAATCCTGCATCTCCTGGCTGCTGTACCCCTGGCCGTTCCGGTAATATTCGAGGATATACGTGGTATCCCGGGCGGTAAGATACCTAAGGCCCAGCAGGGCATTGAAGGCATTGAAACTGGACTGGGACATATTCCCGTTGGGATCGACGGAGGTCTTGGTAAAATTATTGATTAAGGAGAACTCTCCATGCAGTTCAAGGTTGGTGGAGACATTCCTGGAAAAGTCCAGGCCGTAGCGAGCGGTTTTGCTCCCCCCGGTCAGGAACATCAAGTCGATATCGGTATCGTAAAGAAGAAAATAGAACTTCGCGGCCCCATTCAGATTTCCGGTCGACCCGAAATCATCATTGACGCCGACGTAGGCGGGTAGCAGGACCGGCGTAAAGGTAAAGGTCTTCAGGGCCTGCCCCTCCCAACTCTTGGTATAGTCTAACGAGGCGACAATATACCCTTCCCGGGCCAACTCGGGATCATCGGGGTTCTTCGGCCGGTCGAGAAAGGCGGCTGGGTTCCAGGCATAGCCTTTGCCCCAATTGAGCGTTTTTTTGCCGAATTCGGTGATAAAGGTCGGTGAGGGTTTGAATGAGACATTGCCCTCGAAGACCAGAGTATTGCTGGCTGCCGTTTGATAGTTGTTGGTGTAGGATGTATTGGTTTTGATGTAAAAACGGGAGATGCCCTTCTCCAGGCTCCCTTCCAACTGGAGTGTTCCGTCGTATTCCGGCGTGGTCGCCCCTATCTTCCGGTTGTAAAAATTGAGTTTGTAAAGGGCGGCATTCTTATCCAGCCCGAAAAGAATGGGCATGGCCTCAAGATACCCCCCGAGATGATAGGGTTTCTTTTCGGTCTCCGAGACATCAAACTTGTATTCCTCGGCTTTATTTTCCTCTGAAAAGGCAGGAGTCCGAGCGTCATAAGCAGCAGGCAGCAGACAACCGACAACAAATAAAGCCTGCCGAAAATACAGCGGATCCCCGTTCCTGATTTCTTCATTCTGCTCTACCTTAATGAGTCCATTTTCGGCATAAAGGTTAAGGTGAAGACCTCATCCTTGAAGTCTTTCTTTTTGATCTTGGCGAAAATCATGATCGATTTATAACCCTTATAAAGGGGGCTGTCCGTCTCGATGATGGCCGGTCGCACCAAACCCGCACCGAACTCCTTGATGTCCTTGAAATAAAGGGTCTTGATCAGCATGTTGGCTTCGGTGAGACATTCGATCCTGGTCGGTAGATTTTTGTTCTTGTCCACCCACATTTTGAGCCGGTCATAGGCCACGGTTTTGGTCTTGGCCTTGAGAAAAAGAAGGGTTTCCTTGGGAGTGGAATCGACTTTTTCCACATCATACTCTACCGAATAATCAAGTGCCAGAATATCGGCATTATTGAAAACGCCGCCGATGACCGATTGAAGGCTGGTGATGCGGATCGGCTTGCCCACGTTGGGGACATAGAGCCACATATTATCTCCCAGTCTGAGCGTACTTCTGCCATTCTCACTGGCCGGCGAAAGAAACAACCCGGCCATTTTATCCGTCCCTTTTTTGGCCGTAAAATAGACGTATTCTTTCTTTTTTCCATCCGGTTCGATGTTGATGATCTTCCGATAGGACTCATAAGATTCGGGACTGAGGTTCTTGTCTATCTGGGCAAGCAGTTGTGCCCCGTCCATTGCATAAAGAGGTACGGCACTACCCAGCAGCATGGCGCACAAGAGTATCCGTAAGAAAACTAAAGATTTGTTCATCGATGGATCCTTTCGTTAAGGATTGAAACAACTATCATCCCAAGAAACTGTACTTTTTTCATTCGATCCTCCTATACATGTCTTAAGGCGGTAATCGGCTCCATCCGCGAGGCCTTGAGGGCCGGCTGGAGACTTCCGAGAATGGCGACCACGACCACGATCACCGAGACGATGATCAGGTCGGAGATTTGCACCGAAGGCGAGAGCACGAAGGTCTGCCTGGCGAAGTTGAAGCTGATATGGGCTAGACGGAGCACGAAGACAATAACCACGCCGATCACATTTCCGATGACCACCCCGAATATCCCGAGCAGCAGACCTTCCATTACGAACATGGAGAGAATCTTGCCCGGCAGCGTGCCAATGGCGGCAATGGTGCCGATTTCCCGTATCCGCTCGTAGACCGCCATGATCATCACGTTCATGACGCTCACCAGCACGATAGCGATGAGCATGACCTTAATGAAAATGGTCATGAGGTTGATCATCTGGGCCAGGCTGAAGAACGGGGAAAGGCCCTCCCAGGTGTGGACCTCGAATATCGGCTTGCCCTGTTTGTTTTTTTCGCCGGAGAGCGCTTGGTCCAGTTGACCATAAATTTTGTGGAGGGCACCGAAGTCTTTCAGCCTAATGGCTATTTCGCTGATCTCCGGCTCGTCCATCCGAAGGATTTCCTTGGCATCATCGATGTGAACGTAGCCGTCCCTTCCGCCAGGGCCCGTGGCGCTCTCCAATACCCCGCCGACCTTGAGCTGCTTTCCATTCACCGAGCCGTCCTTGTTCGTGGCGATCACTACCACCATGGAGCCCACTTTTAAGTTCATGCCGCGCGCCAGGAGTTCGGGGATCATGATTTCCCCCTTCTTGATGACCTTCTCTCCTTCTATGACTCGCGACATCAAAAGCGGAACGGTCCGGGCCTCTTTCTCGGGATCGACCCCATTGAGCCGGATGGCGGTCGTCTCGGTGAAATTACTGAACATGCCCCCGAACTTGATTCTCGGAGAATAGGCCTCGATCCCCGGCGTCCCCTCAAGTAGCTTTTCCACCTTGGCCACGGCCTGGGGCTTCATGTTCATGGTCAGGGGTAGGTTGTCGATGGAGGCCACATATCCCTTTCGATGGATCTGGATGTGGCCGAGCATCGAGTCGGTGATCTGACTGATAATGAGATTTTTAAACGAGCCCGAAACAGCGGTGAAAACCAGGACAAAGACGATGCCAATGGCCACGAGCGAGGAGGTGAGCAAGGTCCTCCGTTTGTAACGTATCAGATTTCTTATGGCGATCTTCAGGACGTTATACACGATTACCCTCTCTTTCCCCTTTCCGGTTCGCAATCCGCCCGTCTTCGAGCGTATAGATTATCTCCGCTTCTCCCACGATCTTCTGGTCGTGCGTCGAGAAGATGAAGGTCGTCTTGAACTGGTCCCGCATCTTCTTCATTAATTCTATGACCCTATAGGCCGTCTTTTGGTCGAGATTGGCCGTCGGCTCGTCGGCCAGGACGAGTTTGGGATTGGTCACCAGGGCCCGGGCTACGGCCACCCGCTGCTTTTGACCGCCTGATATCTGGTCGGGAAACTTATCCTTCTGTTCTCTCATCCCTACTCCCTCAAGCAGGGAGGTAACCCGCTTTTGCCTTTCCTTCTGGGGAAAACTTTGCACCATCAGGAGAGGATACTCGATGTTCTCATAGACCGTGAGCACCGGGATGAGGTTGAAGTCCTGGAAGATGAAGCCGATATTCGCCCCTCTAAAAGAGGCGCTTTGCTTACGGTCCAGGGAAAGGACATCTGTCCCGGCGACCGATCAGACGGCCTTCCGTAGGTTTGTCGAGACAGCCAACGAGATTTAGGAGCGTGGTTTTGCCACTTCCCGAGGGCCCCACAAAGGATACAAAGGAAGCAGGTTCGATCTCGAAGCTCAAACCTCTTAGCGCCTGGACCGTCACCTCCCCCAACCGGTAGTCTTTATGTAAATTCTCTGCCACTACTAACGCCATTTTTTCTCCTTAAATTTGTCCTAAAAAATAGTGTTTTAAACAGGTTTGACACCTTGAATAATAACCAGTCCTTCACCCCATTTCAATCATTTATAATCATTTTCCCTTTCTTATCGGGTCATCCATGAACGAGAGCGGATGGTCAAAAGGGCATAAGGAAAAACCCACAAAGCTTGGATCGGCATTAGGATAGGCCCGGTAATGGAACCAAAGGACGGTCCGAAAAACGATGAAAAGACTGCCGATGAAGGCCCAGAGCATGCCGGGCCGTACGACCGCAGCAATCCGGTGATTCCCTTGAATTGAATGGGTAAGGAAATTGAAGACCCCCCCGGCAAGACTGGCATAGACTAAAATGAAGAGGCTCAGACAAATGAATGTCCCAATTACCCAATCCAGGAAATCTGATGTCTTCCCTGACGTCTGTGCTTTCTCGCAACCAAATTCTTCCCGCAAGGGATCTATATCGGATAATGACTTTGTTAATAATGATTGTGGTCGTGACATTGATTTAAACCAGCTCGATTTTCCACCAAGGAAACTATAAAAATTCAGGGTTAAAAACCATCTTTCAGGGGAAGGGAGGCGTTATACCGTCCCCTCCCCTGACCATTTTTTAGAATACACCCGGCCCCATAAATGGGCCGCCCATTAGGCCCCGCATCCGGCCGAATCCCATGGGAGATCCGCCGAGCTTCTGGATCTGCTCGGGAGAGAGGATCTTCCGCATCTCGAGAGGAATCTGGGCCATCTTGTCGAAGAGCTGCTCCCGCAAAGCGGACATCTCTTTCTGTTTCGCCTGCAATGTCGCCTCATCGGTTTTTAAGTTTGTCATGAGCTTCTGCATTTCGAGTTGCTTCTGCGTCAGGTCATTTCTCAAGGCCTCTGTCTCTCCATAGATGCTGTTTCTCAGTCCGTTCATCTGGTTCAACTGTTCCTCGGAAAGATCCAAATACTGACCGGGACCGAAACCACCTTGGAACCCAGGGCCGAAACCCGGTCTAAACCCCGGGCCGAAGCCGCCAGGTCCGAACCCGGCTGGAGGACCTGAAAAGCTCTCAGAACCGGTAACGGGACCGCGAAAACCGGCAGGTGGCCCGGCGAAGGGCGGTCCGCCGTCTCCGAAGGAGAGCCCGTAGCCCCAAGCCACAATCCCCAGGCCCGCAAAACTCAAAGCAAGAACAGTTAAATACCACTTTTTGATCTTTTTCATTGTAACATCCTCCTTTTCAAATAAAATATACTTCATTTACCAAAAGGATTGCCCCCCTTTTCCACACGCTATGGCCGAGGCGAATTTTTCATAATATGATCGACAGCTTCCTGCGCGCTCCCTTTAAAGGCAATGCATTTTATGCCTCTCATTCCCATACCTTTTACGATTTCATCCCCGAACTCCCCGGCAACGACGACCCTGATCCCGTTTCTGATGAAGAAGTCGCTGAACCCGGTCCAGGTTCTATCCCTCTCTTCGCGAGAAGGGGTTTGTATTCCGCTTGTCATCACGCCCTTTTCATCGAAGCCAATGGCGTCAATCGCCGAGGCGCCTCCTACTGCCGGGCCTTTGCCGAAGTTGGGGTTTTCCACCGCCTTTATGAATTTGCCCTCGCGGTTAAAGAGCAGATAAAAGGGGCTGCGCCCCATCCTGTCGGCTACAGGCGAGCCGGGATTCTTTTCATTCGATGCCACGGCGATGTTTCCTGACTCGCCGGAAAATCCCGCCCCGGAAACAAACAACAAGGCCGCGAATGCCACGAGACTCAAAATCTTCATCAACTTTCCTTCCTTCTACCTGCGGCCAGGGCGGAACGATGAAACAGGTTCTTGTCGCCCGGGGGTCAGGAGATCTCGGCATTTGAACCGATAATTAAAATTCTTTTCCCGGATTTTTTCCTGGAACTCTTGAATACCTTTTCTAAGACTGAAGATCCGGATCGCCTCTGTTTTCGAACTTGAGTCGAGCAACCTTAATTCCAATCTTTTAGCTCCAAGCTCTTGCCGAAGAGGGACCATTTTCTTCCAGTGGCCCTTGTGTATCTTCTCCATTTTGGCCGATTGCTCAGGCGTCAAACCGTCATTCTCAAAGAACCCCTGCCCAAGCCTCGATCCCATTCCTCTGCTCCAGGGTTCAGCCAGGGCCTTACCGGTCGACATGAGCATGAAAAGAAAAAAGAGCAGGGCTGCCAGGAGAAACATGATGATCAAGGCCGACAATTTATCCTTCCCGTCCGCCTTCTTGACATCTTGAGAATTCCGGCTCACAAAGCTCCCTCCTTTCGTCCTTTTTTGCTAATTCCAAGGAAAGGGGTCCTCTTCTCCCTTCCCTTGGTTGAAGGTCATGGAAAAATCAGGATCATTATTACGAGTTTGATCTTGAAAGCAAAAAAGCGAGGTGCAGTTGAACTTAACAGCGAAGAGGAAAGGTGGTTAAGGCATCGAGGGGAAAGGCCGTCATAACGCCGATAACCTGAATCTGTGGAGAAGCGGGTAAGGTTGAAGAAATGGAGGCCAAAGACAAATGCATTATGACCAAATCACCGGGGGTTGAATTGGAATTAATAATAGTCGGATTACACCGTTCAATCTTTGGGCCTGGCTTGAATGGGCAACCGGCCCCCATTTTTAAGGCCAATTTCAGGGGTGTTGCCCCGGCCAACAAAGGAACCAGAAGGATAACCACCACTAAGATGAGGATTTTCGATTTCATGACTTGTATTTCAAATTTTGTTTTCTTTTATTATCTCTTTGTTTTTACTGATAATCGTCATAAGGACAGCCTTTACTGGATGCTCGACATATTTGTCGTCCAATGACCTTACCTGGCCTTTACTGAGCCTTTACAGCTTCCTCAGAATATCCACCGGCTTCATCCGCGAGGTGCGCCGGCCCATGAAGAAACTGGCCAGACCGCCAGCCACGAGCGAAAGCACCAAGGCGCTGGCTGTAAGTCCTGCGGAGAGACTGACCGGTAGCCTCACGGCCGTTGCCGCCTGGGTCACAGTGTCCTTGGCAAAGGCCGGCATAAGGTTTATCTCCCAGGGTGTTGCGACGGGTATGGAGAGAAACCCGAGGGCGTAGGAGATGGCATAACCGGCCATAAGTCCGACCAGACCGCCGGCCAATGATTGCAGCAGTGCCTCGCCCATGAGCTGCTTCTGGACATCTTTCTCGGTCCAGCCAACCGCTTTCAGGATACCGATTTCACTGGAGCGGGCTACGAGATTGGCCAGCATGGTCTTGATGATCAGGAATATGGCCCCACCGAGGGCGATAATGGATACGAGGAGCGAAAACTGGTCGGAAATTTTAGAAACGCCTCCCATCAGCTCCAGGAAAGAATCGGAACTGGTAACGGAGACACCGGGTACTTCTTTGGCGATCTGCGTCTTCACCTGGCTTAGAAGCGAGGGGTTGTTGAGCCGCAGATAGACGATGTTGACCCCCTTGGCCTCATCGGAAAGAAGCTTCTGGGCATCAGCCAAGGGAAGGTAGATATTAGCCGAGGCGATCTGGGAGCCTTCTTTGATCTCCAGAAGGCCTACCACCGTAAAGGGCCGGCCCTCGATCAGCATCGTGCCGCCAAGGGCCGTGCGATGGAATTTGGCATAGTGTTTTTCCAGGACGATCTCTCCGTCCTTCTTCGGGAAGCGGCCCTCTTTCAGCCACTCCTTGACCTTGACCGGTCCCAGGCTCGGTTGGGAAAGGTCTACGCCCATAATAGTCTGAAAACCGCCCCGGTCGAACTCCCAGAGGAGCAAGGAAGAAGCCATGGAACCCACACCGTCTATGGAGGCCAGTTTTCGAACCTCTTCAGGCCGCAATAATTGGTTCGAGAAGGGCAGGCGGATCCCCCGCATCGATGTAGGCGGTTTGAGTCCCATTAACCGCGCGCTTTTCGGGTTTCTGGACCACGAGGTCCGCACCCAGGTTTTTAAAAGGCAGGCTTACTGCCTTTTGATAGGCCGTCGAGACGGAGTTGATAGCCACAAAGAGGGCGATCCCTATGGCAATACCCAGGACGTTCACCAAGGTCCGGTTATGATGGTGTCGAAGCTCATTCAGTACATATCGATAGTTCATAGCCCGCTCACTTTTTGCCCGTTGCCAGGTTGAGGGCACCTTTGAGGTCCTCCATTGTCCATTTGCCTTGAAAGAAGGCCGGGCCTGAACCCGTAGGGAAGCCGGTGAAGGCGATGGGCTTCCCGGCAACGGTCCACTTGGGTTGGCCGTCTATCCAAATAACCAGCGGTATATGCTGTCGTATTCCCATTTTGGCCTTGAACTGCTCTCCCTCTTCCGTGTCGAAGTCATGCCAGGACACAATAATTTTGTCGCCATAAGTGGAAAAAATACCCTTCATCTTGTTGAGCGTATCCAGGAGGGGGCCGTGGTTCATGTAGAGCACGTCAATCTTGATCGAGGTGGCCGCCTCGGTTTTGCCCCCCAGGCTAAAAATGGCCAAGGCCAAAAAACACACAAAAATAATTTTTTTCATGAGACCACCTTTCCATCTTGCATCCGGATCAGACGATCCGCGGTTTTGGCAAGTTCAGCATCGTGGGTCACCATCAGGATGGTGACTCCCTCTTGGCTATGAAGTCTTTCCAGGATCTCCAGGATGGCCTCACCGGTGGCCGAGTCCAGGTTTCCGGTCGGCTCATCGGCAAAGAGGATCTTGGGGTGGTTGATGAGCGCCCGGGCTATAGCCACCCTTTGTTTTTCGCCGCCGGAAAGGGCCGAGGGCAAATGGTCCGACCTGGGGAGTAGCTCCATTTTCTCCAGGAGCTCCATGGCCCGCATTTCCCGCTCTTCCGCCGGCATCTTTATTGGAAAAAGCGGGAGGGCAACATTCTCCCAGGCGGAGAGCGTGGAGATCAGGTTGAAAGACTGAAAGATGAAACCGACGTTATCCCGACGGAAAAGGGCCAATTCATCCTCGGTAGCGCTGGTAATTTCCTTCCCGTCCAGCATGACCTTTCCCTCCGTCGGGCGCTCCAGTCCCGAAAGCAATGACAAGAGTGTCGTCTTTCCGGAGCCTGATTTTCCAGCCAGGCAGACGAATTCCCCGGTGGCTATAGAGAGCGAGACATCCCGCACCACAGTCAGATCACCGTATTTCTTGGTGAGACCGGCCCCGGTTAAGATCGTTCCGTTATTCATGTCGTAAAACCTCCGCTGGTTTGATTTTTGAAATACTTCGGCCGAGCAACCCGCCGGTCACGCCGCCGATCACGACTGAAAGCAGGAGGGCAAAACAGGCCAGAGCCCACGAGACGTGCACGGGGAGAGAAAGCGTCTTGAAGACCTGGTCTCCGCCCCCCGGCAGAAAATGGGGTTTGGGACTCATTTCCCAGGGAATAGGGATATTGACCTTCATGAAGCTCAACCCAAAGGTGATTACGAGGGCCAGCGCCAACCCCAGAAGGCCGGCCAGAAAGCACTGGACGATCGACTCCGAGAGGAGTTGCGTCACCACGTTCCGGTTCGTCCAACCCACCGCCTTGAGCACGCCGATCTCCCGGGTCCGCTCGGTGATGTTGCCGGCCATGGTCTTAAAGGCAATCAAGACGGCCACGATGACGGCAATCAGGGAGGCGGCCAAGGTGAATTTATCCGAGAGGGCAAAGAGGCTGCCTAAGAGCTTCAGGAAGGACTCGGGCGTAGCGATGGTCGCCCCTTTACCGATGAGACCTCGCAAGGCGACGGCCAAAGCGGGAATCTTTTCCTGGTCGGCTTTGATAAAAAGGAGATTGACATCGGACGGGCTGAAGGGGGAGACGGATTGCACCAGGGGGGAAGAGGCGGCCATTTTTTGCGCCTCCACCAAAGGCAGATAGACGTTGGCCACGGCGATTTTAGCGGCCCGGGAGGCATCGATCAATCCAACGATCGGGAACGACTTGCTAGCCACCGATAGGGTATCCCCCACCTTGAGGCCGAACTGCCGGGCGTAAGACGCTTCAATGAGGGCTTCGGATCGACCTTCCGTAAGAAACCGTCCCTCGGTCACCGCACGGGAAAGCGTTGCCGGACCGACCCTATTGTTCTGTTCTATTCCCAGGACGATCCAGGCCTTATGGGGATCAAAGACCCAAAGGAGCACGGCGGTACCTACCCCTTTCACCCCCGGCAGGCCTTCGATCTTTTTCACCTGCGCCTCGCGGATGGTCTCGGCCGAACAAGGGAAAACGACCCCGCTAAGTTGCTCCGGCACATTTCCCGACCGCTGGACGGTGACATCGGCCCCGATCTCTTCCAGGGGGGCGCGGGCGGCCTGGCGATAGGCGGCGGAAAGGGCGTTGAGGATGATCAGGAGGGCAATGCCTATGGAAAGACCGATGATCGCCGCCAGCGTCCTCCGCCTCTGGTAATAGAGCTCCTTAGCCAAGTAGTGATAATTCATTACCATCCTCCCTTACGGACATATCTCTCCCCGCCGCTGAGCCATGGCGCTCTCGATCAAATGCAGAAATTTTTTCTGCTGCTCCTGGCCGAGCATGGACTTGAATTCAAGCATGTGGGAAACGACGGTCTTTTGTATGTCTTCCTGAATCTTATTAATATGGCTTATGGACGCCTCGATGGCCTGATTATCGGGGTGGTCCGCCCCCATGAGGACGACCAGAGAAGTCCTCAACCGGCCCACTTCCTGGTTCTTCTTCACCAGGGCGCTATGGAACACTGCCGCCTTTTCCTGGAAGCGCTTAACTTGCTCGGGTTTCAGGGACAATTCTTCGAAAAGCATCCCCGGGCCAAAGGGGGCGGGCGGACCCGGCAGACCGCTCGATCTTAAAATCGGGGCCCCGCGAAAGGTGCGAAACTGCTGGTAATGGGTGTAGGCCGCCGTGCCTAGGAGCGAGGCATTCAAGAGGAGCGAGACGATGAGGATATACTTTAAGAGATTATCTTTCATCGGTGGCCTCCGACCAAAGCCACATAGATGCCTCCGATCGAATTGGGAGGTGTGGCCTGAAAGAGATCGAGAGAAAATGACTCCTGAACGGTCGTGGGCCTTTCTGGTGTTTTGCCGGTGACGAGCAGGTTGCCGGAGACCATGCCGATAAAGATAACGACCAGGGCGAAGGCCACTTGGACCGCCCGCAGAAAGACCGGGTGGAGGGTAAAGAAACTCCAGAAGGAGGGGCGGGTTTCTTTCTCTTCGATCCGGGCCATGACCCTCGTGGCAAACCCATAAGGCGCCTCGAACTTTTCTGCAGGGCCAAAGAGTTGACGCATGGACTTGGTCTCTTCCAGCGCTTCTTGGCAAGCCGGACATCCTTCAATGTGGGAGATGAATATCTTCGCTTGGTCAGGACCGAGTTCATCGTCCACAAACGGGGAGATCATTTTTTTTATTTGTGAGCACTTCATTTTTTCTCCCTCCATACTGTTAAACGACTGAGATTCGATTTTGTTCCCAAAATTCTTCTTCGTTTCAACCCTTTTTTTGCAGGAGCCTGCGCAACTCCTCCCGCGCCCTTGATAGCCTCGATTTCACGGTTCCGATGGAAGCCGGTAATGCCTCGGCAATCTCTTCATAGGAAAGTCCCTCGATCTCCTTCAGGACAATCACCGTTCGAAACTTCTTCGAGAGACTACGGAGTGCGGTCTCTATCAGCCGGCCGGTTTCCTTTGATTGGACCAACCGTTCAGGAGAAGGTTGGTGGGTGGGTAGGTTGTCGACGGCAGATTCATCTTCGCAAGGCTCGGGGCGTGACTTTTTTTTATAGTCAAGACAGGTATTGACGGCGATGCGGTAAAGCCAGGTGTAAAAAGCGACGTCCGGCTTAAAATTCTTGAGAGCGACATACGCCTTGAGAAAACTGTCCTGCGCTGCATCCTGGGCTTCTTCGGCATCCAGAAGCATGTAGCGGCAGAGGTTGTATATCCTGTCTTGATATTTGCGGAGAAGCTCCTCGAAGGCCGGACGGTCGCCGCCCTTGAAGCGTCGGATCAGGTCTAGGTCGTCGGAAAAGGCCACGGGTCCGTCACTTTTCGTCCTGCCGGATGGCGCCTCTCCTCAGGTAGCTCTTCGAAAACAGCCCGGCTCTGGTTCTTATAAAATAGGCATGAAGAACCGCAAATACCGCGAGAGGAGGATAGAGGACAACAGCGATCTTGAAGATAAAGAAAAAAGCCTCGGCCGTTGAATAATTCCCAAGGAGAGTGAGGAAGGCGTAGATTTTCGGCAAGGTGAAAAGCGGGATACAGAGAAGGGCGGCGAAGCGCAGGAACCGGAGCGCGGTCTGAGATAGGGCCAGCCAAATTGTGAACGACCTGGATTTATCATAAACCGCGGAAAAAATGATGGTGGTCAGGAAGACCGCCAAAGCCGGGGCCATATCCTTTGACCAGTCTCCCAGCTTTCTTGCTGTCAAGGGCATAGCACTCCTCTTTCGAGTCCTTTCGTGCAAATCTATTCTCATTAACCCCATATTCTTTAACGATTGAGATTCGATATTGTTCCAAAAAACTTTCGTTGTTTCGTTTTTTTTTGCAGGAGCTTGAGCAACTCTTCTCTCGCTCTTGAGATCCTTGATTTTATTGTCCCATCTGAGGTAGGCAGCACCTTGGCGTTTGCTTCGCAAGAAAGTCCTTCGATATCCCCCAGAACGATATTGGCCCTCTAAAGGCCGGGCAATTGGTCCAGGACCATCTGGATGGACTGACAGGTCTTCTTCGATTGGTAGCATTGCTCCGAGGACGCCTCGGTTGAAGCCAGGTCCTCGGCCTGAGATTCATTTTTGAGGGGTTCGGGGCGAGATTTTCTTTTGTGGTCGAGACAGGTATTCACTCCAATGCGGTATAGCCAGGAGTAAAGAGAGGATTCAGGTCTGAAATCCATTAACTTCCGGTAGGCTTTAATAAATACCTCTTGGGCGGCATCCTCGGCATCCCGAGGATGGACCAGCAGGCAGCGGCAGAGGTTATAGATTCTATCTTAATATTTGACGATCCACTCGAAGATCGATTGATCGCCGTCTTTGAATTGCCTAATCAAAAAGGAAGCGATCCCCTGATGGGTTTACCAAAGACTTTGAACATGTCGATAATTCAAAATTCTTTGGTCCTTGGTAAAAATCGTGGCCTTTTCTTCTCGCGCCGTGGCCACGATGATCTGATCAGCCGGGTCGTTATGGAATGGCCTTGGCAGTACCGTTGAGCGATAGGCGATCCTGGAGGTAAGCTGGACAAGTCTGAGCTTCGGCATTTCCAACGCGCCGGCGACCCACTCCTCCGGATTATAAGATATGCCGATCTTCCCTTTTTCTAAAAGCTTACAAAATTCCCAGGGTGAAATGACCGACAAAAGAAGTTCATCGTATTCGTCTTCATTCTCAATCAGTTTTGTGACTTTCCGCGATAAATTTTGGGGGCGCATATTCCACCAAACCCAGGTATGGGTATCGAGTAGGTATTTCATTGACCGGCTTCCCACAATTCTTCCCCCAGCGGGGTGACGATATCCTTTTCGAAGACGAAAGCATTGGCGAGTTTGCCTGGCGTTGATTTCATTTCCGATTTTCGAAAGGCCACCACTTGGGCCAAAGGGCTTCCCCTTTTGGTTATGACGATGGGTTCTTTGGATCTGGCCACCTCGTTTAGTACTTTTAACGCCTGGGCCTTAAATTTACTTATGGCCATGGTCTTCATCTGACCACCCCCTTCTTCTCAGAAAATAGTCAATTAAAGTGGTCAAGTCAAGAAAAAATGCCGCCGGATCTCACCCTTCGGCTCCCGGCGAAATAGATTGCCGCCCCCAGAAAGGCCTGAAAAAATACCAGGGTTTGCCCGGTCGGCAGATCAAAATAGTACGAAGCCAGGGTACCCCCTAAGTTAATTATTAATCCGTAAAGCCAGGCGATCCAGAGCCGATGCTTATCGAACAGGGTGATGGCCACCAGCGCCGGCCCCACCAGCAGGGCGAAGACTACCAGGACCCCGGCCAGCTTCACCGAACTGGTAATCGTCAGGGCAAAGAGAAGGAAGAATCCGGTATGGCGCAGGCGGCCTTCTCCGAGCCGGGTCAGACCCCAGAGGGCCAGACCGATCAGCGCGTATAACCCGGCCGTCAGCCCCACCTGGTCCAGTGAAACATACAAAAGGTCGCTGACCAGCAACCGCTGGAATTCTTCCGCCCCGTGGGGCGACTTAGACAACAGCGGGAACACGGCGGAGATACCCAGGGCATACACCAGGCCGATAAAGGCCTCCGGGAATCTACCTCTCCTGGAAGCCAGGGAAATACACCAAGCCCCCAGCAGGGCGGCCAGGAGAGAACACCCGTAAAGATACCGGCCGCCTGCCCGACAGCCAGGTCGGTAAAAATGATCCCTCGGCGAATGATCTCCAGGCCGAAGTAGGCATGGATTCCCACCAGTACCAGGGACAGCAGGAAGGCTGAAAATAGAATTCCCATCTACCTTCCCAGCCGTTTAACGATTGTTTCAAACAGCATCACCAGATCCGTCGCCTCCGGGACCGCCCCGACATCGTGGGGCAGGGTTGTTACCGGGATTCCCGTTTTTTCGGAAAGATAAGAGATCCTGGATCAGGAAAAGTCCAAGCCTTGTTGCTTGGCCTTTTCGGCCAGCCCTTCCAGATGCTTGGCTGAGGGAGGGATACCAGGTTTAGGCTCTATCGAACCGATCAGATTGAAAGCGTAGCGGGAGAGCAAGTAATAAAAAAGCGGGTGGTATTCGATCGCCCGCTTCCCTTTCAACGGCGACGCCCTAATCCCACCTCCCAACGTAAACATAAAACTTCTTTGATCTTGCGCATGGATAACCTCCGATTGGCCATTCCCGTTACCTCCCCTGTTGAGTTGGGAGGCAGGGTAGCACCAGATTTTATCCTGCGCCGCTGTTAACTGCTTCGATTCCGGCCTAGCTGTTTTACTGGTCAGTTTCCCGCCGGAATCGGTGGTCAGTTTGCTCCGGAATCACTGGTCAGTTTCGATCGGAATGAGTGGTCACTGTGGTCCGGAATACACATATTAGCGGGATCGTAGAGAGATTTAGCGTATTCTTCCTTTTTTCTCTCTCCATATTCTTAAACGATTAAGATTCGATATTGTTCCAAATACCTTTCCTTGTTTCGTATTTTTTTGCAGGAGCTTGAGCAACTCTTCTCTCGCTCTTGAGATCCTTGATTTTATTGTTCCATCTGAGGTATGTGGCACCTCATCCATATCCTCACAGGAAAGCCCTTCCATCTCCCGCAGGACGATAACGGCTCTCGAATCCCAGGGCAATCGGTCCAGGGCCGCCTGGATGGCCCGACCGATTTCCTTCGATTGGTACCGCTACTCCGGAGACGCCTCGGTTGAAGCCAGGACCTCGGCCTGAGATTCATTTTTTAGGGGTTCGGGCCGAAATTTTCTCTTGTGGTCGAGGCAGGTATTGACCCCAATACGGTAAAGCCAGGTATATAGCGAGGATTCGGGTTTAAAATGTTTTAACTTGCGGTAACCTTTAAGGAATACCTCCTGGGCGGCATCTTCCGCGTCTTGAGGATTTCTAAGGAGATAACGGCAAAGATTATAGATTCTATCTTGATATTTTTTGATGATTATTTCGAAAATCGATAGATCGCCGTCTTGGAAATGCCTAATTAAAGCGGGTTCATCTCGCTGGTCTTTGAGGCCCATACACTATAATAACGTATCGGCCAGGATTTTGTTCCATCGAATTTAATAGGAGGTAAAATGGGCGAACGCGCAAACGGTTCAGTCTAAGCCTGGTGAGACCGTCGTGGGCCGCCGGAGAGCAGCTTGGAGATAATTCCGGCTAGGGCGTAGAGCAGGCCCAGGAGCACCACATCGGTCGGGCCGACCGGTAAATCCCATTGATAGGCGATCCAGAAGCCGAGAAAGGCGGCCGTGCCGCCGATCAAAGAGGCCAGCGTCGTGAAATGGCGCATATTCCGGGCGAACAGATGCGCCGTCAGCGCGGGAATCAGCAGAAACCCGAAGGCGATCAGCGGACCGACACTGAGAACGGCCATGGACACGGTCAGGCCGATCAGTAAATAAAGCAACACGTCCCAGAAAACGACATTTTTGCGAAGGGTAATGGCCAGCACGCGGTCGAACGAGACGAGGAGCAACTCCTTGTGGAACAGGCCGAGCACGGCGAGAACGAGGGTCAGGGTGGCTAAGGTCAGCCCGAGATCGAAATTGGAGATGGTAATGACCTCTCCCTTCAGCAGGTCCAGCCAGCCGATTTCGCCGTAGGGGTTTTTTGACAGCAACAGGATGCTCAAGGCGGAGGCCACGACGTAGGTGGTGCCAAGTCGACCCTCGGGCAGACCGCCCCCGCGTCGTTCCAGAAAGGCCAGTACCAGGATTGCGGTTAAGGAGAAGATCGTCGAGCCAACAAAAGCCAGCACGTGGGCACTTTGCGAGCCGTGATCGGTCAGCTTGAATCCGAACCATAAGGGAAACGAGAGGGTGATAGCAATGCCCGTAGAGGAAATCTGCGGCAGGGCTACACCCATGAACACCAACCGGCGCATCACCAGAAACACACCGACGAGGGGGCAAGCGAACCCGACGAGCACGCTGGCATAAACCGAGTTACGCAGCAGAAAATCGGGTGAGAGCATCTGAAATAACGTTTCCATGTCAACCGATCTCCATTTTAAACATTTCCGCCATCCTCTCCCGGGTGAGCAGTTCGTCTGTGGGACCGTGGAGCACCCGGCCCTCGTGAAGCCAGATGACTTGCTCGGCGTGACGGCGCACCACCGTGAAGTCGTGGGTGACGAGCAATATGGTGATCTTCTTTTCCTTACGGATCTGGACAATAAAATCCAGCACCGCCTTGGTCGCGGCTTGGTCCACACCCGCGGTGGGTTCGTCGAGCACCAGGACGTCGGGACGCGTCGTCAGGGCTCGGGCGATGAGCACTCGTTGCTTCTGGCCGCCGGAGAGCTCGGCAAAGCGTTTCTCGGCAAAGGCTTCCGCACCGGCCGCGCCCAGGCATTCCCGCGTGAAGGCCCGTTCGGTCGGCGGGACAAAATGCCCGGGTCGGACGCGCCCGTAGGCGCCCATCAGGGCTACCTCGAACCCGGTCAACAGATAAACCGGATCGAACTGACTGGCTTGAGGGACGTAACCGAAGACGAGCGGTCCGGAGTCCAGGCGGCCCGCGATGGGGGGAAGCAGGCCAAGTATCGTCTTAAGCAGGGTCGATTTACCCGAACCGTTGATACCCAGAATGGCGGTGAAGCTGGCCCGGATAAGGGAGAGCGAAATTCCGGACAATACCGACTGCCCGTTATAGCCTATACTCAAGTTGTCCAGTGTGATCAGTGTTTCTTCCATGGGTCTTTCAAGGGGATCCGCCCGGACCAGGCCCGGTGGATCCCCCGCTCCTTAGATTCTAACATCCATTGTTCTGAGAATTTGTCTTTTAAAGTGGTTTTTGTTACAGCCAAAAAAATTTCAAATTTTTTTGGCTAGGTTTATTTCCTGCCTTGAATGGCAGTGACCAGGGTGTGAATGATGTAGTCCATCATCTTGATGTAGGTCTCCGTACCCGGTACGCCGCCCGGCATGATGGGCAAGGTAATCAGGGTTGCCCCGGTCTGTTCGGCGATGCGTTTCGGGACCTTTTCGGGAAACTGCGGCTCCCGTACGACGATCGGAACATGCTTGGCTTTCATCTCGGTGATCAATTCCTCGATATGACGGGCCGTCGGATCGATACCCGGCTTCAGTTCAATCGTGCCGAAATAGTCCAGGCCAAAGCGCTCCGCGAAATAGGGCCAATGCTCGTGGTAGGATACGAACTTGACGCCTTTGAGCGGTTTGGCTTCTTTCTCCCACTCGGCAATCTTGGCGTTGAGCCTGCCGAGATAGGCGCCGCGATTGCGTATGAATTCTCCTTTATATTGGGGGGCGAAGGTTACCAGGGCGTTGGTAATATTCTCGACCGCGGTCTTGGCCAATACCGGGTCGAGCATGTAGTGCGGGTTGCCGTAGGGATGGACGTCGCCCTCGTAGTGCCCGGTCGACCGGGGTACATCGCGGGGGATGATGCCCTTCGAGCAGTCCACGTAGCCGGGGGTACCGATCTGGATTCGCGGATTCTTGCTGGCTTCCAGCAGCGCGGGCAGGAAGGCGTGCTCGCAATCGAACCCGATCAGGATCAAGAGGTCCGCCCGGTTCATTACCGGCACGAAGCTGGGTTTCATCGGGACCCCGTGGGTGTCTTCGATGCCCGTGGCCAGGCTGCGCACCTCGACCAAATCCCCGCCGACGGCTCGCGTCAGATCCGCCAGGTCGGTCAGGGTCGTAACGATACGGATTTTAGCTCCCTGAGCAGGCAGGGCCCACCCGGACCCGATCCCGATGAGGACGATGATCGTTATGATAAAGAATAATCTTGATTTCATGTTGAGGTCCTCCTTTTCCGGGTCAACGTTGTTGCCAGCCATGCGCGTGTGAGCCGATGATCCAGGTCCATTGCAGATAAACGGCATCATCGGGGCGTAGGCCGGTCGCGGCATTGTTATCGGTGTGGGTGTATTGAAGGCGCAGTTGATTCCAGTGGCTCAAGGACCAGGTGAGGTAGGGAGAGTAGGCGGAGGTCTTGGCTTCGTTATTCTGCGCGCTCTCCACCCAGTCATAGGCGAACCCGGCTGTCCATTCCCGATGGAATTTGTAAGCGAGATACGAATACAGACCCCAGGACCCCACGGAGCGGCTGAAAAGGTCGCCGCCGGCGGCCTGAACGTCATAGCGGTTGTCGCTATAGAGCACTTCCGTTCCCCAAGTGAGGCTCTGGAACTGATTGTTGCGCAACGGCCGCCAGCTCAGCACGAAGTCTGCTCCGTACAGACGGCGTTCCCGTTCGGAGAGCGTGCTGCCGTCTGGTTGAAGCAGCGGGCCTCCACGGTCATTGGCACTCGGATTCCACAGCCCCGAGAGGCCGGGTTCAAAGGAAATGTCGGGGGTCAGGTCAAAATAGGTGGAGGCGCGGCCCCAAAAGTTCAACCCGCTGAAGGCGCGGAAATCGCCGACATTATTAGGTGCATCACCGAACTGATCACCCGCGCCCACGGTCAGACTCACGTAATGCGGGATCGGCAGCAGGTAATTGACCTGAATCCCGTCTGTTTTCGATTCGCCGCCGATGTATCGATCGAGCACCAGCGGACGGTTCACAAAGGGCAGTTCATGATCGTGGATGTATGCCAACCGACCAAATTCACCAAAGAATCGTCCCCCCTGCACCGTCAGGTTCCAGGGCAGCGAGGTCGTGACAATGGCCGCCTCCTCCACGGTGGCGGCTGATTCGCCGGTAATCGGGTCGGCGGAAGCATTGATCACCGCATAACCGCGAGCAAAGGGATCGACCGAGGCGGCCAGGTTCAGTTCTACCGAACGCTGGAAGACGTCGAACCCGCCGGGCCGGTCGCTGCCCGTGTCATTCTTTCCCTGGCTCCGGTAGGAGAAAACCGTTTCACCCACGAGCCCGATGGACGGGTTGAACTCGCTGGGCAGGGTCTTCTTTTGCGCTTCGGCTACCTGATCCACCTTCTCTTTCAACTCCTGTACTTGCTGCTGCATCTGTACGGGCGCTACGGGTTGATTCGTGGCGGTTCCAGCGGAGGAAGCAGGAGACTGGGTCTGTTTGATGGTCGCTTTTAATTCTTCAATCATCTTTCGTTGCTCAGAAAGGGCTTGTTCCTGTTTTTTGAGAGTCTCCTCAAGAATTTTTATTCGATCATCCGATGTCTGAGCAAACAGGCTTGTCGAAAACGATAAAAACACCAATACGACAAGTGTAATCATGGTCTTCATGATGGCACCTCCACTTATTCAGTTTTCTGATGAAAGGTCTCTTGGATTCTTAGAGCAAAGTCGTTTTGGCTTTAGGAAACTACGCGGGGGGAGCTCGATTTGAATAAAGAGCGTGGGAAAGACCGCGATAGGCGATCGTTTTTTCGCATAAGATAAGGAAAATAACGAAAATTATCAGTGCAATATAAGGAACATCGGCTAACGCCACATTGGCTTGGTGGAGGACATTAAAGCAGAGGGAACAATCATCATGGGGGACGCCATCCTGGTGGTGATGAAAGGCGAGTCCCAGAATGGAGAGAACAAAACAGAGGAGCAGGAAAAGCGCAAATTTTGATTGGTATTTTTTAACAAGCCGCATATCTTAATGGCAATATAAAGGAAATTGGGAAATTGGGAAAGGAATTTTTTCATCCCAATTTCTTTTTAGGTTCCAATCCGGCCCCCGTGTATTCAAATCATTTCGGAGGCAGGTCCGGCCCGGGAGGCATCAAAGGCCTCTACGTTTGGGCCAGCTATAGATAAAACAGGTAAGTCCAGCCAGGCCAAATACCGATCTTTAATTCTAGGCCAGCTCATCTATCTTTAAAACTCGGTTTCCGTTTATCTATAAACGCCTGGAAGCCCTCTCGGCCGTCTTCGGAAACATAGGCGATGACAAAACAATTATTCTCATAGGTTATCGCCGACTGAAGATCCATATTCATTCCAGTATCTATGGTATTCTTAAGGAGACTCAGGGCTACCTTTGGTTTAGAGGCCAGCTTTTTCGCCCAGGCTTTCGCCTCTTCCAGTAGGGCCTCTTTGCCCACGACCTTATTCACCAGGCCCAGGGAACAAGCTTCCTCGGCATTAACCGTATCCCCCATAAACAAAAGTTCCTTGGCTTTGGCGATGCCGATCAACCTGGGGAGCCTCTGGGTACCGCCTGAGCCTGGGATGATGCCCAAATTAATCTCCGGACAGCCTATGGAAGTATCGCCGGCCGCAATCCTCAGATCACAGGCCAGGGCCAGCTCACAGCCGCCGCCCAAAACAAAGCCAAAGATTGCGGCGATGGTGGGTTTTTCAATACCGGCGACCTTGTCGAGACACCTTCGGGAGACATTCCGAAAGGCAAAATAATCCGGTATCGATTTCCCGGCCACTTCCTTTACATCGAGACCCGCCGCAAAGGCTTTATCGCCGGTCCCAGTCAGGATAACCGCCTTAACCGATTCGTCTTTTTCGAGATCGTCAAAAACGTCATACAGGTCTTGATACATTTTGACATTGAAGGAATTTACGGGAGGTCGGTTCAGCTTGACGACCGCAATATTTCCCTCTTTTTCAACCAGCAAGGTTTCATAGTCCATCTCCACCTCCAACGTTTAAAACACAAACAGATCCAGACCGCCCATCAGATTCATGATGGATCCCGTCATATAGGCGGCGCTGTCTGAGCATAGGTAGGCGATGGCATCGGCGATTTCCTGGGGATGGGCCGGTCTGCGGAAGACCGTCTTTTTCTCCACGGCCTGACGGACCGGCTCGGGGAGCAGATCATAGCCATCCGTGGCACAGATGCCGATGAGCACGCTGTTGGCCGTGATATTGAACCGCGCACCCTCCAGGGCCGCCGACTTGGCCAGGGCAATGAGACCGGCCTTGGCCGCCCCATAGCTCGTCTGCCCCGCGCCGCCCAGAACCCCGGCCACTGAGGTCATATTGACGATGCGGCCCCACTTCTTGGCGCACATGTCCGCCCAGGCCTCTTTAAGGCAATAGAACGCGGAATTGAGACAGAGCTTCACTTCATAATCCCATTCTTCCGTGGTGGTCTTGGCAATGCTGATGTTGTGCCCCATCAGGGCGGCATTGTTCACCACAATATCAACGGGCCCAAGCTCCGCCTTAATGGCCGCAAAGCCTTTGGCCACATCGGCGGCCACACTCGCATCCATCCGGACGGCCATAGCTTTCCGGCCCATAGCCTTAATCTCTTCTGCCAGGGCCTCTGCCCCTTCCAGGTGATGAAAGCCGGTTACCACTACATCCGCCCCCTGTCTCGCGAGCGTCAGGGCAGCGTGCCTCCCGATGCCTTTGGGCCTGGAAGCGCCTGTTACCAATGCCAGTTTTCCTTCTAATGACATAACGCCCTCCTTGGTCATAATGAATATATTTTCTATGGAGAATTTATTTTTTCATAATAGAACGACTGATCATTTGGGTCAAGAAGAAATGAGCCTCCCCTGATGGAACCGTCCCCCCTGAGCCGGTGCTGATAAGGGGAAAACAACAAATTCCCCCAAGTCTTATCTTGACTTTAAAGTTGGGAAAAAACTTGACAGTCGGACAGCGTTGAATTAAAAAAGAGATCGTAGGACCAACCGCTTCCGAAGAACGGAAGATTTTCACTAAATCCAACCTCTAAAAAAGATTAACCGCCTGGGCAATCGGGTCGGTTATTAGGCCAGGAAAATAGATAGCCATGAAGGCTCCACCAGGAAGGTGGGTTTCCATGGCTTTTTTATTTCCGGGTTTGAAAGCATGACATCTTGCCCAATTCCGGCAGCGGTTGATTACTGGAACGGGTACGCCCAATGGTATCAGCGCTGGCGGACTCACAACAACTATCATCAGCCGATTATTGAAGCGCTGAAGTTCCTGGTCCGACCGGGATGGCGGGTCCTGGATATCGGCGCCGCCGACGGGGTGCTGGCCCTGCCCCTGAGCCAATGGGGGTGCCGGGTCACCGCCCTCGAACCCGCGGAAAGGCTTCGGGAGGACTTGTTCGCCGAGGTCCGCCGCCTGAGGGTCCCGGGCCCGCTGGTGTCGAAGAAAACCTGGGAGAAATACAACGGGTCGGACGGTGAGCCGTACGACCTGGTGCTGGCCTGCAACAGCCTCCACCTGACGGCCGGAGGTTTTCGAAAGGCGCTCGCCAAAATATTCGCCCTGAAGCCGAGGCGGGTGCTGGTGGTGGCTGAGGAAGGGGCCTCGGGACTGTTCAACCTCAATCAACCAGGTTACGTTTTGGAATTGTTGCGAAGTTATGAGACCGACAGCCACTTTGGCTACCATGACCTGTCGGAAGTCCCGGCCCATTGGGAAGCCTGTTTCGGCCGCCCGCCTGGTCCGGAAGAACGACGAAGCCTCTTCCGCCGCCTTTCCTACGAAGAGGGCCATTGGTGGCTGAAAGAACGGGCGGCCGTCCGGATCTTTTTCTGGACGCTGGGGAGGTGAAGAATCCCCCTAGCAAGCTTTGGGCTCTAAAGACGAGATCCTTCGCTTCACTCAGGATGACGAGTTCGGTAATTTTACGGTTGAATTTTCTTGCTTCATGGGTGTCACCCCGGACATGGCGGTTTAATAAGAAAGGATAATAGCTGTATCGGTTATGCTTAAATGTATCTGCGTTATCGACGGTCAGGGTGGGGGTATCGGAGTCGTCCTGATCAAATACCTGCGGGAGGCTTATGGCGATACGGTGCAGTTAATCGCTCTGGGAACCAACGCCGTGGCCACAGCCCAGATGCTCAAGGCCGGAGCTAATAAAGGCGCCACCGGGGAAAACGCTATCTGCCGGTCAGTCCTCCAGGCCGACTGCATCGTCGGCCCAATAGCCGTCACCTGGGCCAACGCTATGCTGGGAGAGGTCACGCCGCGGATAGCCGAGGCCGTTACCTCAGCACCCGCAGTTAAGATCCTGATCCCCTTATCCCAGGAAAAAGTGGAGGTCGTCGGGGTGGTCAAGGAGCCCCTGCCCCATCTGGTTCAGATGGCGGTGGGAAAAAAGATAAAGGAGGTATTGAACAATGTGTGAAGCCAATGCCTACGTGATTAAGGACGGAGAAGAGCAATTAATCCTGGAGTCCGTTGATCTGGTGGAACCGGAAGAACCGGACGGCTTCCGCCTGGTCAGCATTTTTGGAGAACAGAAAATCATCCGGGGCCGCCTCAAGGGGATGAACCTGGTCAATCATAAGATTTTTTTTGAGGAATAATTTTCTGCGTCCACCACTTGTCCTCCGCCGCTGACAGGTGGAGATTGCACTGAAGAGGAGAAGAAATATGGTCTCAAAAAAAACGACCGCCTACCATGAACACGGACCTGGGTCCCACGTCCACCTAATGACCCCGGCCAAAGGGCCCCCTTCCCGGAAGGAGAAATTGATCATCCGGCTGGAGCGTTATGTTCACCACAATCTGGAACACACGGAGATGCTGGAGCGTATGGCGGAGGAGGCCGAGCGCTGGAACGGGTTGGAAACGGCCCGGCTGATCCGAACGGCCGAAGATAATATATTTCTCCAGAACCAGCCCCTCGAAAAGGCGATCATGTTTTTAAAGTCCGACAAAAAAAAGAGGAAGGGCACAGAAAAAGGATTGCCTTCGATCCACGAAACTCCGCCGGACCCGGCGTCTCGCCGGAAATGCGCTTCCGGGAAAGAAAGGAAGAAGTGTTGATTTCCGTTTTCTTATCTGGCGCTGGAAAAGAACCCGTGACGACAAGTAGAGTTCCATTTGACCGAAAGGAGGTGACCGAAGGGGCGCCAAGCTACTGAATGATTGCAATGAAGCGGGCAGGGAGCACCTGGGGAGAGACCCCCCGCCCGGGAGAAAAAATTCGGCCGATAACCTATTATTTTCCTCCAGGACCATTATAGCCGAACTGGAGGACCAAAAACATCATTTATAGGAGGTCCTATGAAGCTGTTCAAATGGCTGTTGATAACCGGACTGGCTGCCCTCTGGGCTCTGCCGGTCCAGGCCGATGAAACGGAACTAAAAAAGGAAGATAAAAAGTCCTATACCCTGGAAGACGTCGTGGTTACCGCCTCCAAGGTCCCGCAAAAAGAGGAAAAAATAACTCAGAAAGTCGACGTGATTACAGACAAACAGATCAATCAGATCCCTTTGGGAAACGAAAACGTGGCCGAGATATTTCAATACCAACCCGGGACCTTTGTCAACGCCTTGTCGCGCAATGACGCCAATTGGGGTTCCTACGGTGGATTGGGTCCCAAATACAACGGGTACCTGCTGGATGGTTTGGGAATCGACTCCTTCATGGATACCATGGGCCTGGATCCTTGGGCCTTTGAAAGGGCTGAAGTGCACCGGGGACCGGCGGCGGTCATGTATTCCAACTACCTGTCCCAGGATTTCGCCGGTACCCAGTCGCCCCTGTCCGGCATTACCAACCTGATCCTGCGAGACATCATCGATCAGCCTCTGACCCGGATCGCCCTGGGGTACGGGTCCTGGAACACCTATCAGGCACGGGCCTATAGCCAGGGGAAGTCCGGGAATTTTCATTATTTCCTGGGCGCCAACTATGAGAAATCCGATTACACCAACTACGGAACCGCCAATTCCTGGCTTAACATGATCGACAATCCCGAATATCAGAAGGCCCGGCTCTATTTCAAGACCACCTATTTATTCGACCGCGAAGACCACCGGGTTTCCCTGTTCGCTAATCATTACCAGACGACGGGGGATGTGGGCCGCCCGAATCGGGACTTCGACCACAACTACGATACGATCAACGCCGCTTACAACAACCAGATCAATGACTGGTTGAATACCCAGTTCAAGGCCGGTTACCGCAGCTATGACCGCCGCTGGGGAGAAGATAACTACCCCCCGAACCTGGCCCTGCGCGAGCACGACGGGGTGAAACAACAGATCATCCCCTTGGATCTGACCTTCAACCTGAAGCACTGGAAGGACAGCCTGTTGACCTTCGGCGCCGACTACCAGAATGCGACCTATGAAACCTATGCCGAGACCAACGGTCTGAAAACCAAGAACAACGATTCGAAGGCAGCCGCCACCGGGATCTATGTCCAGGAGGAACTGGGCTGGGAGAAATGGGTATTCCGCCTGGGCGGACGATACAACTATACCCAAAGCACGTTTGACCTGATTGGCGGGACCGTACCCCAGGATAAAGAAAAGTCCTGGGACAAATTCCTGTACAGCGCCGGGGTCCGCTTCAACGCGCTATCCGCCCTCTCGGCTTATGCCAACGTAGGCAGCAGCTTTCAGGCCCCCTCGGCCAAATCGGTCGGCGGGACCCTCTTGGCCTCGGACATAGGGGTGGCGGGCAAGAACGGACAGCTTCCCAATCCCAATCTGAAACCGGAGAGCGGCATTGGTTCGGACCTGGGTCTGGATATCCGGCCCCTGAAAAACATGGTCATCGGGGTTCGGGGCTTCTACAACCAGGTGGATGATGCCATCGTCGATAACCGGGTAAGCGACAACCCCTCCCAGAGCCAATCGGTCAATGCGGGAAAATCCACCTCGTACGGGTTCGAGCTGGAAATCAAACACCGGTTTGAGAAGTACGCTGAATGGTTTGCCAATTATACCTATACCCAAACCCACATTGAGAACAATGTGGATAAGGATCAGGACGGCAGCAATGTGCCTTTCGTCCCGAATTATGTGGCCAACCTGGGCGTCACCGCCTATTTGCCTTATGATATTACCCTGTCGCCGTACCTGCGTCTGGTAGGCACTTATTATGACAGCACCTCCAAAAGCACTCGACAATCCTTTGGACCCTACCAGATCATCAATCTGAAGGCCAGTATGGGCCTCTGGAAGACGGCCAACAACAAGGGTTTACTGAACTTCGACCTTAACAACCTGACCAACAACCAGTATGACATGCCCTGGCAGTTTCAGGACCCGGGCTTCTCGGTCTTGGGGAATGTAGAGGTACAGTTTTAGTATCTAAATAAGCGGAAACGGGAGCGTCATTGCGACCCCGGACACGATCCGGGGGAAGCAATCCCCCGGTTCAGTCTGGGAAAGTTTTTAAGCTGCTTGGGGGATTGCTTCGTCGCTTCGCTCCTCGCAATGACAGCGTGGTTATTGGTAATTTTCATCTTTCCCGAGTCCCCTCCGGGTTTGGACATTCAGAGCCGATGAATCAAAAAATGCTTGCCTTCCTGGTCCTGGTCATCGTCTGGGGATCCCTGATGGTTCTCCCGCCGGCCCGGGCGACCGAACCGCCCAAACCGATCGTGGTCACCGACTTTCGGGGCAAGACCCTGCGGTTCGAGGCACCGGTCCGGCGCATTGTCTGTCTGATCGAAAGCGCCCTGAGTGGGATTTTCATGCTGGGGGAGGAGCAGCGGGTGGTCGGCCTTTCCCGGAACATCTATACCGGGAATGTGTTCCCCCATTACGCCGCCCTGGACGCCCGCATAAAAGAGAAGAAACTCCCGGCACCCGGCAACTGGGATTTCGTTAATCTGGAAAGCGTGGTGGCCCTCAAGCCGGACTTGGTGATTATTTGGTCCCAGCAGACCGAGGCCATCAATTCTCTGGAAGAAAAAGGCATTCCGGTCTATGGTATCTTTATTCAGAGAAAGGAAGACGTCTATAAAGAAATCGAGGCCCTGGGGAAATTGACCGGCAACCCCAAGCGGGCCGAGGCGCTGGTTGCCTATACCAGAGATGAGCTGTCCCGCTTCATCTCCCGGACCTCCGGAATCCCGGCAGATAAACGCCCCGGGGTCTACTACATGTGGGCTCAGGGAAACCTGGAAACCTCCTGCGGCGAAAGCACGGTCAATGACCTGATCCGACTGGCCGGCGGGCGCAATGTCTGCGCGGCCCTCCCCCAGGAACACCTGGTGGTCAACCTGGAACGGGTCCTTTCCTGGGACCCGGATCTGATCCTCATGTGGTACAATGAAAAAAAGAATCCCCGGGACATTATCCAGGACCCCCAGTGGAAACGGATCAAAGCGGTTCGGGAAAGGCGGGTCCATGAGTTTCCGGAGGTATTCTGGTGCGACCTCTGGACCCTCAAATTCATCTATGCCGTCAAACTAACGGCCAAATGGGTCCATCCGGAATTATTCCGGGATATCGATTTGGACCGGGAAAAACAAAAAATGATGGAGTTTTTGTACAGAAAAAAGGCGACCGGCTGACCCTTTCGCTTGTCTGAGCTCTTCGCCTGCCGTCATTCTGGGGGCTTTTTACGAAAACATCTCGAATGGCAGAAACAAAACATATTCGATCGGTCTGGTTCTATTTTTTGCCTCTGCCTTTGATGGCGGCTTCCCTCTTCGTCGGTCCTTCCGATCAGGTGTCTTGGAGGCACGTGGCCCAATGGTTTTGGCAGAAGGGCGCCTTCTGGGGAGCCTCCGGTCCGGTTGATCCCCTGGTGGAGGCCGTCCTGCTCGAGGTCCGCCTGCCGCGGGTAATCCTGACCTTCCTGGTGGGGTCCTCCTTGACGCTGTCCGGCAATGCCCTCCAGGCCCTGTTCCGTAATCCGCTGGTATCCCCCGACATCTTGGGACTTTCTTCCGGGGCGGCCTTCGGTGCGGCCCTGGCCCTGAGCCTGGGGACCCTGCCCCTCCAGGGAAGCGCCTTTTTCTTCGGCCTGTTGGCCGTGGGGTTGAGTTATTTTATGGCTCTTACCCGGCGGGGGGTTTCCATCGTGGCCCTGATCCTGGCCGGGATCATCGTCTCCGGGATTTTTACCGCCTTGCTGACGGTAGTCCAGTTCCTGACCGATCCCTTTAAACTGCGACCATCGTTCATTGACCATGGGCAACCTGCACAACGCCAACTGGGCCAAGGTCCGATCGGCGCTGGGACCCATCCTGGCCGGAAGCCTCTGGCTCTTCATCCTGCGCTGGCGGATGAATGTCCTGGCCTTGGGGGATGAGGAGACCCGAGCCGTAGGCCTTAATCCGGAACGGGAGAAGCTGCTGATCCTGTTGCCGGCCACCCTGATTGCCTCGGCGGCGGTGGCCGTTGCGGGGGTGATCGGTCTTGGTGGGGCTGGCCTTTCCCCACATGGTCCGCATGATGGTCGGCCCCGACAATCGGGTAACTACCCCGGTCGCCATGGCTTTTGGGGGTTCATTCCTCCTGCTGGTGGATAATTTTTCCAGGACCGCCGCCGTCTTTGAGATCCCGCTGGGAATCTTTACCACCCTCATCGGCGGCCCTTTTTTTATTTATCTGCTGAAAAGAAATCGAATGCAGTACGTGGAATAGTCAGTCTGAAGATTTGATTGGTTTTTGGCATGGCGATAAACGTTCAAAACGTGAGCTTTACTTACGACGGCCTAACCGTATTGAAGGACATTTCCCTTCAGGTGCCGGCTGGAGGATTCACCGTGCTTCTGGGGAAAAACCGGAGCGGAAAGTCCACCCTGCTGAAGCTGATGGCCGGCCTGCTTCCCAATAAAGAGGGCCGTGTCGAAATTTTGGGAAAGGACTTAGGCCGCTTAACCTTGTCTGAACGGGGCAAGCTGATCGGCTTTCTTCCTCAGTTCCACACCCCGGTTTTCCCGTTTACCGTCAGGGAGGTGGTCCTTACCGGCCGGGCGGCCTACGTCTTTTCCCAACCAGGCAAACGGGACCGGGAAAAGGCGGATCAGGCCATCGCCGAGGTGGGGATCGAGGAATTGCGCGACCGCCCCTATACCGAACTTTCCGGCGGGGAGAGGCAACTGGTCATGATCGCCCGGGTCCTGGCCCAAGAGCCACAAGTAATCCTGCCCGACGAACCCCTCTCCCACCTGGACCTGGCCAACCAAGTCCGGTTTCTGCGGCTGGTAAAAAAACTGACTGCCGGCGGGCTGACGGTCTTGGCCGTATTGCATGATCCGAATCTGGCTTTTTTAAGTGGAGACCATTTTATTTTTTTGAAAGACGGGAAGGTCCGAAGGACCGCCGAAACCAACCCCCTGGGAAGCGGCGCTGTTGAGTGAGGTTTATGGGACACAGATAGAAACGATTCCCTTTCGGAGCCGATCCCTGGTAATTCCCTTTTAACTTGTAGGAGAAAAACGGCTTATGGAATGGCTTAAATATGCGGTAGATTACGGGATCATCGGTTTGTTGATCCTGATGAGCATCATTACTGTCGGGGTAGCGCTGGATCGCCGGATGGTCTACCGACGCCTTCGCTTGGAGGATTTCACCGACAAGGCGAGCCTGGAAAAGGAGCTGACCCATAAGCTTCACTGGATCGCCACCATCGGCAGTAACGCCCCCTATATCGGCTTGCTGGGGACGGTCCTGGGAATTATGTTGACCTTTTACACCATCGGAGCGGAGGGGTTCATGGACACCGGAAAGATCATGGTCGGATTAGCTTTAGCCCTCAAGGCCACGGCCGTAGGGCTAGTGGTGGCCATCCCCTCGGTGACTTTGTACAACCTGCTGCTCAGGAAGGTCAAGGTTTTGCTCATGGATTGGGAATACGATGGAAGAAAAAGAGTTTAATTATATCAACGTGATCCCGCTGGTCGATGTGATGCTGGTCCTGTCGACGATCGTCTTGACGACTTCCTCCTTTATCGCCACCGGGATGATCCCCCTGGACTTACCCAAGGTGGTTAAAAGTCAAGGGGAAATGCTGCGGACCCAAACCGTGGAAATCGATCGTCAAGGGTCCCTTTTTTTCAATGCCCGCAGGATTTCCTTAGACGAATTGAAAGGGCGTCTGGAAGACCGGAACCGGAACCAGCCGATCCTGATCGGAGCGGACCGACAGATTGCGCTGCAGGGTTTTGTGGATGTGCTGGATCTGGTTAAAAAACTGGGATTTAAACGGGTCAGCCTCCAGACCGAAGAGCGGCCATGAACACCCAATCAAAAGGGCTGCAATTTTCTTTACTTATCCATGCGGCCGTGATCCTGGCGGTGTTCGGCCTCAGTACGCTGGCTGATCGTCGTAAGCCGATACTCATTGATTTTAATCTGGAACAACCCGCTCCCTCCGCCGCAAAGGTAGGCCCGGCCACACCTTCCCCCGGGAAAAAAGTTCAAAAGGTCCTCTCAAAAATAATTTCCAATCCCCCTCGAAAAGAATATATTCCGGCAAATCCTAAGCCCGTTATCCAAGAGGAAGTTAAATCCGTCGCCCCCTTCGAGACGCCGAAGGTGGCCGATTCGTCCCTCACCGGGGTCCATTCGACCTCGGATTTAACCGTTCCGGTGGACCAGCCGGGAGATCCGCGGGTCACGGGAAGGTTGGGAAAACCAAACGATTTGACAGGCGGCGCCGGTAAAGCCGATCTACCTGGCCGGGGTCCGGGCGGCGGAGGCGGATCCGTGGACCTCCCCAGCAATGAAATGATTAGAAACCGGTACTTGGCCGAACACTTTACCTTCATCCGAGACAAGATCTTGAAACATGTCTATTACCCGGTCTCTGCCCGCCGGCTGGGCTGGCAGGGGAAAGTGGTAATCTCCTTCATAATCAGTTCAAACGGGTCAATCACAGAGGCGCGAGTAGCCCAGGGTTCGGGGCACAACATTCTGGATCAGAGCGCCCTAGCGGCCTTAAAGGAAAAGCGCTCCGTTTCCCCGTCCGCCTTTGGAAGCCCAGATTGTACTGCCGGTGGTTTACCGGTAAGAATAAAAGTGAAGGAGATTCATTATGAAGATCCCTCGATGCGCCTTGGCCGTGGCGGCTCACCCCGACGATCTGGAGTTCAGTTGCGCCGGGACTTTGGCCCTCTGGGCTAAACAGGGGACCCAAGCTTGTTTTTCTGATCTGTACCAGCGGGGAAGCGGGTTTCGACCTGCCAAACCTGAGCCGGGAGGAGCGGATGGCTATTCGGGAAGGGGAGCAGCGGGCCGCGGCCGAGATTCTGGGAGTCCACGAAGTGGTCTTTCTTCGGGAACCGGACGGCCTGCTCCAGCCCACTTTGGAACTGCGCCGAAAGATCGTCCGGGAGATCCGGCGATTTCAGCCGGAGGCGGTGGTCTGCTGGGATCCCTCCTTATTGTTGATCAATGCGTCCATGGTAAACCACCCCGATCATCGTGCGGCCGCCCAGGCGGCCGTCGAGGCTGTTTTCCCTCCTCCGGGTTGCTTTATCTGTATGAGGATTTTTCGGCCGAAGGCCTGAAACCTGGGACCCGGATCTCCTTTTCATGGTTAGCTTTGACGGCGGTGACACCTTCACGGATATAGGAGAAACGATAGACCTTAAAATCGCCGCCCTGAAAAAACATCAGAGTCAGGTGCGGATTGGGACCCGGGGCCATTTCTCCGGCGGGCGGCCGAACGGCAGGGGAAGGCCAGGGGGATAAACTATGCCGAGTCGTTCCAGGTAATTCAGTTACACAAACCCATGGCTTGAAAGAAGTCCGAATCCGGGAAACCGTCAGGTGAGGTAAGAATCAAATATCCGGAAAAGGGCCTTTGTTTTTTGTTTTTTGTTGACAAAAAAGGGTTTTCAATATAAACAGATCATAAAAATAAAGGTGCCCTTTCGGGCTTAAAAGGGAAGACGGTTTCAGTCCGTCACGGTCCCGCCGCTGTATCCGGGGACGAATTCCACAACAGCCACTTTCCTCCTCAGGCGGTTGGGAAGGCGTGGAAAGTAGAAAGATCCGGGAGTCAGAAGACCTGCCTTTGTCGAAGAATCCAAAGCCCGTGGACGCAGGGGTTCGACTTTAAGGATCAAGGAAGCTGGGTGCCATCCTTAAGTTCAGAAACTGGACTTAAGGATTTTTTATTTTGGAACCGATCAATCAGCAAGCCCGACTAACCCTAATTACCGGCCCGGCCAGGAGCGGCAAAACGCGACTCGCTGTTCAATGGGCCTGCGGCTTCCCTCCACCCGCGCCTATATCGCCACCGCTCCCGCCATGGACGAAGAGATGGCAGAGCGCATCCATCGTCATCAGCAGGACCGGGGGGAGGCCTTTCAGACTTTGGAAGAACCCCTGGCCCTTGCTTCACTGCTCCGAAAAATCTCCGGCCAATTCTCTATTCTCATCATCGACTGTTTAACCCTCTGGATGAGCAACCTGTTGGGCCATGGAGAGGGGGCATCGGCTGACTTCACTGAACAAGTCCACGGGTTTTTACAAATTATTAAAACCTATCCCGATCCCCTGTTGCTTATCGGCAATGAAGTGGGCTGGGGCATCGTTCCCGAAAACCCCTTGGCCCGCAGGTATCGAGATGAGATCGGCCGCCTGCACCAGGAAATCGGCCGCCTGGCCGATCAGGTGATTTTAATGGTGGCCGGCATTCCTCTGGTGATTAAGAAATGAACCACCACTTTTTTTAAATAGGACGATTAAGGAGCTGGTGATGAAAAAGTAAACCTCTATAAATATTTGCCGGATTCAGGAAGTCTGGATAAGCCAGCACTGCCCCGCAACTGTCGACAGAACGAAATCCCAATAGGCCACTGCCCGCTTCAGGCGGGTGGGAAGGTGGGGAGAGTAGGGCGCTGTCAGTCAGGAGACTGGTCCGGCAAAAAAACAACATTCTTTCGAGGGAAAGGAGAAAAAGATGAAAAAAAGTTGGGTTGGATGTTTGGGGGTGGGGATGCTATTTCTTGGCCTGGAAACAGGCTGGGCGGATTCGACACCGGTTCAGATGGAGGAGATCGTGGTTACGGCTACTCGGACCAGAGAAGAAATAAAATCCGTCCCCAATGCCGTCACGGTGATCGGCCCCCAGGAAATCGCGGCCTCTTCGGCCCGCAACGTGGGGGAACTGCTGAGCGGCGCGCTGTCGGTTGAGGTTGACGGGTACGGTCCCCTGGGATCCGCCCAATCGGCCAGCATCCGGGGTTCCAGTACCTCCCAAGTTTTGGTCATGGTCGACGGTCGCCCGACCAATTCCATCACCTTCGGGTCGGCTGATCTCAGTGAAATCCCCATCGAGTGGGTGGAACGGGTGGAAATCGTTAAAGGCCCGACTTCCCATCTCTACGGCGCCAACGCGCTGGGGGGGGTGATCAATATTATCACCAAAAATCCCCCGGCCAAGCCCTCTCTGCAAGCCGGCCTGTCCTACGGCAGTTTTAATACTCAGACCTACCAGGCCTCCCACGGCCAGACTCTCGACCGTTTTGGTTATCTATTCACCGGAGCGTACAAAACATCGGATGGTTTTCGGGATAATTCCGCCTATGAAGGGAAAGATTTTTCTTCTAAATTATCGTATCAGGCCCTGGATCGGTTGTCTTTAAGTCTGCTGACTACGGTCCACCAGGATGGGTTGGGCGTTCCCGGACCTAAACCCCAGGCCGGGACGATCCCTGTTTTTGGAAACAGCCAGGTTACCAGCCTCTACGATCATCAGGATAACCATTTGTTTAATAATAATTTAAAGCTGAATTGGGAGACCAGCGAGGTTCTGCAGCTAAGCGGACAAATCTACCAGGATTGGCGTGAATTGAAATACCGCCAGCGGTACGCGATTATGATGTCCTCCTCTGAAGAGCAGGATACCTATAGGGCCAATATCTGGGGCAGCAATTTAATGTTGCTCTGGAGCCTGCCCTACCAAAACAAACTCACGCTGGGAGGGGATTACCGCCATGAGGATCTGGAGGGGGAGACGAAGACCACTACCATGGGTACAGGCCTGACGGTCCCCAACCAATGGAAACCGGACAACACCCTCTGGGGTTTATTTGCTCAAGACCAGTGGCAGGTCCTACCGATGCTTCGCGTCAGCGGCGGGGTGCGCTATGATAACACCTCGCGCTATGGTTCTGAAACCAGCCCGGATTTGGGTCTGGTATATTCCCCTTTTAAAGAAACGCAAATTAAGGGCCATTACGGCAAGGCCTTCCGGGCTCCCACCTTCAATGACTTGTTCTGGCCCGGTTCGGGGAACAGCAACCTTAAACCGGAGAAAGGGACCTCGTATGAAATAACCTGGGATCAGGGCCTTAAGGATCAAAAAGCCGCACTGACCCTCGGGGTTTTTCGCTGGGAGGTCACCGACAAGATCGAGTGGGTCCCCGATGCCGCCGGCAACTGGCAGCCTCAAAATGTGAACGAACAAAATACCTGGGGAGGCGAACTGGGGATCCAATGGAATCCAATCCGGGATTGGTCCTTGTCCTTCGGTTATACCTACCTGGAGGCTGCCCAGAAAAACAAGGAAGTTCAGGACGCCTTGACCAATACGACGGCAACGGTGGAACGACGGGCGTCCAGTGTTCCCCGACACCAGGTTCGCCTGACCCTGGGTACCGAGCTTCCCTGGGGGACCAAAGCCTTTTTGACGGGGAGATATGTGGGGGATCGGGTATTCTATTATAGCGACTACACTGATTTTCCGCTGGTACGGCAAAAAGAAAAAACATTGGCGGCTTATTACACGGTAGATTTGAAATTTAGTCATCTTTTTGGCCGGCACTGGAAAGGGACCTTGTCCTTATTAAATCTGACGAACCAAAGTTACGACGCTCAACCGGGGACCAGCTTTCTTGACCAGAACTACCCGGCGCCGGGGATATCCGTCACTGCCGGCCTGACGTACAATTTCTAGGGGATGGGGCGGTTTCCTATAGTCCGCCTTCCGGTATCGATGCAACTTCTTCATAGAAAAACAGCAAAAGGGTTATTGATTTTTGGCCTTCTGGGAGGGTTGGTTTTCCCCGGATTCCTCCAGGCGGAACCCGCGCTGGAGACCTTTAATCAAAAGGTCCTCCCGGCCCATTACCAGCGCATCGTTTCCCTGGCGCCCAGCATTACCGAGATCCTCTACACCCTGGGCCTAGGCCCTCGAGTAGTCGGGGTAACCCAGCACTGCAATTTTCCCCCCGAGGCCATGTCCAAACCCAGGGTGGGGAGTTATGTGGATCTCAATCTGGAAAAAATCCTATCCTTAAAACCGGATTTGATCATCGCTACCGCCGATGGAAATGAGCCGGAGGCCGTGACCCGGCTCGTCCGGTTTGGGGTTCCGGTTTTTTTGACCAACCCCAAAAACTTGGAGGAAGTCTTTGAGACCATCAAGGAAATAGGTCGGATTACCCTGGCCGGAAGGGAGGCCGGGTTGGTAGTCGACTCGCTTCGTCAAAGAGCGGATCGCCTGATACAGGCCTGTGCCCCTTTAACCCGCCCTAAAGTTTTTTTGCAGATCAACGAACAACCCTTGATGACGGTGGGGAAAGACACCTTTCACAACAACCTGATAACACTCGCCGCCGGACGCAACATCAGCGGCGAAGAAACCATCAAGTACCCCACCTACAGCCTGGAGCAGGTCCTGCAGAAGAAACCGGAGGTCATTTTAATTACCTCCATGGAGCGGGGTGCCGTGGCGGAAAAGAAAAAAGAACGCTGGAGGCAATGGAATCAAATCCCGGCGGTTAAACAGGGGAGAATTTTTCTCCTGGATTCCGATTTCCTGGATCGGCCTTCGCCCCGTCTGGTCGACGGGCTGGAGTCTCTGGCCCGGGCCATTCACCCGGAATTGAAAAATTGGAAGTGAGGATTTGTTTTGTTAACGCTCAAAAAGCTGGTCCTGGTTTTGAGCGCGCTGACCCTCCTGCTCGCCGGGGCTTTGGGGTTGGGGCTGACCCTCGGCTCGGTCCGGATCTCCCTCGGTGGGTTTGGGTTTGGACAGCGATGGGATCCCACATCCCGGGCTATTCTGATGGATCTCCGCCTGCCCCGGGTACTGCTGGCCGGGGTAGTGGGTTGGGCCCTATCCCTGGGCGGGGTGGTTTTTCAGGCCCTGATGCGTAATCCGCTGGCTGAACCTTTTTTACTGGGGATCTCCAGCGGGGCGGCCCTGGGGGCGGTGGCCGGCATTATTCTTGGGGTTGTGTTTTGGGGCGGCTTGCCCATGATGGCCTTTTTAGGGGCCCTGTTGACCATCACGCTGGTATTGGCCGTGGCCCAGCAGGATCGGACCATTGACTCCAATACCCTGATATTAACCGGCGTGATCGTCAATGCCTTTTTTGCGTCCCTGATCATGGTGGCCCTGGCCACCTCGGCCGGCGAAAAGATGCATTCCCTGCTGTACTGGCTGTATGGAGATCTGAGCCGGGGACAATTTCGTGATTTGCTTTTTTTGGTCCCGGTGATCGGCGTCTGCTCCGTCCTTCTTTTCGGAGGAGCCCGGGCCTTCAACCTGATCGCCGCCGGGGAAGAAACGGCCTCGCAATTAGGGGTCAATGTGGAAGGACTGAAGTGGTTTTCGTTGATCCTGGTGTCCTTGATGTGTGGGATTACCGTGGCTTTCAGCGGCATCATCGGCTTTGTCGGATTGGTTGTTCCCCACCTGGTGCGGCTGGCCTTTGGTCCGGATCACCGTCTGCTGCTGCCGGCCTCAGGACTTTTCGGGGCCTCCTTTCTGATCAGCGCCGATCTGCTGGCCCGGACCGTCATTTCGCCCAACGAACTTCCGGTGGGGGTAATTACCTCTTTTCTGGGGCCCCCTTTTTCCTTTATTTGCTTTTTTTGCGGAGGAGAAAATGAAGCCTTTAATCCGCTTAAACAATGTAGGTTACCGTTATAATCACCAGTGGGTGGTTCAGGGAGTTGATTTTTCGTTGTTCCCCGGAGAGCTGGTGGGATTGATCGGCCCCAACGGTTCCGGCAAGACCACCCTGTTGAAGCTCATGGATCATCTCCTGGATCCCAAGGAAGGAAGCGTGGTCTGGGAAGGGGACCCGCTGGAAAATTTTTCGCGGGCTCAAATCGCCCAGCGCCTGGCGTTGGTTTCCCAGGATCCTTCCTTCGTCTTCTCACCAACCGTTTTGGAAGTGGTCCTGATGGGGCGGTCCCCTTACTTGAAACGTTTCCAACTGGAAGGCCCCCGTGACCTGGCCTTGGCCGAAAGGTCCCTGGAGCAAACCCAGGTTGAACACTTGAAAAAAAGGCGGCTCGAAGCGTTGTCCAGCGGGGAGCGCCAAAGGGTCTTTATCGCTCGCGCGCTCTGCCAGGAGCCCCGGTTATTGCTCCTGGATGAACCTACGGCTTTTCTGGATATCAAACACCAGGTCAAGATCATGGATCTCCTCCTGGAGCTCAACCAGCGACAGCGGTTGACGATTTTAATCGCCTCTCATGATATCAACCTGGCGGCCCAATATTGTCAGCGGCTGATTTTATTGCGCGGCGGGCGGATTCAGGGGATGGGTCATCCCCGGGAGGTCATTGAAGAGGCCTTGATTCACGAGGTTTTTGATACCCCGGTGACGGTGGACCGGAACCCTTTCACCGGCACGCCGAGAATTACTTTAGTTGGCGGACGGGAGGCGGAGGTTTAGTCGCTTTTTGAAAAACCTATTTTTAGCTGCCGGTCCAGCCAAGAACGAAGATAGGAAAACCACAACCTGGCTTCTCCTCACGGGTGAGGGGTTTGGAATTTGTCCGGCCGGGGAAGAAGTTTATCCCCCTGAGGCGCCATTGGACACCCTCCGCGCAGCCATGAAGGATGAAGTTCTACTCACGGCAATGGGACCAAGGGGTCATTTTTGTGGGCCCCCCAGGAAATTTTGGATGTCCTTCTTGGGGGCCATCCTGTTCCATGGGGTTCTTTTTGGTCTCTTTATTTTTACCCGACCCTGGTCGGAGTCAAAGGAAATACAGGTTAATCCACCTCAGATTATTGCGGTTTCCTTAACCACTTGGCTATCCTCCCCCTCCGACGGTCACCCGGCGCCATTAAAGGCCGCTCCTGAAAAATTCAAAGCCCCCCTAAGGGAAAGGGCTTCCCTTCCAGCCGTGGTTCCTGAACCTGAACCGGGAGCCCGCGTTGAGGAGCAACCAGCCGCCTCTCTTGAATTCAAAGAGGAAAAACCATCAGCCGGCAGGTCCAGGGCTGTTCAGTTCAATCAGGGGACCAGTTCGTCCGGCCCATTTATAAACAGCGGGCCGGGAAACCCATCCACGACTCAAGAGGTTGGACAAGGTGGGGAAACCCGGACAAATTCGTGGCCGGGGAAGAGGACTGAAACCGGGTCGGTGATGGCTATTCCCCGTTATGGGCAAAATCAGTCTCCAGTTTATCCAATCATGGCTCGGGAACAGGGTTGGCAAGGGACCAGTCTTTTGAGGGTTCTGGTTCTATTAAACGGTTCAGTGGGCAAGGCGGAAATCGTCAAATCCTCCGGGTTTACTATTCTGGATCAGGCCGCCCTTCGCGGAATAAATGATTGGAAATTTGTTCCCGGGAAAAAAGACGGACAACCCATCGAAATGTGGGTCCAGATTCAAATTTCTTTCCGTTTGGAATGAATTAAAAGCGAATTCCGGAGTGATTTTTTTTCAAAAGGAGGCGGGTCCACCTACTGGAGAGAGCCTGGTCCCGCGAACTGCCCCTGGATATCCTTCCGGTCTACCTCCCAGATACCGACCCCTTAACCGGCGTTACCTAAAAAGGCCCCGGCGTCAGCCAGGCTGACTATCCCCCTGAAAGCGGTATATGGATATCGATAATGTCCTGGTTTTCCAGGACCTGATCAAATCCGGCCACCTTATGGTTGACAAAGACATGGAGAAAAAGATCGGACCAGTTTTCGGGCGCGCCGATGGAAGGAAGCCCTAACAGCACCTCTTGAACGGTTGTCCCGGCTTCCAATTCCAGTATTAAGTCTCCGTTTCGATCAAATTGCGAGTTAAAGGCCTCGGTATTGCCTATCGCGAAAGTAGTATTGATTTTTACCTTAATGGGATGGTTTTTCATTCGGCTGTCCATTGATAATCGTTTAAAAACGCTCTTTTTCTATAACATGTAATACTCCTTCCGTTCCAAAGCAAGTTCTTTTAATTCCCCTTGCCCGGGGCGGTCACCCCGAAGCCTGAAAATAAAAGGAGCGATATAATAACCTAATAATCAATTGTTAATTCTTAACTATTAATAAATGCCTTGTTGTGCCGGGTTCTATTTTCGTATTAACCAGGGGGATGTCAGCTGAGCCAAGACGAAGATCATCCCGGATAACCCGGGGATTGCGGAAGGGGGAAAAAACCATTGCTTTGAGGTCGGTCTTCGTCTATATTCACATTATGAATAGTCACAAAAAAAATATTAAACCGGCCGAACGGGATCGCAACCCGGCCGAATACCTCATCCTGGGCGTCCTGTCCAGCGGAGAGCAACACGGGTATGATCTGTATCAGCACCTGGAAGAAAATTTAGGCCGGATCTGGACCCTGGGCCGCAGCCAAACCTATGCGCTGCTTTCACGGATGGAGCAAGCGGGACTAGTGGCCCATAAACGCCAGGCCCAGGAAAAACGGCCGGACCGAAAAAACTTTTCCCTTACCCCGGCAGGAAAAAAACTATACACCCATTGGGTGAAAGCCCCGGTGGATCATATCAGGGACCTGCGCTTGGCGTTCCTGGCCAAAATTTACTTTTTGGAAAAAAAGGATCGAAAATCGGCGGAAAAACTGATCCAGGCCCAGCAGGCCGTTTGTCGCGACAAACTGTCCCGTTTGGAAGACAGGGCAAGGTCGGCCGGGTCCGTTATGGAGCAGCTTACCTCTGACTTCCGCCAATCTCAGGCACGGGCGGCTTTGGACTGGCTGGAGGGTCTCCAAAAGAAAATGGGAAAGGAATGAAAGGAATGTCGCGAAAAAACCAGGCAGATCATTCTGAGCGAAGGGAAGAATCCCCTATATGGTTAAAGGGGCTTTTCGTATTTATGGTGTTTACCCTGACCTTGACCTTTCCGGTCCAAGCCCAGGAGGTCACCGTTTCAGCCGCCATCAGTTTGAAAGATGCCTTTACTGAATTGGGAAAATCATTTGAAGGCCGGCAAAAAGGGAGCCGGGTGCAATTCAACTTCGGGGCCTCGGGGGACCTGGTTCGGCAGATTATAGGCGGGGCCCCGGTGGATGTCTTTGCCTCGGCCGGGCTAAAAGAAATGGATGAACTGGAGCGAAAAGGCTTTACGGCTCCCGGGACGCGGGTGAACTTCGCCGGGAATACCGTAGTGCTGGCTGTCCCGGCGGCAGCACATTTTCCCCTGGAGGAATTTTCCGACCGTCCCGACCGGAAAAGGTCAAAAAAATCGCCATCGGCAACCCGGCAGACCGTCCCGGCCGGGAGATACGCCGAGCAGGTTTTAAGAAATCTGAAGCTCTGGGAAGCCTCTGAAAGACAAGCTGGTTTTCGCTGAAAATGTCCGCCAGGGCCTGGATTATGTGGCGCGGGGCGAGGTCGACGCGGGCTTGGTCTATGCCACCGATGCCGCAACCCGTGCCAGGGACCTGAAGAAGGTCTTTCCGGCCCCCGAGGGGAGCCACCAACCGGTGGTCTATCCGATTGCCGTTGTCAAGGGTTCTAAAAACGAAGGCCCGGCTCGGGCCTTTATCGCCTGGGTAATTTCCTCCGAGGGGAAACACATCCTCGAACGGTACGGATTCAAAACCCTGGCGGACAAAAAATAAATCATGTCCGGAGAAGTCTGGTTTTCTCTTCGGCTCTCCCTGCAGGTGGCCTTCCTGGCTACGCTGCTTATTGTGATTGTAGGAGTAGCGGTCGGATACCTGTTGGCCCGGAAAATTTTTTGGGGCCGCGAGTTGGTTGATATCCTGTTTACTTTGCCGCTGGTCTTGCCCCCCACGGTAACCGGATACTATTTGATCATCTTCTTCGGCCGAAACGGCTGGTTGGGAAAGAGTCTCTATACCTGGACCGGGTGGAGCATCATGTTCACTTGGTATGCCGCCGTGCTGGCCTCCTTTGTGGTGGCCCTGCCGCTCATGGTGCGGACCACCCGGGCGGCCATCGAGTCGATCGACCCCAACCTGATTCTGGCCTCCTACACGTTAGGCCATTCCGAAATGAAGACGGCCTGGAAGGTCGTTTTACCGCTGGCCCGCCGGGGGATCATCGCGGGGACGGTCCTGTCTTTCGCCCGGGCCATGGGGGAATTCGGGGCCACTTTGATGCTGGCCGGAAACCTTCCCGGGAAAACCAACACCCTGCCCTTGACCATCTATACCCTGGCCGGGAGCGGCGAATGGCCGCAGGCCCAGGGGGTGGTACTTATCCTCACGGTCACCTCCGGTGTCTTTCTCTATCTGGCCAACCGTTTTGGGCGGAAGGCCTGGTGATGGGCCTTTCTCTGCAATTGGTTAAGAAGGTGGATGGGTTTACCCTGGAGGTGGAATGGGCCATCCAAGAGGAATTGGCCGTCCTTTTCGGATTTTCCGGGGCCGGAAAAACGATGACCCTTCAGATGATTGCCGGTCTGATGAAACCGGATCAGGGAACCATCTGTTTAGGCGGCCAGACACTGTTCGACAGCCGGGCCGGAATCGACGTCTGTCCCCAGGATCGATCCATCGGCTACGTCTTTCAGGACTTGGCCCTGTTTCCACACCTGACGGTCCGGGGCAATATTGTCTACGGGGCGAATGGGCTGGGAAAAAAGGAACGACGGGAAAAAACAGAGGAGATGATCGAAAGTTTTCATCTCCAAGGGCTGGGTGACAAGAAACCGGTTGAGATTTCCGGGGGGCAACGGCAGCGGGTAGCCCTGGCCCGAGCGCTCATCCGTCGGCCGAAATTGCTCTTGTTGGATGAACCATTTTCAGCCCTCGACCATCCCCTCCGCTTGGAGATGCATCAGTACCTGACCAGGGCGGCCGGTGATTATAAGATTCCGGTAATTATGGTTACGCACGATTTGAACGAAGCCTATAAGCTGGGTGACAAAATCATTATTTATTCCCAGGGACGGGTCACCCAAGCCGGCACCCCGGAAGAGGTTAGGAATAATCCCGTTATTCGTGAAGCCAAAAGGTTTTATGATTCTCCCGAATGAAACAACGGCCTGACCTCAGGCGCAAAGAGTTGCCCCGCCTCAGGAAAAGCCACTGCCGGCCGTGCAGGCGTAGCAGTGGTCTCCTACCCGGATGGGGGTGCCGGCCGGAGGTGGACCTTCCATTTCCGAGACATGGACCTTTCCCTCACCATGAGGTAGGTCCAAGGCCAGGTTGAAGTCACAATCGTAGAGGATTCCTTCCCAGGAAACCGAAACCAGGGAACGGCACATAACCCCCGCCAAGGTGGCCGGGTTGAAGCCGGAGGCCAGCTTTTCCTGGTAGCGTAGCAGGTTTCCCGAGCGATCCAGCCAGTCCCGGTAGCGGCCCAGAGGGACATTGGCGAAGACATAGAGATGATTGAACAACAGGCCCCACCGGTTTTCCAACTCCTTTCGAAAGCGCTTTTCCGCTTCGGTCTGGGAGGGGGGGAGAAAGGCCCCGCTGGGATTGCTGACCAGGTTCAGCTCCAGGCCGCTGCCTTCCCGGCCATAGCCCACCGCGTTCAGCCGCTGCAGGGTGGCGAGGGACTGCTGAAAAACGCCGGGACCCCGCTGGGCGTCGGTTTGGCCGGACTTCAGGGAAGGAAAAGAGGCCACCACCACCACCCGATGATCCTTCAGAATTTCAATCAGGGGAGACTGGGTGTCGCCGCCTAACGCCGTTAGATTGGAACGAAGCATGATCCGGGGGCACTGGCGGAAAAGTCCCGTGATTAAACGGGTCAGGTTGGGATTCAACTCCGGGGCACCCCCGGTGATATCCGCCACGGTAAACCCACCTCTACCGGCATAATCGATCACCTGATCGACCGTCTCGGCCGTCATAACTTCCTGTCGATGCGGACCGGCATCCAAGTGGCAGTGGCGGCAGGTCTGGTTGCAGAGCAGCCCCACATTTATCTGCAGGGTAGTAGTCTGATCCCGCACCAGGGACAATCCCTGTTCGGTCAAGGTGGTACTGAAAGGTTTGCTCCACCCCTGCTCAGGACCGGTGGAAAATTTTTCTGCCGGAAGACGAATAGCCGGTTCCATCAAATAACCTATCTACATGGACAGCTTTTCGGCCACATTGCGCATCTGGACCCCGTGGACCAGGGAAGCCCCACCCCGAATGGCCACGGCCACATGCACGGCCTCGGTCATCTCGCTCAGGTCCGACCCTTTTTCCAGACAGGTCTGGGTATAGGCATCTATGCAGTAAGGGCACTGGACCGCATGAGCCACGGCCAGAGCGATCAGGGCTTTTTCCCGTTCGGTCAGGGCCCCTTCGGCAAAAACGGTCTGGTAATAGTCAAAAAATTTTTGGGCCAGGGTCGGCGCCTCCTTCCCGATCTCGGGAAACTTGGGCAGATCCTGGGGCCGGTAATAAGTTTCCATCAATCCCTCTCCTCCTCTAATCCAAAAATAATACGTCGCCATTTTCTAGTATAGAATATCATAATCAGATCCGAGAATACACCTATTCAGCACTCCGACTTTAAGGGATTGCCGTCCCAGCCATCTGCAAAGGCTCGATATTCTTCCAAAGTATTTATATTTAAACAGACCTGGGGATCGCTGACCTTCACTTTGGCCACCCGCTCCGGGGAAAGGTCTCGGATTTGTTTATCGAGGCGGGCTTCGGCGTTCGCAACGGGCACCGAAAGAAGTTGAACGAGAAAGCGTCGCGACAGCAGGACAGGGTGTCCTCCCTTAGATCGGTATTGAGGAATTACCACGTCCAATGTATTATTAAAGACCTCGACTAGCCGGTCAAAAACCTCCCTCTGGGGACCGGGAACATCTACGGGGAGGATAAAAGCGCCGGCCCAATCCTTTTTCAATAAGAAGGGGATGGCGCACTGAAGGGAAGAGAACTGTCCGAACTCCGGGGTTTCGTTGACGACGACGGATACGGCCAGACCGGATTGGATGGACGTTTCATACCAGGCGTCCTGCAGCCAGGGAATCCGCTCAAAGTATCGCTCCTGGTGATAACCCAGAACAATGACCGTCTCTTTGCCCGAGGCGGCTGCAAATCGGCTTACCTGTTCGAGCAGCCAGGGCCGCCCCTTAAAATCGACTATTCCTTTGGGCTTTCCCATCCGGGAGGATTGGCCGCCGGCCAGGAGGATTAGAGGAAAGACTTGAACGGGGTTTATCATAAACTATCCGGACCGGCGCCACCTCAATTTCAGGCGCCAGTCGTCGGTGAACCGTCATTGTGACGATAACTTCCTCCGGCTTGCTCTATTTCCTGAAGAACCCGTTCCAACATCTCGGCTACCCGGCCTCGGATCGTCGGGGTCAGTTCGTCGGACCAAGGGGAATAATCCTCGGGCTCGATGCCCAACACCACCGTTTCGGGTCGGTTGCCCACCAATTCGCAGCAGGCCAGGGTTTCCAGAAGGTCCGTTTGGTGAAGAGAATACTTAAAAGCCACACTCTTGCGGACTTCTTCGCCGGTCAGGCGATAAAACGTTCCCGGAGACTGGCCGTTTAGTACGGCATCCACCACGATTAACAAATCCGAAGAGCTTATGGCGTCCATCAGTTTAATCCCCAAAGTCCCCCCGTCCATGAGGGACACATTCGGAGAAAAAGAATAGTCGCTCTGGAGCCGCTCCACCACCCGCACGCCGACTCCCTCATCGCGCAGCAGAATATTCCCCACCCCTAATACCAGTATTCGTTTCTCCGGCATTCAACTATCCTTAGAATCGCGTCTATTGAAAATTTCTTTGGAAAATCAGGGTCGGAACCAATCCTTCACCTCCGCCCTCTTCCTCCATCGAAGGAGGGAGAGGGCGGAGGTGAAAGTCTAGGAAACTTTAAATTCGTACACTTCGTTGGTTTGAGGATCGATGATATGAACCCCACAGGCGATGCAGGGGTCGAAGGAATGGACCGTCCGCAATACTTCCACCGGGCGCTTGGGGTCCGCCACGGGGGTGCCGATCAAGGCCTCCTCCACCGGTCCCAGGCGACCCAGGGCGCAGCGGGGTCCCAGATTCCAGGTTGAGGGAACAACCAACTGGAAATTTTCTATTTTTCCGTTCTTTACGGACATCCAGTGGCTCAGCGCTCCCCGGGGGGCCGTCACGAACCCGACACCCTCAGCATCTTTGGGCATCTTCCATTCCGTGTACAGCGTCGTGTCGCCCTTCTTAACATTGGCTTCCATCTGGTTTAACCAGGCTTCCGTCTTGCCGGCGATGACCGCGCATTCGATACCCCGAGCGGCAGTCCGGCCCAGGGTGGAAAACAGGGCTTCCGGCCCGACATTCAGATGTTTCAGGACAGTATCCACCAGTCCTTTGCATTCCGGTTGACCTTTGGCGTAAGCGACTAAAACCGTGGCCAAGGGCCCCGTTTCCATGGGTTTGTTATGATAGCGGGGGGCCTTCATCCAGGAATAGCGGCTCTTATCGTTTAATTTGGTATATTTCGGCTTGGTTACGCCCTTAGAGGGTTTTCGGGCTTCCGTCCCCTCATACCAACTGAAGGCCACATGCTCCCGGATATCCGAAGGATCGAATTTCTGGACATTGGCCAGATCCCGTTTCATGATCGCCCCGGCCGGCAGCCAGCGGGTTTCCATATCGGTTTCGGTTTCCGGGAATTCCCCGAAGCTGAGAAAATTCGTACAGCCTCCGATGGCTCCCCAATTTTTATAAAATGAAGCCACGGCCAGCAAGTCCGGAATGTAGACCTCATCGATGAACTGTTTGGTCTCCTTATAGAGGTCCCGGAATTCCTTGAGGCGTTCCGGGGTCAGGGCCTCATAATTGGTGGCTCCACCCACTACGGTAAATTGGGTGTGGGGGTTCTTCCCCCCCATAACCGCCATCATGCGGGCGGCCTTGACCTGCAGCCGCAAGGCTTCCAGGTAATGGGCGGTAGCGATCAGGTTGACTTCCGGTGGCAGGACATAAGCCGGATGGCCGCCGAGGAAATAGGCGTTGGTAAAAATACCGAGCTGTCCATTGTCCACGAAGGCCTTTAACTTGGCCTGAACCGCCTGGAGGCCTTCGGCAGTGGTTTTGCGGTTGGGGGAAATATCGTTGGCCAATTTGGCGGCTTTGGAGGCGTCGGCCGTCAAGCCGCTGGTCACGTCCACCCAATCCAGCGCATGCAGGTGGTAAAAATGAACGATATGGTCGTGCATGAACTGGCTGGCTAATACCAAGTTACGCATCAATCGGGCGTTATCGGGGATCTTGACCCCCACGGCGTTGTCGACGCACCGGGTGGCGGCCAGGGCATGCACGTAGGTGCAGACCCCGCAGGCTCGCTGGGTAATATGCTGGGCGTCCCGTGGATCACGCCCTTTTAAAATAATTTCAAGGCCCCGGAAAAGCTGGGAACTGGACCAGGCATTGTGGACCTTTCCATTTTTCACCTCCACTTCGATCCGCAGGTGTCCTTCAATCCGGGTAATGGGGTCGATGACGATGGACCCGGAATATCCGCCCCCGACAGGGGCAGCGGGTGTTTTCTGTTCGGCCATTATAATATCCTCCTTAGATACATTAATAAAATAAAGGGGCAGCTAGATCGACTTAGCGTTGAACATAAAAGGGGCTCATCTTGTCCCAGAAATCCGGTTCGCTGCAGCCGATGCAGGGATGTCCGGCCTGTACCGGCCAGTTGGTCTGGTTGAACTTAATTTTGGGGCAATTGTTGTACGTGTCGGGTCCTTTACACCCCAATTGGTACAAGCACCAGCCTTTCTTGGCCTCTTCCGAACCGAAGGAGGGGGCATATTCCTGTTTGTCGAAGTGCGGCTGCCGTGGGCACTGGTCATGGACCGTTTCGCCGTAAAACATGACCGGACGGTTTAAAGCATCGAGCTTGGGCATCCCCTTGGTCAGTAAATGGACGACCGTCCCGACGAAATTATAGGGGTTGGGCGGACAGCCGGCGATATTGATGGCCTTGACGCCCAGCTTCTTCAGGGCGTCATTGACCCCTTTGGCCCCGGTAGGGTTGGGCTTGGCCGCCTGAACCCCGCCGAAGGTGGCGCAGGCCCCGATGGCGATCACCGCCTTGGCCTTGGGGGCGATTTCACTGCACATCTGAAACATGGTCTTTCCGGCGATTTTCCCGTAAAGGCCCCCATCCTTGGTGGGGATCGCTCCCTCAATGACGCAGATGTATCCTTCGGGAGATTTTATAGCCTTTTGCAGGGCGTCTTCGACCGCGTATCCGGCACCGGCCATTAAGGTTTCGTGGTAATCCAGGGAGATGGTGTCCAAAATCAATTCATCGATATAAGGATCGACGGTTCGCAGTACTGCTTCGGAGCAGCCGGTGCATTCGGCGTTGTGCAGGTAAACCACTGAAGGCCGCTTTTTGGCCGTCAAGGCAGCGGCGATCTCTTTGGCGAACGAGGCCTCCAAGCCCATCACCGCGGCGACTGTTCCGCAAAATTTTAAGAAATCCCTTCGTGAGATCCCCCGGTTTCGAAGTCTTTCTTCGGCATTTGGTTTGGCCAATCCAATTTCAAACTTCATACATTGCCTCCTTTTGCAACATTTTTTACCAGTGCGTAATCAAATCGGTGTGAATGGCCTAATTAAGAAGTAGAACCTTTTCCCCATTATCCCCCCCTCATTACAAATTCTTGCCTCCTTCCCTCCCTAATGGATTTTTGGGATAATATTACGTTTTTATATAGGTTTTCAACTTTTTTATTTATTATGGAAAGTATATTTATAAAAAACGACTCCGATCCATAAAAATCAACCACTTGGACCCCTGCTTCGGCGTACGGGTAGCCGAAAGTGCCCATTGAAGGATCGGTCTGAAGCGACCTGCGGGTTACATCCCAACCGATGGCCAAAAAAACCGCCATGGGTCAAGGCCTCCCCAGAATTAGTCGCGGTATATCTTAATGGAAAAAAAATAGAGGGAAACTATGTCTGAGTTTCCAGACTGAGGGTCCTCTTCCGGGGTACCGAGGCCGGTTCAGCAATATCTTTAGATAGATTGATCGGGTTGGTCCCCATTTCTTACCAGGCCGCTGAAAATTTTACGGAGTGTCTTATCGTCTATCTGGTCCAGCAGGAAATCATCCAATTCATCTTCAGGGTCCTCGCCTGAAGGCTTCGCTTCCGGCTCTGCTGCCGACTCAGCCAATTGGACGGGCAGGGTAGTGCCGTTTTCCTTGGCTACCCAGTTGTGACGGTGGCTGAAATGATCCAGATATTTCTGGCATTCATCGTGGGCTCCGATATAAGAGATAAACAGCGTTTCCCCCCGGCGGAAACAGATCACCCGAAAACCCTCGCCCAGGTCGTATTTGAGGCAACCCTCGATCCGTTTTTCCCCCCAGCCGGTCAGCTTCCAGACTTTTTTTAAGTCGGGGGGTCCATTTTGGGTCAAGGCCTCTACAAGTTCCTCAGCCTTTTGGGCGGCCGTTGCCCCTTTTTCGCCTCTTTTCCGCAGGGCTTCCAGCTCTTTCTCAAATCTTCTTTCCAGATGTATAAAACGGATCATTCTACTAACCCCCCATGGCCCGAAGCGAGCAAGTCGCGAAAGCATGGAAATAACAGATCGATTAAAGTCGTTGAAGAATGGCAGACATCCGGACGAAGCGAAGCGGACCCGTAGTCCAGGGCTAATTCAAGCCCCACAAGCTCTGGATACCGGGAGATCGAGTTCGGTATCGACGCGCAAAAGACAAGGGCCAAAAACTGGTACTGGATTTTATCTGCATACTAAACGGTCATTTCCTACGTAGCACTTTCTGGTTTTGACTGCATCTAAACCCGGACTACTTCCAGAAAGGCTTCCACCCGGGTTTTCAACTGTTCCACATCCCAGAAGGAGTAATCGGTTTCCAAATGCAAAAGGGGAATTGGCCCGTTCTTCTTCCAAAAATTCTTGAAGCGGGTAGGCCTCCACGCTGTAGGTAAGGCAGCAGCGCCAGGTGAGGTCCACCACGCCCTGAACTTTAAAATCCTTGATCAGTCTGGCGATGAGGTCAAATCGGCCGATATTGGGGGTCAGGCAAGAGCAGGGGGTCTGGAGGTAATGCCGGGCGATAGCCCGGTACGGATTTTCATCCGTTTCGTCGATCAGACGATCGAAGCTTTTAATGCCGGTGCAATTTTCCTGGCAGACCACTATCCCACCGGATTCCTCGATCAGGCGGAGCACTTTCTCCGACCCCTTGCCCACCGGGCAGCCGGTCAGAAGAATTCGGGGGGCCTCCGACGGAACGACGGAAATTCCCTGGTTCTTCAACAGAGTGAGTTCTGCCAACAATTGATCCAGATGTTCGCCGTAGGATACCAGGTCCACGGGAAACCCCTTGGATTCCATAACCGGCAACAGGTCCAGGCCGGTGATGGGAACGGACTCCTCGGCGCATTGGTAGACGATTTCTTTTAGCCGCCGGCGGATTCGGTTGTTGATTTTGATCTGGTGGCGCAGGGCTTCCGGAACGATCTTGTTTCCCGTAGCCTCTTCCAGATATTCCTTTAAGCCTGTACATTTCTTCCAGCCAGTAAAGAGGGGCCACCGGTCGGCGGGAGTATAGGGAAGCTGCAACAGGAAGAAGGGCTTGATCCTTCCGAGCAGTTCAAACATCTTTTTCTTGCCGTCACAGGTGGTTTCCCCGATGAGAATATCCGAGGCGGCGAAATAGGGACAGGTGTCCGTCACGGCGTAGCCGTAGCTGGACTTGATCAGGGGGCAGAGATTGATCGGCAGGGTTTTCTCCGCCTCGGCGATCGGGGTCTCTTGTTTGCCGCAAAGCCCCACCGGTATGGCCCCGGCGGCCCAGACCAACTCCGCCGGGGCAAAGGTGCAATAAATGCCCCCCACCTTCCTGCCGGACTTCCGGGCCTCATCCAACAGGAGAAGACTTTGTTCGCCGAAACGTTGGAAATATTCCAAGGAGGAGTATTTCATCGGGACTTTTCTTTTCCATAAAGGGCGGCTCCCAAAGCCCCGACTAAATCCGGTTTTTCAGGCACGATCAGCGGCGTTTTAATTTCCTCTTCGATCAGCTTCCGCATGCAGGGGTTATGGGCCACCCCCCCGGCAAACATCAGGGGCGATTCCTTCCCCACCCGTCCCAGCATGGAAAGGGTTCGCTGGACGATGGCCAGGTGCAACCCCAGGGCGATGTTTTCCGGCCGCTCGCCCCGGGCCACCAGCGAGGTGGCTTCGCTTTCGGCGAAGACGGTGCACATGCTGCTGATTTTGATTCTCCGGTCGGCCCGTAAGGCGTAGTCCCCAAAAGATTCGATAGGAATCTGCAGGGCCGCGGCCATGAATTCCAGGAACTTCCCCGTGCCGGCGGCGCAGCGGTCGTTCATCTCAAATTTAGCCACTTTCCCCTGATCGGAGAGGGAGATAACCTTGGTATCCTGCCCACCGATATCCAAGATGCTCCGAGTTTCCGGGATAAAGGTAGTGGGCCCCGAGGGCATAAGCCTGAATCTCCGTAATGGTCGTGGTCGGGAAATCGCCGTTCAGGGAATCGGCCAGAAGCTTGCGGCCGTATCCGGTGGCCACGATCCGATCAAGGGGGATATCCTCTATGATTTTCCGACATTGGCCCAGGGGATCAAAGGTCGTCGACACCTTGGCCTCATGGATCCTCTGATCCCCTTGAAGGACCACCAGCTCGATGGACCGGGAACCGATGTCGATCCCGGCAATTATATTCTTATCCATTTAGAGCGAATAGCCACGATGGCGGCAACGATCAAACCCAAGATAGCCAGTCGAATTACTAGACCTGACTTTTTCGCTTTTTCACCTGCCCAAAAGGACCTTTCGCGAGTCGTGGCTGCTTTGACCTCCTTTTGGAAACGTTTTTTTAGTCGGATCCGGTTGAGGTAGGTGATGGGAGCGCCTGAAACCTTTGCCTTGCCTGCCAGGGCGGCTTCCGGTTCATAAAGGAGATCGAGCACATGGCTCGTTGGGGTTCTCCTGTTGAGGTAGCCGGCGCAGCCGGCGCAACAGGTGATAATCCTTTTTTGTTCCGCTTCTGTTTTTCGGAGCTCTCCCCATTTCTCTGAAAACGAGGCCGCCACGCGTCCCACGGCCCCCCCTTCTCCACAGCAAAGGGTTGTTTTGCCGCTGTGAGTCATCTCTTCAATCTCGAGACCTTCCCGGCGCACCAACTCCCGTAACGCCGCATGCACCTTTTCCTCGGAGCGAACCGCGCACGGATCATGGATCCTCACTACGCCGCCTAGTTTCCGGCCCGAGTGGGTGCCCCGTCATCGGCCAGGATTTCGTATACCGTCTTGACCTGCAATTCGCCGCCGTAATTCAAGAAGATCTTGTGACAGTTTGGACAGGCCACTAGGACCCGCCGCACACCCTTTCCAAGAAGATAGGATTTCAGCTCATTGAACATGGACTGAAAGAATTTCTCCCGACCCAGGTCGTGGGAGATCTTGGTGCAGCAGTCGAGCACAATTCCCAAAGAGGGCATCTGCCTCTTCAGATCCTGATAGAGGGCGAAGGTCTTATCCGGCCGCGTGCCGGTCAGGGTGCAGCCGGGGAAAAAGACCGTGTCACAGCCTTCCGGCAGCCCATAAAAGCTGTATTTCTTTGAGGTCCCCCTTCTTTCGTAGGCCAGAAGTCCGCCATGCTCGGCAAAAGATCCGTTGCCTCGGTCCACGGTTTCACACCGCATTTGCAGAAACATGTCCGCGGGCGTTGCCCCGACAGGGCAGACGGCATGACAGAGCTGGCAAAGGCTGCATTCAAAAGGCAGCCCCTGGTAGCCCTGATCCGATGGGTCATAGGCATCCGCGATCTCTTTGGGCTTCCCATACTTACGCAGGAAGGCACACTCCTTTTGGCAAAGCTGGCAGTTGATGCAAGTCTCGGAGACCGCTCTCAGCGTATCGCGAAGTGACTCCCGGACTTCAAGCCTCGAAACATCCCTGGGCTGAAGTTTCTCTTTTGCCATTTACGTTGACTTCCTCCAAAAAAACCTCAACTCCGAAAAAGCAGAATTTGCTTAGAGCGTAATCGCCGAATCCGCCCCCACCTGATCCAAAGCTTTATAGCGATCACGAAAGCAGGACAACGCAGCGGCTGCGACCAGCGTATTTTTAATTCCTGACCATTTCTACAAAGGCCTCCACCCGGGTCTTGAGCTGCTCCACGTCCTCCATACTGTAATCGGTTTCGATGGCCAGCATGGGGATTTGGGCTTTTTGCAGGGCCTTATCCACCTTGAAGGACTCGATGGTGTAGGGCTGGCAAAAATTAAGGGCGCAGGTGTTGCGGGGCAGGATCTTCTCGGCCGATTCGGTGCCGGCTTCGGCCCCGGCGCAGAGGCCTACCTGAACGGCATTGGCGGCCAGGACGATTTCTTCCGGCACGAAGACACAAAAGGTACCGATGATTTTTTTCCCTTGGGCCTTAGCGTCCTGGAGTTCCTTGATCCGCAGGCCATGGACTTCCGAAAGGACAAAATCCAGGTACTCCATACCCTTGAGCCGGCCGGACTGGCTCATATAGATATCGCCGTAAAATTTCCCCAGGACCTCCAGCAGACCCGCGTGAGCCTCCAGGTCCAAATTCAATTTTTCCCACATTTCATCATGAGGTGTTGCCATATCGTCTCCTTTGAAAATTTCATTACTGATAACCCCCGACCTTGTCAGGGGCTCCGAAAGCTAGACTTACGGTGGTCTAGGGCTTAACCGGCAGGACGTGAACCGCTTTGATGATCAGTTGCACCTCATCTCCGATCTTTAAGTCGAGGCTTTCAACGGATTCGGTGGTTAAGACCGACGCCATTTCAGACGGCTTGATGACCTCATATTTCACCAGAGCCATGACGTCCCCCTTTTTGATGGATTTAACCTTAGCCGTAATCTTGTTTCGCGCTCCGTATTCCATGTGGTTCCCCTTTCATTTTAGGATTTTTTGAGACGGATTTTCCCCTAAACCATAAATCAGGATGAGAGCCCCCTGGCGAGGGAGTTTCTCGGCTTTTCCCTTAAAGTGGGAATTGGGTGATATCATCCTTTTAAAGGAACTTATGGCCGGGTAGGCAGCGTTGCTGGTGATCCCGATGGGGCAGCTTTCCAGGCAGGTGATGCAGCCGGTCTGCTCTTCCACCGCCCGCTGCCGGTTGCCGCCGAAGCGAATCCGGAAGCCCTTCCCGGAGGAATCTTCCAGGATATCATTTAGACCCAGGATTTTGTTTTGTCCCGGAATAACCACGGTTACCGTTAGGTCATCCCCCTGAACCGTTTCTCCGGAACTTCGGAGATTCAGGTTGTTTCCCGGCCTGGCGCCGATCTGAAGCAGGGCATCGTGAAATTCCTGAGGCGTGCAGAACGCTTGGAGGATGGCTTTGTCTCTTAATTTCCCGCCCCGAAAAACGACCCCCCAGTGGGGGTTGGATTGGTTGAGGGATTTAGGATTAACCTCGGCATAGATTAGGACCCGCTTGTTTATCGAATCAACCTGGAGGGGTTCAACGCGGGAGGGGAGAGGGGACCTGTACCCGTCCGAGGCCGGGACGGGTCCCGTCCAGGAGAGGATCAGGGTTGCGACCACCCCGACCGTAAGGGCCGTCAAGCGATGCCAAGCCATGACCGGAGGAGCCTCTTGCGCGGCAGAAGGATGGTTAGGTTGTCAGTTTTTTGCGACGACATATTTATTTATAGTGATACGAATTTAAGCTTTCCAAGCCCTTTGCTCATAGACCGACTCGGTCTTGGAGACTGAGTCGGTCTCAACCTGGCGGACAAGAATACCGGCGTGTTATTTCACCTTGTCGACCGGATATCCCGCTTCATCCCAGGCCTTAATGCCGCCGGGGTAGCGATAAACGTTTTTATAGCCCAGCTTGACGGCCCACATGGCCCCATTGTGACTGCGGGTGCACTTGGTGAAGCCGCAGTAGATGACGATCAGCTTATCCTTGTCCGGGCCGAGAAGCTTTTCCAAGGCCGCTTTTTTCTGATCATCCAGGCCGGTCATTTCAGGGATGGGAAATTCCATTTGCACCGCCCCCGGAACGTGCTGCTTTTTAAAGCTGTCCTCGAAGGGCATGGTATCGACAATGGTCATGTTTTTCTTCTGGTCTATCCAACTCTTCAGTTCCTCCGTGGAGACGATTTTGTAGCCGCCACGGGCCACTTCCTTGGCAAAGGTGACGGCGATCTTCTCCGTATCCATTTCCTTGGATCCCCAGGCGGCCAGAACCGGACTGGATAGTAGTAAAATTGAAACCAAGCCTATGAGACCCATCGTTATACCGCTTACTTTCTTCATCTCTACTTTTTCCTCCTTATAGGGTTAGTTTGATTTTTGCCCACAAGGGCAAGTTCTGGTTGAAGTCCTTCCGGACCCAACGGGACAGATAGAGGTAAATCGCCCCGCCGATTAGAATCAGGTCCCGATAAAAAGCCTGCCAGAGGCCGGCCTGGGCCTGGACTTCCTCCGGGGAAAAACAGCCGCAATCGATGTGCAGGTCCCTAAGCAGACCGTACCAAAGGACCGTCGCAAAAAAGAAGAGCAGGCCGAAAATCAGGCTCAAGCTCCCGCGAATTGCGAAGATCAGGCCCGCGGCACCCAGGATTTCCAAAAGGGGCAACCCGATGGCCAGGACCGGTAACAAAAAATCCGGGGCCAGGTCATATTGGGCAATGGACCGGGCGAAAGCCTTGGGGTCCATCAGTTTGACCGTCCCGGCATAGAGGAAAACCAGGGCCAATCCCCAGCGGACTATCCGGGAGGGCCACCGAGAAAAAATCAGGCCCGCTGCCTCCTGAATCCCCTTTCGATTTCCCCCCCCGCTCATCGGGAGGATTCTTGATCAAGTTAACTAATATGTCAAATAGGTAATATTGATGATTGCTTTGATTGGCATAGGTAGAAATAATGGATAGGGAGCTTTTGCAGGGTCCCCCCCTAAAAGAAAAAATTTAGTTCTTCAACGGGGCTGAGGAGTTAAGAAAGGGCTGTTTGCCCTTACCGGTTGGAGGCTCGATTATGTCTGGGGCAGCGAAGTCTACCTTAGACTATTTGATTTTTTATTCAAAGGGAGAATCTCGATTCGTGTAAAGGATGTCCAAGTGCCGCCTTCGTCACCCGCCACCTTATATCCACTGACTTTTATCCGCAGGCCCTTTCTCAAATAATCCTGATCGCTGTAGTCGATTTTTAATAGAATGAAAGGGGGTCTAGCTATGAGGTCCTGACTCTGGTAAGCCGACGAATCCAGGTATCTGGTCAGGGTGACCGCCGCCTCCGGCGACACGCCCTCGAAGTCGACCAAACGGATCAGGAAATGCGGGGAAACCACCCGATCCCTTGCGGCGGATCCGGACATACGAGGAACGCCCTTTACCGTTTTTTCCGGAACCCAACGCACCTCGCTGATGGTCCCGGTAATATCCGCCGGGCCAAAAGGTCGTATGGGCGCAGAAAAAGCCGACAGCCCCCCAAAGAGGGCTAAACCCCCTATCAGCAAAAGTATGGTCGTTTTATTCATAAACGGACCATTATTGTCCAAAATGATCCGGGCATAGAAAACTAGCGCTTCAATTCTTTTTCTTCAATTGATCGGCCACGGCTTGGGCCGCCTTTTTTACCGCCTCCTCGTCCCCCAGGTAATAATTGCGGATCGGGCGAAGATCTTGATCCAATTCATAGACCAGGGGGATGCCGGTGGGAATATTGAGTCCCACGATCTCCTCCTCCTTAATATTATCCAGGTATTTCACCAGCGCCCGGAGGCTATTGCCGTGGGCGGTGACCAGCACCCGTTTCCCGGCCTTGACGGACGGCCCAATCGTACCCTGCCAATAGGGCAGAAACCGCGCCACCGTATCCTTGAGGCATTCGGTCAGCGGGAGTTCCTCCGGACTCAGATCGGCGTAGCGCGGGTCTTTCCCCGGATAACGGGGATCATCCGCCGTCAAGGCCGGGGGACGGGTGTCGTAACTCCGCCGCCAGATTTTGACCTGGTCCATCCCGAATTTATCAGCAGTCTCGGCCTTGTTCAAACCCTGGAGGGCGCCGTAGTGCCGTTCGTTCAATCGCCAGTGCCGGATGACGGGTATCCACATCAGGTCCATCTCATCCATCACGATCCACAGGGTTCGGATGGCTCGCTTTAAGACCGAAGTGTAGGCCAGGTCGAAGGTGTACCCCTGTTCTTTGAGAATCCGCCCGCCCTCTTGGGCCTCCTGGACGCCTTTTTCCGAAAGGTCCACATCCGTCCAGCCGGTAAAAAGATTCTCTTTGTTCCAGACGCTCTCTCCATGACGCAGCAACACTACCTTATACATAATCGGTCCTCCTTTTTTTATACTGATGGGATTTAATAGTAAACTTGGTTTCAGCCTTCTCCGGATCTTTATCCGGCAAACGGACGGAATAGTCGGCCCGGTAAAGCTGCCTTAGAATTTCTTTCCAATGGGACAGGCCGCGGGTCTGAAGGACAAACTCCACCTCGGTGGTCTGGAGGGGCAGCGTTGAGAAGGTCCTTTGATGATGAACCTCAATGATGTTGGCCCCCCATTCCCCCAGCAAACGGGTTACCTCCGACAAGGCCCCGGGAATATCCCGAATCGCTATGAGAAGGCGAACCAACCGGCCTGATCGGACCAGTCCTCGCTGAATAATGGCCGAAAGAATCTGAAGATCGATATTCCCGCCGGAAAGTACGATCCCGACCTTCTTTCCCTTGAAGCGCCGGTTTTTTTGAAGCAAGGGGGCCAATCCCGCTGCCCCGGCCCCTTCGACTACGGTTTTTTCCACTTCCAATAACAGCAGCACCGCTTTCTCCAGTTCCGGCTCATCCGCCAGGATGATTTCATTCACCAGCCGCCGGATGACGGGCAGGGTCAGGCGGCCCGGTTGTCTGACCGCAATTCCTTCGGCAATGGTGGGCGGGTGGCATTCGACGGAAAGGGATTTCAGGGCCTGGGCCATGGAGGGGAACCGGACGGACTCAACACCGATTAGTTCTATCGAAGGGCGAAGCTTTTTGGCCGCAATAGCCAGGCCGGCGAGGAGACCTCCGCCGCCGACAGGAGCGATCAGCACTTCAAGATCCGGAAAAACGCGCAACATCTCCAGGGCAATGGTACCTTGACCGGCGATTACCTTTTCATCATCATAGGGATGGATAAAACAAAGTCCCCTTTCCTCGGCCAGCTTTTTGGCCAAAAGACCGGCTTCATCCACCCCGGAACCTTCCAGGATCACTTCAGCGCCAAAAGAAGCGGCCTGATCCACTTTGATGTTGGGGGTATTCCGCGGCATAACGATCAGGGCCGGGATGCCCAGGCGTCGGGCATGGTAGGCTACGGCCAAACCGTGATTTCCGGCGGACATGGCCGCCACACCCTGCTTTCGCTCTTCCGGCGACAAAGAAAGCAGTTTTACCAGGGCTCCCCGTTCTTTGAAAGAGGCGGTAAATTGAAAAATTTCAAATTTTAAAAAAACCTCACAGTCGGTGATCTGGGAAAGGGTCGAGGAAGGGACACAGGGGGTTTCAATAATCTGACCCTTGATCAGCTCGGCAGCCCGGCGAATGGAGTCAAAAGATACCGACGGCATTTCTTCTTATTTTTAGAGATAGGCAATGGTTTGAAAATTGGGAATTTCAAACCGGCGCCGGCACCGGGGGTTGGGGCAGGTGAGGAAATCGTCCACCCGCACCAGGTAATCCCGCGACTTGGCGAACTTGGCCCGATCAAGGTCGCTTGCGCCGGGCGGCAGTTTCTTCTTCTTGCTGCGTTTGAGCCAGCGAACCGGGAACTCGGCTTCCTGGCGGCACTTCGGGCAGGTATAAGTGGTTTTCTTGGTCTCAGGGGTCTCGTCGTAAAAGTTTCGCTCGTCCATGGTTTCAGATTATCCTTTAATAGTCAGATTCTTTCAACGTTAATTTGGATCACTGCCCAAAAATATATCTGACGGACTCGCAAAAAGTCCGGCAGCAGCCCGAGCGCGATTGAGCGCCGGGCTGGGGTGAGTGTGGAACCATTTGAATTCACCTCAAATGGCTGGGGAGTCACGCCTAAGGCGTGATTCCCCGCCGAGCAGAAAGTCGTTTTTAGACTTTTTGCGAGGTCATCAAATTGGACGCGACGCCCTGTTGGGTGCGTCCTCCTCATATTTGGTAAGGCCTCCCGGGTCTTTTGAAGAGGGTTTCCCAAAGGCCATCCGGGCTCCGATTCGGGTCTAAGACCGCAACTTCATTTAAAAGCAGGCCCAAAACCGGAGTCCTTTAACTCCTTTCCAAGAGACCCGGGAGGCCACGAAAGCTTGGGTCCGAGGTGATTTACTTGAGGCCGAAAGTCGCCCCCGGTCCCGGTGTAATAACTTGACAAGCTCTCGATTAATGATTAAAAAACAGGCACCCCTAAAAAAAGGGAGAAGGGAAGGTTTTTTCAAAAAACTATCATCATGATTGAAGTTGAACACTTGACCAAATATTACGGTCTGGTTCCCGCAATATCGGACCTGACCTTTCAGGTCGGTCAGGGAGAAGTGGTAGGTTTTTTAGGTCCCAACGGGGCCGGCAAGACCACGACCATGAAAATCCTGACCTGCTTTCTCCCCCCGACCTCGGGGAAGGCCCGCATCGACGGTTTGGACCTCTCCCAGGATTCCCTGGGGGTTAGGCAAAAAATCGGCTATTTGCCGGAAAATAACCCGCTCTACAGTGAAATGACCGTAGAGGGATTTCTTTCCTTCGCGGCTCAGGCCAAAGGCATCCCCAGCCGAAATGCAAAATCCGCCGCGGCCAAGGTGGCTGAAGACTGCGGCCTGGAGTCGGTCCGCGGAAGGATTATCGGCCACCTCTCCAAGGGATTTCGGCAGCGGGTGGGATTGGCCCAGGCCCTCTTGAATGACCCGCCGGTGCTGATTCTGGACGAACCGACCATCGGGCTGGACCCCGCCCAGGTCGTTGAGATCCGGCAGTTGATCAAGTCCCTGGGCCGGGAACGGACCATCCTGCTCAGTTCTCATATTCTCCCCGAGATCAGCCAGCTTTGCCAGAAAGTGATCATCCTGAATCAGGGGCGGATAGTGGCCACGGATACGGTCTCGAGCCTCACCGCCCAGCTCCAAAGCTCCCGGAAGATCAGGTTGACCATTCGAGGCCCGCAAGAGGCCATCCTGACCACCCTGGCCGAAATAAACGGGATTCTGCGAATCGAACCCCAGGACGATGAAGGGGCCTACGAACTCGAAATGCGGAAAGAACTGGACGTCCGGGCGGATGTCAGCCGGGCGGTCGTGCAGCAGGGTTGGGATCTGCTGGAAATGCGCAGCCTGGATTTAAGTCTGGAGGAGATCTTTGTCCAGTTGGTGACGGAAGAACCAACCGGAGAGGAACCGAAAGGAAAAGAACCGGAAATGGAAAAGGCCGGAGGAGAATCATGAAAGGATTCGGGGCCGTCTTTAAAAAAGAAATCTACACCTTTTTCGCTTCCCCTATTTTTTATGTGGTCGGCACCATCTTTTTGACCATCGCCGGGTATTTTTTTTACACCGACGTGGCCTATTACAGCCTGATCAGTTTTCAGGCGGCCCAGAACGCCTATATGGGGGGTCAGGTCAACTTGAATGAGATGGTCATTAAACCCTTAATGGACGACATCAGTGTCATCCTGCTCCTGATTGTTCCCCTGTTGACCATGCGCCTGATCGCGGAGGAGAAAAAAAACGGGACCATGGAATTGCTGTTAACCTATCCACTCCGGGATCTGGCGATTGTACTGGGAAAATATGCCGCTACCCTTCTGGTCCTGGTCATCCTCCTGGCGGTAACCCTGATCTATGTCCTGCTGCTTTCCTGGGTGGGAGAGTTCGAGTGGGGGGTGGTCTGGACCGGATACGGCGGATTGGTCCTCATGACCGCCGGTTTTGTCGCCCTGGGTCTCTTTTTCTCAGCCCTGACCCAGAATCAAATCATCGCGGCCGTCCTGGGGTTCGGGTCCCTGCTCATGTTCTGGATGATCGGCTGGGCCGGGTCTCTTTCCGGGCCGGTGGCGGGCAAGGTGGTCAATTATCTATCTATTCTGGAACACCTGGACTCTTTTACCAAGGGGGTCATCGATACCCGGGATATCGGTTATTACCTGACCTTTTCGGCCTTTTTTATTTTTTTAACGCTTCGCTTCCTGGATTCCCGGAAAATCCGGGGCTAAGTCCTGACAGAGACGCTGATATGGCTGAACACCCAATGACCCGCTGGAAAGAAGGGTCCATCATCACCTTAGTGAGCATTCTTTTTATCGCCATCCTGGTGGGGATTAATTTGATTCTATACCGCTTCCCCGGAAGGGCGGATTTAACCGAAGGCCGCCGTCATTCCCTTTCCGTCCAGACTCGGAATATCCTCAAGAACATCCATCAGGAGGTCTGGATTCGGGCCTTTTTCCAGGAAGGCCATCCGACTAGGAAGAAGGCCAAAGAACTTCTGGACAACTACAGCACCATTAATCCCCAGATCCATTATCAATTCATTGATCCCGACCGGCAGCCATCGCTGGCCCAAAAGTACGGGGTCCGCAATTACGGCACCCTGGTCCTGGAATCCGCGGGCCGGACCCAGAGCGCCAATACGGCCGATGAAGAGGGGATCACCAACGCCCTCCTGCGTCTGAGCCAGCCAAAGGCCAAAAAAGTGATTTTCACCACCGGTCACGGGGAACGGAGCCTGCAAGACACCCAACGGGAGGGCTTTTCCTTTGCCAAGGGTATTTTGGATAAGGAAAACTACCGGGTGGAGGAACTAAATCTCCTTAGCGGATCGGGCCTGCCGGCCGATACCGACTGCCTGGTTATTGCCGGACCGAGAAAACCGTTTATGCCGGTGGAACTGGAAGACCTAAAAAAATACCTGGCCGGCGGCGGTAAAATGTTACTTCTCCTGGAACCTTTTCAAGATGCCGGTCTGAAAGATTGGATCAGCTCCTACGGGTTGACCTTGGGGAATGATATTATCATCGATCGCCTGAGCCGGGCCTTTGGCGGTGATTATCTGATCCCCATGGCCGGAGTCTATGGCCGGCACCCGATCACGGAAACATTCAAGATAGCCACATTTTTCCCCACGGCCCGGTCTTTGGATTTCACCGCTCCTCTACCCCCGGGGATCACCACGGAGGTGTTGGTCCAGTCCTCCCCGGCCAGTTGGGGAGAAACCAACAAAGCCAAGATGGAAAAAGGCGAGGCGGCATTTGATGAAGGGCAGGATAAAAAGGGTCCGCTCAATATAGCCGTGCTGATCAATATCAAACCTGGAACGGTCGGCGGGCCCGAGGCCAAGAAAGAGGGGGCTCGACCCCAACCGGGCCGCCTGGCGGTTTTCGGGGACTCGGACTTTGCCACGAATGGGTATTTCAACCAAGCCGGAAATGGTGATCTGTTTTTAAATACCATCAATTTCCTGACCGAAGAAGCCCAGCTTATCAGCATCCGGCCTGCCAAAAGCCCGGTAAAACCCCTGACCTTATCCGCCGCACAAGGCCAGGTTTTGTTCTGGGTTCCCTTGATCTTGATCCCCTTGTTGATGATTGCCATCGGGGTTATGGTCTGGCGGCAGAGGAGAAAGGCCCGTTGAGCTGGAAGAAGGTCTGGATCTATCTGGTTGTCTTGGTGGTGGTGGCCGGGGCGTTTATCGTTTCGGAATTGTTTATTCCCCGCCAGGCCAAAGAAGACGACCAACCCCCTCTATTTAATCTCACCCCGGGGGCCATTCAGGAAATCCGCTGGCAGCGGGGGGAGTCGGTCATCGAGCTCAAAAAAAATAAAAATTGGGAAATGGTAAAACCCCTGTCCACCCCGGCCGACCCGGTGGCGGTAGAAGGGGTGTTGCAGGTCTTGAGCAGCCTGAAACCGGAGCGTAAATTTAAGCCCGAGGGAAAGGACCTGACCGAATTCGGTCTGAACCCGCCCCTGGTCCGCATCGACTTCACCGCCCAGGGAAAAAAGTTTGAACTCCAACTGGGATCCAAAACCGTTGCCGGTCAGTCGCGATATCTCAAAACTTCCCTTCTCCCGGATGTCTATCTGGTAGAGGCCTTCGCCGCCAAGGAACTGGATCGCGATGTTTTGGCTTTACGGGAGAAAAAGGTTTTTTCCTTAACCCCGGATCGGATCGAGGCCCTGGAAATCGGAGTAGGGAAAAAGAATCTGCAATTGATAAAGACGGCCCAGGGGTGGGTGGAGAAAGGGCAACCGGAGAAGCGCTTGGATAAAAACCGGGTGGAATCCCTGATCCTGGATTTGACCTGGGTCAAGGCCAAAGAATTTTTGGAAGGGGAGAAAGAGAACTCCGCCTGGGGGCTGAAGGAGCCTGCCTATCGGATCCGGTTGAGCGGGGGGGAAAAAGAGAAAAAGGACGAGGGGCTATGGATCGGGGCCGAGGCTGGAGGCAAGGGCTTCTATGCCCGCAGCAGTTTGTACCCCTCGCCCCTGATTATTGAAGGCGAAATCTTAAAGAAGATCCCTGCTGATCTCAGCGGATGGGAAGAAAAGCCCGTTCCGGAAAAGGGATCCGCAGGTCCGGAAAGCAAAAAGGGTTCCTGATGGCAAAAGCAATCTTGGGTTGTTTAAAAAAACGGGATCTGATTCAGGAGGTAACGACCAGTCGCGAAACCCTGATCAAATTCGGGCGGGAGTATTTGAAGGAGGGACGCTGGTTGGAGGCCCTGGAGTTTTTTGAGCGGGCGCCGGATCCGGAAGGACTGCAAACGCTTAAAAATCAGGGCTTGGAAGAAGGCGATCCCTTTTTATATAAGCAAGCCTGCCGGTTCCTGAAAGAAAATCCGGATCCGGCGGATTGGAAACTGATTGGAGAAAAGGCCCTTTCTCAGGGCCGCTGGCTCCCGGCCCTCACCGCCTTCAAGGCGCTGGCCGATGAGACAAAAATTCAGGAGATTACTCAGTTGATAGCTGATTCTAAGCAAAATGACCACGAATAACCACAAACGGGATTATTACGAAGTCCTGGGGGTTTCCCGGCAGTCCAGCGAAGAGGAGATCAAGAAGAGTTACCGGAAAATGGCCCTCCAATACCATCCCGATCGCAACCCGGGAGACAAAGAGGCCGAAGAACGCTTCAAAGAGGCCGCCGAAGCCTATGAGGTCTTGCACGACGCTCAGAAGCGAGAATTGTATGATCGGTACGGCCATGAAGGCCTGCGCAATACCGGCTTTTCCGGGTTCAGCGGCTTTGAGGACATTTTTTCCAGCTTCAGTGACATCTTTGAAGACTTTTTCGGGTTAGGCCGAAGGGGCCGAGGCGGGGCTTCGCGGGCCCGGGAGGGGGCGGACCTGCGCTACGACCTTTCCATTTCCTTCATGGAAGCCGCCCAAGGGAAAGAAATGGAAATCAGCGTCCCCCGGCTGGAGTCCTGTACCGAGTGCCAGGGCAACGGGATGGAACCGGGCACCCAACCCGAAATCTGCTCTACCTGCGGCGGAAGAGGCCAGGTCATTCAATCCCAGGGTTTTTTCCGGATCAGCGCCCCCTGCCCCCGCTGTTACGGCCAGGGCCGGATTAATACCCATCCCTGTAAAGCCTGCCAGGGCCAGGGTCGGATAGAGAAGACCAAGACCTTGAATTTGAAGATACCCCCCGGTATTGCCGGCGGTTCCCGGCTGCGTTTTCGAGGCCAGGGTGAGGGCGGGACCCACGGTGGTCCCCCGGGGGATCTCTATGTGGTCGTCTATGTGGAAGAGCATGAGTTTTTCCACCGGGAAGGGGACGATGTCCTTTGTTCCATACCGATCTCCATGATCCAGGCCGCTCTGGGGACCGAAGTGGAAGTACCGACCTTAAACGGCAATAAAAAACTGACCATCCCCAAGGGGGCCCAATACGGCCAGACCTTGAAGTTGAAAGGCGAGGGGTTCCCCCATGTCCGCGGATCCGGCAAAGGGGATCAAATCATCCACCTGGAAGTCAAGATCCCAACCAAGGTAAGCCGACGGCAGGAGGAGTTGCTGCGGGAGTTTGAGGAACTGGACACCAAAAAGGGCGGCTCCAAGCTGTTCAAGATTTTTTCCTGAAGGCAAAATGATCTTCCGATCCGCTGCCTCCCGAGCGGGGTTGGCGCTTGTTACGCATTGATGCCCATACCCATGCCTATCCGGAAAAAGACCGGGAAACGGTCCTGGAAAGAGTCCGCCTTTTAGACGGACACCTGGCCGCGGACAACCCCTATAAATGGCAGCTTCACCAGGAGGGGACCATCGAAGCCCTGGTGGAAACAGAAACCCGGGCCGGGTTCGATCGCTGGGTCCTGCTTCCGATTACCGGTCGCCCGGACGGATGTTCCCGGTTAAACCGCTGGGCTGCCGCACAAGCGCAAGACTATCCGCAAATCATTCCCTTTGCCTCCTTAACCCCCCACTCGCCCACCGCGGCCGAAGATTTGGCGGAAGCCTTAGCCCTGGGACTTCAGGGGATTAAAATCCATTCCCTGCTCCAACGGATTGATTTGGTGGATTCTCAAACGCTGGGCTGGCTGAGGATGATCCAAGAAGCCGGACTGCCCGTTTTGCTGGATTCCATGAACCTGCAGGGAGTCCGGGCCGTCAAGCCCCACATGGCTATTCTGCTGAATGAATGGGCGCCTTATGAAACCGGCCCGGAAAAGATCGGCTTCCTGGCTCGATCCTTCCCGGGCATCAAATTTATCGCCGCCCATGGAGGCTGTCTTTACGGTTGGGATTTACTGGATCCGATTTATGACCGGGATAATGTCTACCTGGATCTTTCCTTTGTTTTAGAGATCCTTCCGCCGGAAGAAATAGAAAAACTAATCCGACGCAAAGGGAGCGAATTTTTCCTCTTCGGTTCGGACAATCCCTGGCGCCGGCCGGAGGAATCCTGGGACCGGTTCCTGCGCCTTGATCTTTCCGACCTTGATCGGGAAAGAATCGCCGGCCTCACTTTCCAGCGGGTTTTAGGCCGGGACCGTTGAAATACAATCTCTTTTTTTTGATTTAAACAGGGAATTGCCGGAAGGAAGGCCAAAATGAAACGACGCCTATTTCTCGAAAAAGCGATGATCATGGGCCTGGGGGTGCTGACTCTATTGAAAGGGACGACGCCCTGGGGCCGGGAGCTTATTACCGAGGCTTCGGCAGCGGAACCGCCCTTTTCCGGTCAGGAGGTTCTCCTTCTGCCCCCCGATGAAAAAAACAACCCCTTTCCCTTGGAGCGGGCCTTGAAGGAGCGAAAGACCAGCCGCTCCTATGATCCGGGACGCACCTTATCCCTGCCGGAAATCTCCAGGCTCCTCTGGGCGGCCGATGGGGTCAACCGGGAGAACGGCCGCCGCACCGCTCCCTCGGCCCTGGGCCGCTATCCGGTGGAGATCCTGGCGGCGTTGCCTCAGGGCGTCTACCGCTATGAACCCCAACCCCATCGGCTGGTCCGGATCTTGGCCGACGACCTCCGCAGCCGGATCCCGGCTCAGGGCGGTTTCAAGCAGGCGGGCATGATCCTGCTTTACATAATAGACCGGGAAAAGGTTTCTGGTAAAGATTTGGGCTGGGCGGACCTGGAAATCGGCTGCATCGGACAAAACCTTTTTCTGGAGGCCGCGGCCCTGGGCCTGGGATCCGGCATCTTTGCCAATATGAATACCACAGAGGTCGCCAAGATGCTCGGGCTCAAGGACAACCGGATTCTGCGCATCGCCCAGGCCGTCGGGGCGGTCAAGTAAGTTCAAAAGCCACTCGGAAGACGTGGCGCCGGCCCATTTTAGCGACCTTGAATAACTTTACTCTCTCCCCTATCCTATCGTTTAAGCGGCCCTCCTCCGATCTGAATTCGTATCCCGTCCGAGGATATATCGCGCCAGCGGTTGAAGAAGTTGCGGGGATAGATAGATGGGAAACTGGGAAAGAGCGAAATAGATCCAGGTGAAGTCGGGCAAGGCTCCACCGGTCGCCGCCAGCATCAGCCCCAGGTTACGCTGGGAAGCCATGAACCCCAGCGCCAGGGCGCGCCCCCGCCCGGCGGACAAGAACAGGAGCGCCGTCAGGAAAAGGATGGCGAAGAACACCGCGAAGGCCAGCGCGGCCAGGGCCAGGGTGGCGGCAGGCGCGGCCAGGAATCGAGCGCCGACCCCTTCCATGACGGCCGCCACGAAGACAAAAAGGACAAGAATATTGAGGCCGTTCAGTTTTTCTTTTTGTCGTTCGATGGCCGCCAGGCCAAAAGCCCGGCGTAGGGAAAATCCAACCAAAGCGGCGCCCGCGAGGATAGCGAATAACTTGGTCGCCAGGCCCAGCGGTGCAATCGAGAGACTTGGTCCGACGAAAACGTAGGCAAACAAGGGTCCCGTTAAGGGGATCAGCGCCGTGCTGCCGATCAGGGTGACCAGCACCAGCGTGGCATCCAGCCCCATTATGGCGGCTAACGAGGGAGAGGCCATCATCGGCGAAGCCACGGCCTGCAGCATGAGCGAGAGAAACAAGTCGGGGGCCTGTTTATCGAGACCCCAGGCGTGCCCGCCCACGCCAAACAGGACCGGAATGGCCAGAGAAGTCCAAGCCGTGGCCGCCAGCACGAGAGCGGGACGACGAAGACACGCCAGGAAACTCGCCGTGTCCATCCGGAGGAAGGCGATTCCTAAGAGTACGAAAACGGCCTCCGTGACATACGGCTTGAGCACGGCGCCGAGCGCGGGGAGGAGGATGCCGACCACCACGAGTGCGGCAACGGCTAACGGTCCTTGCCGGCCAAGCCAGGAAAGCATTGCTCCGGGTAAATCAATAAGGAGCCTTCTAAGAAACACCATTCCCAACTCGTGACATCCCTACTTAATCAACTTCTTGCCTACCTCCCAGGCAGGAGCCACATCGGGTCCCACGGCGGCATACATTTTCCGCGGTTGGATGAGCAGGAGGGGATTCATCTTCGCTATATCAGGGGCCCCGGCGGTTAGGTACCGCTCCTCCGAGTAAGCGGCCACAATCTCTCCGATAAAGAGCTGTTCCCTGGGCAGCTCCACGGTCTGGATAAGCCGGCATTCTATGCTGAATGGGCACTCCTTGATCATCGGCGCGGTTTTCAGCTTTCCATAGAAGGTCTCGAAAAGGGCCGATTTATCAACTTTTCGGCCCGATACGATCCCACAGTAGTCGACCTTCTCCGCCATGTCGACCGAAGGAATATTGACACTGAAGGTCCGGTTTTCAGTAATACCGGAGTTGGTGTAGTGGGCCTTGTTCATGCTCACCAGAACGTAGGCCGGTTTGGGATTGACCATGGTGAACCAGGCCACCGTGAGGAAATTCGCCTTCCCCTCCACGTTCGCGCCGACCAACGAACAGGGCATGGGGTAATACAACCGTTCTGCAGATACTTCGATCTTTACCATTGGGTTCTCCTTTTTGCTGAGGTCAGTAAAATTTTCGCCGGGCACTTAGAATTCCCTCGGGAAAACGACTTTCGAGGGTCGTCTTAATCCTCAGGGGTTGGTTTTTGTTCTCCCTAGCGCGCCACCCAGCCGCCACAGACCGGGAAGACCTGCCCCACGAAACAATCCGCCGGGTCGCTGCACAGGTAGGCGGCGAACTCCGCCGCCTCGCGCGCTCCCACCAGGCGACCCAGCGGCACTTCCCGCTTCAACCGCTCTTGGAAGCGCGGGTTGGCTTGAATCTCGGGCGGAAAGTAGGTCGGGTTATCGACAAAGTTCTGGGCGACCGCGTTTACCTGGATATGGTGCACGGCAACCTCTACGCCGACGGATTGCACGTAGGCCAGTTGAGCGCCCCTGGCCGCGCTGTACGTGGAAGCCCGCTTCATCCCCCGCAGCGCCGAGGCGCTTCCCATGACCAGAATCTTGCCGGCCCGCCGTTCAATCATCTGCGGCAGAACCGCGCGGAACAACCGCGGAAGCGGGTCCACCAGGGCGGCAAAGGTATCCCTCCATTCCGTCTCGGTTACCTCCGTGGCCGCGGTGGCGGGGGCCGACACGGCCAGGTTGACGACCAGCACATCAATCAGTCCGGCGGCCGTGACTACGGCGGCCGGTGCCTGGGGATCGACAAGCGGCTGGGTGTTCGCCATTACGGAGGCCCCCTGCTCGGCGAAGACTTCGCAGAGGAAAGGGCCCATGAAGGCCTCGGCCTGGGTGATGAGTACACGCTTGCCTTGGAGAAGGCTACCGGACATGGGACCTCCCTGGGGCGAAGCTGAAATAACCGGGCAAAGGGCTACCTAAGGCGCCCAATTTAAATTATAAAGACTATTGGTTGAAAGCGGCAACGAGCTCCCCGAATTCGATCTATTCCCACACGACGCATCAGGATCGTCTCTAGCCTCATAGCTATTTTTCTTTGCCGGCCAGCGCGTTCTCAATACGTCGATCCGGCACCAGCCAAACCAGTGCAACCAATACGTATAGACCTTGGGAGAGCCAGTGCGCCCAAAACGCCGTTGGGATGGCAATGAGGTAAATTAGGGGCGAGGCTTTTCCCTTCCAATCCCTGCCGACAGCCTTCCGGAGGAGAGAGTCGGGACCTTGTGCCGCAATGATAAATTGCTGTAGCATCCAGTAAGCGATCGCGGCCATTAACAGAACGACCCCATAGAAGGCCGACGGTGCCGCGGCGAAGTGGTTCTCTCCCATCCAACCCGTGGCGAAAGGAAACAGGGATAGCCAGAACAACAAATGCAGGTTGGCCCAGAGCATCGGCCCCGTTACATGGTGAGACGTCTGCAGCATATGGTGGTGGTTGTTCCAGTAGATGCCGACGTAAACGAAGCTCAACACATAGCTCAAGAATACTGGTATCAATGGCGCGAGCGCCTCGAGGCTCTCGCCCTGCGGCACCTTCAATTCCAATACCATAATGGTGATGATGATGGCGATCACGCCGTCGCTGAAGGCTTCTATCCTGTTTTTACCCATTCAGACTCAGCTCTTACTCGAAGAAATTTCCACCCCAATTCCATTCTGGCCTTTTTCAAAAAATAGTATATCAAAAATTAGTCTGACCGTAGATGGTAATTTGTCTAGCCCAACGAAAATGGATCCTTTGGATCCGCGCCCTCCGCCGCCTACGGGTCCAGATGGATTTCCCCCACATCCTCCAGGCGGTCCGGCCGCCACCGGGGGCGGTCATCCTTGTCGATCAAACGGGCGCGGACGCCTTCCAGGTAGTCGGAATGATTCAGCAGGAACCGCGAAGCCTTGAGGTCCATTTCGAATACTTCTTCCAGGGTACGTCCCTGGTTATGCCGCAGCAATTGCAGGGTAACGGTCAGGGCCGTGGGGGAGCGCTCGGACAAGCGCTGAAATATACCCTGGCAGAGATCGCTGAACAGGCTGCACTGGCGCAGATCTTCCAGAAGCTCCGGGATCGAATCCTTCCCAGCCAGGGTGGTCCTGACCCAATCGTCCATTTCCGGCCGGGGCGAAATATCCTTTGCGATAAAAGGTTCAATCACCGCGGTGATCTGTCCCAGGGCTTCGGCTTTGTCCCTGGGAAATCCCGTGGGTAGATTTTTCAGCCCTTCCATAAGGCCGGGCAGGTCTCCGGAAAGAACCAGGTGGGTGGCCAATCCCAGGCGCACGCTTTCCGTTCCCTGCACTTCATAGCCGGTCAGCCCCAGGTATTCTGGGTAGCCGGGCGGGCATTTTTCAAAGAGCCAGCCGGTGGCGCCCACATCGGGAAAGAAGCCGATGCGCGTCTCCGGCATGGCCATGCGGGTCCGCTCCGTGGCCACCACCAGATCGGCCCCGGCGGCCAGCCCCAGTCCGCCGCCCATGGTAATGCCATCGACCAGGACCACCACGGGTTTGGGATAACGGTGCAGGCTGAGGTCCAGGGCGTATTCTTCCGAAAGAAGATGAAGCGCCTTATCCACCCGGCCCTCCCGGACATCCCGGGCCATGGCCTTGATGTCGCCCCCGGCGCAGAAGCCTCTTTCCCCCGCGCCGTAAAAAAGCAGCAGCCCCACGGTTTCATCCTCAGCCGCCCGTTCTACGGCCTTCCGGACCAAAGCGATCATCTCGGAGGAAAGGCTGTTCAGGACTCCCGGCCGGTTGAGCATGATGGTTTGCACCGGGCCGTTTTTAGCGATGAGCACCGGAGGGGCCGGATCGGATTTCAATTCCATTGTTAAAGACAAATTCTCAGAACAATGGATGGAAGAATCTATTGAAGGACGTCACCAATCCCTCCTCGACATCAAAGGCTTCGTTCCAGGTTGATGGTAGTGGAAGGGCCAAATTGATTCGCGCTAAAAAAATGCGTTAATTTGGAATCTTTCCTGTCGACCAGGGTGTTTACTTTTTGAACGCCGAGACTTCTCAAGTGATCCATAAACTCATTAATCAACTGCTCACCGACACCCTGATGCTGGTAAGCGGGATCAACGCCGATGGTATCCAGGGTAGCCTGTTGCTGGAAAATACCAAATTCTCCCATATAGAGTTCTCCCATAACAAACCCCACCACCGTTCCATCTTCTTCCTCTGCCACCAGCGACGTGGGCAAATATTCTTTGGATTTAAAAAGCCTTTCAAACTTCACTTCATAGTACTCCGAACGGGAAGCCTGGAGTACTTTCTCGTCAATCCCGACCACGGCGTTCAAATCGTCAGCCTTCATGAGTCTAATTTTTCTGGTGTTCTTGTTCATGGGGCCTCCTTTCTCTTTAGGATTATAGCTTGGTCTTGAACCATAAGGGGGAATTATTCCCCGGTCCCGCCTATAACATCTGCGGGACCGGAATGACGACCAGAGGCCATTTCAGGACTAACCCGGTGAAGTTAACGGTATTGAGTCCGACTCTTCGTTTCTCTTCCCGGGTTTAATTCTTCTTCCCGGGAACAGCTTCCGGGTCAAATCCATACAAGTCCTTAAAAGTGGGCACTTTCAGATCAGCGGGTATGGGGTGAAAAAACTTCGTCTCGGCAAGATAACCCTTTTGCTCTTTCCAGGCCTGAGCAATGATTTCAGGCTTGACCAGGAGTTCCAAAGCGGATACGGCCATCCATTTGCTGACGGTCATTCCCGCTTTGACCGCCGGCGGGGTGTCCGTCTGACAAACCATCAGCCAGGAATGAAGCGGTGTTCCCTTGGCCTGGGTCGCGACCCGGTAGGTGAGCGTAGGCATCATCCAACTTACGTTACCTTGATCGGTGGAGGCTTTGGCCACAAAGACCTTGGGAAATGTTTTACTTAGATCGGGGGCGGTAATGGTGGTATCGAACGCCGGCCCTTTGACTTCTTTCCCCAGCGCTTTGATGATTTGCTCCCCGAATTTCTGATCCTCATCGGTAAAAGGGGGGGCCCCGACCATGCGGGCATTTTCGTCGCCCAGTTTGCACAGGACTTTATTGGGAAGCACTTCCCAGACCGAACTCAGAATCTTATAGCTCATCGTCGTCTGGGTCATTAAGGCCGCGCCTCGCGCCACATCCTGCATCCATTTCCAGATCTGATCGACCTGGGTCATGCGGGGCGCCCTGATGTAATACCAGACTTCCGCATCCGGCGGCACGTTATTCGGAACCTCGCCGCCCTTGGTGATGACGTACATGATCCGGGCTTCCTGCACGACATGTTCGCGCATGTAGTTCATTCCCACATTCATGAGTTCCACGGCGTCCAAAGCGCTTCGTCCCATTTCGGGTGCCGCGGCAGCATGGGCGGATTTCCCTTTAAACTGAAACTTCACGCTGGTCATGGCCAACATGGAATTATTCTCCGGACCGTTGGTATCCCCCGGGTGCCAGGAAAGCATGATGTCCGTTCCATCGAAAACGCCGTCTCTGGCCATAAAGACCTTACCCACCAACGTCTCCTCCGCCGGAGTCCCGAAGACCTTCAAGGTCCCCTTTATGCCCTGTTTCTCCATGGCCACCTTGGCGGCAATGGCTGCCGTAGCGCTCGAAGTCCCAAAAAGGTTGTGGCCACAGCCGTGTCCGGGGCCTCCCGGGACAATCTCCGTTTTGGTCAGCGAACCTTTCACCTGAGAAAGGTTCGGTAACGCATCAAACTCTGCCAGAAACCCGATGACCGGTTTCCCCGAGCCCCAGGTCGCCACGAAAGCCGTTGGCATTCCCGCCACTCCCTTTTCGATCTTGAATCCGTTCTTCGCCAAATAGTCCTGCAATTTCGCGGACGATTTGAACTCAACCAGACTCAACTCCGGATTGTTCCAGAGATATCCCGCAATTTCCTCATAGGTCGCCTTCCCTTTATCTACCCAATCGGTGGCCGTCTTGCTGGCCTGGTTCAAGTCTTGACCGAAGGTTGGAAGGATTGAAAAGACCAAGACAAAAAGCAAAATAGCCCCCAGACAAAAACCCGATCGTTTGTTACCCATGATGAGGCCCTCTCTCTTTCTATTATTTATATTATTTGGTTATTCTGCGAGAAACCGCTCTCTGCCGCTTCAATCTCCCCATTTGGCGGAAATGGTCACACCAAACCCTGCCCACGAACCGGAGTCGGATCGTCTCTTCCGTGCGACCGGGAAGGGGGCGGACCAGACTCATCTCTTTTAATACCAGAAAAAATGCGCCAATTAAAAGCAATAATTTGACTTAAACGGTTAGGCCGCAAGTCGACTATCAGTGACCTAGTTGAGTCCGAACCCGATTCTCGGAAGACAGGGAGCTTCAAAATTGATGACCTCGCAAAAAGTCAAAAGACGACTTTCTGCTCGGCGGGGGAGGGCTTCCCCCTGCGGAGTGAAAAATTTTCCTATCAAGGGGAAGGTTTTTCGCTGTCCCCTCCAAAAAATACCTGTCCGGGGAAGCTGGATACTAAGGGCACAAGTTAAGGGGAACAGATTCCAGCAATCCTTTAACTATAAAGTTTTTTTACATTTTTTTGGCCAGCCCACCGGCCGGTCAGCCGGCTTGCCAAAAGAAATCGGTTTCGGGTTTCCCTCCGGCACGCTTCTTGAAGTAACAGGGAGTTTTAAAAACTGAAACAAAAAAAGGGGGCGATCCCATGAATACCATCAGCCAAGTCACCTCTGGACTGGCGGCACAAAATGTAGCCAAGAATTATGACAGTTTTCAAACCCAAAACGCCCTAAAAACACAGCAAAGTACTGAAACGAATTCATTCCTTTCTATTTTTAAACAATTGGATGTTAATGCCGACGATTCGCTTGATACCAATGAATTGAATCTCGGTCTTGAAGGTTTTATTTCCAATTTTATCTTTCAACGGGATCTGGATGGAAATCAAGCCATCAGTGCCGAAGAGGCCGGGACCTCAACGGACGTTATCTCAAATTTGGACACCAATTCGGACCAGTTGGTGGATGGCAAGGAAATTAATACGGAAGCAGGCCGGATCCTGGATGGACTGGTATCGATTTTGGACACCAACAACGACAAAGCCCTGTCCAGGAAAGAGCTGTCGATCTTTGAACTGCTTTTCAGCAGCAGTCCTTCAGCGGATGCCAATACGAACACCATCTTTGACCGCAGCAGCTCTTCCGCGGGTGAAAACCTGGAGTTGGACATGAACACCATCCCGGACCGCATGAGAGCGGCAGGGTTTCAGGGATCAGACAACGCGTTGTACTATGCTTTGGCTCACGTCTATAATAATGGCCCGGGTGCGGAAATGCCGGATGATGGAGCAGGATCTTTAGCCACCCTAAACACTCAGCGAGATGCGATTTACAACTGGTTTGATGGCGAGGTGGCCAAGGTTAAAAACATTTTAAAAACGAACCCCCAGGCCACATTAACGGCGATAACCAATGATGGACGGGACCGCTGTGGATTTCGGCTTGGCCCCGCGATAGTGGACCGGTTGAAGGAGTTTGGAAACCGCGTACAGTTGGGGACCATCCTTCCCGATAGTGAGTATGGCTAAGTTATTTTAAAAAGCTCTCTTTTTGAATTCAAATAGCCATCTCGGCCATCGCTGCCGATCCCCGGCAGATTTTGAAAGAAATTCTCTGGGATTTCAGCAAGTTCGTCCGGCCCGCCCCAATGCCGTTAACTTAAGGCTATTTCCCCTGCCTACAGCGTCACCCCGGCGAAAGCCGGGGTCCAGAAAGCCTGAAAAATCTGGATTCCGCCTCCGCCAGAATGACGGCAACGACTTAATTTTTAGACTAAATCTGTTAAGTTAACGGCATTGGGCCCGCCCCCCGCTGATCCAAACGGTTCGCGATTTTTTTCCTTTCGGACCTCAGGGAAGTGTGCTGATGAAGCGACAGGAATGGATGGAGGCAACAGAAAAGCCTTTGGGCTCCTGGGCTGTTTTTATCGGCGAAGATGGACCGAGAACCGAGAAGATTACCGGGCGACTCTATGTTACCACCCGAAATGTTTATTTTGATGCGGGCATGCGGCTCGATCGGGATGCCGGACTCATGATGGGTGGGGGGAGCCTGGAATTTCAAGATGATGTGGAGCCTCCTTTCCAGATGATGCAGGAGCGGGCGAAGATCGCCCGGGACCTGATTCAGCAGGTGACCACTTCTCGCAAATGGTTGATCCTCGGTTCATTGCATCTGCACCTCCACGGCGGACAGGAATTAATCTTTCGTTTTGGAGCCTGTCCCCTAAGAGGCGCCCTTTCCGCCCTCAAGACCACGAACCTTACAACCGCATGATCCTGTTCAGGCGGCCTGAGCCCTGAGCCGGGGTCGGACCCAATGCCGTTAACTTAACCGATTTAGTTCTGAAATTCGGCCCGTGCCGTCAGCCTGGTTCCCCGGTGAAAGGTATGCCGGCTTCTTCCAGCGCTTCACGGGCAATTTTCTCGAGTGCCTGTTGTTTGAATTCAAACCACTCGTCCCGTAGGCCATACTGGTTTACCTTGTCTTTGAAGTACCGAAAGGCACCCCTGCCATGAATGGCGCGCAGCAGATTTTCGGTCGCTTCCTGGTCTGTTTGTGATTGGGCGAAATCCCGCATTATGGCCCACTCGTTGATCTCGAACTTGTTCGGCAGGGCTATCCATGCCTCGTTATTCAGGATCTCTCTTGCTTTTGCAGCGGATTCCATTTCCCAATCCGCCAGCTCGTCCCCTTCTTCCCCGCCCTCGGCCAGAGCGGCCTCTTCATCCGAGAACGAATAGATCTCGCCCGTCTCGCGATGGATGTATGCCGTCCACCCCTCGGGTACCGCCTCTAGCTCTTCAGCCACCTGCTTCAGCGAAACTGGAATTCCCATCATTTAACCTCCTAGAAGCTTCTTTTGGAGGGCAAAAAGGGCAGTTTAAGTTCTCGTTCCCCTATCACATTTAATATAATTTAGTGAAAATTAAAATAGTTCGCTCGGTTGGTTAATCCTTGCTCCAGTTTTAAACGGAGGACTTCCTTGATTTTGCGCATCGATAACCTCTCCATAGGTCCTCGGGCCTCCTCTGAACGAGTTTTTAGGGCCCAAGGTATCAAGGGTTATCCCGTGTCGCTATTTCCTTTCTCCCGGGGTGGCCGGATGGCCGTGGAATACACACGTAGAGCCCCCTCCCATGAAAACTTAGACGTAACCCCTATTTTTTACTGATCATAACCTTGGATTTTTTCGATACACAAGTAATTTTTCGAGGCTCCTATGAAAAATTATTCCAAAGGGTTCGCCCGAGCAATGGAAAAAGTCACAAAGGTGGCGGAACGTCAAGCGGCTACCCAAGGGAATAAGCAAACTGGTTAGGAAAAGTTTCCAGGTCCAGAGAAAGGCCGCGCAAAAGAAAAAGTCGGAAAGGCGGGCGGAGGGAGTCGCCCTACGATGGAACCGATCGAGCGGACGGCGAATAAAGATAAGGATGGCCCGTTTATTTATGTCCGATTAGATAGTCGAATAAGAAGACTTTAATGGCCCTATATCTTCCTTTTTCAAAAAAAGTTTACCAATATTGTCTAATTTATTGATAATGAGCGGACCAGTAATAGATTTAGATTTTCGATCAAAGTTTGTTGAGATTATTGTGTCGTTATATATTTCCAAAATAACTTGATTTTCGTTATCAACAACAAAAAATTCTTTTTGGTTTTTTGCTTTATTAAGTCCGATTCCGTAAGAAAACATAATCGACGTAAAAACCAAAAAACCCAAGATTAGGAACAGGCTTTGATACTTGATATTGATGAAACTGAGCAAGTCGTTGTTAGCGACTTCCATTTCTGTAATTTCTTGCATCCGAAGTTTTTCTAAATAGCCATTTGCTTTTCTTTGAGAGGTTAGGGGAAATAAGAATTCCATAAAAGCAAAAAAAATAATTAAAATAATAATAACCACCCAAGTAGCTCGATTATCTAAAAAATAGCCAAGTATTAATAAAAAAATAACTACGGAAAAAACATATTTCAGAGACCTTAAAATTGGACTATCTTTTCGGGGCATAAATTGCACAATTAAATTTATCAAAAGAATAACAAGAAAAGTGCCCCGCATATGGACCCAGCCGCGATAAAAATTGAAGACAAATTAATTGATATCAACTTTGTGGGAATTCCAAAATAGGTAGCATACCCCGACTCATATGCGAATGTTACCGAATAGGTGAGCGCGGAAAAACCAGCCAAAATTAAACCTTCTGTGATCAAACGTTGGGAAGTTGAATTCTCTTTTTTCGTGGTCATTACTTGATCCTCCGACGGCAAAAAGAGGCTAATTACGTTTTTTTGGTTTCGATGGTTTCGGTACCGGTCGCGGCTGAGGCTTTATGGCGACTTCCTGTCCTTCAAGCCATTGGATCAGGATTAGGCGGATCAGGTTTGAAAGGGTGCGGTGATCCGCGTCGGCAATCTTTCTGAGCCGTTCTTCGAGGTCGTCGGGTAGTCGGAGGCCAATTGATCCCATGCGGCAATCAATAACAAAATTTGACCTTGACAGCAACGTTAAAATTGTTTAACAATGTCAAACTACCTACCTGGAGGAAAATTAAATAACGAGTTTCCCGAGACTTCCAGTTCCGCGATGGCCGGACCGGACCCGCACCCGGCTTGTCGAGTCTCGGGAATGATTAAATCCCGAAACCCGTGAGGGCCGGGCAGCGTCCAGGTGGGGGACTGGCATTTGGCATTTGGCATTGGGTCGGACCTGACCAATCCCTACAAATTTTAGGGAAAGTACACCATTTAATGCCAATATTTTGCCTCAGAAGGCCCTTTTGGGAGTTAAAAATGGCCATTTTAACCCTGGTGTTGCACCCCGGTAACTGCCGCTGTTCTCTATCCGTTACTACCATTTTGCTATCGGTATTCTGCTTAGAAGCTATCCGCCTTTTACCCCACTTCACGACATCCCGTTTATCGCCGGGCCCCCATTCAGGCTTACGCGGAGGCCTCTTTTCCAGCCGAAAGGCCGCTATCTCCGGAAGGCCGGCATTATGGCCGATCCGGTGCAGGTCATGGTTAGGCCGTGTACTTTAAAATCCGACAGGGTTGAATCAGCACTTCAGCGGAAATACCTAATCCATCATAGGGGTTTCGAATTATCTATCCGGTCTTAATCCTGGTGGGTTCCGACAAAACTGAATGGTTGGGCCGATTGCCATTTCAAGCCTATGGTTCGCCAATGCCGGCTGTTAAGCCGCACTGGAAAGCGGGTGTACTTCCTTATCCAGGCGATCATCCAGAGCTTCCAGCGCCACTTCCAAATCATAATGTGTTTGCAGATTAAGCCAGAATTCCGCTTCCATAGTAAAGAAACGCCCCAGACGGAGTGCCGTGTCGGCGGTTATGGCGCGACGTCCGTGTATGATTTCATTTATGCGGCGCGGGGTCAACCCAATATCTTTGGCCAATCGGTACTGGGTCACGCCCATCGGCTCCAGAAATTCTGTCGACAGGATTTCGCCAGGGTGGATCGGGGGAAAATCACGTTTAGCGTGCATTTGGGCGTCTTTGCCGCCGTTCACTGAAGGGACTGTGGCAGCTTGGCGGAAAAATTTCTTTCGCTTGGCCAATGCCTACCTCACGAAACGAGGGAGGAGTTTAAAATAGAAAAAAGAATTGCGACTGACATTGATAATCCAATTAAAATTAGCTATTTGTCAAATAAAAAAATACAATTGGCCCAGTAAAAGGGGCAGTAGATCAATTAATATTATGGGACGAAAACGCTGGATGCCGGATCGGGTCCGGCATGACGACTTAAACCGGATACGGAAAACATATCAAGGTCGCCATTCCCATGCACGTCGGGGAAGGGATCGGGTCCCTGGCCGACGCTCAACGATTTAAGGAAAGGGCGACGGTCCCGGTGATCGTTCTGCCGATAGAAAAATAGAATCGGTTCCGGCGCAAAAGTCAGGACTTGTCAATGACTTGATCACGCAGCTTGGTCCTTTTCGAGGCGATGTTCGCTCGGACTCGCTTCAACAAAGGACTTAGGAGCCCATCCTCGCGGGAATCCCGTTCGATCTCCTTGTCCCATTCGTCCGGATGGCCTATCTTCATCAGGTCACGCACCTTCGGGCGTTTCTTCCGTGCGTTTCCTTGATCGGACAAGGCATACTTGAGCACTTTCCGCTGGTCATTCCTGGTGGTGATTTTTGCGACCAGGAGATCCCGATGCCGGCGTTCGGAGCAGGCTCTGGCGACGGCGTGGGCAGCATGTTCCCTTTTGAATAGAGTGGCGGTGTCAAGCTGATCACAAAACGTACCGTCAGACACATTGAGAAAGAGTCGCCAGCGTCCGTTGGGCAGGAGATCGGAATAGATCACATACCGCACCGGGTTATGGAGATCGGCTATACGGGATTTAAGCTCACGAATTTCCGCTGGAGACAGCTCCTCATCCTGTTTCTTAAAATTCATAATGATATCTCACCGGTAAGCCTCTTCATGGGTCCCGATATTAACGGGGATGATCGTTTTTTCGGTAACGATCAATTCGATGGTCACTCGGTAGGTAAAATTTATGGAAACGGAGTGAAGCGATTGCAGTTTTTCTCTCAGGGAATGAAGACCGAGGGATGGATGTTGGGGGTCCAATTCCAGGAGCTTGAGGGTTTTTTCGTATTGGCCGATCAGGTCCGGATGCTTCTTAAAGAATTGCGAGGCCCTTTTCGTGTAGCTTTTGGTGAAGATGATTTTATAAGGCATCGGCGATACGCCGGATATGTTCTTCAATCGTGTCGCTAAATATTTCCCCTCGTTCGAGTTCCTTTTTGGTTTCAACGATCGCCGCTTCAAGTTCGCACTCGCGAAGGTGATTGTATGTCTCAAAATCCATGACGACGTACTTGTTTTTGCCCCTTACGGTGATCACGGCCGCCTTCTGCTCATCGATGATCGACTCCAGGGCCGATATTCCTCTGGTCTTCAGTTCATTGGCACTAATAGCAGCCATTGATTCCCCCTAATCTGAGTTCTTAAATGCTTTTTCCTTTATTATTAATGATACTCTTAATAATACTGTAAATCGACCTTTTTCTTAACAGTCTCATAATAGAACCGACTATCCTCTGGCCTTCATATCGTCATCCCGCAGCGATTTTGGGCGGGAATCCAGTCCCTGCCTTGTGCGATTCTGGATCCCCGATTAAAAACTCGGGGATGACGGTCGGTGTATGTACAGGCTATTGTGAGACCGAAAAATAATTGCCGGCCCTTCAGCGACAATGAAAAAATATTCATTTTCTGCGCACTCTGCGGGCTCTGGGAGAGATGGTCTCTACCTTCTTTCCCGATGACCGGCTTGGGACATTTTACCAAATAATCACCCGGTTCCCCGATCTGGTGGTTCGAAACCCGCTGATTCGTTAATTTTTGTTCTCAGGTCAAACGGATAGGCCTGGATTCCCGCCTGCACAGGAATGACTAAATGATATGTATTTTCAAATTGTTACGAATTTAGCCCCTGCCCTTCTCCTTAAAAAATTGACTTTGCCTCTTTAATCCCATTATATTCAAGACATTCTCTGAGAAATCTGTAAACGAACCGTTTATTCCTCTCGCCCGTTCCCTCCGATTACTTGAACGCTCAGAATGGCAGAGAGACCTTTTTTCGAACTTCGTCAGGGCAGATAAAAAATGACCAAACGATTAGAGATTACCTTAAAGCCCGAGCTAAAGGACCCCGAGGGGGAAAACCTGCGGAAAAAGGCCCGAAATTATCTGGGCCTGACCCTGGAGGAGGTCCGCACCCTCCAGGTGCTGACCTTTGACACCTCGCTGACGGATGAGCAGTTGGAAGACGTCCGGGTTCGAATTTTTACCAATCCGGTAACCCAGGTTTCCTCCTTTGAACCGTTGGCCAAGGATTTTGACTGGCTGATCTGGATCGGTTTTTTGCCCGGGGTGCGGGACAATGCCGGCAGCACGGCCCTGGAAGCCGTCGAAGCCCTGCTGGGAATCCGCCTCCCGGAAGGGGAAGCCATTTATACCTCCCGGCAGTATCAACTCAAGGCCCCGCGCTTGAAAAAAAGGCAGGTGGAAAATATCGCCCGGGAATTGCTGGCCAATGACCTGATCCAGCAGTGGAAGCTTTTTCAGCGGTCCGACTGGGACCCGGAAACCGGGATCGGTTGGCCTGTCTCCAAGGTCGCCCTCCGGCACCAGCCCTCGGTTTCAGTGATCCCGGTGGATTCCCTGGACTTCCTGCTAAAGATCAATAAAGAACGGTCCTGGGCCCTGCCGGCCGGGGATTTGAAAGTCATTCAAGCCTACTTCAACAAGCCGGAGGTCCAGGCGGCCCGAAAAGCCGTGGGCCTTTCGCAGCCCACCGACGTGGAGCTGGAATACATCTCCCAGGCCCGGAGCGATCATTGCAATCACAATACTTTTCAGGGCCTTTTTAAGTACCGGGATCTGGATACGGGAGAAGAAGTCCTGATCGATAATCTTTTCAAAACCTTTATCGAGGCCCCGACCCTGCAAATCCAAAGGGAAAAAGACTGGGTGGTCTCGGTCCTCTGGGACAATGCCGGCGTGGCCCGCTTTGACGAGCAGCACCATTACGTGATTACGGCCGAGACCCATAACAGTCCTTCCAATATGGAACCCTATGGCGGTTCCCTGACCGGGATCGTGGGAGTTTACCGGGACCCACTGGGCACGGGCAAAGGGCTCGAAACTCATCATGGGCAGTTACGGGTTCTGCGTTGGCCCGCGGGATTACTCCGGACCGCTTTCACCCCGCCTGCATCCCCGACGGCTTTTGGACGGGATCATCGAAGGGGTCCGGGACGGGGGGAACAAGAGCGGGATCCCCACTCCTTTCGGACAGGTCTTTTTCCATCCCGGGTATTTAGGGAAATGCCTGGTTTTTGTGGCCGCCCTGGGTTTCATGCCGGCCCAAATCAACGGGGAGCCCAGCGACCGGAAACGCACCGAACCGGGAGACCTGATCGTCATGTGCGGCGGGCGGGTGGGCAAAGACGGGATCCACGGCGTCACCGCCTCCTCGGAGGTCTACAGCGCCGACACCCCGGCCGGTCACGTCCAGATCGGCGACCCCTACACCCAGAAAAAAATGCACGATTTTCTGCTGGAGGCCCGGGACGAGGGGCTGATTACCTACCTCACCGACAACGGGGGCGGGGGATTGTCCTCCTCGGTGGGAGAATCGGCCCGTTTCAGCAACGGCTGCGAGGTTTATCTGGACCGGGTGCCCCTGAAATATGACGGGCTGGATCAATGGGAAATCTGGGTCTCCGAATCCCAGGAACGGATGACCGTGGGCCTGAAACCGGGGTTCTGGGAAAAGTTCCAGGCCCTGGCCCAAAAGCATGACGTGGAAACCACGGTCATCGGCCGTTATACCGACTCCGGCAAGGTGCATCTCCTTTATCAAGACCGAACCTGCGGTTACGTGGACCTGGATTTTTTGAAAAGCGATTTCCCCCAATGGGTTTTTGAAGCGGAGTGGCAGCCCCCGGAAAAACGGGGATTTTTTGAACCGGTTTTTCAGGAACCGGCGGATTACGAGGACCTCCTGAAAGACCTGTTCTCCCGGCCCAATATCGCCTCTAAAAACTGGATCGCCCGTCAATACGACCACGAGGTCCAGGGAGGAAGCGTCCTTAAGCCTCTGGTTGGCAAATACCGGGATATCCCGGGCGACGCGGTGGTCTTACGGCCTTACCTCCCCTCCCGGCGCGGCCTGGCCTATACTCAGGCCCTCAACCCGACCTACTCGGTCTTGGATACCCAGGCCATGGTCGCCGTGACCATCGACGAGGCCGTCCGCCGGCTGCTGGTGGTGGGGGCCGACCTGGAGCAGATCGGGGGAGTGGATAATTTCTGCTGGCCGGCCATCCAGTACCACCCTCAAGAGAATCCGGATGGGAAGCTGAAGGCCGCTCAACTGGTGCGGGCCAATCAGGCCCTGAAGGAAGTCTGCCTCCATTTCGGCATCCCCCTGCTGTCCGGCAAAGACAGCATGTACGTGGATGGTTATATCCAGGGGCCTTACGGGGAAGCCCACCGGGTTTCCGGCCCGCCTACCCTGCAGTTCACCGCCACCGGCGTGGTGGCGGATGTGGTCCAGTGCCTGTCCCTGGATTTTAAATTTCCCGGAGATCTCATCTATATATTAGGGGAGACCCGGGACGAACTCGGAGGATCCGAGTATTATGAAATGATGGGCTATGTCGGTCTTCAGGTGCCCCGCTTCCGTGGAGATAAGGAGAGAGACCATTACCGGGTCCTCCAGGAGGCCATCGGCCAAGGCCTGGTCTCGGCGGCTCACGGGGTTTATCGGGGCGGACTGGGGATCCATCTGATCCTCATGGCCCTGGCCGGGGACCTGGGGTTGGAAATGGATTTGTCGCGGGTCCCGGCCTCACCTAACCTCCGGCCGGACAAACTACTGTTTTCCGAGACCTGCGGGCGGGTGATCCTGACGGTGGACCCGCAAAAGCAGGAGGCCTTTGAACACTTGATGGCCGGTTGTATCTGCCGATCGGTGGGGCTGGTGACCAAGATCCGGCGGATAGTGTTCACCCATGAAGGGCAAAACCTGATTAAAACAAGATTAAAAAACTTTCGGGCCGCCTTCCACCGGCCCTTCGGAGATTTGGTATGAACGGTCCACGGGCGTTGGTCTTAACCGGATACGGGCTGAATTGCGACTGGGAAACCCAGCATAGCCTGACCCTGGCCGGGTTCCAGGCGGATCGGGTTCACATCAGCCAGTTGATCGCTTCCCGAGAGGATCGGGATAAAGTCAACCTTCAGGACTATCACCTCCTGGCCCTGGACGGCGGCTTCAGTTGGGGAGACGATCACGGAGCCGGGGTTATTCTGGCCGCCCGACTCAAGTATACCTTGCAGGAAGACCTGGAGACCTTTATCTCGGCCGGTAAATTGATCATCGGTATCTGTAACGGCTTTCAGGGCATGGTCAACCTGGGGCTGCTGCCCGGTTTCGCCGGCGATTATGGGAAAAGATTAGTGGCTTTGATCGCCAATGAGAGTGGAAATTTCCGAAACGACTGGGTGCGGCTGCGGGCCAATCCGGATTCTCCCTGTATTTTTACCCGGGGAATTGAAAAAATTGAACTGCCTATCCGCCATGGAGAAGGCCGGTTTTATGCCCCTCCCGAAGTGCTGGAGCAACTGGTGGCCGGGCAGCAGGTAGCCCTGTCCTATGCCCTGCCGGCGGGAGAAAAGGCCCAGGGCCATTTCCCGGAAAATCCCAACGGCTCCTTGCTGGATATCGCCGGGATTTGCGACCCCAGCGGGCGCATTTTCGGGTTGATGCCCCATCCGGAGGCCTTCCATCATTGGACCAACCATCCTCGCTGGACGCTGATCAAAGAAGCGCTGCGGCGGGATGGAAAAAGTCTGGAAAAAGAGGAAGGCCAGGGCCTGCGCCTTTTCAAGAACGCCGCCGAATATATTCGCCAGAATTTGGTATGAAAATAGAAACGAATAAGGAATCCTAACCTATTGTTTGTCACCTTTGAAGGAATAGAAGGTTCCGGTAAAACCACCCAGATTAAGCGACTGCGAAAGGTCCTGAGAGAGCGGGGCTTGTCCTGCCTGGTAACCCGGGAACCGGGGGGAACGGCCATCGGAAAGCAGATCCGAACAATTTTGCTGGATCAGCACAACAAAAGCATCCAGCCGAAAACGGAGCTGTTCCTTTACCTGGCCGACCGCTGCCAGCATGTGGCCGAAAAAATCCAACCGGCGCTCATCCGGGGGGATTGGGTGATCTGCGACCGTTTTTGGGATGCTACGCTGGTTTACCAGGGCTTGGCCCGGGGACTGAACCTGAGGACCCTGGAAAAGCTGCGCCCCCTGGTATTGAATTCCCTGGTTCCGGACCTGACCTTTTTGCTGGACTGTCCGGTCACTATCGGCCTGCCTCGGGCCTGGAAAAGAATCCAGCGGTCCGCTCAGGGTCTGCGGGAGTCCCGCTTTGAAGAAGAGGCCCAGGCCTTTCACGAAAAAATCCGGCAGGGGTATTTGGTTCTGGCTCGGCGGGAACCCCGGCGCTTCCGGGTTCTGGACGCCACCCAGCTCCCTGAAAAAATTCACCAGGAAATCCAGCGGCATCTTTTTCCAAAGGACCCCGGCACCCATGTCTTTTAAAGACATTCAAGGACAAGAGCGGGCTATCGGACTGCTGCGGCGGGCCTTGGACCGGGACAAAGTCCACCATGCTTACCTGTTTACCGGTCCGGACGGGATCGGGAAAAAAAAGACGGCCCTGGAAATGGCCAAGGCCTTGAATTGTCTGCAGCCGGGCCCGGAAGGAGGCTGCGACTCCTGCGTTTCCTGTCTGAAAATAGAAAAAAATTGCCATCCGGACCTGGTGCATCTGAAACCGGAAAAAAATCAGATCACGATTGATCAAATTCGGGAACTGGAGGAACAAGTGGCCTATCCGCCCTATGGAGGCCGGTATCGCCTGATCCTCTTGGATAAAGCGTCGGACTTGAATGTCTGGGCCGCCAACGCCTTTTTGAAAACCCTGGAGGAACCGCCGTCCGGAAATATTTTTGTCCTTTTGGTCAATGATCCGGGTGAACTCTTGCCCACCCTGGTTTCCCGGTGCCTGCGGCTTACTTTCAGCCCCCTCTCCCTGGACCTGATCAACCGAAAATTGATCGCGGATCTGGGATCAGACCCCGAAAAAGCCCAGGTCATCAGCCGTGCCTCCGGGGGGAGTTTGGGTCGGGCCTATCATTTGTTCGAGAAATTTTCGGAAGAGAAATCCTGGGATAAAGAATTTGGAATCCTGGCTACGGCAGTTGGAGTCCCTTTCCCTGGGTCGCCTGTCCCCCTTAATCGAAGGGGTGAAGGATTGGCTGGGTTCCCGGGAGCAGATGCAGGAGGCCCTGGAAATCGGCAGTACCTGCTTACGGGATATCCTCTGGTTTCGTAACGGCCTGGACGACCTCGTTTTTCTCCCGACGAAATATAAGGAAAGGCTTAAGGGACTGGCCTTTCGCTGTCCGGAAAGAACCTGGCTCAAGGGCTACGACCTGATTACCCAGGCCGCCCAGGATCTACTTCGGCAGGTCAACCCCCAATTGACCTGGGAGATGCTCTGGATCAACATGGCCCGGGCCGCTCACTGATTTTTCACTTATAAAATTTTACTTCCTATCGTATAATTATTTAAAAGAACACCTGAGTGCCTTCTATGGAAAAAGAATCCTTAAAAATAGTCGGAGTCCGGTTTCAACAGGCGGGCTGTATCTATGATTTCGATTGCGGCCACTTCGTAATGAAATCCGGAGATAAGGTAATCGTTAAAACGGAACAGGGCTTGGGTCTGGGGAAAGTGGTCCGGGGTCCCTTCAAGGTCGATCCGCCCGAGGGGGGACGCGAGTTCAAAAAAATATTCCGCATGGCCCACGCCGAGGACCTGGCCCAATACGATAAGATCCGGGAGCGCGAGAAAGAGGCCTTCCGTTTTTGCCTGGAGCGCATCCGGGAACGGAACCTGCAAATGAAACTGGTCCGGGTCGAATGTTTTTTCGACGGCAGCAAGGTCATCTTCTATTTTACCGCGGACGGCCGCGTGGATTTTCGGGAATTGGTGAAAGACCTGGTTCATCGTTTTCATACCCGGATCGAAATGCGTCAAATCGGGGTGCGCAACGAGGCCAAGATGATCGGCGGTTTGGGCCCCTGCGGGCGGGAGTTATGTTGCGCTTCGTTCCTGCCGGATTTCGCGGCCGTTTCGGTCAAGATGGCCAAAGAGCAGAATCTACCCCTGAACCCCACCAAAATATCTGGAATTTGCGGCCGCTTGATGTGCTGCCTGACCTATGAGTATGAAACGTATCAGCAACTGAAAAAGGATTTTCCCAAGATCGGCAAAACCATTATGAGCCCACTGGGACCGGTGAAAGTGCTGAGACAAAACGTGATGGAAGGAACGATTCTGGCGGAAACGGCCCAGCGAGAGGAAAAGATCATCAAGGTCTCCGAACTCACCCCGGGGGTCGCCGAAAACAAAAAGGACAAGGGTTGAACCGCTGAGAGGTGATCCACGAAGATGACGCGTACTTTTTATGTAACCACTCCGATTTATTACGTCAACGCCGAACCCCATATCGGACATGCCTACAGTACGATCGTCGCCGATACGCTGAGCCGTTTCTATCGGGCCCAGGGGTATGAAACCCGCTTCCAGACCGGGACGGACGAACACGGGGAAAAGGTAGTCCAGGCGGCCCAGAAAGAAGGGAAAGATCCTCAACAGTATGCTGACCGCATCAGTCAGCTTTTTCGACAAACCTGGCCGGAACTGAATATTCAACCCGATCATTTTATCCGCACTACCGACCCGGAGCATGTGGCCGTGGTTACCGCCATTTTGTCGCGCGTCCACGAATCGGGGGATATTTATTTCAGCGAATACGGCGGACAGTATTGCGTCGGTTGCGAGCGCTTTTACACGGAACGGGAGATCGTCGACGGACGCTGTCCGGACCATCAGACCCCGCTGACCTTTATCAAGGAAGCCAATTATTTCTTTCGCATGAGCGCTTATCAGGACTGGCTTATCCGGCACCTTCAGGAAAACCCCGATTGCATTCGCCCCGAACGCTACCGCAACGAAGTGCTATCCTTTCTGAAAGAACCGCTGGAGGACTTGTGTATTTCCCGCCCCAAGTCCCGCCTGACCTGGGGGATACCCCTGCCCTTTGACGATAACTATGTGACCTATGTCTGGTTTGACGCCCTGATCAATTATCTGACCGGTCTGGGCTACCCCGACGGCCCGCTGTTTCCCAAATTTTGGCCGGCGGTCGAGCACGTCATCGCCAAAGACATTTTAAAGCCCCATGGCATTTACTGGCCGATCATGCTCCGGGCCGCCGGGATCGCGCCCTATCGGCACTTGAATGTCCATGGCTACTGGAACCTGGATCAATCCAAAATCTCCAAGAGCCTGGGCAACGTCATCCGTCCCCAGCAGCTCAAAGACCGATTCGGGGCCGATGCCGTTCGTTACTTCTTTTTGCGGGAAATGGTTTTTGGTTTGGATGCCCAGTTCAGTGAAGAAAGCCTGATCCAGCGGGTCAATGCCGATCTGGCCAACAACCTCGGCAATTGTTTCAGCCGGACCCTGACCATGATCGAAAAGTATTGCGGGGGAGCCATTCCCGAACCGGGGGCGCTGGGACCCGAGGAGCAGGTAATGAAAGACCACTTGCTCCAAGTTCGGCAAACCGTCAGCCAGGAGGTGCGGAAGGTGGCCTTTCACAAGGCCCTGATGGCCCTCTGGGAAGTGATTGACGGAGCCAATAAATACATCGACAGCCAGGCGCCCTGGGCCCTGGCCAAGGACCCGGCCCTCCAGGACCGGCTGAGGACGGTACTCTATCTTTTGGCTGAAACCCTGAGGCAAACGGCGGTCCTGCTCAGCCCCTTTATGCCCCAAACGGCCGGCTCCATGCTGGAACAACTGGGTTGCGGGCGGGGAAAAGAGCCGGTTTCCTGGGAGGAGGAATTGGTTTGGGGACGGTTGGCGCCGGGAACCCTATTGGCGCGCGGACCGGCCTTGTTTCCCCGCATCGAAGTCAAGAAAGATACGCCGCCGCCGCCCCCCAAGAAGGTCCCCGCCGTAGAAACGAAGGTCCCTCCCCTGTTGTCGATCGAGGAGTTTAAAAAATGGGACCTGCGGGTGGCCCGGGTGCTGTCCGCCGAACGGATACCCAAGACGGACAAACTGATAAAAATGAAAATCGACCTGGGAGAAGAAAGGACCCTGGTGGCGGGAATTGGCCGGGATTATGCCCCGGAAGATCTGGTCGGCAAGTCCATCGTGGTGGTGGCCAACCTAAAGCCCAGCCAACTGATGGGGGTGGAGTCCCAGGCCATGCTCCTGGCGGCCGGCGACGGGAAAAGTTTAGCGATCGTGGCCCCGGAGAAAGCGCTCCCGCCGGGAGCCAAAGTGAAATAGTCTTTGCCATGCTGTCTCCGGAAGTTCTGCCGCACCGCTATCCCTTTCTCTTCATTGATCGGATCGAACGGATCGTTCCGGGGAAGGAGGGAATTTTTTCGGCCAACCGATCAACCGACAATTTTTTCTCTGCCGACCGGGTCCCGCCGTCCTTCAGTCAATCCCTATTGCTGGAGATAATGGCCCAGGCGGCCGGAATCGTCCTGATCGGCCGGCAACCACTGGAAAAAGCCGCTGAAGTCCATCAGGGCTATCTACTCAAATTGGATCAGGTTTTGTTTTTTCAACTCCCCCGGATGGGAGACCGGATGTTGATCGCCATCGAAAAAACCCATAGTTTGGGAAGGCTCCATCGTTTTTCCGGTGAGGTCCGGACCGGGGAGACCCTCCTGGTCCGCGGGGAACTCACCTTGTGGCAGGATGAATAACCTGTTATTATTTGCCGAGTCTATTTCGCTCTGGTTTTTATGCCCCACTTCGGACTGATCATTCCCGCTCATAATGTCGAAAAATCCCTGGTCGGAGTGATCCGCGGCGCCCGGAAATGGGTCCGGGATATCCTGGTGGTGAACGACGGTTCGACCGACCAAACCCAAGAAGCCGCCCGGGCAGAGGGGGTTCAGGTAGTGTCCTTTCCCACGAATGAAGGCAAGGGCCGGGCGCTGAAAACCGGATTCGCCCATTACCTGGATCGCGGGGCTGAGGCCATCATTACTATGGACGGGGACGGACAGCATGATCCCGAGTTCCTTCCGGCCCTGATCGAAGAATATGGCCGGGGAGCGGCCCAAGTCATCATCGGCTCGCGACTGGGAGACCGGGAGCGAATACCTAAAATCCGCTATTATCCCAATCTGGTCGGGACGTATTGCCTAAGCTGGGCCACGGGTCAATATATACCGGACTCCCAGAGCGGTTTCCGCCTCTACCAGGCCAAGGAGTTAAGAGGACTCCCTTTGAAGGCCGACGGCTTTGCCTTGGAGACAGAGCTGCTGATCAAACTGGCTAAGAAAGGCGCCACGATTGCTTCCATTGCCGTTCCGGCCATCTATGACGAACCCCGGCCTCGTTCCCACTATCGACCCGTGGCCGATACCTATCAAATCAGCATCATGGTCCTGAGAAGCATCTTCTGGCCTCGACTGACGAAGCGCCCCAGAGGGGTCTTCTGGCTTCCTTTTCGACAAAGAAGGCCGGCTCAGCCATGAATCCCCGGAGGGTGGTGGTTACCGGTTTGGGGGTTATTACCTCGATCGGCCGTAACCGGGTTGAATTTTGGAAAAACCTGATTGCCGGCCGGAGCGGGATCGGCCCTTTTGATCTTTTCGACCCCACCGGCTTCCGAGTTCAGATAGCCGCCCAGGTACGTAATTTTTCCGCAACCGACTATTTCAGCCGGCGGGAAATTCAGCGGCTTTCCCGGGCGGATCTATTTGGCCTGATAGCGGCCGGGGAGGCCCTGGGGGATGCCGGCCTGGAAAAAGGTTTTGAATCCCCGGATCGGGTAGCGGTGTTTTTGGGGGCCGCCGCCGGGGGAATTTATCCCACGGAGCTCTATCGTCAGGAAGTCTATCAGCGAAAAAAAAGAAGGCATCCCTCTATTCTTTTGTCCTTTCCGTTTTGCACCCTCACCGATCAGATAGGCAACCGCTACGGTGTATCCGGTCCCCGGGCCACAATCGACACGGCCTGCTCTTCAACGATCACCGCCATTGGTTTAGGCTTCGACTGGATTAGGGACGGTTTAGTGGATTTCGTCGTAACCGGGGGGACCGAATCGCTTTCTCAATTGACCTTTTCCGGGTTTAATACCCTGAAGGCCCTGGATCCCCAACCTTGCCGGCCCTTTGACCGGCAGCGTCAGGGTCTTTCGCTGGGAGAGGGGGCCGGGATGATGATCCTGGAACCGCTGGAACAGGCCCGGTCCAGGGGTGCGAAAATATATGCCGAGATTCTGGGGTACGGCACTTCGGCCGATGCCCACCACATTACGGCGCCGCATCCCGAAGGCTACGGCGCGGTCTTATCCATGCAGCGGGCCATGCAGCAGGCCGGGATCACCGCGTCGTCCGTGGATTTCATCAGTGCCCACGGCACGGCCACCCCGGCCAATGATCCCATTGAGACCAAGGCCATCAAGGGAGTTTTCGGGGAGCGGGCCTCCAGGATCCCGGTCACCTCGATAAAATCATCGATCGGACATTGCCTGGGATCTGCCGGGGTGTTGGGGGCCGAGTCGGCCATCCTAGCCCTGCTTCACGGGGTCCTGCCCCCCACCTTGCATTTTAAGGAGCGGGACCCGGATTGCGACCTGGACGTAGTGTTCAACCAAGCCCGAAAAAAGGAGGTGGCTACCGTAATCTGCAACGCCTTTGCCTTCGGGGGCAATAACAGTTCCATTATTTTTTCCAAACTGAGATGATTGACGGATTCGCAAGAAGTCCGTCAACAGCGCGAGCGCGATTAAGTGCCGGGCTGGGGTGGGGGTGGGACCATTTGAATTCACTTCAAATGGCGGGGGAGGGCGTGCCCTTCCCCGCCGAGCAGAAAGTCGTATTTGGACTTTTTGCGAGGTTATCATGATTGACGGACTCGCCAGCACCGGAATAGTCGTCACCGGTATCGGGATTATCGGTTCCCTGGGGATAGGGCGGGAGACCTTTTGGAATAATTTTCTGTCCGGCCAATCCGGGATTAAACCGATCCAGGAATTCCTTCCCCTGGAAACAAAGATTCACTTCGGCGGGGAGGTGGAAGGGTTCCGTCCCAAGGAGTATCTCTCGCCCCTGGTTTATCGAAAGATGGGCCGGTCTTCCCGGCTGGCCGTAGTGGCCAGCCTGGAGGCCCTGCAGGATGCCGGACTGGAAATCAATGACCTCAATAGGGATCGCATCGGAGTCTTTGCCGGCACGGGTTACGGCAATTCCGGGCTGACGGACGAATATTTTGTCAGTTTCATGGAAGGCGGCCCCCAGGGGACCAATCCCCTTTTATTTGCCGATACGGTCCCCAATACGGCCGGCAGCCACATCAGCCTCTATCATCGCTTGCGGGGCCCCATCACCACCTTTTGCCAGAATTTAATCTCCGCCGAACTGGCCTTGATTTATGCCTGCCGGCAGTTGCAGGCCGGATCGGCCGAGGCCATCCTGGTGGTGGGGGTGGATGAGCTTTCTCCCATCGTTATGCATGCCTTTTCGGTGTTAAAGGGGCTGAATCCCTCCATCAATCCTATTCTGGGGGGGGGGCCGGTTCTAGGAGAAGGGGCCTGCGTTCTGGTTTTGGAACGCCGGGAGCAGGCCCTCATCCGCCGGGCTCCGATTTACGGGGAGATCTCCGCTCTGGCCCTGAACAGCGGGGTTACCCGGGCGGGCCACTATGAGGAGGAAGGCCGGGCCATGAAAAAGGTGGTTCAGGAATGCCTGGATAAAGAGGGGACTCGCGGCAGGACGCCGGATCTGATCAGCCTCTCGGCCGATTTTTCAGGGGAGCTGGATCCACGCGAATTCCAGGTTCTGCGGGAGATCTTCGGGAACGCCTGGTCCGGGATTGCCCTTTCCCCGTTGAAATATTTCGCCGGGGAATATGGGGGAATGGGGGCGCTTCGTTTAGCTATACTACTCCTGGCCATGCGGGACCAGGTGATCCCTCCCACGGTGAACCCGGATCAATTGGAAACGGGAACTCCCTGGGATCGGCGCTTCCTGCCCACTCGCCCCGGGGAAATCAAACAGGGCCTACTGACCGGCTTCACCTTCGGAGGCGGGAACGCCTGCCTGGCCGTCCAAAAAAGTCCCGGTTTATAGGAATCCGGCGCCTTCCGCCCGTTCCCGCTCTTTTCGGCCTTCCGTCAAATCCACCCTTTTGAGGAGCAGGAACCCGATGACAGACAGGATTCCAATGGATAGAATTCCCCGACGGTTATAGGCAGGATCAGCCATCAATGATCACCTCGCAAAAAGTCAAAATACAACTTTCTGCTCGGCCTGTTGACGACCTTCTTCCGAGTCCGTCCATGATAACCTCGCAAAAAGTCTCCCGGTTAGAAGAGGGACAATTGTCGACGGCGAGGGCGGTGCGGCTTCAAGGTTTCCGGTAGGGAGACGGTTGATTTCAGCATTTCCTCGATATCTCCTAAAAAAGGAGAGGGCGACTGCCACAGCGTTTGCCCGTACAAGCGTCTTTTTTTCGCCCAGGTTAAAAAAATATTTTGGGTGGCCCGGGTCAGGCCGACATAAAAAAGGCGCCGCTCTTCCTCCGGGTCACTTTCTCTAAAAACGGTCAGGGGCAACAGGTTGGCCTCGCACCCGGAAAGGATGACAAAGGGAAACTCCAGTCCCTTGGCGGCGTGGAGGGTCAGGAGTTTAACATTTTCCTGATCCGGTTCATAGGAATCCAAACCGGTCTGCAGGGAAAGGATCTCCAGGAAAGATTCCAGACCGCCTTGGAAGGTGGCGGCCAGAAAACGAAGTTTCTTGAGGGCCTCGCCGGGTTGGTTCGGGTCGGTTCCCGAAGCCCGGCGCTGGGGGACGTTCGGGTCCCGACTCGGAAGGGTGATGGCTTGCTCAACCGCCTTCAGCGCTGTTCCTTGAAAGGGAAGCAGGGTTTTCATTCGGGCAAACAACTGCCGAACTTCAGGGCAATCGGACCAATGCCTTTCCTGAACTTTCTTATAGGGAACGCCTTTTTCATCAAAGACCCGGCCGATTATTTCCCCCTGGGCATGAAGCCGGTAAAGAACGGCAAAGTCCGCCAGGCTGACCGGTTGTTCATCGGTAGCCGCAGGTCCCGAGGTCAGGAAAGAAAAGCCGCCCAGGCGCTGTTCGATCAATTCCGCCAGATAACGGGCTTCTTCCTCGGCCGAAGGCAGCTCCGCTACAGGCAGGGTCGGATCTCCGATTTTGGCGGTCTTCATTCGGTAGGGGACGGCCCGTGAAGAGGCGGAGATGACCTGGCTGGAGGCTTTCAGGATGGTTTGATTCAGCCGAAAGGTGTCTTCTAAATGAATTTCGGTTAACCGGGGGACTTCCCCCCTCAGTCGATCAAAAAAATCCGCCCCCGCCCCGCGGAAACCGTAAATAGCCTGATTCGGGTCACCGATCACCAGCCACCCACCCTGGTCGCCGGTCAGCAGGCGGAAGAGGCGGTACTGGGCGGTATTAATGTCCTGAAATTCATCGACTAACACCTGGGGAACCCGGAGCTGCCACTGTTTTCGAAAAACCGGTTGTTCCTGCAGAAGAAAGACCGTTTGCTGGATCAGATCATCAAAATCCCACCAGTTTTGATCGGAGAGCCGGTTCTGGTAGGTCCGATAAACTGCGGGCCACTCCGGTAAACCGTCCCACTCAGGCAGGTGATCCGCCTCTTCGGGCGTGCGGAGAGAGCCTTTGGCTAAAGAAATGCGCCGGGCTAGCTCTTTCAGTTGCTTCGCCGGCAATTTTTTCCGGTGACCCCGCAGGGAGCTGCTTAGAACCTCTAAGGCCTCGTTTTCAGACAATAACTTATGGTTGGGGAAAAAGGACTGCCGGAGGAGCCGGTAGCTGAAACCATGAAATGTGGTTATCCAGGGATGGTCGGCGCCCGAATCCCGGGGAAGGAGTTGCGCCGCCCGAACCCGCATTTCTTCCGCGGCTTGATTAGTAAAGGTAACGGCTAAAATGTTTTTCGGGGAAAGACCCTGCTCAAGGACCAAATAGGCCAAGCGATGGGTTAAGGTCCGGGTTTTCCCCGTCCCCGGGCCGGCTAAGACCATTAGAGGGCCGCCGCGGTAGGTCACCGCCTGCCATTGTTGGGGTGTTAAGGCCGCCTGGTTCATGGTTGGTCGTCAGAAATGGCGGAGGTGATTGTCGCCTTCCGGAGCCTGCAAAAAGGGAAAGGCCCGGAAATATTCCGGGCCTTTCCAAAAAAGCACTGTGAAAAAAGGTTAGACTTCTTTTACAGTGATTGCAGCAGTTTCACAAACTTCCACGCAACTTTCGCAGCCCAGGCATTCATCCATATTAACGGGAACGGCCTTGTTGTCCTGCAATTCGAATACCCCTACCGGACAAGTATCGACGCAATTGGAATCCCCAGTGCATTTGTCCGTGTCCACGGTTACCTGAAACATTGATGTTTCCTCCTTGCTTTTTGGTTGGTTTGTTCACCAAAGAACGGTGTCTTGATTTATAAAGGCCTTATTCTGGTGGTCAAACGATAAACGACGAGAGACTAAAACATTTTTCAATAAAGGTCAAATATTTTTTTCCATTGCCTAGAACGGCGGGGCAATAAGCGTTGACCGCCGAAATAATTGTGATAAACTGATCCATTAAAGAAGAATAAATCTTTCATCAATGATTTGAACAAATTATCAGAGGAGCCGTCGATGTTAAGTGATCGGGAAGTCCAACGGTACGACCGCCAGATCATGCTTCAGGGGTTTGGGATCGAAGGACAGGAAAAATTAAAAAAAAGCCGCGTGCTGGTGGCCGGCGTGGGCGGGTTAGGTTCCCCGGCGGCCATCTATTTGGCGGCGGCCGGGATAGGATCATTGCGTCTGGTAGATCGGGATCAAGTGGAACTGAGCAATTTGAATCGCCAAATCCTTCATTGGGAAGAGGATTTGGGCCGCTATAAGGTGGAATCCGCCCGGAGGAAGCTTTCCGGACTCAACCCGGAAGTGGCGATCGAGATTGTTCAGGAGGATATCCGGGAAGATAACCTCTCCGACTTGATGGCTGGATGTGACCTGATCGTTGACGGACTGGATAATTTCCCGACCCGCTATCTCATCAATCGATTTATCCAGAAAAATGGCCTGCCCTTTATCTATGGGGGCATCCTGGGGATGATGGGCATGGCCACATTCATCTGGCCGGGGCAAACACCCTGTCTGAAATGCCTCTTCCCCCAAGCCCCTGAACCTAAAAAATTCCCGGTACTGGGCACCACTCCCGGAATCATTGGACTGATTGAAGCCAACGAGGCGATCAAATATCTGGTGGGATTGGGTAAGCTATTGACCGGGAGGCTTTTGGTTTACAATGGCCAGGAACTGCGTTTTTCCGAGGTGCCGATCGACCGAAACCCGGAGTGCCCGGCCTGTACGGCTTAGTTTTCTTTGGGAAAAGCGTAGGGGTTTAATACGAAAATCGAATACCTCTGTCATTGCGAGTGAAGCGAAGCAATCCCCCGGTCGAGCTTGGGAAAGGTTGTAAGCTGCCCGGGGGATTGCTTCGTCGCTTCTCTCCTCGCAATGACTGGAGATCTGTTTTCTTCATGCCCCGGGGTGCCCACCCCGGGCATGGGTTAATACGAAAATGAAATCAGAGGATAATGGGAATGCCCATGACCGATCCTTTAAAAATAAATCCCCTTTTCAGTGGGTTGGATGATGAGGGTTTGCTCCGTATCAAGGAAATTTCCGGCCGCCGGGAGATAAAGAAAGGGGAAAGTCTCTTCAGCCAAGGAGAGGAGGCTAAAGGTTTTTATCTGGTCCTGCAGGGACGAATAAAAATTTATCGTTTGTCTCCCCAGGGGAAAGAGTATGTCTTGCGTATCGTCGGCCCTGGAGAAACGTTGGCAGAAGCGGCTGTTTTTTCAGGAAAAACATATCCAGCCTCAGCCGATTCGCTGGAGGACAGCCGACTTTATTATTTTAAAAAGAGCGATTTCGTTCACCTCATCCGACAGGACCCCCAATTGGCCCTGAATATGCTTTCCGGCCTCTCCCTCCTGCTTCGGAATCTGGCCCAGCAGGTGGAGGACCTTTCCCTGCATGAGGTCTCCTCCCGTTTGGCCCGTTATCTACTGGATCAAGCCGATAAAAAGAATTCCCCCCTGATTGACGGAGTCCAAATTCCGCTCGAAGTGAAGAAAAATCTGCTGGCCAGCCGATTGGGGACCATTGGGGAGACCCTTTCCAGGACATTGGCCAAAATGAAACAGCGGGGACTTCTGGAGATCAAAAAAGATGCCGTTATCATTCAGAACCTTGAGTTGCTAAAAGAGGTTGCCGAGGGGTTCAAATTATAATACAGTTTTTATCAGGAGGTTGATTTTGGATTTGATTTTTTTAGGAACGGGATCGGCTTGGGGGGTACCCGAACTGGGCTGCCCCTGCCGGATTTGTCAAAAGATGCGGTCCCTCCAGGAAGAACGGACCCGGAGCGCCTTTTTGCTTTCAGGCCGGGAAACCCTGCTCTTGGATTGCGGGCCGGATATCCGCCGGCAGTTGGCGAACTGGCCCATAGACCGATTGGATGCCATCCTCATCAGCCATGAACACGCCGACCATTACTTCGGGCTGGATGAGCTCTTAGCTTTCCGCCGCCGACTCCCCCGGGAGAAATGGCGGCCCATCCCGACTTACGCCACCAGGGCTTCCTGGACCTCCATCAAAAAAACCTTCGGTTATTTGCTGGACTCGCTGCTGGAACCGAGGATCGCCAACCCGGGAGAACGGTTGGCGGGCCTGGCCACGGACGTCTATCCCTTTAAAACCTTTCATGGCGAATCAGCCCCCGGGTCAGTCGGTTATATCGTCGAAGAAACCGGTTCCGGAAACCATCACAAACTGGTGTACACTTCGGACTTTTTCGATTTGCCGAAGGAGGAACCCCGAGTAACGGACCCGGACATTTTGATTCTGCAATGCCATTGGCTTAACGAGCCGGTAATCAACCGGCCTCATCAAATGAGCCTGGAGCGGGGGATTGAATTTGTCAAATTATGGAAACCCCGGAGAGCGGTTTATTTGGTTCATCTTTCGGAGGCCTACCCGATTGACGGCGACCCCGCCAATGACGCCCTGAAGAAAGTGGCCGCCCGGAAGCCGAAGCGGGACCCGCAAACCGACCTGCCCTATCCCCTTCCGGGTTGTCAGGCGGAATGGCAGGAGGTGGCCGGCCGGCTTTTCAGCAACGAAGGACTTGACGTCCCGGTCATCGTTCCCCGGGATGGGCTCAAGGTAACCCTCTGGTAAATCGGTTTTGCAGGAGGAATTATGCTTTTCCCTGATTATCGCCCGCGGCGCTTGCGAAAGAACGAAACTTTTCGCCGCCTGATTCGAGAAACCACCTTGTCGGTGGATAATCTGATTTATCCCCTGTTCGTAGTCCCGGGCAAAGGAGTGCGGCGCCCGATAGTCTCCATGCCCGGAGTGTTTCAGCTCTCCGTTGATGAGTTGATCAAAGAGGCCCAGGAAATCCTGGCGGCCCGAATACCGGCCATTATCCTCTTCGGGATCCCCGATAAAAAAGATGATCGGGCTTCCGGAGCCTACGCCGCCGAAGGGATCATCCAGCGGGCGATTAAAGCCCTTAAAGATAAGGTACCGGATTTATTGGTTATAGGAGATGTCTGCCTCTGCGAGTATATGAGCCATGGCCATTGCGGACTTATCCGCCAGGGGGAAGTGGATAACGACGCCACCTTGGAACTCCTGGCCCGGACGGCTCTCTCTCAGGTCAAGGCCGGGGCGGATATGGTCGCCCCCAGCGATATGATGGACGGCCGGGTGGCCGAAATCCGTCAGGCTTTGGATGAGAACGGTTTTGAGCAGATCCCCATCATGGCCTATTCCGCCAAATACGCCTCGGCCTTTTACGGGCCCTTCCGCGAGGCCGCCGAATCGGCCCCTCAGTTCGGCGACCGAAAATCGTATCAGATGGATCCCCCCAATGTGCGGGAGGCGATCCGGGAGGCCAGCCTGGATATGGAGGAAGGGGCGGACATCCTGATGGTCAAACCGGCCCTGCCCTACCTGGATGTGATTGCCAAGGTCCGGGAGGAGTTTGACCTGCCGGTGGCCGCCTATAACGTGAGCGGTGAGTACGCCATGGTCAAGGCCGCCGCCCTCCAGGGGTGGCTGGATGAAGAAAAAGTGATGATGGAAATGCTCATCGCCATCCGCCGGGCCGGGGCCGACTTGATCTTGACTTATTTTGCCAAGCAAGCGGCGGCCCTGCTGCAGAACCGCTAAATGCATCCGAACGCTGAAACCGCCGCGAGCGGACCGTCGATTCCTCCGGTACGGCTGGTCGCCTGGGAGGTGACCCGGCAGTGCAACCTGTCCTGCCTCCACTGCCGGGCCTCCGCGGTCCTGGGGCCCTATGCCGACGAACTGACCACGCACGAGGGACTGAAACTTTTAGACCAGATCCGGGAAGTGGGTCAGCCGGTGATCATCCTCACCGGCGGAGAACCCTTGCTGCGCCCGGATATATTTGAACTGGCCCGTTACGGCCACGAACTGGGATTGCGGATGGTCATGGCCGTGAACGGGACCCTGCTGGATCCGGCCACGGCGTTGAAATTAAAAACCGCCGGCATCCAACGAATCAGCATCAGCCTCGACGGCGCCACGGCCGAAGGCCACGATCACTTCCGCCAGATGCCGGGGGCCTTTGCCGGGGTCCTTAAAGGAGTCGAGGCCGCCAAAACCGTGGGCCTGGAATTTCAAATCAATACCACCATCACCCGTCTCAATTTGGAGGAAATTCCCCAAATCCAGGAGCTGGTTAAACAACTGGGGGCCGTGGCCCACCATATTTTCATGCTGGTTCCCACCGGGCGGGGCCGGTCTTTAACAGAGCAGACCATTTCCGCGGAGGAATATGAGCAAACGTTGACCGGACTGGTTAAGAGAAAGGATGAATTTCCCCTGCCCATTAAAGCCACCTGCGCTCCCCATTATTACCGGATCCTTCGGGAGCTGGCCCAGCAGGAAGGGCAGGAAATTACCGTTAAAACCCATGGCCTCGATGCCATGACCCGGGGCTGCCTGGGCGGGACCGGTTTTTGTTTCATTTCCCATCGGGGGCAGGTCCAACCTTGCGGCTATTTGGAACTCGAAGCCGGCAACGTCCGCCAGGAAACCTTTAAAACCATCTGGGAAGACTCGCCACTCTTTTCAGCCCTGCGGGACAAATCGCAGTATCAGGGCAAGTGCGGGCAGTGTGAATATTTTCGGGTTTGTGGGGGGTGCCGGGCCCGCGCCTTTGCGGCTACTGGAAATTATTTAGGCGAGGAACCCCTCTGCAGCTACCAACCCAAACGCCGGGTGGGCGCCAAGAGCCATGCATGAACCCCACCGCCGAGAAAGCTTCTAAGTCTAAGATGGATCGGATCGATCGGGAGATCTTGAACGAGATCCAATCCCACTTCCCCCTACGGTCCCGCCCTTTCCGGGAAGTGGGGAAGAAGCTTCGACTCTCCGAAAAAGAGGTCATCTGGCGAGTATCCCGATTAAAGAATGAAGGGATCATCCGCCGTATCGGAGCTAATTTCAATTCCCGCCGTCTGGGATTTACCAGCACCCTGTGCGCGGCCAAAGTCCCGGAAGACAAGCTGCCCGACTTCATCGCCACAGTCAATCGCTACCCGGGCGTAACCCACAACTATGAGCGGGACGGGGATTATAACATCTGGTTCACTTTTATCGGCGAATCCATGGAGACCATTGAGCAGGCCTTGGAGGAGATTAAGGCCGGTACGGGAGTTAATGATTTGATCAGTTTACCGGCCGAGAAAATTTTCAAAATCCGGGTTGATTTTGAAGTGTAGCCGCTCTGCTCATTGAAGGAGAAAGGAATGGAAAAAAAAGCGCCCCCGGAGGATCGGGTGGAACCCAGGGTAGAAATAGACTCCGACTTGGAGGAATTCGAAGAACAGCGCCGTCCGGATTGGGCGGTCAGACCGGGCCCGGAAAAGAAGCCCATTACCCGCTGGGTGCTTGGTCCGATCTTGTTGGCCGCCCTGGCGGCCTTGGGTTATGCCTTTTGGCTTATCTGGGGCATGAAACCCCTACCCTCGGCCAAGCCTTCCATCCCCCCGGAAATAGTGGCTTTAAGAGGAGAGGTCCAAAAATTGAACACGGATTTAGGCGGCCTGATCAAAGATCTGGGGGATTTGAAGGCGGAGCAAAAGACAACGGCCGGAAAGCTGGCCGGGTTACAGGGCCAATTGGCCAATTTGTCCAGAAAAATGGAAGCGGCGCAGGCCAGAAAGATAGAATCGGCCCCTGCTAAAAAGACAGAATCGGTCCCGGTCAAAAAGGTAGAACCGGAGCAGGCCAGAAAAATAGAAAAAGCGCCCGCCAAAAAAAAAGAGAAAAACCAGGAGAAGAAACCCGTCCGTAAAACTTTTGTCTATAAAATACGCCCCCATGACACCTTGCCTTCCTTGGCCAAAAAATTCGGTGTGGTGCCCGAAGATATTCGCCGTTGGAACAATTTATCTCCCAAAGAAGGGCTGGAAGTCGGCCAGTTGCTGACCATTTATTCAGGCCTGGCCCGATAGTCCCGGTTGATCAGATCTGTTGTTGGGTGAATCCCCTTTTTAAGTGGGTACCCCCCCTATCGGGTCTGGCTACCCAAAAGGGCGAAGAATTTATTTTATAAGTCCCTGAACCCGAACAGCACCTTTTCGTAAGGCTCAAACATCATTTGATAGAGGTCCATGGCGTAGCGGTCGGTCATGCCGGAGATATAATCCACAATCACCCGCCGAAGGGCTGGATCGGCTCCCGCCTTCGCGATCCGGGCGAATAAGGCCCTCGGCAGCATCTCCGGTCTTTTTTCCAGATGGCGAAAAATACGAGTCAGGATAAGCCTCCCTTTTTCGTTCATAATGCAGACTTGGGGGCTTTTATAAACGTGTTCAAAAAGAAACCGCTTCAAGGCCTTGAAATCCTCCCAGTCTTTTTCCGGCGCCGTGACCATGGGCCCTGCTGTTTTCCAGACCTGTTCCCGGGAATTGATTCCATATTGATCGATACGGGCGAGGGTCCGGGTAATAACCATGACATTGGTTTCCTCGATGAGTGTCCGCACCAACAGCCGGGCCTGAATGATGGTCCCCCCTTCTTCGAAACCATCGTAATGGGTCCGGCATTTCTGAAACACCCGTTGCAACAGTGGGTTATCCAACTCATGAATGGTTTTGATGGACAGGAAGCCGGCGTTCAGGGCGTCCTCCAAATCGTGAGCGCAGTAGGCCAAGGGGTCGGCGATGTTGACCACCTGGGCCTCCAGGCTCGGCTGGCCCCGGCGCTGGAATTCTGACGGGATGCTGGGGTGGTCATAGGTGGTCGCGTGGCGGGCGATCCCTTCCCGGGTTTCATAGCAGAGGTTCAGCCCCTCGTAAGCCGGATAGCGTTTTTCCAGAAGGTCCACGATCCGCAGGCTCTGGAGGTTATGCTCAAAGCCCCCCTCCTGCTTCATGATTTCGTTCAGCGTCTCTTCACCGGTATGGCCGAAGGGTGTGTGGCCCATGTCATGGGCGTAGGCTATGGCCTCGCACAAATCTTCGTTAAGCCTTAGCGCGCGGGCCAAGGTCCGGGCATGCTGGGCCACCTCCAGGGTGTGGGTTAAGCGAGTGCGGTAGAAATCCCCCTCGCTGATCAGAAAAACCTGGGTCTTGTATTGCAGGTCCTTAAAAGCCTTGCTGTATAGAATTCGGTCCCGGTCCCTCTGAAAATTAGTCCGAAATTCATCCGGCTCGTCCCCATGCAGGGTCCGGCCCAGACTCCGGGCGCTTTTCGAGGCATAGGGCGCCAAGGTCATTTCTTCAATTTCTTCCAACCTTTCCCGAGGGATCATGATGGCCGCCCTTTCGTTTGTTGCCTGGATACTTGGGCTAATATATTGGAAAAACTTAAATTAATAAACCGAAAAAATTTTTTTTGTATTTAGGGCTTGAAATTTAAATAATAACGCCTTATATTAGCACTGTCACATGATGAGTGCCAATAACCCAATTCTGTTCTGTAGTAAAAAATCAAACTATGCAGGAAGGAGAGTACCAGTATGAAGATCAGGCCATTGCATGATCGAGTCATCGTTCAGCGGATTGCTGAGGAAGAGGTGACCAAGGGTGGAATCATTATTCCGGATACCGCCAAAGAGAAACCCCAAGAGGGTAAAGTGATCGCCGTGGGCCCCGGAAAAGTTCTGGACAGCGGAACCAAGGTTCCCATGGACGTCAAGGCAGGGGATAAGGTTCTTTTTGGGAAATATTCCGGGACCGAGATCAAGATCGACGGGGAAGAGTATTTAATGATGCGCGAAGATGATATCTTAGGCGTAGTGGAATAAGGAGGGATAATATGTCTGCTAAAGAAATTCGCTATAGTGTCAAGGCCCGCGAGGCTATGGCCAAGGGCATTGATACCTTGGCCGATGCGGTAAAGGTAACCTTGGGCCCCAAGGGCCGCAATGTGATTTTGGACAAATCTTTCGGTTCCCCGACGATTACCAAGGATGGCGTTACGGTAGCCAAGGAGATCGAATTAGAGGATAAGTTTGAAAATATGGGGGCCCAGATGGTGAAGGAAGTGGCCTCCAAGACCAGCGATGTGGCCGGTGACGGGACCACCACCGCGACTCTGTTGGCTCAGTCCATCTATCGCGAAGGTTCCAAGTTAGTGGCGGCCGGAAGCAATCCCATGGCCATCAAGCGGGGGATTGAAAAGGCTGTGGAACAGGTAATAGAAGAACTGAAAAAGATCAGCAAACCCACCAAAGATCACAAAGAAATCGCCCAGGTCGGGACCATTTCGGCCAACAACGACTCCACCATCGGCAATATTATTGCCGAGGCCATGGAAAAAGTCGGTAAAGAAGGCGTCATTACCGTAGAAGAGGCCAAAAGCATGGAAACCACCCTGGAGGTGGTTGAAGGCATGCAGTTCGATCGGGGCTATATCTCCCCCTATTTCGTGACCGACCCGGAAAAAATGACCGCCGTTTTAAACGATCCCTACATCCTGATCAACGAAAAAAAGATCAGTAACATGAAAGACCTGCTGCCTCTGTTGGAGCAGATCGCCAAGATGGGCCGTCCCCTGCTCATCATTGCCGAGGAAGTCGAGGGCGAAGCCCTGGCCACCCTGGTGGTGAATAAACTGCGGGGCACCTTCTCCTGCGCCGCCGTCAAGGCCCCGGGCTTCGGGGATCGACGGAAGGCCATGCTGGAAGACATCGCCATTCTAACCGGCGGCCAGATGATCTCCGAAGACTTAGGGATCAAGCTGGAAAATGTAGCCTTAAAGGATTTAGGAACCGCCAAACGGGTCAGTATCGATAAGGATAATACGACCATCGTCGACGGCGGCGGGGAAAAATCGGCTCTCGAAGGCCGGGTGAAACAGATCCGGGCCCAGATCGATGAGACCACCTCCGATTATGACCGCGAGAAACTGCAGGAGCGCCTGGCCAAGTTGATCGGCGGCGTGGCCGTCATCAATGTGGGGGCCGCCACCGAAACCGAGATGAAGGAAAAGAAGGCCCGCGTGGAAGACGCCTTGAACGCCACCCGAGCGGCGGTTGAGGAAGGCATTGTTCCCGGCGGAGGCGTGGCCTTGCTGCGCAGCATCGCCGGACTGGACAAAATCAAGGCGGAAGGCGAAGAGGCCTTAGGGGTCAACATCATTCGCCGAGCCTTAGAGGAACCGGTCCGTCAAATCGCCAACAACGCCGGCTTTGAGGGTTCCGTAGTGGTAGAGAAACTGAAGTCCGAAAAGGGCGCGACCGGCTTCAACGCCGAAACCGGCGTTTATGAAGACCTGATGAAAGCCGGGGTCATCGACCCGACCAAAGTCACCCGTTTTGCCTTGCAGAATGCGGCTTCCGTAGCCTCGCTGCTTTTGACCACCGAAGCCATGGTGGCCGAGAAGCCTGCTCCCAAGGAAGCCATGCCGGGGATGCCTCCGGGCGGCGGTATGGGTGGTATGGGCGGTATGGGTGGTATGTACTAGACCGTACTCAATCCAACAAAAACAAAAAGCCCCCGCTTGGGGGCTTTTTGTTTTCAAATTCGCTTCTGCTTGATTTCCGGACCTAATTCGGTTGACTTGCCGTTTTTAATTCATTAGAATTCATTCTCCGCTAAACTACTAACCCGAAAAAGGGAGCCGCCATGATGAAACGCTTATGGTCTGCCGTACTAGGGTTGATGATTCTATCCGCTTCACCCCTCTGGGCTAAAACCATGTTCATAACCGATCGCATTGAAGTCGGAGTCCGGTCCGGCATCGGGATTGAGCAGAAGTTTGTAGCCACGGCCAAGACCGGGGACCGGGTGGAGGTCCTGGAAGGCGATCAAAATTGGACGAAAGTCAAACTGACCAATGGAGTCGTCGGTTGGGTGGCCACCCGTTTTCTGGTGGACCAGGTCAGAACGACGGCTGCCCCGGACCCAAAGATGCAGGAGGAATTCAAGGGAGTAAGAGATCAAAATTTGGCCCTCTCGAAAATCCTCGAAGGCTATAAACAGGAACGGGAAAAACTGCTGAAGGAAAACGCGGAGGGGAAGAAAGCCCTGCAGGACCTGCAGCAGGAAAAGCAGAGCCGGGTGTCCCCGGAACTGAATCAACTGAAGGCCCACAACGATCAACTCGAGAAGCAGATTAATGAGTTAAAGCAGCAGGCGACTGCCAACCAACAAAGGGGAAAGAACCAGCGCCTCAACGAACAGATCTGGTGGTTTTTATCCGGTTCAGGCGTGCTCTTTATCGGGCTTATCCTTGGTTGGTTGGCCAGCCGGGGGAAAAAGAAAACTGCCAAGTATTACTAGCCTCTTTCCTGCCTGATGACCTCGCAGAAAGTCTCCAGGGCAGTCATTGCGAGGAGTGAAGCGACGAAGCAATCCCCAATAATCAGCTACTTGCCAAGACGGGGATTAGCATCCCCCGGATCAAGTCCGGGGTCGCAATGACGGTTTTTTCGACTTTTTGCGAAATCATCATGCCTGACAACCTCTGAAATTGTCCAAAAGCCTCCAAATAGGGGGCTTTTTTTTGGTATGCCGGGGGCTGTCCTCCAAACCTCCCCCCGCTTGACCTGAAACAAATTATTCCCAGCCGCGATAACCCTTCAAATCAAAACCCTTTGATTTTTTTATTTTATTTTGTTTTAATGGGCCAACATCTATGTTTTGATTTGTTCATTCTTGAATTAATTTTAGGTTGGAATCCCCAGAGATGAGGAAACGGTTCGAGGAATTTCTGGATCAACTCACCAAGGGCAAGGAGCCCGACAAAGTGCGCATTGTCTTGGAGTGAACCATGAAATCATTTGAAACCAATTATCTTGAAAAACATCCCTTGCCGCATTCGCTGTTACGAACTATCCGATTATTGGGCGAATATCGCGGAAAAGAATCGCTTTTTAAACAGCAGACACCCCAAGTACTCGAATCCTTGCGCCAGGCGGCCATGATCCAGAGTACCGAATCCTCCAACCGTATCGAGGGGATCGAAGCCCCGGCCGAAAGAATCAAGAAAATCGTGGAGCAAAAGACCACGCCGAAGAATCGTTCCGAACAGGAGATCGCCGGATATCGTGATGCACTGGCGACGATTCACGCCAACTACCCCAACATGCCCTTTACCCCAGGCCTTGTCCTTCAACTCCACCGCGATCTTTATCAGTTCGTGGCCCAGCAGGGCGGACGCTGGAAAATGACGGACAATGAGATTTCCGAAACCCGCGCCGACGGCACAAAGGTTACTCGGTTCAGACCGATTCCCGCTCATCAAACGCCCGAGGCCATGGATAGGCTCCATACCCTTTTTAAGGAACAATGGGACCGGGAAGAAATCGATCCACTGCTGCTGATCCCTGCCTACGTGCTCGATTTCCTCTGTATTCATCCATTCACCGATGGTAACGGGAGGATGGCGCGGCTGCTGACTCTGCTTCTCCTCTATCAAGCCGGTTTTGAAGTTGGCCGTTACATCAGTTTGGAACATCTGATCGAGAACCAGCGGGAAGGGTACTACGATGCGCTCTATAAATCTTCTCAGGGGTGGCACGATGGCGAACATTCATTACTGCCCTGGTGGGAATATTTTCTGGGTGTTATGCTCCAGGGCGCCTACCATGAATTCGAGCGCCGAACCGGTGAACTGACCACAGCTCACGGGGCCAAGCGGGAGAGGATCATCGACGTTATATCGCGGTTTTCGGACAAATTTCAGGTGGCAGACATTGAACGGGCCTGTCCGGGCGTCAGCCGCCCGACTATCAATCGCGCCCTTCGAGACCTTCGCCAGGCGGGTAAAATCAGTTGCCTTAAAGGAGGGCGAGACGCCGTTTGGCAGAAAACGTGATCAGAACCCCAATAACGTGATCATTCCTGGCGGTTTGATTATGTTATGGGAACAGGATCATGAATATATTAATATGATCAAAACAGGTTAAATGATCATGTTTATTTTTGATTAGGTACAATACATGATGACCTCGCAAAAAGTCTCCAGGGCAGTCATTGCGAGGACCGATCCGTGAAACAAAAGTCTCCTAATAAGAAGAGAAACGGACGGAGTAAGGGGCGGAGATTGTGTCATCAAGGGTGACACAATAGGAGTTGGAAAAGAGGTAATGCCTTTAAAAGAGGGTAATAATAAGGGTGATAAGTCAGGATAAATTTTTCGAACAAGAACCACTATTAACGATTTGATCCTGTTGAGTTCTCAATCATTTTACAGATAGCGGATCAGGGAGATAGTAGATATGGGTAAGGCCACCGGCGCCAGAACCAACAACGGGGCTAATGTGGGCTATGAGGCGGAGCTTTGGCAGATGGCCGATGCTTTGCGGGGCAGCATGGACGCCGCCGAGTACAAGCATGTTGTCCTGGGACTGATCTTCCTCAAGTATATCTCGGATGCCTTTGAAGAACAGCACGCCAAGCTGGAGGCGGAGAAGACGCAAGGGGCCGACCCGGAGGACCCGGATGAGTACCGGGCGGTGAGCATCTTTTGGGTACCGCCCGAAGCGCGCTGGACACATCTAAAGGCCCAGGCGAAGCAAGCGACCATAGGCCAGCTCGTTGATGATGCCATGGCGGGTATCGAACGGGACAATCCCCAGCTTAAGAGCGTGCTGCCCAAGGGATACGCCCGTCCCGCCCTCGATAAGCAGCGCCTCGGCCAGCTCATTGACCTGGTGAGCAACATTAGAATCGGCGACAAAGAGAGCCGCTCCAAGGATGTCCTCGGCCGGATCTATGAATATTTCCTTTCCTAGTTTGCCAGCGCCGAAGGCAAAAAAGGCGGCGAGTTTTACACGCCGCGTTGCGTGGTCAAGCTGTTGGTGGAGATGCTCGAACCCTATAAGGGCCGGGTGTACGACCCCTGTTGCGGCTCCTCGGGCATGTTTGTCCAGTCGATTGAGTTCATTCGCGCCCACCGAAGCGGTAATGGTAATGGCGGCAAAGCCAAAGGCGACATCAGCATTTACGGCCAGGAATCGAACTATACCACCTGGCGACTGGCCAAGATGAATCTGGCCATCCGCGGAATCGAGGGCCAGATCGCCCACGGAGACACCTTCCACAATGACCGCCATCCCGACCTCAGGGCCGACTATATCCTGGCCAATCCTCCCTTTAACGTGAGCGACTGGCGCGGCGAGTTACTGCGCCACGACAAGCGTTGGCAGTACGGGGCGCCCCCTGCCGGGAATGCCAACTTCGCCTGGGTGCAACACATGATCTACCACCTCGCATCCACCGGTGTGGCGGGCTTTGTACTGGCCAATGGGTCCATGTCATCCAATCAATCCGGCGAAGGGGAGATCCGTAAAAACATCATAGAAGCTAACCTGGTAGACTGCATGATCGCCTTGCCGGGACAACTCTTTTACTCCACGCAAATTCCCGCCTGCCTCTGGTTCCTGGCCCGCGACAGGAAGAACGGAAAATTCCGTGACCGTCGGGGCCAGGTACTTTTTGTCGATTCCCGGAAGCTCGGCCGGATGGTGGACCGGACCCACCGCGAGCTGACCGGCCAGGACATCGCCCGCATCGCCGGGACCTATCACGCCTGGCGCGGCGAGAAGGATGCTGGTGATTACCAGGATGTGCCGGGGTTCTGCAAGAGCGCCACACTTGATGAGATCAGAAAGCACGGCCATGTGCTTACGCCCGGCAGATATGTAGGAGCGGCGGCAGTTGAGGACGATGGGGAGCCTTTTCAGGAGAAGATGACGAGGCTTACAACGACCCTCAGAGACCAGTTTGCTGAATCAGCACGGCTGGATTCTGAAATAAAAAAGAACCTTGCGATGCTCGGTTTCCCGATGGAGCGTTAAAAGAATGAAAAAGAATGCCTTATCTGGCAGGTTCCCCCCTGATCTCGATTGGGTAGATCTGATCTCTATTATCGGCAAGGCTAACGCCGTGTTAGCCCGATATGATGGCCTCCTTCAAGGTATCATCAATCCCGAGATTCTGCTGGCGCCATTAACCCTTCAAGAAGCTGTTCTCTCATCTCGCATCGAAGGGACTCAAGCTTCATTGTCCGAAGTCCTCAAACACGAAGCGGGAGAACGTTTCGAGGAGAGGAAGGAGCAGGATATCCAGGAAATTGTCAATTACCGCAAAGCCCTTGTTTTTGCAGAGAATCGACTCAAGAAGCGCCCTTTAAGTTTGAATCTTATAAAAGAGATACACACCATTTTACTTGACAGCGTTCGAGGACAGAACAGGGGAAGAGGAGAATTCAGACGGATTCAAAACTGGATAGGGCCGAAGGGATATCCCATTGAGAAGGCCACTTATGTGCCTCCCAACCCCTCCCAACTGATGACCTATCTTGATGCCTGGGAGAAGTATATCCACAGCGAAGAAAAGGACCCTCTCGTCCAACTGGCAGTTATCCATGCCCAATTTGAGAGTATCCATCCATTTCTTGACGGTAATGGCCGGATTGGACGCATTCTTATACCTCTTTTTCTTGCGGAAAAGGGGATGCTTTCGAGACCCATGTTTTATTTGAGTGCCTATCTGGAGGCACATCGCGATCAATATTACGCGGGGCTGCTTGGCATCACTTCCCGGAATGACTGGCAAACCTGGGTAAAATTTTTCCTGCAGGCCATTATAGAACAAGCGGGGGAGTGTGTTGATAAAGCAACAAAAATTCGAAAGCTTTATGATTCCATGAAGCAAAAGATCGTTGAGGCTACCCGATCCCAATTTGCCCTGGCGACGATTGACGCCCTCTTTTACCGGCCCATATTTAAACCGAGGGATTTCCTTGAACAGTCCAAGATTCCAAAACGCACTGCGACAACGATTTTAAGCCAGCTTGAAGATAAAGGGATTATTAAGGAGATACGCCAGGCGGTCGGCCGTCGCTCTGCGGCCTATGGTTTCACCGATCTGATAGATATTGTGGAAGAAAATCGGTTTGTGTGAAGTAGACAGCCCGCAACATAATATGTGAGAAGTAATAATCCGTTTACTTCCCACAAAAGGATTTGCGAGAAATATGCTTCCCACAAAAGGAAAAAAAGGTTGTGCAAGTTGAGATAAACGTGTCCAGAAAATACATTTTCTTAGACACGTTTTGTGAAAGTATCCATGGCGTCGGCATAAACTTGCCAAAAGAAATAGCTGCGAAGGTTGGACGTATAGTCTGGGGAAATTCGAAGGAGTTGGGTTATGGGGGGTAGGTGTGCTCCGGTGCGTCTCGGTGATGTTTGCACAAAGATCGGGAGTGGCGCGACGCCACGAGGTGGCAGTGATGTCTACTTAGAAACGGGTCCTTATACCTTGATTAGAAGCCAGAATATTTACAACGATAGCTTCCACCATAACGGCCTAGTTTATATCGACGAGAAGCAGGCTATTGCCCTTGAGAATGTAGTGGTCCTCGAAGGCGACGTTCTTCTAAACATCACTGGTGATTCCGTTGCTCGGGTGTGTCAGGTTGATCCAGAGATACTTCCCGCCCGCGTAAACCAGCATGTTGCGATCATTCGACCCGACCCCGAAAAGTTGGACCCGCAATTCCTTCGGTACTTTCTCGTTTCTCCTGAATTACAAACCAAGCTACTATCATGGGCAGGCTCTGGGGGAACTAGGAATGCTCTGACCAAGGGGATGATCGAGTCGTTAGAAGTGCTGGCACCGACAGAAGTCTCTGAACAACAGGCCATCGCCCATATACTCGGCACAATGGACGACAAGATCAAACTGAACCGGCGGATCAACGAGACGCTAGAGGCTTTGGCACGAACCCTTTTCAAATCCTGGTTCATTGATTTTGACCCCGTCCGCGCCAAAGCCGAAGACCGCGACTCTGGTTTGCCTAAAGGGATAGCCGACCTCTTTCCTAACAGCCTCGTAGACTCTGAACTAGGCGAAATACCAAAGGGATGGACGGTTGCCCAGCTACCTGAAATCATTGATGTCAACCCTTCACGCTCGCTCAGCAAAGGAGAGATCGCTCCTTATCTTGACATGGCCAATATGCCGATTCGGGGACATGCACCTGACGTCGTGATTGACCGGCCCTTTGGCTCGGGCATGCGGTTCATAAACGGAGACACCCTCGTCGCTCGGATTACCCCATGTCTTGAGAATGGCAAGACCGCCTATGTTGATTTCTTGAAGGAGGGCCAAGTCGCCTGGGGTTCGACAGAATATATCGTTATGCGTCCGAAGCCGTCAATTCCAGAGGAGTTCGCTTATTGCCTCGCACGGAGTGAAGGATTTCGAGAGTTCGCAATCCAAAGCATGACTGGCTCCAGCGGCAGACAACGCGTCCCCGCCGAAACGATGTCCCATTTCCTACTCACCCTGCCATCAGACCAAGTAGCAAAAAGTTTTGGCTTTTTTGTCCGGTCGCTGTTCTCGCGGGCTAGAGCAGCCAAAGATGAAGCCATCACGCTAGCTACCCTGCGCGATATACTGCTGCCCAAACTTATTTCTGGTGAAATACGGGTGAACTCAATAGAAAAAGACAGTAAATCCTTATGAAAAATTCCCAAAGTCAGTTTATTCTTCCGAAAAGCATTGAGCACTATTTAGCTGCACTATCAAAATTGTACGCCCTAGAGGGCGAACGACAAAAACAAGAGATTCTTGTCAACGCTCAGGTTAGAGTGGTTGAAGAGTGGAGCTGTGATAACTGGTATGGTGGCACGTATGGCCATGCATTATACCTTGCCTTGCCAGAGGGCCTATATCTAGCCACCATAAGGCAGAAGGAGGATCTCCAAAAACAGATAAAGGACGACATCAACAAGATCCACAACCTCCAGAACGAATTTATCGAAGAAGTTTTTCTTGAAATGTCCTTGCCGGGAGATCAAGACTGGCGACGTGAATCCGGGCTAATCCAGTTGGGAAAGGTTGTCATTTCTCCGGATACGACAAAGCGGATTTGGGGGGATAACGCCTATCGAGTATTCTTGAGCCACAAGTCTGAGGTAAAGAAGGAGGCCGGAGAACTTAAAGTGCGATTGAAGATGTTTGGTGTTTCTTGTTTTGTTGCCCACGAAGACATAAACCCAACAAAGGAATGGCAAGACGAAATTGAGAATGCACTCAGATCAATGGATGCTTTCATCGCCCTATTGACGGAAGAGTACCATGATAGCCTGTGGACAGATCAAGAGGTGGGTTTTGCACTTTGCAAGGGTGTGCCTATAATTGCAGTTCGTCTCGGAAGAGATCCATATGGATTTATCGGGAAGTTCCAGGCCCTTTCTTGTGACTGGAAAACTGCCCCTCGCGAAATTGTCAAACTTCTCATAAAATATGAACGGATGTTGAATACCTACGTCATAGCGGTTAAGGAGTGTGGCAGTTTTGATCAAGCAAACCTTCTGGCAGAAATGCTTCCCAATTTAACTGATCTTTCCGAGAAACAGATTCAAAATCTGATTGTAGCATTTAATGAGAACAATCAAGTACGAGACTCTTATGGTTTTAATGGCAAAAAGCCTTTTGTATACGGCGAGGGCCTAGTTCCACATCTCAATAGGTTGAGCAGAAGCAGGTATGAGTTGTCGTCTAGTGGCAAAATTGAGGTCAAATAATGAGCCCTCTGTCCATCTCCATATTTTTCGCGAGGGGTTTGGGGACAAATGGGCCGTTCCCGCTCCCCAAGACAAATTCCCAAATGCTGATACAAGTCCTTGGGATACGCTGAATGATTTCATGTTATTCTGTAATATAACCAAACAACCGTTGATACAGAAGGGGTTATGGACATGATCGGCGAGGTACAGGAACTGTTGGATCAATACTGGTTATGGCTTAAGGATAAAACCACGCTTCGTAAGGTTAACGATTGGGTTGAAATTACCACTCCTTATCTTGACCGGCACAATGACTATATACAGATATATGCAAAGCGGCAGAATGGGGGCATCATTCTTACCGATGACGGATATACGGTTGGCGACCTGAGGCACTCAGGCTGCGAATTGGAGAGCAAAAAAAGAAAGGATCTCCTCTCAATTACCCTTAACGGTTTTGGTGTGAAACTAGATGGTGATTCGCTTACGGTCAATGCCTCGAATGATAATTTTTCACTAAAGAAACACAACCTTGTTCAAGCCATGTTGGCTATCAACGATCTCTTCTATCTTTCAACCCCCATGGTAGCGAGTCTCTTTCTTGAAGATGTGGCCCTTTGGCTCGATGCCAACGATATCCGTTATACCCCTAAAGTAAAATTCACCGGGAAGAGCGGATACGATCATCTTTTTGATTTTGTCATCCCAGCGTCGAGGAGGCAACCTGAGAGGATACTTAAAGCTATCAATAGGCCCAGCAGGGATATGGCGGAAGCTGTAGCCTTTTCGTGGATAGATACAAAGGAGGTAAGGCCAACGAACTCACGGGCCTACGCTTTCCTGAATGACGTGGAGCATACTGCATCACCATCTGTGTTGGACGCGATGAGAAATTATGATGTTCATCCGGTTTTATGGAGTGCTCGGCAGGATGTTGTGGAAGATCTTGCGGCCTAAGCGGGAACTCATGAATGGGCGATCTGATCCTGTTGAGTGGGAAGGTGGAGGGACTGGATCAGAAGTTTTTTGAGGAAGGCGGGTTTACGGAGCACTCTTACCGGAAGCGCTGGGAACAGAAAATGAATGCATTTACCGAATCCGTTGTCGAAGATGCTGCCCTTGCCTGGCTGGAGAGTCTCGGCTATGTGATTAAACATGGCTTGGAGATCGCCCCCGGCGAACTTTTCGCCGAGCGTACCGACTACGGCCAAATAGTGATAGGGCAAAGACTACGAGACGCTCTCGCTCGAATTAACCCGCAGCTTCCTGCAGAGGCGGTCAGCGAAGCCTTCCGCAGGCTGACCCGGCCGGAAGGGCCGGCACTGGAGGCTCGAAACCGGGCCGTCCATCGGATGCTGGTGGATGGGGTAACGGTAGAATATCGGGATCGTGACGGCTCCATCCGAGGGGCACAGGCGGGGGTGATCGATTTTGACGATCCGGATAACAACGACTGGTTGGTAGTCAATCAGTTTACCGTCAGCGAGAATAAACATACCCGCCGCCCAGACTTGGTGGTCTTTATCAATGGGCTGCCTCTTGCAATGGTGGAGCTGAAAAACGCCGCTGACGAGAACGCCACCATCTGGTCAGCCTTTGACCAGTTTCAAACCTACAAGGCTGAGCTGCCCACCCTTTTCGCCTTCAACGCGCTGCTGGTCGTCTCCGATGGTATCGAGGGTCGCATCGGCACCTTTACGGCGGGGCGGGAGTGGTTCAAACCCTGGCGGACAATCTCGGGTGAGGCCCTAGCCGATCCTCATCTGCCGGAGTTGCAGATAATCATCGAGGGCTTGTTCGAGAAACGCCGTTTTCTCGATTTGATCAGAAATTTCATTGTGTTTGAGGACACGGGCGACGGGTTGTTGGTTAAGAAGATGGCGGGATACCACCAGTTTCACGCGGTGAATGTGGCTGTAGGGGAGACGCTCCGGGCCGCACGGCTTCAGGCAGTTGGAGGTTGGGGTGAGGAGCATGGCCGGTACGAGGCCGGGTTAAAACACGGCGGCACTCGAGGCGATCGGCGGATCGGGGTGGTCTGGCACACCCAGGGGTCCGGCAAGAGTCTGACCATGGCCTTTTATGCGGGGCGGGTGATCGGGAACCGGCGATGGAGAACCCGACGCTCGTCGTGCTTACCGACCGCAACGATCTCGACGACCAGCTTTTCGGCACTTTCTCACGCTGCCAGGAACTCCTGCGCCAGCCGCCCGGTCCAGGCGGAGAACCGCGCGGACCTTCGAGAGCAAGCTGTCATGTCGACTCCGGCGGGGTGGTCTTCACCACGATCCAGAAGTTCTTGCCCGAGGAAAAGGGCGACATGCATCCGGTGCTTTCCGACCGGCGCAACATCGTGGTCATCGCCGACGAGGCCCACCGCAGCCAATACGACTTCATCGACGGCTTTGCCCGGCACATGCGCGACGCCCTGCCCAACGCCTCGTTCATCGGCTTCACCGGCACGCCGATCGAGCTGACCGACAAGAACACCCGGGCCGTCTTCGGCGATTACATCAGCATTTACGACATCCAGCGGGCCGTCGAAGACAAGGCCACGGTGCCGATCTACTACGAGAGCCGGCTGGCCAAGCTGGAGCTGGACGAGTCCGAGAAGCCGACGCATCGACCCGAATTTGAGGAAGTGACCGAAGGCGAGGAGGTCGAGCGCAAGGAGAAGCTCAAGAGCAAATGGGCGCAGCTTGAAGCCATGGTCGGCGCCGAGAAACGCCTCGAGCTGGTCGCCCAGGACATCGTGGAGCACTTCGAGGAGCGGCTGTCGAGCGATGGACGGCAAGGCGATGGTGGTCTGCATGAGCCGGCGCATCTGCGTGGACCTCTACAAGGAGATCGTCGAACTGCGCCCCGACTGGCACGACGAGGACGACGACAAAGGCAAGCATGAAGGTCGTCATGACCGGCAACGCCTCGACGGCCCTCGAGTGGCAGCAGCACATCCGCAACAAGCCCCGGCGCGAGGCACTGGCCAAGCGGTTCAAGAATCCCGACGGACCCGTTCAAGATGGTGATCGTCCGCGACATGTGGCTGACCGGCTTCGACGCCCCGTGCCTGCACACGATGTACGTGGACAAGCCCATGCGGGGCCACGGGCTGATGCAGGCCATCGCCCGGGTGAACCGCGTCTTCCAGGACAAGCCCGGCGGGCTGGTGGTGGACTACCTCGGGCTCGCCGCACGAGCTGAAGGCCGCGCTGGCGACCTACACCGAAAGCGGCGGCACGGGGAAGACAGCGATCGACCAGGAAGAAGCGGTCGCAGTGATGCTGGAGAAACACGAAATCTGCTGCGGCCTGTTCCACGGCTTCGACTGGTCGCAAGTGGGTGACCGGCACGCCCGCCGAGCGACTGGCGCTGCTGCCGGCGGCCCAGGAGCACATCCTGGCCGCAGGAAGACGGCAAGGACCGGCTGCTTCGCGCCGTGCCGAACTGTCGGAGGCCTTTGCCCTGGCCGTTCCGCACGAGAAAGCGCTGCGAGATCCGCGACGACGTGGCCTTCTTCCAGGCGGTGAGGGCCGTGCCTGGCAAAGCGCGCGCCGGGCGAGGCGAAAGACCGAAGAGGAACTCGATCACGCCGTCCGGCAGATCGTGTCGCGGGCGGTGGCCTCCGAGGGCGTCATCGACATCTTCGCCGCCGCCGGGCTTGAAGAAGCCCGACATCTCGATCCTCTCCGAGGAGTTCCTGGCCGAGGTCCGGGGCATGCCGCAGCGCAATCTGGCCGTGGAGCTGCTCCGCAAGCTGCTGTACGGACGAGATCGAGACCCGCACGAAGCAAGAACTCGTTCAAGCGCAGTCTTTCGCCGAGATGCTGGAGCAGACGATCCGCCGCTACCAGAACCGGGCCATCGAGGCGGCCCAGGTCATCGAGGAGCTGATCGAGCTGGCCAGGGAGATGCGCGAGGCGAACGCCCGCGGCGAAGCCCTGGGCCTGACCGAAGACGAGTCGCCTTCTACGACGCCCTGGAAACCAACGACAGCGCCGTGAAGGTGCTGGGGGACGAAACCCTCGACCATCGCCCGGGAACTGGTCGAGACGGTCCGCGCCAACGTCACCATCGACTGGACGGTCCGGGAGAACGTGCGCGCCCAGCTGCGCGTCATGGTCAAGCGTATCCTCCGCAAGTACGGCTATCCCCCCGACAAGCAGGAGAAGGCCACCCAGACGGTGCTGGAGCAGGCAGAGGTGCTTTCGGCGGAATGGGCGCAGGCATGAAGAGGAGAATGGAAGTCTTAAAAAAACTAACCCAAGCCAAGCTGGCGGAAAAGAAACTGCAAAGGGGGCGATCTATTTCGTCATTGCCGCCTCGTTATGATAAAGTCTTTTTTGAAGGGATGGGATGGCTGGACAGTCTGGCGGGGAAGCCGTTTGATCGGAGGGTTCGATATGAAAACCAGGGAAGAAATTCTTAGCATTCTCCAAGAGCGCAAGCCTGATTTGGTAAAAAAATTCGGCCTGCAAACGGTTGGCTCTGTTTGGTTCTTTTGCCCGGGGGGATAATAAAGAAGGCAGCGATGTGGATATTCTGGTCGAAGTTCCTCCGACCATTGGTCTCGGATTTGTGGATTTGGCTGAAGAAATCGAAACGTTTCTGGGAATGCCGGCGGACGTCGTCTCTCGGCGGGCTATCAAGCCCAGACATTGGAACGTAATACAGGAGGATCTGATCGATGTCGCGTAGGTCGTAGACTTTCTGATCGAGGATCTCTGGGAAGCGGTTGAAAAAGTTGAGTTGTTTGGGAAAAATATCTGGATTAGAGGGGCGGAAACCCCCGACAAAAAATTAATGGAAAAAGATTATCGGTTTGAGACATAGGATCGTCCACGATTATTTCGACATCGACGTTGAAATAATCTGGCAGATCATTAAAAAAGATATCCCTCTCTTTAAACAGAATCTTTTCTTGATCCGGGAGTCAAAATTATAACCAGACCTAACCTTAAAGGCGTCGATCAATATGGAAAATTCAAAACCGACCAACGAACAATGGACCGCCCTGTATGAAGCGGCCGCGGCTTTTAAGCAAACCGCCCCCTGGAAATGGATGTACGACAGCGAGCTCTTCGGGGTGCAGGACCCGGAAAGCGGGGAGGTGGGTTACTGCTGTGTTCTAGGCAGCCTGGGGGAAGTGCTGGGATTGAATGTTTATCTGGGGGCTCGGGGATTGAGCAGATATCTGGAGATGTATGAAGCGGAGCATCCTGAAAAAGATCCTGATATGCCCTATAAACAGGACCTCCTGGTGGCCCATTTCGATGACCGGTCCTTTATGGAACCCGAGGATTTGAAGCGGGTCAAGGTCCTGGGGTATTCCTTCAAAGGTAAAAAAGCCTGGCCCTGGTTTCGAAGATACGAACCGGGGTTCTATCCAAGGCAAATTAATGAATCCGAAGTGGTCTTTCTAACGCAGGCCTTGAGGCAAGCCATTGAAATGGCCAAACGATTGAAAGAGAATCCAGCCATGTTGGAAAAAGCCGGGAACCAAGTCTGTCTGGTCCGGGTTCCGTCGATCCAGGAAGAACAGATAACCTGGGAAGACGTTTGGCAAGAGATTCCTTTGCTTAAACCGGCGGCCATCCAAGTCCCGCCGGTTGATGAACTACGCCTGAAAAAATTAAAGAAGGAAGTTCGTCGCCTTGGAGGGGTTTGGGAAGGGGATTATTTTTTCAGTCCGGCGGTAATTCAAGAAGGGGGACGGCCCTATTATCCGCAAACCGTCCTCTGGGTTCACCAGGAATCCGGCCAGATCCTGGCCGGGGAATTTTTCCCTCATCAGGGGTTCGAAAAGGCCTTTCAAGATCATTTTATGACCCTGATCGAGAAACTGGATGCGGTCCCTCAGGAAATCCAGGTTAAGAGGATCGAGGTGTTACAGTTGCTGCAGCCGGTCATTGACTATTTGAAAATATCCGCAGCTTTAAAGAAAAATCTTCCCGGTTTGGAGGAAGCCCGCCGGGCGATGGAGGAATTTTTAAGACGGAAATAGGCCCAAAATAAAAGGGCCTCAAAAACCGAGGCCCTTTACGTTAATTCGATTTTCTCTTTTTTCAGCGCGGGGTCATTTATTTTTTTGGCAGTATCCTCACGTCAATTTCCCCCTTCAGCAGTTTCTTGAACTCCTCCGCATCCTGGTCCGAACCGACGATGGCGCCATAATGGATGGGGATGGCAATTTGAGGCTTGATGGCCCGGGCGGCCTCGGCGGCCTGTTTAGCCGTCATGACGTAGGTGCCGGAAACCGGCAGGAAAGCGATGTCCGTTTTCAAGGTTTTCATTTCCGGGATGAAATCGGCGTCGCCCGGGTGATAGATCCGGACCCCTTCGATAGTGACGATGAAACCCAGCCAGTTGTTTTTTTTGGGGTGAAAATCCTTGTCCGTATTATAGGCCGGGACGGCTTCGATGGTCATCCCTTCCCATTGTTTCACCTCGCCCGGTTTCATGGTCTCCACTTGGCCGCTTAGTTTTTTAGCGGAGGCCGGCTCGGTGATGATCAGGGTGTCCTTGGTCTGGATCTTGGCCACGTCCTCCGGGGAGCAGTGGTCGAAATGGTCATGGGTGATCAGGATCAGGTCCGCCGGAGGCCCCCCGGCAATCTGGAAGGGGTCAAAATAGATGGTTTTTTTGTTCTGGTAGAGGATGCCGTCGTGACCCAGCCAGGATAGCTTTTTGAAAACTTCCTCAATCATAAAATCCTCCTTAAAGGGAAAAGCGGTCCGCCGCCCGAATTATTTCGATTCCAGGATAATTTTGTGATCTACCAAAGACAATTTTTTTATTTTCGCCGGCAGTACCTTCTGCTCGCCGAAGATATTCACCAAGCGGATATTCCCATTTTCCTGTTCGAGGATATCCACGCTTTCCAGGACCAGTTCCTCCTGGCCGTCCCGCAGGATAAAGGCCGATGCTTCACACATGTTACTGAACCTCCTTTAAACGAAGAATTATCTTATCTACTAAATGAGGGAGCGGTTCCGATACAAACCCCATGATTTCCACGTTTTCCTGAGAAAGGGGAATGAGCAGTTTCAGGGCCGGGCATTCGGCCACGGCCTGGGCGATAGCCGGCGATACTTCCCCCATCATGGCTTGAGCCAGGACGATCCCGATGGGGCCCACGATAACGTCCATTTTAGGCGCCGTTTGAATGATGGCGTTCTCCCCGGTAGCCCCTTTGTTGGCCCGGGCCTTGATCATCTGGGCCGTGGCAATGGAATTGGTGCCTAAGGCGATGATCTGGACGGATTCGCCGAATTCCTCGCGCAACCTTTTGATCACGGCGCTCCCGATCCCGCCGCCTTGTCCGTCCACCACCGCGATTTTCATTGATATCATTCCTTTATTCCAGTTGTTTTATTATCTTAACAAAAAATACGCCTGGAAACAAGCTCAAGGATCAAACCGCCATATTCCGTTCGCTAAAATTCATCGCCAATCTGCAATAACACTTTAACGGCCAGACCGGGGTCAATTCTTTCCCGGTACACTTCCGGTAACTTTTCCAAGGGGATCAGGTCGGAAACCAGGGGGTGGGCATCAACCTGGCCTGCGGCCATCCAATTCAAACACTGTATATTCTCCGCATGGGTATTGGAGATGGAGGCCGTCAGCTTAACTTCCTTGAAATTGATCAGGTAAGGTTCGGGTATTTCCAGGGGTTTGAACAGTACGCTGACGATGCAGATCTGCCCGCAGTCAGCCGCCAGATGAACGGCGCGACCGACATTGGCCGTTACCCCCGAGCATTCGAATATCTTATTAAACCCGCCTTCGACCATAGAGCTGACCTGCAAATCGAGATCCTTTTCCCCGGGATCAAATACCCCGTCGGCCCCGAATCCCAGGGCGATCTCTCTTTTTTCTTTGAGCGGCTCGAAGAGGACCACGGGGTGGTAACCAAGAATTTTCAGGATCCTGACTGCGGAGAGGCCGATGGGGCCGCCGCCCATGACCAAGGCAGGACCGATTTCAGATCCGGTACAGTTTACGGCGTGTAAGGCGGAAGCAAAGGTCTCGGCCAGGGCCGCGTTGCGGGAATCCACCCCTTCGGGTATGGGAATCAACATCTGAGGGAAGACCTTGACATATTCGGCAAAACCGCCGGGTAAGTCACCGATGCCCGTGGTTCGACGATGAACCCGGCAAAGGTGCGGTCTACCCCTAAGGCAGTTGGCGCACTGGCCACAATAGGTCGGACGGATGCAGACCTTCGTGCCCAGGGGAGGTCCGTCGGCGTCTGCGCCTTTTTCAACCAAAACGGCACTGATCTCGTGACCCAGTATCGTGCCGTCGGGCATGAACCCGCCGGCCACCAATGAATGATCCGACCCGCAAAAGCCGGTATTGACCACTTTGACCAAAACCTCATCTGCCTTTAGCTGGTAATCGGGAACCTCCTCATAGACCAGCCCGCTGGACGGGCGAAAAACAACGGCCTTCATCGTTTGCTCCTATATTCATTTTCTTCCGTTAATCCTCGCATTCTAGCGTAACCTTTTCCACCTTGTTCAGATCTTTTTCATAAAAGAAGGACCCGGCAAAAAAAAGCAGGGCCGACAGCAGAAGAAAAATGGGCAGGATAGTCATGGCCACTTTGATGCCGTATACATCGGAAATCGCCCCGATCACGATCGGAGCCAGCGAGGCCCCGAGGAGATTCTGAAAAACGACACAGATGGAATAAGAGATCGCCCGAAGTCCGGGGTGGACCACCTCCTGGGTAACGGTGATGGCCGCCGGGGAAAAGGCGCTGGCTACGATGCCCATAAGCAGGAGCAGCAGGTACTGGGCCTTTCCCTCAAGAAAGGAAAAGGCGATAAACAGGATGACGGCATTCAAGGCGGTCGTAATGGCCGGGAAGAGGAGTCGTGCACTCACCCGCTTCTTAAACCACATATCGGCCAACCATCCCCCCAGTGGGAGGCCGATGATGGCCAGCAGCATGAGCAGACCTGTTTTCATGCCCGCCTGACTGATAGGGAGACCGTCCACACGGTGAAAATAGGTGGGGAGCCAGGTAATGATAGCATTGTTGGCAAAGATGCAGCCGACAAATCCGAGATTGGTCAGAATCAGGGAAGGAACATGGAGGAAGGCGCGAAAGATATCCATCTTGCTCATTTTGACCCGGTTCCGGCCGGGTTCACAGGAATCCACCGTCTTGACCAGTTCTACGGTCTTATAGTCCTTGACGAAGAAGAAAAGGATGGCCACGAGCGCTCCGGGAAGGGCTACCAGGCCGAAGGCATGCCGCCACCCCCAGGTTTGGGCCACGTAGCCGCCGATACCAATGCCGACGGCGATACCGAGGGGAATAGAGATATTCCAAAGACCCATCATGCGGGAACGTTTTTCCGGGGGAAACAGACCCGAGAGCATAGCCGTGCCGGCGGGGGCATAGCCGGCCTCCCCGATACCAATGCCGGAGCGGGCCATCAGCAACTGGGGGAAGCTCTTGGTAAAGGCGCAGGCTACCGTGGCGGCCGTCCAGAGCAGGGCCATGACGCCGATGGTTTTTTTTCGGCTCCAGCGGTCCACGAGGATCGAGACGGGAAAGACAAAGGCGACAATGGACCAGTAAACGGCCGACACAAGCATGCCGGATTCGGCGTCCGTCAGTCCATATTCTATTTTAATGAACGGGAAAAGGGAGGTTACGATCATCCGGTCGACATAATCGAAAAAATAAAGCAGGAACAGCAGGGTGAAGATATAATAGGAACTTCCTTTGGACAGCTTGTATTCCTTGGGTGTAGTCAGGCCATTCATAAGGGCTCCTTATATCATTAAAAGGTTCACTGGGCAAACAGGTCTTTAACGCTCAGGTCCGATCGACCGGTCGAACGACCTGATTCGGTTCTCCAGCGGTGCTTTAACTAACCTGATTTTTTTATCAAGGCTGGCGAAAAGGTCTCCTCGTTCGAATTTGCCGAATATAGCATAAAATCCTCCTGATAGGGGTGTAAAGCCTCTTTCCCCTGGGTTGATTGGACGTTGACAAATCGAGGAATTCCAACCAATATAAAACCCGGCAAGTTTACCAGTTAAACGGAGCCTAACGTTTCTGCCTTAATAGAATGGTCCGGTTTAGTATGACGACCTTAAAAAGCAATGTTAGGGAAGCGCCGGCAACCGAATTTCTGAAAGAAGTTCCGGCCAGTCCGACATTCCTGAACCTTCCGGAAGCCAAGCGGGATCGAATTATCTTGGCGGCCACCCGGGAATTTTCAGAAAAGGGATACCAGGGAGCTTCCATCAACACCCTGGTGGACGACCTGGGAATCTCCAAGGGATCGATATTCCAATATTTTTCTAACAAGAAAGGCCTTTTTCTCTTTATCTTCCAGGCGGCGGTGGCCCAGGTCCGCAAAACCCTGGTAATGGTAAAAGAAGAAACCGAGGAACTGGAGGTCTTTGAACGAATCAGGAGTTCACTCCTGGCCGGAGTCGATTTCGTTCGTCGGCATCCCCATATCTATAGAATCTATTTGAAATTACTATTCGATCGGGACGCCCCTTTCCGCAATGAGCTGCTTCAGGCCGTTCGATTATTTTCCGCCGAATATCTGGGTTCTCTGGTGCGAAAGGGGATGGACCGGGGGGAGATCCGCCGGGATATCGCCCCGGAACAGGCGGTCTTTATCCTGGACGCGGTGCTGGACCGATACCTGCAAGCCTATATGGTTCCTTATCTGGACCACAGAGGCAATATCTACCGGGTGGATCAAAAAAAGGTGGAAGAGTGGGCGGTCGGACTGGTTACTATTTTGCGAAAAGGCTTGCAAGGATAGTTTTTTTTCTTTATAAAATGACCAGGTGGTCATTTTAGTGGAGGTGTTTAAAAGTGCTTGAAGTCAGAGATGCGCGTCTAATGCCCATCCGGGAAAAGGTTTTATCGGGTGGGCGCTTGGGAAAGGAAGATGGTTTGGCCCTCTATCAAAGCCCTGACCTGCTGGGTGTGGGGGCTTTGGCCAACCTGGTCCGAGAGAACCGGAACGGCAACCGGGCCTATTACATCGTCAACCAGCATATTAACTATTCGAATATCTGTCAGAACCGCTGCCGTTTCTGCGCCTTCGGTCGGGACCCGGAGGATCCGCTGGCTTATCAAATGAGCCTGGAGGATATCGAGGCGAAAGTCCGGGAACGGCTGTCCGACCCGATCAGCGAAATTCACATCGTCGGGGGTATCCATCCCACCCTTCCCTTTGCCTACTACCTGGAAATGCTTCAACGGATTAAAAGAATCCGCCCGTCGGTTCACCTGCAAGCCTTCACGGCCGTGGAAATCGCCCATTTGGCTCACCTGGCCCAAAAATCCATTGAAGACACCTTGTCGGTCTTGATGGAAGCCGGGTTGGGATCTTTGCCGGGGGGCGGGGCGGAGGTCTTCAGCTCCCGTATCCGGGAAAACCTCTGCGCCAAAAAACTCCCTTCCCAGGATTGGATTTCCGTTTGCCAGACGGCCCACCGTCTCGGACTCCATACCAATGCCACCCTGCTCTACGGCCATCTGGAGACCCTGGAAGAGCGGGTGGACCACTTGCTGGCCCTGCGGAAGGCCCAGGATGAGACCGGAGGTTTTCTGACCTTTATCCCGCTCGCTTTCCATCCCAAGAATACCGAGTTGGCGGGAATGGCCGGCACGACCGGCGTGGATGATCTGAAAAATATCGCCGTGGCTCGCCTGATGCTGGACAACTTTCCCCACATCAAGTCCTTCTGGATCATGATCGGTCCCAAACTGGCCCAGATTTCCCTGTCCTTTGGAGCCGACGATATAGATGGAACGGTCATTGAAGAACGGATTACCCATATGGCCGGGGCGGAAACCGCCCAAGCCATGACCCGGGAGGAAATTCTTCACCTGATCCGGGAAGCCGGACGTGAACCGGTGGAGCGGGATACTTTATATAATACTCTAGTCTATTAAACCTGGTTGCCGCTCAAACCCGATGCGCCTCAATTTCCAACAAGCCCTGGACTGGTACCAATCGGATCTCCTGACACTCGGGCAAGCCGCCCAGGAGGTTCGCTGGAAGCTCCACCCCGAACCGGTGGTCACTTATGTGGTGGACCGGAACATTAATTACACCAATGTCTGCCTTTCCGGCTGCCGTTTTTGCGCTTTTTATCGGCCGGCGGATTCCCCGGAAGCCTATGTGCTGGACCGGGAGGTCTTGGGCAAAAAAATTGAAGAAACATTGGCCCTGGGAGGCACCCAGATACTACTTCAGGGCGGGATGCACCCTGCTCTGCCCTTTTCATTTTATGAGGACTTGCTTCAATGGATCAAGGCCCGTTACCCGATCCACATCCACGGGTTTTCGCCCCCCGAAATCAATCACCTGTCCCGTATAGCGGGGCTGCCCCTGGAAACGGTTCTAATCCGGCTCAGGGATTCCGGGCTTGGCTCCATTCCCGGGCGGTGGGGCTGAAATACTGGTGGACCGGGTCAGGGAACGGGTTTCTCCCCGAAAAGGGACGAGCGCCGAGTGGCTTCAGGTCATGGAAACGGCCCACCGTCTCGGGTTGCGAACCACCGCCACCATGATGTTCGGCCATCTGGAAACGGTCGCAGACCGGATTGAGCACCTCCTGGTCGTTCGAGAACTGCAGGATCGTACCGGCGGCTTCACCGCTTTCATCCCCTGGACCTTCCAGCCGGGGAATACCGATCTACGGCGGATTCCGGCCGGGGGGACGGAGTACTTGCGTATGCTGGCCTTGTCCCGGTTGGTCCTCGACAACATTCCCAACATCCAGGCTTCCTGGGTTACCCAGGGGCCCAAGGTCGGACAAATCGCCCTTCTGTTCGGAGCCAACGACCTGGGCAGCACGATGATCGAAGAAAATGTGGTGGCCGCCGCCGGGGTGGCTTACCGCTTATCTATTGAAGAGCTGGCCCGCCTGATCACGGCCGCCTGTTTTATCCCCCAACAGCGGGACACCTTTTACCAAAAGGTGGCGGCATGACCCCCCGTGTGGCGGTTATCGCCAGGGTTGGAGCTCATCGGTCTTTTCTGGAACAGGGCGCCCGAGAGTTAAATGTTCAGCCCTTGAACACTCCATTCGGATTAAGCGTTCCGATCCATTTTTTGGAGTCGGAGGGCATCCCCTTTGTGGTCTTATCCCGCCACGGGGAGGACCGATATGCTACCGCGGCCCCCTTCGTAAACGACCTGGCCAACATCTGGGCACTGAAAGAAGCCGGCATCGAAAAAATCCTGTCCTGGTCGGCCCCCGGTTCTCTGAATCCGAATTTGGCGCCTGGTTCCCTGGTGGTGGTGGATGATTTGCTGGATGAAACCCGGTCGGGCCCGCGGTCTTTTTTCGAGGGAAAGGGTATCGGGGTAATCCGGCAGGAGGCTGTGTTTTGTCCGGAGATCAGAGTCTTGATGGTGGAAAAGCTGGCGAACGGACGGTTTCCCCTTCATTCGAAAGGAGTGTATGTCTCCGTGGAAGGGCCACGACTGGAAACCAAGGCGGAGATCCGCAAGTATCGTCTGCTAGGAGGAGACCTGATCGGCATGAACCTGGCGCCGGAGGCCTTCCTGGCCAAGGAGCTGGAGATGTGTTACGGGGCCTTGTGCTATCCCGTCAATTTCGCCGAAGGGGTCAAGGTGCGCCCTTACGTGCGGGGGGTCCTGTTTGAAGGACTGGCCTATCCCGAGGAAATGGCGCTGGTCAAAGAAGTGGAAGAGGCCTTCCCGGATCTGATCCTGCCTTTATTGGCCCCCTTGACGGAAACCCCCCGCGCCTGCCCCTGTCCCGTCGCTATGGAGCGCTATAAAATTCGGGGGGACATCGGGGAGGACTTTCACACGTGGATCAAATAACACTCTACCAGGCCCGCTGGATCGTCCCGGTAAGCCGCCCCCCCATTGAGCAAGGGATCATCGCGGTCCGAAACGGCGAGATAACCGCGGTAGGGAGGGGAAAGGAAATTTCCACGGCCTTTCCCGGGGAACGGCGGGACTTGGGCCAGGGAGCGATCCTTCCCGGCTTGATCAATGCGCACACCCATGTGGAACTGTCCCAGTTTAAAGGTCTCATTCCGGAAGGTTTGGGGTTTGTTTCCTGGGTGAGGAACCTGTTGTCTCTCAAAGAAAAAACCAAGGCGGAGAATCCGGACGAGGCCGTGGGACCGGCCTGGGATGAAATCAGCCGTACCGGCACCTGTGCCGCCGGGGACTGGATCAGTCTGGGGCGCTTGATCCCGCGAGGGTCTTTATCGAAAATATTCCGTCGGTTATTCTTTGAAGTGATCGGGTTTGACTCCTCGGCGTTGACTTTGCCGGAGGGCCTCGACGAGAGACCGGCGCCGGACCTATTCGGAAGTTTAACCCTGGGGGCCCACGCCCCCCATAGCACCTCGGCCGCTTTGCTCCAGGCCGCCAAAACCTGGACCCGGCGAAGGGGTCTGCCGCTCGCCGTTCATGTGGCGGAATCGCCGGAGGAAACTGAGTTTCTGTTCTCCGGCAGCGGCCTCTGGAAGGATTTTTTGATCGAGCGGGGTAAATGGGTCGAGGGTTGGAGAGCCCCGGGGACCACTCCGGTAAAATACCTGGACCACCTGGGTCTGCTGGATGAAAAGACGCTGGCGGTTCACCTGACCCAGGCGGATGAAGCGGATCTTTCCCTGCTCCGAAAAAGAAACGTCCGGATAGCGGTTTGTCCCCGCAGCAACCAATTCATTGTCGGCGCCCTCCCCAAAATTCCTTTTATGCTGCGGATGGGCCTGAACCCGGCCTTGAGCACCGACAGCCTGGCGAGCAACCGGGACCTCAGTCTCTGGGGAGAAATGGAAACCGTGCAGCAGGCCTTCCCGGAGATCGAACCCGAGGAAATTATCCGGATGGCAACGATCAACGGGGCTTCGGCCCTGGATCTTTCCGAAGAGCTGGGAGACTTGACGCCGGGGAAAAAGGCCCGCATGTTCTTTCTTCCTTTGCCTGAGGTCAATAAGGCGAATTTATTGTCCGCCATCATTCAATCCCGGGGCCACGGATTGGAATGGGTGTCGTAACCAAACCTATCATTTTAAAAATGGGAAGTAACCATGGCCTATGCTGATTTACAGTCGTTTATATCCAGGCTGGAAAAGGAGGGGGAACTGGTTCGCATCAGGGAACCGCTGGATCCCTATTTGGAGATCTGCGAGGTAACCGACCGGGTCTGCAAGGCGGGCGGTCCCGCACTCCTTTTTGAGGCGGTGAAGGGGAACACCGTTCCGGTGCTGACCAACGCCTTCGGTTCATTAAAACGGATGTGCCGGGCTCTGGAAGTGGAGCGCCTGGATCAGATCGGAGAGGAAATTCACCAGTTGTTGGCCCTCAAACCTCCCCAAGGTTTCATGGACAAACTCCGGCTGCTCCCCCGGCTCAAACGGCTTCGGGACCTGCTGCCGCGCACGGTGGACCAGGGGCCCTGCCAGGAAGTCGTTTTTCAGGAAAACCCGGACCTGTCCGCCTACCCGGTCCTGACCACCTGGCCCCTGGATGGCGGTCCATTCATCACCCTTCCCCTGGTCATCACTCGGGATCCGTTGACCGGGAAACGCAACGTGGGCATGTACCGCCTCCAGGTATTTGACGCCAGGACCCTGGGGGTCCACTGGCAACTCCATAAAGTGGGGGCCCAGCATTTTCGCGCCGCCGAAGCCTCGGGGAAGGACCTGCCCGTGGCCGTGGCTCTGGGACCAGACCCGGCCCTGACCTACGCGGCCACCGCCCCGCTGCCGGAAGAGCTGGATGAATTCATGTTCGCCGGATTCCTGCGCCGGGAGCCCGTCAAACTGGTCAAATGTCGAACCATCGATCTGGAGGTGCCGGCCAACGCCCAGATCGTCATTGAAGGGATCGTCCCGGCCGGGAAGCGGCGACGAGAAGGGCCTTTCGGGGATCACACGGGCTATTATTCCCTGGCGGATGACTATCCGCTGATGGAGGTAACCTGCATCACTCAGCGAAAGAACCCTGTTTACCCGGCTACGGTAGTAGGGGTGCCGCCCATGGAAGACGCCTTCCTGGGCAAAGCCACGGAGCGGATTTTCCTGCCCCTGCTTCGTCAGACCCTGCCGGAAATCCGGGATATGCATCTGCCGGCCGCCGGCGCTTTCCATAACTTCGCCCTGGTGTCCATAAACAAGCGCTATCCCGGGCACGCCAAAAAGGTCATGATGGCCCTCTGGGGGCTGGGACAGATGATGTTTTCCAAATTCATCGTGGTCTTTGACGGGGAGGTGGACGTCCAGGACCTGAACCAGGTCCTCTGGCAATGGGGGGCCAATGTGGACCCCCGGCGGGACTCGGTACTGGTGGAAGGCCCGGTGGATGCGCTGGATCACGCCGCACCGCTGCCGGCTCTGGGCAGCAAAATCGGGTTTGATGCCACAACCAAATGGCCGGAGGAAGGATTCGGCCGGCCCTGGCCGGATAAGATCCGCATGGATCCTCAGGTGAGCAAGAGGATCAATCAAATCTGGTCCAGGCTGGGGCTGCCGCGATGAAGCAGCTCGCGACGATTTTTGAACTAGTCAAATTTGAACATACGATTTTTGCCCTGCCCTTTGCCTATCTGGGGGCCTGGCTGGCGGCTTCCGGTCCGCCCACCCTGAAGGTGGGGCTGCTGATCCTGGGGGCCATGGTCGGCGCCCGGACGGCGGCCATGGCCTTCAACCGGATCGCCGATGCCAAAATCGACGCACTCAACCCGCGAACGGCCGGCCGGCCGATTCCCTCTGGACGCCTATCCTCGGCCGCAGCCTGGCTTGTCTGTCTAGCGGCGGCAGCGGCTTTTTTTCTGGCCAGTTGGGCCCTAAACCCCCTGGCTTTGGCCCTTTCGCCCCTGGCCCTGGGGGTGATCCTGGCCTATTCCTACACGAAACGGTTTACGGCGACCTCTCACCTGATACTGGGACTGGCCTTGGCGATAGCTCCCATCGGGGGTTGGGTGGCGGTGCGAAATGAACTGGGGCTGCTCCCCTTGGTCTTGGGGGCCGGGGTCTTGTTTTGGGTGGCCGGCTTCGATGTCCTCTATGCCTGCCAGGACGAATCCTTTGATCGCCGGCACGGGCTGTATTCCCTTCCGGCCCGCAGGGGAGCCGCGGCGGCCTTTCGGGTGGCCGGTTTTTTTCATTTTCTGGCTTTTCTGTTTTTTGCCCTCACGGGCCGACTGGCCAACCTGGGGGGATTCTTTTTTATCGGTTTAACCCTGGTCTTTATCTTTCTCTTTCTGGAACACCTGATTATTTCCCCCCGAGATCTTTCCAAGCTGCAGACTGCTTTTTTCACCTTGAACGGGGCGGTCAGTCTGGTTCTTTTTTTGGCCACCTGGCTGGAATTTTGGAAAGGACGTTCGTACTAAAACCTCTTGCCCCAGGGGGTACCTGCGGAGCATGAAAAAAATAAAGGAGGAGGTCCGATGAATAAAAAAATTTTCCTCTTGTTAGGGGCCGCTTTCTGGCTGGTGAGTTTCTGTCCCCAGCCGGCCTCGGCCCTGACCACGGTCAAAGTGGGGATGCTCAAAGTTTCCAGCAGCGCTCCTCTTTTTGTGGGACTGGAAAAAGGATATTTTCAGGAGGAGGGGATCAAGATCGAGCCGATCTGGTTCAAGTCGGCCCAGCCCATTGCCATGGCTCTGGCCAGCGGGGATATTGATGTCGGGGCCACCGGTCTGACCGCCGGGCTATACAACGCCGCCGCCCAAGGAACCAAGCTGGCGGTCGTGGCGGATAAGGGTCGGGAATGGCCCGGCTATAAATTGACCGCCCTGGTGGTGGATTCGAACCAAGCCAAGGCCGGAATCAAAGATCTCGCTCAACTCAAGGGTAAGCGGATCGGCATCACCCAGATAGGCTCCACCTTTCACTATATGCTGGGCAACCTGCTGGAGAAAAGGGGCCTGTCTCTCAAGGACGTCAAAGTCGTTCCCCTGAACAGCCTCAATACGATGCGGGACGCCGTTTTCAGCCACCAGATCGAGGCCGCCTTCATGGTCCAGCCCCATGTCACCCCGGCGGAAAAAGCGGACTTGGCCGAAGTGCTGCTCTGGGTGGGTGATCACCTGCCTTACCAGTTGGGAGGGATCTTTTATGGAGAAAAACTGATCAAGAACCACTCCCTGGCCGTCTCTTTTCTTAAGGGCTATATTCGCAGTTGCCGGTATTATCATGAAAACGGATTGAGCAAGAAAGCGGGGGTGCCGACTCCGGAACTCCTGACCCTGATCGCTCGGTATACGGAAGAGAAACCCGAGGACGTGGCCGCCGGGCTCCCCTATATTGATCCCAACGGAGAGCTGCTCAGTGGTGACATTCAAAAACAGATTGACTGGTACGCGGCCCATGGCCTGGTGATCCGAAGGATGCCTTCCTCCGAAATCATGGACCTTTCGCTTTACCGTGAGGCTCTGAAACAGCTTAAAAAATAATGCCGGTCTTGATCGAACAGCTTACCAAAACCTATCTGGACCGGAAGGGGCGGACCTTGACGGCGCTGGAAGGAGTGGATTTGACTGTCCGCGAGAGCGAATTCCTGACCCTCCTGGGGCCCAGCGGCAGCGGAAAAACAACACTGCTCAATATCATCGCCGGGTTGCTATCCCCCACTTCCGGCCGGGTGGTCTTCGAGGGAGCGAGTCTCAATGGTCGGCCGCTGACGGCGGTTGTTTTTCAGGAAGGCGCCCTTTTCCCCTGGCGGACCGTGGCAAAAAACATTCAGTTCGGACTGGAGGAAAAGGGCCTGGGAAAAACACAGCGCCGATCCCTGGCCGCTGAATTTATCCAATTGACGGGCCTGGCCGGCTTTGAGGATCGGTATCCCCACCAGCTCTCCGGAGGGTTAAAACAGCGGGTGGCCTTGGCTCGGGCCCTGGCCGTGAATCCCTATCTCCTGTTGATGGATGAACCGTTATCGGCCCTGGATGCCCAGACCCGGCTGCTGATGCAGCGGGAAATTTCGCAAATTTGGGAAAAGGCCAGAAACAGTGTCTTATACGTCACCCACAATATTCGGGAGGCCGTTTTCCTCAGCGATCGGGTGGCCGTCCTCTCGCGGAGACCGGGACGGATCATAGACCTGGTCTCCATCGACCTGCCCCGTCCCCGCAGCGAGGATCTAACCCGTGAGCAGCCCTTCCAGCGATACGTGGATCGCTTATGGGCCCGGATCAAGGACCAAGCCCGCGAGGCCGTTGAGGAGGGATGATGGCAGAGAAAAAGACCGCCTCTTTCTTAATCAGCCATCGGACGCCCCAGCCGTCCTATGCGGCGGCCCGAACCGGGACGGTTCGGGACAAGACCGCTTTTATCGATGACCGGCCCCAGCCTTATTTGAGCTGGATCGCTTTTGCGGTCTTGCTGGGCCTCTGGGAAGCGGCCGGCCGTCTCTCCCTGGTCTCCCCCCTCTTTTTGCCGGCTCCCAGCGATATTCTCCTGGAAGCCTGGGGACTGCTGATCTCCGGCCAGCTTTTCCGGCACCTGGGGATCAGCCTGTTCCGAATTGGAAGTGGTTTTATGCTAGCCGCCGGACTGGGCGTTCTGTCCGGGATCCTGCTGGGTTCTTCGCGCCTGGCAGAGGCGCTGGGGAATCCGATTCTGGCCGCCCTCTTTCCCATCCCTAAAATCGCCATCCTCCCCTTGCTGATTCTCTGGTTGGGAATCGGGGAAGCCCCGAAGATTGCGGTAATCGGTCTGGGGGTCTTTTTCCCCCTGGCCATCAACGTCTATACGGGCGTTAAGAACGTGGATCCCCTGTTGATCCGGGTGGCCCTGAGCCTCGGTTCCAGTCGTCTGGGCCTGATCAGAAAGGTTGTCTGGCCCGCCATTCTGCCCATGATCTTTGCCGGTCTGAAGCTGGGCCTGGGGATCTCGCTCCTTTTGGTGGTGGCCGCCGAGATGATCGCCGCCGACGCCGGGATCGGGTATCTCATCCTCACCGCCGCCGACTTGATGCAGACCAAGAAACTGATGGTGGGGATCGGGATGCTGTCCGGGCTCGGAATTTTGTTTAACTGGCTGCTGGGGAAAATGGAACGGTGGCTGATTCCCTGGAAAGAGGGTCTCTAAAGAGGAAATTACAAGTCGGCCACGGCGATTTCCCAGCGCGTTACCGCCTGGCCGGATTCGTCCGTAACCGTGGCCTGTCTTTCACTAAACTGGACCCGTTTTAAATCCGACGGGACGATCAGAGAAACCTGTTTTCCCTTAATCGTGGTTCCGACATGAATAATCTGTCGGACCTTGACGAAAGATTCCAGGTTAGCCTGGTTGGCCTCTTGTTTAATTCTTTCAATCTGCGCCTTACGCCCCTGGATGGCCTGTTCCTGTTCCTCAATAGCCCGTTGCTGGGCCAGGATGGTTTCGGTAACCTGATCCTGTTGTTCCAGCAACTGATTTAACGATCCCTCCACGGACTTGATTTTTCGTTCCAGATTTCTATATTCCCACTCCGCCTGGGACAGGCGGGCCAATTCGTTTTTTTGCCTCAATTCTTCAAGCTGAACCTGGAGGGGTTTCTGCTCCAGGATCCCGCGATCTTGGACCTGGGCCAGGTGGGCTATCTGGCCGTCATAGTTTTTGGATTCCCGTTTCAACTTTTCAATTTTTTTTCTTCCGGCCTCTTGTTCCTTTTTTAAGTTTTCAATTTCCAGGCCGATTTGTTTGCTCAATTCCTTAGCCTGAGAATCGACCCCAATAATCAAGGTACAGGGCCGGGAAGCTTCGGAACCGACAATCGCCAGGTCCATTCCTTTGCGGGCCGAAATGGTGGAGGAGATGATTTTCCCCGACGGGGAACTCATCGATAAAAGGCCGTTGATCTCGATATCCCCATGCAACACCTCATCCCGGACACTGATATCCCCCAAGGCCCAAATGGTGGAGGCTTCTATATAGCGGGCTTTAATATTCCCGCTGGCCTTGACCCGGGAACCAATGATGCCGCCCTGAATATCGATATCTCCCTCAATGTCCACTTCGGCCTTGTTGATTTCCAAAGCCGTTAAACGACCGCCCTTAACCCGAAATCCTTCCTGGATGATCCCGCGGACATTGATGTGGCCATTAAACTGGATGTGGCCGGTCTCCAATCCCACGTCCCCCTCGATTCTCAGTTCCGGGTAAACTGAGATCCGGCCATCTTTGGCCAGGGCCGGCCGCCCGCCGGTCTTGGCGGAGAGCTTCAGTCCATCCTCTGAAACCTTGGTGTTTTCCCCCGTCAGCAAATGGGCATCCTGCGCCTTGTCTACCGGGATCATTTGACCAAAGACATCTTTCCCGGGGACCTCTTCGACCAAGGGAACTTTTTCGGCCAAAAGGTCTCCTTCCTTGACTTGCTGGATTTCTCCTTTATCCCTGAAGTCGATTATTCCGCTATCGCGAACGGTCCCGACTTTATGGGCTTCCGTGTCAAACTGATAGATAATATTCGCATCTTCTCCCGACTGGGGAGGAGTTCCTTCGGCAATCAACCAGCCCTCTTCCTTCGGTTCCAGGGAGGTTAAAAAGTTGGAGAGGTCGTTATCTCCTATCAATCCGAAAACGATTCCTTTTGAGGAAACATACTCTTTCAATGTCTCCAGGGTGATGGAATCCGGCGCCGACTCCGGAGGGAATAATCGGGCGCTTAATCGGTCATCTGGGATCACTATTTTAAACCCCAATGATTCAAGTTCCGGGATGTTCGTTTCCTGGGGCTCGGCCTCTTTCGAAGGGTCAGCGGTTGTTGATTTTTCTGTCTCCACGGACGGGGGTCCGGTAGGCGCCCCATCCTCAAAAACAATTTTGAATTTTTGGCCGCATTTTAAGCAGGGAGCAATCTTATGCAGGGCGGTTTCCGGGACGCGGTATCTGGTCCCGCAGGCGGGGCAAAGGGCGGGTCGTTTCTGAATCTCCATAGGGCTCCCAAGAAAGTGTACGGATATTGCGGAACCAATTGAATATTAGTATAGCCGAACTCGGTTGCCAAGGAAAAACGTAACCCGGATCAATGAGGAAACGGCAATTTTTTCCCTCAGGCGGTGCCGGAAAGGAATTCCAGCAATCCGCAATTTCAAAATTATGGTCGAGGAACAATCCCCTTTTTGTTTGCAGGGAAGTAGGTTTATTTAATAAAATCGAATTTCTATCCGGTTCTCGAAAAAAATGAAGGCCATTTCATTATTGGGCGGCACACGGCATCTAAATTGCATAAAAAAGTTAAAAAAACTAAGGAGCTATTGCCTATGGATATCCAAAAAATCGGAATTTCTCCTTCCCTGCCCTCGATGGGGCAGAACCAGGAGACCAAAAAGACATCGGATTTTCAACGGATCCTCCAGGAGGCCCATCAATCCGTCAGCGCTTCAAAACCAGATCCGAGTCTCCTGCTCACCCCCCCCACTCAACCCCTGGCCCCAGGATTTGAAATCGGCCCGCTGAAGGGAGTTATAGAAGTTCAATCCGCAGACCAACTGCGAGCCCAAGGAGTTTCGGCGGCCGAAAAGACCCTGGATTTACTGGGGCAATACCAGCAGGCCCTGTCAGATCCGGCTCAATCGCTCAAGCAAATCAGCCCCCTGGTTGAATCCCTGTCACAAAGGGTAGACCAATTGCAAGGGTTGACCCAGCAATTCGCCGCGGGGGATCCTTTGCATAAAATTATCCAGGATGTCGGGGTGGTCTCGGCCGCGGAGATCGCCAAATTTAATCGCGGAGATTATGTCTAAAAGAGAACGTACATGACCATTTCCATAGGCTCGACCTTGCCGACCGTGGAAGAACTCCCGGCAGTAGCCACCAGGGGGATTCCCCTGAGCGCTCCTCGAAATTCCACTTTTCCTCAACTATTGGAGACCAAACTGTCCCAGCCCGGCCCGTCAGGGGAAGGGCCGAGGCAGACGAGTATCGAATATATAGTCCAACCCGGCGACACTTTATGGAAACTGGGTGTCAAAAAATTTCAGACAGACCCCTACCAAATCGCGCGGGATAACGGAATCAAGAATCCGGACCGAATTTATCCCGGGCAAAAACTGACGATCCGGAAAGAGGTAAATCCAGGTTCTCAGGAGGTGACCGCCAGTTGGTATGGGGCGGACTACCAAAATAAACCCACCGCCAGCGGGGAACGATTCGATATGTATAAGAATACGCTGGCCCATAAGACCTTACCCCTGGGAACCGAGGTTAGATTGACCAATCCCAAAAATGGTCTGCAGGTCGTGGCCAAAATCAATGACCGAGGCCCTTTCATTTCCGGAAGGGATGTGGATCTTTCTTACGGGCTGGCTCGGAAACTGGATATGGTTACCCAAGGCGTGGGAAAATTGAAGATGGAAATCTTATGATCTTCTGCCCCAGATTTTTCATCGTTTTTTTAACTTCGTTCGTCCTGCTGGCCATGGCCTTCGAAGTCTTTTCCGGTGGAATCGACCAACCCCCTTTCCCCCGGGATACACGCACTGTTGAGCAACCGGCACCGGTCAGGCCAGCCGAGCTGAATATGAACAGGCCCTCTGCGGTAGGGGTTCAAGAGGTCTCCCGTCCTGACGGGGGAAGCGATGTCATCTATTATTCCATTACTCCGCCGGAAGAGAAGCAGGCCAGGCGGCAGGCAGAAATCCAAAAACAGGAAAAATCGCTGGAGCTATTGGATCGAGCGGTTATCATCAAACGGTAACAGGGTTTTTTAATCTTGTAGTCCAATAGGCTGCTGTTCAAAGGGGATCCGTAACGTTTCTTTAGAGAAGCTCACGTTTTACAGTCTGTCTGTTTTTCCTGGTTGGCTCCCGTCCCTTCCGTCCATTGCTCCCCCTTTCTCCCTAACAAAATAAATTCATTGACTAAAAGGCCGGGTTAGGCAAAAATACGGCACTGAGTAGTGAGTCTAATCCTATTGCCAAGAGGTCCCATTGAATTCAGAAAAAATCCTGATCATTGACGATACCGCCTATATCCTCGATTTGTTATCCGAGTTTTTGGGGGCCAAGGGGTACGAGGTGAAAATCGCCCAAGATGGGGCAACCGGGATTGCCGGCTTGGAAAAGGATTCCTATGATCTGGTTTTGACTGACCTAAAAATGCCGGGATTGGGCGGTATGGACGTTTTGAACTATGTCATCAATCACTGCCCGGAGACCCTCTGCATCATTTTGACCGGACATGGGTCCATTAAAAACGCGGTTGAAGCGGTTAAAGCCGGGGCCTACGACTACCTGACCAAACCGGTGGATCTGGAAGAAATTCTGATCGCGATTAAGCGGGCGATCGAATTCCGCAACCTAAAAAGGGAAAACGTTCTGCTTCGGAACCAGTTAAGGAAAAAGTATAGATTTGATAATATCATCGGTGACAGCGGCCCCATGCAAAAGGTATTTCAAACCATTGAAAAAGTGGCCGACACCGACAGCACCATCATGATTTTGGGAGAAAGCGGCACAGGGAAGGAACTCGTGGCCCGAGCGCTTCATTATAATAATAGCAGCCGGGCCAAGGGCCCCATTGTGCCGGTCAATTGCGCGGCTATTCCCTCTGAGTTGTTGGAGAGCGAACTTTTCGGCCATGAGAAGGGGGCTTTTACCAATGCCATCCGGACCCGGATCGGTCGATTTGAATTGGCCAACGGGGGCACAATTTTTTTAGACGAAATAGGTGACATGGATCCGGTGCTGCAGAGCAAACTATTACGGGTGTTGCAGGACCGGGCCTTTGAACGCATTGGGGGCACCCGAACCATTCACGTCGATATCCGGGTGATCACGGCCACGCACCGTAATCTGAAAAAGGCGGTGGAGAACGGCCATTTTCGAGAAGACTTGTATTATCGACTCAACGTAATTCCCATTGAGATCCCACCGCTACGGGAGCATAAATCCGATATTCCGCTTTTAGTCCATCATTTTATTGACCAGTTTAACAAAGGCAAGAAAAGAAATATCCAGGGCCTCGAGGAGGAGGCCCTAAAGAAGCTCCAGGATTACGAATGGCCCGGAAATATTCGCGAGTTGGAAAATATGATTGAACGGATCGCGATCCTGACCAATAACGAGGTGATTACTCTTTCGGATCTACCGGAAAGGATTCAAAAGATCCCGCCGCAAGATCAGGCCGTGCCCCCTGACATTCCGGAAGAGGGAATCTTTCTGGATACCGCCGTCAATGAATTCGAACGAAAATTGATTCTCCAGGCCCTGATCAAGACCGGGTGGGTTAAAAACAAGGCGGCCCAATTGTTGAACCTCAACCGAACGACCTTAATCGAAAAAATAAAACGCCAAAACCTCCAGGCCCCCCCGACGTAGCCCCAACCCCACTTCAGGATGTTTGGGCAAGCGAGTCAAAAATTTGACACATTGAACGAGCACCGTCGATATTTTTACTTTCTTCAGCCATCCCACTAGGTCCCTTCTTTCTAACAATTTGATTTCAATCACCATGCCGGACCCGGAGCTATTGGCATACTCCTTGCTCAAAGCACACATGGGACCCAGCCGAAAAAGTTGGCCTAAGGGTCCGGGGAAAGGATTCTGCGGATTTTGTTTCGAGCCAGGCCAAGCTATTTATTGCGCATCGGTTTGATCTTTGTCGGATTGGCGGGAGCATTCCCGGGTTCGTTCCTGCGAGCGCAGGATCCGGAAGCGCCCGTGGGGGAATTATTTCAAATCAAGTCGGAATCCGCGGAAGGGAAGCTCCGGGTGGTCTTGAAAGTCAGGCACCCGGTTAAGCATACTATCTTCACCCTGACCAATCCCGACCGGGTCGTTATTAATTTGACCCCTAGCCTACTAAAATTAAGCACTATTCCAGAACTGAAAACCGGGCCGATTCAACGACTGCGCTGTTCCCAATTCAACGAAAAGACGGTACGCCTGGTTCTGGATATGAAGCAAAAGACCCTTTTTTCCGTATCCACCCCGGAGGATAATCCTTTGCAACTTTGGATCGATCTTGAATCTAAACCGAAGAAAGCCGAGACCCCGGCAGCGGCTCAAATCTCAAACGAATCCGTTTCCCTTGCCCGGAATAAGGAGGCAGAGGTCCGGAAAACCGGGAAAACGGTCAAAAAAACCTCCCCACCGGTGTCCAAGGTGAAAGAAGCCGTCGCTTCGGTGACTCCGGATTCCACCCCCAAGGGCAGCCCTCCGGAACCACTGCTGGAGACCGGGCGCGGCCTCCTGGAGCAAAAAAAATACGCCCAGGGAAGGGAGGCGTTTTTCCATTATCTGAATGTAGTCCCCTTGGAAAAACTTGATTTGCGGGTTGTGGAAGAAATCGTTCACAGTTATCGTTTGGAGGGAAACGCCCCTCAGGGCGAAAAGGCCCGCCGTCAAATTCTTCAAGCCTTCTCCCAGGCTCATGGACCCGCCGCCTTTCCTGCTTTAGCACAACTTGTTGATTTTTATATTGAATCAAAGCAATGCCCGCTGGCCATCCAGATCATCACTTCCTTGGAATCCTTTCCTCAGGAAAAAAATGAAAGGAAAAAAATCTTTCAATCCCAGCTTCAAAGAGCCTTGATTCCGGTGCTGGAAGGGTTGTTCGCTCAGTCCAACTATACGGAAGTGATTCGCTCGTATTATCGGCATCGGGAAACCTTGCCGGATAATCCGGAACCCCGGCTATTCGTTCTATTGGGAAAAAGTTTCAAGGCCGTGGGACTGCCTGACCAGGCCGGCCGATATTTCCAGGCGGCCTGGCAGCAGGGAAACCAGGAACCCCGGGAAATGCTGGTGGATTGGGCGGAAATACTTATCGAAAAAGGCGATCAGGCCTCCGCCGTCCCGCTCCTACGAAAGTTGATTGATCACCCGTCCGTTCCAGAAATTGAAAAACAGCGGGCTTACCTGCTTTTAGGCCAGGGTTGGTACCGGCAAGGTAACTATGCAGAAGGACTGAAGATACTGGAGGAGTCCATCGCCCGGTATCCTTCCGCGGAGGCCTATCCTGAGCGCTGGTATCTTTTGGGGTCCCTTTATTCTGAAAGCCCGACATTGAACCTCAAGGCCTATGAGGCCCTAAGGAAATTTATTGTCCGAAGCCAGGACCCGGCCAAAACCGCCTTGGCTTATGAGCGGATCGGAGACCTCTATTTCAGGGAAAAAAAGGGGGCCGCGGCCTGGGAGGCTTACCACCAGGCCCAGCAATTAAACCGACGGCCGGCTTCCCCCTTCTTGGCGCAAAAGATAACCCAATGCCGCTTGCTTTTGGAACCGAAGGGCCAGGGATCAATCCCGGCGAATCCGTCCGGCGAAATAGACCCTTTTTGGAAAAAGGTTTATGACTCGAGGGCGAGCCAGCAAATCCTGGAGAAAAAGATCAGCGAATTGAGGCTAAACTGACCCATGGGCGAAAAGGCATTATTAATTGCGGAAAACGACCCGGAAGCCCGGGAGGTTTTTGTAGAAAGCTACCCCAAAAACGGTTTTTGGATCCAATGGGTCAATAGGGGGGAAGAAGCCCTCCGCTGGTTGGACCAAAGACCTTTCGATCTGGTGATTACCGAAATGGAACTGGAAGATTTAAGCGGCCTACAGCTTTTGGGTCAGGTCAAACAGCGTTTTCCGGAGACGCCGGTCATCGTCATGACCGCCGGGGGAAGCATTCCGCAGGCCATCGAGGCCATCAAGCAAGGGGCCTTGGATTACGTCGTCAAGCCTCTTTCCGGGGTCTGGCTGGAAGAACGAATCGGGCAGCTCGATCATCAGCGGACAGGGTCGTTGGGCGAACCCGGGGGCCCCTTCGGGGCCGGACCAGTGTCCCGCCCGATTGTCACCCAGAACCGGAAGATGCTGGATCTCCTGGAATTATGCCGCAAGGTCGCTGCCAGTAAAGCCACTGTGCTGATTCAGGGAGAGAGCGGCACAGGAAAAGAACTGTTTGCCCGCTATCTCCACGAGCGCAGTCCCCGAAATAAGGAGGCTTTTATTGCCGTCAATTGTGCCTCTCTCCCAGACGGGCTATTGGAAAGCGAATTGTTCGGCCATGAAAAGGGGGCCTTTACCGGGGCCATCCAAAAAAAATTGGGGAAATTTGAGTTGGCGCAGCGGGGGTCCATTTTATTGGATGAAATCAGTGAAATGAATACTCAATTGCAGGCCAAGCTGCTCCGGGTGCTGCAGGAAAACGAGTTGGATCGGATCGGCGGGCGACATCCGGTTCCTCTGGATATACGGGTCATCGCCACAACCAATCGAAATCTAGAAGAAAGCGTTGAAAAGGGGGATTTTCGCGCCGACCTGTATTACCGTTTAAATGTCATCCCTTTGCGCATTCCGCCTTTGCGGGAACGCCCGGAGGATATTGAACTGCTGGTCGCCTATTTTGTGCGAAAATTAGCCAAACTCTATAATCGGGATGTGGTTCGGGTGTCGGACCAGGCTTTGAACTGGATCAAGCAACGGGAGTGGCGGGGAAATGTCCGCGAACTGGAAAACCTGTTGGAGCGTACCGTGCTTATCTCCTCCGGTCCGACGATCGAAATGAAAGATTTTTGCCTGGAGGACTCCGCGCCCCCGACAACGGAGGTCCGGATCGATGGCTCGTCGACTTTCTCCCTCCGTGAAGTAGAAAAAGACCTGATCTTCAAGGCCTTGGATAAGACGGAGGGCAACCGAACCCAGGCTGCCAATATTCTGGGTATCAGCGTCCGGACCCTCCGGAACAAACTGCAGGAATATAAGCAGGAGGCGGGGTCGTGGACGGAGGAGGGATTGGTCCCGATTCACCCCCCGACCATGGTATGGGATTTGCAGAAAGCCTAAGGATAAGAAGGATGAGGTGCTTATGAATCAATTTTTATCCGGTGCACTGTTTGATCGAACCTTCCATTTTCTGGAAAAATCTTTAAATCTCCGGGGTGCGCGCCAGGGGATACTGACCAGTAATATTGCCAATGCCGAGACCCCCGGCTATTCGGCCAAGGATCTCCCCTTCCGGCAAATCATGCGCCAAACGATGGGAGATCCATCCACCGTCTCGGTGCAAAAAACACATCCCCAACATTTTCCCGATCCGGGGTCGGCCCCGGAAAAGGAGTCCGGTCTACCCTGGTCGGTCGAAACCGTATCCTCGGGAGTTAATATCGACCAGGAAATGACCAAGCTGGCGGAAAACAACCTCCAATACCAGTCGGCCGTCCAGGCCCTGAGCAAAAAATTGGAAACCATTAAATACGTCATTTCCGGTGGGGGGCAATAAATCGAATGGACCTTTTTAAAGCAATGAACATAAGCGGCACGAGCCTCAATACCCAACGGACGGTGATGAATATTATCTCCACCAACGTCGCCAACGCGCAAACCACCCGAACGGAAGAGGGCGGACCCTACCGGAGGAAAATCGCCGTTTTGGGACCGGCGGCGGTGCCCTCCGATTTTTCCCAAATTTTCGCCGGACGCGTAGAAAAGGGACAGGAGGGGGTGGAGGTCAAGGAAATAGTGGCCGACATGAGCGATTTGGAGACCCAGTATGATCCCCAGCATCCGGATGCGGATGAACGGGGCTACGTCACCTTGCCGAATGTCAATATTTTAGAAGAGATGGTGCAGTTGATGAGCGCCGCTCGAAATTACGAGGCCAGCGTTACAGCCTTCAATTCCGCCAAAAATATGATTCTTAAGGCCCTAGAAATCGGCCGCTAACTTGAAAAGGAGGAAACCGAATTATGAACGCCATTTACGGTCTGGATCCAACGACTAATCGCCTGTCGGCTGGGGAACAAGTCGGCCGACGGGAAGTGGCGACGGCGGGATTTAAGGAATCCCTCGCCCAAACAGTCCGCGAAATCGACGGCCTGCAAAAAGAGGCCGATCAGTCCATTGAAACCATGGCCGCCGGGGAGCCAAAAGACGTCCATGAAGTGATGATCGCCATGGAGAAGGCGGGGATCTCCCTGCGCTTAATGGTGCAAGTCCGCAACAAGATTATGAACGCTTACGAAGAAATCATGCGTCTGCAAGTATAGGGCGTTGAAGGCACAGGATTATGGCCTCCAAATTGGTCGAACAATCTACTCAGCTAGTCGGCTCCATATCCAAGGGACGACTGTTTTCCCTGATCGCCATCCTCCTGGTGGCCGGGATAGGGTTCGGTTCCCTCATCTTTTGGAATACCCGCCCGGAGTATCAGGTCCTGTTCAGCAACCTTTCCCCGGAAGACGCCGGCGACATTGCCAACAAACTCAAGGAAAAGAAGATTCCCTATCAGGTGACGAACAGCGGGACGGCGGTTCTGATCCCCCGGGAACAGGTGTACGACACCCGACTGTCGCTGGCTTCAGAGGGGCTGCCCAAAGGCGGAGGTGTCGGATTTGAAGTATTTGATCGCACCAATTTGGGAACCACCGACTTTGTCCAGAAATTAAATTATCAAAGGGCGTTGTCGGGAGAATTGGCCAGGACGATCAAGCAATTAAAAGAAATTGACCAGGCCCGGGTCCATATTGTCACTCCAAAGGATTCACTCTTTGTGGAAGAACAGAGAAAACCGACGGCTTCGGTCCTGGTGAAAACCCGTTCGGGGATGACTTTGGGGCCCCCTCAGGTGGATGGCATTATCCATTTGGTGGCCAGCGCCGTGGAAGGCTTGGACCCCAACAATGTAACCGTGGTGGATCAAACCGGTAAAATGCTGACCAAGAAAAACGACGGCTCTCCTGCAGGCCAGTTGACCACCAGCCAGTTGGATTATCAGCGCAACATTGAGGAGGGCCTGAAAAAGAAAATCCAGGGAATGCTGGAAGGAGTAGTCGGTCCCGATAAAGCCATTGCCCGGGTTTCGGCGGATATGGATTTCCAGCAAGTCAATATTACCGAGGAACGTTTTGATCCGGCCACGGTTATTCGCAGCGAACAGAAAACGCTGGAAAAATCGTCCAGCACCACGGGTGGCAAAATCGGTGCGGACAAAGAAGGTTTTGTTTCACTAAAGTTGCCGGCCGAATCCAAGAACCCTGCCCGACCCGGCGCCACGGCCGGCAGCAAAACCTTTTCCGGAAGCACGGCCGGCGGTAATGAAACGATCTCGGAACGGCAAAACGAAACCAAAAATTATGAAATAACCAAGATCAATAAACAGATCCGCGGCCCGGCCGGAATAATCAAAAAAATTTCGACAGCGGTGATTATTGACGGGACCTACAAGGAAAGTGTGGGCGCCAAAGGAGCCAAAATCCGGCAGTTCGTCCCCAGGCCACCGGAAGAGATGAAAAACTTTGAAAACATGGTGAAGAAAGCTATCGGCTTTGACGACAGCCGCGGGGACCAGGTAGAAGTCACTTCCATGCCCTTTGCCTGGTCGGCCCTGGAGGATGGGCCCCGGTCCGAGACCGGATCGGCCTGGAAGGACTATTTCCAAATGCTGTATAAACCTTTGATCAGCTTGGTTTTGGCCTTGCTGTTTTTCTTTTTGGTGATCAAACCGATGATGAAAAGAAATCTCTTCAGCGGTTTTCGGACGGAAGAACAGGTGTTATTGGACCAGCTTCGGCCGCGGCCAGCGCTGCCCTCGGGAACGGAAGGCGGCGAGGTCCCGCAAATTGCCCAGAACGAGGAGGCCGGCCTTCTTAAGGGAATGGACCGGAAACGGATATTTCAGTCCGTGGAGGAAGACCCCACCAAAGCGGCCGAAATTGTCAAATCCTGGCTGCACGAAAAAGGGTAAACGAGCGTCATGGCCAACGAAAAATTAACCGGTCCGCAGAAAGCCGCCATGTTCTTGCTCAGTCTGGGCGAGGAATTAACCACGAATATCATCAAGCAGATGGATGAGGAGGAGATTAAAAAATTGGGCAGCCATATTGCCCAGGTCAACTACATCGGTCCTAAAACCATAGAAAGCATTTTCTCTGAATTCAGCAGCCTCTATACCGTGGACCAACCCCTTCTCCTGAGTTCCCAGGGAAGCAATCAGTTCCTGAAGAACGTGGTGACCCGGGCTATTCCAGGGGAAAAGGGCCAGGAGATCATTGAAGAGATCGAGGAGCAAGGCAAGTGGAAATTATTTCAAAAAATAAAAAAATATGATCCCAAAACCTTAGCCAATTTTATTCGCAATGAACATCCCCAGACCATTGCCATTATTCTATCCCACCTGGAGTCGGGGCAGGCGGCCGCCATTTTAAGCGAGCTGCCGATCAACCTTCAAACCGAAGTGGTTTATCGGGTAGCCGAATTAGAAAATGTGTCCCCGGAAATCGTGGAAGAAATCGATCAGGCGTTAATGGAAGAAGTGGCGGCGGTCAAAAGCTTTGAGGGGCAGCAGATTGGAGGCGTACGCTCGGTGGCCGAGATGCTGAACCAGATGGACAGTTCCATGGAGGGCAATATTCTAAAGGGGATCGAAGAATTCCGACAGGGCCTGGCCGATGAAATCCGCCAGTTGATGTTTATCTTTGAAGACCTGATCAATGTGGACGATCGAGGCATTATGGCCATCCTGAAGGAAGTCAACAACGAAGAATTAATCCTGGCCATGAAAACGGCATCGGACGAAATGAAGGAGAAGGTCTTCAAGAACATGTCCGAACGGGCGGCGCAAATGATGAAGGAGGACCTCGAAGTGATGGGGCCGGTGCGGCTCAAAGACGTGGAAGTGGCTCAACAGTCGATTATCAAGATCGCTAAAAAACTGGAAGCCGAAGGCAAAATCGTTCTGGCCGGAAAAGGCAGCGAAGAGGCTTTGGTGTAAGGAGTCGAACAGATGCCCGCCGGGACGTCCCCAAAAAGCTTTTCCCTCAACCCCTTTATCCGGAAGGACCAAAATCCGGATTTTCGCCCGGGGGCCATCCAACCCCAATCGCCCAAAAGTCAATTTCAGTTCCATCCTCAGGTGACCCGGTATATGGAGGAGCTGCAGGAACAGGTTTATCAGGAACTAAAGATGAAGGCCACGCAGATCGAACACGAGGCGTACGAGAAAGGCTTTGCTCAGGGGGAAAAAGACGGCCTGGAGAGCGGACAAAAGCGCCTGGAAGTGGTCATCAAACGGATCAACGCCCTCCTGACTCAAATTGAAAGCCAGAAAATAACGCTTTTCGAGCGGTTCGAACGGGAGATGGTCGAATTTGCCTTTTGCCTGATCAAAAAGATACTCCAGCGGGAATCGCGATTGACGACCGGAGTCATCAAGGACACCTTGTCGACGGCCCTTAAAAAGACCGAGGAAAACCGGCAGGTCATCCTCCACATCAACCCGGTGGATTATAGATATCTGCTGGCCCATCCGGATCAGATCCCCTGGGTGCTGAATGACCGAGAACGGGTAAAGATTCTGGAGGACGAAGCCATTACCCCCGGGGGCGGGCTCCTGGAAACAGAATTAGGGGTCATCGACGCCACCCTCGAAGGCCAGTTTGACCAGATCGTGGAACAGATCCAATGCCGATTGCCGCAGGGGGGGAAATGAGCTTAACCCCTACTTCTTGGAAAGCCTTTCAAACCCTGGCCCAGGAAACAGAGACCATCTGCAATTACGGACGCACCACCCAGGTGATTGGATTGGTTATTGAGGGCCAGGGGCCCCGGGCGGCAGTGGGCGATATTTGCCACATCGAAAAGAATGATAAGAGTCGAAAAATCCCGGCTGAAGTGGTCGGGTTTCGGGACCAAAAGATATTACTTATGCCCTTCGGAGCGAGTCAGGGGATTGAACCCGGATGCCGGATTATACCGGCCGGTTTCCCGGCCCTGGCCCAGGTGGGGGAAGGGCTGCTCGGGCGGGTGATCGACGGCCTGGGGGAACCGCTGGACCAGAAAGGACCGCTCCTCCTGGAAGAAACGCTCCCTTTCCAGGTTAAGGCCGTTAATCCGGTATTAAGAAAAAGAATTTCGGAGCCCATCGATGTGGGGCTCAAGGCCATTAATGGACTGCTGACCTTGGGCCGGGGACAACGCCTGGCCATCATGGCCGGGTCTGGAGTGGGAAAGAGCACCCTACTCGGGATGATGGCCCGCCATACTTCGGCTGAGGTCTCCGTGATCGCCCTGATCGGGGAACGGGGAAGGGAAGTCCGGGAATTTATCGAGAAAGATTTAGGGGCGGAGGGGCTAAAACGATCGGTGGTCGTGGTGGCCACCTCCGACCAGCCGCCTTTGATCCGTATCCGGGGAGCATACCTGGCAACGGTGATTGCCGAATTTTTTCGGAACCGGAAAAAAAACGTGCTCTTTATGATGGATTCGATCACCCGTTTTGCTATGGCTTCCCGGGAAGTGGGCCTGGCCGTGGGGGAGCCGCCGACCACCAAAGGCTACACTCCCAGCGTCTATGCCCAACTGCCGGGTCTGCTGGAGCGGGTCGGGACGACTCCCGGTCTGGGGAGCATCACCGGGATCTATACGGTGCTGACGGAAGCCGACGATATCAATGACCCCATCGCCGATGCGGTTCGCTCCGTGGCCGATGGACATATCGTGCTTTCCCGGGATTTGGCCAACCAAAATCATTACCCGGCCATCGATATCCTGGGCAGTATCAGCCGGGTTATGCCCGATGTGGTGGATCGAGACCAGTTAGCGGCCCGCAACCAACTGATCGCCACTATGGCCGTTTACAAAAAAGCGGAAGACCTGATAAACCTCGGAGCCTATGTGACCGGGAGTAATCCCCAGATTGACCAAGCCATTAAAAAGATGCCGGAGATCAACGCCTTCCTTCGACAAGGGGTTGAGGAAAAAGTGGATTTTGCCTCTACCTTGATGCAACTGAAAGCGCTGGCCAGTCAATAATCCATGGCTTTTACCTTTCGACTGCAGTCCCTGTACCTTTGGCGAAAAAATTTAGAAGAGTTGTCCCAGCTCCGCTTGGCCGGGTACCTTCAAGCCCTGGCCGGACAGGAGGAACGAATGAAGAAACTCCGGGAGATCCGGAAGGCCTATGACGGGGAATGCCGGCATAAGGCCGGACAGGGGGCAACGGTCTGCGACCTGATCCTCTATCTGGATTATTCAAATGACAGCTTTCGACAACTGGAGGTCCTGGAACTGGAGCGGAAAAGAAACTTGAAACTTATCGAAACGGAACGGCAAAAACTGATGAACTTAACCCGGGAAAGAAAAATTTTGGAAAAGCTCAAGGAACGGCAGTTCATCAAATTTTTGTCCGAGCAGGAAAAAAGGGAACGAAAAGCGTCGGATGACCTGCTGGTGCAACGGCGTCCCGTTTCCAGGAAAGGCATCTAACCCTATGGGAACCAGGAAAGGGAGCGCCTTTTTTTATTACTTGCTGGGCCTGCAGGTTTTTTTGCTGGTCTTATTAATCGCTAAGGTCAGCTTGTCCGGGCTTCATTCTCCGGATAGACCGAAAATAAAACCCGACGCGATTCAGGGACGGCAAACTGTGCGAATCGAGACGACACCCCAAACACCCGCCGCTGACGCCTGGACCAAGGATCCGGAAATCCTGAAAGCCCTGCAGGAGAAGTCCCGGGCCCTTGAAATTCAGAAACAACAGGTGGACCAAAAAGAGAAGGATTTGGCCCGGATTCAAATGGAGATCGACGGAAAAATAAATCAGTTAAATCAGCTACAGGTTCAATTAAAAAAAATAGTGGACCAATCTAAAACGATTCAGGATAAAAAGATTCAGCATCTTTCAGAAATTTTTTGCGCCATGCTGCCGGATAAAGCGGCCCGAATGATTGAGAAGATGGACGATAAAACCGTTACCGAAGTATTTCAAATCATGCGCAGCAAGGAAGTGGGTGGAATTTTGACCCATCTGGATCCCGCCCGCGCTGCCAGGATCAGCGCTAACTTGAGTCTGTTGACCCCCCGGGCGAATTAAGGAAAAAAATTTCTGCCCTGTCCCGCCTAGCCTGGAAATATTTGCCGCTCAGCCCGACCCTCAGGGGCGGCCTTACCGTTCGTTTATTGTAACTTCTCGAAAATACAACTAAAAAAAATGGCCAGGGGCTGGGTTGGAAGAGTTTTAATGATGGCACGACCATTGCTTTACCCTGTGGTCAAACCATGGAAACACTTGCCCCTAGCCCCTTGACCCGGTTAAAAATCCAGGACGCTCCTCCGGAGTTTGCTCCGAAAAATCCGCCGGAGCGCTTTGCCCAGGTAATATCCCGTCAAGAAAAGTCTAACCGCCCTAAAAAAAATGCGATGGGTTTAGAGCGGGAAGAAGCGGGAGCGAATATTCCTTTGCCTCCCAAAAAGAAAGCCAAGCAGGAGAGCCCGGACCCGGTGACTGATCCGGAAGTCACGGCCTTGCTAACGCCTCCGACCTCGAATACCGTCCTCCCGAGTCCCCCGAGCCCACAGCAGGACCTAAAAGACCCGACTTTGTTCCCGAAACCCGAGGGCCAGACTCCCACCCCGGCCCTCGCCTCGACGGAGGTAAAGCCGCAGGATTCGCTTCTGGCAGTGGACCTCGAAGACCAGACTTTTCTCCTTAAACTCATACCCCAGGCCTCTAATTCGGCCATGGCCTCTACGGATCAAATCGGTCCCGGTGCCAAGAGCCAGCCCGGGCCGGAGGATTTCCTTATTACCAGCGAAACCGGACCTGCATCTGCTCCGGCCGCTGTTCAGCCCTTAGGAGCTTTAAGAGAAAATCCGTCTGATTTCAAAGACGCTTGAAAATCTGATTCTTTTCCCCACCCCGGAATCTTTAACCATTGAACAAAAGGTTTCTCCGGAGACGACGGGGAATGTTATGCGGTCTTCCCAGACAACGACGGAAAACAATCTGTCGTTCTCCCCCCAGGGTCCGGCCATCCCGGAGACTACCTCGGCAGTTGATGGTCCGGACCCCTCCCCTTCGTTAATTCTCCAGGAGATCGCGCTGAAAGGCCAGGCTGGCGCGTCCCCTGCCCAAGAGATAAAACCCGAATCTCAGGAACCCTCTTTAGTAACCTTATCCAGGACAGAAAAGGTCGCTACCGCGCCAATAGTGGAGGGCCCGCCGTCCGTGGAGGCGAACCGGGTTGTCTCCAATTCGCCAGCAGTAAAGATTTCCACTACGGACACCTCTCCGCCGACTTCGAAAGAGATCCTTTCTGGCAGGGATATCTCCTCCTTAGCAAAGGCGGAAGGAGCGCCTGCCCCCGAGAAGACCTCCCCGAGATTAACCGGTCTGGGTCCGGAACCTTCTTCCCTTCACCAGGCCCCGCTGGAAAAAGTGGAACCGGGGATCACCCTCCGGAATCCTGGTGAAAACCTGCCCGCTTCTGGGGATCAGGAGACGAATAACCCTTCCCGGATCCAGAACGACACCCACCACGGAAGTATAACCGAGTTCCTCAACCAACCCAGAATCGAAGGGATCTCGGCCGATCGTCCCATTGAGGGGCCACCGAAAGCGTCTCCGGAATGGATCAAAGAGGCCCTCTCCGTTTATCAACAGTACAGCAAAGGGCTTCTCCGTAATCTCCAGCAGGCCGGAGAACGTATCCAAATGACCCTCGATCCGCCTCAATTGGGCAACATTCTAGTGGAGATTAATCGCGACCGAAATTTCGTTACCGCCCATTTGTGGACCGACAATCCCCACACCAAGGAACTGTTGGACTTCAGCCGGGGGCAGCTTCAAAAGACACTGAAATTGGACGGCTTCCAACTCGACCGGTTCGAGGTCCTGGTACAGCCGGACTTAAAATCCTTTCAGGAGGAGCGCTGGTTCGGGGGCCGGCAACCGGCTTGGGAAAACAACCGGCAAGAGGGGAGCCGCGCCTCGCCGGCCGCACTGATCCCCATTTCTCCGGGGACGGTACCTCTCCGTTTCAGCCAGGGCAATCAATACGTGGACACTTGGGTCTAATTCAAAAAAAGAGGAAAAGGAAATGACAACCAGCGCGATAAACGCAGCCACGACGACCGGCACTTCAACCAACCCGACCTCAAAAAATAATACGTTGAATCAGGCGGACTTCCTGAATATTTTTGTCACCCAGTTGAAGTATCAAGACCCCTTACAGCCATTGGATAACTCCCAGATGGCCTCTCAAATGGCCCAGTTCAGCATGGTCCAATCACTGAACAGCATGACCGAATCCATGAAGAATATGGAAAGCTCCCAGGCGGCGGTTAACAACCTGCAGGCCGCTTCCCTGGTAGGCAAGAAGGTGGAGGTCAAAGGGAGCACCCTGTCCCTCAGCCAAGGAACCGCCTCGGAAGGAAGCTACCAACTGGATAAACCGGGAAAGGTGACCATCAAGATTATGGATGAGAAGGGGAGTCTGGTTCGGGTCATCGAATCCGGAGTCACGGATACCCAAAAACAAAAATTCGTCTGGGATGGCAAAAACCAGCAAGGGGCCACTTTGCCCGATGGGCAGTACAGTTTTCAGGTCTCGGCCGTCGATGCGCAGGGCACGGCCATCGGGGTCAACACGACCATGGTAGGAAAGGTGGACGGCGTATCCCTCGACCAGGGAACGGCCTACCTCCAGATAGGGTCCAATAAAGTTCTTTTATCGGAAATCATAGCCATTTTGGCTTAACAAAAAAGGAGGACAGTCATGGGAATCGGATCAGCATTTTATACGGGACTCAGCGGGTTGGACACCAGCGGGATGGCCATGGGGGTCATGGGGGATAACCTGGCCAATAGCGGCACCACCGGCTATAAGGGCAGCTCCATTTATTTCAGCGATGTCCTGGGCCTGAGTCTTACCGGAGTATCCGGGGGTAACCGGGTGGGGGCTGGGTCCAAAACCCAGGCGGTGGACGTCAATTTTACCCAGGGCACCTTTGAAACCACCGGGTCCGGGACCGACGTGGCCATCAACGGGAACGGCTTTTTTGTAGTCCGGAATCCCGGTGACGGGGCGGAGTATTTCACCCGGGACGGCCATATGAGCATCGATAATGAAGGCTATTATATCAACAGCCAAGGGTACCGGATCCAGGGATATAAATACGGCCTGGATTCCGTTACCAAAGAGTATGCTCTGGAAGAAACCTTAACGGATTTAAAGGTGACCCCCGGCAGCATCAACCCCCCGATAGCCACCACCGCCGCGACCATGAAATTGAATTTGGATGCTTCCGCGGACATCAAAACGACGGCTTGGTCTATAGTCAACCCTTCAGCCCCACCGGCTACTATACCCCCAACTCCGGATATGTATAATTTTTCGGCGCCGGTGACCATCTATGACTCCCTGGGCTCCAGTCATGTGATTCAAGTCTTTTTCACCAAGACCGCCGCCTCCACCTGGGATTGGCACGCCTTGATCGATGGCGGCGATGTGACCGGAGGTACCGCCGGGGCGCCGCAGTTGTTTGGTTCCGGGGTCGGCATGGCCTTTGATCCGGCAACCGGAAAATTGACCGCCCCCTTGGCCGCGGTACCCTTTCACGCGGGGGGATTAACCTTCCAGAATGGGAGTCCCTCCATCGCCAGTACGCTTGATTTCGCCGACAGCGTATCCTTTGCCTCCCCCTCCCTGCTCCAGGACCTGAGTCAGAACGGTTTTCCGGCCGGCAGCGCCACCTCGGTTTCAATCGATGAGTTTGGGAACTTGACGGCCGCCTACTCCAACGGCACCAATAAACCCCTGTTCCGTATGGCCCTGGCCACCTTCAAAAGTCTAAGCGGCCTGGAGCGAAAAGGGCTGACCCTTTACCAGAACACCATTGCTTCCGGCGACCCCCTCTACGGAAAGGCCGGGGAAGGGAGTTTGGGAAAGATCAACCCCACCATGCTGGAAGCGGCCAACGTGGATCTGGCCTCGGAGATGATCAAAATGATCATCGTGCAGCGGGCCTACCAGGCCAACGCCAAGGTCATCACCATGGTCGATGAGATGATGCAGGCCGTTCAAAATATCCGCTAACTGCTTTGAGAGCCTTTAAGGGTACGGGAGGGGACTTCGGCCAGCTCAGCCAAGCCGTTCAGCCCCTCCCGTATTCACTAATTATTAATTGGTTGTTCGCCCTTTTGGGTGGGTGGCCACAATATCTGGTAGATTAGACTGAAATCAGGCCTTCGTGGCCGATGGGTCTCGGCGAAAGGGTTTTCCACCTTGCTTTATAGGTTCTAACCCGGCCCCCATGTTTCTAAATCTTCACGGAGGCAGGGCCGGCCGAAGAAGCATCAAAAGCCTTTGAGTTTGGGCCTGCTTCAAATAAAATTGGTAATTTAGGCCCGGATTCGAAGTCCGGAGTACCTTTGGAAAGCCCTTTCGCCGAGACCCATCGGCCATACCAGATCTGGGGGGTACCCACCCAAAAGGGCGAAGCGTCTATTAATTTAACGCCGCCTTCGACTCGGCCGGAAGAAGTGGGTTCCGGCCCGGGATAACTCCGCGATCCCACTCCTCCAACACGCTCCCGATCGGTCTTAGCGTACGAAACGGAATCTCGCGCCCTTCGGCCCGGACATGCAGAGACGGAGTCCCTCTCCGCCCGCCCCTTGGTCATCCCGGGTTTGTTGCGGGCGGAAAAATATAAAACCCTGCCGGACGCTCGACTGTCAACCGATTGACGCTTACCCTTCGAATTGACGAACTCTCCCCGACGCCCTGTCCCCACATGAAAAATAAACCATAGATAACAACTAGTTAAGTAATACCGCTTCGATTCCCATCTGGCATAGGCTTTGCTTAATAGGAAGTCGACGTCGCCACCCAGGGTAATCCCCTCCGCCAAGGAGGACCTAAGTTTGCGACCCTATCACTAAAACCGATGGACAGCGATGGCTAAGAAAATAGCAGAAATTCCCCCCGAATCTCAGGATGAAGACAGCCCGGTTCCGCAGAAATCGGCTTTGAAAAAATGGCTGATCCTGGGGGGCCTGGTGTTCATCCTGCTGGCGGCCGGGGGTGGGGCGGCCGTCTTTTTTCTCCCGGAGTATCTGCCCGAACCGCTCAATTTTTTTGACCAAAAACCGGCCAAAGGCTCCCCGGCCCACAAAAAACCCCCTGAAGAGGAACGAGGCCACATTTACACCATGGACCCCCTCATCGTCAATCTAGCCGATGCCGACCAGAACCGGTACTTAAAAATTCGAATCAACCTGGAAAGTACGAAGCCGGAAGCGAACGAGGAATTTTCCAAGAAACTGCCCTTGATCAAGGATACCATCCTGACCATTTTGTCCCAAAAAAAGAGTGAAGAAATGTTTCCCTCTTCCGGCAAGGAAAAATTGAAAGCGGAAATGTTGCGCTCGATTAATCCCAACTTGCTCGAATTGAAAATAAAAGCCGTTTATTTTAGCGAATTCGTCATCCAATGAGCAAAATTTTATCTCAGGAAGAAATCGATGCCCTCCTCTTCGGAGTGGAGGAGGGAGCGGTCCCCACGCAGCCGGATCAGCCGGTTGATTCGGTGGTGGTTCCTTATGACCTGACCAACCAAGACCGCGTTATCCGGGAAAGAATGCCTTCCCTGGAAATCATCAATGACCAGTTTTCCCGTTTTATCCGGAACACCCTCTCTTCTGCGCTGCGAAAAATCCTGGAAGTCAGCATCCAGGGCATCCAGATGATTAAATTCGGTGAATTCATCCGCACTCTTCCCGTCCCCAGCAGCCTGCATATCTTTAAGATGGAGCCCCTGCGCGGGCACGCCATTTTAGTGCTGGATCCCAAGATGGTTTTCACCTTGATCGATGTGTTCCTGGGGGGAACCGGGAAAGGGACTTACCGTATCGAGGGACGGGAATTTACGGCCATTGAATCTCGGTTGATCTACCGGGTGGTGGTGATGATCCTGACCGAACTGGAAAAGGCCTGGCATCCCGTGCATCCAGTGAGCATTCAATATGTACGCAGCGAAATCAATCCCCAGTTTGTCAGTATCGTCGGACCGAACGACCTGATGATCATGACGACCTTCGGACTGGAGCTGGAACACTTTACGGGAATGATCAACATTTGCATCCCCTATGCCCTGCTGGAACCGATCAAAAACAAACTCTATTCCGGGTACCAGCGCGATCGACTGGCGGTCGATAAAGGCTGGATCCGGCGCTTTGAAGCCGGCATCCAGCAGGCGGAAATCGACCTGGTCGTGGAACTGGGGCGGACCCAGCTTAAAGTGAAGGATTTGCTGAAACTGAAAATAGGCGACACCCTGGTACTCAATACCGAAGCCAACGATTGTCTGATCGCTAAAGTGCAGGGAGTTCCCAAGTATCTGGGACACTCCGGACTGTATGGTGCGAATAAGGCCTTCCAAGTCAAAGAAAAGATATCCCTGCCCCGAAATGGTTAAAAGAGGTTAACGATGGAAGAACAAGCGACCCCGCTGAACGAAGAGGAACTGCAAGAAGTCATGGAGATGGAATTGGATCCCCTGGAAAACCGGTCTCCTGAGCCCAACGGACCGACCGTTACCAACCTGGATTTCATCCTGGATATCCCCATGGAGGTTTCCGTGGAACTGGGCCGGTCCAAAATGTTGATCAGCGATCTGCTGCAACTGGGTCAAGGTTCGGTCATCGAATTGACCAAACTGGCCGGGGAACCATTGGAAGTGCTGGTCAATCAAAGATTGATCGCCCGGGGAGAAGTGGTGGTGGTGAATGAAAAATTCGGCATCCGGCTGACGGATATCATCAGCCCCACCGAACGGGTCAAGCGGTTGGGCTGAGCGGGATTGGACATGGGCTGGGTGGTATTTAAAATGTTGTTTGCGCTGAGCCTGGTTCTGGGCCTGCTGTTTCTGCTGGTTCGGGTCTTGAAGCGAACCCCGCTGATTCGAAAAGATCTCCCCACGGATTTTGACATTCGAGTCCTGACCACCAAACCGATCGCTCCTCGGAAGTTCATTTCCTTAGTGGAAATCGGCGGAGAAGTGCTGGCTCTGGGGATTTCGGAGGCCCAGGTCAGTTACCTGACAAAAATTGAAAACCCGGAATGGCTAAAAAAATGGAAGCAGGGGACTCCCCCCGGTCCTGCCGGCACGCTGCCCGCCTGGATGGGAAATTTTCCATTGAAGAAAAGAAAAACCATCTCCTCCTCCGAGGAAAGAAGGGTATACGAGAATGGGGAATAAAAGCCTTCTCTCTATCATCCCGGTAATCGTGGTCGGCTGGGCGATCGGATTGACGCCCGCCGTCTGCTGGGGGCAAGGCTCTGCCTTGCCTCTTCCCGCCTTGAATATCGGCTTGGGGGCGGCGAAAAACCCGGGGGACGTTTCGGTCCTCGTTCAAATTCTTTTCCTCCTGACGGTCCTTTCTCTGGCCCCGGCGATCCTGATTATGATGACCTCCTTTACCCGCCTGGCTATCGTTTTTTCCTTTATACGTCATGCCATCGGCACCCAGCAGATGCCCCCCAACCAGATCCTGATCGGCTTGTCCCTGTTTTTGACCTTTTTTATCATGACCCCGGTCTGGCAGTCGGTCAAGACCACCGCCTGGGATCCCTATATGAAGAAGACCATCAACCAGGAGCAGGCCTTGGAAGCGGCGGCCAAGCCGGTGCGGGCCTTTATGTTCAAACAGACTCGGGAAAAAGACCTGGCCCTGTTCGTCAACTTGGCCAAAATCGTCAAGCCTAAGAATACCGAAGACATCCCGACCACGGTGCTGGTCCCGGCCTTTATGATCAGCGAGTTGAAAACCGCCTTTCAAATTGGATTTGTCCTCTTTCTCCCTTTTTTGGTGATCGACCTGGTGGTGTCCAGCATCCTCCTCTCCATGGGCATGATGATGCTGCCGCCGGTGATGATCTCCCTGCCGTTCAAGATCTTGTTGTTTGTCCTGGTGGACGGCTGGCATTTAATTGTAGGTTCTCTGGTAAAAAGTTTCCTGTAAGGAGCGAGGTGCCTTCATGACCCCGGAAATGGTAATCAGCCTGGCCAAAGAGACCGTGGAATTGACCTTGCTGATCTCCCTGCCCATGCTGGCCGTAGGCTTGATTATCGGCGTGGGAATCGGCTTGCTGCAGTCCCTGACCCAGATCCAGGAGATGACCCTGGTCTTGGTACCCAAGATTATCGCCACCCTGCTGGTTCTGCTTTTCATGCTGCCCTGGATGATGAATAAGATGACGGCCTATACCGAACAACTGATCCTCAACATTCCTACTTACGCCAAATGAGGGAACTGTGCCCATTTCCTGGTTGAACTGGTCTCTGACGCAATTTCAGGCTTTCGTCATCGTCCTGACCCGGGTGGCCGCGGTCTTGTTTATGATGCCGCTCCTGGGTACGCGCTATGTGCCCACCCTGGTAAAAATCGGGTTGGCCTTGGTGATCAGCTTGATCCTCCTGCCCTTGGTCAAGGTGGAAGTCTCGACCGCCCTGTTTGAACCGGTGGGCTTCGCCTGGTATCTGATCGCCGAGCTGATGCTTGGCCTCATCCTGGGGCTGACCATGAAGCTGATCTTCGCCGGGATCCAGTTGGCCGGGGAGTTCATGGGTTATCAGATGGGCCTGGCCATGGCCAGCCTTTTTGACCCCCAGTCCGGGGTGAACAACACGGTGACGGCCGAGTTCCTTTATCTGGTGGCCCTCTTGTTCTTCCTGGCCCTGAACGGGCACCACTGGTTTTTTAAGGCCCTGGTGGAAAGTTTCCGGGAGGTTGAACCGGGAGTGTTGCCGGTTCGGGCTGGCTTGTATGAATACCTGCTGCAGCTTTCCGGAAAGATGTTCGTGATCGCCATCAAGCTGGTGGCCCCGGTCATGGCCATTGTCTTGTTTGTCCATATGGCCCTGGGTCTGACGGCCAAGATGGTCCCCCAAATCAATCTACTGATGGCCAGTTTCCCCCTGACCATCGGCCTGGGTTTGGTCTTTCTGGCCTTATCGATCGAACTATTCGGCCCGTATTTTCAATCCCTGTTTGAAGAAACGGGAATGGGAATGATAAAAACCGTTCTCCCTTTAATGGGCAGGTAACCATGGCTGAAGAATTTTCCGGGGAAAAAAGCGAACAGGCCACACCACGGCGGCGGGAGGAGGCCCGTAAAAAAGGGCAGGTCGCCAAAAGCCGAGAAATCCCTTCGGTCCTGGTGTTGATGACCGGGCTGCTGGTCCTTTTATTAATCGGCCGGCATTTGACACAACGTTTGGCGGACTTCACGGCCCAGATGCTGGGACGGGCCGGCACGCTGTCGATCACACCCTCCTCGGTCCAGGCCCTGGGTCAGGAGCTGGTTACTTTTCTCCTGGTAGCCCTGGCTCCTCTCATGCTGGCCGTCCTGGCCATGGCGGTTCTGTCCAACTATATCCAGGTCGGTTCCCTGTTTGCCTTGGAACTCATCAAACCCGATTTTTCCAAGATCGATATTTTTAAGGGTTTGAAGCGTCTCTTTTCGATCCAATCCTTAGTGGAGATGCTTAAATCCTTGCTGAAATTGGTGATTATCGGCTATGTGGCCTATTCCACCATCGCCGGAGAACTGCAAGAAATCCTACCCCTCACCGATCAGGAATTACCCGCCATCTTTAGCTATATCAGTCGGGTATCTTTCAACATCTTCATCAAGTCGACCCTGGTGATGGCCTTGCTGGCCGGTCTGGACTATGTTTTCCAGCGGTTTCAGCACGAAAAGAAACTGCGCATGTCCCATCAGGAATTAAAGGAAGAGTTTAAACAGACCGAAGGAGACCCGTTAATCAAATCGCGGGTGCGCAGCCTCCAAAGGGAAATGGCCCGCCGGAGGATGATGGCCGAAGTCCCCAAGGCCGATGTGATCATCACCAACCCAACCCATTTGGCCATAGCCGTAACCTATCGCAGCGGGGAAATGGTCGCCCCCCAAGTGTCGGCCAAAGGGGCGAATTTTCTGGCTGAGAAGATCAAAGAAATCGCCCGACACCATGGAATTCCCGTCCTGGAAAATAAACCCCTGGCCCAAGCCCTCTTTAAAACCGTGGATTTGGGGCAGATGATCCCTCCCAGCCTCTACCAAGTGGTAGCGGAAATATTAGCCTATGTGTACCGGCTTAAAAACAAAAGGATCTGAGGAGAAGATGAAACCCATTTTTCTTTGGCCAAGAGACATTCCCAGAGGGCACCATGGCGGTTGATTCTTTAGCTCCGGCTGCTCCGCTCCTTAGGGACAAAATCCGTTTAGACCAGGTCGACCTGATGATGGGGATCGGGGTGGTGGCCGTGCTCCTGGTCATGATCATCCCTTTGCCGGCTTTCATTTTGGATATACTTTTGTCCCTGAGCATCACCTGCTCTCTGGTCATTTTATTGACCTCCACCTATATTACCAAGCCCCTGGAATTTTCCACTTTTCCCTCCGTCCTGCTGGTCACCACCCTTTTCCGGCTGTCCCTGAACGTGGCCTCTACCCGCCTGATCCTCCTGCACGGCAACGAGGGCGGCGCCGCCGCCGGGCAGGTGATTAGGTCTTTTGGCAATTTCGTGGTGGGCGGCAATTTTCTGGTGGGGTTTATCATCTTCAGCATCTTAGTCATTATTAATTTTGTGGTTATTACCAAGGGAAGCGGTCGAATCGCCGAAGTGGCGGCCCGCTTTACCCTGGATGCCATGCCGGGCAAGCAGATGGCCATCGATGCCGACTTGAACGCCGGGTTGATCGATGATCGGGAGGCCCGAAGCCGACGCGGCCAGATCGCCCGGGAGGCCGAATTTTATGGGTCCATGGATGGGGCCAGCAAATTCGTTCGCGGGGAGGCCATTGCCGGGATCATTATCATTCTAATCAATATCGGCGGCGGATTCATCATCGGCGTGTTGCAGCAATCCTTGTCGCTGGCCGTGGCCGCGCAGAACTACACCATCCTGACTATCGGCGACGCCTTGGTGACCCAGATCCCGGCCCTGATGATTTCCACGGCCGCCGGTATTATCGTCACCCGGGCCGCCTCGGAAAACAGCATGGGAAAAGAACTCGGGCGGCAGTTCAAACTCCAGCCTCAGGCGATCAGTCTATCCGCCGGCATCCTTTTTTTCTTTGGCCTGATACCCGGACTGCCCCACCTTCCCTTTATCAGTCTGGCGTTGATTATCGGCTTTCTAGCGTTTCTGGTCTTCCGGGAACAAAAACGGCTGGCGGAAGGACTGGCGGCGGCGGAACCCAAAAAAGGTGCCGCTCAACCCGCCGAGCAGATCGAATCCCTGCTGCATCTGGACCTGCTGGAATTGGAGGTGGGCTACGGTTTGATCCCCTTGGTGGATGAAGAACAACAGGGAAATCTCCTGGAACGGATCCGTTCCATCCGGCGCCAGTTCGCCTTGGAAATGGGTTTTATCGTTTCCCCGCTGCGGGTCCGGGACAACTTGCAGTTGAAACCGGGGGAATATCGTTTTCTGATTAAGAACAACGAAGTAGCCAGAGGAGAAATGATGTTGGGCTATTGCCTGGCGTTGAACCCCGGCGAAGTAAAAAACGTCATCGAGGGAATCCCCACCCAGGAACCCGCTTTTCAACTCCCGGCCCTGTGGATCTCCGAAAAAAGAAAAGACGAGGCCCAGTTTGCCGGTTATACGGTGGTGGATATTTCGACCATTATCGCCACCCATTTAACGGAAGTCATCCGGAGCCATGCCCAGGAATTGCTGAGCCGCCAGGATGTGCAAAAATTATTGGACCACCTGTCCCAGAGTTACCCCAAATCGGTGGATGAATTGATCCCCAACCTGCTTTCCCTCGGGGTAATTCAGAGGGTTTTACAGAATTTATTGAAAGAAAGGGTTTCCATCCGGGATCTCCTGACAATCGTTGAAACTTTGGCTGACTACGGCCCGGTCACCAAAGATCCGGATATCCTTACCGAGTACGTTCGTCAAAAAATCGCCCGTTCCATCCTGAAACAATATGAAACCGTCGAAGGTGTTTTGCCGCTGGTCACCCTGGATCAGCATCTGGAAGACATTCTTCGGGACGGCATTCAGAAAGTGGACCAGGGCGCTTATCTTTCCTTAGAGCCCAGTCTGGCCCAGCGGATCCTGGTCAGCATCAACCAGACCCTGGAAAAAACCGTTCATTTAAATTATCAACCGATAATTCTCTGTTCACCCCCGATTCGGCGCCATCTAAAAAAACTGCTGGACCGGTTTATGCCCCAAGTGGTGGTCATCTCTCATAATGAGCTGACCGCCAAATCCAAAATTCAATCCTTAGGTACGGTGACTATCAGCTAATGCGCATCCGAAGGTTCGAAGCCGAAAATATGCAAGAGGCCATGAAACAGGTCAAGGCCGTTTTGGGCCCGGAGGCCTTAATCCTTTCCTCCCGGTCGATCAAAAATCCAAATCAGCCGCACCAGTCGATTTTTGAAATCGTAGCCGCCATGGACCCTGACCCGACACCGGCCTTTCCCAAACCACCGCCCCGAGCGCCTTCCCGAAACCGGCCTTATTCTTCGGAAGTTCGCTCGGGGTCGCCTTCCCCCGAGAGGATCGTGGAAAAACTTCTGGCCTGCGGGCTCTCCCCGGATTGGGTGAGCCCCTTGATCCGGGAGCTCAAGACCCTCTCCGGGAAGGAAAAAGGTCTCGCGGGAGAACAATTCCAGGATTATCTCGTCCGAAGACTGGCGGACGGGGTGGAAGTAGCCGGCCCGCAACAATCCGCCGGCCGGGTCTATGCCCTGATCGGTCCCACCGGGGTGGGGAAAACGACGACCATCGCCAAGTTGGCCGCTTATTTCAGTTTAAAAATGGCTCAAAGAGTCCTGCTGCTGACCATTGACACCTATCGGATTGGGGCGGTAGAACAACTGGCCACCTACGCCCGTATTCTGGGCCTTCCCCTGAAGGTGGCGGCCAGCCCGAAAGAACTAAAATCCTGTCTGGAAGAGCGGGGTGAACAGGATCTGGTGCTGATTGATACCGCGGGCCGAAGTCCCAATAACACCGGAATGCTGGATGAGTTACGGGACTTTCTGACCGTTTCTCCGGTTATTGGGAGCCACCTGGTGGTCAGCGCCACCACCAAAGAGGGGGACTTAAAAAAGATTATCTCCGGATTCAGCGGCCTCCCCCTGGAAGGATATATCTGCACCAAGCTCGATGAAACGGACCACTATCTCCCGCTGCTCAATCAATTGGTGCCGACCCGACGTCCCTTGGCCTATTTTACCCACGGCCAGCGGGTACCCGAGGATTTGGAGCAGGTTACCAAGTCCCGGATCGTCCGATTATTATCCAATCAAATTCATTGGAATTGATGAGGGGGCCCCGGATGGATCAAGCCGAAGGTTTAAGGAAGATGGTCAACGGCGCCCAGGTTGATTTTAAGGCCCTGCAGTCCGCCCCCAGCGCCTCGCTGTCGCCGACGGACAGCCCGCAGGTGATCTCCATTTCCAGCGGCAAAGGCGGAGTGGGGAAAACCAATATTGTGGCCAACCTGGCTTTGGCCCTGACCCGGTTAGGGAAGAGGGTTCTGATCCTGGATGCCGACCTGGGATTGGCGAATATTGATATTTTACTCGGATTGACTCCGCGCTACACCATCGAGCACTTGCTGACCGGTCAGAAGCGATTAGAGGATATTTTAGTCCAGGGTCCGGAAGGAATGGTGATCCTGCCGGCCGGGTCCGGGATCCCGGAACTGGCCGACTTAAATGAGGGTCAAAAACTTTTTCTCTTGAGCGAGATGGATCAATTGTCGCAGCGCATCGATCTCCTCTTGATTGACACCGGAGCGGGAATCTCGGCTAATGTGCTCTATTTCAACCTGGCCGCCCAGGAATCGATCATCATTATCACCCCGGAGCCCACTTCCCTGACCGATGCCTATGCTTTGATCAAGGTGCTGGCCACCCGACATCAAAAAAAGCATTTTATGGTCCTCGCCAATTCCGTGACCACTGAACCGGAGGCCAAGGAAGTCTTTAGAAAAATCAGTCTGGTCGCCGATCGTTTTTTAGGCAGTGTCTCTTTGGATTACCTGGGGTTTATTCCTCTGGATGAACATGTCCTCAAGGCGGTCAGGAAACAAAAGGCCGTCTTGGAGCTCTTTCCGCAATCTCCGGCCGGGAAAAGTTTTATGGCCCTCTCGCAGCGCCTGCTGGACCGGCCCTTTCGTAACCGCAACGAAGGCAATATTCAGTTTTTCTGGAAGCAGGTCTGGGAGCATTCCCATTTTAATGTCTCATGAAAAGGATGGCTGCTTTGAAAGCAAGTTTACAAAATTTTAGCCAGGTGAACGGATCGGCCCCCTTGAGGGCCTACGGCTCCGACCCGGAACCGTCGGCCGAGCGGGAGACCTTGATTCTCAAGTACGCCCCGTTAATCAAATACATCGCCCATCGTTTGGCCATGCGGCTGCCGGCTCACGTCTCCGTGGAAGATTTGATCAGCGCCGGGGCCATCGGATTGATGGATGCCCTGAATAAATTTGACCCGGGCAAGAAGGTCCAGTTCTCCACCTATGCGGAGTACCGGATTAAAGGGGCCATGCTGGACGAATTGAGGGCCCTGGACTGGGTACCTCGTTCGGTGCGGCAGAAAATGTCTCGTCTGGACAAGGCCTACTGGGAACTAGAAAAAGAAAAAGGACGCCCGGTGGAAGATGAGGAGATGGCCGAGGCCTTGGGGGTGACGCTGACCGATTTTTATGGACTGCTCAATGACACCAATCGGGTATCGCTCCTGGATATCGAAAACCTACCGCGTCAATTAGCCGGTTTAAAAGATGATGAATTGGTGCAGTTGCTCCGGGATGATGAACATCGGGACCCCGCCTTTCAATTAAGCCTCATGGAAGTGAAAAAAATCTTGGCCCAGGCCATCGAGCGATTGTCCCAGAAGGAAAAAACCATCATCTCGCTTTATTATTATGAAGAAATGACCTTAAAGGAAATTGGCCAGATTATGGGATTTACCGAATCCCGAATTTGCCAAATTCATTCCAAAGTTATCTTGAAGTTACGGGGCCAACTGAAAAAAGTATTCGATGCGGAAAGGGTATCATGACTTCTGGTCAAAAAGAGGGAGCTGGATATGGATGTTAAGATGAAGGTTTTGGTGGTGGATGATTTTTCCACTATGCGGCGGATTGTCAAAAATATTCTTCGGCAGTTGGGATTTGAAAACATCCTGGAAGCCGACGACGGGATGAGCGCCCTGGACGTGTTGCGCAGTCAGAAGGTCGATTTCATCATTTCCGACTGGAATATGCCTCGCTTTTCCGGGATCGAACTGCTAAAAGCCGTCCGGACCAATGAAGAGTGGAAAGACCTCCCCTTCCTGATGGTTACGGCCGAAGGTCAAAAGGAAAACGTGATTGAGGCCGTCAAAGCCAAGGTCAGCAATTATATTGTCAAGCCTTTTACGCCGGAAACGTTGGCCGAAAAGATTAAGAAAATTTTTGAAAAAGGGTAAATCATGAATCGACGGAGACGGTTTTTTTTCTCAAAAAAAGGATGGGGCCTGATCCTCCTGGCGCTGACCATCTGCGGAGGATGGTTGCTCTCCAGCCAGGGACGGCCGGGGGATGACCGGCTAACCGCCTTTTTATTCACTAAAGCCGCTACCCCTTTACCCGTCCGGGAAATACCCGGAACCGGGCGCAGAGAAATGAAGGGCTGGAAGCTGACTCCTTTTTGGCTGTCGCTGGTTCACCAGGGACAGCCTACCCTGGCGGAGATTCGGGTGGCCTTGCAGCTAGCCGCCCCCTTCAGTCCTGATGAAGGATCGATCCGCTTAAGGGAATTGCGGGAGACCGTTTGGAGTGTTATCCAGGCGCCCGAAGCTACTCTGTTGCAACCGGGGGGAAGAAATCGGATGGAAGAGACTTTGACGCGTTCGCTTGAATGAGCACATTTTTCAAGGAACACTAAAGGGGGTAACGCTGGAGATCTTTCCCTGGTCGTAGAGTTCCCAGGAACCGGCCTTCCTCTCCGGAAATCGTTATGGCTGACAGTTTCCTTTCCACACCGCTCAATCAAACGGCACCGGTGAATCGCCTCCGGGATTCCAAACAGGAGGTGCCGGACCGCTACGGGAAAAGGCCGCGCCCGAAGAAACCCGAAGGGCTGCCCCCGAAGTCGGAAGAAAAAGAGAAATCCGCAACCCCGGAGATCGAAGAGGAAACCAAAAAATCCGGGAAGATTTTGGACATCGTCATCTGAAAAAATTATGAATATGGAAAATCCCATCTTTTGGATGACCGTCGTCGAAGGGGCGGCCATTGTGATCTTATCCGTCTCGATCCTCTGGATGCTCTGGGCCAAAAGAACCGGAAAGTGGGCTGCCGGCGAGGCCGCCGACGAGCAAGCGCCGGCGCTGCCGATCGAAGAACTCAGGCAACTAATGGCAGAATCCCAGGTCATTACCCAGGACCTGGCCGGAAATTTAAAGGAAAAAAAATTGATTTCCCAGCAATTGCTAGCGCAATTGGATGAAAAAATCAATAAATTAACCTGGCTGCTGGGTCGGGCCGAGGAAGCATCCCTTCAGCCTCGGCCTACGGAGAACACCACCAACATCTATGTTAAAGCTATTGAACTGGCGGATCAAGGCCTTTCCCTACCGGAAATAGAGCAACAACTCCACCTGGCCAAGGGGGAGGTCCAATTGCTGTTGGACCTGAAAGCCTACTGCCTGAAATAAATCTTCGAGGACCTTCGTGCCGATCCCCTCTTTGGACGCCATCCTAAACACCGTCGGAATAACCCTTCTGCCTGCCAAACCGATCGATCGGGACTCGTTCACTCTGGGAGAAATCATCCCGGTGAAATGGGTACGTTCCCTGGACCCGCAGCGGATCCTCATCCAGGTTAAAGGGAGGGAACTGGTTGCCGAAACGGCTTTCCCCCTTCCCGAGGGGACTGAATTCCAGGCGCGGGTGGAGCAATTGGAACCCCGCCTAATTTTTAAGTTCCTGATGCCGGCCAGCGGCGATTCGGTTTCTTTCAGCCTGCTTAAAAAATATTGGGTCGGCGATCCGCCGCTGGAGAGGCTGGTCGAAAGCTGGAAAGCGCTCGAAAACTCCCAAGGACCTTCTCTGCCCAAGGAAGTTCAGGAGACCTGGACCCGAATCCGGGAGACGATCAAGATTTTTTCCGGGATGCTGGAAGCCGGCGCGGATCCCCAGGCCCTGGCCCGGATCATTGATCAATCGGGTCTGAACTTGGAAAATAAAATGCGGCGAATAATCGATGCGGACGGAAAGCCTTTCCCCGCAGACCTGCTGCTAGGGGACCTGAAAGGCCTGCTCTTAAAAATGAAGGCCCAGTTGGAACGGGCTGCACCGGAAACGGCTCGTGAACTTCAACCCCTTATCCAGAAGATGGAGCTCTACCAATTGCTCAATGCCGGGGAGGGAGACCCTTCTAAACTCCTCCTCCTAATTCCCTTTCTTTTCCCGGAAGGGCTTCGCTGGACGGAAATCCTGTTTTCCGGGGATCGGGGAGGCCGAGAGTCCGCCGAAGAACGGGGAAACGGCCTTCTTTTTCTCCTGGACCTGCCGGCCCTGGGAAAATTGCAGGTTGAGATCCAGATCCGTGAAAACCGTCTGCACGGCCGTTTCAAAACGCCGGATCCAAGAATCGGGGAATATCTGCAGGAAAACCTGTCCCGACTGGCAGACCGCCTGGGGCTGGCCGGATATTTGGCGGATATCGAAATCCGGGTGGTGGACCCGCAGCAACTCCAGGAGATCCTACCGGCCCGGCTGGAAAGTTTCCCGGATTCCTTGATGAGCCTGGTGGTTTGATGTCGCGGAAAAAGGAATTTCACCAGGCGGCTGCCTTGAAATATCACCCGGGCCGGGATTCGGCCCCCCGGGTCACGGCCCAAGGGTCCGGCCTGGTGGCGGAAAAGATCATTGATCTGGCTCGCCGAAACGGCATTCCCATTAAGGAGGATCCGGCCCTGATTCAGGTCCTGTCAAAACTGGATCTCAATCAGGAAATTCCACCGGCTGTTTATGTAGTGGTGGCCGAGATCCTGGCCTTCGTCTATTCCCTTAACAAAGGATACGCGGCAGCCAAGAAATCTTAAGTTTAGGCGACAAAACCTCACTCTAGGTAAAAATTTCCTATCCGGGCAAAACGGCACCCCCTGGAGGGACTCCGGGGAAGCAATTCAAGCCCTCTTTCGGGCTGATACTTATCGGGTGGGCCCGAGAGATAAAAAATAGATAACGAATTTAATTAGTTAAGTTTAGCGGGGCCATGGCCGGCCTGGCCAAGGATTCGGCCCCAGGACAGACCAAATGGCACAGGCATTGCAGACATGAATAATAAACGAGGGGAGAGACGATCTTGAATCAAAACCTGGCCCCGCTGGGCGCCTTACATCAGGAACGAAGAATCAGCATCCTGGCCAATAACCTGAGCAATTCCATGACGGTGGGTTTCAAAAAAGATATCCCTGTTTTCAATTCCATTTTTTATCATGAACAGGAACAACTCAGAAATCAAAAGATGGAGACCACCCAGACCGATTTCAGCCAGGGGGAACTCCAGCGGACCGGCAACGACCTGGACCTGGCCCTGACCGGGGAAGGATTTTTTAAGATCAGCACTCCGTTGGGAATCCGCTACTCCCGAGCCGGTAATTTCCGGCTGGATACCCAGGGACGATTGGTCAACGCCGGCGGCTATCCGGTATTGGGAGAGGGTGGGGAAATCGTCCTGGACGGCAAGAAGAAGATCACCGTGGGTACGGATGGGACCATCCGGGCCCAAGGGGTGGAAGCCGGCAGCACAGCGGAAACCGTGGGCAAGCCGGTCTTAGTGCGATTTAAGGATTCGAGTCTGCTCAAGAAAGAGGGACACGCCCTTTTTCGTCTCGATGAACCCCAGCCGGAACTGGGGGCGGAAGGGTTGGAGGTCCAACAGGGTTACCTGGAAACAGCCAATGTGAACGCCGTGGAAGAAATGACCAAAATGATGGAGGCCTTCCGGACCTATGAGAACTGCCTGAAAATTATGCAGGCTAATGATGAAATGACCGGCAAAGCCGTCAACGAGGTGGGTCGAACGTAACCCAATGAGTCTTACCTAAAATTCAATCGAAATGAATGAATAAGGAGAAAGATACAAGATGATACGCGGACTCTGGACGGCAGCCACCGGCATGTCGGCCCAACAATCGAATGTGGCCGTTATCGCCAACAACCTGGCCAATGTTAATACCGCCGGCTTCAAACGAAGCCGGACCAATTTCCAGGATTTGATGTACCAAAATATCCGCAACGCCGGTGCTTCGACTTCGGAAGGAAGCCAGTTGCCGGTGGGCATCCAAGTGGGCATGGGCACCAAGGTCATTTCGGTCAGCAAAAATTTTCAACAGGGGGATTACACCCATACCAACAACCCCCTGGATCTGGCCATTGACGGCCGCGGTTTTTTCAAATTGATCAGTAACGACCGGGAAGTGTACACCCGGGCCGGGTCCTTCAAAACCGACAAGGATGGATACATCATGGATAGCAATGGGAGCCGGCTCCAGCCTGAATTTGCCGTGCCCTCCCAAACCACGACCATCACCGTGGGTTCGGGGGGGAAATTGGTCTGCACCGATGCCGGCGGCAAGGAATTGGGGAGTGTCCAGATGCAGGTCTATGATTTCATCAATCCCGCCGGGCTTCAGGCCATCGGACAGAATTACTTTGTCAATACCGACGGATCCGGAGACCCGGTGGAAGGCAACCCCGGCACGGACCAATTTGGGTCCATCAGCCAAGGGTTCCTAGAAATGTCCAACGTGGACATCGTCGAGGAAATGGTGACCATGATCATCGCCCAACGGGCCTATGAAATCAGCGCCAAGGCGATTCAAACCGGGGATGAAATGCTCCAACAAGTGAATAATCTCAAGCGGTAAGAGATTCTTTTGGATCTTATTAGGCAGACTATGAAAAATTCATGGCGTACTTTGGGAATCATAATCGGCTCCGGGCTACTGAGCCTGGGGCTTATGGCCGGGGCCGGCAAGGCGGAGTCCGGCCCGCGAATGCTTTTCAAAAGCCGGGCGACTGTTTCCGGTGAATGGATCCGGGTCGGCGATATAGCGGACCTCAAAGGGCTGCGGAGCGCCTTGACGGCGGAGATCAATCAATTGCCGATCAAAGAGGCTCCCGAACCCGGGGAGGCCGCGGTGGTGACCCGCGAGGAGATCGCCTCGGCCCTAGAGACCGTCCCGGAGTGGATTCGGCGGCCTTGGGAGCTCGCGCCTCAGAAAATCACCGTTATTCGAGAAGGGCGTGTCCTGGGAGCGGAAGAGATCGGTCGAATCATAGCAGGTCATATCAGTAAGAATCTGCCTGGGGGAAATCTCCAAGTGGAGGTGCGGGAGGTGCGGAATTTCGAGGAAGTCACCCTGCCGGCGGAAGCCCGATCCTGCAAGGTTTGGATTTCGGAACCCCTGCGCAAAGGCGGATGGGTTCGAGCCAACCTGGTCTTCTACGGGAAGGGAAAAGAAATAGAACGAATGACCGTGAACGCCCAGGTGGACCTTTATCAAAAAGTGGTAGTGGCCGACCGCTACCTGAAGCGGCATCAGGAAATTCAGGCCGAGGACCTCCGGGTCATGCCCGTTAATCTTCAGCAACTGCCCCCGGATGCGGTCACCGACCCCCAGGAGGTCCTGGGGAAACGAATGATCGTCAACCTCAACGGACGGGAACCCATCCGGGCCTCCCTGCTCGAGGTCCCGCCTCTGGTTAAAAAGGGGGATGTGGTCAATGTCATCCTGGAAAGAAACAGCCTGCGGATTTCCTGCCTCGGCGAGATTAAGGAGACCGGGCGAAAAGGCGACCGGGTGAAACTGGTCAATCTCGGAAGCAAGAAAGAATTGTTCGCCCGGGTAGTAGACGCCGGCACCGTCCAACTGGATGTCAATTAAGGGAACTGAACTATGACCCAATCCAAGAAAATAACCTGGGGAATCTTCATCCTGCTATCGATGGCTACCGGGGCCTGCATGCCCTTAACCTCCCACCGCTTGAATGCCACCCCGGTTGATCCGGCCCCGGCGGAGATCGCCGCCGTCTCGGAGGAGGGCTCCCTCTGGTCGGCCTCGACGGCCGCCAACCTCTTTACGGATTTAAAGGCCTCCCACGTCAATGATATCCTCACCATCAGCATCGTGGAAACAGCTTCCGCCTCGAATAACGCCTCGACCAGCCTCGACCGGCAATCCGGATTGAAGGCCGGTTGGAGCGGGATACTGGAGGCCTTCCAGCAATTAGGCATGATCAAGGAATTGGGGAATTCTCACTCAGTCGATTTCGGGAACAAATTTGACGGCCAGGGAACCACCACCAACTCTTCTAAACTGACGGCTTTCATTACCGCCCGAGTGATCAAGGTCCGGCCCAACGGCAATTTGGTCATCCGGGGGGCCAGGGACGTGCGGGTCAATAACGAGAACCAGTATATCTATCTTCAAGGTGAAGTCCGCCCGGTAGATATCTCCTCCAGCAATGTCGTCCTGTCCACCTACATCGCCGACGCGGTCATCGAGCTGAGCGGCTACGGGGTAATCAGCGACAAGCAGCATCCGGGTTTAGTGGCCCGACTCCTGGATTGGATCTGGCCGTTTTAGTATGAAAATATATTCTGGATAAAGATCAACAGCGATACTGGATAAAAAACAATATTTCCGGAACGAAAGAAACGCTAAATGGAAAACCATGTGAATAGGCCGCAGCCCGTCAACCGAACCCCGATTACTCGATTAGGCTTCACCCTCCTCCTGGTCCTGGCCCTGGCCGCCCCGGGCTGGTCGGCCCGCCTGAAAGATATCGCCTCTATCAAGGGGATCCGCAGTAACCAATTAGTCGGTTACGGTCTGGTGGTGGGGCTGAATGGGACCGGGGACAGTTCGAACAACGTCGACTTCGCCATCCGCTCCACTTTGAACATGCTGGAGCGTATGGGCGTTCATGTGGAACGGGAGCGTTTCTCCAACATCAAGCTTAAGAACGTAGCCGCGGTCATGGTCACGGCCAACCTCCCGCCCTTTGCCCGTCTGGGAAGTAAGATCGATGTGGTCATCTCTTCCATTGGAGACGCTAAAAGCCTCCAAGGGGGGACCTTGCTCTTGACCCCTTTGAAAGGGGTGGACCATCAGGTCTACGCCCTGACCCAGGGTCCGATTACGGTGGGCGGGTATGTGGTTTCGGGGGGGGCTGGCGGAGGGGTGATTAAAAACCATCCCACGGTGGCGACCATTTCCAAGGGCGCGATTATTGAGCGGGAGGTGCCGGTGCGTCTGGCGGACAAGAAAGAGCTGTTCTTGGCCCTCTATACCTCCGATTTCACCACCGCTGAAAAGGTCAAGGAGATCATCAACCGGTTTGCCGGGGCCGAAATGGCCCGATCGCTCGATTCCGGGACCATCCGGATCTCCATTCCGGAGGGTCACCAATCCAACCCGGCGGATTGGATTGCGGCCATCGAAAGGTTGGAGGTGACCCCCGATGCCCCGGCCAAAGTTGTCGTCAATGAGCGGACCGGCACCATCGTCATGGGCGAAAATGTGCGAATTTCCACGGTGGCCGTGGCCCACGGCAATCTGAGCATCCAGATCAAAGAAAATTTCAATGTTTCCCAGCCCCTGCCCTTCGCCCCGGGCGCTCAGCCGGGAGCATCCGGCCGGGGGGTGACGCCCAGCGGCGCCCCACCTCCCGGTGGAGGCACCGGACCGATTGTCGCCCCCGGGGGAGCCACGGTGGTCACCCCCGACTCGGATGTCTCGGTCAAAGAGGAAGGGAAAAAGTTGATGGTCGTGCCCCAGGGGGCTAATTTGGGCGAACTGGTCCAGTCGTTGAATGCCATCGGGGTGACACCCCGGGACCTGATCTCCATCCTGCAGACGATCAAGTCGGCCGGCGCCTTACAGGCGGACCTGGAAATAATCTAAATTTTTAAGAAAAAGGGAAATAATGCCGATTAACACCTTAGCCGTGAATCCGCCGCCCCTCCCGCTCCCGATGAAACCGGGCGGCAAAAAGATCGATGAAAAGAAGCTGAAGAAGGCCTCCGAAGATTTTGAGGCCCTGTTTATCAATCAGCTTCTGCAATCCATGCGTCGGACGGTCCTGAAATCCAAATTACTGGAAGACGCCCCCGGCAAGGAGGTTTATCAATCCCTGTTTGACCGGGAAATCAGTAAGAAAATGGCCCAAAAAGGGGCATTGGGCGTGGGAAAAATCATCTACCGGAACGTGCTGGAACACGAAAAGGCTCGAATGGCCCGCCCGGCGAACGGTTTGCAAATGCCTGAAAGCGGAACCTTAACTGGATCGGGAGAAAAGCCATGAGTCAGGAAACTTTAAGGGGCCAACAAGTACTGGATTGGCTGAAGACCGAAAAACAGGGGTATGAAGCTCTGTTGGCTCTTCTGGACCAGGAGTGGGAGTGTCTTAAAAGGCGGGATATCACCCAGCTCATTCCTCTGACCCGGGCCAAAGAGAGCCGGATCCTGGAGCTTCATGATCTGGCTCAAAAAATCAGGCCTTATCTGCCGTTGGAAAAAGCGGCTGACAAATATACGGAAATCGGAGGGCCAGGCGGCGGGTCACAGGCTCAAGCCTCAGACCCCCGGGAAGCCGCTCTGGCCAAGGTTCAAAAATCCATCCGGAAAATAAAAATGGATATCCAGACCCGGAATGAAAGGAACCGGCGCTATATCGAGGAGAGCTTGAGGGTCATCGAAGAGTTCTTTTCCCTCCTGGCCCCACCGCCGGATAAACCAGCCGCCTATAGCCCCTTTGAAAACCGGCGGGCCATGAACTCCGGGGGCCCTTCCTCTTTTATCAGTCGGAGTTTATAGGAGTCGTTATGTCGGGTATCTCCTTTGTGCTCAACCTGGCCCGGGGCGCCCTGTCTGCGCAGCAGCAGGGAATCGCTGTGACCGGCCATAACATCGCCAATGTCAATACCCCCGGGTACAGCCGCCAAGTGGCTAATTTTGAAAATCTGGCCTCGGATACCACTTCCCCGATCAAGTTGGGCTACGGGGTGGTGGTGGATTCGGTCTCCCAATACTATGATCGGTTCATTACCCAAAGCCTGCAACAGCAGGAGAGCATCTTACAGGAAACCGCTACCAAGCAATCCACCCTTTCATACGTCCAGAGTCTGTTCAACGACCAGGCCGGGAATGGCCTCAGCCAGGCGCTGAACGAATTCTGGAACGGCTGGCAAGATCTGGCCAATAACCCGAGCGGTATTCCGGAGCGCACGGCCCTGCTCCAGAAGGCGGAAGCCCTGACCGAACGGTTTCACACCATCGGCAGTGATCTCACCCGCGTCCAAAGCGAAGTCGGCAACAGCCTCCAGGCTTCCATCAACGACTTGAATAATTTAACGGGCCAGGTGGCCGATTTGAACCAGAGGATTGTTTCCAGTGAATCCAATGGGACGACGGCCAACGATTTGCGGGATCAGCGAAATGTATTGCTGAAAAAAATATCCGGCCTGATCGAGGGCCAGACTTTTGAGTCTAAAGACGGTTCCGTGACTTTCGTGACTACCAACGGCCAGCTCCTGGTCGACCACGCCCAATCCTGGAAATTGTCTCAAAACGGTTCGTCTATTTATTGGAACGGCGTCCCCACGGACATTAGTAGCCGCTTACAAGGAGGCAAGATCGGAGGACTTTTGGACCTCCGCGATGAGACGCTTCCCCAATACCTGGCCAACTTGGATGAACTGGCGGGGACCCTGATCAAAAATGTTAACGATATCCATGCAGCCGGTTTTAATCTACAAGGGGTGGGCGGGATCAACTTTTTCAATGATTTCCAGACCCCTCCGAACGTTCCCAACACCGGGAATTACACCGGAGCCGCGGCTTTCATCGACTTGAGCACCGGCGCCAATGGCGTGAAAGACAACCCTGAAAACATCGCCGCGGCCGAAGCCAATTCACCCGGCCCTCCTCCGGGTCCTCTTCCGGGGGACAACCGCAACGCCCTGAAAATACTCTCCATTCAAACTGATTCCACCTTGAGTATCAAGAAGTGGACCTACACGGATGGGGGAGCGACTACTGCCTCGGTGACCACGACCTCCACCCTGGATGATTATTATCGCACCCTGGTGGGGGACATCGGGGTCCTGACCGCGGGCGCCACGCAGCAATATGACTTTACTCAGACCAAGGTCGATAGCCTGAATGATGTCCGGGCCTCCGTCTCCGGGGTCAATCTGGATGAAGAGATGACCAAGTTGATGGAGATGCAGAGCGCTTACAAAGCAGCCGCCAAATTGGTAACGGTCTCCGACGAACTTTTTACTACGATACTACAAATGACATAAAGGATACCCGCCATGCGTATAGCCACCTCGACCCTTTTCGATAGCCTGGAACGGCGGATTCAGCAGTTGACCGAAGGCCTGAATACAGTCAATGAAAAATTGTCGTCCCAAAAGAAGATCAACCGCCCCTCCGATGACCCCTTGGGCGCAGCCTCGGCCATCGGCTACCGGAACCTGTTGTCCCAGGTGGATCAGTATGGGCGAAATCTAAATACCGGGAAATCCTGGATGGACTCCAGTGAATCCGCCCTGAGCCAATCGCAGGATGTGGTGACCCGGGCCAAAGAGATTGCGGTCCAAATGGCCAATGGCGCTCAATCAGCGGCGACCCGCAGCAACATGGCCATAGAGGTGGGCCACCTATTGGACCAGGCCATCTCCCTGGGGAACACCCAGGTCGGCGGAAAATATATTTTCGCCGGTTTCCAAACGGGAAAGGCGCCTTTCGCCAAAGTGAATAATGGGACTATCGATACGGCTCAATACAACGGAGAGGGGAATGACTTTCAGGTAGCCATCGGACAAGGCGAGACCTTGGCCATCGGACGAAACGGCCAGACCGTATTTATGAATTCCACTCTTTTTGACACCTTGGGCGGTCTGAAGCAGGCCCTGGAGGACAATAATGTTACCGGGATTCAGCAGGCCATGACGGGGTTGGATTCCGCCCTGGATCATTTTAACAATCAACTGGCCGACGTGGGGGCCCGGGCCAATCGCCTGGAGACCCGGCAGGGCATTTTGCAGAACATGACTTTGAATTTTACGGAACAGCTTTCCCAAGTCGAGGATGCGGATATAGCCAAGATGTCCATTGATTTGGCACAGGTGCAGATGGCCTACCAGGCGACTCTGATGACCACCGCCCAGGTAGGGAAGCTGAGCCTGATCAATTATATGTAACCAAATATCCGGCGCCCCGCGCCCAGTGTATTTCATTTAATCGTTTTCGCCAGGGAGGGTGAAAATGCTTATTTTAACGAGGAAAATAGGGGAAACCATCACCATCGGGGATCGGATCAAAATCGTGGTGGTCGATATTAAGGGCAAACAGGTCCGGTTAGGGGTTGAGGCCCCACAGGAGACCACGATTTTTCGGGAAGAAATTTATCAAAAGATCCAGGCGGAGAACCGACTGGCGGCCCAATGGGATTTTTCCCAGTTGGATCAACTGACCGATCGATTAAAATAACCTTGTAGACAGGACCTAGGTCATTGCAGATTGAAACCAGCCGTTTTGGTACGATAGTTGTCAAAGAGGAGCAGATCTTCCACCTGCCGGAAGGGATCATCGGTTTTCCGGAGTGGACCCGCTATATCCTGATCAACCATAGAGAAGGGTCTCCCTTCCAGTGGTTTCAGTCCATAGAAAACCAGGACTTGGCCTTCGTTTTGATGGACCCCCTGGACCTGGTTGCGGACTACGATATAGACCTATCTCCCGAAGATTCTCTCCTGCTGCAGATCGATCAACCGGTCGCGGAGATCACGGCCCTGGTGGTAGTGAATATCTCTAAACAACCGCCATCGGAAATCACGGCTAACCTCCTGGCCCCGGTGGTGATCAATTCCGGAAAAAAAATCGCCAAACAGATCATCCTCTATCAGAGCGACTATTCCGTCCGCCACCCGGTCCCCACAAAAAACTGACCAAGAACTGTTGCCTCTCAAAAGAAAAAGCCGGCCAAAGCCGACTTTTTTTGGGGAGGGAAGAAAAAGCAGGTACTAGCTATTCAGTTCAACGAGAGACGCCTTCAACATCTTCCCGGCAAGTTCTTCACTGTTCACCTGGTAGGTTCCGGATTCCACTTTTTTCTTAAGGTCCGCCACTCTATCGGCTCGGGTATCCGGGGCCGAGAGAGCGAGCGCTTCTATCTTCTTAATCATCCTGAAGGAGGGGGATAAATCCACCCGGTCCCCAATTTGACTTTGTACCCTAGTTTCCGGATTGACCGTGCTCTGATCATTGGTGTTTACCTTGTTCTGCTGATTGACATACTGGAGGATCTGAGCCTTTTGGCCGATATCTTGAATTTTCATGAACCCTACTCCTTTATAACAGATTATTGCTGACTATGGTCTTGGTAATGTCTATTAAACGGTTTTTCAGTTGCTCGCTGTCCATCGGGGACAGGGTATCGACGACCTCTTTGCCCGCTTGATCCATCACCTTAAATACCAGGTATTCGTTTTCTTTTCGGTCGACCTCTAAAGGTTTCCCGTATTCCTGACTCAGCCGGTTTAGTATCTCCTGCGCTGTGCCGTTCCGTTCGGAGGTCTGGGTCAGATGATTGAGCATTTCCTGGCTGATCGTATCCACCATGTGTCGTTTACGGGCTTCACTGGATATTTTTACAAAATCATTCTGCTCCCCCTTGTCTGACTTCCGGCTTCTCGCCAGCCGACTGCCTTCGGATATCTGCTGGCTATAGGTTCGCAGGACGTTTTGTATGTGATAGCTGGTGATGACCATGATACTTGCCTTTCACCGTCTATATCGTCCAGGAGGGGGAAAAACTTTAATCTTATTTTAAGCGGTCAGATTCACCCAGGCGCCCTTGGGAGGCAGATCCGAGCGGGGATCGGCTTGGCAGCGATAGGCTTCAATAAAGGTCTGCCTCAAAAAAGGGGGGATCTGAAGGGGTACCTCAGGGGAAGGGTCCGGATAAGCGGTGTTGATCCGATGGATGGGATTCGATGCTTCATAAGAAAGTCCGTCGTGCGAATTAGTTTCTAAAATAACCGCATCGGCTTCCAGGACGATCGGGTTTTTGACCTTGGGGGTCGGCGGATTCGCCCGAAGCTTTCCGGGCAGAAAGTTATAATTGTATTCCTTCCGATGGGTTGCTATCGGAAAAAAAGCGACAGGAAGTGCTTTATTAACGGCCATATTTAGAGATGCCTAAGCAAAAATCTTCCCAAATGCGCCAACCGTTTGATTAGAAAAGCCCACTTCTCTTACTACAGCAGTTAGAGTAAGATCAAAAAATAAAAAAGTCAAACTATTTTTTTAACAGATACAACCTGTTAAGCCACCCCCGGCTTTTCCATTTCTTTATCCTTGCTTAAAGGCCATCCCGATCAGGGGATAGACCACCATTCCTGCTAAAACCGCCGCATCTTCGGCAATTAAATACCGGGCGATGCTGGCATCGAACAAAACGTTGCCGTCCGGTGGGAACTCGTCGTCTCCGGCCCAGAGGATCAGGCAGACCGGGATCCTGGGGAAAGCCTGAAAACAGATACAGACATCCCCTTCCTCTCTTTCGACCCCGCCCTGTTGAACCCCCAATTCGGCCAGGAGCCGAGGCCGGTGGCCGAAAGTCTTGACCAGGGGCTCTTTGGCCCGCTGGACAAAAGCCGAGTAATAGAACTCGCCTGAAGGGATCTCCCGGAAAGTGATCCATTGCCCGGCCAACGGGATCCCCGGGGCCTTTAGCAGGTAATGGAGGATCAAAACCTGCTCCTGCAGGGAAAGCTCTTTGGCCGGGTCCGGTCCCTGAACCTGGCCTTCCGGCCAGGCTATGGTAATCGTCTTATCCATAAACTGAAGCTTTAGGCGAGTCCCGTCCGGTCCCTGTTGGCAGGCTGCCCCGCTGAGGACCGCCGCCTGTTGGGGGTCCTGCTTGGCCCACTCCTCCCGGGCCAGTGCCAGGGCATTCTTATAATCGTCTATTCGGGACATGAAGCGTCCTTTATCCGGCACAAGGTGCAGAGGGTCTTATCTTTCAAGTCAATAATCCGGTATCCCCTGGCGCAGATCTGGTCACGAATCCGGTCGGCCTCGGTGAACTCTTTGCGCTGCCGGGCCTGCTCCCGTTGCTCCAGCATATCCCGCACTTCTAAAGGAAGTTCCCGGTCCGGAAAATCAAAAATTTCCAATACGGTGTTGGTCTGCTTTAAGACCAAATCGATCTCCAGGAACTCTTCAGGGGTAATCCGCTTTTCAATGAATACCGGATTCAGGGCGCGGATGAGTTTGAAGAGGGCCGACAGGGCCGCCGCAATATTCAGATCGTCGTCCATGGCCCGCTTAAACCGGGTTTTGAAAAGATAAAGGGCCTCGCCGACCTCCGGATGCTCTTCCTGCCCCGCTTGCCGGGAATAAAGTTTCTGGACGAATTCATCCAGGCGTTTTAATGTCTTCCGGGACGTCTCCAGGGTTTTAAGGGAAAAATGAAGGGGTTTGCGGTAGTGAGTAGACAGCAGCCAGTACCGTACTTCCCGACCGCTGTAGCCCTGGTTCAAAAGGTCCCGTAAGGTGATCACATTCCCGCCGGCCGGGGAAATCTTTTTCCCTTCCACGTAAACCAGATCGCTGTGCAGCCAGTAGTTCACGAATTTCTTGCCGGTGGCCGCCTCGCTGATGGCGATTTCGTTTTCATGATGGGGGAAGACCAGATCCATCCCGCTGGTATGGATGTCAAAGGTTTCCCCCAAATATTTTAAGGCCATGGCCGAACATTCCACATGCCAGCCCGGACGCACATTCCCCCACTCGGTAACGAAATAGATCCCTTTCTTGAGTTCCGAAAGGTTGGTGCGCTTCAGCAAAGTGAAATCCCGGGGGTTGTCTTTTTCATATTCATCCAGGTCTACGGTTTTCCCAAGCTGGATTTTTTTTAAGTCAACCCGGGATAAGTGGCCATAAGGCTTAAAACGGGAGATATCAAAGTAAACCGAGCGGAACTTTTCATAGGCATACCCTTTTTTCAAGAGTTCCCGGGACAGGGCGATCATGTCCTCCACGTGCTCACTGGCCTTAGGATAATGGGATGCCCGTTTAATCCGCAAGGTGTCGATATCGCTTAAAAACGCCTGGGTGAAATACCCGGTGAAGGCCTCCAGGGTTTGGTTGGCTTCCTCGGCTCCGCGTATCGTCCGGTCATGAAGGTCGGTAATATTCATGACATGTTGGACCTCCAACCCCTTAAATTCCAGGTAGCGGCGCAGCAAATCGGCCATGACAAAGCGGCGGCAATTCCCCAGATGAATCAAAGCGCTGACTGTGGGACCACAGGAATAAATGGAAACCCGGTTTTCCTTGAGGGGGACAAAATTTTCCTTTTCCCGGCTCAGAGTGTTATAAAAAACCAGCCCGTTTTTTTCCTTTTCATCGAAGAGCGTGGTGCTCAGATAGCGTTCCCCGCCGTCCGGGCAGATGACCACAATCAGGCCTTTCTTGAGTTGCTGGGCCTTTTGGAGGGCTACAAATACAGCTCCTCCTGAGCTCATCCCCAGCAGCAGGCCTTCTTCCCTGGCCAGCTTCCGGACCGTTTCAAAGGCCTCTTCATCCTCCACGTTGACTACTTCGTCCAATATGCTCTTGTCATAGATACCGGGCTTGTATGACTCCTTCATATTTTTCAGGCCCTGGATCTTATGACCCAAATAAGGCTCCACGCCGACTATTTTTATGTTCGGGTTATATTCCTTGAGCCGCTTGGTCAGGCCCATCAGGGTTCCGGTGGTCCCCATAGTGGCCACCACCAGGGTCACCTTGCCCCCGGTCTGCTCCCAGATTTCCCGGCCGGTGCCGTGGTAGTGGGCCATGATGTTGTCCTGGTTATTAAACTGGTCCGGCAAGAAATAGCGTTCCGGGTTCTCCCGAGCCATTTGATAGACCTTTTCGATGGCCCCATCGGTGCCCAGGTGAGCCGGCGTCAGGAGGATCTTGGCCCCGTAGGCCCGGAGGATCTTTTGGCGTTCAATGCTGGCCGATTCGGGCATGGCCAGAAGCAGTGGATACCCCCTGACGGCAGCTACCAGGGCCAGACCGATTCCAGTGTTTCCCGAGGTGGCTTCAATTATGGTTTTATCCTTAGTCAAGGCGCCGCTTTTTTCCGCACCCTCCACCATGGACAAGGCGACGCGGTCCTTGATCGATCCGCCAGGATTAAAGGACTCGATCTTAGCCCAGACCGCCGCCTTTTTATTGAGATTAAGTCGATTCAATTTGATCAACGGGGTATGGCCGATGAGGCTGGTTATGTCGGGAAAGGCGTGTTTCATGGGTTATCGCCGCCCAAATCCGGACGGCTTTCTCCTTTTAGGACGATTGATCTTTTCGAACAAGGCAACTTGCTCAACCAGAGAAAGTTTTACCCGAACCGGTTTCCGGCCGGCCCGGCAGAGGCGGCAGCGGTCCTGGGAACAACCTTGACAGTAATGGCAATCCGGGCATTTTTTTCGTTTCTTTCCGGTCGGATGACCGGCCGAGGGTCGGATCTCTTCAAAGGGTATTAATCGCTGGCTTTGGCCCGGTCCGGTTATTCCGCTTGTTTTTTCCCTTAGCGCGCTGCGCGCTGCGCTGAGCGTCTTTTTTTTAACGCCCGGGCTTTTTGTTTTTACCCCGCTGCTCATACCCTCTGCGCTAGACTTACAGTACTCCGCCCCTGATGGCTATTCCACCGTTACGCTCTTAGCCAGGTTTCTGGGCTGATCCACATCCGTGCCCCGCAGCACGGCGACGTGGTAGGCCAGAAGCTGCAGTGGGATGGTGAAGAGGATCGGGGAAAGCGTCCAATGGATCTTAGGGACCCGCAGCAGGTCATCCGCTCCGATCCTGAACCCGGCCCCTTCCTCCTGATCGGTCAGGGCGATGATCTTCCCGCCCCGGGCCTTGACCTCCTGCAGGTTGCTTTGCACCTTTTCCAGGATCTCGTTTTCCGGCAACAAAAGAACCGTGGGCAGGTCCTCATCAATCAACGCAATGGGACCATGTTTCATCTCCCCGGCCGGATAGCCTTCGGCATGGATATAAGAAATTTCTTTGAGTTTTAAGGCCCCCTCCAGGGCGATGGGGTAATGAATCCCCCGTCCCAGAAAAAGAAAGTCCTGGGCCTGAAAGTACCTTTGGGCCACCGCCTGAATCAGCCCTTCTTTTTCCAGAATCTCCTCGACGCCGCGGGGCAGAAGCAACAGGTCCCGGGCGACCCGGAGGCGCTCTTCCGTTGAAACGCAACCCAGCTCCTGGCCGATATGCAGGCTCAGGAGCGTTAGGGCGACCAATTGGGTGGTAAAGGCCTTGGTGGAGGCCACCCCGATCTCCGGTCCGGCGTGCGTATAAATTACCCCGTCCGCTTCCCGGGCCAGGGTACTGCCCACCACGTTGCAGATGGCCAGGATCCGGGCGCCCTTGGCCCGTCCTTCCCGCATAGCGGCCAGGGTATCGGCGGTCTCGCCGGATTGGGAGATCAGAATAATCAGGGTCTGGGGATTGATGATCGGGTTCCGATAACGGTATTCGGAACCGTAATCCACCTCCACCGGGAGGCGGCAGTATTCCTCAATAAGAAACTTGGCCACCAGTCCGGCATGCCAGGAGGTCCCGCAGGCCACAATGACCACCCTGCTGATCTTCCGGAGTTCCCCGGCCTCCAGCCCGAACTCCGGCAGCGTCACCTGCCCGGTTTCCGGTGAAATCCTGCCTCGGAAAGTATCAATGATACATTGGGGTTGCTCAAAAATTTCCTTCTGCATGAAGTGCTTGAAGCCGGCCTTCTCGGCCATAACCGGATTCCAGGAAATCTTCTGAACCGGCTTTTCAATTTTTTCTTTTTTCCAGTTGAATATCGCGGGTTGAGGCAAGGTCAGGACGGCCAGGTCCCCATCTTCCAGGTAAATGACCCGGTCGGTATGATGCAAAAAAGCCAGGACATCGGAAGCTACGAAAAGCTCGCCTTCCCCAAGACCGATGATCAGCGGGCATTCTTTCCGCACGGCAATCATGGTCCGGGGGTCTTTTTGATGGAGGATCACCAGGGCATAGGACCCCTTAATATCCTCCAGTGCTCTCCGGACCGCCTGAACCAGATCCAGATCCCGGACGTATTTATCGATGAGATGCGCCACGATCTCCGAATCGGTTTCCGAAGAAAAGCGATGCCCTTCCCCAATGAGTTGATTTTTCAGCTCCAGATAGTTCTCAATGATCCCGTTGTGGACCACGGCGATTTGTCCGGACACATGGGGGTGGGCATTGGTTTCCGAGGGCCGTCCATGGGTAGCCCAGCGGGTATGACCGATACCGATTCGGCCGACCAGGGGATCACGGGCCAGGATCTCCCCCAACTTGTTTAATTTGCCCTCGCTGCGGCGAATGGCAAACCCTTCGTCCTGAATCACCGCAATCCCGGCCGAGTCATACCCCCGATATTCCAGGCGCTGCAACCCCTCATAGATGATCCCCACCGGATCCTTAGGCCCCAAATACCCTATAATCCCACACATAGTGACACCTCGTCCTTATTATTTGTCTCTTCGCCCTTTTGGGTGGGTACCCCGACCCCAACTTCTGGTATGGCCGTCGGGTCTTGCCGAAAGGGTTTTCCAAAAGTACTCCCGACTTCGAATCCGGGCAAAAGTTACTAATTGCGATTACCCATCCAAGAGGGCGAAAACCTCATATCTTAATAACAGGAACGTCCGTTTTCCGAGCGGTTACCCTTCGATCTTTGATATGGGAAAAAGGAGGCACGCTGACGCTCTCTTCCAGAACAGCATTTTCAAGGATTACCTGGGAAGACACCAGACAGCGTCTGCCAATGCGTGTTCGACCTGCGATAACCGTGAAGGGTCCAATGGTGGTGTCCGGGCCGATTTTAACGGTCTTTTCGATATAGGTATTTTCCGGATCCAATAAAGTGACCCCTTGTTTCATCCATTCCTCGTTGATTTGCCTTCTCAGGATCAGGCCGGCTCGGGCCAATTCCGTTCGATCATTGATCCCCAGCACTTCCTCGGATTGAGGATGGAGCAACACCGAAACCGACTGCCCGGATTCCCGGGCCAGTTGAATGACATCGGTCAAATAATATTCCCCCTGCCGGTTTTTTCGGGAGAGCTTAGGCAGGGCGGAAAAAAGAAATCCGGAGTCAAAGCAATAGATCCCGGCATTCACTTCCTGAATCAGACGTTCTTCCGGGGTGGCATCTTTTTCCTCAACGATTCGCTTTAGGTCGCCCTGGGGATCCCGGAGGATGCGACCGTAGCCCAGCGGCTGAAGTAAACGGGTGCTTAACAGCGTAACCGGGGATTTCTTCTTCCGGTGGGTTCGAATGATTTTTCCCAGGGTCTCCTTCTTGAGCAGAGGGACGTCTCCGGACAAGACCAGGATTATTCCGGGAAAGGAATTCAAAATCCTGGAGGTCTGCCGCACCGCGTGGCCGGTCCCCAACTGGGGGTCCTGGGTGACGAAGGTCAAACCTGGACGGTCAAAGGCCTGCCGCACATTTTCCGCCTGATGGCCGATGACCACCACCGTTTTTTCGGGCCTCAGGGCGTTGGCCGCGTCCAAAACGTAGCCTAATAACGGCCGCCCCAACAAAGGATGGAGGACTTTGGCCCGGTCCGATTTCATCCGGGTCCCTTTTCCGGCCGCTAAAATGATAATCGCTAAGGAAGGCATAGTTTTTTTTAATGCCGCCGGCTAAAAAAGGCAAGGCAAAAGAAAGAATCCATCAACTTACGGGCCGCAGGATGATAAACCCGGAAACAAATCTGGGGTCTGCTTTCCCGCCGGCCGGGATCCTTCCCAGTTCGGCCTCCAGTTTACTAATCAGGAACTCCAGCCACCAGCGCAGAACTTCGTCTTCAGCCGGCGATAACTCCGGGCCCTTATCCGTGAATAAGCGATAGCCGAGCTGAAAAACTTTTGACCCGGCTGGAGTAAGTCCGGCTTCCGGGTTTTGTTCGAAAAGCAAACCCTTCACCCGCTTCCAATCTTCAACGGTCAACGGTTGCAACACGGTCTGTCCGCGTAGCATCCGGTTAGCCAAGACGGTCAAACAAACAGCGCTTAGCGGGGGATCGGGTTGATAAAGAGAAACCGTGCCAAGGCGATTGATCTCCTCCGCGGCGACCCCCAGGCGCTGGGAGATCAATCGGCCCAGTTCGGCCAGTTTATCCAGCAACGCCCCGGTCTCTGCGAGTGCCCTCAAGTCCTGGAAAGGACGGTAATTCCCGCCTCCGGATTGATCATAATACAGCGGCCTTTTAAAAAGAAGGCCCCGGATCGTTTCCTTGAAAGGCGAATCCAGTACCTCCTCCCGCAGGAGGATATCCCGGTACCATTCCCCGCTGCGAATAATGGCTTCCGCCCGGAATTTCAGTTCCAAACCCAGGCTGTGCCCGGTTTGAAAAACCCGGAGGAGGGGGATACTCCTCAGGATCTCTCCGGCCGTCCCCAAATCATCCCGACTTAAATGGCGCAACCCCAGATCCAGGAATTGGAAGGCCTTTTGGACCGATTGGTAGATCGGCGCCGGCTCATTCACCTCGGCGCCGTCGGCCACCAAAATCTGATTGGCCAGGTGCGCCAGTTCCCATTTGATTCGAGTGATCTCCCCTTCCTCCACCCCCCGGTTCAAGGCGGCGTAAAGGAACGTTCCCTCCCCGGCGGATTCGAGGTGGCTGGGAGGATAAAAAGAGGCTTCCGGCAGGGACCGTTCCGGAAATTTCTCCTTACGAACCTGATCGCTGGGAACATACTGGTAGATTTCCAGGGCCTCATAAAACTCGGGAAAACCCCGGTCGGCCAATCGTCCCCGGCGCCATTGAAGGGCGGTCTCTTCTTCTTCCAGCGGCAGGCGCAGGTGGACCCATTCCAACAAATTCTGATAATAGAGGGGGTCATCGGTACTCAGGAATTTCAGAAATCGGGTTATTAGAGGCGCATTCTTTCCACTTAGAAATTGCACATAATAATAGCCGTCCAGAGTAAAGCCGTTATTATCCAGGGATTCGCCTATTTCATCGTCCAGACTTTCCATTTTGACGACTCGGATCAGCTTCTGAAAAAGGGCCACGAGTAACTCGGAATCCACGGTGTCAAAAAGCTGTCTAAGTTTTTCCTCCCCGCAGGCCTCCAGCGTCTCCAGCCAAACGATGCTATTCTCCTGATTCAATTGATCTTTTTTCCAGAGGTCGAGGTCCAATAAATGGACGATTTGCTCCGGGGTGGCCAGGGAAATCAAATCAACGCTCTCCTTAATTCCCAACCCTTTGACGGTGAGGAACAGATCGGTTTCCGGGATCTGAGCCACCAGCTCCCTCGGATCGGGGGAGTTCAAGATAGATTCTAGCCGCTCCTCTAGGGGCAAAGAAAGAATGGCCCGGGTTTCTTCCGTTGAAGGAAAATAGCTCTGATCCACGAAAGGAAGTTCGGCGTCAAACCCGGCGGGTTCATCGTTAACTTGATTTTTTTCTTTTTCCGACATAGAGAATTCTACAATAATGGAGACCCGCCAAGCAAAAAGAGAAGAAGCCCCTCAGGCTCTCGACTCTTCGCCCTCTTGAGTGGGAGGGCCTTCAACCCACAATTCAACAGGGCGGGTTCCGAACCTAGTGAAATTTCTGTTCGCCCTGGTCGACCACCTTTATTGGACCAAATTGCCGTTCATACTTTTCCAGGTTATCCTCCAGGGCGTTGATGATCCTCCTCAAGTTGCTGGGGCTGACCATGATCCGGGAAACTAAAAACGTCCCACTGGGGGAGTTCAAAAGCCAGTCCAGGATGAACTCCTCTGGGCTGTGGGAAGCGATCAAGGAATTGCTGTAACGGCCGCGCATCATTTCGTCGCCGGTGTTGATTTGGATCTGCTGAGACGGGTTGTTCGGGTTGGTCATGGTGGCCCCCTTAAAATATCAAATTATTTCTTCAGTATATACTTTTATTGGTCGACAAAAAAGAGAAAACGCTTGACCACCAGAAGCCGGCTATGCTCTTGCCCTCGGCCCTCCTTGGCCGGCAGAGGCCACCACGACCAAAGGTATTGGTTCAACAACCTGGAGCCTGCTTACCGTAAACGTAGACCCCCGGGGCTTGTAGGCCACGCAGTCGATCTCCACGGCTCCGCCCAGGGCGAGTTCCACCCTTCCCACCGTTATCCGCGCCGGGGGATCCGTCCCCATGACCGCCAGGTAGGCCTGGTTCATCTCGGCAAAAGTCCCCATGTCGGCCAGGAAGACGTTGACCTTGACCACGTCTTCCAGCGCGGCGTCGCAGGCCCGCAGGATGGTTTCGATGTGCCGCAGGGTCTGCGTGGTCTGCGGACCGGTTCCGCCCTCTACCAGTTCCAGGGTATTGGGTTTGGTGCCCAGAATTCCGGAGACATAAATGAAATCACCGGCCATCACCGCGTGGCAGAAGGCCGGCAGCCTGGCCAGCCCTTCCACGATAACTTTTTTTCCAGCCATAATGCCCTCCTCCAATGTACTATAGATTGTAGGACCTTCGTAGGGAGTCAAAGTTCGGACGGCTCGGCGAAACCTCCCTACCACTATCGTGACTCATGAACCCTCCGCCCCCTCTTCCGGCAGACAATGGATCACCCGGCAGGGCGAAAATCGGCCACGACAGGCAGGTGGTCCGAGGCCAAAAGAGTCTTGCGGTTCCGAATCAAAGCGGCCCGCACCAGTTCGAGGTGTTTCTCAAAATAGATATGATCCAGGGATAGCAAGGGCAGCACCCCAGGGTAGGTCCGGTACCTGGACCAGCGGGTCTTAATCCGTACGCGCTGGAAATGGGTTCCCAAAAGGTGGGAAGCCAGCCCCGGTATCCATTCGTTAAAATCCCCCACAATGAGCCCGGCACCGATGCGCCGCCCTTCCTTCAGCATTTGCTGGTCAAAAAGTTTTTGGGCCTGCACTCGGCGCTCGTGAAAAGCCGTCCCCAGATGAAGATTATAGACATGGAGCAGACGGCCGGATTCAAGTCGGAGGTCGGTTCGCAGGCAGCCCCTTTCTTCCCTCCCGGCATGACTGAGGTCATAGTGTTTTTCGAAAATCACCGGAAAACGGCTCAGGGTGACATTCCCGTAGGCCCCTCCTCGGAGCCGGCGGGTTTCCCCGATCCGGAAATGAAAACCCAGCGCCTCGGCGATAAATCGGGCCTGGTGGGCTTCCGGCTCTTTACCCTCTACGCTTAAGACTTCCTGCAAGGCCACGATATCCGGTTTAAGGCCCTGAAGGATCTCGGCGACCCGTTGAATTCGGTTGCGCCGGTCCATTCCCCGGCCCTTATGGATATTGTAAGTCATTACCCGAAAAAAATCGGGTTTCCCCTTCCGGGAGTCGGTTTCAGGATTCTGTGACTGAAATTTCGTTGTCTTGGTCATCACTCTTTTTTTCCCGGAACAGCTTAAACGTCCGGATCAATAGGGACCAGGCGATCCAGACGCAAAAGACGATTAAGGGGAGGGTAGCCCACCGGGGCCAGAAGATCAAAAGCAGGGAGACGATCAGCAGCAGCACCCCGGCCAGGCCGGTGATCCTGGCTTCTGCGGCGCCCAAGAGGCGGTGGTTGGTCATGGCCGCCCCCACGGTGCCGCTGAGCCGGATGGCCCGAATTCCCGCCCGCCCTACACTGCCCGAACTGAAGGATCGGTCAAGAAAGGTTCGTCGCGGAGAGGCCGACGAAAGGCTAACCCTACCTCGCGGGCTGATGACCACTTCCGTGGACGACCTCAGGTCTTCCTCATACATATTTTCCATGGTCCGGGCGAAGGTCTGGTCCTCCACGGCCACATCCAGTTCGTAATTGCCCATCCAACTGGCGATATTCAAGTTGGTGGAACCCACTCGGGCCCAACGGCCGTCGGCCACGGCCGTTTTGGCGTGAATCATGGGGCCGTTCCATTCAAAAACCCGGACTCCGGCTTCCAATAAAGGCTGGTAGGCCGCCCTGGAAATTCCCCGCAGAAGGGGAATATCCGTGGCCCCGGGAAGCAGGAGGCGCACATCCACACCGTCCTGGGCGGCCGCCCGTAGGGCCTGAACATACGAACTGGTCCCAATAAAATAGGCGTCGGTCAACCACAAGGTCCGCCGGGCCAGAGCGGCGATCAGCAGGTCCAAGCGGTAGAGGCCGGCCGTGGAGGGAACGGTGCCGATCACCCGCAGGGCGACGCTTCCGGCCGGCTGGATCCGGTCCGGAGAAGGGACCTCCTCGGGCGGCAAGGGTTCGCCCACGGTAGCCCAGACCTCGTCAAAGGATCGTTCCAGATCGAGCAGGGCCGGGCCCCTGACCTCCACGCCGGTATCCCGCCAGGGTTCAATCCCCTTTTCGGGTTCACCGGCCCACATCCGCCCTACGCATAAACCGGTGACAAAGGCCACACGACCGTCAACGGCGATCATCTTGCGGTGGTCCCGGGTGATCCAGCCCAGCGGGCTGTCCCAGTGAGGCGGATTGAAACAACGCACCTCCACACCCGTATCCCGCAGGTATTTCCAGAATCGTCTGGAGGTCTTGCCGAAGCCGCCAACCCAGTCATAGAGGAGTCGGACCTTGACCCCTTCCCGGGCCTTGGCGGTCAATATTTCGGCGAACCGACGGCCGACTTCATCTTCGTGGATAAGGTAGCTCTCGAAATGGATGAACTTCCGAGCCGAAAGCAGGGCCTCTATCCAGGCCGGGTAATTTTCCCGAGCATCCTTTAAGAGACGGAGGGCGTTTCCGCTAACCAGGGGAGCGCCGGCCGTCCGGGAGAGGACTTGCTCGGCCAATTGCCGGACAGGCAGGGTTGATTCCCGGGACGAAGGGGTGGGGTACTTCGGATCCATATAGATTCTATTTATCATAGGGCGGGTCAGGGGACAATCGTTTTCGCCAGTGATATCAAGTTGTCTCCACCGTGCCCCGCAGGATCCGGACCCGCAATCCTCCATGAGATAACGATATTCCTTGATCAAATCTCAACCCGGTATTCCGAGTCAAGGGAAGACTCGAGCTAAGGAGAGCGACCTGCCAGCCCGGACACTTTGATTGCAGGACCTTGCCGAATTGGGCATAGAGGTTCCTCAGGTCTTTTTGCCGGCTGACCCGAACCCCAAAGGGCGGGTTGGTAACCACCCAGCCGGGTCCCGCCGGCACCTCAATCGACGAAACGGCCCGGCAGGAAAATTCGATGAGGCGGCCCACCCCGGCCCTTTCGGCATTTTCCCGGGCGGTCTTGATCACCCCCTGATCCCGGTCCGATCCGCTGAGGCTGGGGGTAAAACCCTTCAACCTGGGGACGGGGGTATTCAAAAGAGACTGCCATTTCTGGGCCTCAAAAGAGGGCCAGTTCATAAAGGCAAAGGGCCGGTTCAATCCCGGCGGAATGTTATAAGCCTGCAAGGCGGCTTCAATGGGGATGGTGCCGGAACCGCAAAAAGGGTCTATCAAGGGAGAAGCCCCGTCCCATCCGGAGGCCAGGAGCAGTCCCGAAGCCAGGGTTTCTCTCAGCGGGGCCTTCCCCCCCGCCAGCCGGTATCCTCTTCGATGGAGCAACGATCCCGAAGAATCGAGACTGACGGTCACCTGGTCATTTACCACCCGGGCCATGATGATTTGCGGCCCTGGGAATGTTTCGTTTTCCTCCCCCGCCTGAACGGAGGGAAGTCGACCCAACCGGTCGGTAATGGCCCCGGCCAGACGCTCGGCCACGGCCTTCTGGTGATACAGTCGGGATTGGTGGCAGGTGACCCGGAAAACTACCGGGCTCCCGGGTGGGAGAACCTCTTCCCAGGGAAGTTGACCGGCCTTGCGGCGCAACTCGCTGAACGCGGCCGCGCGAAAAGTCCCGAAGCGGACCAATATCCGATCGGCGGTCCGCAAATTAAGATTCGCCCGATAGAGATCCGTCAGCTCCCCCGAAAAGGAAATCCCGCCGATCTCCTCAACGGCCGGGTGCTCCGGCGCTGATGAACCCGGGTCTGGAGGAAAGAGCCCCAGGACCTCCAGCTCGTGTGCGGTAAAAGACTCTAATCCTGGAGTACAGACGGCGAAAAATTCCATTTATCCAGCCAATTTTCTAAGCCGGTTGATCCTTTCCACTAGTGGGGGATGGGAATAATGAAACCGGACATAGAAGGGATGGGGATTCAGGTTGGTCAGGTTGTCGGCCGCCATCCGTTTAAAGGCCTCGATCAACGGTTCGGGCGTTCCCATCTTGGCCAGGGCATAATCGTCGGCCTGGCGTTCATAGCGTCGGGAGAGGGCCAGGGAAAAAGGGGCCAGGAAGAAAGCCGCTTTTTGTCCGATGAGGCCCAGTAAAAAAAGACCGACATAGGCCTTGGGTTCGCCGAAGCCGAAGGAATAATAGAGTCCGGACCAACCCAGGAATCGAGCGGCCAGATAAAGCCCGGCCAGGGTAGAGGCGGCAAACAGCAGAAACAGTTTAAGGATGTGTCTTCTTTTGTAGTGCCCCAGCTCGTGGGCCAAGATGCCTATAATTTCTTCCTGGGGATGGGCCTGGATCAGGGTATCGAACAGAACCACCCGTTTGGTTTTCCCCAATCCGGTAAAATAGGCATTGGTATGGCCGCTGCGTTTTCCGGCGTCCATCTGAAATATCCCTTTCAGACCGACCCCGGCCTTTTTCATCAGCCCGATGATTTTTCCCCTTAAGTCTTCCTCTTGTATGGCTTCGAACTTATTGAAAAGGGGAGCGATGAGTACCGGGTAGAGTACGGCCAGCACCAATTGAAATGACGAGAGGAACAGAAAGCCCCAGACCCACCAAAATTGAGGGGCGGCCTGAATGAGCCAGAGGACCAAGGAAAAGACCAGAGTAAAGAGAAGCAACGAAAGCAGGCCCGCCTTCAGGTGATCTAAAATCCAAATTTTGAGGGTGGCCCGGTTGAACCCGTATTTTTCTTCAAGCACAAAGGCTTGATAATAATCAAAAGGCAGATCCAGTAAGGCATTCAAAAGCCCGGGGATCATAAAAAACAACAGGCCCGTGAGAACCGAATTCCAGGACAGGCGCGTCAGCAGGTTATCCAAGAAGGGGAAGAAGCCCCAGAGAATCAGACCCAGGAAATAGAGTTCGGAAAAGACCAGGTGAATCGACCCGAATCGGCTCCGCTCCCCCGAATAGGCAATGGTCTGTTTCATTTTTTGTTCATCCATGAACCCTTCGAATCCCTCCGGTACCCGGCCGCCATGTTTTTGCTGATGATCCCGGTTCATTCGCTCCATCCCCAGAGCGAAGATCAACTGAAGCAGATAGAGCCCCACAAAACCACCAAACAAAAAATTCCATTGAGGCAAAAAGAACTCCTTATTCTCAGGCTTCGTGGGTACCCACACCGGGCCTGCGGTTTTAGTATGGAAAAGTTTAACTTTGATTTCAAGCGGAAAACGATGCGCCGCGCTCTCTGACTTGGATTATTTCCAAGCATCACCCTTTCCTGTTTTAAATTATGAAAGCTTTAGGTTAAACTGGGAGAAAGCCATGCATTTTTTTAAATCCTTCAACGCCTTCCTCAAGGCAGGTTTTATCTGCACGATTATAACCCTCGCTGTTTCAGGGGTCTCCTCGGGGGCCGCGCCGACTTTAGCGGTAGTGGTGGAAGGACTGGAAGGAGAGTCCCAAAAAAACGTGGAACGGGCTCTTTCCCTACCGGAAGGAATTCTGGATAAAGATCGAGTCGATGAACCGTTGCTGGCCCTTTTCCAAAAGGATGTACCCCTGAAGGTCCGGGAAGCCTTGAAGCCTTTCGGCTTCTATCATCCCCGTGTGGAAACCGCCATCAAGAGGTCCTCCGATAAGCTTGTCCTGCGGGTCCACGTTGAACCTGGACCTCCGGTTCGGGTTCAAGCCCTAAGAATAGAGCTTCAAGGACCCGGGTCCGAAATGGACAAACTCCGGAAGAATATCCCCTTATTTCCTTTGAAAGAGGGAGATATGCTCCGGCAGGACCTGTATGAGGAGGGAAAAACCGCCCTTCAGGACGCGGCCCGTGAATCCGGCTACCTGGACGCCTACTTTTCCACCCACGTCATTCATCTGTCGTTAGAAAAAGATTCGGCTCAAATAGACCTGACCCTGGATACCGGCCCCCGGTATTACTTCGGGGAGGTTGTCTTTGTCCCGCCCTTACCCTTTCCGGAATCCTTTCTGCGGCGGTACCTGGCTTTCCGCCCCGGCCGGCCTTATTCCCCGCGAGGCCTGGCCCGGACACAACTCAACTTCAACAACGCCGACCGTTTCTCTGAAGTCACCATCGAGGCCGACAAGGAAGAGGCCCAGGATTACCGGGTGCCGGTCCGCCTTCACCTGACGCCTTCCAAACTTAAGCGGTTCCGGTTCGGAGTCGGTTACGAAACCGACAACGGGCCGGGAGTGCTGGTCCGCTATCAGGACCTGAATTTCAATCATTGGGGGCACGAGGCCAGCGCCGAGCTGAGGCTTTCCGAGCGACTTCAAGGATTGGGCTTCGATTACATCCTGCCGGGTACCCGTCATTTGGACAACAAGACCGCTTTTAAACTGGGCTATAAACATGAAATTACCGATACCTACGATACACGTTCCCTCTTTGCCGTGGGTGAATACGTGCAGCGTATCGGTCGGGGTCGTCTGGGGTCGGCCACCCTGCAACTGTTGCAGGAAGATTATACCATTGGCGACCAGAAAGGGATTGCCACCCTGTTGATCCCGGGGGCCCGATTCTGGCAGCGCCGCTACGACGACCCGGTTCATCCCACCCGGGGCTACCGCATTTCCATCGAGACCCGGGGGAGCACTCCGGCCTTGGGCTCCGACGGGTCCTTCCTGCAGGTCATTCCCCAAGGCGATGCCCTGATCCCCCTGGGAAACGGTTTCTCGCTCCTATTGCGGGGTCAGATGGGCGCCTCCCTTCAGAATGAACCGTTAAAAACCCTCCCACCGTCTCTCCGCTTTTTCGCCGGGGGGGATCAAAGCGTCCGGGGATATGCGTATCAATCCCTGGGACCCAAGGATCCGTCCGGGAAAGTGGTGGGCGGGAAAAACCTGCTGGTGGGCAGCCTCGAAATCGAAAAAGCCATAACCCGCCTCTGGGGATTGGCGGCTTTTTACGATGCCGGGAATGCCTTCGATGATTTCAGCCAATATAAATTGAAACAAGGCGCCGGTCTCGGCCTACGCATTTATACTCCCCTGGGCCCCATCCGACTCGATCTGGCGCGCCAGATCGGTGAAACCGACAACCAATATCGGATTCATCTTTCCGTGGGGTTCGCCTTATGAAACGAGGGTTGCTTGTCGGCGCCGGTCTGCTGGTCCTGATCCTGGCCCTGTTGTCCTGGGGGGTTTACCGCCTCCTCTGGACCCCCGGCGGCGTGCATTGGCTGCTGGAAAAAATCCCCCAATATACGTCCCTGACCATCCGGGCCGAAAAAGTAACCGGCCGGCTGGCTGGCGATTTGCTCCTGGAAGGGGTCCAGGTCCGCTGGCAGGGAGGCCGACTGGAAATTCAACAGTTGCAGACCTCCTTCAGAATCAGCCATCTGCTACGGGGACGCATCCTTTTTGAAAAAATTGCCGCCAACCGGATTTCCATTGAAAAAAAGCCATCCCCGCTGGAGCCGCTTGATTTGACCCTGCCCCGGGTCAGCGGCCTTTTGGGCCGTCTGGACCTGGAGGTCCGAACCTTCCTCCTGGAGGCCATCCGCTACCAGAGTGGCAAAGAACCACCGCTGGTCATTAAAAAAATAGGCGGTCGACTGGCCTGGAAACAAGGGACCCTGGCCGTTAACCCCCTGGAACTGGAACTGACCGCCGGGCGGTTGAAAGGGGCGCTGGGGTTGGGTCTGGCCGTTCCCTCCCTGGGACTGGACATTCAATTCTATCCGGAGAAGCCCCTTTGGGGTTCGGACCGGATTTTCCTGCAGGCTCGCTTGAAGGAAGGCCGCCGCCCGGAACAGTTGGCCGGTCCGCTGGCGATTCAAGGCCGGTCGGGAACCGGGGAGCGAATCCTGTTTCAATCCGATCTGGCCGTAGCCCAGCGGCGGATTACCCTGCACGGGTTCTCCCTCCGGGAAAAGGGCCGGGAGGGAACGGTCCACGGGCAGGGAGCGATCATTTTTGAGCAGGCGGACACCGCCTACCTGGCCGATTTAAAACTGGATGGTCTCGATCTATCCCGGGAGGTGAACTTCCCCGCCAGGGTGTCGGGGTTTTTACGGGTTGCAGGAAACCCGACGTCTTATAGCGGCGGTTTCGATTTCAAAAACAACGTTAAAACCTGGCAGACCCTCCAATTGCGGGGTGGCTTTCAAGGTAATACGGCGGGACTGGAAGTGCGGGTGGACCGCGGAGAATGGATCAAGGGGTACTTGCAGGGGCGGGTCAGACTGGCCTGGGAAAAGTATTTTTCTGTTCAGACTACCCTGGAAGGCAGACAGTTCAAGCCGGAGCAGATTAACGCCGGGTGGCCGGGAATAATCAATGTAGATCTCAAAGGAGATCTGCTTTGGTCGGAGGCCGGCTTGTCCCGAGGAACCCTGGACATCCGCTTGCTGGAAAGTCGGTTCCAGGGGAAAAATTTACAGGGCGGGATCAGGGCCACCTTGAAAGGTGAACGTCTTTCCATTGAAAAAGCCGAACTCCAGGGACGAGGATTCGCACTTACGGCCCGCGGGGACTGGGTAGAACGTCTGAACTTTGAAGCTCGGATCGCCGATCTATCCGCCCTGCTGCCCGAAAGCCGCGGAGGGGGGATGGCCAGCGGCTGGGTCCGCTGGCGGAATCAAAAGCTGGCAGGCCGCCTCTCCCTGCAAGGGAAGCGTTTTTCCTGGAATAACCTCTCCGCTGAAACGTTTAACCTGGTAGGGGGGTTAGACCAGGAGAAATCGAAACCTTCGGTCGACCTGAAGGCCTGGATTGGGAAAGGGACGTATAATTTCTTCCCGGTTGACTCCCTCTCCCTGAAGGTTCAAGGGACGATGGCCCGGCAGGAAATAAGTCTTTCCGTTCAGACTCCGGAGGGAAAGGTCCAAGCCGGATTGGAGGGGGCTTATCGACAAAACCGCTGGGAGGGGACCCTTTTAACCCTGGCCGGGGAAATCCCCCGGGGAAAGGCCTTCCGCCTGAAAGATCCCACCGAACTGAACATCGGGCCGGAGCGAATCCGCCTTTCACCGCTGGTCCTCACCGGTGCGGGCGGGGAGGTCCTGACCCTCGAGGGGGATCTGGGGCTGAAGCCGCTTTCGGGTTTGGTACGCGGTGAATGGCAGCGGTTCGATCTGTCCCGCGCCCGTTTCTGGTTGGAGCAACTTCAGCCGGAGGGAGAGGCCTCCGGTCGGCTGCAGGCACGATTTTCAGGGGAAGATCGCCTGGAAGTAAACCTCCGGAACGAAATGAAGGGAAAAATCCGGACCGGTCGGCAGACCGTGGAATTAAACCGGGGTGATTTCAATCTGACCTGGGACGATACGGGACTTCGTTCCTCCTGGGATTTATCCGGGTTGGGGGGGGTTCGATTCCGGGGCGAGGCCGCCTCACCGGAAAAAGGCCGTTTTTCATTTCCGGAAAAAGGGAGCCTAAACGCCCAAGGAAACGGGCTGCAGTTGGACCTCCTGAAACCGTGGCTGCCTCAAGGCCTTGTCCTGCAAGGACAACTAACGGGCCAGATTCAGGGATTCTGGAGCAAAGGGCTCCGCTTTAATCTCGATGGCGGGGCCAAGGTCCTGGAGGGTTCCATCGCCTGGAAAGAAAACGGATCTGAAATCCGGGCCCAGGTGCGTCAGGCCGATCTGGGAGTCCGCTGGGCCGAGGAGACCTTGAAAGGCGATCTGGCGGTTGAACTCGCTGGGTATGGAAAGGCCTCGGGAAAATTCAATTTGCCCCTCCCCACCCGATTTCCCTTGAAATTAAATCCCTCCGGTCCGCTGCAAGCCGGTCTTTCGGGAAACTTTCGAGAAAGCGGCCTGCTAACCGCCCTTTTCCCCCAGGCGGTTCGTTCCAGCCGGGGGAAACTGCAATGGGACCTCTCCGCCACAGGGACCTGGGAAAAACCGACGCTTCGGGGAAACCTGGAACTGGCCGAAGGCGGAGCCGATCTGCCCTCCCTGGGCCTTCGTCTCCAGGACGTAACCCTCAAAGGGACCCTCAGCGACGATCGCCTTCAAATTGACTCGCTGGATCTGCGTTCCGGACCCGGATCCTTGAATGGAAAAGCCGTCTTCAGGCTGAAAGATTGGAAGATTACCGAAATGCAGGGCAGGCTGCTCGGGAAGAATTTTCAATTCATCCACCGGCCCAATTTTCAAGCCCTGGGCAACCCGGACCTGGCGTTTAACGGAACCCCGGACCAACTCCAAGTGAATGGCAAGATTGAAATCCCTGAAGCGCTGATCACCAAGGATCCCATCTCGGGAATAATAAAAGCCAGTCCCGATGTGGTGATCGTGGATGCCCCCCCGTCCCCCCCTGCGGGCCGGTCTTATCCCATCCAGGGCCTAATCCATCTGGTCTTCGGAGAAAAAGTCCGGGTGAAAGTCGGCGGTCTGGATACCCTGCTCAAGGGAACTATCCGGGTGGCCTTTCAAAACTCCAAGGACCTGAACGCGACTGGAGAGATTCGAGCCGACCAGGGTACTTACCTTGTTCAGGGAACCAAACTGAACATCACCCGGGGCCGGGTGATGTTCCAAGGCCCTCCTGACAACCCGGGCCTGGACCTGCTGGCCGTGCGGACCATACGGGGAAGTCAACGCCTGGAAGACTTTGTGGATGAAGTCAAGGCCGGCGTCGTGGTGACCGGATCGATACGGTCGCCCCTGGTCCGACTCTATTCCCAGCCCGCCATGTCGGAGACGGATGTGCTATCTTATATTCTATTCGGAAAACCCCTGGGACGCGGTGCCGACCAGCAGAACCTGGCGATTTTGGGCAAGGCGGCCCAGCTTCTTTTGGGAGATAAAATGGACAGCAGCCTGGTCAGCCGCCTGAAGCTGGATACCCTCGATATTCAATCCGAAGGCGGGGATGTTTCCCAGTCCATCGTTACCGTGGGCAAATACCTCGACCCACGCCTCTACCTGGGTCTGGGGGGATCCCTATTCAGCAATACCTACCAGGTCATTCTGCGCTACGCCCTCATGCCGCGCCTGGAACTGGAAACCAGGGGGGGCACCCAGAGCGGCGGGGGCATTTATTATAAGGTGGATTTTGAGTAATGAAGGCTAACGATAGGTGTTTAATCGCTTGCGGGATTATGCAATTGGAAACCAGGAAGGTTGGGTTGGCCGGTCTTCAGAAGGTATTATCGAACGCCCTGGAGAGAGTCCAACCATGAATCCTTTACTCCAGCTTATGGAAAAACGGCCGAGGTAATTAAAGCACCTTGGGGTTAAGCTGCCATAAAGCCGCCGTGAGCGCGGTGGCCAAACTTACCCAGGCCAGGTAAGGCAAAAGGAGATAGCCCGCTAACGGTCGCACCCGGTAGAAGGCGATCAGAGTCAGCAGGATCAGCAGCCAGAGAGCGATAATCTCCGCCAGCGCCCATCCCCCCTGCCGCCAGGCGAAGAAAACCCAGGTCCACAAGGCGTTTAAGGCCAATTGGATCAGATAGAAGCAAAGGGCTGGCCGGGTATTCTTCTCCCGCTCTTCACGCCAGACCAGCCAGGCGGCCACGGTCATGAGCAGGTAAAGGACGGTCCAGACCGGTCCGAAGACCGCCGCCGGCGGGGCCCAGGAAGGCTTGATCAGCTCGGCGTAAAAACCGGGGGCGTTGGCCGAAGCCCAACCCCCGATGGCCGCCGCCGAAAAAGTAATTCCCAAAATGATGAAGAATCCGACTAAGGGTCGAACTTTCCTCTCGCTCACCGGTATGATCCCTAAATCCGAAACAGGAATGGATTCAACTGATCCCAGAACTCGCCTCTGGCCAGAGTTTTTCCAGCCGGTCCAGCAGTTCCCCCATTTCCGACTGGCTGGACAGGTAATAATCGGCATACAGGCTCTCGCCGATCGAAATGGAAAGACCCTTATCCTTCAGCGCCTGGAAAGCGTCCTCATCGGTTACATCATCACCGATATAGATGGGCAGCTTGCCTTGTCCCAGCTTTTCCAAAATAAAAGAAACCGCCACGCCTTTATCCGGCGCCTGGAGGGGCCGGATTTCAAAGACTTTCTTGCCGGACCGTAAGGCAAAAAAGTGGTCATACTCCTTGGCCAGATTGAAAATAAGGTTGAAGAGCTTTCCCACATAGGGAATAGGAACCTGGCGGAAATGGATGCTGGCCGTGATCGTTTTATCCTCAATGAAAACCCCGGGAATGTAGGTCGTCGCCTCCCGCAGGCGGCCCAGATACTCTTCCAGCATCGGGCGATCGAATTTCCATTCCGGCAGAGCATACACTCCCAGGCCATCCCTTATCTCCGCCCCATGATTTCCGGCATACAGCAGGTCATCCACCCCGACCTTCTCGCGGATATCCTGGAGGCTCCGTCCACTGATCACGGCCAGGGAGACCTTGTCTTTCAAACGCTGGAGCCGGGCCCGCATGGCTTCGGAAAGGACCGCTTTTTCCGGAGAGGAGACGATCGGCGTCAAGGTTCCGTCGTAATCCAGAAACAGGAAAACCGGCCGGCCTTGAATCTCTTTGGCGATGCGGTCCCAATGCTCAAAAACATTACTCTGGGTCCTGGACCGCATTCCCGACAAGTGGAGCATCTCCCCGAGAATATCAAAAATCCAGCGGTGGATGTCATGCTCCTCCACTTGCCTTCTTAAGGCCGTCATGCGGCCCTTTCGTTCCTGCTCCGGCATGAGCAAGGCTTTCTTGATCTGCTCCGAGAAGTCTTCCAGATTGTAGGGATTGACCAGAATAGCGCCGTCCAGTTCTTCGGCCGCGCCGGCAAACTCGCTGAGGATCAACACTCCTTTTTCATCCACCTGAGCCGCCGCGTACTCCTTGGCCACCAGATTCATGCCGTCATAGACGGAGCTGATGATGGCCAGGTCCGCCAGCCGGTAATAGGCCACCAGGTCCGGATGATCGATTTTGGTGTCCAGGTAAATGATGGGCTGCCAGTCCGGTCCCCCGAATTTGCGATTAATTTTGGCGACCAGGTCCTCCACGGTTTTTTTATAACTCAAATACGGTTCCCGCATCCGGGTCGGCACGGCCACTTGAATAAAGGTGAAACGATTTCTCCATTTTTCATACCGTTCAAAAAACAGTTGAAGGCTTTGCAGGCGCTTGATCAAGGCCTTGGTGTATTCCAGCCGATCGACCCCCACCCCCACCTGTCCGCTGAGACGATATTTTTTTCTGATCCGGCCCATCAATCGTTCGGTCCGGGGGGCCTCGGCCATAGCGCTGAATTTCTTGAAATCGATGCTGATGGCGAAAGCCTTCAGACGGGTCAAATGTCCCTCGTAGCGGACCGTCTCCTGCGAATAATCCACCTCCGCCCCCAGGCCCTCCCGGGCGCAATCCAGGAAGTTCTTCACAAACAGCGGAATCTGAAACCCGATCAGGTCATTTCCCAATAAGCCTTTCAGAATCTCAGGGGCCTGAGGACAGATCCGAAAAACACTCCAGTCCGGCCAGGGGATATGCCAGAAATGGGCGATAACCGCCGGAAGGTTTTTGTCGCGCAGGGCCCCGGGAACCAGGCAGAGGTGGTAATCGTGAATCCAGACCAGGGAGGGGTCCTTGACTTCCTCCTCGACGGCCCGGGCAAAGAGGCTATTGGCCAAAGTATAATCTTCCCAATATTTATTGCGGTAATAGACCCGGTCCAGGGTGATGTGGCAAAGGGGCCAGAGTACCTGGTTGGAATACCCGTGATAGTAATTTTCCACCAACCCGGGATTGAGCCAGACCCGTTTCAACCGGTAGGAAGGCTGATCCGGCGGGACGGATACCCGGTCGTTTTCATCCACACTATCCCGGTCGGCGCTGCCGCTCCCCCAGGCGATCCAGGTCCCCCCCAGGGATTGCATCACATCGTCCAGGGCCGAGGTCAGACCGCCGGCCGGTTGATCCACGACCTTCCCCTCCCGGGTATTTTTGTGGATATAGGGTTCCCGGTTGGAAACCACAATAAGATTCTGGTTGGACAACCCGGTCTCCAAAACCGCACCTAACCGATCTTCCATTGTTGTTCCTTCTCTAATTTTACAGTTCCAATCGAGGCCTGCCGTTATTTTCCAGAGTGAGCCAGACGGCGAGATAATCCCGCATCTGACGGGTGATCAAAAAATTTTTTCGAACGTATTCCCGGGCCTGTTCCCCGATCCGGCTGACCATCTCCGGATTGTTCAGTAATTGCCGAATCCGGAAGGCCGCCCCCTCGATGGAATGGACCAGAAGGCCGGTAACTCCGTGGATGATCTGGAGCGGGATCCCTCCCACCGCTCCTCCGATGACCGGCTTGCCTTTCCACATGGCCTCGGAGACGGTCAGTCCGAACCCTTCCTTGATCGACTTCTGTACGACTATCGTGGCAGCCCGCTGCAGGGCGTTGATTTTTAAATCACTGCCGGCCGGCAACAACAGTAAGAAAATATCAGGGTCTCCCTGGCAATAATTCTGCACCTCCGCCAAAACCTGTTCCCCCTCGGGGTCATCGGTCGCCGTGCTGCCGGCCAGAATCAAAATGCAATCATTGTACTTTTTGGCCATCCGGTAGGCCTGGATCACCCCGATGGGATCTTTAAACCGGTCGAAACGGGAGACCTGGAGCACGATCGGCCGATCCCGGGGAATGTTCAATTCGTTTAGGACCTGGTCGATCTCCTCGGGCGAAAGATTCCGGTTTTTTTCACTGATGGGATCGATGGACGGAGGAATAATAAATTTGTCGAGGGGCAGATCCTGGGCAAATTTGGCCACGGAAAAAATGACCCCCTGGTATTGCTGGACATAGCGGCTGATCGGCTGCCAGACTTCCGGGTAGGGTTTGGACAGGTCGATATGGCAGCGCCAGACCCAGTGCCCTTCTTTCTTGTATTCGATCAGGGGCACCGGCTGCGGATCATGGATCAGGACCATATCGGCTTCCAGATCGAGCCGTTGGGCGTTTACCTGGTTGATATGATGATGATAGTCCCACATTTCCGGGGTGATGAGAACCTCGTCCCCCTGGAGGCCATTGTGAAACAATTTGGTGGTTTCGAAAAACGGTTCGTCGCCCTCGATAACTTCCCAGCGGGTCCGGATACCCAGTTCCTGAAGCATGGGAATCATCCGTTGCAGTATTTCCGCCACCCCGCCGCCGTCTTTCGTGGAATTTATGTGCAGGAAGGTCCTGTCTTTCAGCCTGTCCCCCATGCGCTTCAAAAGGATTAAATCCCCCTTGGGGGCGATACCGGTATAGGTGTTGATCATAGCGAGATGGTCTCCATGTCTGCTCTCAGCTTCTGTTCCACTTCTTGAATCAGGTGCTCTTTAATATCCTCCAGGCCGTTCATAAAGGGGTCGATGGTCCGGACCCTTTCAGCCAGAGCCGTCTCCCCCAGGACATCCTCCATCCATTGGGAGAAGTCATCCTGACGGCTGCCCAACCGCACCCGGGCTTCATAAAAATGATAGTAAATGGAGGCCGGTTCGATGTATTTGATGGCCATCAAAAATTCCGCCAGATTCCGAATACGGACCCCGGCCGGAAAAATCACGGAAACCGTTTCATTAAAGTAAAATTCATCTCCCGGCCAGACCGCCCGGGGTCGGGGCGACTGGTTCAGGTAGGTATCGATTATGAGCAACAACTCCTGGCGGACCTCCTGAATATGTGTATGGCTGAAGGGGTCCACCATGGACAGTCGTTCGGCCAGGGAACGCTCTTCCAAAAATTCGCCCGCCCAATGGGCGAAATCGTTGGTATACTCGACGCTGATATCCTTCAGAAAATATTCATGGGTATGATGGTAGATGGACCGGTCGGAAACCGTCGCCATGGCCTCTCGCAGTTCCTTCAGATCCCTGGCCTTCCTGCCGGTCGATTTGAGCAGCAGGACGCACTGCCTGAAGGCGAAAGATTGGTTTTGATTGTTCATGCGCTCTCCTGCTTTTCCTGCCGCAGATGAACCGTACGCTGCGGGAAGGGGATCTCGATGCCTTCATCTTTGAAACGCTTGAAGATACGTTTCCGCAATTCATGCTGGGCCAGGTAGTTGTCCACAAACTCGTTAACCTGGCAGATCAGTGTAAAATCCAGGGAGCTGTCTCCGAAACCTGGAATAAAGCGGACAAAGGGTTCCGGTTCCGGCAACAGTCCGGGAACCTCCCCGGCGGTCTTCTTGGCCACCTCGATCAAGATGCGCTCCACCTGCTCGGGATCCGTGTCATAGCTGACCGACACCGGAATAAGCAGCGAGAGGCGCTTTTCCGGCAAATAATAATTCGTGATGACACTTTGGGCCAACTTGCCGTTCGGAATCACGACAATGTTGTTGGCCAGCAGCCGGACCCGGGTCGTCCGCCAGTTGATATCGGTTACAATTCCTTCCTGGCCCGATTCCAGCCGGATAAAATCACCGACACGAATGGCCCGTTCCATCAATAGGTTGATTCCGGCAAAAAGGTTTTCCAGGGTATCCTTCAGAGCCAAACCCACTGCCAGGCCGCCGACCCCTAGCGCGGTAACCATGGGGGCAATGGAAACTCCCAAAATGGTCAAGGCCGTCAAGAACCCGATGATCGCGATGATTCCCTTAACAATTCCCTGAGCCAGCCCGGTGCTTGGGACGGGTAGGTCCAGTTTTTCGATATAAAAGTTAAAAAGTCTTCCGGATAAATTCACGACCCCGATGACGATTGAAAGCAATATGGCCAGATGAATGGCTTTAGTAATATAAAATGCTATGCCGGAGGAAAGTTCCAGCAGGTCAACTCCCAGGCGGAGCCCGATGGCCAGACACAAAAAAATGGAAGGAATTTTAATCGCCCGGATGATCAGATCATCCATCCGGGAGTTGGTCCGTGTCGCCCAGTGATGAAGGGCACGCATCACAATGGCGCGAACGGCAAGCAGGATAGAGAAGATGATTAGAAAGGTTAGAAAGGGAACTAAATATTTATCTAAATAGGCATTCATTGATTAATAGTAACTGAAAGGGACACAACTGTCAAATGATGAACGTCGGCAGGCAGTTGGCCATACGGGACTTTGAGCGAAGCGGTGCGGTCCTCCGGCTGTAGCCGAGGGAGACATCAATGCCCATCCGGCCTTAACCCGCCTTCTTCCGGCTTCAATTCGGGTCGAGGCAATGCTCATCCGCTTCGGCCCTCGAGGAATTTCTGACTGATATCCTGCGCGATTAAAGGGGCATTTCCGCCGGCCCGGTTGTTGATGATCAGGTAAAGGTCCAGTTCCCTCTCGGCAGCCCGTTTCATCAACGCCACGGTGTCCTGGACCAGGCCCGGACTGAGCATCCCCTCCACGAGTTTATCGAAAGGATGGGCTTGAGCGAAAGCGTCTTCGTAGCGCTTGCCGATGGGGGTCATCAGGCGAACCAGACCCACCCGGCCGGCGGTGACCCAGCGGCCGCCGGCCCGCGCCACTTGCCGGCTTAAGGGCGGCAGCCAGGTCCAGTGCGACAGGATCTGACCGACCCCGTGCTTTTCCAAGATCTCGAATACGGGCGGGGACCAATAGGCTTCGGTCCTCAGCTCCAGATGGTACCGGGCATCCCGGGGAAGGGCTTCAAAGAAGGCGTCCCATCCGGAGGCCAGTTGAGAGATGGGTATCCGGTCTTCTTTACGCTGATACTCCTGTTCAAAGACCATCCCCGCCAGATTTGATCCTAATAATTTATTCGCCGGGAGGTAGAACTGGTCCAGGAATACGCGGGAATTTAAGTAATGGGGGTTGGCGACCGTCTGGTTTCCCTGGCGGACTTTAAGGGCGCAGACTTCTTGAGGCACCTTTAAGATGACCCGATCATCCTTTTCCAGATAACGGGTATAATTTCTTAGAACATGGTAGTTCGAGGTGGGTTCTCCGTCCGGCGTCAGCAGCGGTCGATAAAAGGTGTAGTCCAGTTCCAGAATGGAAAAGTGCTCGAAATACTCCCGGACGCTGTCCACCGGCACGACTTCATCCCGGTAAACTTTCCCACCCACGGTATGGGACCGGTGCGTGATCCGGCCCTGGTATTTTTCCGCGGAATAGATCTGGCCGATCCAGCCCGCGTAGCGGTCGCTGGCCGTGCCGATGAAAATATGGGGATGAAGACCCCGGAAACGAAAGCTTTTCAGGTCTAAATTTTTCACTGATTTCTCCTCCTTTAGTGAAAAATTTAGTGAATTCAAATGGGAAAATAGCTTTCCGAGCAAATCGGCGCTCAGATTGAGTCAGCCTCAACCTTCTTTGACTGCGAGGCTGTTTCTATTTCTCTTTCCAGACTGGATTTCTTTTCTCCAGAAAGGCACTTACCCCTTCCCTGGCATCTTCGGAAGAACAAAGACGGGCGAACGCCTCGTTCATATATTCGAAGGCTTTATAATAATCCAGATCCGCGGCCGCATAGAAGGCCTTCTTGGCGATCTGCACCCCCACCGGACTCTTTTGGGCCAGAGTTGCCGCCCAGTTGCGGGTTTCCTTTTCCAGATCGGCTTCCGGGATGACTTTGTTGACCAGCCCCATGGCCAAGGCTTCCTGGGCTGAAATCAAATTACCGTAGAACAGTAATTCGAGCGCACGCTTTCTCCCGATGGACCGGGTTACCGGGACTACCGGTCCGATGCAGTTAAGTCCCACGTTGATGGCCGTCAGACCCAGGCGCGCCTTTTCACCGGCCACGGCCAAGTCGGCGGCGGCGACTAGACCGGCCCCATTGGCCGCCGCAACTCCCTGGACTTGGGCAATAACCGGTTTTTTCAGGCGGCTGATGGTGACCAGCGGATTCTCCATACATTCTATCCAGTCACGATACTCGCTAACGCTCTTATTGAAAAAATCGCTGACATCGATACCGGCACAAAAGGCCTTGCCCGCTCCTTTAAGGAGAATTACTCGAACCTGCTTTTCCGCGTCGAGTTCCAATAGGGCCTGATTAAGCTCCGTTGCCAGAGGAATATTAAAGGTATTCAGGTTATTGGGCCGATTAAGGGTTAATTCCGCAACAAAATCCTCTCCGATTTTCACCAGGATGTTTTCGTAGCTCATGCGCTAACTCCTTTCCTTTCATTTTATTGTCGGGCGATCTTCCTCACCTCTTTATATCTAAAACAATCGACCGTGTGGTCGTTGACCATCCCGACGGCTTGCATAAAGGCGTAACAAATCGTTGGGCCGACAAAGTTGAACCTCCGTTTCTTGAGGTCCCTGCTCATCCTGTCAGAAAGGTCAGTTCGGCTCGGCAATTCGGCCAGGGATTTCCAGGTATTCTGCCTGGGGGCGCGATCGACATACCGCCAGATAAACGAATCGAAAGAACCAAACGACTCCATTATGTCCAAAACCCCTTGCGCGTTCCTGATGGCCGCTTCTATCTTCAGCCGGTTGCGCACGATGCCTGCATCAGCCAATAGGCGCTGCACCTCGCCCTCGGAATAGGCAGCCACTCGCTCGATGTCGAAACCCTGAAAGGCCCGCCGATATTGCTCCCTTTTCCGGAGGATCGTCAACCAGCTCAGGCCGGCCTGCATTCCCTCGAGGATCAGCATTTCGAAAAGACGCCGATCGTCGTGAACGGGCACCCCCCATTCGTCGTCGTGATACGAGAGATAGAGAGGGTCCCGGCCACACCATTCACAACGAATCATGACCAATTCCCATGTTAATAAATATCAAAAACAACGAGTTTGACGGGAACGGTGCCGTTCAGAAACGGCGCCTGTTTTTTAGGTTTCAGGCCGATTTCCTTTAGCGGTGCGGACGCGGGCGCGAGAATCCCGCAGCGCCAGCCTTTAAAGTGATTTTTGAGGTGATCACCGATGGCCCGCAAAAATTCGGGGGTCACCTCTTCTTCCGTCATGCGGACACCGTAAGGGATATTGGCGATCAAGAGTCCGCTCTCCGCCGGCTTTTCTGTCTGAAAGAAGTCTTGGGTCTCGAACCGAACCACGGTTTCCAACCGGGCATTGGCGGCGGTTTTTTGGGCGATCCTGACAAATTGGGGATCGATATCGGAAGCAAATATCCCCGCCGGCGCGGGCCGTTCCGCCGCCAGTGCCGCGTCCCGAACGGCCTGCCAAACCCCGGAATCAAAATCGAGCAGATGTTCAAAGCCGAAACCGCCTTTTTTCCTATTAATCAGCGGGGCCCGGTTGATTGCCATTTGCGCGGCTTCGACCACGATGGTGCCGCTCCCGCACATGGGATCGAAGAAAGGCGTAGTCCCGTCGTACTCACAGACCGCCAGCAGGGCCGCGGCCAATGTTTCCTTCAAAGGGGCCGGATGGCCCTCCACGCGGAATCCCCGCCGGTGCAGGCTCTCCAGGGAAGTATCGACGCTGACCATCAGCCTTTTGTGGTGGAAGTAGCCGGTGATCCCGATGACGGCGTCCCAGGAGCTTTGATTGGGGGTGATCTTCAGGTGATGTTGAAAGCAATCGTTGATGGCCTCGCGCAGTTTACTGCCGATCAAATGCGTGGGAATCGGACTTTCCTCGTTGGCGGCGACCACGGTGATGCTCACCGCCTGTCGGTCGGAAAAGAGCTCGTGAAAACGAATCCGTCTCGCCTTGTCGAAGATTATAGTCGGGGAGTGCGCCGGGATTTCCTTTACAACCCGGTAAACCCGACTGGCCAGGCGGGAATGCAGGTGTACCCGGTAAAAGACTTCTTTCGAAGCGGAAAAGTATACCACCCGGTAGGCGGTCCGCACTTCGGTTCCACCCAGGGAAGCGATTTCCTTGGCCAAAAGGTCCGTCAGTTCATCGGGGCAGGTGGCGTAAAGCGGATATTCCATCAGCAGGTCCTTGGATTAAAGGTTCTTTTCTTGGCGACCGATACACAAAGGTCAAAGGTGTAGCCTAGCCCTGATAAAAGGAGATCATTTGATGAATTGCTGGGAATTCAAGAAAGAAAGTATTCACGCGGCGATAGGAATACTTTCGATCTCCCGAAGGATGAAAGGCCTATCTGGGGGCTCAAAGCATCGAGGGTCGCTACTTCTACCCTTCATCCAAGCAACTTCTATCTAATAGTAGCAAACTAATAAAAATACATAAATAAATAAAATTACAACCTTATCGAGAATATGCAAGCTTTCGATTATTGGGGTTCGATTCGTTAACGGAAATTGTCGAATGTCGACAATCTTGACAATGAACCTTTCCCGCTTTCTTTTCTAGTTATAAATCAATGCCTTTGGCCCTTCCAACCTTTTGATCCGACCCTGAGGTTTCGACATCTTTGTCGAACGACTGACAATACCGGTAAATAAAATCCAATCCATTTAACAAAGATATCGGCCTGTTATTCGAAATATTTGGATGGCATAATTATTGAAATAAATTATGCTGGATATTGCCTTTCGCAAGCCTCCGCGAAGTCAAATTAATCTTCTCCTTCCCCCACCTCCTCCCAATGGGGAGAGATTGAAAGGGCGAAGGGGAAAGAGGAAAGGAGTTGTATGGCCATGAAATCCAACAACCTATTGTACAGCGCTCTGTTTTTATTGTTAATTCTAACCGGCTTCTGGGTGCTGCCCGGATCGGTCTTCGCCGATTACCGCCAATATTACGGCTGGGGGCCAGGCATGATGGGCTGGGGGGGGACGACGGGGTGGTTTGGGCCCTTGGGGATGATCCTTTTCTGGGTGGTAATCATCCTCGTGATCGTTCTGCTGGTCCGGGGGATCCGGACTTCGAAAGGGACCGTTCAGCAGTTTGGGCCGGCCCCGGAATCGGCCCTGGAAATCCTCAAAAAACGATATGCCCGGGGTGAGATCAACAAGGAAGAATACCTAGAAAAGAAAAAAGGATCTGGAATAGAAAACTTATTTTTGGCTAACCTTTGACCCGTTTCTTGTCTAAAGGAGTATCATATGAAAGAACTCACCAGAAGGGATTTTTTTAAATACTCCGCCCTGGGCGGAGCCGTCGGTTTGGCCCATCTGGCCCGGCCTCTTGATTTAATGGGGGCCGCTGCCCCCACACCTTCCCACGCGGTAAAAGAAATCCGGTTTACGGCCGCCGTGACCAGCGTGGATCTGGGGACCGGCAAGTCCTTCAAGGCCTGGACCTATAACGGACAGGTCCCGGGGCCTGAAATCCGGGTGAAGGAGGGCCAGCGGCTCCGGGTCATGGTTAAAAACCAGCTTCCTGAAGGGACGACCGTCCACTGGCACGGTCTGCCGGTTCCCAACCGTATGGACGGCGTTCCCTTTGTCACTCAGAAACCCATCCAGCCCGGAGAAACCTTCGTCTATGAATTTGAAGCCAACCCTCCGGGGACGTACTTGTACCATTCCCACGCCTCGTATCAATTGGACCGGGGATTATACGGCACCCTGATCGTAGAACCCAATCGGGAGGACCTGAAATATGATCGGGAATTCTCCTGGCTCCTGGAAGACTGGGCCACCTTGGATGGCGGCGGCCCGGAGGCTTCCAAAATGGGCCGGATAGCCCCCCAGATGGGCATGATGGGCGGGATGAGGGGAAGAAGGCGGTTCGGCGGCGGCGGCGGCGGTCCACTCCAGGAACCTCTTTATGATGTCTATACCATCAACGGGAAAGTTCGGGAGGCCTCCCAGGACTTTAAGGTCAAGAAAGGGGACCGGGTGCGGATACGAATCGGCAATCCCTCCTCCTCCACCTTTTACACCCTGCGGATCGCCGGCCATTCCATGACCATCACTCATGCCGACGGCCGGCCGGTTCTTCCTTTTACGGTGGATGCCCTGCGGATCGGCATGGGTGAACGGTACGATGTCCTGGTGACCGCCGACCATCCCGGCCGGTGGGCCGTCTACACGCTGAACGAACGGTCTCCGTCGGGGGGCCTGATCCTGGGCACTCTGTTATATGAAGGGGTTCGCGCCAGGGATTTCAGCAGCGCCCCCGAGGCCTCTTTTCGGATCAATGATTACCGCTTCCTCGAAGGAATGGATGAGAAGTACCTGATTCCGGTCCAGGGGGAGGCGAATCGTGTCTTCCGAATGACCTTAAGCGGCGGAATGATGGGCTCCCCCTACTGGACCATCAACGGCCGGGCCTACCCGGATTCAGAGGATCTGACCCTTAAAAAAGGTGAGCGGGTGCGCCTGGAATATTTCAACCGGAGCATGATGAACCACCCCATGCATCTGCATGGCCATTTTTTTGAATTGGTGGGAAGCGGAATGGTAACCGGCGTCCGGGTGAAAAAGGATACGATCATTATCCCCGCCCGCATGGGCGGGGGCGCCGTGGAATTTATCGCCGACAACCCCGGCGTCTGGTTTCATCACTGCCACAACCTTTATCACATGGAAGCGGGGATGGCCAGCCTGGTGAAAGTGATATAACGATTTTGGTAAGGAGCGAAGCGTCGAGGCAATCACCCGGTCGGCACCGGTGATTGCCTCGCTTCACTCGCCCTGACAGACTGGAGGACCTTTGCTGAAACAAGTAAAGGATTGTTGCCCGACTTAAAAATACAGAAAGGCCAAGGGGAATCCCCCTTGGCCTTTCTCTTTGAGGTTATTAGTTGATGGGACGCACCCAGCCGGTATTCTTATCAATGGCCAGCTTGGAAACCAGAGAGTTGTCTTTGGTTCGGACCTCACCTTCAAAATAGGTCGTTTTGTCCTCGATCTTTCCGGCCTTAAGGTTGGGATTCCCGCCGATGTAATTGCTGACGATGGAGGCTGCGTCTTTCTCGCTCAACACTTTCTGCCCGCCGGTGGCCCCGTAGGAGTCGTCCCAGCAGGGCATCCCGGAATACTGGCCCCCGTTGCCCTGGTAGGCCGGACCCATCATCGGTCCCCCGTAACCATAGCCGGACCCCATCATGGATCCACCATAGCCATAGCCAGGCCCCGCCATGTGGCCCCAGCCGCCTCCCGGTCCCCAATAACCGGCTAACGCATAACCGCTGACCCCAAGCCCTAATACCAGAACCGTAACCATTAATAATTTTTTCATAACCATTACCTCCTTAAAAATGTTTTGTTTTGCTTTCATATATTGCAACCGGGATGCCAACAGGGTCTTTATTTAATAACCTATTGATTATATTATATTAGTATTCGTTAAAGGTGAAGTGAAGTCCTTTAATGAATAATTTGGATGAATAATTTTTATGCACTCGACCTGTTCAAAACGATACTTTTGGGTAAATTTTATGCACTTTGGATGTAGACTAAAATTTCAATTCGTTATAGATTAAAAAGAAAAGGATTCGGGAAGTCCTGAGATATTACCTGAGGGGTTGAGGGTCCGCTCATGAAATTTTACAACAAAAAGGTTTCGTCCCCGCAAGGCAAAAAGCTATTTTTCCCGATCATCTCCATCCTGGCGGTAGTCGTGACTTTGCTGGTCATCTTGGGCATCTCAACTTATCGGCATTTAAATCGGGCGCAGATGCGGATGGAAGAATCTTTGTTCCGGGACGGGCAGATTATCCTCAAGAGCCTCGAGATCTCTTTTCGCACCGGCATGATGGGCATGATGGGCCGGCTCGACAACCTTCAGGATATCATGTCTTCGATAACCACTCTTTCTGATATCCGCTATGTGGCCCTCCTGGATCAAAACGGCCTTATTCTGGCCCACAGTGAGGAGCGATTGGTCGGGACTTCCTTTCCCCAAAAAGAGAAATTCCGAGCAATGACCACGGGGAATGGGCCCAAGAGCTGGTTTGGGGAAAAGGGAGAATTTGTCGTTTTGAAGCGGCTGGAACCTTTTCCATATCCGGGGATGAACGGTCCCGGCATGTCGGGCATGATGTCCATGCGTCGTTCCATGGTGAGTGGGGGTACGGACCTCCTGGATGAAATCCAAACCGGCCGGGTCTTCGCCCTGGTGGCCCTGGATACCCGGACTTTTGTGGACGCCCGCCAAAACGACCTTCGACATACCCTTCTGATGGGACTGATTTTGCTGGTCTTGGGGACGGCCGGATTTTATTTTATTTTTCTGGTTCAAAATTATTATGTGGCCCAAAAGGCCCTGGAATCCATTACCACCTATACCGCCCACGTGGTGGAGCACATGCCCGACGGTCTTATTTCTCTCGATCCCTCAGGCGCTATCGTCACCCTGAACAGTCGAGCCAGGGACATCCTGGGTCTGACGGGGAAGGTCGATGACCGGCAGGAAATAAAAAAAAGAGTGCAGCCTTTTCTCCAGCCTTTTATGGTCGCTATTTCCAAGAAGGAGCCTCTTCAGGACCAGGAGACCCCTTTTCCGGTCCGACCCGGTGAAACGATCCCTGTTTCCTTGAGCGCCGCGCCGGTCGTTTCGGATACGGGGGAAGACCTGGGATCCGTCCTTATCATTAGAGATCTGCGGGAAATCAAGGCGCTGCAGGAGAAGATTAAAACCAGCGAACGCCTGGCCGGCCTGGGAAGCCTGGCCGCCGGCATGGCCCATGAAATCAGGAATCCCCTCTCTTCCATTAAAGGTTTTGCCCAGTATTTTTTTAAAAAAAATCCGCCGGAAAGCGAGGGGAGGCAATACAGTCAGGTGATTATCCAGGAGGTGGACCGGTTAAATCGGGTCATTTCCAACCTGCTGGATTTTGCCAGACCGAAAGAACCGGTATTGGAATTGGTTTCCCTGCCGGAAATCATTCAACACAGTGTCGGGTTGATCAGGGAAAATGCCCGGGCCGGGGGAATCGAAGTGCGCACCGATATTGGTGGAGGGCTTCCCCCCCTGCTGGCGGACAGGGATCAGCTAACCCAGGTCTTGCTGAATATCGGCTTGAACGGGTTGGAGGCCCTGGAGGGGGGAGGAACGCTCGTTGTTCGCTGCTCTGCCGACCGGGAAGCCCGAACCCTGGTGATGGAGATCGAGGATAGCGGACCGGGTATGTCCGCAGAAGAGCTATCCCGGATTTTCGACCCTTTTTATACCACCAAGAGAAAAGGGACCGGCCTGGGACTGGCCATCGCCTACCGGATCATCGAAAAACACCGGGGGACCCTGTCGGTCAGGAGCCAACCGGGTTCGGGGACCCTGTTCCGCATTGAACTGCCCCTGCCGACGGAGGAAGGACTTGAAGAAGCAAACCGTTCTTTTAGTGGATGACGAACCCAGTCACCGCCTGATGTTGCGGGCCCACCTGCGGGAAGAAGGATTTGAAACGGAGGAGGCCGCCGACGGGCAGGAGGCGGTGGATCGGGTAGGCCGCCATTTCTACGATCTGGTTTTGATGGACGTCCGCATGCCGATCCTGGATGGCATTGAGGCCCTTCAGCGGATTAAAAAGATAAGCCCGGCCATACCGGTCATCATGATGACCGCTTACGGATCCATCGATTCCGCCGTTGAGGCCCTGAAATCCGGCGCCGATGATTACCTGACCAAACCCCTCGATATGGAGGAGCTCCTTTTGAAGGTGAAGAAGGTGCTTCGCTACCGACAACTGGAGGAGGAAAACCGGTTCAACCGGGAGCGGTTGGGAGTGCAGTTTGATTTCTCCAACATCATCGGAAAAAGTCCGCCCATGGAAAAGCTTTTTGAGACCCTGTCCCTGGTGGCCCCGACCGATGCCACGGTGTTGCTTCTGGGGGGAAAGCGGAACCGGAAAGGAACTGGTGGCTAACGCCATCCATCAGAACAGTCCCCGTCAGGAGAAACCCTATATCAAGGTGAACTGCGCCGCCCTTCCGGAATCCCTGCTGGAGAGCGAGCTCTTCGGTCACGAAAAAGGCGCTTTCACCGGCGCCCTCTCCAAAAAAAAGGGCGCTTTGAACTGGCAGACGGCGGGACCATTTTTCTGGACGAAATCGGGGAGATGAGTCCGGCTACCCAGACCAAAATTTTGAGGGTCCTTCAGGAACAGGAGTTCGAGGCCGTGGGGGGGACCAAGACCATCCGGGTGGATGTCCGGGTTATCACCGCCACGCACAAAGACCTCGAGACGGCCATCAAAGAAGGGACCTTTCGCGAGGACCTTTATTACCGGCTCAACGTGGTGCCGATCCAAATTCCGCCTTTACGCGATAGAAAGGAAGACATCCCCATTCTGGCGGAACATTTCTTAAAAATCTATGCGGACAAAAATAATCGACCGCTTCACGGGTTTGAACCGCAGGTCATGGACGCGCTGGTCCGGTATGCCTGGCCGGGGAATGTCCGGGAGCTGGAAAATAACGTGGAACGGATGGTGGTCATGAGCCGCGGGGAAACGATTCTCAACCAGGACCTATCTCCGTCCTGAAGCCGCCGCCGGAAGAAGAACAGGAATCAAGAAGCCTCATCGGTTCTTCCTTGAAGGACATTGAAAAAGAAGTCATCCTCAAGACCCTGGAGCAGGCAGGGGCAACCGCACTCATACCGCTCGGATCCTGGGTGTAACCCGCAAGACCCTACAGAACAAGATCAAGGAATACGGAATATGAAAAAAGAAACCCTGTGTGTCCACGGCGGCGGCTACCGGGATCCCATCACCCGGGGCCTGAACACTCCGATTTTCACTTCCTCCTCCTACGAATACCTGGACCGGGAGGAATGTCCCTATCCGCGCTATTTCAACACCCCCAATCAGGAAGCGGTGGTTCGAAAGATGTGCGCCCTGGAGGGAGGCGAGGACGGAGTCCTCTTCAGTTCCGGCATGGCGGCCATGAGCACGGCTATCCTGGCCTTTGCTGGCGCCGGGGACCACATGGTCCTGATGGATGAACGTACGGCGGGACCCACGCCATCGCTACGAACGAGTTCAAGCGGCTGAACATCGATTACGCCTCGCGCCGACCGAAGCTGAAGCCATCGTGCGGTCCTCCCACCGGACCCGGTGATCGTGATCGAATCCCTGACCAATCCCCTCCTGGTCAGTCGACATTCGCCGCGTAGCGGCCTTAGCCCGGGAGCGGGCATCACCACGATAATGACAACTCCTTTGCCACCCCAATAAACAGAACCCCTTGACCATGGGAGTCGACGTGGTGGTCCATAGCGGGCCAAGAACCTGGGGGGTCACAGCGATCTTTGCTGCGGGGTGGTGGTGACCTGGGCCGAAAAGGCCGCGCGCGTGCGGGACCTGGCCCGGAACCTGGGCGGCAGTCTGGATGTCAACAGCGCCTACCTCCTGGAACGGAGCCTCAGGACGCCTGGCTGAGGGTCCGGCGTCCGTCCAGAACGCCCAGCGCCTGGCGGAGTTCCTGGAGCGGGGGCGGGGGTCGTCCAGGTCTTTTTATCCCGGGCTGAAGACCGCTCCGGGCCGCTGGCTGACCCCCACCCCCCGATGCGAGCCTTTTGGGGGTATGCTTTCCTTTCGGATCTCGATCAAGGAGAGGTTCGCCTCCTCCCAATCCTGCCGGAGCCTGCAATTGATCAAGCCGGCCGTGAGCCTCCGGCGGCGTGGAATCGACCATCTTGCGCCCCGGCGGTCACCTCCCATGCCGAGTGTCCGCCGCCAGAGAGAGCGGAATGGCAGCTGCTCGTATTCCTTGTCCGGACTATGGGTC